>JAAWEK010000028.1 GCA_022794265.1 Lachnospiraceae bacterium
GAATGTGACTACGAAAGACAGATTGCAAGTTCTTAGTGTTCTGCTAAGGTTCCAGCTATTTTCTGACACGAGGTCAGAAAAAGGCGGATTTGAGGCAGGATGCCGAATATCCGCCGGTAGCGTCCGCCTTCGAATATCTTTTACAGAACACTTAGAACTTTCATCTGTCTGAAGTGGAACATTCGGACCGCCTTCCCCGGACATAACTGCGTCCGTTTAACGAATTTATAATCTGCCTGCAGCAATTCTGCCTGAATAGTACCCTATACATCCCAAAAGGTTTCAGTGAAACTTGTAAATTATCCAAAATAATGGTATGATAATACAATCTATGAAAACATATACTTTAGGAGGTCTTTGAACGAATGGAAATGATTTCAATTGAAAAGGAACTGAAAGAGAATGCCTATCCGGGCAGAGGTATTATCATTGGTAAGACACCGGACGGCACCAAAGCGGTTACTGCATATTTCATAATGGGAAGAAGTGAAAACAGCCGGAACAGAATCTTTGTGGAAGACGGAGATGGAATCCGCACGGAGGCTTTTGATCCTTCAAAATTAACGGACCCAAGTCTTATTATATACGCACCGGTAAGGGTATTGGGGAATAAGACGATTGTAACCAATGGCGACCAGACCGATACCATTTATGAATTAATGGATAAGCAGCAGACCTTTGAGCAGTCCTTAAGAACCAGGGAATTTGAACCGGACGGTCCGAATTATACTCCTAGAATTTCCGGAATTATGCATATAGAAAATGGAGAATATAATTATGCCATGTCCATTTTAAAGAGCAATAACGGAAATCCGGAAGCCTGCAACCGGTATACGTTTTCTTATATGAATCCGGTGGCTGGTGAAGGACATTTTATTCATA
This sequence comes from Lachnospiraceae bacterium, assembly GCA_022794265.1. Classification (GTDB taxonomy): domain Bacteria; phylum Bacillota; class Clostridia; order Lachnospirales; family Lachnospiraceae; genus Bovifimicola. Next base: position 883 of record JAAWEK010000028.1, read on the forward strand.
CATATAAGTGCGACGGAAATCCGCTTCCAAGTTTTGAAGGCGAGCCTAAATTAATAACAGTAAAGAACGATATGAAAGAATTTGCAGAGGATTTATGGAATTCTTTGAATGAAGACAATAAAGTATCTTTATTTGTAAGATATATTGATATTGCAACAGGAACATACGAAAGCCTGATTTATAATAAAAACAAATAGAGTGAATAAACAGATAGAAAGAAAGCAGAGGTTGAGTTTGATGAAAGAATTAGAATTAAAATACGGATGTAATCCTAATCAGAAACCTTCCAGAATTTATATGAATGAGGGTGAGCTGCCGATTCAGGTGCTGAACGGAAAGCCGGGATACATCAATTTTCTGGATGCGTTTAACGGCTGGCAGTTAGTCAGTGAATTAAAGAAGGCAACCGGACTTCCGGCAGCCACATCCTTTAAGCATGTTTCTCCGGCTGGAGCGGCAGTAGGACTTCCTCTTACCGATGTGGAGAAAAAAATATACTGGGTAGAAGATATGGAAGAATTTACGCCCTTATCCAATGCCTATGCAAGAGCCAGAGGTGCAGACCGGATGTCCTCCTTTGGTGATTTTATATCATTATCTGATATCTGTGATGTGGCAACGGCAAAACTGATTAAACGGGAAGTATCCGACGGCGTGATTGCACCGGGGTATGAGCCGGAGGCGTTGGAGATACTAAAAGCAAAGAAAAAAGGAAATTACAATGTTATACAGATTCATCCGGATTATAAGCCGAATCCGATTGAACGGAAAGAAGTATTTGGTATTACATTTGAACAGGGAAGAAATGAACTTGTCATTGATGACGATTTCCTGGGTAATCTGGTAACAGAGAATAAAGAGATTCCGGAATCAGCTAAAATTGACTTAATTATTTCGCTGATTACATTGAAATATACCCAGTCCAATTCCGTATGTTTTGCCAAAGGCGGACAAGCCATCGGTATTGGAGCGGGACAGCAGTCCAGAATCCACTGTACGAGACTGGCAGGTTCCAAGGCGGATAACTGGTTCTTGCGCCAGTCTCCGAAGGTACTGGGATTACAGTTTGTGGATAGCATTGGACGGGCAGACAGGGACAATGCCATTGATTTATATATTGGTGAAGATTACATGGATGTATTGGCAGATGGCGCATGGGAACATATTTTTAAGGTAAAGCCGGAAGTATTTACCAGAGAAGAAAAGAGAGCATGGCTGGACAATATGCAGGATGTGGCTTTGGGTTCCGATGCCTTCTTCCCGTTTGGAGACAATATTGAGCGGGCCCATAAGAGCGGTGTGAAATATGTAGCACAGCCGGGCGGCTCTATCCGTGATGACAATGTCATTGAGACGTGTAATAAATATAATATGGCAATGTGCTTTACAGGATTGCGTTTATTCCATCATTAATTATATCTTAGTTTGTATGAATGTCCGGGAAAGGATTCAAACAAAAAAACAGGAGGAGCAGTTTTAATGGAAAAGATTAAAATGACTACGCCATTGGTGGAGATGGATGGCGACGAAATGACAAGAATATTGTGGAAGATGATAAAGGATGAGTTGTTGCTGCCTTTTATCGATTTGAATACGGAATATTATGATTTGGGACTGGAGCATAGAAATGCTACGGATGATAAGGTTACGGTGGAATCTGCAGAAGCAACGAAAAAATATGGTGTAGCAGTTAAATGTGCCACTATAACTCCAAATGCAGCGAGAATGACAGAGTATAATTTAAAGGAAATGTGGAAGAGTCCCAACGGAACCATTCGTGCTATCTTAGACGGAACCGTATTCCGGACACCAATTATTGTAAAGGGAATCGAACCTTGTGTGAAGAACTGGAAGAAACCGATTACCATTGCCAGACATGCCTATGGTGATGTATATAAGGCAACGGAAATGAAAGTTGCAGGAGCAGGAAAAGCAGAATTGGTATTTACCGATGAAAACGGAAAGGAAACAAGGGAGTTAATCCATGAATTTAAAGGCGCCGGTGTCATTCAGGGACAGCACAACCTGAATAACTCCATAGAAAGCTTTGCACGAAGCTGCTTTACTTATGCTTTGGCATCAAAGCAGGACTTATGGTTTGCCACAAAGGATACCATTTCAAAAAAATATGACCACACCTTTAAGGATGTTTTTAATGAAATATTTGAGGCAGAATATGCGGATAAATTTAAAGAAACCGGCATAGAATATTTCTATACACTGATAGATGATGCAGTTGCCCGCGTGATGAAGTCGGAAGGCGGATATATCTGGGCTTGCAAAAACTATGATGGTGATGTAATGAGTGATATGGTATCTTCCGCATTTGGTTCTCTTGCCATGATGACTTCCGTACTGGTATCCCCGGACGGATATTATGAGTATGAAGCGGCTCACGGTACCGTACAGAGACATTATTACAAACATCTGAAAGGGGAGGAAACTTCCACAAATTCAGTGGCTACGATTTTTGCATGGACGGGAGCATTAAGAAAACGCGGAGAATTAGATGGAAATACGGCATTATCAGAATTTGCCGACAAGTTGGAACAGGCCTGTATTAAGACCATAGAAGAGGGCAAAATGACCAAAGACCTTGCGTTGATTACAACAAATCCAAATCCTGCTGTTTTAAGCAGTCAGGACTTTATTCGGGCAGTCAGAGCAACATTACAGGAGATGGTATAAGTATAAATGGCAGATAACAGGAGAGTCCTGCGTCCGGGACAGATTTATAGGCATTTTAAAGGAAAATTATATCAGATTATCACTGTGGCAGTTCATTCCGAAACAGGAGAAGAGCTGGTGATTTATCAGAAACTGTATGAAGATTTCAGGGTTCATGCCAGACCATTGGATATGTTCCTAAGTGAAGTAGACCGCAGAAAATATCCGAGAGCGAGACAGAGATATCGCTTTGAACTACTTTACGAGCCGGAATTTCTAGAAAAACAGGATTCCTTTTCGAAAAAAGAAACTGGGATGGAAGCCGGATTAATGGACGATAAGAAGATTGTACAGACTGACGATAGCAGGTTAAGTGCCGGAAATCCGGTAACGGTTGCCGAAAAAGAGCAGAAGTATGCAGAACCTCAAGGGATATGGGAATCCGATACGAATATCAATGAAAATGAACAGCAAGGAGCCAATCCCTGTCTGTTGCAGTTTTTAGATGCCGATACGTTTGAAGAAAAGAAGAATGTATTGGTCAGCATTAAAAATCGTATGACGGACCGCCTGATAGACGATATTGCAGCGGCACTGGATGTGACAGTGGACGAGGGAGAACTGGAAACCAGATACAATAGTTTAATGAACTGTGTGGAAACCAGAAGAAAATTTGAATGCAACCGGTTTCGATAGCCGGAAAGCAATTTATAAACATACTTTGGCAGAACATGATAAAATGGAACGAACCATAATTGTTTTTATGATTATGGTTCGTTCCGTTTTATCATTCTATATTCATTTATTCGATAATTGTTCCAACTTTCAGATTGACACCGGCTTTTGCTTTAACAAGATTGGTTATGATAGCCTTTCTTCCGGTTCCGGCAGCAACAAAATTAACTGCTGCTTCAATTTTTGGAAGAGTGGTCAGAGGATTTAATTTGTTATCTTCAATCAGCTTATTTGCTTCAGCTACACTTAATTTACCAAGTTCTTTTTTATTTCCGTTTTCGTCAGTTATGGAAACATAATCGCTGGAGGTGAGAATCAGCAGGGCGTCGGCATGAATCATATCCGCAAGCTTTGCTGCCGTATAGTCCTTCTCAATCACTGCACTGGCGCCTTTCAGACCAGTTGGCTGGTCCAGAACCGGAATACCACCGCCACCAGCAGCGATTACCAGCTGGTTTGCATCCACCAGAGCTTTGATGGCATCGATTTCATAGATGTCGATGGGTTTCGGAGAAGCGATGATTCTGCGGTAGCCCTTGCCTTCTTCGGTTTCTTCATATGTGACATAATTTCCTTTGTGTTCTTCCAGTTCTGCCTCTTCTTTGGTCATATAACGGCCAATCACCTTGGTAGGATTGTGGAAGGCGCTGTCAAAGGGGTCTACCCGTACCTGGGTGATAATAGTGGAAACCGGTTTATAAATACCCCTGTGAAGTAATTCCGTCCGGATGGAGTTCTGTAAATCGAAACCGATATATCCCTGACTCATGGCTCCACAGACAGACATGGGAGCAACTGTATATTTATTGTCCAGGCGGCTGAATTCTGTCATGGCAGTCTGAATCATGCCAACCTGAGGACCGTTGCTGTGGGTGATTACAATCTCATATTTTGCTTCCACCAAATCTGCAATGGCAGAAGCGGCTTTTTTAACGTTTTCCTGCTGTTTCGGAAGGGTAGAGCCAAAAGCATTCCGTCCAAGGGCAACAACAATTTTTTTTGTATTCATATGATAAAACCAAGTATCACATCAGTGATAACTGCCCATATACTAGTAAAAAAGAAACGATAGCGGGCATCCTTTCTCAGATAATTTGTTTCTTCATACATTCAAAATATAAAAATATTATAGTAGATACAACCATAAATTACAAGTGAATTCTGTTATCCAAATGATTTGAAAGATTATTTACAATTGTTATCCACAATTTCCACAGGGTTATACACAAAAATAACTCTATTTGAACATTAATTTTAAAAAAGTCTGACAAATTATACACATTTACAGTAAAAATGTACGAAAATTGTGGATAACTCTGTTTTTATTCTTCCAGTTCTTCTGATAACTGCTCCCATAGTTCATACAAAGAGGAAAGTTTTGTGTTAATTTCTTCCTGTTCCGTAGTAATCTCCAAAAGTTTTCCGGCATTGGAAGCAATGGAGGTATCATTTAACCGCTCATTTAATTCGGAAAGTCTTTCTTCCAGTATGAAAATATCCTCCTCGGTTTTTTTAAACAGATTCTGTTTTTTCCGGAGTTTTGCCTGTTCTTCTTTTTGGGATTTCCAGTCGGTTTTTGCGGCGGACATTTCTGAAGTACTGCCGGAGGCAGAAACTGATGGGGATTCCGGTGCATAAACCCCGGTCAGTTCCTCACGCTTTTCCAGATAGTAATCATAGTTACCAATGTAATTTACAAATTGCCGGTTGGTTAATTCCAAAATACGGGTAGCGGTTTTATTGATAAAATACCGGTCGTGGGAGACGTATAACACGGTACCGCTGTAATTGTTAATAGCCTGTTCCAGAATTTCCTTGGATACAATGTCCAAATGGTTGGTAGGCTCGTCTAAAATCAGGAAATTGGCTTCCGAAAGCATAAGTTTTGCCAGGGAAATCCGTCCCCGTTCCCCGCCGCTCAGCTCGGATATGCGTTTCATTACGTCGTCTCCTGTAAAAAGGAAAGCCGCCAGTACGTTTCGGATTTCAGTAACCGTCATGTCTGGATAGGAGTCTGACAATTCCTCAAATAAAGTATTTTCCATGGTCAGAACATGGTGTTCCTGATCGTAATACCCGATATTTACTTTGGAACCTAACGTAAATTCTCCGGAATCGCTGTCAGTCAAACCGTTGATGATTTTTAGCAGGGTGGTCTTTCCGGTACCGTTGTTTCCGATGATACCTACTTTTTCCCCGCGTTTTATTTCAAAACTGATATCCGAAAATAACTGCTGGTTCCCAAAGGATTTTGAAAGATTTTTAATGGACAGCACATCATTACCGCTTAGAATCCGGGGAGTCAGGCTCAGATGCATTTCGCTGTCGATTTCAACAGGTTTCTGAATCCGTTCAATTTTATTTAACTGCTTTTCACGGCTTTCTGCCCGGCGGATAGATTTTTCGCGGTTGAAAGAGCGAAGTTTTTCGATGACCGCCTCCTGGTGTCTGATTTCCTTCTGCTGATTGTAATACTGTTTTAACTGCGCAGCTCTTAAGCTTTCTTTTTTAACGGCGTAATCGCTGTAATTTCCCATATATGTCACGGCGGTTCCATTTTCTATTTCAATTACTTTGGTAACAATTCGATTCAGAAAATACCGGTCATGGGAAATAATCAGGACAGCGCCCTTATAATTACTTAAAAAGGTTTCCAGCCAGGCAATGGAGTTTAAATCCAGGTGGTTGGTAGGCTCGTCCAGCAGAATGATATCCGGTTCCGATAGCAGAAGGCGGCTTAGAAATACTCTTGTTTTCTGACCGCCGGATAATGTACTGACAGGTTTATCAAAATCGTCTTCCGAAAATCCCAGACCTTTCAGAACGCCTGTGATTTCACTTTTATATGCATAGCCGTTGTTCAATTCAAAGCTGTGGGATAAACGGGAATAGTCTGCCAGCATGGCTTCCAGGGCTTCTCCTGAAGCCTGCTTCATATCGGCCTCCAGATTCCTTAAGTTCCGTTCTGTCTGAATAATATCTTTTTTTACCTCCAGCATTTCATCATAAACGGTGCGGTTACCGGAAATATCAGGATGCTGGGATAAATATGCCAGTGTTTTACCCTTTGAGATGATTATATTGCCGGAATCCGGCATCAGTTCTCCGGTAATGATTTTAAATAATGTAGATTTTCCGGCGCCGTTAATACCGATAACGGCAGCTTTTTCATGCTCTTCGATATGAAAGGAACAATCGGATAAGATTGTTTTTCCGTCGAATGTTTGATTTATGTTATTACAGGAAAGAATCATGATAAAAACTCCTTTGTATATCTTTAAAATGTTATCGCAGGCCTGGAAATTTCCGTAAACCTGATATTAATATAATGGATATTCCTGAAAATGTAAATCTGCTTTCTATTTTTTTTGAAAAGTTTGTTTAAATATTGTCAAAGTTGTGCTATAATATGATAAAGTTTGCTTTATAGAATTGGAACGAGGATGGTGCCATATGATTAAGAATGAAATTTCAACAGCGGTAGTCAGAAGACTTCCACGGTATTACCGGTATCTTGGAGAGCTTATGGAATCCGGTATAGAGAGAATTTCATCGAATGAATTAAGTAAGAAAATGAATGTCACCGCATCACAGATACGACAGGATTTAAATAATTTCGGAGGATTTGGGCAGCAGGGTTATGGATATAATGTCGAATTTCTGTATCTGGAAATTGGTAAAATTCTGGGCGTAGATAAGAAACATAATATGATAATCATTGGTTCTGGCAATCTGGGGCAGGCAATTGCCAACTATGCCAACTTTGAACGGAGAGGATTTGTCGTTACAGGAATGTTTGATAAAAATCCTGCATTGGTGGGCAGGACTGTAAGAAACATTAAAATTAAACCAATGGAAGAACTGAAAGAATATATAGTAAAACATAATATAGATATAGCTGCGCTTACCATTCCAAAACTGGAAGCGGTACATGTGGCGGAAGAACTGGTCAAATACGGGATAAAAGCAATCTGGAATTTTGCCCATACGGATTTGAATCTGCCAAAGCATATTGTTGTAGAAAATGTACATTTGTCAGAGAGTCTGATGCGTTTGTCCTATAATCTGACAAGGGCGGAAAAACAGAATATACAGTAGATTATATATTGTCCGGAGAAATTTTCCGGACAGACGGATATTTCCAAAAAAGGAGTGCTTACAGTGGCTAAAAAAACAACAAATGAATATTCCTATGCAGGAAAAATCAATATGAAAAAGGTTCCTCTGTTGCCGTTGGATAACAGATGGCATCAGTTGTTTCCGGCGGAAGAGAAGTCCAGTCGTATCAAGAAACTGGAAAATGAGGTTATGACAGTTATAAAGGCGGAAAGCCGTGTGTCCAAAGAACTGAAAGAACTGGTAAAACTAAAGAAAAAACTGATGGATGAAATTGTACAGAATATGGAAGAGACCACGGATGAAAAGGAGGCACTGAGACAGAAGAAACTGTCTGCCAGCCAGAAACTGATTCAGGATATTAATGAGAAGATGGAAAAGCTGGAAACCGAAGATTTGGAAATTCCTCATAAGCTGTTAAAAGCCAATGAAGCACTTTTATATGCCAGCATAGAGGATTGTTATGCCAGACTTGACCGGAATGCCGGACAGATTGAAGTTCTGACGGAGTGGATTAACCGTACCAGAGATGAATTAAAAAAGAACGTGATTATTAAGCAGGAAAAGGAAGAGATGAATCAGAGAATCTATTCCTATATGCATGATATGCTGGGACCGCGGTTTATGGAAGTCTTTGACCGGGAGCATAAAACGGATTCAGATTCTTAAAATATTATATACATAAATGAATGATGCAGAGGTATTATGATAGTTGGTATTGGAAATGATATTGTAGAAATCAACAGATTTGAGTCAATCGTGGAACGGAAATCCGTACTTTATAAAATGTTTTCAGAGAGGGAAGTTATACTGGGAGGTAAACGTCCCTCCTTTTTTGCAGGCAGTTTTGCAGTAAAGGAATCGGTGTCTAAAGCATTTGGAACCGGAATCCGGGGGTTTCGTTTAAACGAGATTGAAGTTTTACGGGACGAACTGGGAAAACCCTATGTGGAGCTTTGGGGCAGGGCGAAAGAACTGGCGGAAATACTTGGAATTGACAGTATCTATGTGTCCATATCGGATACGAAACAGCTTGTTGCCGCAGTGGCTGTAGCGGAAGCAAAGGAGTCCCGTGACGGAAACGGAGGAAAATAAGCGTTTGAAACAATATATTTTATCAGCAGAACAGAGTAAATTTATAGATGAATATTGTATCCGCAGTATGGGAATCCCTTCGGCGGTACTGATGGAGCGGGCAGCTTTGGCAGTGGCCGGACTGGTTGGTAAAAAATGCGGGGCGGAAGATAGGATTCTGGCGGTATGCCATGTGGGAAACAATGGAGCGGACGGACTGGCGGCCGCAAGGATTCTGGATGGCTGGGGGTGTTCGGTAACAGTGTTTATTGTGGGCAGACCCGAGAAAGGAACTGAAGAATTTCGTATGCAGCTGAAAATTTTAAAGCATATGGATATACGGATAGAATATGTGGAGGAGGTCCCTTTTGAGTGTGGAGGATATGATGTCATTATAGACGGAATATTCGGAATCGGTCTTTCCAGGGATGTGCAGGGGATTTATGCGGAGATTATTGAGAAAATCAACCGCTCGGAATGTATGGTGGTTTCCATTGATATTCCTTCCGGTTTAAATGCAGATACTGGACAGCCTATGGGGATTGCCGTTCTGGCAGATTATACGGTCACATTTGGAAATTTAAAGCTGGGACATAAGATTTCAAAAGGAAGGGATTACTGTGGGAAAATTTATATTGCTGATATAGGATTTCGAAAAGAAGCTTATAATCAGCTGATTGACCGGGAATCCCTGCGATATATTTTTTGGGAGGATAAAACTGGCGGAGCTTCCGGTATTGGCAGCCGGGAGAAACCGGAATTGCCGAAACGAAGTCAGGCATCCAACAAGGGAACCTATGGAAAAGTGGCCGTAATCGCTGGCTTTGGAGGGATGACGGGCGCCGCATACTTTTCTGCAAAAGCTGCATATCTGTGTGGAGCCGGTCTGGTAAAGGTGATTTCTGTCAAAGAAACCACCAGTATCCTGAAATCCATGTTGCCGGAAGCCGTCTATGCCGAGATAGATGGAATGAAGAACTTAGGCGGTGCCATCAGGGAACTGGCGTCCGACTGCCGTGCTGTGGTAATTGGACCGGGTCTGGGACAGGGAGATGCTGCCTGCGAGGCTGTGAAGGCTGTGCTGGAAGTGGAACTTCCAACAGTAATGGATGCAGATGCCCTGAATATTCTCGGCAGTCACCGGGAACTGTTCCAATGTCTGAGGAAAAATATTATCGTTACTCCTCATGTGTTGGAATTGTCCAGAATGACCGGAACCAGCCGGACGGAAATCTCGGGAAACATTGTGGCGGCGGCAGAGGATTTTGCCGCTGTCCACGGCTGTATCTGCATATTGAAAGATTCTTCTTCAGTGGTATCATCGATGGCAGAAGAGCAGCTGCAGACATATATTAATATAACCGGAAACAGCGGAATGGCAGCAGGAGGAAGCGGAGATGTGCTTTCTGGCATTCTGGGAGGGTTGCTGGCGCAGAAGACGGGATGCAGGGAAGCTGCGGAACTGGGAGTATATATCCACGGAATTGCAGGAAATCTGGCGGCGGAAGAAAAGACGGAATACGGCGTAACGGCATCGGATATTCTTAATGCCATACCGGGAGCCATTGGCCGGCTGATTTAGAAAGGAATTATGTCATGGACAGTTTGGAAAAATATTACAGAGTGTATGTAACAATTAATTTAGATGCTGTATATAATAATGTAGTGAATCTGAAGAAAAATCTGAAACCGGAAACCGGTGTGATAGCAGTGATTAAGACGGACGGATATGGACATGGTGCCATACCCATTGCATATACCATTGATCCGCTGGTGGAGGCATATGCGGTTGCGACCATAGACGAAGCAGAAAATTTAAGAAAACACAGGATTACCAAACCCATTTATATTTTAGGGTATACCCATTGCAGTCAGTTTGACCGGGCGATTCGGAATGATATCCGGCTTACGGTTTATACTTTTGAGGATGCGGCATGTTTTGACCAATATTCGGAGCGGGCGGGCAAATGCGGACGCATACATTTAAAAGTGGATACCGGAATGAGCAGAATCGGATTTTCGGATACACCGGAAAGCGTGGAAGCGATTAAGAAGATAGCGGGGTTAAATCATCTGGAGATAGAAGGAATCTTTACTCATTTTGCCACGGCGGATGAGAAGGATAAGACAAAAACATACCTTCAGTTCCAACGGTTCCGGTCTTTTGTGGAGCAGCTGGAGAATGAAGGGATAAACATTCCGATTAAGCACTGTTCCAACAGTGCGGCCATGATGGATCTGCCAGAGGCAAATATGGATTCCGTCAGAGCCGGAATCGCCATGTACGGGTTATATCCTTCCGGGGAAGCAGACCAGACAAAGGCAGAACTTATACCAGCATTGGAACTGAAAAGTCATATCATACATGTAAAAGAACTGGGACCGGGAGTGGAGATTGGTTATGGCGGTACGTATACCACTGGGAAAAAGACGATGGTGGCAACCATTCCGGTGGGGTATGGGGACGGTTACAGACGAAGCCTTTCCAACCGTGGTTATGTACTAATCCGTGGAAAACGGGCACCGATTCTTGGAAGAGTATGTATGGATCAGTTTATGGTCGATGTATCCCATATAGAAAATGTCAGAACCGGAGATGTGGTTACTTTAATCGGCAGGGATGGGGATGACAGGATTACGGCGGAGGAAGTGGCGCAGATGGCAGGAGAGACATTTAACTACGAGATTGTCTGCGACCTTGGAAAACGAATTCCCCGTGTGTTTTACAGAAACGGAGAAATCGTCTGCATGAAAGATTATTTTGATGATAGATATGATGTGAATATGCAGATTTCACCGGGGATTTTCTGAAATATTTGGAATACACACTTTTTTTTAGGCAATACTAATTGTATCAAACAAATGGAGTGTGAATTCGTTGGTAGTTAAAAGAGGAGATGTGTTTTATGCAGACCTGAGACCGGTTATCGGTTCGGAACAGGGCGGTATAAGACCGGTGTTGATTATTCAGAATGATATGGGAAATAAACATAGTCCTACTGTGATATGCGCCGCCATTACATCAAAAATGAACAAGGCAAAGCTTCCGACCCATGTGGAGCTTGACAGCAGTAAATATGAGATGGTGAAGGATTCGGTGATTCTGTTGGAGCAGTTGAGGACAATTGATAAAAAAAGGCTGAAAGACAAAGTATGTCATTTGGATGCAGAGATTCTAAGTAAAGTGGACCGGGCATTGCTGATTAGTCTTGAATTAAATACATAGAAGTTGACTAATAAGGCAGAAAATGATATATTTTTTAAGTATTTAAAATATTTGGAAAAAAGGAGTCGAATACAATGGACGGGAGTAGTCCCCTATTAGAGATAATATGGTTTGCGGTATTATTTATATTTAATATTATTGTATATGGATACAGTGCCGCAATACAAAATATCAGTGAAGTACAGCTGGAAGAAATCGGAGACCGAAATGGGAAACTGCGGGATAAGATTATAAGGATTATTGAGGATCCTCATAAGTTTATCAATACGGTGCAGTCGTTATCCATGTTGATGAACATTTTTGCAGGCGCATATGAATTAAAACTTATACATTATTATATCCGGTATGCGGACTGGAATATATCAGATGCCATGCAGCTTCGGCTGATACAGATTCTCATATTTATAGCCATTGCTTTTCTGATGGTATTTCTGCTGCTTACATTTTCTGTGTTGCTGCCTAAGAGAATTGGAAATAAACATCCGGTTTCCTTTGCGGTCTCGCTTACAAATATCACGTATATCATTATGATTCTGCTGACGCCGCTGACGTTTATGGTACACGTCACTTCAGGAGGATTATTAAAAATATTTGGTATGGATATTAAAGAGCCGGAAGATAATGTAACGGAAGAAGATATCATATCTGTGATTCACGAAGGACATGAGCAGGGAGTTCTGCTTGCCAGTGAAGCGGAAATGATTAATAATATTGTGGGCTTTGGAGATAAAGAAGCCAAGGATATTATGACGCACCGGAAAAGTATAGTAGCGGTTAATGCGGAAATGACGCTGACCGAAGCTGCCGGATATATTCTGGATGAGAATAATTCAAGATTTCCGGTATATGAAGGCGACATTGATAATATAATCGGAATTGTAACCCTTCGGGATGTTATGGTGGAGTTTCAGCAGGGAATTCATTCGGACCGGAATATCCGGGAGATTCAGGGATTAATCCGGGCGGCCACATTTATTCCGGAGACTCGAAAAATAAATGTGTTGTTTAAAAATATGCAGTCTGAAAAAATACATATGGCGATTGTCGTCGATGAGTATGGTCAGACATCCGGAATTGTGGCAATGGAAGATATTCTGGAGGAGATTGTCGGGAATATTCTGGATGAATATGATGAGGAAGAGATGAATATTATTCACAGAGAGGACGGAAGCTTTGTGGTCAGCGGTTTATCTTCCCTGGAAGATATAAGCGATGCCACTGGCATTGTATATAATGAGGAATATGATACTTTAAACGGTTATCTTACCTCAAAATTTGAGAGGATTCTGTCAAATGATGAGAGGCCGGAGATAACCATTGACGGAGTGACCTATAAAATTCTAAACGTTCAGAATAAAATGATTTCTTCCGTTCAGATTGTTGTAACCGGATTGTGATTTTGATATAATATCACATTATGATAACGGATGATTGCGAAACGTATGGCTATTGGTCATAAGTGTCGTTTTTATTTATAAAATATGATACAAATAAAAGGAGTAACAGTATGTCAGGACATTCAAAATTTGCAAATATTAAGCACAAGAAGGAAAAAAACGATGCCGCGAAAGGTAAAATTTTTACAATTATTGGCAGGGAGATTGCGGTTGCTGTAAAAGAAGGCGGCGCAGACCCGGCAAATAACAGTAAACTCAGAGACGTTATTGCAAAGGCAAAGGCAAATAATATGCCTAACGATACCATTGACAGGGGAATTAAGAAGGCGGCCGGAGATGCCAACTCCGTAAACTATGTAACGGTTACATATGAAGGATACGGTCCGAATGGAACCGCTATCATAGTGGATGCCTTAACCGATAATAAAAACAGGACAGCCTCCAACGTCAGAAATGCTTTTACCAAAGGCGGCGGAAATGTCGGTACACAGGGCTGCGTTTCCTTTATGTTTGACAAAAAAGGTCAGATTATTATAGATAAGGAAGCTTATCAGGGAGATGCGGATGAACTGATGATGACGGCTGTGGATGCAGGAGCAGAAGATTTTGCGGAAGAAGAGGACAGCTTTGAGATTACAACGGCGCCGGAAGATTTCAGTGGAGTGAGGGAAGCGCTGGAAGCTGCAGGGGTGCCCATGGTTTCGGCAGAAGTGACTATGATTCCACAGACCTGGGCGGAATTAACCGACGAGAATGATATCAAGAAAATGAACAGGATTTTGGACCTGCTGGATGCGGATGATGATGTTCAGGCTGTATATCATAACTGGGACGAATAGAAGAAATTTATTTATAGATATTCTGTTAATTTTAAACCGGAATCTGCCGATAAAATATATAGCGGTTTTTTGATATAATCAAAATATTTTAAGGAAAGGTATGAAAATAAATGGCGAAGATGAAATTAAAGATTAAAAACGTGAGTCGCATATGGAAAGCCCTGGCAGTGCTGGTCATCAGCTTTGTTGTGTTTATGGTGGCTTCTAAGTTTGCCACCGCCAGTACGGTCAGTGTCAGTATTGTCGGCGACGACCTGACCGACGGTACATGGGAAGTGGGAAGCGGCACTAAGGTATGGACCGCAAGCGCATATGATTCGGAACTGGACGGCGCTCTGAGTCTGGAAGACGGAGGCAGTATTGTGTGGACATCTTCCGACCGGAATATCGTAGATTTTTCCAGCAGCTCTCAGGGAACGGAATCCACCGTTACTCTGCGGCCGGTCAGTGCCGGACGTGTTACCATCACGGCTACATATTCGAAAGTAATGACATCACCGGACGGAGATTATGAGATTCGGGAATCTTCCAGCAGGGATGTTGTTGTACGGTTTAAACTGGATGCTACGAAGCTGCCACAGGCGCCGTATGAAGATGACTGGATGGTTCCCACCATATTATCCAATTCCACAAAACCGGTAACCTGGACATCTTCCAATGAAGGTGTTGTTACGGTAGCCGATGACGGCAACGGAAATGGTATCGTCACACTGGCAGGCGCCGGTTCGGCAATCGTTACAGCAACCACTGAGGACGGACAGAGTCAGAGTTTCCCGGTGGTGGTTAATGCAAAGTTAAAAGAAAATTCAGCCCTTATTACAGTACCTTATAAAGATTATTATACACTTAGCACTAATGCGGTGAATCCGTCCAACATTGTCTACGGAAGTGCTAATCCGGCCATTGTATCGGTGGATACCGACGGAACCGCCAGAGGTAATTCTGCCGGCAGAACTACATTGTATGTTTATGCAGTAGATGAGAATCACGAATGGTATCCGCTGTTGCCGTCTCCGGCACGTTCGGTTCAGGTAAAAGTGGATTTGCAGATTGATGCGGATTCTACCATTGTAGCAGTAGGAGATACCCTTCAGCTTTCCGCAAACGTAATTCCGGAGTATGCAACAGGAATTAACTGGACGTCTACCGATACATCGGTTGCAACCATAGATTCTACAGGACTGGTTACAGCGGTGAAAAAAGGGACAACACAGATTAATGCCACCATGGTAAACAAGGAATTATTTGGAACGGATGAGATGCATACCGCAACGATTACCATTAATGTAATCGATTCATTTGCGGTAAGCGAATCCCAGCATATCATGAATGTGGGGGACAGTTTTGATATCAGCGCTATCGTTACCGACCAGTCGGCTACGGTTACATGGGTTTCCAGTGATGAATCCGTGGCAAAGGTGGCTGTATCAAAGGATGATAAATTCGGTGCTACCATAACCGGTGTTTCCAAGGGAACCGCAACGATTACGGCAACACAGATTATTGACGGCGTAGCAAAATATGCTACCTGTGAAGTATCTGTGAAAGAACCGGTAGTAAATGTAGAGATTTCACCGGCTCAGATTGAGATTATCCGGGGAAGCAAATATCCGCTGGTAATTGAATTTACACCATTCCGGCCGGATAATATGAATGTAACATGGGTTTCATCTGATACTTCGATTGTAACTGTAGACGACAAGGGCGTTATAACCGGTGTTAAGGGAGGACAGGCGGCAGTATCCGTTATTTCGGAAGATGGAATAAAAGTAGCTTCCTGTACCGTAACGGTAAGGGAACCGGTAACTTCCATTAAACTGGATGTTCACAGAGTAACCACAAGTCTTCTTACAGGTACCTATCAGCTTACATATACGATTGAACCAAAGGGTGAAGGCGTGAATCGGGATGTTACATGGACATCATCTGCACCGGATGTAGCAACCGTTGGTGAAAATGGTCTTGTTACATTTTTAAAACCTGGTAAGGCAACAATCGTTGTGAAAACGGTAGATGCAGGTATTAGCGGCAATTTAATTGATACCTGTGAATTTTACATAAACAATCCGGTGACTTCTGTTGATTTGGATTATACGGATATAACATTAAAAATGGGAGAAGAATTCCGTTTAACTGCTTTGGTTTTACCGGAAGATGCTTCGGATAAGACGGTTTTATGGTCTTCCAGTGATACAAACGTAGCCACCGTCAATGAAAACGGTATGGTTACAGCAGTGAACAGCGGTTCCGCAACAATTCTCTGTAAATCGGCAGACAGCGGAGAAACTTCCATGTGTAATGTAACAGTATACCAGCCGGTTACAGGAGTTACTATCAGTAATGAATCCATGACGGTTCGTAAAGGTCAGGAGTTTTGGCTGAATGCCACCTGTCAGCCGGAAAATGCCATGAATAAGCTGATTATCTGGTCTTCCAGTGATACCAGTATCGCAACGGTTGATAAAAATGGTAAAGTAACAGCAGTAGAGCCGGGTGATTGTGTGATTACAGCAACCAGTCAGGACAGTGGTGTGACAGCCAGATGTTCTTTAACAGTCACACAGCCGATTACGGGTATATTCTTAAATACAAATGCCAAGACAATTCTGGCAGGTGAAAAATTTGTTATCATTCCTACCATTGAACCATTGGATGCAGATAATAAGAATGTTACATATACTTCCAGTGATACTTCAGTGGCAACAGTAGATTCTGACGGAATAGTTACTGGTGTCAGAGGCGGAAAAACGGTGATTATTGTTAAGACGGAGGAGAGAGGTCTGATTGCAAGCTGTCTGGTCACAGTTCAGGAGTTTGTATCTTCCGTTAATATAATTCAGGATTCTGCACAGATGAATTTAGGAGCAGTTCTTCAGTTACAGGCAGAAGTTTTAAATGAGACGGCTACAAACAGAAAACTGACATGGTCTTCTACAAACAATGGTATTATTCAGGTGGATTCCACCGGAAAAGTTACGGCAGTCGGTATGGGTACAGCAACGATTTATGCTTATGCAACAGACGGTAGCGGTTTATATGATACCTGTCAGATTACGGTTATCAAACCGGTTGGAAGTATCGTAGTCCAGCCGAGTAGTGTTACCGTTTCGGAAGGTAAGACGGCAAAGGTAACGGCAACGGTATATCCTGCCGATG
Organism: Lachnospiraceae bacterium; assembly: GCA_022794265.1. Classification (GTDB taxonomy): domain Bacteria; phylum Bacillota; class Clostridia; order Lachnospirales; family Lachnospiraceae; genus Bovifimicola. The sequence continues at coordinate 18,093 of JAAWEK010000028.1, forward strand.
CGTCTATTCAGGATATTGAATGGTCCAGTTCTGATCCTTCAGTGGCAACAGTAGATTACAATGGAGAGATTACTGGTATTACAAAGGGTATCTGTAAAATATTTGCAACCTCTTCCGACGGAAATAATATTGTAGGCGTATGCCGGGTAACGGTTAAAGAAACTGTACCGGCAACGGGAATTACCATTAATTCCAAGAATATTACAATGCTTCCGGGACAGACCAGAGGTTTGTCTGCAAGAATCAAACCGGCCCGTTCTACGGAAGGTATCTATTGGGTGTCTGGTGATACATCGGTTGCAACGGTATCGGCAGACGGTGTGGTAACGGCCAGAGGTCAGGGCATGACCGAAATTTACTGTATTTCGGATGAAACCGGAGTGGAGAGTTCCTGTGAGGTAATCGTACTGGCAATGAATGCCACGTTTATCACGCTGGGACAGTATGATACCTTTGATTTGGATGTATTCGGTTCTACCGAAAGAATCCGCTGGTATTCCAATAATAAGAGAGTTGCAACGGTAACAGCCACCGGTCAGGTAGTGGCACGTATGCCGGGAACAACTACGATAACAGCAAAGGTAAACGGAAAGATTTTATATTGTACCGTAACGGTAACCACAATATATTAATTAATTAATTAATTTAGCTGCCACGCCGGTGAATTCTGCCGGCGTGGCAGTTTTTATGTTGACAGATTGGAAAATATTGGGTATTCTATATAAGCATATTACATTATGCTAAAAAATAAATACAACAGAGAAAGAGAGGAAGAAAAATGTATTGTATTAAGTGTGGATTTAAAAATAAAGATGAAGCAATTTTTTGTGCAAATTGCGGAACCGTTATGACAAAAAAGCCATCCGATGCATTTGATCAGGAGATACAGTCAGGAGAAAAAAGTAACGGCATTGAAAAAAATTTTGCGGAAGAAAACCGGACATCTGGTATAGAGGATATACAACCTGCAAAGCAGGCAACGGAAGAGGATTTTTCCAGAGTGAGTTTGGAAAAACCGGAAGCGGTACAGTCAGGGGAAATGAATCAGGTAGATACAGTTTCCAATTCGGCTGACATCTATCGTTCTCCATATACTCAGGAGAACAGAGGAAATAATCAGGTATATCGTATCAGAAAGTTTTCTATACCAAGATTTATATTTAGTCTGATTATTATACTGGCTACATTTTGTTCCATTGCAACAATTGCATTTAAATATGTAGGAGTGACATTGACAATGGAAGAAGAAATACTCGAATATTCCAAAAGTGAAACAGAATATTACAATGTAAAAGGTTATAAAATCATTAAAGAAAAAGATTATCTGGGCGGTGAAAAGTTAATATATAAATTGGAAAAAATGAGAGAAGATACGGATGAGTTTGTTGATACCCTCAATATGTTCAGATATATTATTATAGCATTTATGGTTGCAATACTGGTATTTTGTATTATTGATTTTATGCTGCTTTGTTTGCTAAGAAACAGGATTGCATATTTATTAACAATAATATTTGTCTTTGTTAAAGCAGCATTGGGAGGTATTGCCATCTATATTTGGTCTGTAGATATATTGAATCAGTTTAAAAAAGTATTTGAGCTATCTATGAATGAGTCAATTGACTTTGGCAGATACAGGATTCTGATTGAATGTGCGCCGGGGATTGGCTTGATTCTGGCACTGGTAATGCAGGCAGTAATTTTGATAAGCGCAGTTGTTTTATTATGTATCAGACCAAAGTATCAGGAAGTAGCGCCGCAAACCATAAGCGCATAACTTTTATAGTAAAAAATAGAATCGCTTTTATTCTGTGGGAATACAGAATAAAGGCGATTTTTTAACTAAATCTCTTGCCTTGATTATTGAATTATGATATTATATTTAGTGTTTTATTGTTTATGATAGGATTGTACTATTAGCGGAAACAGTCCATCAAACTATGACAGACCGGAACAGTTTACAGCTTATAAGGATACTGTTCCGACATGGAGGATTCATATGAAGTGCAGTAAATGTGGAGAAGAGTGCAGAGAAAATCAGGCATTTTGTTTAAGATGCGGGACGCCGATTCAGGTGGTGCCGGATTTTAATCTGATAGAAGCAGAGCTGGCCAACAGTGTGGGAAAACTGATGAAGGAAGAAAAGCAGAAAGCCAGTTCGGAAAATAAAAATCAGGATTTGGATTATCTGGAAGATGAACAGTATGTCACAAAAAACTATATTCCAAGGGATAAACGGGCTTCACAGACTGGAGGAACCAAGAGACTGGCAGATACGCCTGTATCACAGACAGATTTTCTTGTGGATGGCACCGGTTTTTCCGAACAGACGGCAAAAACAAAAAAAAATAGTAAGAATCAGCCTGACAAACAGGAAGATATAAAGAGAGAAAAAAAGATATTTAAAATTAAACTTGCAATTTTCAGCATTTTTGTAATAATCATATTAACAATTGCTGTTTTATTATTAAAAGGTGTCAGTGGATCCGGTTCCAAAGAGTCTTTTGCTTCAAAATACAATCAGGGATACGATTACTATACGGCAAAGGCCTATAACGATGCACTGGTTGAATTCTTAGCGGCGAAAAAGATTACAGACAGCAAAGAGGATAAGATTAAAGTGAATAAATCATTACTGGCTACTTATGAAAAACTGGGCAGCCGGGATACGGATATGATTGAAATATTAAAAGAGTTGATTGAGCTTGAACCGAAAGAAGCAGATTATTATGATGAGCTGGCACAGTTATATGATAAAAATGAAATGATTGATGAACTGGATGCGTTTCTGGATTCTATTACTGATGTTTCAATTGCTTCAAAGTTAAGCGAGTATAGTGTATCTGCTCCGCAGTTTAGTCAGAAAGAAGGAGTATATGATACATATATTTCTATTAAACTTTCTTCAGCAGGAAGGAGTACGATTTATTATACCATTGACGGGTCAGAGCCGACGACATCCAGTACACAATACAAGGAAGAGATAAAACTGACATCACAGGGTACCTATACCATTAAAGCGTTGGCAGTGAATGAAAAAGGTGTTTCCAGCAAGATTGTGACTAAAAATTATGAAATTAATCCAAGTGTGATTGAAGCACCGGTAGTTGTTCCGTCCAGTGGGGAATATACTGCGGCTGGTAATATTACGGTGAATGTTCCGGAGGGAATGAAGTGTTATTATACCTATGGGGAAACATCCGCGGTTCCTACGGTTGCGGACCAGTTATATACGGAGCCGGTTCCGATGCTTCGGGGGAAATATATTTTTTCTGCCGTTTTGGTATCGGCGGATGGCAAGACCAGCGAAGTTACCCAGAATGTCTATCAGCTTACCATTCCGAGAAATGTGGATTACAGTTCAGCACTGACTTTGTTAGAGAGCTATCTGATACAGAATCAAAAAGCGGTAAAAGCGGAAGATGGAACACTGATGAAGAACAACCAGGCAAAAATAAGATTTAGTTATAATAGTATTATGAATATTAATAATAATGAATACTTTGTCATAAACTTAGAAGAACTGAATGATACCCAGCAGGTTGTCGCTACGGAACACTATGGTGTGGACACTGTTACCGGTAGTGTAGCAAAGCTTATTGCGGATACGGAGCATGCCGGATTATATAAAATAACAGAATAAGAGAGAAAGTGAGAGAAATATGTACAAGATAGTAAAAGCAAAAGAATTATCGACGAACATCTACTTAATGGATGTAGAAGCACCTAGAATTGCAAAGTCCTGTCAGCCGGGCCAGTTTATAATTGCAAAATTGGATGAAAAAGGAGAGAGAATTCCTTTGACAATCTGTGATTATGACAGAGAGCAGGGACTTATCACCATTGTATTCCAGGTGATTGGTGCCTCTACGGAAAAGATGGCAAAGCTTCAGGAAGGCGATTCTTTCCGGGATTTTACAGGTCCGCTGGGTCAACCGTCTGAATTTGTAAATGAAGATCTGGAAGAATTAAAGAAGAGAAAATATCTCTTTGTAGCCGGAGGTGTTGGAACAGCTCCAGTGTATCCGCAGGTGAAGTGGCTGCATGAGCATGGTATTGAAGCGGATGTTATTGTGGGAGCAAAGACAAAAGACATTCTGATTCTGGAAGAAGAAATGAAGGCGGTGGGTAATCTTATTGTTGCCACCGATGACGGATCATACGGATTTAAGGGTATGGTTACAGGCGCCATTGAAGACCTGGTAAACAATCAGGGTAAAAAGTATGATGTCTGTGTAGCTATCGGACCAATGATTATGATGAAGTTCGTTTGTCTTTTAACTAAGAAATTAGAGATACCTACCATTGTATCCCTGAACCCAATCATGGTGGATGGTACTGGTATGTGCGGCGCCTGTCGTGTTTTGGTAGGAGATGAAGTGAAATTTGCCTGTGTAGACGGTCCTGAATTTGACGGACACAAGGTAGATTTTGACCAGGCAATGAAGAGACAGCAGATGTATAAAACAGAAGAAGGCAGAGCATTATTAAAACTCCGTGAAGGTGATACTCACCAGGGTGGCGGATGTGGCTGTGGAGGTGACAAGTAATGGATGTATTAAAAAAAGTACCTGTAAGAGAACAGGAGCCGAGTGTCAGAGCGAAAAATTTTGAAGAAGTATGTTTAGGATATAATATGGAAGAGGCACAGGAAGAAGCCAGCAGATGTTTAAAGTGCAAGAATCCCCAGTGTCAGAAGGGATGTCCGGTTTCAATCGATATTCCGGCATTTATAAAAGAAGTAGAAGAAGGAAATATAGAAGAAGCTGCAAAGGTAATCGGAAAATCCTCCGCACTTCCTGCGGTATGCGGTCGTGTTTGTCCTCAGGAAAGCCAGTGTGAAGGAAAATGTATCCGGGGAATCAAGGGAGAACCGATTTCCATTGGCAAGTTGGAGCGGTTCGTGGCTGACTGGTCCAGAGAAAACGGAATCGAGCCGGAAAAAGCAGAAGGAACAAACGGAAAGAAGGTTGCGGTTATCGGTTCCGGTCCTTCCGGTCTGACCTGTGCGGGAGATTTAGCAAAGCTTGGATATAATGTGACGATTTTTGAAGCACTGCATGAGCCGGGCGGTGTATTGGTTTACGGTATTCCGGAATTCCGTCTGCCGAAGGATACTGTTGTAAAACATGAAATTGAAAATGTAAAAAAATTAGGCGTTAAGATTGAAACAAATGTTGTAATCGGACAGTCTACCAAGATTGATGAACTCTTGAATGAGGAAGGTTTCGATGCTGTATTTATCGGTTCCGGCGCAGGACTACCAAGATTTATGGGAATTCCGGGTGAGAGTGCAAATGGTGTATTCTCTGCAAATGAGTATCTGACTAGAAGCAATCTGATGAAGGCATTTAATGAAGATTATGATACTCCGCTTGTAGCAGGTAAGAAAGTTGCGGTTGTAGGCGGCGGTAACGTTGCAATGGATGCGGCAAGAACTGCTTTAAGACTTGGTGCTGAAGTACATATTGTGTACAGAAGAAGCGAGGAAGAGCTTCCGGCCAGAGTAGAAGAAGTCCATCATGCAAAAGAAGAAGGCGTTATTTTTGATTTACTGACCAATCCGGTGGAAATCTTTGAAGATGAAAACGGCTGGGTAAAGGGTATGAAATGTATACGTATGGAACTGGGTGAGCCGGATGCATCCGGCAGAAGAAGTCCGGTGGAAGTTCCGGGTTCTGAATTTGAACTGGATGTAGATACTGTTATTATGTCTCTGGGTACTTCACCGAATCCGTTGATTTCCTCTACTACGGTTGGTTTGGATACGGATAGAAGAAAATGTATTATAGCCGATGAATCCGGAAAAACCACCAAAGAAGGTGTTTATGCCGGAGGTGACGCAGTAACGGGAGCAGCAACCGTTATTCTGGCAATGGAAGCCGGAAAAGCAGGTGCGAAAGGAATCCATGAGTTTCTTTCCAAACAATAAGAAATTATAGAACAACTATAGAAAAAAAGAAGTCTAAGGGAGACGCTTCGTAAAGAAGTGTTCTCCCTTCGCTTTTAAAACATTTGCAGGCAATTGCCTGTTAAATTATATGGAAGAAGAGGAGAACCATGAAAATTGTATTACCGGATATAAAAACCCTTACGGAGGGGGATTTGGATTTGTCCGTGCTGGAGCAGTTTGGAGAAGTAATTGCTTATCCGCTGACGGAATTTAAAGAGATTGCCGGCCGGATTGCCGATGCCGATGTGGTGTTATGCAATAAAACGCTGATGAATGCAGAGACGTTAAAAGATGCCGGGAAGCTGCAATATATCGGACTGTTTGCAACGGGATATAACAATGTGGATTTGGAATATACAAATGCCCATAATATTACCGTATGTAATGCCGGCAGTTATTCCACCGATGCAGTGGCACAGCATACCTTGGCCCTGTTATTAAATTATTATGGGAGAATCAGGGAATATGCGGCATATACGGCCTCCGGCGGTTGGACGCACAGTGATATTTTCTGTTCTTTTGCATATCCGATGCAGGAGATAGCAGGGAAGACCTTAGGGATTATCGGATTCGGCAGCATTGGTCAGAGGGTGGCGGAAATTGCTCTGGCATTCCGAATGAAGGTGCTGGTTTCTTCCGGGACATGGAGCAAAGCGGAGGAAACTTGCCGGGAACTATTTATGAAGGCATATGAGGAAGATTTCATTGAAGTGACGGATTTGGAGACCCTGGTTTCGGAATCCGATGTGGTGACTGTTCATTGTCCTCTGAACGACCGGTCGGAACGAATGATTAACCGGAGTTTACTGGAAAAATTCAAACCTTCGGCATATCTGATTAATACTTCCAGAGGCGGTATCATAGATGAAGAAGCATTATATCATGCATTGGAGGAGGGCCGGATTGCCGGTGCGGCTCTGGATGTTATGCAGACGGAGCCTATGCCGGAGAACTGCCGGCTGTTGGGAGCAAAAAATCTGGTAATAACGCCTCATGTAGCCTGGGCGCCACTGGAGACCAGACAGAGACTGTTAGATATTGCAGTGGATAATCTGGATAATTACCAGAAGGGGACGCCGAAACATGTGATTCGGAAATAAGAAAGAAAGTATGTTGATATGGGAAAGGAAGCGATTATATGAAGCAAACAAAAGCTGAAGGCAGGACGGACAGAGGGAAACCTTCGATAAGACCGGTGAGGATAGTATTTTTATGGCTCATGACATTTCTGGTACTGACGGGATGCGGAAAATCAGACCGTGTTCCGGCCGGAAATGATGTGGTAACTATGTACACACCTTCAGAAATGGGTGACTTCCGGCCGTCAGATTCAGTTTCACAGGAGGAGGCAACAACTTCGCCAGTGGAGCCATCTGATGCAGTGGAGCCCGTCGGAGCAGAGGTGACAGACCGGGACAATAGGGTGAAAATCCTGATGGCAGGTGATATTTTACTGCATGAAAGGGTCAGTGACAGCGGGGAAATGCCGGATGGAACATATAATTATAATCATTTGTTTGCAAATCTGAAGCAGGAAATTACATCTGCAGACCTGGCACTGGTGAATCAGGAGGTAATTCTGGGTGGGAGAGAAATCGGTTTATCCGGCTATCCTTCCTTTAACGGAGCTTATGAAGTGGGAGATGCCCTGGCGGAAGCAGGATTTGATGTGGTTCTTCATGCCACAAATCATGCTTTGGACCGGGGAAAAAAAGGGCTTTTAAACTGTATTGCATATTGGAAAACAAAACACCCGGATATGGGAGTTCTGGGAATTCAGGAATCAGAAGAGGAACAGGATTCCGTCTATGTAAAAGAAATTAATGGTATCCGAATCGCAATCCTAAATTATACCTACGGGACAAATGGGATTCCTCTTCCTTCAGATATGCCTTTTGCCGTGAATCTTTTGAATAAAACCCAGGTGGCGGCGGATGTGATAAAAGCAAAAGCAGTTGCTGATTTTATTATTGTGTGTCCGCATTGGGGGACAGAATACATATATGGAATCAGTGATTATCAGCGGGAGTGGGCAGAGTATTTTGCATCTCTGGGTGTAAATCTGGTATTGGGGACACATCCCCATGTCATTGAGCCTGTGGAATGGGTCGGAGGAGAAAATGGCAACGGCGGGACTCTGGTATATTATTCCATTGGAAATTTTATAAATGCCACCAATGAAAACGGAAGCGGCGTAGGCGGCCGGATGCTGGGAGCTTTGGCAGAAGTTACGATTCAGAGAAATTCCGACGGTTCGGTGACAATTGCGGATTATGGAGTTTTGCCTACGGTAACCCATTTAAAAACCGGAGCGGGTCAGATTACCACATATAAACTTCAGGATTATACGGAAGCATTGGCAGAGGAGAATGAAATCCGGAACCAGGATTCCGGATTCTCCTACCAGTATTGTGTGGAATTATGCAGAGAGGTTTTTGGGAAATTGTATAAGGAGTAAAAGTATTGTCTGCCGGCCATGGAAATGGTTCGGAGTTTTTATGTTATACTTTTTATGATTGATAGAAACATCCGGTTTAATTCTTCATAACCGGAAGAAGTTTCCTGTTTCAGAAAAGGAAGGGAATCGGGAAGTTCCTTTAGATTTCTGTCTATATACCGGTTTAAATCTTCAATTTGCGGGCAAAGCTCCAGTTCCGGCGAATGGATTTTTAAATCCAGCAGTTTATGAATAACCGGTTGTAATTCCGGTTCCAGTTCAGCCTCCGCCAGAGTTTGAAAGAATACCGGCGGAGGTGAATTTTTATCCAGAATCCATTTACAGGCCAGCAGGGGACGAATAACATAGAAATATTTTTTTAGACGCACCATGTCTCCTTTCAGGCAGTTTCTGTAGTTATTGACGGCAGTATTCAGATAGTGGTGGAATCCGGCTCTTGGAGAAAAATATTCACAAATCAACGGTTTTAACTGATTCCATTCCTCTGTACAACGATAGACAATGGGAGAATCCGCCCATTCAAACAATGTGGGATTGGATCCTTTTAACAGCCGCAGAGCTTTCTGCAGATCCCAGCCGTTGATATCCAGCGTATCGTCTAACTGCCATTCGATGACATCTCTGGTTTTTTCTAATTTCAGGTAAAATTCCGGTCGGCGCACGTAAATAAATCTTACGTCGTAATCACTGTCCGGGGAGGCAAATCCCCAGGCGCGGCTGCCGGATTCCAGAGCATAAATGATTTTTACCTGTTCCCGTTTTTCAATTTCTTTTAATTTTTCCTGAATAATCTGTTGCAATGAAAACACCTTCTTTCTAATATTGGGTTGTGAAATCAGGAGCCTGCTTTAAAATTGTAAACAGGTTTGATTATTTTGATAATATCAGCAGTCGGCGTAATATTGTTTACAATATCCGCCATATTTTTATATGCCATCGGACATTCGTCCAAAGTGGAAGCGTGAATGGAAGTAGTATAAATACCTTTCATTTCTTTTTCGAATTCTTCTACCGTAAAGTTTTCTTTTGCGGCAGAGCGGCTGTAGAGCCGTCCGGCTCCGTGGGGAGCGGAGCAGTTCCAGTCTTCATTTCCTTTACCAACACAAATCAGACTTCCGTCCCGCATATTAATGGGAATTAAAAGTTTTTCTCCTTCTTTTGCAGACACAGCGCCTTTTCGCACGATATTGCTGTCATGGTCAATATAATTGTGGATGGTTTCAAAGTATGGAACCTCTTCCAGCTCTTTGTTCCGTAAATGTTTCAGAATGGTATCAGCAATGGTAAAGCGGTTTATGCTTGCAAAACGCTGACATATCTTCATATCCGCCAGATAGTCGTCTCTGTATGTACCAGTGAGATAACATAAATCCTTTGGTATATCAATGTCTTTTGCTTCAAACCGGGATTTTAATTCTTTGATTGCAGTCTGTATTTCATTTTTTCTTCCGGCAGCCTTGTATTCTGCAATGATACGGTTCTGTTCCTGAAAAAGAATATCTTTTCCCCGAAGAATCTCGTATGCCATATTCTGATGATATTCCGCAACCTGTTTACCGAGATTCCGGCTTCCGGTATGAATCACCAGATACTGGTTTCCTTCCCCGTCCCGGTCTACTTCAATAAAATGGTTACCGCCGCCTAAGGTGCCGATACTGCGCTGAATACGTTTTGTGTCCTTTAAAGCCCGGTAGCAGGTTAAATCCTGTAATTCCGGGAAACGTATGGTCCTTCCGGGATGCACCTGTTTTCCACTGGGTACATGGGTACGGATAATGGTATCCAACTCTTCAAAATCAATGGTTTCTTTGCCAAGTTCCACAGTCAGCATACCGCAGCCGATATCTACGCCTACAATATTGGGAATTACCATGTCCCCAAGGTTAGCGGTAAATCCGATGACGCAGCCGTTTCCGGTATGAACATCGGGCATGATGCGGATTTGGCAGCCTTTTGCAAAGGGCTGACTGCATAACTGTTCAATCTGGGAGATTGCGCTGGGTTCAATTATATCTGTAAAAACAATTGCGGATGCATAAGTTCCGTTGATGGTGTTCATGGTGTTATCCTCCTTTTCATTGTGAAAGTGGTTTGTTTTTGTGGTGGTGGGCGCCTTTCGGCGGCTGTGTACTGGAAACAAAAAATATATTTATCTTTTTAAATTAAGTAAAAAGTTTAAGCTTGCTATGATAAAATATCCTATTTGCCAAGAAACAGCTCCCATCCTCCCATTCCGGCAGCGTCCCTTTTGCCAATATGAATCAATTTGCATTTCCGCCTCGCATAATTGTATTAAGCTGTGACAGCAAATCCGCATTCCCATTTACCGATATATTTCCTACATTTTCGCAGATTCTCTCCAGATATTCCAGTTCTTTTAATTTATAAAGTGTCCGGTTTTCGTCCATTAGTTTTGCCGTGTTTAGCAGGGAGCGGGTAGATGCCACCTCTTCTCTGCGGGTGATTACATTGGCCTGGGCCCGTTTTTCGGCAACCAGTACGGAATTCATGATTTCACGGATTTCTCCCGGAAGGATGATATCCCGGATTCCGGCATCTGTGATGTCTACATAGAATTCGGCAGCTTTCCGTTTTAGCTTTTCAAATACCTGTGCAGAGATTTCATCTTTATTTTCCAGCAGTTCGTCAATGGTATAACGGCCGGTGTATTCCCGAAGTGCAAGCTGTGCCGCCAGATGAAGCTGTTCCTCGTAATCATCTATTTCCGTCAGGACTTTGGTATAGTCTGTTATCTTATAATTGCAGACAAAATTTATTCGAAGGGATACTTTGTCTTTGGACAGGATTTCCTGACCAGTAATGGTAAGCCGGGTTAAACGGGTATCCACGTAATCGGAAGTTACATTTGTTTTGTACTGCCAGAAGTAGTAGATACCGGAATCCAGCAGCCGCACCAGACGTTTATTGTAGTAGAGCCGGGCTTTCATGTATTCGGCAACTTCAACTTTGGTGTATAAATGTGCAGGAATCCGTGGAAACATAAACTTCGGTATTTCGTTAGCACTTTCCGGTTCTGTCATATTCATCCGGGTAAAAGTATGTTTATCATAAACCGTCCAGAAGGCATATGTACCGGCTGTCAGGGCTTCCGTAAATCTGCCGTTTACAAAATGGATTGCCAGTTCTTCATCGGAAACATCAATAACCGTGGTATTTGCTGCGATGTCAGGATTTTTAAGCAGTATATCCAGAGAAGCGGTTTGGGAAGCAAGGGGCTGCTCCAGAGATACCAGTTCTATCTTTTTTTCGCCGAAGGTACGGTATTTACCGGCGTTTAATAATGTTATAAGTTTACCATTATGAAAGAGAAGTCCTCTTTGATTTTCTGTGATAATTGTTTTCATATGTAAATCCTCCTTTTTAAATTGCCTTTTTCCATGCAGAAAATGCGGCCGAAGCATTAAGTTTTACTTCGGCATAAGCGGAAGCATTGCTCTGGCTTATGAAGAAATAAAACGGTATCCTTTTCGGGCAGGGCATTTGCTGCATTGTTACGGAAGCATCGTATCAGACACCGGGTAACCGGAAAATGGCTGTTTTAATTTTGATTGTGTCCCTAACACAATGGCATAAAGCCAAAAACCAAAGCCACTTGGCCGGAAGGATAATCCGGGCAGGATTCGAACCTGCGATGTAAAACGTTTTAGCATACACTTTGGTATTACCGGATGCACTATGGCGAAATTCCTGAGGATTGACTCGCCAACTGTTTTACAAGGGATATTGTAATGGAAAATAGTGGAATAATCACGGAAAAAAAGTTGCGAACTCTTATTTTGGTCCGCAACTTTTTTGTTGAATGAGCCGTTCTTTTATTAATTCAATAAATGAATCCGGCTCTGTGATTTTGATGAATGGCCCGAAGGACAGAACACGGATAACCAGTTCGGTTTCATCCTCCCGGTTATAACGGATTATAATCTGATAACGGTCGTCGGATAAACGTCTGGCTTCTTTTTCAAAGTGGGCAAAATGCAGCATAACACGTTCTAAGGCATTCCGCCGGTCCTCCAGCTCCAGTATAAAGTGACTGGAATTGGCTTTGGATATATGGTTTCGAATATCAGCCTCTTCTGTTTGTAATTCACAGGTTTCTATACGTCCTACATTTATGATATCCGTAAACCGGCATCCGCCAATGAGCAGCCGGAATTTATCGTCTTTTTCCGAGTATTCCAGCCGGTAGGGGGAGCAGAAAAAGGTACGGTGTATGCCTTTTTTACCCAGATAGCTGACTTTTATTTTTTTGTGTGTCCGAAGGGCGGTTAATATGGTATGGAATATATTGATATAATGTATATCCTCATAGGGGTCTCCATCTTCATATTGATCAAAGTTTACATAATCCGATGGTGTAAACAGCGGCGGTATATCCGTTGCTGCTATTTTCATCAGAAATGCATATTCCTGCTGAAACAGCCGGATACGTGAATCCAGACTGACGGCTTTCAGCCAGCGCAGTTCCAATGTGGACAATGGCAGCGTGGGAATATGTTTCAACGGGGTCTGCAGGGTGGAATCCAATAACTGCCAGCGTTCCTGTTCCAGAGCCGGCAAAATCGTGAGAAAGCTTTCTGAAAAGGTATTTTGGGCAATGATTTCTTTCATTCTGGCTTCCGTTAATGTTCCGTTGATGGCGGAAGACAGTATTCTGGCTACTGCATGGTAATAGCAGCCGTATATTTCATGAAACAACATTAGCAGTTACCTCCGATATTATAGAGCTGATACATTTCTTCCAGGTCCTTTCGGAATTGGTTTTCAATGGTACGGTTGGAAAAATCCATAGAAGCAATACGGCAGATAAAGGTCCGAATCCAGGGAATCATTTCACCGGTATCGAAGACATCTGCTGTAAAGCGGCAGGTATGTTCGTCCAGGCGTTCCACGGTGCCACAGCGTTTCTCACGCTTCAGACGCTGATATATGTATTCTTCACTGGCATCTATGCGAAGGGTAAATTCTACATGTTCCAGCCGGAATTCTTTCATTTTTTCATATCCGTTGGAAATTTCCAGGGATACGTTACAGGAAATTCCCCACATATGGGATTCTATCTGATGAAGGATTTCCCGCAGGCGGTCAAAGTCGGGGGAAGGTTCCTGAAGCTGTACAACTGAGATATAGTCCAGACGGTAGGATTTCATACAATGAAGTTCCAGATTGTAGGACATGAGATAGCAGCGCCCGCTTTGGACACCGATGAATATCTTAAGGGGAATTACCATAAATTCCCTGTGATAATTGGTACGACGGGAATAATTGGTAATGGTCACACAGCGTTTTTCGCTGATTGCCTCAAATAACCGGCAAAGAATTTCGCTTTCCAGTGCATGGGTGATATAATGATGTTTGAAAGTAAAATATTCCCTGTGAATTTCTGTCTTATCCAGCAGGAAGCTGCCGATTACTCCGCAGGGAGCCGTTTCAGAGAAGAACTCCAGCATATCGGTTAAGGGAGAGATTTCCCATTGTCCGGTGCGTCTGTATAGCATTTGGCGCCCCTGTCTGCTGGTTGTCAGCAGACCCAGCTCTGTATATTCTTTTAATTTTTTCCGAACAGTGGATGTATCAAAGAACATGGGACTGGAAAATCTGTAAAGATATTCGTTGTCAATTTTATCTGTGATTTCATCAATGGAAAGCTGCAGTTCCGGTGTATATAGAATATCGAACAGAATAAAGTGCAGAGTGATATCTCCGTCCGTAAAGCTTTTGGTTTTTAAGGCTTTGTAGAGGGGATTGTGAATGGAGTTTCTGCTGTCAATAGACAGAAATACATTTTTTCCAGTTCCGGTCTGATGAAATTCCATAAAATCACCCAGATAGCTTTCAATCCGCCGCCGCTCATTATCATAGGAGCGGGCACTTTTTTTATCAAATTCTTCCCGGCTTTTAAATCCATACACATAGAATTCACGCATGTAGTCCCGGATACGCTGGAAATTTTTAATCAGTTCGTGGTATGCCATTACGCACTCCTTTCCGCACAGCAGGCGATTGAAAAATTCTTCCGAAAAGTTTGAATTTTTCAATCGCCTGTGTATGTCAGGCTTCAAATACGGCCTGATAAATCTGTTCTATCAAATCTTCTAAGTATGCTTCGTCCAGATTGCCATATTTAGCGGTAATCTGTTTTTTCAGATAGTCGGTACGGTTAAAATACAGGGTTCCTTCATTTTCGCTTTTCTCATAGTTGGAATCCAGTTCGTCCGCTGTTTTTACTGTAAATTCGGACAGAATACCGGCAGTCAGCTGTTCTTCTGCATCGATTTCGCCTTTTATGGTATTGGATTTTTTGTAGGCCAGGATTCCTCCGATGAGAAACACGTTAAAAAGGGTTCCCATGACGATTAGAAATAATATATTTGTGATTCCACTGTAATCAGGTCCAAAAGGAATCATGCCCATGGATTTTCTAATCAGATAGATATCTCCCAGCAATCCTGCCAGTATCAGGGTCAGGGCAGAACCGCGCAGGTCTTTGTATTTATCTGCTTTTTTTACATAATTGGCGGGGGCCTCTTCCAGTGGGGCAGAAGAAGGAAATTCTGCTTCCGGTGTATTTGCGGCTTCCTCTTTTAATTCATTGTCAAAATAAATATTTAACAGACGTTTTACACTTTGTTCATGGGTAGCATCGGTATAGATACAAAAGCTTTCTTTTTCTTCATCATAGTGCTGTGCCACCGCATTTATTTTGGAATATTTCAGGTATTCGGTTAGTTTTGATATGTATTCCTCATTTTTATCATAATATATGGGAACACTTAATTCAAAATCCGGCAGTTTATCGGTTAACGGACAGTTGCAGTCCGTACAAAGCGTTATGCCGTCTTCGTATTCCAATTTGCATTTTGGACAAATTGCCATAAGATTCTCCGTTCTGCCGAACGGTTCATACCGTCCGGCTTTTTATTTTAATAGTTTGTTATGCCTTTATATATCACATTTTTTCTGTTTTGATGTCTGAATCATTGATTTGCAGGAAAATTCCGGATTTCATAGGCTGTATATTCGTGGTCATAATGATACCCTAATTTTTCTGCTAATGCAACAGAAATTTTGTTTTGGGCATCCCAGCTTGGATACAGATTTCGGGAAAGGCATTCCAGTATCAGCCGGGCGCTGCAGGCATAAGCCAGTCCTTTCTGGCGGAATTCTTTTCTGGTATCGACTTCGATTTCAATTCCATTTCTGTATCTGGAATAGGAGGAAGCGCCGGAAACCAGGGTTTCCTTATATATAACTGCGGCGCCCATACCCTGTTTCCGGTAAACGGAATAGTCCTGAAACCGGGAAACAAGGTCACGGCTCCAGTCCTCTGCCTGACAGAGATGAAAGATATCTTCGTCGATCAGCTTTAGTGAATATTCAGGCGGAAGAGAGGATACGGCATGTTGTAACTTCTTAATGTCAAAGATATCCAGTTCTTTTTTGAATGCATACCGTGTTACTTTTTTGGCATTGACGCCATAACAGGTTTCAATCAAATCCTGCCACGGATGCGTCTGGGGAACCAGAATGAGAAAGTCTGAAGCTAAATCGGGAACTCTTCGTTTTTGAATAAATGTTATCAGTTCCCGGTTGGGAACGCCTGTCAGAAAGCAGAAATCCCCTAAAACGGCTATTGCAGACTGGGGTTCTTGTCTATGGTCTGCATAGATATTGCCCATGGTTCGGTCCAGACAGGACCAGATCATGGTTTCCTGCCAGTGTAGGAACAGACCGGCTGCGATAGGTGTATGTTCAATTTTATATATCATTTCGTTTTTCTCCGTCTGGGTTTTACTAAATCATAACTTTCACCAATCAATTGTTTCACGGTTTCTTCTGGTACGCTTCCGTCCATGATAACGGAATTCCAGTGTTCTTTATTTAAATGGTAGGCGGGGAGAATGGAGGAGAAGGAGTTTCTCCAGAAGTCCCGCCATTCCGGATTTACTTTCAGATTTATCCAGATATGTTCCTGCCGTTCAAAAATCCAGGCAAAAATTTTGTTATTCTGTTTACATCGAATTACTGTCCAGTTGACATCATGGAACGGATAATCTTCATAAGTATCCGGCATGGTCAGACAGTAGCTGATTAATTCCTGACGGGTCATGGCTGCCTCCTTGTTCTGCTGGTTTTAATTGCATGTTCTGTGTCTATATAAAGTACATAATGATGATGCCGGTTGCCACACCAGTTAAAAAGAGAAGAAATCTCGAAAACAGGCCATATAATGTATTTTGATTTTTTTGCGAAGTGTTGTCGGACCGGATTTCATAATCAGGCTGCTTATAGACTGAGTGGTTAGATATCCTGTAAGCTCCGCCTGGTTCAGGTTTCAATTTGCTGTTTTTCACCGGTTTATCCGGTTTCTGATTGTCAGATGTATCAATAATTTCATCAGTTAAGGGTTCCGGTTCTGTTTTAGCTTGTTCAAAATATTCATAGGCTGGTTTGATATTTGCAGTATCAAATCCCTGTAATTTTTTGCTGGCCCACAAATAAGCGGCATCATGGTGATCTATGTATACCAGAAGAACAGTATTTCCCGATTGTGTGAATATTACCCTGAAATCTTGTGTTACTCTGGCACTTTTAAAATCAAGTTTCGTATTGAGTTTTTCTGTTTTCAGACTATCGCTTCTAAGGCTTCTCCGCATAAGCCGGATTGTCTCAAGTGATTTTTTCTGAGTTTTTTTGTCTAATTTAGAAAATGCATCTATATAAGTATCAGAACAAACAATATTTATTGACATGTATATTTCCTCTATCAATTGGTAACGTTTATATTGTATAAAGTGAATAGGATTTTTGCTTCACCCTATACATATGTCAGAATTCTAAAGTATAGATTCTATGTGTCTGACTGGATAGTATTATGGGGAAGCTGTTATATCATTTGGTTTATTTAAAACGTTCTTTTGTTTATTTATGATACGGTTTATTTGAATAGTATAAATGGTTATGGTTTTATTTTACAATAACTTTATTAAAATTACAACAGGGCTGGTATATCTTTGCCGGATAATATTGAAAGAATTGGAAATCTGGTGAATGATTATTAATTATTTGAAAACGAAACAGAACGGATGTATAATGTTATTATCAGGCGGGGTTGTATTGGTACTTTTGATACGATTCCGATGTATATAGAAAAGTAAAATGAACAGGAGGAAATAAGATGAAGAAACGGATTTTTTTAAGAAACAGTCTTGACCAATCCATTGCCCATGCAGAATAGCAGACATATTGAAATCTGTATGGGCGGTTAACCCTATATGTTCTGCTGATTCTGCACTTTATTTATTCTAAAATAAATAAGGAGCAACGAAATAAGAATGAAATATAAAAATGCAGCAGAAATTTTACCGGAATCCTTATTAAAGGAGTTACAAACATATATCAATGGGGATATTTTGTATGTTCCCAAAACCCATTCCAAAAAAGAATGGGGCAGTCTCAGCGGTTCGAGACCCTATTATCAACAGCGAAACCAGGAAATCAGGGAGAAATGGCATACCGGAGTTTCCATTGATATGTTAGCGAATCAATATGGATTGACATGCAGTACGATTAAAAAAATCATATATCAACGGTAAAAAAGAAATGTCTGGAGAAGTTAGGTGTTTCTATACAGAATTTACTTTTATGATTTTGTTGGCAGAGTCCGGGAGTAAGGACTCTGCTGTTTTTTATTTATAATTGTGTACCAAAATTAATTATAATTATCTTTTCTATTATATGTTTTGTGCTGTATCTGCTATAATCAGGGTGAATCTTATTGAGGGGTTCAGACCATGGTATGAAAGACCATGACAGGCAGTTGCAGCATAGAAAGGAGAAATCATGAAAAATATTGTGACAAAACAATTTAGTGTTTTATCTGATTTTATGGACGTCTATGGTTTTATGCGGGATATTTATTCGAAGGATTGGTGCAATGGTGTGCCTGCTCCTTTTTTGGAGTATGCCTTCTATTCGTTTTCATATTGGATGGATTTATCTCAGACATATAAAAACCGGATTTGGCTGGATAGTGGAGAAATCGTGGGTTTTTGCTTTTATACCAATCCGGTAACGGATATTTATTTCAGCCTGAAACCGGGGTATGAAGAGTTAGCGCCGGAAATGATTGCATATGCTGACAGGTATATGCCGCATTTGGACGGTAATATCCAGCTGATTTTATTCGGGGGGCAGCAGGCTTTGATGAAAGCTGCAGAATCAGCCGGCTATAAGCAGATTTCCCAATTCAGTGAATGGGTATATGATTTTGAAAGACCGCTGAATTTTCCTCTTCCGGAAGGTTTTTATTTTGTGAATCCGGCAGAGCATGATATGGACAAGGTTTCGGAATGCTGCTGGAAAGGATTTGATCACGAAGCCTCGGAGGGTCCATGGAATTACCAGTATATCCACAATAATCGTCTGCTACAGATTGCACCTCACGCAACGCCGGAATATCCGGTGGCTGTTGCAAACGACAGGGGGGAATATGTCTGCTGGGCAGGTATGTGGTGGGTACCTGAAAATCAACTGGCTTATCTGGAGCCGTTCTGTGTTGTTCCTGAATATCGCCGGACAGGGATTGCTTCCGCTGTATTGTCGGAATTATACCGCAGAATGAAGCCTTTGGGGGCCACATATATGACGGGCGGAGATAATGATTTTTATCAAAAAATAGGTTTCCTGCCCATGATTACCTGGACATTTTGGAAAAAACAGTAAGTACCTCCGGTTTTAATATCTAGTAGTAGCTGGATTGAAAACCAATGGATTTGTTCTTATTTATGATATGGTTCATTTGAAATAATCCGGAAGGAGCGGTATATCTGTTCCAGTACGATTACCCGCATAAGCTGATGCGGAAATGTCATTTTTGAAAAACTCAGTTTATAATCGGCCCGTTTGGAGATGGCTTCCGAAAGTCCAAGGGAGCCGCCGATTATGAAAGTAATATGGCCCCGTCCGCTGACACCAAGGGAATTGATGTGTGCGGCAAGTTCCGGAGATGACAGCATTTTTCCGGCTATCTCAAGGGTAATAACATAAGAATCTTCTTTGAGCTGTTTCAGGATTCGTTCGCCCTCTTTTCTTTTAACAATTTCATTTAATGCCTCAGAAGCATTTTCTTCTGTTTTTTCATCAGTAACTTCTATAATATCCAGTTTGCAATATCTGCTCAGGCGTTTGGAGTATTCGTCAACCGCCATTGTAAGATATTTTTCTTTTACTTTTCCAACACAGATAATTGTGATATGCATATGAATCCCTCGTTTGTATGTTTGTTTTAAAATTTTACATTAATGCTATTTTACAATGACTTTATGAAAATTACAACTGGTCCGATAATTCTTCAGCAAAGGAATTGGAATAAATATACGTATAAATTTCTTTTCTGTAAAATAAATAATATATTTACATTATTAAAAAAATGTTATATACTGTGTTTAATGTAATATTTTAGCGAAAGGTATTGTATAAAGCCGGTATTCCGGAGATGAATCGGGACGGCTTTGGTACAGTTAGAGGAATCGTGAAATGAACAAAAACAGTGAAACGACACAGTTACAGATTGTTTGTCCGGTTGCAAAGAAATGTGGTGGTTGTTCTTATATCGGAATGGATTATACAGCTACATTGGAGGAAAAGCAGAGGGTCGTGGATAAACTGATGAGGCGTTATGGTACCGTTGAGAAAATTATAGGCATGAAGGAGCCTTTGCATTACAGAAACAAAGTTCATGCTGCATTTGGAAGGTTAAAGAACGGCACGATTATTTCCGGGACCTATGAGGCAAAAAGCCACAGAATAATTAATGTTGATAGTTGTCTGATTGAGAATCAGAAGGCAGATAAAATTATATATGATATTCGTAATCTGTTAAAATCTTTTAAGATTAAGACTTATAATGAGGATACAGGATACGGCCTGCTGCGCCATGTACTGATTCGCTGTGCGGAAGCAACCGGCGAAATAATGGTGGTACTGGTCCTGGGTTCCCCGATTCTGCCATCCAAGAATAATTTCGTAAAAGCTATCAGAAAAATTCACCCTGAGATAAGCACCGTTATCATTAATGTGAATGATAAAAAGACAAGTATGATATTAGGTGATAAAGAACAAGTGATATATGGTAAAGGATATATTGTAGATGAATTGTGCGGCTTGAAATTTCGGATTTCTTCGAAATCTTTTTATCAGGTCAACCGAAAACAGACAGAAGTTTTATATGGTAAGGCCATGGAATTTGCAGGATTGTCCGGCAGGGAGAGAGTAATTGATGCTTATTGCGGAATCGGAACGATTGGCATGGCGGCCGCCGGTAAAGCAAAAGAAGTGATAGGAGTGGAGGTCAATAGGGACGCAGTCCGGGATGCGGTTTACAATGCAAAGCTGAATGGAATCCGAAATATCAGTTTTTATTGTGTGGATGCCGGGGAATTCATGTCCGGTATGGCTGAGCGGGGAGAGCACATTGATGTGGTGTTTATGGACCCGCCCCGGGCAGGCAGTGATGAGAAATTTTTGAAATCCCTGGTGAAACTGGGGCCGGACCAGGTGGTGTATATATCCTGCAATCCGGAGACACTGGCGAGGGATGTGGAGTATTTGAGGAAGAAGGGGTATGAGGTGAAGAAGGTGCAGCCGGTGGATATGTTTGGGTGGTCAGAGAGTATTGAGTGTGTGGTGATGCTTTCACATAAGAAATAGGTGGACATATCGGAATGAAAGTAGAATTTGTCGGGAGTGAGCAGAGGTAGAGATGGATTCGAAATTGTTGATATATGATAGTCCTAATCTGTTAGCAGATTTGAAACTGTTGAGGAAAAATCTGACAGTAAATTGTGAGCATAAACCAGTGCAATCAACGAATTTGTGAAATATATTAACTGTTGATTGAAGAGTTGTGAAGTATCAGAAGAATGCTGGCATTTCTTTGGTTATTTGCTTGACATTGCATGTGATGCAGAAATTTTAAATTTGTATATAAGAGTATGCAGAAGGTATCTGTATTGTGTTAAATTTTATATTGAGGCATAGCGGGAAATGTGGGAGAAGCAAAAGATAGTATTATTACAGGAGGGAAAATGGAAAAAATAGTTAAAGATACACTTCATGCCAATGGAATAGATATTGGTATTTATACGCAGGATTTTGAAAATGAATTTATTTCATTGACAGATATAGCTAAATATAAAAGTGATGATCCAACAGCAGTTATACAGAATTGGATGAGAAATCGTGATGTGATAGAATTTTTGGGATTATGGGAAAATCTTCATAATGCTGATTTTAACCCCCTCGAATTCGAGGGGTTTAAAAAGCAGGCAGGAGCAAATGCGTTTACAATGTCACCTAAGAAGTGGGTAGAAAACACAAATGCAATTGGCATTGTTTCAAAGGCAGGACGTTATGGAGGAACATATGCCCACAGTGATATTGCAATGTCTTTTGCAACTTGGATTTCTCCTGAATTTCAGTTGTATATTATGAAAGATTATAGAAGATTAAAGACTGACGAGAATAGTCGATTATCTTTGAATTGGAATTTAAACAGAGAAATTTCTAAGATAAATTACAGGATACATACAGATGCGATTAAAGAGAATTTGATTCCACCAGAATTAACTCCTGCGCAGATGGCTTATACATATGCTAATGAAGCAGATATGTTGAACGTTGTTTTGTTTGGAAAGACAGCGAAGCAGTGGAAAGATGAAAATCCAACTGTGAAAGGAAATATGAGAGACGTAGCAACGCTGAACCAATTATTAGTGCTTGCTAACTTAGAAAGTTATAATGCTGTATTGATTAACCAGAGGAAAAAACAGAAGGAGCGAATGGAATTGCTTCGTCAATTAGCAGTACAACAGTTACAAACATTGGAATCAGTGAGTTTAAATAATTTATCTAAATTAGGGATGAATTGTTAGAAGAATTAGAAGGTTTTATAGAGGAGAAGGATGTATAAAAATTGTATTGCTGAAAATGCATATATGATATTTTAAGAAACATAGGAGGGATACATTTTATGGAATGGAAAAAACTATTAACACAGACTCGATTAAACGATGAAAATAAAGATCCGGAAGCATTTAATGATGTTGTATCATTTTAGTTGACACCTTATACACAAGGATTTGATGTATAATCAAAGAGAACAAAGGAGGCAACTATAATGGCAAAAAAACAACGGAAGTATGACATGGAATACAAAATCCAAGCTGTCAAACTGGCA
>JAAWEK010000019.1 GCA_022794265.1 Lachnospiraceae bacterium
GAATGTGACTACGAAAGACAGATTGCAAGTTCTTAGTGTTCTGCTAAGGTTCCAGCTATTTTCTGACACGAGGTCAGAAAAAGGCGGATTTGAGGCAGGATGCCGAATATCCGCCGGTAGCGTCCGCCTTCGAATATCTTTCACAGAACACTTAGAACTTTCATCTGTCTGAAGTGGAACATTCGGACCGTCTTCCCAGGACATAACTGCGTCCGTTTAACGAATTTATAATCCACCCGTGACAATTCTGCCTGAATAGCCTTCCGTTTAATTATTATTTTTAAATTACCCGTTGATAATTCCTCCGCACAATGTTAAAATCAAAAATAATTGTAATTTAAACATTTCCATGATTTATGAAAATTATATATGAAAAGCGAGGAACCGGATATGACAATAAAAGAACAGGCTGCCCAAATGAAACTTGACAGCACGAAACTGGCTGCCCAGTCGTTAGAAGCAAGAAATAAAGCACTGCAGGCCGTTGCGGCTGCTTTGATGGAGCAGAGGGATAAAATTTTAGAAGCAAATCGGCAGGATTTGGATAAAGGCGAAAAAGACGGTCTGGCGGCGCCGATTTTGAAGAGATTGAAGTTTAACGAATCAAAACTGCAGGATGTGATAAAGGGTATCCGGGAACTGATTGAATTGCCGGATCCGCTGGGAAAGGTTCAGATGAAACGGGAACTGGACAGCGATATGGTACTGGTGAGAGAATCCTGTCCGATTGGTGTTATAGGGGTTATATTTGAATCCCGGCCGGATGCTATGGTCCAGATATCCACGCTTTGCCTGAAAAGCGGCAATTGTGCTATCCTGAAGGGCGGAAGCGAGGCTGCTAAAACCAACAGGATTTTATTCGAAACCATTCATAATGCAGCCGTGGCAGCAGGTATGCCAGAAGGCTGCATGATGCAGGCGGAAGCAAGGGAAGAAATCAGCGAACTTCTGGATTGCAATGAATCTGTGGATTTATTAATACCGAGGGGGTCGAATTCCTTTGTCCAGTATATTATGAGCAATACGAAAATACCAGTTATGGGACATGCCGACGGAATCTGCCATATTTATGCGGATAAAGAACTGGATATGGAAAAAGCCGTCAGGGTCATCATTGATTCCAAAACCCAGTATACTGCCGTATGTAATGCGGTAGAAACGCTGCTGGTGCATAAGGAGGCAGCGGAGAAACTGCTTCCGGTATTAAACAAAGCTTTTCAGGAAAAAAATGTAGAGGTCAGAGGGACAAAAGAAATCAGGGATATCATAGACTGTGAAGAGGCAGTGGAAGAAGATTTTGCAACCGAATATCTGGATTTGATTGTTTCTGTTAAGACCGTAGAAAATATAGAGGAAGCAATTGAGCATATTAACCGGTACGGTTCTCATCATACAGATTGTATTTTAACTGAAGATCCGGTGGCAATGCAGCAGTTTATGCAGTATGTGGATTCGGCAGGGGTATACTGTAACTGTTCCACAAGATTTGCGGACGGTTACCGGTATGGTTTTGGCGCCGAGGTGGGTATCAGTACCAGTAAGCTGCATGCCAGAGGTCCGGTGGGACTGGAAGGACTATGCACATATAAATATAAACTGTTTGGAAACGGCAATATTGTGGAGGACTATGCCGGGGGAAAACGGGAATTTCATTTTAAAGATATTCAGCCATAGGAGTTAGAAAATGGTATTCAGCAGTTTTGTATTTTTATTTCGTTTTCTGCCAGCAGTTCTGGCGGTTTATTATTGCCTGCCAGGATGTGTCAGGCAGTTCTGGCTGCTGCTGTCCAGCCTTTTGTTTTATGCATGGGGAGAACCGGATTATGTGATTCTGTTAATATTTTCTATTGTTGTTAATTATCTTTTTGGCATTTTGATTGGATATTATAAAAATCAATGCCGCAGGAAAGCGGCAGGCATTGTAATGATAACAGCTGTGAGCGCCAACGTGCTGTTGCTGTGTGTGTTTAAATATTCCGTTATGATTTTGGAACTGTTTGAAAATATTTGTTCTATACAGATAAATTTTGCAGGAATCATTCTGCCAGCAGGAATCTCTTTTTATACGTTTCAATCCATATCTTATCTGGCAGATATCTGGCGAGGGGATGTAAAGCCACAGAGAAGTATTGTTTCGTTTGGAATGTATATCGCCATGTTTCCGCAGTTGATTGCAGGACCGGTAGTCCGCTATAAATTTATTGAGGCGCAGATTGAAAAAAAACAAAAGAATTGGAGAAATGATTTTTCACGGGATATCCGGAATCTGGCTTATGGAATCGGCCGGTTTGTTATCGGTTTATCAAAGAAGGTTATTCTTGCAAATAATGCGGGAATTCTCTGGCAGCAGATATCCGGTATGGAGAACGGGGAATTGTCAGGTATAATGGCATGGTTTGGAATCATGGCATTTGCTTTTCAAATTTATTTTGATTTTTCAGGATATTCCGATATGGCATTGGGACTGGCGGCCATGTTTGGGTTCCGGCTGGAGGAAAATTTTAATTATCCGTATATATCAAAAAATATTACCGAATTTTGGCGGAGATGGCATATTTCCATTGGATCCTGGTTTCGGGAATATGTGTATATTCCTCTGGGAGGTAACCGGAAAGGCAGGGGGAGGCATATATTTAATATTCTTCTGGTATGGATGCTGACCGGATTATGGCATGGCGCCAGTTTTAATTTTCTGCTGTGGGGATTCTATTTCGGAGTGATAATTCTGCTGGAAAAATATATAATATTAAAGGCGTTGGAGTACCTTCCGGGAGTAATACAATATGTTTACAGTATGATTTTAATATTGTTTGGATGGGTAATCTTTGAGGCAGACAGTATTGGGGAAGCGGTAAAATATTTTAAAGCACTGTTTGGTGGAAACGGCTGGGGAATACGTTCAGATTCTGTTCATTATATGCTGTATACCGGTTTGTTTTTTATGATACTGTTGTTTATTGGTGCAACTCCTCTGCCGGCGATTCTCTGGAATAAAGCGGAGAAAATGCTGTCAGGAGGCAGAAGAGGAATGGTTATCTGTTCGCTCATTAAAAATACGGGATATATGGCATTAATGCTGGTATCCACTGCCTATCTGGTAGAGCAGTCCTATAATCCGTTTTTATATTTCAGATTTTAGAATGTCTGAAGTGTGTGAAATTGAAAAAGCAGGGAAATGATTTGATGCAGAAAAAAAATATAGATAGTTTAGAAAATACAGATATACAGAGGGCTTCTGTTTTTACGGCAGACTGCATTACGGTTATAATGTTTCTGTTGTTTTTCATCGGGATTGGAATCGGGCTTTTTATAAAAAAAGATGTAAAATTTTCGGAACAGGAAAACCGGTATCTGGCAGAACGTCCGGAACTTAGTTTTTTTGCTCTGAAAAGCGGACAGTATGAAACAGAATATGAGACCTATCTTTCAGATCAGTTTTTATTTCGGAATCAATGGATAACCCTTCGGACCATAACTGAATTACTGCTGCAAAAAAAAGAGGTTCATGGGGTTTATTTTGCCGATGATGATTATCTGATAGAATTAAAAGATTCTGAAAATTATGAATCGGAGCAGACGGCAGAAAATATAGAATATCTGGAAGAATTTGTCAGAAGCTGTTCGGAAGGAATAGAAAATTCTGTAAGTATTCTTCTGATACCGGATAAATCTTCTGTTTTGCGAAATAAATTACCAGCTTTTGCAGAGACTGCGGATGAACAGAACATTATTTCGGAGATATATGAGCGGTGTGATACGGCAGAATGTATTAAAGTGTATGAAGAATTGGAAAAACATAAGGGAGAGTACATTTACTACAAGACAGATCATCACTGGACTTCACTGGGCAGTTATTATGGGTATAAAGCATGGTGCAATCAGACTGGAAGGAAAGAAAACAGACTGGAGGACTTTAATAAAACAACCGTTACAGAAACCTTCAGGGGAACATTGGATTCCAAAGTGAATCTTTCCTTGCGCAGTGACAGCATAGATATATACGAACCGGCAGAAACCGTTGGATATACACTGATATATGACGATGGTGCACGAACGGAGCATACATTATTTGATATGAAAAAGCTGGATTCTAAAGATAAATATGGTGTATTTCTGGGAGGAAATCATTCTCTGGTTGAAATTCATACGTCGATAAAAAACGGAAAATCCATATTGCTGATTAAAGATTCTTTTGCTAATTCGTTTATACCATATCTGATTGACCAGTTTGAAAATATATATGTTGTGGATTTGAGATACTATAATCAGAGTCTTTCCGAATATATGGAGAAGCGGAAGATAACGGATATACTGGTACTTTACAGTCTGTGTGGATTTGTACAGGATGAGAATATATATAAATTAAAGAATTAGAGCATTTTTCAAACACGCACTGGTAAATTTAAAAAGTAATGGATGGAATAACAGATGCAGGATGGCGTTATGTCTTTTAACGGATCATAGCGCCGTTCTGCTTTCTGGATAATAGAGTTGAGTTTTGAATGAATGTTATATTACAAACCATATAAAAAACGGATAAAATAAACAGCGGCTTCCGGTCTCCGGGTATTGTGGGCAATAGAGAGGATTGCAGCTTCCTCTGTACCCTTGTGATTATAGAACTTATAGTCCGCGTGTTCAATTTTTATTCCGTAGGGATATGGTTTGGAATCATTTTTTCCCTGCGTATAGATGAGCCGGTCAGAAAGAGATTCCAACATATCTTTTGGAAGCACGGTCTCCAGATTCATCAGGATATTGTTGCCGGCAAAGCCTTCATAAGTCCCGTTTTTTGTAATAAATACGTCAAATTTTGATTTGTCGTAAAATCCGTCGATTCGAATCTGGTCTACAATGGTGTCATAAAAAGTTTCGAAGAAAAGATGTTTCTGGTCTGTGACTCCGTTATAATCACTTTCCCGCAAATAATCACCAAATGTTTCCGGCACTTTATCTGTAATGGAATCATCATATTGTAATCCGTCCAGCATGGAAAGAAAAAAGGTATCCGGCGGATCCGGTTTAAAAATCGTATATCCCACATAAATGGCTACAAGAAGAAAGGCTATTATAATAAGAGTATATTTAAGATAATAATCTTTATAATATAAAAATTTTTCTATACTGGACATAAGTTTCCAGCGTTCCTTACCGGTAATATCCGTTCTGTTTTTGTCGTATATATCTGCTTCTTCATCCAGACGGCTTTTTTTAACTTCAATATCATTATTATCCTTTAATTCCATGGACATATTCACCTTATTTCCTTTTAAATTGTACAAATGTCATAAAAAAATCTATAATTCTTTGTTATTTTAGCATAGAACGTATGAAATAACAAGGAATGGAAATCTAAATATTTTGTAAATTTGAATAAATTATGTTAACTTTGTGAATTTATTTTTAAATAATTGTCAAAATTACTTGAAAGTATGATGGAAATATAATATAATGCATATATTGACACTTGCGTCAAAAACACATAAACACAAACAAAACAGAAAGGAATGGAACAATGAAAAAATCTTTTAAGAAGATTGCTGCAACCATGTTAGCAGCAACAATGACCATGGGTCTTGCAGTTTCAGCATTTGGTGCAGAAATTGATCCGTCTGCAATTCCGGCCGGTGAAACAATTTACACAATAACCGGAAATATGACTGATCCGGCATGGGCTTTAAATGATGATGCCAATGCATTTCAGGAGACAGAATTTGATGGAGTAGTGTCGTTTGACCTTACAATTCCTGCATGGGATGAAGCAAACTCATGGATGAGCCGTTTTTCAATCGGCGCATTTAATTCTGAGACATTAGCAGCAGGCTGGAACAGAATCCTTTTAGGAGTACCGTCAATCCCGGTTGGTGACCTGGGAATGAGTCTGGTTGGTGACGTAACAAATCTTACACAGATTCGTGTTGCACCGGAAGAAGAAACAAACGTAACTGTATACTTTGATACTAAAACATATGGTTTAGTAGTAAAGGATGAAGAAGGAAATCTTGTTGACTATTCTATTGGCTGGTGTACAGCTGATGATAACGAGACATATTACACACCGGAAGAATTCGCTGACTTAGATTTTGAAGAGTGGGTGAACGGAATTAATCCGGACAGAAAAGCAAGTCTTGATGCATTGAATGTAACATCTTTCCCGAATTTCGTTCAGTTAAGAGACAATCTGGTTAAAAAGTTAAATGGTGAAGAAGTTTCTGATGAAACATGTGCATCTTATTCTGTAGTAGGCGCTACAGAACTTGGTATTGAGTGGACACCGGAAGCAGAGAGCTGTTTTGTTAAGGATAACGGCGATGGTACATACTCTAAGAAGTTAGTTGCTACTGCTGACGGAGATTTCGAATTCAAGATTCTGGAAGACGGACCAAGCTTTGCATGGGGAATGCAGATGCAGTTAGGTACCGGCGTATTCCAGGATAACGCTTCACAGTTTAAATTACCTGAGACTGTTGCAGGCGATGAATTTGTTGTAACATTCAATCCTTCCAACGGTGATGTAACAATCACAAAGAATGGTGAAGATTTTGAATATCTTGTTCGTTGGGATACAAGCAGAGATGATGAAGAGTACGGTGAATTCTTTACAAAGGATGAAGCTCTGGCTAAGTATGTTCCACAGGAAGAAGATACAACAGCAGCAGAAGAAGACACAACAACAGCAGCAGAAGAAGATACAACAACAGTTGCAGCAGAAGAAGATACAACAGCAGCACCGACAACAGCAGCACCGGAAACGACTACAGCTAAGAATCAGGCAACAAATACAGGTGACGCAGCTCCGATTGCCGTACTGGTATCTTTACTTGGTGCAGTAGCAGTTGTAGCATTTGTTGCAAAGAAAAAAGAAGCTTAATTTGAAGTCATTTATCAGATTAAGAATGAAGAGGAAACTTATAAAGGTTTCCTCTTTTTTATAAAAGTTTTTTCTGGAAAGTAAAAGTGTTTATGGCAAAAATATACAGAAAATAAAAATGTAAATCATCAAAATTATTAAATCAAACAAAATATGAATAAAAAAATATTGCAATTCATTGCAGGTTGAGTTATAATACATTCAGAGTTGTTACCAGAGTAACACCAAGAATGAAAGGAGAAATTTTCTATTATGAGAAAAATCATTAAGAAAATTGTAGCAGTTGCTACAACATTATCCATGACAGCAGCCATGGGAATTATGGCTTTTGCAGCTGATTCTTACACATTTGTTGGTAATCCACATCTTTTTGGAATTGACGGAGATGAAGATCCAGCTGGCAATAACGGATGGGTTACAACTGCTCAGGATCAGAAATTTACAGATGCAGGAGACGGCTATTATACAGCAAAGTTCACATGTGCTTCAGCTGGTGAATATGAGTATAAGGTAGTTGGAGATGGAGATATCTTTGCATGGTCATATCAGTTATGCTTTGGTAATCCGGATTCTGCATGGGCTGACAATCAGACACAGTTTAAGGGTAAATTTGAAGCTGGCGAATACACTGTTGTAATGAATCCTTCCCAGGGTATGGTAGTTTGTGTACAGAACGGTAAGGTTGTTGATTTCACAATCAGATATAAGTCAAGAGACGAGGATTCTGCTAACTTTGTAGAGCCTTCTGTAGCAGCTGTTAAGGCTGACGGATATGATCCACAGGATTTTGATGCAAACTTTGAAGCTATTAAAGCAAAAGCAGTTGAATTAGCAGGCGGCGCTGCAGAACCTGAAACAACAACAGCAGCACCAGCAGAAACTACTACAGCAGCAGCTGGAAGTACACAGCCTACTACAGCAGCTAAACCTGTTCAGACAGGAGACGTTGCACCTGTAGCAGTTATCGGTACATTATTAGCAGCAGTAGCAGTTGTAGCAATTGCAGCTAAAAAGAAAGAAGCTTAATTATCAGTTAAGTACACATAAAATTGCCATACGGATGTATGGCAATTTTTTTGTCTTATTAATTGTTAAATATTAGTTAAAAAAAAGGTCAAAAAATATTTTTAAAGTATTGCAATCTTTATTTAGATGTTATATAATTGCTTTAGTTGGCAGGGGATTACTCTGTACAAAAATATAAAAGGAGAAGAGCAATATGAAAACTATGAAAAAAGTAGTTGCTGTACTTATGGTTGCAGTAATGACAATGGCAATGTCTGTATTAGCGTTTGCAGACGAAGAAGTTACATTCCACTTTAAGAATGTACAGAACTGGGAAACAGTTGGCGGATGGATTTATGAAGGAGTTGCTTTCACTACAAATGTAACTCCAGCAGACAAGTGTGCAGTTGTAAATGGTGACAAGCAGTTATGGCCGGGTGCAAAATGTGAAGATGAAGGTAATGGCTGGGTTAAAGTTACAGCTAAATTCTCTTCCAGAGATGCAGGAGCTGTAGTTATTTTCAACAACTGGGTAGCAGATAACACAATCAATGATACCACAACACAGGAAGACCTTGATAAGTTAGCAGCTTCAGGTGTTTTATGTGATTCATCAGCAAAAGCACAGTCTCCGAACATTATGATCGGTGTTAAAAAAGACGGCTGGGTTGGATTTGATGCTAATGAGTACTGGATTTCATGGGATGGTTCTTCAACAGGTATGATGGGAGCTGAAGGAAGCGGATTATCCAAAGAAGCTCCGGCTGATTATGTAGTAGGTGGTGGAGAAGCTCCAACAGAGGCGCCTACAGAAGCTCCAACAGAGGCACCTGCAGATGACCAGACACAGGCACCAGCAGACAATAATCAGACAGAAGCTCCAACACAGGCAACTACAAAAGCTCCAGAGAAGGCACCTACAACAGGTGATTCAGTTGCAATGACAGTTGTTGTATTAGGTCTTGTAGCAGTAGCAGCATTTGTTGTATCTAAGAAGAAAGCTAACGCTTAATTTTTAAACAACATATACTTATAGGAAATACATAAAAGAGAAGTCCATGGGACTTCTCTTTTTTATGGTGTGCCAAGCATGGCACTAATCTAGTCAGTGAAAGTCTGACCACGGGTATTTACCGCCAAGTGTAGCGGAGCGCAAGTTGGTGTCAGTAATGACATGGATGAAGGAAGCGCATAGCAAAGTTCTTGAGCCTACGTATA
>JAAWEK010000025.1 GCA_022794265.1 Lachnospiraceae bacterium
AAGGACGGAGCAGGTTTGCTCAATCCTTTAAATTACTATCTAAGATAGGTTGGAATATAAGTTGTAGAGCCGTATACGAGACCCGTACGTACGGTTCAATGAGAGGGAGATAACTCTTGCAGTTATTTCTCTACTCTATTTACGATGATACTGTCAATTGATTAATAGCTGAAAGTGTGTTAAAATGTTGAATATGAAAGGAATGTGAAAAGTTTGAAAGATTTGTTATTTATTTATAATCCGTTTTCTGGTAAAGGAATGATAAAAGATTGTCTGTCTGACATTATAGATTTATTTGTAAAAGCCGGCTTTCAGGTTGGTATTTATCCGACTCAGGGAAAATTGGATGCAAAGGAGCATGTAATACACTGTTCATCTCATTATGATATGATTGTCTGCAGCGGCGGTGACGGAACCCTGAACGAAGTAATCAGTGGAATTATGGAATTAAAAGAACGGCCGGTACTGGGATATATTCCGGCAGGATCTACGAATGATTTTGCCACAAGTATCCGTTTGCCAAAGGATATGAAAGATGCAGCAGGAGTAGCGGTAAAAGGAATGCCTGTTGCCGTAGACATTGGGCGGTTCAATAGGAGAAACTTTGTTTATATCGCTGCATTTGGTGCGTTTACTGATGTTTCATATATGACTCCTCAGGAAATGAAAAATGCTATCGGGCATCCGGCTTATATCATTGAAGCAGTAATGAAACTTACCTCCCTGCGAACCTATCATATGAAAGTAAAGTATGAAAACGGTGAATTGGAAGGAGATTTTCTGTATGGAATGGTGTCAAATTCAATTTCTGTCGGTGGATTTAAAGGAATTACGGGAAAAAATGTAGTGCTGGATGACGGAATGTTTGAAGTTACATTGGTAAAGCAACCGAAAAATCCGCTGGATTTGCAGATTATACTGGGATGTCTTCTGGGACTGGATATGAGGTCTGATAGTATCATTTCTTTTAAATCATCTAAAATTATTTTTATGGCAGATGAAAAAGTACCTTGGGTTTTGGACGGAGAGTATGGCGGTTCTCCAAAGAATGTAAAAATTGAAAATTTAAATAAGGCTATTAGAATAATGTCTGGAATTTCAAAAAAATAGTTGTTTCAGATTATACTGAAAAATGCAAGATGTAATATTTGATAAACTTGTCGACTTTTTTTGACGAAATATTATATTTTTTCACAAAATTTAAAAATATTCGAATAGCTGGTTTACACCAGCTGTTTTTTTGTGTATAATGTTGCACCGTACAAGGGATAATGTAATTAGACGACAGAAAGGACCGATATTAGTGGTTGAAGAAGAATTCTTAGGCAATTTGTTCAGATTAGTAGAAAAAGGTAAGAGTAACAATAACTCCATTGAATTTTCGGAAATTGATGGATTTTGTAAAGAAGCAAAACTTACAGGTGACCAGATGGATCTGGTATATCAATATTTGGAAGATAATAAAATTGACGTGGTTCAGATAAGTGAAGAACCGGAACTGGAATATATAAATGGCACGGATTTGCTGTCTGATGATTCTTTATTATTGGAGCCGACAGACGATGAACTGGAGGAAGAGGAAGAAAACATTGATCTGGATGCCATAGATTTATTGGATGGCGTAGGAACGGAAGACCCGGTCAGAATGTATTTAAAGGAAATTGGTACAGTTCCCCTTCTAACGGCAGAGGAGGAACTGCGTCTTGCCAAAAGAAAAGCCGAAGGAGATCAGAAGGCAAAGGACCGTCTGATTGAGGCTAATCTGCGTCTTGTTGTCAGTATTGCCAAAAGATATACTGGCAGAGGAATGAGTTTTTTGGATTTAGTACAGGAAGGAAATCTGGGTCTGATTAAAGGCGTGGAAAAATTTAATTATGACAAGGGATTCAAGCTGAGTACATATGCTACTTGGTGGATTCGACAGTCAGTTACAAGGGCTCTTGCAGATCAGGCAAGAACGATTCGTGTGCCGGTCCATATGGTAGAAACCATTAACAGAATGTCTAAGATGCAGAGAAAATTAACACTGGAACTGGGATATGAACCTTCCCCGGCAGAATTGGCAACGGCACTGGATATGTCAGAAAGTAAGGTTCTTGAAATCATGCAGATTGCAAGGGAGCCGGCATCTCTGGAGACGCCAATCGGTGAAGAAGATGATTCCAATCTTGGAGATTTTGTTGCAGATAATAACACTGTAACACCAGAGGCAAATGTGGAAGCAGTGATGCTCAGAGAGCATATTGATTTATTGCTGCAGGATTTAAAAGACAGGGAGCGTCAGGTAATAGTCCTGCGTTTTGGTTTGGAGGATGGTCATCCTAGGACGTTGGAAGAAGTGGGAAGGGAATTCAATGTAACCAGGGAAAGAATCCGTCAGATTGAGGCAAAGGCATTGCGGAAATTAAGAAATCCGGTGCGGAGTAAGAAGATAAAAGATTTTTTGTCGAATTAAAATTGAATTGTTATATATATGGCTAGTCGGACGCAGCTTTTATAATTAGAATATTTGCAAGCAATAAAATTTTAATACTTAATAATTATATAAATTCGGCAGAAACCAGGAAGGCTTTCACCCCTGCGTTCGGCCAGCCAAATTCTTGAAAATTGCATACACAATTTCTGGAATTGATTCAAAACAAGAAAAAGTCAGACAATTCCCTAAAAAATTATTATTTACAATTTAAAAAAGTTGTAGTATATTATCATACAGAAGATTAAGGCTCATACAAATGAACTTAACTAAAAAATTGAATAAGGAAGGGATGCACATGAACCAGAACGAATTATTTGTTCGTGCTGCTGAACAGGGAATGTATAGCCCGAGATTTGAGCACGATAACTGCGGTATTGGTGCTGTCGTTAATATCAAAGGAAAAAAGACGCATGAAACCGTTGAGAATGCATTAAAAATAGTAGAAAATTTAGAACACAGAGCAGGCAAAGATGCCGAGGGAAAGACCGGAGACGGTGTAGGAATTCTATTACAGATTTCACACAAGTTCTTTAAGAAAGCGGTCAGATCCCTCGGTATTTTTTTAGGTTCGGAGAGAGAATACGGAATTGGTATGTTTTTCTTTCCGCAGGATGAACTGAAACGCAATCAGGCAAAAAAGATGTTTGAGATTATTGTGGAAAAAGAAGGTCTGGAATTTTTGGGATGGAGAGAAGTACCAACAGTTCCGGAAGTTCTGGGGGCCAAAGCGGTGGAATGTATGCCTTGTATTATGCAGGGGTTTGTTAAGAAGCCAGAGAATGTGAAAAAAGGTTTGGATTTTGACAGAAAATTGTATGTGGCAAGACGGGTATTTGAACAGAGTAATGATAATACATATGTTGTATCACTGTCCAGCCGTACCATTGTATACAAAGGTATGTTTCTGGTTGGACAGCTCCGGTTGTTTTTTCAGGATTTACAGGATGCCGATTATGAGTCCGCTATTGCCATGGTACATTCCCGCTTCAGTACAAATACCAATCCAAGCTGGCAGCGCGCCCATCCCAACCGCCTGATGGTTCACAATGGTGAGATTAACACGATTCGCGGAAATGCAGACAATATGCTGGCCAGAGAAGAAACAATGGCCTCTGAATATCTGAAAGGCGAAATGCATAAAGTTATGCCGGTGGTAAACCAGGAAGGTTCTGATTCAGCAATGCTGGACAATACATTGGAATTTCTGGTTATGAGCGGAATGGAACTGCCGTTGGCTGTTATGATTACCATTCCGGAACCGTGGGACAACAATTATACGATTAGTCAGGCCAGAAGAGACTTTTATCAGTATTATGCAACCATGATGGAGCCATGGGATGGTCCGGCTTCAATTTTGTTCTCGGATGGTGATATTATGGGAGCGGTTTTGGACAGAAACGGACTTCGTCCGTCCCGTTATTATATTACCAATGATGATACACTGGTATTATCTTCGGAAGTAGGTGTCCTTGACATGGATCCGACTGAAATTGTTGCCAAGGAAAGGCTTCGTCCGGGAAAAATGCTTTTGGTGGATACCGTAAAAGGCAGATTGATTGATGATGATGAATTAAAAGAAAGATATGCATCCAGACAGCCGTATGGAGAGTGGCTGGACAGCAATCTGGTAAAATTGAAAGATTTAAAGATACCGAATAAAAAAGTAGAAGAATATTCGACAGAGGATAGAAAACGCTTGCAGAAAGCCTTTGGATATACCTTTGAGGAACTGAAAACTTCCATACTTCCCATGGCAAAAAATGGCTCAGAGCCTATATCTGCCATGGGAAGCGATAAACCATTAGCGGTTCTTTCCAATGAAGCACAACCGTTATTTAATTATTTTAAACAGCTGTTTGCGCAGGTAACAAATCCGCCGATTGACGCTATCCGGGAGGAAATAGTTACATCCACCACAGTTTATATTGGCGAAGATGGAAATATTTTGGAGGAAAGACCGGAGAACTGTCAGGTTTTGAAGGTTTCTAATCCAATCCTGACCAGTACGGATATGTTGAAGATTAAAAATATGAATGTACCAGGATTTCGGGTAGAAGTCATACCTATTTTATATTATAAAAATACTTCTCTGGAAAAAGCAATTGAACATCTCTTTGTGGAAGCAGACAGAGCCCATAGGGATGGTGCCAATATTTTAATTTTGTCTGACAGAGGTGTGGATGAAAATCATGTGGCAATCCCATCTTTGCTGGCGGTATCAGCGCTTCATCAGCATTTGGTTCTTACAAAGAAAAGAACCAGTCTGGCCATTATTCTGGAAAGCGGAGAACCAAGGGAAGTTCATCATTTTGCAACCCTGCTGGGTTATGGTGCATGTGCGATTAATCCTTATCTGGCACAGGAATCCATTAAACAGCTGATTGACCTGGATATGTTAGACAAAGATTATTATGCGGCGGTGAACGACTATAATGATGCAATTCTTCACGGAATCGTTAAGATTGCTTCTAAAATGGGAATTTCAACAATACAGTCCTATCAGGGTTCCCAGATTTTTGAAGCGCTGGGTATCAGTGAGGAAGTGATTAATAAGTATTTTACAAATACGGTCAGCAGAATTGGCGGAATTACCTTAAAAGATATAGAAATCAGAGTGGATTCCCTGCATTCCAAAGCATTTGACCCGTTGGGTCTGGGCGTGGACCTGACTTTAGACAGCAATGGCAGTCATAAATTCAGAAGCGGAAAGGAAGAACATCTGTATAACCCTCAGACCATACATTTGCTGCAGCAGTCCACATGGACTGGAAATTATGATTTGTTTAAACAGTACACTCATCATATTGATGAAGAAATGAATGCAGTCCATATTCGCGGCCTTATTGATTTTAAATATCCGGCTCAGGGGATTCCGCTGGAAGAAGTGGAAAGTGTTGACAGTATTGTCAGACGGTTTAAGACCGGCGCCATGTCCTATGGCTCCATTTCCCAGGAAGCTCATGAAACAATGGCAATTGCCATGAATATGATTCACGGAAAATCCAACAGCGGGGAAGGCGGTGAAAGCCTGGAGCGTCTGGAAACCGGTAAAGATGGTTTGAACCGTTGTTCTGCCATAAAGCAGGTAGCTTCTGGAAGATTCGGCGTTACTTCCAAATATCTGGTCAGTGCGAAAGAAATACAGATTAAGATGGCGCAGGGGGCAAAACCTGGAGAGGGCGGCCACCTTCCGGGACAGAAGGTATATCCGTGGATTGCAAAAACCAGACATTCCACACCAGGCGTCAGCCTGATTTCGCCGCCGCCACATCACGATATTTATTCTATTGAAGATCTGGCCCAGCTTATTTATGACTGTAAAAATGCCAACCGGGATGCAAGAATTTCCGTAAAACTGGTATCGGAAGCGGGAGTAGGCACCGTTGCTGCAGGTGTTGCCAAGGCAGGGGCACAGGTGATTCTGATTTCCGGATATGACGGCGGTACCGGAGCGGCGCCGAGAAATTCTATATATAATGCAGGACTTCCATGGGAATTAGGTCTGGCGGAGGCGCACCAGACATTGATTCTGAACGGTCTGAGAAATAAAGTTATTGTAGAAACCGATGGTAAGCTGATGAGCGGACGGGATGTTGCCATAGCAGCTATGCTGGGAGCGGAAGAATTCGGCTTTGCCACGGCGCCTTTGGTGACAATGGGCTGCGTCATGATGCGCGTCTGTAATCTGGATACCTGTCCGGTGGGCGTGGCTACACAGAATCCGGAACTTCGAAAGAGATTTAAGGGAAAACCGGAATATGTTGTAAACTTTATGAAGTTTATTGCTCAGGAATTAAGAGAATATATGGCGAAGTTAGGAATAAAAACAGTGGATGAACTGGTGGGAAGAAGTGATTTTCTGATACCGAAGAACGGCGTTATGGATGGCAATGCCGGAACCGTGGATTTATCCAGAATCTTAAACCCCGATGTTATCCATGAGCCGGTAAAATATTATGAAAAGAATGTATATGATTTCCAACTGGAAAAAACACTGGATGAAAAAATTTTGCTTAAGAAGCTGAAGGGGGCTTTGGAAAAGAAACAAAAGCGCAGCATTGAAGTGGATGTCAGTAATACGGACCGCTCTTTTGGAACGATATTTGGATCAGAAATAACAAAAATGTATCATGACACTTTGGAAGAGGATACATTTATAGTTAAATGTAAAGGGGCAGGCGGTCAGAGTTTCGGTGCATTCATACCGAAAGGACTGACACTGGAACTTACTGGTGACAGCAATGATTACTTTGGAAAAGGACTGTCCGGCGGCAAGCTGATTGTATATCCGCCGAAAGGAATCCTGTATAAACCGGATGAAAATATCATTATTGGTAATGTGGCGCTGTATGGAGCCACCAGCGGCAAGGCATATATTAACGGTGTGGCAGGCGAGCGGTTCTGTGTTCGTAATTCAGGTGCAGTAGCAGTGGCAGAAGGCGTAGGTGACCATGGCTGTGAATATATGACCGGTGGCCGGGTGGTTATTCTGGGTAGAACAGGAAAGAATTTTGCAGCCGGCATGAGTGGCGGAGTGGCATATGTTCTGGATGAAGACAGGAATTTATATACCAAATTGAACAAAGAGCTGGTATCTTCCAGTGAAGTTACTTCAAAATACGATGTCATGGAATTGAAGCAGATGATTATTGATCATGTGGCATATACCAATTCGGAAAAAGGAAAGATGATACTGGATAACTTTGGAGAATATCTTCCGAAATTTAAGAAAATAATTCCGCACGATTATAATAAAATGCTAATGACTATCGTTCAGATGGAAGAAAAAGGCTTAAGCAGCGAGCAGGCCCAGATTGAAGCATTTTATGCAATGAACAGAAACTGAGCCACATACATCTGCGTAGAAAGGAGTTAAGAATGGGCAAACCAACCGGTTTTTTAGATTATGAGCGGGAGAACAGCAAAGCTGTTTCTCCAAAAGAAAGAATAAAAAATTTTAATGAATTTCATACCCCACTGTCAAAAGAAAAACAGCAGTTACAGGGCGCCAGATGTATGGACTGCGGCGTTCCGTTCTGTCAGTCCGGCATGATGATTGGCGGAATGGCTTCCGGCTGTCCGTTAAACAATCTGGTTCCGGAATGGAATGAATTGTTGTATACCGGTAACTGGGAGCAGGCGTATAACCGTCTGCATAAGACAAATAATTTTCCAGAGTTTACGGGAAGGGTATGTCCGGCGCTGTGTGAAAATGCATGTACCTGCAATCTCAATGATGAGCCGGTAGCTTCCAAACAGAATGAGCTGGCAATTATTGAAAATGCCTATGAAGAAGGATATGCAGCGGCAAAAATTCCAAAGGTCAGAACCGGTAAAAAGATAGCGGTTATCGGTTCCGGTCCTTCCGGACTGGCAGCAGCGGACCAGTTAAACCAGAGAGGTCATACAGTGACCGTATTTGAGCGTTCCGACCGGCCAGGCGGCCTTCTGATGTACGGTATTCCAAATATGAAGCTGGAAAAGCAGTATGTGGAGCGGAAAATCAGTATTATGAAAGAAGAAGGCGTAGAATTTATTACAGATACCAATGTAGGAAAAGATATTAAGGCAGATAAGATACTGAAGGATTATGACAGAGTGATTCTGGCCTGTGGCGCATCGAATCCGAGAGACATAAAAGCACCAGGAAGGGAAGCCAGAGGAATTTATTTTGCAGTGGATTTTCTGAAAGCCACCACAAAAAGTCTTTTGGATACCGGTCTGAAGGAAGGAACCTATATTTCAACAAAAGGAAAGAAAGTTGTAGTTATCGGCGGAGGGGATACTGGTAATGATTGTGTGGGAACATCTATCCGTCTGGGAGCGGCCAGTGTACTGCAGCTGGAAATGATGCCAAAGGCTCCGGACTGCCGGGCAGCGGATAATCCGTGGCCGGAATGGCCAAAAATCTGTAAAACCGATTACGGGCAGGAGGAATCCATTGCGGTGTTCGGTAAAGATCCGAGAGACTATTGTACCACGGTAAAAGAGTTTATTGCCGATAAAAATGGAAATCTCTGCCGGTTAAAACTGGTGAAACTGGAGAGCAGAAAAGACCAGGCCAGCGGAAGATTTATGATGACGGAAATCGAAGGCAGTGAATATGAAGTGGAAGCTGATATTGTATTGATTGCCGCAGGTTTCCTTGGAAGTGAATCTTATGTGACAAAAGCCTTCGGGGTGGAAGTGAATGAGCGTACCAATGTAAAGACGGCGGCCGGCCGGTATGAAACCAGTGCAAAGCGGGTATTTACTGCAGGAGATATGCACCGGGGACAGTCTCTGGTGGTATGGGCTATCCGGGAAGGACGGGATGCCGCCCGTGAAGTTGACCTGAGTCTGATGGGATATACCAACTTGTAATTTTAAAGAATTGTGATATAATACATGTGTAACGATTTTCCCTGAAACAGAGAAGGGTTGCGAGGTGAATGCGGCATGTATAACAATCTTGATGATGATATTGAGATTATCTACTGGGGGGAAGATGAAGAGGACGATATTGTCAATTCTGAAAAATTCAAAAAGCGCAGAAGACGGGGCCGGCTGCCGGAGGATTTTGATCTGCGGAAAGAAGCGATGAATTGGCTGAAGCTGATAGTTGTTGCCGTTATATTAGTAGTTGCAATTAATAAACTGGTAATAATAAATGCCAGAGTACCCACTGGTTCCATGGAACGGACCATTCATGAGAAAAGTCGTATGATAGGTTCACGGCTGGCATATTTATTTTCAGAACCGGAACGGGGAGATATTATAATTTTCCGCTTTCCGGATAATATGAAAGAGAATTATGTGAAGCGGGTCATCGGTCTTCCGGGAGAGTATGTGGAGATACGAAACGGTATTGTCTATATTGACGACGAACCGTTGGAAGAAGACTATACGTATTTTGATGACGGAATCGTAGATTTAAAAGGAGATTTTGCAAAAACACAGGTTCCGGAAGGATGTTATTTCGTATTGGGTGATAACCGGAATAATTCCCATGATTCCAGGACCTGGAAAACCACTCATTTTGTCAAGGAAAATCTCATACTGGGCAAGGCAATGTTTAGTTATTACCCTAAAATTTATTGGCTGAAATAA
Source organism: Lachnospiraceae bacterium (assembly GCA_022794265.1). Taxonomy (GTDB): domain Bacteria; phylum Bacillota; class Clostridia; order Lachnospirales; family Lachnospiraceae; genus Bovifimicola. The sequence continues at coordinate 9,566 of JAAWEK010000025.1, forward strand.
ATCCCATATAGGAAATTTATCAAAGTTTATTAAGGATGAAATATTGTATTTCATCCTTAATTTTAAATCCGCAGTCTGTATATAGTCTGCGGGCCTTTTTATTTTTTCCGGTAACCTGCAGGGATACGGCGGAATATCCTTTTTCTTTCAGATCCTGACAGATAAGGATTAAGCCGGATGTTCCATATCCTTTTCCCTGTTCATTGTCTACGATGCCGAATTGATAGATCATGGCTTCTGTTTCCGAAAGATGTTCTATCAGGCAGCCACCTACATAGAGGTCTTTCGCCCAAAGGGAGTATTCGCAGCCGGAAGCCTGCTCTTCATATTCCAGATCCAGCAAAAACGATTTTCTATTACCAGATTTCATGGATGAAATCGGGGCATTTAGATTTTTTTTCATCAGATACTCACTATATTCGTAACATATCCGGCCGGAGCGGGTATAATGAGTCAATGCCTGGCAGCGGGCTTTGGTATTGATTGGAAAAAAGATATTGACAGTAGGAGCGTGGGATTTATCCAGGGACCGGAATACGGTTTCCAGTAACCTGGAAAAACAGCGCTGGCGTCTGTAGCCGGGATGGGTGATTCCGTATATGAATAATTCCGTTTGATCAAAAAAAAGGGAAATAAAACAGATTAAGCGGTGGTCAAATGAATATAACTGATAAAAGCAGGGAAAATTATCATGACAGATTAATTCATTTTCGATAAAACAATCATAGATATAACCGTCAAACAGGGCGGATTCCTTCAGCAGATGTTGAATGTCTGTCTGTTCGTCAGAAGTCAGCTGTACAGTATTTGTGATATAATATTCGTCCGGCATCTAAACAATTCCTCTCAAAAATTCGATATAAACAGTATATTGTAAAATGTAGAAAAAGGCAAGTCCGCCGAAAGGAGTAACTATGGCAAATATGGAAAGCATAAAAACCAGAAAAGAGATTGATGATAAATATAAATGGAATATGAAAGATGTATATGCAGATGAGGAGTTGTGGAGCAGTGATATTGAAAAAGCAAAAGAACTGTTTTTGCAGCTGAAAGAATTCCGGGGAATCATCTGCAGGGATGTGGATTCCTTTGCGGAATGCATGAAGCTTATGAGTGAAATTGAATTATTGACGGAGAAAATATTTTTTTATGCCAATCAGAAATACCATGAGGATTTGGGTTGCAGTAAATATCAGAATATGGCGGGGGAATCCACAGATTTGCTGACCCGGTTTTATACGGCTTCCTCTTTTGTGGAACCGGAACTGCTGGCGGCAGATGAGGCGACAATCAGGAAGTATCTGGAAAGGGAGGACTTACGGGAGTTTACACAGTATTTTAATAACTTATTCCGTCAGAAGAAGCATATCCTGAGCGATGAGGCAGAAGAAATATTGGCAGCATCACAGAAGATTTCACAGTCACCTTCGGATATCTTTCAGGTATTTAATAATGCAGATTTAAAATTTCCGGAGATAGAAGATGAAAACGGAGAAAAGGTTAGAATCACTCATTCACGGTTTGGTATTTTTTTGGAAAGCCGGGACAGGTCTGTCAGAGAGGCTGCATTTAAGCAGATGTATTCTGTTTACGGGCAGTTTCGAAATACAATTGCGGCAATTTATCTGGCAAGTGTAAAAAAGGATAAATTTTATGCGGAAATCAGAAAGTATGATTCCAGCAGACAGATGTATCTGGAGGATGGAAATATTCCGGAACAGGTATATGATAATCTGATTGAAACCGTACAGGAACATCTGCCTCTTCTGCATCGGTATGTTGAGTTGCGTAAAAAAGCGCTTTCTCTGGAAGAAGTACATCTGTATGACCTGTATGTTCCTCTGGTGAAAGATGTGGATTTTGATGTTCCATTTGAAAAAGCAAAGGAAATGGTACTGGAAGGGTTAAAACCAATGGGCGAAGAGTATGGTGCGCTGCTCCGGAAAGGTTTTGAGGAAGGCTGGATTGATGTTTATGAAAATGAAGGAAAACGCAGCGGAGCCTATTCCTGGAGTATCTATGGAGTGCATCCTTATGTGCTGTTGAATTATCAGCCGAATCTGAATAATGTATTTACGATTGCCCATGAAATGGGTCATGCGCTTCATTCCTATTACTCTAATGAAAATCAGACATATACGAATGCCGGATATAAGATTTTTGTTGCCGAAGTGGCATCTACCTGTAATGAATCTCTGTTGATTCATCATCTGATTGAAAATACAAAGAGCAAAGAAGAAAAAGCGTATCTGATTAATCACTTTCTGGAGCAGTTCCGCACCACACTGTTCCGGCAGACCATGTTTGCGGAATTTGAGAAGATTACTCATGAAATGGTGGATTCTGGTAAAGCGTTAAACCAGGAAATACTTTGTGAAATATATTTTGAGTTGAACCGGAAATATTTTGGTGATAAGATTGTAATTGACAAAGAAATAGAAATGGAATGGGCAAGAATACCACATTTTTACACTGCATTTTATGTCTATCAGTACGCTACCGGTTTTTCAGCGGCAATCGCACTTTCCAGACGGATTCTGGAACTAGGAGAACCAGCGGTGGAAGACTATAAAAAGTTTTTAAAAGGCGGTTCTTCCGATTATCCTATTGAACTGCTAAAGACAGCAGGGGTGGATATGGGCAGCAGGGAACCGGTGAAGGCGGCAATGCAAGTGTTTGAAGAACTGCTGGAGGAATTGGAAAAATTGCTGTAAGAACGAAAATAAATGGAAAGATAAGTTCAGATTAAAGTACAAATGAAATTTGAGATATGGGAAAGGTGGAATCTTCAATGAAATTCAGTGATGCGATTTACAAACGGAAATCTGTAAGGGCATTTGCAAATCATGAGATAGAGCCGGATTTAATTATGCGTATCAAGTTAGCAATTGACAATGCTGCAAGAAAGTATAGGGATGTACAGATTAATGTGGTGATATCGGATTATTGCAGGAAATCCTTTCTGGCGCCGTATTATATAGGGATATATACGGATGGCAGCAGGAGGTCAGAAATCAATGCAGGATATGTTTTGCAGCAGGTGGTAATATATCTGACAGCCATTGGAATCGCTACCTGTTATCAGGCGGATAACACCATATTCAGGGAGAAAGATTATATGGGCCGGAAAATGACCATAGCTCTGGCTCTGGGGTATCCTACCGGAAATATGTACCGGAGCCGGAGGGAGATTAAACGGATGAAGACAGATAAAATCTGTGTATTTAAGGAAGAACCGAATATGGATATAAAGGAACTGCTGGAACTGGCCAGAGTTTCTCCGTCCTCTTATAATACCCAGCCCTGGCGGTTTATAGTGTACGCTAACCGGATGCATGTATTTCTGAAGAAATCCAGAGTGAAAAGAACCGCTGCCATGGAATATGTCAATATGGGAATCATGCTTGCCAATATTGTAATCGGGGCAGAAGAGAAGTGGATTGATATCTGCATGAAAGAACAGGAGGAACTGAAGGAAAAAAAGATTGGAACCAACGAATATATACTTACGGTATTTAATAGAAACGGAGACGGCAGACGGATTTAATCGTATCGGTACCGGCAGGCAAGTAAATAAAAAATGGTTGACAATATAATATTTATAATGTAAAATAACATTTGTTGTCAGAGATATTTTATGGCAATGAAATGTTTGCGCGAGTGGCTCAGTGGTGGAGTATCGCCTTGCCAAGGCGAGGGTCGCGGGTTCGAATCCCGTCTCGCGCTTATGGAAGTTTCGGATTTTCCGAAGCTTTTTTTTTATGTATAAAATTTTTGTTTACATCCCAAAATAATATTGACAGATTTAAACAGTATATGGTAATATCAAACATAGTTATAAAAACCACATTACAAGGAGAAAAAAACTGTGAATATAGAAAAAGTTGCTATATTAGCTGATTCGGGATGTGATATCCCTGAGGAATTTATAGAGAAACATAATATAAAGCTTTTGGGTCTGAAGGTGATTTATGGAATGGAAATGTACACTGACGGACTGGACATTGATCCAATGATGATTTATGAAAGATTCCCAGACGAGATACCTACCACATCTACGCCGAATACCGGAGATGTTATTGATATTGCAGATAAATTGAAATCAGAAGGCTATGAGAAAATTATAGCTGTGTGTATATCTTCTAAACTGAGCGGTACATTTAATACGGTGAAGACAACCTTGGATGAATATCAGGGACTTGACACATATACATTGGATACTAAGAATATATCTACAGGTTCCGGTCTTCTTGCCATGTGGGCTGCCATACAGTTAGAGCAAGGAAAAAGTTTTCAATGGGTAACCGGAGAACTGGAAAGAAAGGTAGCGGATTCTCATGTGTATTTTTATATGGATACTCTGGATTATCTGAAAGCAGGAGGAAGAATCGGAAACGTTACAGGTTTTATCGGCAAGGCATTGAATTTGAAACCTGTGATTTCCTGTGATGAAGAAGGGGTGTACCGCACCGTGACCATGTTAAGGGGAAGAAAGAATGCAGTAGAAAAACTGGTAGAGATTGTAAAGAAAAATACAAAATCAGAAAAGCTGTGGCTTAGCATTATGAACGGTCATGCAGCGGATAAAGTAGAAGAAGTCAGGGGATTTCTGACAGAGAATTTTAAAGATGCAGAAATTGTGGCGGAAAAACAGATTGTGGCATCTCTGGCTGTTCACACTGGGCCGGGACTGGTGGGAATCGGAGTACTATATTTTTAAGATTAGTATCAGTTAAGCGGTGTTGTTGTCAGGCAGTTAAGATAGAATAGAAGTTCCTGATTTCATGTGGATTAAAGACATGGAATCAGGAGTTTTTTTGTGGTGATAAAAGATTAAAAATTTATGTCGGATTATGTCGAAAATTTATTATTGATAATAGTTTATATTTGTTATAATATTAAAAAAATGTTATTATCGAAATATTTATAAAAGAAAAGGCTTTACGATAGGGAATAGGTAATGTAAAATAGGAGGAGGAAAATGACAGTAGGAGATAATCCGGTTTTATCATTTGAGATTCTAGACACATTTAGAGAAGCGAATAAACAGATAAGAGACAGAAAAGATATAACAATTGATTCTGTTAATATAAATTCGAAGTTGGGAAAAAATTTAAAAGACAAAAAAGAGAATAGTAAAGAGCTGGCAGATGATAATTTGGAAACAGAAATTTTTGATGATTCTGGAAAGTTAAAACCTAATATAAGGTATAAAACTGGTGAATATAATTATTTATATGAAACGGATTCAGAAGGGAGAATATCAAAAATTGAAACAGACAATTTGCAGTTGACAAACAGAAAAGAGCGTTTGCCACATAATCCACATACACCAGGAAAGCTAAAAGGAGACCATGCTGGGCATTTGATTGGAGATAGATTTGGCGGATCTCCGGAGATTGATAATTTAGTTTCTCAGTCAGCAAATGTAAATTTGAGTCAATATAAAAAGATTGAAAACAAATGGGCAAAAGCTATTAATGCGGGAAATCATGTTACAATAAATGTAGAAGTTAAATACAATGAAGATAGTTTACGACTATCTGAATTTATTGTCGAATATACTATAAATAATAAATATTTTCAGGAAGACATAATTAACAAACCTAAAAAACAAAGAAAAATTAGAAAAATTTTGGAGGTAAATATGAGTAAAGTATTTGAAGATTTGTTTAGTGAATTACAGGCGGATATGGTTTCGATCTGTTTGGAAAATGTTGAAAGGCGGGCAAATGTAATATATATTTACTGTTCATATGAAGACAATGTAGTTGCAAGTTGTTATTTTTATAATATCAACGGAATGGTTGTTTCAAGAAGTGAATTAAACGATGCAATCCGTCCGGATGAGATGCAATATGATGTTTCTGTTGGAAGGCAAAAGGCTGTAACGAAGATAATAAACGAGGATATTAAACAGATAGAGAAAGTGTGCTCGGAATATAACAGACCAATGCCGACTGAAATGAAATTGATTTATGATGTAAAGAAGAATTCATTAAAAACAGAATATAAATATGAAAACGTATATTCGGAAAGTGAAACGAAAACGGCTTATGATATTGCAGATGAATGGTTTGAAGAAATAAAAGAAACAGAAATATAGGTATAAGCCTCTTGGATATAATGAAATGGATTAATAATATCTATTTTTATTATGTTGAGAGGTTTTTTTTTACCATTTTTGTATACAATAAATTAATAAACAGGAAAGGAGAATGGTATCCTTTTTTTGAAGATACCATGACAGATATAATGAAAGAATTTAAGTATACAATTAAAGATGAGGCAGGACTTCATGCGAGGCCGGCCGGTTTATTGGTGAAAGAGGCGAAGAAATTTTCATCTAAGATCACGCTGTGTGCCAATGGAAAATGTTCAGAAGCCACAAAGCTGATGGCGATTATGGCAATGGGTATTAAACAGGGGCAGGAAGTTACCGTTACCATTGAAGGGGAAGATGAAAGTACGGCAGAACAGGAATTAAAGGACTTTTTCATGTCTAATCTGTAAACCCGGGAATTAGAGAACAGGAAAACGATTGTTGCAGTATCACAGAATAATCTGCGGTGTGCGGAGGTAGAGAAATGGAAAAGATAAATGGTAAGTCCATCTTTAATGGAATTGCAATCGGAAAAATTTTATTTTATTCAAAGGATGCAGGAAAGGTTAAAAGAATTAAAACAAAGGATACAAAAGCAGAACTGGAACGATATCAAAGAGCAAAAGAGAAAGCAATTGCCGAATTAAATGAAATATATGCTAAAGCAGTGAAAGAAGTGGGAGAACTGAATGCGCAGGTATTTGAGGTACATGCCATGATGCTGGAGGATGACACGTTTAATGATTCCATTCAGAATATTATTGAAACCCAGTATGTAAATGCAGAATATGCGGTGGCAACTACAGGAGATAATTTATCAACCATGTTTGCCGAGATGGAAGATGAATATTTCAGGGCGAGAGCGATTGATGTCAAAGATATTGCTGAGAGGGTTATTTCAATTTTACTGGGTAAATCCACCGCTAATAATATCGGAAATGAACCGGTAATTATAGTAGCAGAGGATTTGGCACCCAGTGAAACTGTACAGATGGATAAAGAAAAACTGCTTGCTTTTGTGACCCGGCTAGGTTCGTCCAATTCCCATACAGCTATATTGGCCAGAACCATGAATCTGCCGGCGCTGATTGGAGTGGATATCCGGGAAGAATGGAATGGAAAAACGGCAATTGTGGACGGTTTTGCAGGAGAATTTATTATAGAGCCGGATGAAGAAACATTGGCGAAAATGCAGGAGCGGCAGGCTGAAATTATCAGAAACAGGGAATTGCTGGAAAGTCTGAAAGGAAAAGAAGATATTACACGGAGCGGAAAAAAAATAAAACTATATGCAAATATCGGCGGTGTAGGCGATGTGGCCAATGTTCTTAAAAATGACGGGGCGGGCATAGGATTATTCCGCAGTGAGTTTTTATATTTGGAATCCGGCGATTATCCGTCTGAAAATGACCAGTTTCAGGCATATAAAACAGTAGCTGAAAATATGGCAGGCAAAAAAGTTATAATCCGGACGCTGGATATTGGTGCAGATAAACAGGTGGATTATTTTAATTTGGATAAAGAAGAAAATCCGGCGATGGGATACCGGGCGATAAGAATCTGTCTGGACCGGATTGATATTTTTAAGACACAGCTTCGTGCGCTTTATCGTGCCAGCGCTTATGGAAGCATTGGAATTATGTTCCCGATGATTATCAGTGTCAATGAAGTCAGGCAGATAAAAGCAATTGTGGAAGAAGTAAAAAAAGAATTGGATGAACAGCAGATTCAATACGGCAGTGTGGAACTCGGTATTATGATTGAAACTCCGGCGGCAGTGCTGATTAGTGATTTATTGGCAGAAGAAGTTGATTTCTTCAGCATTGGCACCAATGACTTAACCCAGTATACACTGGCTGTCGACCGTCAGAATTCCAAACTGGACAATATTTATGATCCCCGCCATGAGGCAATTCTACGGATGATTCAAATGGTAGCGGATAACGGACATAAACATAACATATGGGTTGGAATCTGTGGGGAACTGGGGGCTGATTTAAGTCTGACGGAAGAATTCATCCGAATGGGGATTGATGAATTGTCGGTTTCGCCGGCTTCTATTTTGCCGATACGTAAAATTATACGTGAAATGGAATAAATATTAAAGTAAGGAAATATGGTAAAACATCAGAAAGAAATTACAGAAGAAAGGTAACACAAGAAGACTTGTGAAATATTGGTATAAAATTCATGATAGATTATGAAAATAGTGTACGTGGAAAGAAAGCGATGGATTTATTTAAACAGGGATATAATTGTTCTCAGGCAGTATTTCTTGCGTTCTCGGATATGTATGATATGGACGAAAAGACGGCTGCAAGGCTTAGCTCCTCCTTTGGAGGAGGCATGGGGAGGCTGCGGGAGGTCTGCGGTACCGTAAGCGGAATGTTTATGGTTGCCGGAATGTTATTTGGTTATGACTCGCCGGAAACAGGAAAAATTAAGGCGGAGCATTATGCCAGAATACAAAAGCTGGCAGGTGAATTTACAGAAATCAATGGATCTATTGTCTGCCGGGAATTACTTGGAACACTGGCCGGTGAGAAAAGTCCGGTTCCGGAACAGAGAACGGAAGAATATTACAGGAAGAGGCCCTGTGTTCATCTGGCCGGTATTGCTGCGGCACTGCTGGAGGAATACATTGCAGCGGAAGGACATCTTGTGAAGGAGAATTAAAATTGTCCTTGGAGAGGGACGTTAAAAACTACTACAAATAATGGCAAAGGGGTATAATAGTATGCCGAAATTAAATGGGACAAAAACGGAAGCAAATTTAATGACTGCTTATGCAGGAGAATCAGAAGCGAGAAATAAATATACGTATTATGCTTCGAAAGCAAAAGAAGACGGCTATATTCAAATAGCCAATATATTTAAGGAAACTGCTGCAAATGAGAGAGAACATGCAAAGTTATGGTTTAAAATATTACATGGCGGGGATATTCCGGATACCCTGGATAATCTTAAGGATGCGGCAAAGGGTGAAAATTTTGAATGGACCGATATGTATGTGCAGTTTGCAAAAGATGCAAAGGAAGAAGGTTTTAATGATATTGCCTATCTGTTTGAAGCGGTGGCCAGGATAGAAAAGGAACATGAGGAGCGTTACCGAAAACTGATTGCCAATATTGAAGGTGGACTGGTATTTTCCAAGGACGGAGATACAATCTGGCAGTGCTTAAACTGTGGTCATATCGTAATCGGTAAAAAGGCACCGGAGGTTTGCCCGGTATGTAAAAAATCCAAGGCGTATTTTCAGGAAAAACCGGAAAACTATTAAAAGAAAAATATGGACTATGACAGCGCAAATGTTTGAAAAGATAACATTTGCGCTATTTTTTTGTCAGAACATTGACAAAAAAAAGATGCTGTGTTAAATTTGGATAAAATTTAGATATAAGCGGGCATGAATTTTCTATGCCTGTGATTCGGGCAGAGAAAGGATGAAACAGAGTGAAGTTAGATAAAATTGTCGGAGACAGATTTAAAGAAAGACCAGCAGATTGCGTGATTGACAGCCATGCGCTGATGGTACGGGGGGGATATATGAAATATGTTGCCAATGGCATTTATTCCCAATACCCACCTTTGAAACGGGTAACAAAGAAAATTGAAAATATCATCCGTCAGGAAATGGATAAGATTGACGGTCAGGAGGTATTATTTCCGGTGGTCATGCCTGCGGAGCTGTGGGAAGAGTCTGGAAGATATACCAGTATAGGAAATGAGATGCTCCGGATGAAAGACAGAAGCGGAAGCAGAATAGTTCTGGGCATGACTCATGAAGAAGCAGCGGTACATCTGGTAAGGGAATACGGTCAGACCTATACGAAATATCCGTTTATGATTTATCAGATACAGACAAAGTTCAGAGACGAAGCCAGACCTCGTGCCGGTCTGATACGGGTAAGGGAATTCACCATGAAGGATGCCTATTCCTTTCATACTTCTCAGGAGGATTTAGAAGCCTATTATGAGATATGCTTTGAGGCATATCTTAGGATTTTTGCACGGGCAGGAATACCGGAGGTAGTGGCTGTGAAGTCGGATTCCGGTATGATGGGAGGCAGCGTATCCCATGAATATATGCTGCTGACACCGATTGGGGAGGATTCCATTGCTATCTGTGATGACTGCGGCTACAGCGCCAATATGGAGGCGGCTGAAAATATAATTGAAAATAAGAATCAGGTGCCGAAGGCAGACCTTGTAAAAGTGGAAACACCCCATAAGGAATCTATAGAAGATGTCTGTGAGTTTCTGCAGAGGCAGGTGGAAAGTTCCTGTAAGGCAGTGGTTTATCAGAAGAATTCCAATGACGAATATATAGTTGTATTTGTCAGAGGCGATATGGAAGTTAATGAAACGAAACTCCGGAACTATATTGGTGAAGAAATCCATCCGGCCGTGATTACGGAAGAGTGTGGACTGACTGCCGGATATATTGGACCTTATAACCTGAATACAGAATGTATCCGGTTATTTGACAATTCTTTAAAGGGAGCGGAAAATCTGGTGTGCGGCGCCAATGAAACCGGATATCATTATACCGGACTGTGTATGGAACGGGATGTGCAGAATGTGGAATACCATGATTTTTCAAAGATTCTGGAAGGCGGTATCTGTCCGAACTGTGGAAAACATTCCATTCGGATTTCCAGAGGAATTGAAGTAGGAAATATTTTCCAGCTTGGAACTAAATATACCAAAGCAATGGATATGAAATATACGGATGCAGACGGTAATCTTCAGTACCCAATCATGGGATGTTACGGTATCGGGGTAGGACGTCTGGCGGCTTCTGTCTGTGAGGTACATCATGATGATTACGGTCCTGTATGGCCGATTTCCATTGCACCATGGGAAGTTCATATCTGCTGCCTGCGGCCGGATGACGAGCAGGTGAAAGGTGTTGCGGATAATCTTTACGAAACACTTATGAATGATGGAATCGAAGTCGTGTATGATGACAGAAAAGTCCGTCCGGGAGTTATGTTTTCGGATGCAGACCTGCTGGGAGTTCCGGTCCGGGTCATTGTCAGTCCGAAGAATTTAAGCGAGAATCTCTGTGAAATTGTAACCCGGGACAAATCGGTTGCAAAGAAAGTACCAGTGGAAGAGACGGTATCAGCAGTTAAAGAAGTTATAAACCAGCTTTTTGAAGAAATTAATTCCCATTGTCCTTCCGGTTCCCGTTCGGTTTAAAGGAAATATTGATATAGAAAAGGTGAAAACGCCGGCGGATATGGGGCATCCATTATAGGATGCCTCATATCCGCCGGTTTTTCTGTTTTGAAGATAATATGATGATTTTATTCAGGCTTCTTTGTTGGTCTTATATACCATATATATCACAATGAGAATCGAAAGACACATGGCAAGGTCAATGCTGAAAGTTCGGAATACGGCAGCTACATTATGTCCACCGAAGAGATTTCCCCAAAAGAGAAAGAAATATCTGATTATACCGTTAAAATGTTCATATATTATGTAAGTGACAGAGACAATAAACGGAACAAACATACTCTTGTACTTTAAGCTGGATATAATTACGAATACCATGGCGGCTATCATAACGAGGGATAATATAAAATTGGAAAAATAAGAAGCTCTGTAAAATTTTGTTTCTCCCATATTGACCAGTTGATGCATGGCATTGATAAGTTCATTCAGTGCCAGGACAGTCGGTATGATGAGATAATAAACGGGCCGGATGGCATTCGGGGTTGAGATTTCAAGAACCGCAAAAGCAAGCAGCGCCAAAGGGGCAAGTAAGAGTATAACGGAGGAAGCCCAGATCCAGCCATCGGCTTTTATCACAATATTAAAAACAACACCCATCAGCATAAAAAAGGATGCCACACCAGCAGTGATTAGTTTGATTAATGAATCTTTATTGATTGTATTCATATAAGTCTCCCTTCTGAAATTTTACAAATCCATTATAGCATCTATCTTCCGGATAGTAAAGAAGTAGGAAAAATACTTTATTTTTTACTGCTGTTAGGGTATAATAATCACAACTGCAATGAGATATAAAATATAATAAATTTGCCTGGAAAATTTAAATGGCAGAAAGGTGGAAGTATGATTTTTGTTACCACGAATGACTTGAAAAAAGGAATGAGACTGGCAAAACCTGTTTATAATAAAAATGGAGTTCTGTTATATGGCCGTGATACAAAATTGACCGAACAGGGCATAGTCAGCATTAAAAATTTCAGTCTGATCGGAATATATGTTTTGGAGCCGGCGGAGCCGTTACCGCCAATGTCGGAAGACGATATTGAGTTCGAGAGATTTCAGACCATGGCGGTGTTCAGCATCAAGGACGATATGAAAGCACTTCTGGCAAGAAAAGTGCCTCCGAATTTAAACCGGCTGACGGATATGATTATCAATAATTATGGCGGTGGTGATAAGAAGATTAGTTTCACCCAGAATTTAAGAAGTCCGTCAGATTATGTGTATAAACATTCATTGAATGTGGCGATTCTTGCTGCCCTCATATCCGGCCAGATTAAAGAAAGTCTGGAAGAGCAGAGGGAAATCGTAATTGCGGCGTTGCTGCATGATATTGGCAAGCTTACAATCCATGATACCATTGCCTGCAAGGATGAGCCGGATGAGGAAGAGCAGGAAATTATAAAGAGAGGTATTATGGATGGTTATAGTCTTCTGGAGTATTCGGAGATAACCCCTCAGGCAAAAAGAATGATTACACAGTTTCAAAGGGAAGTATATGATTTGAACGGAACTGCAGCCGAAGAAACTGACAGAAATATCAGCCTTGCCACCAGTATCCTGATGATTGCTGACGAATACGATAAACTGACCGCCATGAAAATAGATGAATCACCAATGTCGGAGATAGCGGTTTTGAAGCGCCTGATGGCAGATGAAACATATTCGGACCGGCTGGTGAATGCTCTTACAGACAGCATTAATATTGTGGTTCCGGGAGTCTGTCTGGAGCTGACCAACGGTGAAAAGGGACTGGTAATCCGGGAAAATCAGGAGAATCTGTTACAGCCGGTGGTACTGGGATTTGATAAAAATATTGTATATGATCTGGAAAAGACGGGGGATGCCGTACAGATTAAAGATATCATGAAAACCATGGATAACCGGATTATTATTGATAAGGAACGGCTGGAGGAATACAGTAATAAACCGATACATAGTTAAATAAATCTGAAGTGTTCCGGCTACGGACACGATAAAAGAAATGGAGAATGAACCGGATGTATATTCTGATTAAGAATGGTAGAGTAATAGACAAGGCTGCTGACCTTGACGGTGTTATGGATGTATTGATCCGGGATACCGTAATTGAGAAAGTGGCAGAGCGAATAGAGGAACAGGATTACATGGATGTTCGTGTAATTGATGCTGGTGGCTGTTTTGTAATGCCAGGATTTATTGATATGCATGTTCATTTGCGGGATCCGGGTTTTACGTATAAAGAAACGATTGCCACCGGTTCAAAGGCTGCGGCAAAGGGGGGATTTACCACCATATGTCCAATGCCGAATACCAAACCGGTTACCGATAATCCGGAAATTGCAGGTGAAATCGTAAGGCGCGCAACATCGGAAAGTCCCATTACCATACTTCCGGTGGGAGCGGTAACCATAGGCCAGCAGGGCAGAGAGGTAACGGATATTAAAGGGATGGCAGACAGCGGAATCTGTGCTATCAGTGAAGACGGAAAGTCGGTGATGAATTCCAATCTATACCGGGAAGCGATGAAAATCGCAGGAGAAATCGGGATACCAGTTCTGGCGCACTGTGAAGATATCAATCTGGTGGCCGGCGGCGTTATGAATCTGGGAGACAAATCCCGGCAGATGGGATTAAAGGGTATCAGCAATGCTGTAGAAGATATTATTGCGGCCCGGGACATCCTGCTGGCAAAAGAAACCGGCGTAACCCTTCATCTGTGCCACTGTTCCACTGAGGACAGCGTCAAAATGATTAAAGAGGCGAAAGAAGAGGGACTACCAGTATCAGGTGAAGTATGCCCCCATCATTTTACACTGTCTACAGATGATATCAGGGAAAACGACGGAAATTATAAAATGAATCCTCCGCTTCGGAGCAGACTGGATGTGGAGGCATTAAAACAGGGATTACGGGATGGTATTATGGATGTTATTTCTACAGACCATGCGCCTCATAGCAGTGAGGAAAAGGCCAGAGGTTTTGAGGGTGCGCCATTTGGAATCGTAGGACTGGAAACCGCTGCCTCGTTGACTTATACAGAACTGGTTTTGCAGGGATATCTGACACCAATGCAGATGGTTGAGAAAATGAGTTATAATCCGGCTAGGATTCTGGGAATAGACAGTGGTACGCTTTTGGAAGGAAAAACTGCAGATGTGGTGATTTTTAATCCGGAAAAGGAATATGTGATTAATGCAGAAGAATTTGTTTCCAAAGGACACAATACGCCGTTTCATGGAAGAACGGTGAAAGGTGCTGTGGAATATACCATTCATCATGGGAAGGTTGTATTTCCGTTTTCATAATAAAATTATTTAAGAACATCGTATGGAGGAAACAAGATGATTAACAGACTGGTCAGTAAGATTCAGAAATTAAATGCGCCTGTGGTAGTGGGATTAGATCCTATGCTGGGCTATGTACCGGAATTTATACAGAAAAAGGCATATGCAGAATATGGAGAAACATTAGAAGGTGCGGCGGAAGCCATATTCGAATATAACAAAGGAATTATAGATGCTACATATGATTTAATACCGGCAGTAAAACCGCAGATAGCTATGTATGAGCAGTTTGGAATTGAAGGACTGCATGCGTTTAAAAAAACGGTGGATTATGCAAAATCAAAAGATCTGGTAGTTATCGGTGATATTAAGAGAGGTGATATTGGTTCGACCTCTTCCGCTTATGCAGTTGGGCATTTGGGTGGTGTAAAAGTCGGAAATACACTGTGCCGTGCATTTGATGAGGATTTTGTTACCGTCAATCCCTATCTCGGAAGTGACGGTGTTAATCCTTTTATTGATGTGTGCAGGGAAGAAGGAAAGGGCATCTTTGTTTTGGTGAAAACCTCAAATCCTTCCAGCGGCGAATTTCAGGACCAGATGACCGGTTCCAGGCCGTTGTATGAACTGGTTGGTGAACAGGTGGCAAAATGGGGAGAAACTCATATGGGAGACTCCTACAGTTATGTAGGTGCTGTTGTGGGAGCTACATATCCTGAAATGGGTAAAATTCTTAGGAAATTAATGCCAAAGACTTATATTCTGGTTCCGGGATATGGAGCACAGGGCGGAAAGGCAGCAGATCTTGCTCCGTATTTTAATGAAGACGGTCTGGGGGCAATTGTCAATTCTTCCAGAGGCATTATTGCAGCATATAAACAGGAGAAATATAAAGAATATGGGGAACAGAACTATGCGGATGCATCAAGAGCTGCAGTTATGGATATGATTGAAGATATTACTTCTGCAGTATTTAGATAAGGAGGCCGGGCAGTGGAGCATATTTCAGACAGCAAACACAGAATGGAGATTGCAGAAATCATCAGTCAGGAAGAAATCGGAACGGATATATATAGTATGTGGCTGAGATGTGAGATGGCAGAGGATGCGAAGCCAGGACAGTTTATTTCCATGTATTCCGGAAACGGCGCCTGTCTTTTGCCAAGACCTATCAGTATTTGTGAAGTCAATGACAGGAAGAATGCATTACGGCTGGTATACCGGGTGGTCGGAAAGGGAACAGCTGAATTTTCCGATATGAAGAGCGAAGGCAGGATTAAGATTCTGGGACCTTTGGGAAACGGATATACCCTGAAAAATAAAACGGCGATTCTTGCGGCCGGTGGCATTGGAGTTCCGCCTATGGTAGAACTGGCAAAAGAACTGAAGAAACAGTATAACTGTGTTTTAAATATCGTCGTAGGGTATCGAAGTGAATTGTTTTTATATGAAGAGTTAAAAAAGTATGGCAATGTATATGTTTCCACTGAAGACGGCAGTACCGGAGTCAGGGGAAACATTATGGATGCAATCAGGGAGTATTCTGTTGAGGGTGATATCATATATGCCTGCGGTCCCATGCCGATGTTAAAAGCCATAAAAAAATATGCGCAGGAAAAGGACATTGAGGCGCAGATTTCATTGGAAGAGCGGATGGCATGCGGCGTTGGTGCATGCCTGGGCTGCGTTTGCAGAACAAAAAATAAAGATGAACATACAAATGTAAATAACACACGGATATGTACAGATGGTCCTGTTTTCGATTCTCGGATAGTAGACATCTAATGGAATAATCAGAAAGAATATGAAAAGAAAGGACAGAAACAGAATATGAATATGTCAGTAAATATAGCAGGCGTGGAGTTGAAAAATCCTGTTATGACAGCCTCCGGAACCTTTGGCTCCGGAATGGAATACAGTGAATTTGTGGATTTAAACAGACTGGGGGCAGTTGTTACAAAGGGCGTTGCCAGTGTTCCATGGGAGGGAAATCCCACACCAAGAATAGCAGAGACTCACGGTGGCATGCTGAATGCCATCGGGCTTCAGAATCCGGGAATTGATGTATTTGTGAAGCGGGATATACCTTTTTTGAAACAGTATGATACAAAAATTATAGTAAATGTCTGCGGAAAGACAAAGGAGGAGTATCAGGAGGTGGTGGAACGGCTGTCCGACCAGCCGGTGGATATGTTGGAAATCAATATTTCCTGTCCAAACGTAAAAGAAGGCGGCATAGGATTTGGCCAGGACGCAGGGAATGTGGAAGATATAACAAAAGCAGTGAAACAGGTGGCAAAACAGCCGGTCATTATGAAACTCAGTCCAAATGTAACGGATATTACCCTTATGGCAAAAGCAGCGGAGGCAGGAGGTGCAGATGCCGTATCCCTCATCAATACCCTGACTGGAATGAAGATAGACATTAACCGTCAGACCTTTGCACTGGCAAACCGGACCGGCGGTTTATCCGGCCCGGCTATTAAACCGGTTGCAGTCCGAATGGTTAATCAGGTAGCCAATGCCGTAAAGATTCCGGTTATCGGAATGGGAGGAATCGCAACGGCAGAGGATGCGTTGGAGTTTATTCTTGCCGGAGCTTCGGCCGTATCTGTGGGAACCGCCAATTTCTTTAATCCCAATGCTACGATAGAGATTATAGAGGGGATTGGAGAATATATGAGGAATAAAAACTGTCAGGATATTCATGAACTGATTGGGATAGTGAACCGGTAGACAGAACGGAAAAAAACAGGTAAAATAAAGGAGAAATCGTATATATGGAACAGTATAAACAGGAATTTATTGAATTTATGGTAGACTGCAATGTATTAAAGTTTGGAGATTTTGTTACCAAAAGCGGAAGAAAAACCCCTTTTTTTGTGAATACCGGTTTTTACCGGACCGGTTCACAGCTTGTGAAGCTTGGGGAATATTATGCAAAGGCCATTAAAGACAAATACGGCTTGGATTTTGATGTGTTATTCGGACCGGCATATAAAGGGATACCACTTTCGGTAACGACTGCAATGGCTCTTAGCAATCTTTACGGGGCGGATATCAGATATTGTTCCAACCGGAAGGAAATCAAAGATCATGGAGATACGGGGATTCTTTTGGGAAGTCCTATAAATGACGGGGATAAAGTGATTATTATAGAAGATGTGACAACGGCAGGAACATCCATTAATGAAACGCTTCCGATTATAAAAGCACAGGGAAATATAACGGTTGCAGGTCTGGTCGTATCCGTTGACCGTATGGAGCGGGGACAGGGAGAGAAAAGCGCCCTTGATGAAATCAAAGAAACCTATGGTATAGAAACAACAGCCATCGTAACCATGAAGGAAGTAGTTGAACATTTATACAATAAGGAATATAATGGAACAATCATTATTGATGATACATTAAAAGCAGCAATCGATAAATATTATGAGCAATATGGTGTAAAATAAAATCTATGGAGGTGTCAGGATGGAAAAAATATATAAATCAATGAAGCATGCAGGAGCCAGCAGTATTGCACTGGGTGTGATTATGATTGTATTGGGATTAACCATCGGAATACTGACGATTATTAACGGTGCAAAACTGCTGAAAAATAAATCAGGAATTACGTTTTAACAGAGCACCTGCTGTGTCGTTGTGCAAGCATCATTTACAGGAGTATTTGTTTCTGTGGATGATGATATTTTAGGAGGTATTTACCTTGAAGAAGAATAATAAAACACCCCGGACAGGAAGAAATCAAAAACGGCTAATGATAGTTAGCCGTTTGTTGTTTATAATCTATTTGGGATTTACGTTATATTTTATGTTCTTTTCGGAACGGATGGGAAGAAGCGTATGTGACAGCTATCGGTATAATCTGGAACCCTTTGTGGAAATTAAACGGTTTTACAGTCTTTTGGGAAGCGATATGACTTTAACGGCGTATATTAATCTGTTCGGGAATGTTTTATGTTTTATTCCGTTTGGAATATTTCTGCCGGCAGTGGGCAGACATTTTAAGTCGTTTGTGAGAGTTACGATTCTTGCAGCATTATTCAGTCTCTTTATTGAAAGTATTCAGTTATATTTCAAAGTAGGGATATTTGATGTGGATGATTTGATGCTGAATACCCTTGGCGGAATGACAGGATATGTGATGTATAAAATATATGCGTTTATACGGTATGGAAAATATTGGAATTATATTGAGGAATAGGATAAATGAAAACAGAAAAGCATGGATATAAATTTACAAATAAGCATAACACAAGAGGTGGAATTATAGCCACTATTCTGGGAGTGACAGCCATAATTCTGCTGTGTACAGGTATTTATATATCATATACGGATAAAGGAGAGTCTGGTATACAGGTGGGAATGCTGGGAGCGCTTTCGTTTCTGGTTTCAGGTATCGGACTGATTAATGGTCTGCTGAGTTTCAGGGAAAAAGAACGGTTTTATGTCTTTTCATTTGTGGGATGCGGAATCTGCGGGATTATATGGCTTGTTACCACATTAATTATTGCTTATGGAGTTATGATGTAATAAAATTAAAAATTCAGGTGACCATAAGTTTCACAAACGCTTATGTAATATTATACATTATGAAAGGAAGGATTTTTATGGAATGGGATACGGAGAGGCTGAACAGCCAGATAAAATTTATAATGGAGATTGACCGTTTAAAACAGGTTTTCAGGCAAACGTATTTATCAGATGCATCCAGGAAAGAAAACGATACGGAACATTCCTGGCATTTGGCCGTGATGGCAATGTTGCTTGGGGAATATGCCAATGAAAAAATAGATGTGCTGAAAACCATGTCCATGGTTCTGATTCATGATATTGTTGAAATTGATGCAGGGGATACATATGCATATGACGAAGCAGGAAATACCACAAAGCGTCAGCGGGAATTAAAAGCGGCGGACCGGTTATTCCGGATTTTGCCGGATGATCAGGCGGATTATTTCAGGGGTCTTTGGGATGAATTCGAAGCATCTGAGACACCGGAGGCAAAATTTGCGGTGACGCTGGATAAGATTCAGCCTCTGTTGCTTAATGATGCATCGGGAGGATTATCCTGGAAAAATAACGGAATCCGTTTGGAACAGATATTAAAAAGGAACGAACCCACCCCGGAAGGCTCTGAAGTTTTATGGGATTTTTGCAAACCGATATTACAGAAAAACGTAAAAAACGGAAACATAATCGATTAGATAAACTTGACTATAATGCTATTAACTAGTAAAATAAATCTTATCTTTAAAATTTAAAAGGTAAAAATGATAGCAATCTGAGAAAGAGGAATCAATTTAGAAAAGGAGATACAAAAATGGCAAAAGTTGGAATAGTTATGGGAAGCGACTCCGATTTGGAGGTAATGAGCAAAGCAGCGGAAATACTGGAGGAATTTGGTATCGAATATGAGATGACAGTAATATCCGCCCACAGAATGCCGGATATATTTTTCGATTATGCAAAGAGTGCAGAAGAAAAAGGTATTAAGGTTATTATAGCAGGAGCTGGCGGAGCCGCTCATTTACCGGGAATGGCAGCAGCCATATTCCAACTGCCGGTGGTTGGCGTACCGATATATACAAAATCTTTAGGAGGCGTGGATTCGTTATACTCCATCGTTCAGATGCCACAGGGAATACCAGTGGCTACAGTGGCTATCAATGGAGGAGCCAATGCCGGATTGATGGCGGCAAAGATTTTGGCTGTATCCGATGATGATCTTCTTATAAAACTGAAAAACTATAAAGAAGGATTAAAAGATAAAGTTGTTTCAAAAAAAGAAAAACTGGAACAGATAGGTTACCGGGAATATTTAAAACAGATGTAAATATACGGATTGTGAATTTCGCAATCGTTTAAAAGAATAACAAATCAGGAAAGGAATATGCAGATTTGCATGGGTAAATAAAATGGATTACAAAAAAGCTGGAGTTGACATTGAAGCCGGATACAGATCCGTAGAGTTGATGAAGGAGCATATAAAAGGAACGATGAGACCAGAAGTCCTTACAAACATAGGCGGTTTTTCAGGAGCCTTTTCTATGGAAGCCTTTAAAAATATGGAGGAACCTACTTTGGTATCAGGAACCGATGGTGTAGGAACCAAGTTGAAACTGGCATTTTTGTTGGACAAGCATGATACCATAGGTATTGACTGTGTGGCCATGTGTGTTAATGATATTGCCTGTGCCGGCGGCGAGCCTTTATTTTTTCTGGACTATATAGCATGCGGTAAGAATGAACCAGAAAAAATCGCTACAATCGTAAGCGGTGTGGCAGAAGGATGCAAGCAATCCGGTGCAGCATTGATTGGTGGAGAGACAGCGGAGATGCCAGGATTTTATCCGGTGGATGAGTATGACCTTGCAGGATTCGCAGTGGGAGTCGTTGATAAGAAAGATTTGATTACGGGACAGGATATCAAACCAGGGGATACATTGATCGGTATCGCTTCGTCAGGAGTGCATAGTAACGGATTTTCCCTTGTAAGAAAAGTAATAAAAATGACGGCGGAAGCCTTAAATACATATTATGACTCTCTTGGGGAAACTTTGGGAGAGGCATTGCTGGCGCCAACCAGAATATATGTTAAGACATTGAAAAATATCAAAGATGCCGGAGTTAAGGTCAAAGGCTGCAGCCATATTACCGGCGGAGGATTTTATGAAAATATTCCGAGAATGTTGCCAGAGGGAATCCGCGCAGTTATAAAGAAGGACAGTTATGAAGTACCGCCGATTTTTAATATGCTTTCAAAAGACGGAGATATTGCAGAACAGATGATGTATAATACCTTTAATATGGGAATCGGAATGGTGCTTGCCGTTGATTCCGGAGATACGGAAACCGTAATGAAAGCAATCGAAGCAGCAGGAGAAAAAGCATATATTATTGGTGAAACACAGGCAGGAGAAAAAGGAGTTACATTATGCTAAAAATTGGTGTGCTTGTTTCTGGCGGCGGGACAAACCTTCAGGCGGTCATAGACGGCATAAAGAGTGGGGATATCACCAATGCCGGAATTGAAGTGGTCATCAGCAATAATCCCGGGGCCTATGCATTGCAGCGGGCAGCGGATAACAATATACCGGCAGTCTGTATCTCACCGAAATCCTTTGATACCCGGGCTGAATTTAATGAGGCGCTGATTGCTAAAATAGATGAATATCATCCGGATTTGATTGTACTGGCAGGATGTATGGTGGTACTTCCTGCAGAACTGATTAAAAAATATGAAAACAGGATTATCAACATTCATCCGGCTTTAATTCCTTCCTTTTGCGGAAAAGGATTTTATGGGTTACATGTCCATGAGGCGGTATTGGAGCGGGGGGTGAAGCTCACCGGTGCAACCGTGCATTTTGTGGATGAAGGAACGGATACAGGTCCGATTATCATTCAAAAAGCAGTACCGGTCCGGAAGGGAGATACACCGGAGATTCTTCAGAAGCGCGTAATGGCAGAGGCGGAGTGGAAAATTATGCCACAGGCCATTAATCTGATTGCAAATGGAAAGGTAAAAGTAGAAAACGGAATTGCATGGATAGATGAATAAAAACAGAAACGTTTAAGGAAAGGCATAGGGACAGGCAGAAAATGAAAGTTTTAATCGTAGGCAGCGGCGGCAGGGAACATGCAATCGCATGGAAAGTGGCAAAGAGCAACAGAGTGGATAAAATATATTGTGCGCCGGGAAACGCAGGAATTTCCGAAATTGCGGAATGTGTCAATATTGGTGCCATGGAGTTTGAAAAACTGGCGGCATTTGCAAAGGAACAGAGGATTGACTTAACGGTTATCGGAATGGATGACCCGCTGGTGGGTGGTATTGTGGATGTATTTGAGCAGGAAGGATTACGGGTATTCGGACCGAAAAAGAATGCGGCAATTCTGGAAGGCTCTAAAGCGTTTTCTAAAGACCTGATGAAAAAGTATGGGATTCCGACAGCGGGATATGAAACTTTTGATTCACCAGAGGCTGCCATGCAGTATCTGGAAACATCCTCATATCCCATCGTATTAAAAGCGGACGGACTTGCCCTTGGAAAAGGTGTATTGATTTGTAATACCAAAGAGGAGGCAATGGCAGGAGTTAAGACCCTGATGCTGGACAAGCAGTTTGGCTCCGCAGGAAATACCATAGTGGTGGAAGAATTTATGACCGGTCGGGAAGTATCCGTATTGTCTTTTGTGGATGGAACAACCATTAAAATCATGACTTCCGCACAGGACCATAAGAGGGCAAAAGACGGAGACCAGGGGTTAAATACTGGAGGAATGGGTACATTTTCACCGAGTCCTTTTTATACGGAGGAAATTGATGAATTCTGCAAAAAAAATATTTATCAGGCCACTGTTGATGCCATGAAGGCGGAAGGAAGAGAATTTAAAGGAATTATCTTTTTTGGTTTAATGTTAACGGAACAGGGACCGAAGGTACTGGAGTACAATGCCAGGTTTGGAGACCCGGAAACCCAGGTGGTACTGCCAAGAATGAAAAATGACATTATAGATGTGTTTGAGGCGTGTATTGACGGAACACTGGATAATATAGATCTGGATTTCGAAGATAATGCCGCTGTCTGTGTAGTGTTGGCTTCGGAGGGTTATCCTGAAAAATATGAAAAAGGATATGAAATTCATGGTTTGGATAATTTTAAAGATAAAAATTCTTATTTTGTGTTTCATGCAGGAACCAGGACAGAGAATGGTAAGATTGTTACAAACGGAGGCCGTGTCCTTGGTGTAACTGCAACGGGAACCGATTTAAAGACTGCGAGAGCAAATGCTTATGAAGCTGCCGCATGGATTGAATTTGATAATAAGTACATGAGAAGCGATATAGGAAAAGCCATAGACGAAAGCTGAACGGTATTATGTAAGCGGAAGACAAAGGAGTTGCAGCTATGGGAATAGCTAAAACATTGAGACGGAACATAGGTATGCTGACCATAGGGTTAATTGTGGTGGCGGCAGTTTCATTGTTTTATTACAATATAATGGCATATACGGAGAAAAACGGTACGGTAAACGGTACGTATGTCAATATCCGTACCAGTGCGGGAACTGCCGGCAACAGCAATAAACTTACCTATAACGGAAATTATGTTCAACTGAATATTGGTGACTCTGTAAGAATTATTGATGAGACACATGCTGCAGACGGGGCGTTGTGGTATAAGATTAAGTTTTCTTATACGGGAGGCGTGGAACTTACCGGATTTGTCCATGGGAATTATGTAGATGTGGAAAATACTTCATATGAACCGGACGGTGATTTTGAAAATTACCTGAATGCACAGGGATTTCCGGAAAGTTATAAATCAGGACTGCGAATGCTGCATGCCAAATATCCAAAATGGGTATTTGTGGCGGATCATCTGGACTATGAATGGGCAGAGGTAATTCGGAATGAAAGTCTGGTGGGCCGGAATCTGGTATGGTACAATTCTATCAGTTCATGGAAGTCTCTGGCTCCTGGTTCTTATAACTGGGACAAGGGGACATGGAATACTTTTGATGGATCCAGCTGGGTTTCGGCATCCGAGGAACTGATTTCATACAGCATGGACCCTAGAAATTTTCTGGATGAGAGAACCATATTTATGTTTGAGCTGTTGTCTTTCAATGCGGGAATACACAAAGAAGAAAATGTAGAGTCTCTGCTGAATGGAACCTTTATGGGACATGCCGAAGCTGAGACAGGAAAAACCTATGCCAGAACATTTATGGAGGCGGCGGCACAGTCCGGCGTCAGTCCGTATCATCTTGCTTCCAGAGTTATTCAGGAAGTGGGAACCTCTGGTACTACCGGAGGCGTAACGGGAAATTACCGGCCGGCAACCGGAAATGTTTATACCGGATTGTATAATTTTTATAATATTGGAGCGTATGCTGCTGACGGAAGAGGTGCCGTTGAAAATGGACTGATTTATGCATCCAGATCGGACCCCATGAATCTGCGTCCATGGAATACAAAATATAAAGCCATTGTGGGAGGCGCTATATTTATTGGTTCCGGTTATATCAATATCGGTCAGGATACGTTATATTATGAGAAATTTGATATGATTGGAGACCCCTATACCCATCAGTATATGTCCAATATACAGGCGCCCAAATCAGAGGCAGTGAAAATGTCCAATGCTTATACTGAGACAATGAAGCAGACCATACCATTGGTGTTTAAGATTCCGGTATATAAAAATATGCCGGCGGCTGCCTGTGAATGTCCCACCGGCGACGGAAGTCCCAATAATGTACTGGATAATATTGTAGTGGATGGATATTCGTTAACCCCTACCTTTAGTAAATTCACAACTCAGTATGACCTGATTGTGCCTCATACCGTGGAAAGCATTAAAATAAGCGCGGCGGCTATGGATGGAAATGCGGTGATTTCCGGTACGGGTAAGAAAACGCTGCAGGTAGGAAGCAATCTGTTTGAAATCAGGGTTACGGCCAGTAATGGCGGGGTGAGAACTTATACGTTAACGGTGGTGCGAAAGGCAGCAAATGATGTTGGAAATGAACCGTCTCCAAAGCCTCCGGAAGAACCGACTACAGGTTCGGGAACTGTAGGAACCGCGGAGTATTCTACCAGTTACAATGTTCAGGATGACATTTATATAACCGGAATCCAGCCTGGAACGGCGGTCAGCAGTTTTACATCCGCATTTACTTTAAAGGGCTGTACAATGGAGATTTATCAGGCTGACGGAAAGACCCCGTTGACAGGATATATTGGAACGGGCAGCCGTATACTGATTCGTGATATGAATGGAACCGGAGTAAAGGAATATGCGTGTATTATATATGGTGATATCAATGGGGACGGTCAGGTGGATATTGTAGATATGTTATATATGAAGAGACATATTCTGGGAACTTCTTCACTGAACGGACTCAGGGAAATAGCAGCCGATGTTAATAAAAAAGGCGGTATTGATATTGTAGATATGCTGTATATGAAGCGGCACATATTGGGACGCAGTTACATATCACAATAACAGTGAAATTTTTTAGGAAAGGAAAAATGCAGACAGTCCAGGGCTATGCATGGGTTAAATAATGAATTTAAGAATGAAAAAAATACTAACCGGACTATTGTTAAGCGTTCTGTTTATTGGCTGGAAGCACATTGATGCCATGGCCGGAACGGTAAATATATCAGCGGGTTCCGTGGAGGCTTCCGAGGGAGAAACCATTAATGTTCCGATTACACTGGCGGCGGATGCCGTAATGGGGGTCGCAGAAATTTATATTTCTTATGATAGTGCCCTTTTAGAGTATAATGGCGGAGAGGGAGCCGGTGGAGCCGGTTTGATTAAGTATGTTTTTTATGAGATGGATGAGACCGGTAAGGGAAAAACCTTTAATATTTCCTTTACTGCTAAAAAAGCAGGAACTTCTGCCGTTAATATTGACAGCAATTCCAGAGTTCTGGAAGATACGGATGGTGAAGTGTTTATGTCCGTGGCATCAGCGCCGGGTCAGGTAACTATATCAGCACCGGCATCTGCCTCCTCGGACTGTAATTTATCGGGACTATCGGTTTCGGCAGTGCGTTCCTCGGGGGACAGTGTAAATGTAGAATTTATACCTGGATTCTCGCCGGATGTATTTGAGTATAAGGCAGAATTGGCAGAGGATGTGGAAAGACTGGTGATTTCCACGACTTTATCTGATCAGAACGCTACAACCCAGGTATCCGGTACCAGAATTGATCCAGGTGACAATAAAACCACGATTACAGTTGTGGCGGAAGACGGAACCAGCCAGACCTATACGTTGTATACCACCCGGGCGGTGGCATCTACTACCACACCGGAAGAAACTACTACGGCAGATACGCCGGGAGAGACTACACCAGCGGAATCAACGGCGCCGGAGATAGACCGTTCACCGGTTTATATTGAGGCTATCGGAAAATATATTATTCAGGATACCAATTTAATCACACCGCCAGAGGGATTTGAAGAGAATACTGCCACATATGACGGAAGAACCGTTGTATCGTTCCGGGGAATATCAAAACCATTGACATTACTGTGTCTGGCCGATGATACGGAAGGAACAAATCAGGTATTTTATATTTTAAATGAAATTGATGGATCCATGAACCGGATGGTAAATCTGGCGACGAATCAGAAAATATATACCATTATTCCAACAGGAGCAGATTATGCAGGGCCGGAAGGTTATACAGCCACAACTCTGGAAATCAACGGTGAGAATATTAATGCGTGGATGAAAGAAGAAGGCAGTGAATTTTATGTGGTTTATGCGATGAATTATAATGGTGAAACGGCCTTATATGTGTATGATAAGAAGGAAGAGACCATGCAGAGGTTTGCAGTGGGGAACAAGGCGGACGGAAGCGTAACGGAGCCGTCGACGGATGACAGTGCGGTAAAATCTCTGCAGAATAAATATACAAATCTGAAAAAAAGATATGAGGATGATAAAACAACGAAAAAAAGGATTATCATAGGTCTTGGGGCAGGCTGTTTTGTTTTGCTTCTTTTATGTATCATTCTTATGTTTAAGGCAAATATAATAAAAGAGGATGAAGAAGAAAACGAAGAGGAAGATAAGATACTGGGAGAAGACTCCAAACAGGAGTTGAAACTGGATATGGTTGCCCAGGTAAATGAAATGAAAGCGGAAAAGCTTGCGGAAAACATAAATAATGTTCTGGAGCAGCAGGATAGTTCCCAGAATGAAACGGCAGGACAGGAAGAGGAAAATGTACAGGACGGCCAGCCTGATGCCGGACATACGGAAGCATCACAGACGGAAGAAACGTCAGAACCGGAACAATCCAGAGAAGATGAGCCGTCAAAGAAACAGATAGAGGAAATGGAAGAAGAGGAACCTTTTGAAATTGAATTTGTAGATTTGGAAGACGGAGAAGACAAATAAAAAATCCTGTAGATGGAACTATACTTTGAAAGGCAGTGATTATATGTTAATATCTATTGATTTTAATAGCGATGAAGCAATATATATGCAGGTACGTAATCAGATAATTCTTGGTATAGCGGCAGACAGGATTCGGGAGGGAGACGCACTGCCTTCAGTACGGCAGCTTGCAGACGATATAGGAATCAATATGCATACCGTAAATAAGGCGTATGCAGTTCTAAGACAGGAAGGTTTTCTAAAGCTGGACCGGCGAAAGGGAGCAGTGGTAGCTTTTGATATCAATAAGATAAAAGCATTGGAAGATATGAGGGAAGAAATGATAGTTATTCTTGCAAAAGCTATATGCAGAAATATCAGTGAAGATGAAGCACATCAGATCGTTCATGAAATATATTCGGAATTTTTGGAAGAATAGGCAATGAATAATAATAGAGGGAGAATTGGAGGCAATTAAGCAGATGGAGGAAAAGTTTACCCTGAAAGCGAAACAGGTAATTGAGCAGTCGGAAATAATCGCGGCGGAATTACAGCACAGTTATATCGGGACAGAGCATATTTTGCTGGGACTGCTTTCCGTGGAGGATACAACGGCGGCGCTTATATTGAAAAAATATAAAGTGGATAAAAATAAGGTAATGGAGATGATTGATTCGCTGGTTGCACCGGTAAAATCCGTGGCTGTCTGCGACAGGGAACTGTTTACGCCGAGAGCACAAAACGTATTGAATAAAAGTGTTTTATATGCGGAGAAGACCAATGAAAAACTGGCGGGAACCGAGCATATTCTTCTGGCACTTATCCGGGAACGTGAAGGTGTTGCCACAAGGTTGCTGAATACATTGAGCATTAATCTGAAAGGGATTTATACGGCTATATTTGAAACCATAGGATATGATGTCCGGCAGTTTGAAAGTGCGGTGAGTTCCCAGGAGGGTGGAACTTCTGGTTCCCAGCAGGGACAGAGTGGGCGTCAGGGAACGAAATCTGCTTTAAATCAGTTTAGCGTTGATTTGACCGCAAATGTCCGTGATGGGAGAACAGATCCCGTTATCGGAAGAAATCATGAGATATCAAGAATCATTCAGATTCTGAGTCGTCGTACAAAGAATAATCCCTGTCTGGTAGGGGAACCGGGAGTGGGGAAAACAGCCATTGTTGAAGCGATTGCGGCAAGAATAGCTGCCGGTGAAGTACCGGATACTATTAAAAACAAGCGGCTGCTGACACTGGATTTACCGGCAATGGTGGCTGGTTCCAAATACCGCGGTGAATTTGAAGAGCGTATTAAACGGGTAATCAGTGAAGTAAAGGCTGACGGAAATATATTATTATTTCTGGACGAAATTCATACCATCATTGGAGCCGGCGGTGCGGAAGGATCCATTGATGCTGCCAATATTTTAAAACCAGCGCTTGCAAGAGGTGAACTGCAGCTGATTGGTGCAACAACTTTAAACGAGTATAGAAAGTATTTTGAAAAGGATGCGGCGCTGGAACGGAGATTCCAGCCAGTAACGGTGGAAGAACCTACAAAAGAAGAGACCGTGGAAATTCTTCAGGGTATTAAACCGAAGTATGAAGAATATCATAAGGTCAGAATCTCGGATGAAGCTATAGAAGCAGCCGTTTTCATGTCGGCAAGATATATCAATGACCGTTTCCTGCCAGATAAGGCAATCGATGTTCTGGATGAAGCAGCTTCAAAAGTTAAGCTGAATCTTCCGGCGAAAGAAATGAAGGAAACGGAATTAAAGAATGAGATTCAGCAGCTGGAAGACAGGAAAGTCGAAGCTATACGGAATCTGAATTTCAAGCTTGTTTCCAAATATAAAGAAGAGCAGGATAAATTAAGGAAAAAGCTGGAACAGCTTCAGCTGGCAAAAGCAAAGAAACTGACGGATAAAAAACTGGATCCTGTAGTAGAAGAAAACGACATTGCAGATGTTATCGCATTATGGACTAAGATTCCGGTTGCCAAAATAACGGAAAAGGAGTCTGTGAAACTGAAAAAACTGAACCGCATTCTGACGAAACGGGTCATTGGACAGAAAGAAGCCGTGGATGCCGTGTCAAATGCAATCCGAAGAGGCAGGGTGGGTTTAAAAGACCCAAAACGGCCGATTGGTTCCTTTCTGTTTCTGGGACCTACAGGCGTGGGTAAGACAGAGTTATCAAAAGCGCTGGCGGAAGCTGTGTTTGGAAGTGAAAATTCCATTATCCGGGTAGATATGTCGGAATATATGGAAAAGCACAGCGTATCAAAACTGATTGGTTCCCCGCCGGGATATGTGGGATATGACGACGGTGGCCAGTTAAGTGAGCGGGTCCGCCGGAATCCTTATTCGGTAATATTGTTTGATGAAATTGAAAAAGCTCATCCGGATGTGTTTAATATTCTGCTTCAGGTACTGGACGAAGGACATATTACCGATAATACCGGAAGGAAGGTAGACTTTAAGAATACAGTCATCATTATGACGTCCAATGCGGGGGCTCAGCGAATTGTAGAGCCGAAGATGCTGGGATTCAATTCCAGTACTGATGAAACCGTGAATTATGAGAAAATGAAAACCGGTGTTATGGAAGAAATCAAGCAGATTTTTAAACCGGAGTTTCTCAATCGTATTGATGAAATTATTGTATTCCGTTCCCTGCAGAAAGAAGATATGAAACAGATTGTTTCTATTATGCTTGGTGAAGTAATCCGGCGGGCAGAAGAACAATTAAATATCGGTCTGGCAGTTACGCCAGCGGCAAGGACCATGCTGGTAGAGGAAAGCTTTGATAAAAAATACGGCGCAAGACCGCTGAGAAGAAAAATCCAGTCATCCATTGAAGACAGACTGGCTGAAGAAATTTTAAACGGAACCGTGAGTTCAGGAGATAAGGTATCCGTAACTGTAAGTAATAAAAAACTGGAATTTAAGGTTGGATAGAATATTGTTTTACAAATAATTAACAAATTTGTAAAAAACTTTTTCTTCCATTCTATCTAAAATATTGTATACTATTGTTAAACGATAGCAGACAGGCAGTGGGGGACCACGATAAAATAATAAAAATACCAGGAGGACATATTATGTCAGTAGTAAATGAATTGTTGCGTACGGAAGCTGATAACACATTAAGTTTTGGAAATTTTGAGTTAGAACAGAAATCCAAGCTTGCCGATTATGAATATCAGGGTGATGTCTATAAGGTAAAGACGTTTAAGGAAATCACAAAACTGGAACGAAATGGAGTGTTTGTATATGAATCGGTACCGGGAACTGCCGTTACCCATTTTCAGGAAACCGATGACAGAATGCAGTTCCAGGTGGAGGGCATGGATGATGCACAGATTACGGTGGAAGCCGAAAACGGTGCGGAATATAAAGTAAATATTGATGGAATCAATGTAGGAAGAGTCACAGCTAATCTGGGAGGAAAACTGGTATTAAGTGTGGAGCTGAATCCCGGAAAAGTTGTTCAGGTAGAACTGGTAAAACAATAACTGGTATATAGACAGCCTATGGCTTTTTGTATTTTTATAGAACTTCTGCGTTATCTTCAGGATGTAAAGGGCGGCAAAGAATATTTTTCATTGTGGCATGAAATCCGGCAGATATCCGGAAGTTCTATGTTTTTATGAAATAATTATCAGGAAGGAAATTTGATTTGAAAGTAAAAGGAAACGTTTTTTTTTGTAAAGAGTGTGGGTATGAATCTCCGAAGTGGCTGGGACAATGTCCGGGCTGCCGGGAATGGAACACTTTTATAGAGGAACCCGTTGTGAAAAAAAGCGGTGCTGCAGTTCGGAAATCCCATGCCGTCAGTGAACCGTCAAAATTGAAGGACATATCGCTGAGCAGTGATGACCGGCTGGCAACGGGTCTGGAGGAACTGGACCGGGTACTTGGTGGGGGGATTATTCCTGGTTCTTTAATCCTTGTAGGGGGAGACCCGGGAATCGGAAAATCCACTCTGCTGCTGCAGGTGTGCAGAAATCTCTCTGTCAGAGGGCAGAAAGTCCTTTATATATCGGGGGAGGAATCCCTGAAACAGATTAAACTTCGTGCCATCAGAATCGGAGAATTCGGGGATGATGTGAATCTGTTGTGTGAGACAAATTTGGAAATCATAGAGGAAGTAATCCGGCAGCAGAAACCGGAAGTTGTTATTATCGATTCTATCCAGACCATGTATAAAGAAGATGTGAGTTCGGCACCGGGGAGTGTCAGTCAGGTCCGGGAATCGACAAATACATTCATGCAGCTGGCAAAAGGTCTGGCGATTTCCATTTTTATTGTAGGTCATGTTACAAAAGAAGGAGTGGTGGCTGGCCCCAGGGTGTTGGAGCATATGGTGGATACCGTATTGTATTTTGAAGGTGACAGACATGCCTCTTACCGGATATTGCGGGGAGTAAAAAACAGATTTGGATCTACCAATGAAATTGGTGTCTTTGAAATGCGGGAGACTGGACTGAAGGAAGTGAAAAATCCCTCCGAATATATGTTAAGCGGCAGACCGGAACAGGCTTCCGGATCCGTTACCGCATGTTCCATAGAGGGAACGCGTCCGATTCTGATTGAGATTCAGGCCCTTGTCTGCAAAACCAACTTCGGACTGCCCCGGCGGACGTCAGCCGGAACTGACTATAACCGGGTGAATCTGCTGATGGCGGTATTGGAAAAGAGACTGGGTTTACAGTTAAACGAGTGCGATGCCTATGTCAATATAGCCGGCGGTATAAAGATTAATGAGCCGGCACTGGATTTGGGAATTATTATGGCGCTCGTATCCAGTTATAAGGATAAAATTATTGATTCCAAAACCATTGTATTTGGGGAAGTAGGACTATCCGGTGAGGTACGGGCAGTCAGCATGGCGGAACAGAGGATTATGGAAGCAGTAAAACTGGGATTTAACGAGTGTATTATGCCAGCGGCATCATTGGAGGGTATTAAAGTGCCGGAAGGGATAAAAATCCTTGGGGTGAAAAATGTGAAGGAGGCTATTGCATATATCAGGTAAACCGGACTTTTGTATGGAGTAAAGAGAAGTCGCTAATTTGATATGACTGGCTTTGCTGCTTGGATTCAGTAGCCTTAAAGTATATACTGCCGTTGGCGGCCTTTAAGGAAATTAAGGAGGAAGCCTGCATATGAAATATTTGAAAGCAAATAAGATTCTCCCGGATATGTTAATTGAGGAACTTGCAAAAATATGTTCAGGCAGGATATATTTATATCTCTGCTAAACGTGAGCAGCATAAATCCTGGGGAGAATACATGAATACGGAACTCCGACTGCATTCCATCGTCCGCCCGAAAAAGCCGGATTATAAACACGGAAAACCACACAGGATATTTGAAAACAGATTGAAGCAGGACCTTACTGCGGATAAAGTGAACCAGAAATGGTGTATGGACTTTACCTATCTGTTTCTTGCAGATTATGAAGTGAGATATAACTGCACCATTATTGCTCTTCATGATCGGAGTGTGGTTGTCGGCATTACGGACCGGCACATTACCAGTGACCTGGCAATCCATACCTTGCAGAAAGCGCTGGATTCACAGCCGGCAGTCAAAGGGGAACTGCTCCTTCCCAGCAATCAGGGCTCCCAGTATACATTAAAGGCGTTCCTTGAATTCTGCGAATCTGTCCATGTGACACAAAACATGAACAAAGCGGGATACCCATATGACAATGCACTGATGGAGAGGTATTTCAACACACTAAAAAACGAATGTACCAATCTGTATGAATTCCAGGCAGAGGAAGCGTTTTATCTGACAGAGGAAGAATTTACCTATGTCAGCTATAACCAGTGCGTCCCCATAGTTTTAATGGATATCAGACGCCTTATCAGGCACGTATAGCATCGTAAAAGAAAATTGATATTTTTAGCCACAAGTGTTACAAAAAAGCTTGACCACTACAATGTTTGGTAGTGGAGAAAAGTGAGAGAAAGAACAACGGAGTCATGAGCGGGTGCTTGTGAATTTGTTGGTTTTGGGGTATAATAGATTATAATTGAACGAGTAGGTACATCTCAAAGATTAAAAATATGTGTGGAGGCAATCATGAGGTTTGATAAGGAAATACTTTTTAAGGAGTTAGTAACAAAATATGGATTAAATTTATATTTAGGAGCTGGATTTTCAACATATGCATATAATGCAGATGGAGAAAGTTTACCATTGGGAAATGATATCAATGAAAGACTAATAAAATTGTTCTCTTTAGACGAAAGTAGAAATTTTAATTTAAGTAAGACATGTCAGAAAATTAAAAAAGATAATGCGGATATGCTAGAGAAAATTTTAAAAGAAACGTATACCGTAAAATCTTTTGATAGAGAATATATTTCCATTACAAGATTGCCAATAAAAAATATTGTAACAATCAATATAGATAATCTTTTGGAAAAGGTATATGATGACCCAGAATCATCTGTAAATTTATCAGATTCGGCTATATATGGTACGTTGGAAAAAGAAAAAGTGGTGAATCTTTATAAATTACATGGTTCAGTTACATATCTATTGGGAACAAAAATGTCATTTTCAGAAAAGGAATTAACAGATTTATTCATTCGTGATAAAGGATTGTTTGAAACGGTTTCTTTTAAGTTATCTGTTGCACCAACTATTTTTTGGGGAACGAGTTTATATGATAACAATACTCTGGAATTAATTTGCAATAGTGAATCTTATGCAAAATCTACGATGCAAAAATGGATTGTTGTATATCCAGATGCAAAAAATAAAGAATTCATAGAAGATTTTGAAGATTTAGGATTTAATATAATTGAAGCAGATACGAAAGAGTTAATACAGTATTTGAAAGCCCAGAGTTTTACTAGAGGGGCTGACATAAAAAAATATATTTATAGAGAGTATCGAGAAAAATTCCCAAGTAATTTTGTATGTAATGAACTTAAGCAATCTGGCGTAAGAAGACCAGTTGTAGATTTTTTTGCAGGAGCAGAACCTCAGATATCTGATATTATGTCAAATAATGTTTCTAGAATTTCATATTTTACAAATGCCTTAGACATTATTTTATCTGGGAATATTACATTAATAACTGGTATTCCAGGATGCGGAAAATCAACTTTACTGATGCAACTGGCATTCTCAAATGAATTAAATGGTAGAAAATTTTGGTTTAATAATATAATAAAGCAAGAAGCAGAAGGTTTAATAAAACTGGTCGAAAAAGATGATAATGTGATTATTTTTATAGATAATTTGTATAATAATATAGATGCTTTACAAGTGTTAAAAAGTAAGGATAGTATTAGAGTGGTGGTGGCAGAAAGAGCATTAAACTTTGAATATGTAAAGCGGTTTTTAAATATTTCGTCAGACAGAATACTTGATATAAGTAATTTGAATTCTGTCGATATACAAATGGTTTGCAAATCAATGAATCGTTCGAGTGCTGATGCGATTGATTTAATGAGAGAAAATGTAAATATATCATTGCTAGAAATTGTTTTTTTTGTTGCTACTAATGCAGTAATTCAGGATAGGATTAAAAGATATATAAATGATTTGCTAAGGTTTAAAGATGAAAATTTAAAAATAAATTTATTGGAGATATTTACATTGGTTAATTATACAAGCTATTGTGGTATCCCATGTTCAATGGATATGATGTATTTTTATTTTAGTGATGCTATTGATTCATATACGGATATATTATATGCATTGGAAAGAATGAATAAAATTATTGTGGAGAGTTCAGAAGATGGTGCATATGAGCAAGATCAGAATTATATGATTATGCGTAGTAAACTCTTTTCTGAAAAATCTTTAAGTCTAATTGATAATAATATGATAGCTCAAGTTTTGAATCGCTTTTTGGATAGAGTGAGTACACAGATTATATACAGATATGATATTTTTAAGCGTAGGGCATATGATGCGGATTTAACAAAAAGAGCATTTGACGTTGATAGTGGAATTAAGTTTTATGAAAAAATATTGGAGATTAATCAGTCACCTTATATTAGACATCAGTATGCTTTGTTTTTGCAGAGAAAAAATTTATATGACCTGGCTTGGAAACAGATTGACCAAGCATACACAGAAAGTAGAAAGAAAATATTTTCAATTGCAAATACACATGCAATTATAATGTTTGAAAAAAATATAATTAATAAGACGAATAATGAAAATGAATTAGTTCTGTTGAAAAGCACGATTGATAAATCTTTTTCGACATTAGAATATTGTATTACACAAGATGTTCGGGTGAATTATCATGTACTTACATATTCGCGTCATGCTATTAGATATTATGAAAGGTTTGGAAATGATGAGTACACAGAGCAATATATAGAAAGTGCGTTAAATCAGCTTGATATTATTTTGACATCTGATGAGTATATCTTCCGAGGCACATTAAGAGAATTGAAAAATCTGCAAAAAGAATTAAGCGAGATAAAGCAAATATTAAAATAAATATTGTTATCAAGTTAGAATGGAAATTTTTTGTCTTATACTTGACACGAGCAGAGCTGATGAACTTGTGAGCTGAACCGCTCCCTGTCAAGTAGACAGTAGAAAAAATAAAATTTTTAGCTGCCAATCACATCTTTGTGGCTGGCAGACTTTTTATGCAACTTCTCTTAAATAATTCCGGTATTCTATCGGCGTCATACAGTTTAGGAGTTTTTGATAGCGGTGATTATTATGATAATCCATATAATTATTTACTGTTTCCTTTAATTCTTCATAAGTTTGGAATTTTTTAAGATAATACATTTCCGTTTTCAGCATCCCCAGAATGCTTCCATCGGGCCGTTATCAATACATCTGGACACCCTCGACATGCTTTGTGTCATTCCTTCCTCATTGAGTTTTTTTCGGAAAGACCTTGAGGTATATCGGTATTCCCGGTCACTGTGGAATAACGGTTTTACATCAGGATGGTTTTCATGGATTAATGGGGAGGAGGGATTAAATGAACATGGACTTGCTGTCGCAATGACCTTTGTTATGACTGAACCAGGAAAGATAAGGGCAGGATTTAACTCCTGTTTCATCGTTCGATATTTGCTTGAAAAGGCAAATAACACAGAGCAGGCAATCTCGCAACTTTGTGATTTGCCAATCGCTTCTAATTGTAATATTTTACTTGCAGATAAAGACGGCAGGATGGTAGTAGTCGAATGTTCACCGTCTGCTAAAAATATTCGGGAAGCGGAAACCTTTGATAATGGCAGGATAGGTTGTACCGTCAATAGTTTTATATCCGATAAGATGAAAGCATATGATGATACAGATAGAAATGATTATGATTCTCACAAGCGGTATCGGGTTGTTATGGACTGCTTTTCGTCAGAACATATCAGAGATGATTATATTGAAACAACCAAACAGCTTTTAAAGGGCGATTATGGATTTATGTGCCAAAAATCTTGGTGTGGGTTATAACACCAAAAAACATCAGCATTCTGGGAAAATGACAGAAGCCATATATTCTGAAGTGTACAGTTTTATTGACATACAGAAAAATGCCTGTATAATACAGGTATGGGCAGAACCCTAAAAATCGGCTCTGCCCATTTGAAACTATTAACAAATCTTATATCAGTTTTCTGAGTTTGCACAAAACATGAAACGGTCTCGATTGTGAACTGGTATAATCAAAAGTGTTGACAATCCAATTTACAGAAAAAGTTTCATACTCCCTTCTTTATAAGTATAATGGATGTATTATTTAAAACTATATAAAAAACTTTTTCTTCTTCATCAAAACAATACCGGTAAAAAGAATCTGCGGCTCCATAAAAAGTCATATTCTTTCCCATTGCAGATAAATCGATTTTTTTCTTGGACAACCACTCTCTTAATTCCTCTTCATTCCCATATTCTCCTTCATAAAACTCCCATTTATTTTCCACCAACACCTCTTGTGCTGTTGTATATTCTGCACCAGCAAGAGCATCCAATAACACGCACATCAAATATTCAGATAATGTATGCGCAATTAATTTCCAGTCTGATAATTCATCTGCTTCATGCTGCATATAAACAGGTGGGTTTTCTTGCACCAAATCCTTTTCTTTTATACCATAGAATACAACTCCTGCCGAATAATCACTACCAATCTGTAAATAGTTTTCCACTGATTCTGGCCACTGTTCTTTTGGAATCTTTGAATATGGATAAAAAGCATTATTTTTGCAAAACTCAGGGTCATCAAAATCCTCCCTGCAATCTTCAATCCCATTTTCAATATATTGATAGGAAAAATAAGGAAGAGAATCACTATCTACCCAAATGTCTGCAGTAGATAACACTTCTTCATTTCTTACTAAGCTTAAAAAATCAAATAATAATTTAGGAAGTTTTAGATGATTATTCTTTTCAAATAATTCTAATTCTCCTTTTGCCATGGGGTTCGTATACCCAAATAGCTTTATGACTTCTACTGGTGTAAGATTGTATTTTATAGCCAAACTTCCATTACCTCCGTTTTGTTTAAATGCTTTTTATTGTTAAACGTAAATTTTTCCGGCTATTTCCTGACGCTCTGGGAGAAGTCATCCGTGAGGCATGGACGCCAAATGGATGACAGTAGCATCCGTCTGTCAATGCTGGGTATTTATTCTATACCGTCAGATAGTATGCACTATATGCCGGCATTTGCAAGCCATTTTCCATATGAACGGTTTCGCCGCTGATTAAATCAGTCATGGAAGCCGACCCTGAATCGAAATGTGCCGTGTATTCACTATCCGAAGCATTTATTGCCACAAAGACCCGTTCTACGTCACAGTTCCGTTCAAACACACACTGGTGATTGGTCAGTACAATGGATTTAAAATCCCCATAACAGATTGCCTTGCTGTTTTTATGTGCCTCTGCTAGTTTTGAGATATATTCCGATAATTCATTGTCAACCGGTTCTTCAAAGCAGGCGCGAAGAGCAGGGTCACCTTCATTTTTATGTGCTTTTGCGCCCCATTCACTGCCGTAATAAACACACGGAATTCCCGGCATACCGAATTCCATGGCATAAATTAACGGAAGATGCTTTTCGTTTGTAAGGTTGCTTGCAATTCTGGACACATCATGATTATCCACGAAACAAAAAAGATGCTTTCCCCTGTACAGGGTCCAGTTTTCAGGTCCGAATTGTCTCAGCAGGGAATGAACGATTTCAAACATATTCATGCTGTTAAAGCTGGAAAACAGACCTTTATAACATTCGTAGTTTGTACAGCTGTGAAGCATGTCCTGATTAACGAACTGGTTATAATCACCATGAAGCAGTTCACCTAACAGCCAGAACTCTGGTTTTAAATCATTACAGAAAGAATGAAGTCTCTTTAAGAAATCTTTGTCAAGGCAGTATG
The DNA here is from genome assembly GCA_022794265.1 of Lachnospiraceae bacterium. Lineage (GTDB taxonomy): Bacteria > Bacillota > Clostridia > Lachnospirales > Lachnospiraceae > Bovifimicola. The sequence goes on from JAAWEK010000025.1 coordinate 48,480, forward strand.
CTACATCCAGACGCAGTCCGTCAATGTCAAATTCCTCTGCCCAGAACCGGATACTTTCAAATATATGATTGATGACCTCTTCGTTTCTTAAATTCAGTTTTACCAGATCATAATTGCCTTCCCAGCCTTCATACCACAGACCGTCATTGTAACCGGAATTCCCGCCGAAATCAATTCTGGAAAACCAGCTGACATATGGAGAGTTTTCACGGTTTTTCAATACGTCCTGAAAAGCAAAAAATCCTCGTCCAACATGATTAAATACGCCGTCCAGTACAACTTTTATACCTGCATGATGAAGTTCATCACATACTTTTTTAAAATCTTCATTCGTACCGAGACGACAGTCAATCTGACGGTAATCCCGTGTATTATAACCATGGGTGTCGGATTCAAATACCGGTGAAAAATAGATGGCATTGGCACCTAAATCCTGAATATGCGGAATCCAGTCTATTACTTTTAATATTCTTGAGGTGGTGATACCGTCATTTTCAAACGGTGCTCCGCAGAAACCTAATGGATAAATCTGATAAAATACGCTGTTTTCAGCCCACATGTTAAAAGTCCTCCTTTGATGCATATAATGCTATTAGTATAGCACAATTTACTTGCTTAATCCATTATTAAATGATAGAATAATTATCAGTAGTAAAAAACGTGTTATGGCACAGATGGAGGTAAAGGATTGAGTAAAATTGCAGTCATTACAGATAGTAATAGCGGGATTACCCAGCAGCAGGCAGAGGAACTGGGGATATTTGTTTTACCAATGCCATTTATGATCGATGGTAAAGAATACTTTGAGGGAATCAACTTATCCGTAGAAGAATTTTTTGAAAAACTGAAAAGTGACAGGGAAATATCAACCTCCCAGCCTACACCGGAATCCGTGCTGTCATTATGGGACAGGCTGCTGAATGAAGGATATGATGAGATTGTCCATATCCCCATGTCAAGCGGACTGAGCAGTTCCTGCCAGACTGCCATTGTACTGGCAGATGACTATGATGGCAAGGTACAGGTGGTAAATAATCAGAGAATATCAGTGACACAGAGACAGTCCGTTCTGGATGCCATTCATCTTGCAGAAGCCGGAAAATCTGCGGCAGAGATTAGGGAAATTCTGGAGAAAGAAAAGCTGGAAGCAAGCATTTATATTATGCTGGATACTTTAACCTATTTAAAACGGGGAGGGAGGATTACGCCGGCTGCAGCGGCTTTAGGAAACCTGCTCCGCTTAAAACCCGTGTTACAGATACAGGGAGAAAAGCTGGATGCATTTGCCAAAGCCAGAACGGTAAAGCAGGGAAAATCCATAATGATTGAAGCTATGAAAAAGGATATCCATGACAGATTTCATGATAATGAAAATGGTGATATAGCTATTAACGTTGCCCATACGGAGAATCTGGATGCAGCAATGGAATTAAAAAAAGAACTGGAGCAGGTATTTCCTGGCACAGATATTTATGTAGACCATTTATCTCTCAGCGTTTCCTGTCATATTGGTCCGGGTTCTCTGGCAATTGCGTGTGCAAAGAAGGCAATCTAGTCCTGGAATAAAAATCTTCAGCAGGGGAGAAAATGCCGAAATTCAAGTTGACATTTATATTGAAAAGTGGTATTTTTAATTCATAAGAAAATAAGTAAACACGTGAAGAAATATGAGGAGAAGACATGGATAGACAGCAAATATTGATTGTTGATGATGAAGAAATCAATCGTGCAATACTGAATGAGATGTTCCGGCATGAATATGATGTGCTGGAAGCGGCAAATGGACAGGAAGCAATTGATCAGATTGAGAATAATCAGAATATTGTATTGATATTACTGGACATTGTAATGCCGGTTTTAAATGGTTTTAAGGTGTTGAACTATATGCAGGAGCATGACCTGATCGAAAAGATACCGGTGATATTGATTACTGCTGAATCTGTTAGGGATAGTGAAGATAAGGCATATGCTTATGGCGTTGCGGATGTCATGCATAAGCCGTTTTATCCTCATATTGTTAAGAGAAGAGGAAAGAATATCATTGAACTGTACCAGAATAAACGTAATATGGAATTGCGTTTAAAGGAACAGGAAGAGGCTATCCGTCTGCAGGAAAAGAAAATCCGTCAGAATAACGAATTTATGATTGATGCGCTTAGTTCTGTTGTAGAATTCAGAAGTCTGGAGACGGGAGAACATATCCGGCGGATTAAATATTTTACAAGAATTTTATCTAAGTATTTGATGAAATATTTTCCAAAGTACGGCCTGACACCGGCAATGGTGGACGAAATTGCCAGAGCATCTGCTTTACACGATATAGGCAAGATTGGAATACCGGATGCGATTCTTTTGAAACCAGGACGTCTCACACCGGAGGAATATGAAATTATGAAGACTCATACGACCATTGGATGTGATATTCTGGAAAAATTTCATGAGAATCAGACGGAGGATTTTTACCGTTACTGCTATGAAATATGCCGACATCATCATGAGCGGTGGGATGGCAACGGATATCCGGATCATCTGGTAGGAGATGAAATTCCGATTAGTGCGCAGATTGTTGCTGTTGCCGATGTTTATGATGCACTGGTAAGCCCTAGAGTGTACAAAAGTGTATATGCCAACAATGAAGCATTTGACATGATTATGAATGGTGAGTGCGGACAGTTCTCACCGGATATCATGGAATGTTTCGGGCTAGCCAAAGAGGATTTCTTCAATATTGTGGAAGTAATTAAAATGTTTGATTTTTCATGATGTTTGAAACAAATAGCAGGCAGCAAAAAAAATATTATTTTTTTACTGCCTTTTTTGTTTTGCCCAGGGAGGGATAGTATGGAGCAGAATGGAAGCTGTATATTTCCTGTTGATGATGCAATAGAGATGATAATTATATTTGACCGGACAGGAGAAATTACTTATGTCAATACTGCAGCGAAACAGAAATTAGAGTTTGAGAATGATTTGTGCGGAAAACATATTAGTGATATTTTTCCTAATTCCTTCCGGCTTTCCGGGGATGGATTTGAAACAGAGTATCCTTTTGGAATGGAACAGCAGAATTTACTGGCCTACCGCAGGAATCTTACCTGTTTTCCGGTGGAAGCCAGAATAATACCTGATACAGAAAGTCTGGAAAGATACATATGTATGGCAAACGATATATTGGAAAAAGAACATCTGGGCAGGGAAATTGAACAGGTAAAACAGGAGGCACAGCAGGCATTAAAGGTAAAAAGCGAGTTTGTTGCCAATGTGACCCATGAACTGCGGACACCAGTGAACGGAATACTGGGAAATGTCAGAGAGCTGATAAGTCAGGAAACAGACAGGAAAATGATGAAATCATTATCCTTAATTGAACGCTGTTGTGAGGATATGCATAAGATTATAAATAATATTCTGGATTTCTCCAAGCTGGAAGCAGGAAAGTTTACACTGGAACCCCGCAGATTTCATTTTAAAAATATGATGGATTATGTAAAATCGAATCATATAAATAAGATTACGGAAAAGGGGCTGGGCTTTTTTATGACCATATCCCCTAAGATTCCAGAATATATTATAGGCGATGAGTTGCGGATTGTGCAGATTCTGAATAATCTGATTTCGAATGCGCAGAAATTTACGACACTGGGAAAGATTTCCGTGGAAGCATTGAAAACAGCCAGGGTGAATGACCGGATAGAACTGTTTTTTATTGTGAAAGATTCGGGAATCGGAATTGATCAGGCAGACAAGGATAAATTATTTCAGAGTTTTTCACAGGTGGACGCGTCCATTTCCAGAAAATACGGCGGTACTGGTCTGGGATTGAATATATGTAAGCAACTGGTTGAGCTGATGGGCGGCAGAATTGAAGTGGAAAGTGAAAAGAATAAAGGCAGTATATTTTCTTTTTCCATATGGGTGGGCGCCTGTGAGGATGAAAATAATGATATATCACAGTTCAATGATAAGAAGGAATCTCTGTTTTCGGAGGTTCCTGTGACGAGCCAGACGGATGAGGAAACGGTTCAGGATAATATCAGAAGTTACGGAACAACGGAAAACAGGGAAGTCTTAAAGAAAAACCTTTCTAAACTGATTCTTTGCGTGGAAATGGATAATTGGGAAAAGGCAGAAATGTTTATGGAGACAGTGAAGCAGCTGACGGAAGAAGCGCCGCAGGATGTGAAGCGTCTGGTTCTGAGATTAAAAATGGCAATCCAGAAAGAAAACTATGATAAAGTAGCTGCCACATATGAAGAATTAAATAATTTATATAAATAATCGTGAAAGGAGGTGCATGTATGGTCTATGCAGACGGCAAGAATGAGAAAGGAAAGATTCTGATTGTAGACGATGTTGAAATTAACAGGATTGTTCTGGGAGAAATCATTAATAATATGGGTTATTCCCCGGTTCTGGCTGAAGATGGGGAAATGGCCCTGGAACTTCTGAAAGAAGGTTATCCCCAGCTGGTGCTAACGGATATTTCCATGCCGGGGATGGACGGATATGAACTTTGCAGAATACTGAAAGGAAGTGAGGAAACAAAAAATATTCCGATTGTTTTTATTTCTGCATTTGATGATCCTGAGGATATTGTGGAAGGCTTTTTTCTCGGCGGTGCGGATTATATAACGAAACCGTTTATTTCAGAGGTGGTTCAGGCCCGCGTGGGAGTTCATCTCCGTCTGTCGGAGGCAAATATGGAACTGATGGAAATGAACCGGCGGCTCCAGATTTCCGTTCATGAACAGTTAACCCAAATGGAACTGGAAAAGAAAAATATTCTATATGCCATGGCAAATATTGCGGCACAGTATTCTGGTTTTGATGAAGAGTATACAAAACGGCTGAGCGGGAACTGTGGAATTCTGGCCCAGGGCATGCAGCTTTCTCCTTTGTTTGAGGATAAGATTTCCGACACGTTTATTGATGCCATAGAATTGGCGGCGCCTCTTTGCGATATAGGAAACATTGGGATTCCGAAAGAAATTTTGCAGAAAAAAATGGAAGTTACGGATGAAGAAGCTCTGATTTTACAAAATCATACGGGTATCGGAGCAAAATTGTTAAGTGATATCTATGTTAGCAATGACTATAATGATTTTATAAGTACATCTATTGATATTGTACACTATCATCACGAAAACTGGGATGGAAGCGGATATCCGGAAGGGCTGGTAAAGGAAGAAATTCCTTTGGCGGCACAGATTATTTCTGTGATGGAACGTTATTGTACATTGACAGAAAAAGAAGTTACCAGCAGGGAAGTAGCCCTTGAAATCATTCGCAGAGAAGCGGGAATAAAATTTAATCCTGATATTGTTGAAATATGCTGCAAAATATCACGTCAGTTATCCTGAACTGGATAAATTCATTATTTTTTATTGAGAGGAATGAAAGTTTTGATAACAGATGAAGAGTTTTTAAGAATTTCAGTTTATATGAAACAGCACTACGGAATTGATTTAAGCCAGAAAAAGGTTATTATTAACGGACGTTTGGAGAATTATATCAGATCCGGGGGCTGGAAAAATTTTAATGAGTTTATGAATGATGTTGAGAATGACAAAAGTGGGAAGCAGGAGAAAATGCTGGTCAATCTCCTGACAACGAATCATACATATTTCATGAGAGAATTTGAACATTTTGAATTTTTCAGAAGTGTGGTTCTCCCATGGCTGAGAACAAAGGAAAAAGATAAAAAGGATTTGCGTATCTGGTGCGGTGCGGCATCTACAGGAGAAGAGCCGTATATGATAGCTATGGTACTGATGGATTTCTTCGGGTTGGAACGCAGTCAGTGGGATACAAAAGTTCTGGCTACGGATATATCTACTAAAGTACTACAACAGGCTATGGCAGGCATATACACAGATCAACAGTTAAAAAATATTCCCGACCATTGGAAAAGAAGCTTTTTTAAGTCTATGGACGGCGGCAGTCAGTATGCGGTAAAGCCGGAACTGAAACAGGAGGTCATTTTCCGCCAGTTTAATTTAATGGATCCTTTTCCTTTTAAAAAGAAGATGCATACCATTTTTTTACGGAATGTTATGATATATTTTGATGATAATACAAAACGGGAACTGATTCAGAAAGTGTATGATTTTTTGGAACCTGGGGGCTATTTGTTTATAGGAACAACAGAGACTCTGGACAGAAGCAGCACACCGTTCCAGATCGTCCAACCATCAATTTTCAGGAAAAAGGAAGGATAATGTATGCGACCAATCAGAGTTTTAATTGTAGAAGATTCCATTGTGTTCCGGGAACTTCTGGTTCAGAATCTGAGCAGGGATCCTGCGATACAAGTGGTAGGAACTGCAAAAGATCCGTTTGAAGCCAGGGATGCCATCATAGAATATAAACCGGATGTTATGACGTTGGATGTAGAACTTCCGAGAATGAACGGAATCGAGTTTTTGCGGAAATTAATGCCGCAGTATCCACTTCCGGTGGTGGTGATTAGTTCCCTCAGCGACAAAGTGTTTGATGCATTGAATGCGGGAGCCGTGGATTTCGTAGCGAAACCTACGGTTACCGGCAGGGCACAGCTGGAGGATTTTATTCGAAATGAGCTTTTGGTAAAAATTAAAATTGCATCAACTGCCAGAATCAGTAATATTAAAAAGACAGTTATGCTAAATGAACAGCAGTCTCTTTCCGTAAAAGGAAATAATCTTATAGTGGCGATAGGGGCTTCCACAGGTGGAACGGAAGCGATTTTCTCGGTTGCAAAGGATTTTGGAACCGATATTCCGGGAATTGTGGTGGTACAGCATATGCCGCCGGGATTTACCGCAATGTATGCGAAGAGACTGGATGACCAGTGCAGAATTCAGGTGAAGGAAGCACGGACAGGGGACAGAGTTTTACCGGGGCATATGCTGATTGCTCCGGGAGGAGATGCGCATATGCGTCTCGTGAAAGTGAATGGAGTCTATCAGGTGGAAGTGAAACAGGGTCCGAGAGTAAACGGGCATTGTCCTTCGGTAGACGTATTATTTGAATCCGTTGCCAAAGTGGCAGGCGCCAATGCAGTAGGAATAATTCTTACCGGAATGGGCGGAGACGGTGCAAAAGGGTTGTTGTCCATGAGAAAAGCCGGGGCCAGAACCATTGGACAGGATGAGTCGACCTGCGTGGTTTATGGAATGCCCAAGGTTGCTTATGATCTGGGTGCGGTGGAACATCAGGAGAAACTGACTGATATCGCAGGAAGAACATACTCGTTATTAAACAAAATGTAAAGGAGTGAGAACATGAAGATTCTATTGGCAGAAGACGATTTTGCAACAAGGAAATTTATGCTGAATTTCCTGTCAAAGTATGGTGAATGCGATGTTACTGTGGACGGTATGGAAGCAGTGGATGCATTTATGATGGCTTTGGAAGACGGAGAACCATATGATTTGGTTTGTCTGGATATTATGATGCCGGTCATGGATGGATATCAGTCCCTTGTAGGTATCCGCAATCTGGAAAAGGAAAGAAATATTCCGGAAGATAAGGCAGTAAAAGTTATTATGACGACTGCTTTAAATGATGAACAGAATGTCAAAATGGCATTTGAACTGGGATGTACTATTTATTCCGGTAAACCGATTAATCAGGAAAAGTTTGAACAGGCATTAAAAAAGCTGAACCTGATATAACGAATGAATATATAAAACTTTGCAGGAAAGGAGAAGGAGATGGCTGAGGAATTTAATACAGAAGGCATGCTGGATATGTATCTGTTTGAAAACGAGCAGCTTTTGGAGCAGCTTCAGGAAACTGTTCTGGAGCAGAAGGATGCAGAGTGCTTTGATGAAGACAGTATTAATGAAATATTCAGAACCATGCATACCATTAAAGGTTCATCCGGCATTATGATGTTTGATAACATCACAGCAGTGTCGCATAAGCTTGAGGATGTCTTTTATTATTTGAGAGAATCCCATCCTGAAAATGTACCGCATTTAGAGTTAGTGGAACATGTATTAGAGGTGGAGGATTTTATTTCAAGTGAAATGGAAAAAATTCGAAACGGTGATTCCGTGGATGGTGATGCCAGCGACATTATAAAGAATCTGGATAAATTTCTGGATAAGATTAAAAATGGCATGACAGAAGAGGGGGCAGAACTGCCGCCGGAGAATGTACATGAAGAACCAAAACAGTTTTACATAGCTCCGGTAGCAACCAGCGCCAGCCGTTTTTATAAAATTTATATTACCTTTTTTCCGGAAACGGAAATGTCTAATGTGCATGCCTATAAAACAGTATATGCTTTAAAGGAAATAGCAGAAGATTTATTATATTCTCCTGAAGATATCATTTCGGATGAATCAAGTGCAGAAATAATTCTGGAGGAAGGCTTCCGGATACTTTTGCAGGCACAGTGCGATGAGGACGAGATACGTAAGATTATCGGTGTGGGATATGATATCAAAGCAGTTGATATCTTTGAATGTAAGGCAGAAGAATTCCTGCAGGGATTTGATTTCGGTGAGCAGAATATGCAGATTGATCTGGAATCCAGCGTGGAAGATATCGAAGCACGGAAACAGGAAGCTGAGGAGGAAGGCAAAGAGGAAAAGAAACCTGAAAAACCACAGAAACCTCAGATTGCACCAGGTGATTTCGTTATAAAGTCCAAAGAGCCGGGTAAACAGAAGAAACTGGCAAAGGATAAACCGAAAGCAGAAAAAGCTTCATTTATCAGTGTAAATGTCAGCAAGATGGATCAGCTGATGGACTTAATCGGAGAACTGGTTATTGCGGAATCAGTAGTATTGCAGAATCCTGATTTAAAGGTTCCGGGACTGAATCTGAACAGTTTTAATAAAGCAGCGGCTCAATTATCAAAGATTTCTACGGATTTACAGAATGTTATTATGTCCATGCGAATGGTTCCGTTAACTAACACGTTCCAGAAGATGAACCGTATTGTCTTTGACGTATCCAGAAAACTGGGTAAGGACATTGAGTTTGAAATGATTGGAGAGAACACGGAAGTAGATAAAAACATTATTGAGCATATTTCCGATCCGTTGATGCATTTGGTACGAAATGCCGTAGACCATGGTATAGAGACCAATGAAGAGCGGGAAGAAAGCGGTAAGACTGGTAAGGGCAAAATTACTTTATCGGCAAGAACGGAAGCCGGAAAAGTATGGATTTCCGTGGAGGATAACGGAAAGGGTCTTGACAGGGAAAAGATACTTGAAAAGGCAAAGAAACAAGGACTCTTAGATGAGAGTAAACCGGAATATTCTTATAAGGATAAAGAGGTTTATCAGTTTATTACTCTTCCGGGCTTTTCTACTAATGAACAGATTACGGAATATTCGGGACGAGGCGTCGGAATGGATGTAGTTGTCCAGAATATACAGGAAATTGGTGGTACACTGGATATTGACAGCACTCCGGGTGTGGGAAGTATCATGAGTCTGAAGATTCCACTGACTCTTGCCATTATTGACGGTATTGTAATGGAAACCGGTTCTTCATCCTTTGTAATGGAAACCGGCGTGATTAAGGAGTTTGTCCGCGTTACAGAGAATATGATGATTCATGAGCCAAACGGTGATGAGTATATCATGATTCGCGGGGAATGTTTCCCTGTGTTACGTTTAGGCAAATGGTATGGTTTAAATGAATATCAGGAGTCTGTAGAAAATGGAATGATGTTAATCCTTGAGGTGGAAGATAAGAAAATCTGTATTTTTGTTGACCGGCTGATTGGGGAACAGGAAATCGTTGTGAAACCGATTCCGTCTTATATTAAGAAGGTCAAAGGTTTATCCGGCTGTACACAGCTTGGAGATGGTAGCATTGCTTTGATATTAGATCCTGGTGGATTGATAGAATAAAACAGAAAGGAAAGGTATCCATATGGATGAAACAAGCGAATTGAAGATACAGACAGAAGAAACCCAGGTTACTTCAAATGAGCGGGATGCACAAAAAGGCAAATATATGACTTTTAAATCGGGCAATGAGTATTTTGGGCTGAAAATTCAATATGTCAATGAGATAATTCAATTTCAGACGATTACCGCGATTCCTGAAACGGAAGACTATATCAAGGGCCTGATAAATCTGAGAGGAAAAGTCATTCCTGTAATTGACGTCCGGCTGCGGTTTAAACAGGAGCCCTTTGAATATAATGACAGAACATGTATTATTGTTATTAATGTAAGATCTACGGTAGTTGGGCTGATCGTAGAAAAGATTGCGGAGGTAGTTGAAATCAAGGAAGAAAATATACTGCCGCCTCCGACCATTGGTCGTGTCGATAAGGCGCACCATAAATATGTATATGGCATTGGCAAAGTTGGAGATACTGTTAAACTGTTGCTGGATCCCGATAAATTATTAAATGATGAGGATTTAACGGTTGTTGAACAGGTGAATGATATAACTATGAGTGCAGATTGAGAGGTAATAACATGAAAAATATGAAAATGAAAACCAAAATGATTCTGGGATTTGTAATTCCTGTTGTACTTACGATTATTAATGTTCTGATTGGTGACATGGCTTCCAGACAGGTTGCAAAAGCAAAGAACGTAGAACAGTATTTGACATACTCATCTATTTTTACCGCTGTAATAGCAATAATTTCTGTTTTAATTACTGTTTTTGTTGCAGTATCCCTGATAAAAGCTATTGACAGATCAATGATAGAGCTGGCAAATGGAGCAAAGGAAATAGCGCTGGGTCATGTAGATGTCAATATTAAAAAATATAATGACGATGAATTCGGTTCACTGGTTGATGAATATAACAAAGTAATCGGCAATATGAAGTATCAGGCACAAATAGCAGAAGAAGTATCAAACGGTAATCTGACGATAACGGTGAAACCGAAGTCCGCAGAAGATTTACTGGGTAATTCCCTGAAAAAGCTGGTAGAAGATAATCTTCGTACATTAACAAACATCAGCGATGCAGGTTCCCAGGTTACAATCAGTTCCTCTCAGGTAGCAAGTGCAAGCCAGGCGCTGGCACAGGGGTCTACGGAACAGGCAAGCGCAATTCAGGAGATTACAGCCTCCATTGATGAAATTGCAGAAAAGACAAAACAGAATGCTGAACAGGCAAATTCCGCTGCAGGTCTGGTTGTACGTGCAATTGAAGATGTAAAACAGGGTAACAATCAGATGAGAGATATGATGACTGCAATGCAGGAGATTAACAAGTCATCAGAAAGTATTTCAAAGATTATTAAGGTTATAGACGATATCGCATTCCAGACCAATATTCTTGCATTAAATGCAGCTGTTGAAGCAGCAAGGGCAGGAGAAGCAGGAAAAGGTTTTGCGGTTGTGGCAGAGGAAGTCAGAAGTCTTGCAGCTAAAAGTGCATCAGCAGCGGCAGAGACTGCAGAACTGATTGAAGATTCCATTGAAAAAGTCAGCTCAGGTTCTAAAATTGTGGATGACACTGCAAAAGCGCTGGAAGCAATTACAAAAGTGGTACAGGAAAGTGAAGTTATCATCAATGGTATTGCGGAATCATCCAATTACCAGGCAACCGCAGTTGCTCAGATTGAGCAGGCCATCACACAGGTTTCCCAGGTTGTACAGACCAATTCTGCTACCAGTGAAGAGTGTGCGGCAGCCAGTGAAGAATTATCAAATCAGGCATCCAGAATGCGTGAAATGCTTTCGATTTATAATTTGGGAACCAGCAGCCAGATATCTTCTTTTAAAAATTCATATTCTTCTCCGTCTTCGTCCAGTATGAATGAGCAGGTAATTTCTCTTGGAGACGGCTTCGGAAAATATTAATATTTTGACTAAAAACAGATGAAAGCACAGGATTAGATGTTCCTGTGCTTTTTTATGAATAAACGAAGGATTCTGATTGATAATCATATTATATTATGATATAATTATATTCAATATTGTGTGATATTGTTTTGAATTTATTTTAGAATTTTATAATGAAAATCTGTAGAAATGAGAGGTGTTTCCAATGAGTTTATTTGAAGAACTTACAGCGATGGGAGTAAATATTGATGAGGGACTGAAGCGTTTGAACGGAAATGAAAATCTTTATAAAAGACTGCTCGGCTCTTTTATAAAAACCATTCAGACGCATTCCGTCCGTCCGGATTTTGATCAGACGGATTACAATGAAGTAATTGAAAAAGCTCATGCTATAAAGGGGGCTTCTGGTAATTTGTCGATTACGCCGGTTTATGAATCCTATACGGAGATTGTAAACCTGTTGCGTGCCGGACAGCCGGAGCAGGCGGTACCGCTGATAGAAAAAATATTACCGATTCAGGATGAGATTGTTAAGTGCATTGAAAAGTATATGGAGTAGAGATTTCCAATACACTCTTAAATTAATGGAGAGATAAAATGGACAAGAAAGTAATAAAACTATTCAGGCGCAGTATAATAGGTACATTTATTATATGTATAGCAGTGTTTGGCTTTACGACACTGTTCATGTCTTACAATACGGAAGAATCGATTGAAAAAATCAGTAATATATATATGTCTGAGATGAACCAGCAGATTCAGCAGAAGTTTCAGACAGTTATCAGTCTGCAGTTAGAGCAGGTAGAGGGAATTATAAAACGTGTGGAACCGGGGAAGGAAAGCTATAGTGAGGAAATGTTAGACGAACTGCGTATGGCTGCTGAAATCAGAAATTTTACTTTTCTGGCACTTTATTCCCAGGAAAGCGGTTTGGAAATAATTTATGGTGAAGATTTAACAATTGTTGATAAAAACGGTTCGTTAAATGCAGATGGAAGCATTATCCTACAGGGTCAAAATTCTCAGAATGAAAAAATGCTGCTGCTGGGTAAAGAAGCGGCCTATCCGATGAAAAACGGCGAAACCAGTCTGGTTTTACTTGCAGGAATGAGTATGGAATATCTGAATCAGGCCCTGTTCTTATATGAAAATGATAATGTGCTGTATTCTCATATTATCAGCAGAGACGGAGACTTTGTAATCAGAAATGGAGCGGCATACAGAAATAATTATTTTGAGCGTATTGAAGCAACATTTGAAACATATAACGGTAAGACGGCAGCTGATTATGTAAAGGAACTGCGGGAGGCTATGGATGAAGGAGAAGCATATTATACGATTGCTTCCGTTGACGGTGTGGAGAGACATATTTATTGTTCTCCATTGGCTGGTAATTCGGCCTGGTATCTGATATCAATCATGCAAAATGGAATCATGAGCAAAACTATCAATGAACTGGATTTTCTGCGAATTGTAATCATGATAGGATGTGGCGGAGCAATCTTTCTGGTAATGCTGATTATTTTTATAAAGTATTATCAGTTATCACAGCAGCAGATTGTGGAACTTCAGAAAGCAAGAGAAGAAGCGGATAATGCCAATAAGGCAAAAAGTGAGTTTTTATCCAGTATGAGTCATGATATCCGAACTCCGATGAATGCTATTATTGGTATGACTGAAATTGCACAGAAAAACATACAGGATTCGGAACGGGTAGAGGACTGTTTAAAGAAGGTTCATTTATCAAGCAAGCATCTACTGGGACTGATTAATGATGTATTGGATGTATCTAAAATTGAGAGTGGAAAAATGACACTGAATATTATTCCAATGTCTTTGCGGAACGCTATGGATGATATTGTAAATATAATGCAACCACAGGTGAAAGCCAGAAATCAGCACTTTGATATTTTTATTCAGAAAATCGTATCAGAGAATATATACTGTGATAGTGTGCGTTTGAATCAGGTACTTTTGAACCTTTTGTCCAATGCGGTTAAATTCACGCCAGAGGGAGGACGGATTGATGTTTACGTGGAACAGGAGTCCTCGCCTATGGGAGATGGATATGTGCGTACCCATTTCAGTGTAATAGATACAGGAATTGGTATGTCACCAGAGTTTCAGAAAAAAATCTGGAATACATTCTCCCGGGAAGAAACAGAGCAGGTACGGCATACTACCGGAACCGGACTGGGAACCACAATCATTAAGAGAATTATAGAACTTATGGGTGGAACCATTGAAATGGAAAGTGAACAGGGGAAAGGTACTACATTTCATGTCATTCTTGATTTTAAGATAGCGGATATTAATGAAGATGATATGAAGCTGCCGAACTGGAATGTACTGGTGGTGGATGATAATGAACAGTTATGCATTAGTGCGGCAGCCAATCTGGAAGAGCTGGGTGTACATACGGAATGGACCACTGATGGCAGAGAAGCAGTGAAGATGATTGAAGAACATCACAATAGGAAGGAAGATTATTACTTTGTTCTGATTGACTGGAAGATGCCGAATATGGACGGTATGCAGACCATACATGAAATTCGGAACCGTGTAGGAAACGATATTCCAATATTTCTGATTTCCGCATATGATTGGAGTGATATCGTAGATGAAGCCAATACCATGGAAATAGAAGGCTTTATATCCAAGCCGCTCTTTAAATCTACATTATATGAACATTTAAAGCAATTTGTAGACGGATATTGTGAGGAAACAGAAAAAGTCAAAACTGAAAGTATAGATTTTACCGGAAAACGTATTTTGTTAGCTGAAGATATAGATATAAACTGGGAAGTTGCGTTTGAAATTCTTTCCTCTGTGGGACTGGAACTGGAACGCGCGGTGAACGGTAAGGAATGTCTGGAAATCTTTGAAAGTTCTGAAGTGGGCTTTTATGATGCAATTTTAATGGATATCCGAATGCCGGTTATGGATGGCTATGCTGCTGCCAAAGCGATACGGGAATTGAATCGTGCGGATCACGGGTTGCCGATTATTGCAATGACTGCTGATGCTTTTTCCGATGATGCAAGACATTGTCTGGAAAGTGGTATGGATGCACATATTCCAAAGCCATTGGATGTAAGGGAATGTATGCGTGTACTAAAGAAATATTTATATGAATAGTTTTAGAATAAATTGATTTGGAGGGTGGGATAGATATGAATCCCCCCTCTTTTTTGGTATAAAATTAAAAAGAAGGGGGAGAAAAGTATGAAAAATCCCCTGAAAAGTAGGTTGTTTTACAGACAAAGTCGATTTATGTTGAGTATTATACTTTTATATGATAGGATTAATTACAGAGTTAAAGATGTTATGAAATATAGCAGAATGTTGGTTGTTTTCGAGTGGCTGTGTTATGTGAACTGTTAAGTGGAAAATGTTTAAGAACGTCGGAGGGGAGCGGATAAAAGGGTTGTGGAAGGAAGAGTATTTTACATATGAAACAGGCGGCTGTGCACATAATTGCATAACCGCCTGTTTTTTATAATAAAGTTATTCCATGCTGCGCTGCGTTTTCTGTAATATCTTCCGGCCATATGGAAGCCTGAACTTCTCCGATATGAGCTTTTCGAAGATAAAACATACAGATTCGTGACTGGCCGATTCCACCGCCAATGGTATAAGGCAGATTCTGGTCTAAAATGGACTTTTGGAACGGCAGTTCTGCCCTTTCCGTACAACCGGCTTTTTCCAGCTGCTCAGTCAGAGATGTTTCATCTACCCGGATACCCATGGAAGAAAGCTCCAGTGCAATATCCAGAATAGGATAGTATACGATGATATCGCCGTTTAATTTCCAGTCGTCATAGTCCGGCGCCCTTCCATCATGCTTTTCACCGGAAGTCAGAGTATCTCCAATTTGCATGATAAAAACGGAACCTTTTGATTTAGCAATTTTGTATTCCCGTTCTTTGGGTGTACAGTCTGGATACATATCTTCCAGTTCCTGGGAAGTAATAAAGAAAATATCGGAGGGAAGATATTCATCTATGTAATTATACTGGGACGCAATATAATGTTCCGTTTCCTTTAATGCATTATATACTTTGCATACGGTTGCTTTTAAGGTTTCGGTATTTCTTTCTTCTTTTGAGATTATCTTTTCCCAATCCCACTGATCTACAAATATAGAATGAATGTTGTCCGTATCTTCATCCCGCCGGATGGCATTCATATCGGTATATAAACCTTCTCCGGAGTGGAAGCCATATCGTTTTAATGCCTGGCGTTTCCATTTTGCCAGAGAATGAACGATTTCAACGATTTTGTCGTTCTGTTCTTTGATTCCAAAGCTTACCGGACGTTCCACCCCGTTTAAGTTATCGTTAAGGCCGGATTCCGGTTTTACAAACAGTGGTGCCGATACACGGGTGAGATTCAGTTCTCTTGCCAGAGCCCGTTCAAAATAATCTTTTACTAATTTTATACCTATTTCGGTTTCTCGAATGGATAAAGCTGACTCATATCCATCCGGTGTTAATAAATGCTCCATTCATATTACCTTCCTTTTTCATGCATTCCATAAGATTATAGCATATGGTCTTAAAATAGGCAATTGTAAAAACACTTCTTCTGGGGTATAATAATTGCGAAACATTGTAAATTTGGTGGAATAATAATTTAGATTTCATTTTTATATTAATTATGATGATTACAGTTAGGAGAACAAATATGGCATCGGTGTTTGAAGTGGCAGAAGAATTGGAAAAAGTGATACTAATTGGTGTATCTACCCATGAACATGATGATACAGAAGAATCCATTGAGGAATTAAAGGACCTGGTAAAGACAGCCGGTGCAGTTCCGGTGGCGACGGTGATTCAGAATCGTGAGTCCGTTCATTCCGGGACATATATCGGAAAGGGAAAGATTGAAGAAATAAAACTTCTGCTTGACCAACTGGATGCTACTGGTATTGTTTGTGATGATGAATTAAGCCCGGCACAACTGACAAATTTGAGAGAATTACTGGATACGAAAGTTATGGACAGGACGTTGGTGATACTGGATATATTTGCAGCCAGAGCAAGGACAGGAGAAGGTAAGATTCAGGTAGAGCTGGCCCAGTTAAAATACAGGCAGGCCAGACTGGTGGGTTTGAGAAATTCTTTATCCAGACTGGGCGGTGGAATCGGAACCAGAGGACCGGGAGAAAAGAAACTGGAAATGGACCGGAGGCTGATTAAAGACCGGATATCGGTGTTGCGCAGGGAAGTAGAAGAAATGAAAACCCACCGGGAGCTGGCAAGAAGGCAGAGAAGAAAGAATCCTTCTACGGTGGTTTCTATTGTGGGCTATACCAATGCAGGTAAATCTACATTATTAAATCACCTGACGGGTGCAGATGTGTTGGAAGAAAACCGTTTATTTGCCACTTTAGATCCGACCACCCGGAATTATACATTACCGGGGGGGCAGAAGATTATGCTGACAGACACGGTTGGTTTTATCAGAAAGCTGCCTCATCATCTGATTGATGCGTTCCGCAGTACTTTGGAAGAAGCAAAATATGCGGATATTCTGATTCATGTAGTTGATGCTTCCAATCCACAGATGGATTTACAGATGCATATCGTTTATGAAACCCTGCGGGATCTGGGGATTAAAGACAAACCGGTGATAACGGTATTTAATAAACAGGATCTGGTTCGGAATCAGGCTTCTGATTTGGTTCACTCAGGAGATTTGATGGTTTTTAAAGATTTTAAAGCTGATTATGTTTTAAATGCATCGATTAAAAATAATGAAGGTATTCAGCAGCTGGAAGAATATATTGAGCAGATTATCCGGGAAAGCAAGATTTATATTTCGAAAGTATTTCGATATGACAATGCCGGAGAAATTGCAAAAATCAGAAAATATGGGGAACTTTTAAAGGAGGAATACCGGGAGGACGGTATATATGTGGAGGCGTATGTGCCGATGGAAATTACGGGTTACAAATCTTAAGGGATTTTACAGTTGTCTGGTTATCAGGAAGAGAAAGGAAGCAGAGATAAAGATGAGTTATGCAGATCAGGTGTTTATTAATATGTGTACTGATATTTTGGAAAATGGTTGCAGTACGGAAGGCGAAAAAGTTCGTCCGAAATGGGAAGACGGCACATATGCATATACAATAAAAAAGTTTGGTGTTGTAAACCGTTATGATTTATCGAAGGAGTTTCCGGCATTGACATTGAGAAAGACCGCATTTAAAAGTGCAGTGGATGAGATTCTCTGGATATGGCAGAAAAAGTCAAATAATGTACATGAACTGAACAGCCATATCTGGGATAGCTGGGCGGATGAAGATGGTTCCATTGGTAAGGCTTATGGATATCAGCTTGGTGTAAAACATCGATATAAAGAGGGAGAGATGGACCAGGTTGACCGTGTGTTGTTTGATTTGAAGCATAATCCGTACAGTAGACGGATTATGACGAATCTTTATGTACATCAGGATTTACATGAGATGAATTTATACCCGTGTGCATATAGTATGACTTTTAATGTTACGGGAAATAAACTAAATGCAGTTTTAAATCAGCGTTCTCAGGATATTTTAACAGCTAATAACTGGAATGTAGTGCAGTATGCGGTACTGCTTCATATGATAGCCCAGGTCAGTGGTTTTGAGGCAGGAGAGCTGGTACATGTCATTGCGGATGCACATATTTATGATAAACATATTCCATTGGTGAAAGAACTGATAAGCAGAGAACCATATCCGGCACCTGTGTTTCATATCAATAAGGATATTACTAATTTTTATGATTTCACCGTGGAGGATGTCTGTCTGGAAAATTATGTGACAGGCCCTCAGATAAAAAATATTCCCGTGGCGGTTTAGAGAGTGTTATTTTTTTCTAGTAAATGAAAGGCGGAATTTATATATGAAACTAATTGTGGCAGTAGATAAGAATTGGGCAATCGGAAAGAATGGCAAGCTGTTGGTAAGTATTCCGGCAGACATGAAATTTTTCAGGGAAACAACTACTGGGAATGTGGTGGTAATGGGGAAAAATACTTTGAACAGTTTTCCAAACGGATTGCCGTTAAAGAATCGTGTAAATGTTGTGATGACTACCAATCGGTCTTTTGACGGCAAAGGCGCAGAGGTGGTTTATAGTCTGGGTGAGGTTTTGGAAGAAGTGAAGAAGTACGACACGGACCGGGTTTATGTAATTGGCGGAGCTTCTGTTTATGAGCAGTTATTGGAATATTGTGATACAGCATATGTTACATATATTGATTATGCCTATGAAGCAGACCGGTATTTTCCTAATCTGGACAAGATGGAAGAATGGAAACTGGAAGAGGAGAGTGAGGAACAGACTTATTTTGATGTAGAGTATTATTTTAGAAAATATGTCAGGGTTAAATAAATTTCCGGCATAGATTTAACATTTGAGACGGAACGGCATATTATAGTAAAAAGACTGTGAGAAAGTATAAATATGCGAAAATTAAACACTGAAAATGTTGATACGGGCCGTCTTCAGATTAATTGTACCACAATTAATAATATTCCCATTGAGAACGTGAATATATCTATATATTACGAGGGAAATCCGGAGAATAAGATTGAGGAATTGAGAACGAACAATATCGGTCAGACAGAAAATATTGAATTGGAAGCTCCCCCGGTGGAATTGAGTCTGGAGAAGGAAAATATTATTCAGCCTTATTCGGAATATTCCATTTTGGCTGAGGCGGATGGCTTTGAACCGGTAGATATTTCCGGAATTGAGATTTTATCCGGAACTTCAGCAATACAGAATGTGAAAATGCGTCCCCAAAATGAAATTATGGAAGGGCAAAATTATGTGATTCCGGCACATACCCTGTATGGGGAGTATCCGCCTAAGATTGCAGAAGCTGAGATTAAACCGGTAAATCTTCCGGGAGAGATTGTACTTAGCAGGGTTGTTGTTCCTGAATATGTTGTAGTTCATGACGGGGTGCCAACGGACAGCACTGCAAATGATTATTATGTCCTTTATCGGGATTATATAAAAAACGTGGCATCAAGTGAAATCTATGCTACCTGGCCGATGGAGACTATACGGGCAAACATTCTGGCAATAATGTCTTTTACGATGAACCGGGTATATACGGAGTGGTACCGGAATAAGGGTTATGATTTCACGATTACATCTTCCACGGCATATGATCATAAATGGATTAATAATCGAAATATTTTTGATTCCATTTCGGTCGTGGTAGATGAACTTTTTAATCAGTACTTATCAAGGCCAAATGTAAAGCAGCCGATTTTAACCCAGTATTGTGACGGAAAGCGGGTGACCTGCCCAAATTGGATGACCAGATAGCAATAGCGTATTAACTGTATGAAATCCCGTTTATGCAGCGTTTAAGCCTCCGCTTCATCCAGCAGGACCAGGTCTTCTCTTTTTGCCGCAAGTTCTTTCAGTTCTTCCGTAAAGCCAGCGGAACTGAACATGACATACCATAACCGACGGTTCTGTTTCTGCCAGTCTACGTGTTCTGCTTTTTGTTCCAGCTCCTGGAAGATATTGATTCCCACAGGCTCCTGCCAGAATTTACATTCTCCCAGGATGAGATTCGTTTCATCTGGATCAATGGCTGCAATGTCAATCTCGTTTTTTCCGTCCCACCATCGACCAATTTTGGAAAAATGAAATGGCCAGCAGTCTTCTGCATTTAAATCCCACATCCGTTCCCTGCAGATATCTTCATATACAAAAGCGGTATGCCCGCTGATTAGTCCTTTTCGTATTTTATTCATCACGATACGGCTGTTTCCGCTTTCGATAAAGCTCATGTTTGGGTAAACGAAGGCGAACCAGAACCGGATATAGTTGTCTTTGATTCTGTACAGACCCTTCTTGCTCTTTTCAGGATTTTCTTCCGTGACTGGTACCTCACGTTCCAGAATATCCAGGTCAATCAGTGTTTTCAGATATTTGGTCAGACTGGTAGATTTTATCTCCAGTACCGTGGAAATAGCAGATAGTTTACTGTTGCCTGCAGCTATGGCTTTAATGATGGAGAAGTAGCTGCCGATTTCCGTGACTTCCTGTTGCAGGAGGAAATGGGGCTCATCATATAAGTAGCCGGAGCGGTTGAGGATACAGTTCTGAATGGATTTATAGATATCGCCAGTTTCGGAAAACAGTTCTATATATTTCGGAACGCCTCCAGTCACGGAATACATTTCAATTAGTTCCCTGCGGTTTTTACTGGGAAAGAATTCCTGGTAGTAGCGAAACGGTATCTGTTTCAGCCGGATCTGGGCGGTTCTCCGGCCGTACAGTGGGCTGTTATAGCTTAGGGTCTGAGATTCCATCATGGATATTAGAGAACCGCACAGGATGACCATAACCGGTTTATTTTTCAGTGTTTCTTCCCATATTCTCTGGAAAATGGAAGGAAATGCTGGATTGGATTTACCGATATACTGAAATTCGTCGATTACGATTACCGGTTTGTTGTTAAAGGTAGCACCAGCAATGGTTTTGAAGATAACCTCCCAGTTTTTGATGTCTGCGTTCTTTAAAAGTTCGTTTTCCAAAAAGTCAGCAGCTTTCTCTTTAAATGCATTTCGGTTCTGGGCTTCAGATTCTTCGCTGGCAAGAAAGAAAAGCGCCGGTTTCTCTTTGATAAATTCGGAAATCAGAGTGGTTTTTCCAACCCTCCGCCGTCCGTACATAATAACCAGGGAGCTGCCGTTGCGGTTATATTCATTTTCAAGAGTTTCCATTTCGGATATGCGATCAATAAAAAGTTCCATGTTTGTTACCTCGGTTTTTGATTATATTATACTATGAAATATTATAATTACAAGTATATTATTTTTGCGATAGAATGATTGAAAACATTTATTTGGAATGCAGTAATACAAATAAAAAAGAATAAAAGAATCTCCTTTTCGGATAACTTTTATTCTTCTTTATTTGTATGTATGTGATCTCGAACACTCTTATCATAATCCTGCATATTTTTAATAATATCTGTAAAATTTGTTTCATCAGATGTATTGAAAAGGTATTCAGCTATTATTTTTGGAATAACAATAAATGCAGTTATAAAAGATGTAGCAGCCGTAATTAATGTTACAATTGTCTGTAATGAACTTTTACTTGTAAATGCAACGATGATTGATATTAATAATGTAATAATTATGCCGGCAAGTACAATCAAAGAACTGTAATAAAAAATCTTTTTATATTTTCTTTTGTCATTTAAAGATTCTTTTGCATTTTCAACATATATATCTAATAAGGCGGAATAATCTTCATTGTGATGGGATAAATATCCGGTATCCAATTCTACCAAATTATTGTCGGATGTAACGGGTACTGCCTGTTCAGTACTTAAAATACTATTTAGAAAGTCGTTATCTATTTCATTAGAAGTAAGGTTCTCATTTGTATCTTCTGTTTCTGGTGAAGTAAAATTAGAAAGCCGTTCATCCATTATTATAAATCATCCTTTAACTCATCGATTCGTTTTGTAATTGCAGTTTCAGATACCTGAAACTGTCTGGCTAATTCAGCCACTTTATCGTATAAGTATAAGTCTGATAAATTTGCATATGCTTTAATGAACAAAGATTTTGGCATTAACAGATTTGCGGCAAAAGTATTGGCCCGCTGTTCGGTTGGTCTGTTTGTGTTACGGGTGTCATATCCGTCGTAAAATGCTAATTTATTATTTCGGTCAAAATCAAAAATATAATGGCACAATTCATGCGCCATGGTAAAACGTTGATGTCCAAGATTATCGTTGCGATTGATGGAAATTACTTTATCTGTTTTATATTTATCTTTTAGTTTATAATCAATTCCAATAATTCCTGATAAAGTAGGTGAGAAATCATAATTCTGTATGATAACCTCAAAACCCAGTAATTTCATAATTTTTACGATTGGAATTGGTGCTGATGATATATCGAATTTTTTTAAAATTTTATTTGCTGCAGATTCCATATCATCAGAATAATTTTCATTTAAATCTCGTATGAGTTTTTCCACAATATACCCACTCTTTCTAAATACCCTCATGTTGACATTCCTTATAGTGTTTACTATAAGTATGACAGTAAGAGACTCAATTATGTAAATAATCTTGTCTTAGTATATCAAAATTTTTGTGTTTTTTCAATATATCTTTCATGATTAAAATAAATATCTATTTCATTATGATTTAGAGGAGGATATTATCTTAATCCTTAATATTTTTTCTTGATTGAATATCCCTGTTTTTGTAGTATCGCTATTTTTATTGAGGTTTATATAAATTTATTGTCAAAGTATCATTTGGTCTGTCATAAACAATGGATTTTACAATTTTCCGCAATATTTCCGCCTTATAACTTACATCTGCCTCTGAAGCCAGGATATCGTATATATTTTTAATTTCGTTCAGAAAATTCTCTTTCTCCTTTTCCGGTGTTTCGTTTGTTCCCTGTTTTAAGGAATCCAGTTCAGACAGAAGCCGGTTCCGTTCCCTGGTAATCATAGATTTATTTGTCTTATATTCTTCCAATGTATCAATACCATCCAGATAGGCTGCTTTTATACGTTTTTCTTTGGTATCCAATTTTGAAAGAAGATTGTTGATTCTTATAAAATCATTATCTGAGGATTCATTCTTTTTGATTTTTTCATAGGATACATTACCAGAAGCCAGTATTCTATGTAATCCGTCCAGCACAACTTTTTCCAGCTTAATCGCCGATATCTGATGGGTTACATTACATTTTCCTTTCCGGTATTGGTAGCATTGGAAATACATATATTTTTTTCCATTGGGGCTTTTCCCGAAGGAAGTCGATAAACTTGCGCCACAGGCAGAGCATTTTACCAGACCACTAAGCCAGTGTTTATATGTACCGGATGGTTGCTGTTTTTTGGGATGGTATTCGTTTTCATAGCGGCTTGCTGCAGACTGCCATAGCTCTTCTGAAATAATAGGTTCATGGCTTCCTTTTTTAATAATCCATTCAGATTTATCTTTGATTTTTTTCATGCCGCTTTCGGCATAATTCCATCGAACCATTCCATAGTAAAGAGGGTTTTTAAGAATATATTCAATGGAACGGCGTTCAAATTTTCCGCCAGTTTTCGTATGATATCCTAATTCATTCAACTCTTTGGCAATGGAATACATGCCTTTATTTTCAACTGCATACATATCAAATATTTTTTTGATAATGAGTGCTTCTTCCGGAACAATAACCGGTATACCATCTTTCATTTTATAACCAAGCGGGGAACTGCATTGATATTTTCCGCGCATGGCATTCTCTGTCATGCCGCGGAATACTTCACCGGATAAGCGGATGGAGTAGTATTCATCCATCCACTCAATGATTCGTTCGATTAAGCTGCCAAAGGGCCCGTCAACCAGCGGTTCTGATACACTGATTACGTCCACATTGTTTTTTTTGAGAAGAGATTTGTATACGATACTTTCTTCCTGATTTCGTGCAAAACGTGAAAACTTCCAAACCAAGATAACATCAATGGGATGTTCCTTTGATTTGGCATAGCCAATCATTTTCTGGAATTCCGGTCGCTTATCAGCACGTTTTCCAGAGATACCGTTTTCCAGAAATATGAAGTCTTCGCTTATAATGATATTATTCTTCTGGGCATAATCCAGCAGTAGACGCTTTTGGGCGTCAGGAGAGAGCTCTTCCTGTTTGTCGGTGCTGACACGGATATAGAGGGCACCGGTTTTTAAGTAATCTGTCATGATTTATTAACCATCCTAATTGATATTTAATTTTTTTTGAATAAAATATTATACTTAAAAAATAAAAGAAATTTTAAAAAATTTATTTATCAGCTGATTAAGTATAATATATTCTTAAGAATTTGCAAAGTATTTATTATTAATAACGTTTTTTTGGTTTTCGAATCGGAAATTTTATGTCTTTTGCAATTGCCTCTTCTATAAATGATGTAAATTGAGGATATTTTTTAATTAGTTCATTGCTACATTCTTTTCTATCATCATCGTATATTTGCTGAAAGATGGCATCAAAGATTCCTTGAACAATTTCTTTTTCATATACTTTTATTTCTTCTAAGAAATCTTTTTCTTTTTTTGGAAGCGTTAAAGGAATCCGTATAATGGAAATATCAAGTTTATTACACAGTCCATTTTTATACTGATCACGTTTGATTTGTTCAGGGTTTTCTCTGTGTGGTGGACCATCTAGTTCAATTGCTAATAGGGGGAAATGTCCAGCTTTCTCTTGTTCTTTTACATATTTACCCTCACATGTCGTACATAAACTATTAAAATTTTTTCGAAGTTCAAAAAGAAAATCGAAATGTCTGCCTTTATTTTTTATATTAACGCCCTTTTTTCCTTTTACTTCTTCGATATAATTGCTTATTGGCTGATGTGTGAGAAGGCGAATGTATAGTTTTCCTAATTCATATTTTTTGTGAATAGTTATTAAGTATTCTTCTAATATTGATTCCCATTTACTATCATAATAATCTCTAGGAGTACACATTTCACCTTTTTTATATTCAGAATATTCGTTAGCCAGTCTTGATACATTCTCTTTATTGTTATATTTATCTAATTCTGATTTTAACTGTTGATTTTCATGACGATACTGTTCGATTTCTTTTTCTTTAGCTAGTAGTTTAGTATTTAGTATAAGACAGTCCTCTTTTAACTGATTTTTTTCCTTGACTAAATTGGAAATATGTAATTTTTGTTGTTCATTTTCCTGAATCAAATTTTGAATTTTAATTGTTTTTTTAGATTTATAGAAAAACATAAGTTATATCCTCCTGATTAATTGAATTCGTATTAAATATAATGGAGTGGCAATTTCAACCACTCCATTATATATAAGTATTTTTATAAATGTTTTTATCTTTCGTTAGAAAAAGGGTCTTTTTCAGCACATTCAACTTCTACATTATAACTTTCTACATTATGACCTTCCATAATGTAACTGCTAATTTTTACATAATAAGTAGTACCTTTTTGTTTGGGTTGAATGATTGGGGAGCCATTTTCTTCAATTATTTGTGATTTTAAACCTTCATATACTTTATATTCCCATGAAAGCTGATTGATTGTATCACTTTTGCCAGCGACTAATATATCATTAATATTATTATATTTAACAATATCTTTTTCGTTGGCAATGGAAGTTACAATGTCATGGTCCTGACCCTCAACATATTCAGCCAAATCATGGCTTCCTGCAGTTGAATAATCACTTAAAGCTATATTAATTACAGACTTAAGTGTATCAGCGTTGGAACGGTCTGTTTTTTGTGCTGATGCTCTCCAATACATATTTGCATCATCATCAGATTTGTCTGTGTCCAGTGCTGATGAATTAAAATTCATATATATATTATCATTTGTATTCTCTTTTTTATCTTTAGTAATTAAAATAACTATTATAGTAATAGCTATGATTAGAACTATTGCAAGTAATATAATTGCAATAATTAACCCGTTTTTACGGTGCCTTTCATTTTCTTCCACTATTTTTCCTCCTTTTTCTACAATTTACTTACAAAGTATACTATATGATATAAATTTATTCAACAGAAAATATAAAATATTATTATTGATTAAAAGTTAGATATGGAAAAATTTACCTGTATTTTGTTTATTTATCATGTAATAAAATTTTCTTGAGGAGATATTTTACAAATGATAAAGTTAAAAATTAAGGAATTAAGAGAAGAGAAAAAAATTTCATATCGTCAGTTAGAAATACTATCCAATGTAAGCAAAGCGATGATATGTGATATTGAAAAAGGAAAAAGAAATCCAACAATTGGTACATTGGAGAAAATAGCAAAGGGGTTGAGGGTAAGTATCCATGACCTGATAGAAGAAATATAATATTTACTTGTCCGCTATAGCGGACGCTTTTTGAGTGATAGCTATAGACAGTGGTTTATTATTTTTATAAAATAAAAAAGGAATGGTGGATATAAAAATTAAATCCGAGAAAGGAATGAATATTGAAAAGGTGGGTCTAAAATGTAAAGTTTTTCAAATTACAAAGGAGTATAAAAGAACAAATCAAAAAGGATTATCTAATGAAGAATATCGGCTTCAGATTAATGAGATTTTGAATCAAATTGAAGATAATAAGACTTTGCGTTACTTTTATATGTATATCTTTGAAAAAACAAGAGGGATGCTCTGATGGCATTCCTCCTTGTTTTTAAGACATTATTCATTTAGTAGATTTATCAAGTCTAATACGTATTTTTTTTTGCGGTTATCAAGCTTGTAATATTTTTTAATAGCTTGTTTTAATTCATAATCTTTTGAAATCTTCATATCTAAGAAAGCTTCTTCATCTGAAAATTCATCCCAGCCCATAAGATAAGCTGGCGAAGTCTCTAGAATTTTTGCTATATCCTCTATCTTATCAGTAGGAATATTGGTTATAATATTTGTCTCATATTTATGCATTGTTTGTTTGGATGAATTTATTCGTTCTGCAAGTTCTGTCTGTGAGATACCTAATTCTATTCTTCTTTTTCTAATTCTATCACCAACGGTCATTAAGAGATTCCTTTCTATATGCTAATGTTTTTATTTTATCACAAAAAAGTTACAAGTCAAGAAAAAAATAACTTGACAAGTTACATGATTTTGCTATAATAATGAGTAACTTATTAAGTTATAATTAAAAGGAGGAAATAAAATGGTAGATATAGCTGAACGTCGTGCCATTATTGAAAAAATACTTAACATGGTACCAAATATATTTTACAATCACATGAAAATTGGAATATGAACTGATGATTAAAGAACTACATATTGATAATACCATGGAAATTTTTTTATCAAAACAGTAACTTTAAAAGATACCAATGAGCAATATGAATTATTAATTAAAAATAATGGAATTCTTTCGAGAACCAAACGTATTAGTTCACTGTTGGAAATTTGTGAAATAAAGGTGGTTATTTTTAAATAGTATGGGAATCAATTATCATGTTGTTCTTCCAACAGACGTTGAATATATCCATAAAGATATTTCTTGTTTTCGTCAGATAAGCTAGAGTATAATTTTGTGATTTCTATATTAAGAGGATCTCTATCATCTTCAAAAATTGGTTCATTTCCAGTAACAATCCAGTCTTGTCTGACATGAAAAGAACGACAAATATCTGATATGACACGTTCTGTTAATCTGATCCGGCCAGTTTCAATATTTCCAAGGTTAGAACGCGATATATTAATTTTGCTTGAAAATTCGTCGAGTGTCATGTTTAGATTTTCTTTTCTTAATATTCTTATACGTTCAAATGGTTCCATAAGATATCACCTCATTTTTTGAAGAAGTATAACATAAAAAAAAATGCTTGTAAAGAGATAAATGCACTTTTAAATGCTTGACAAAAGAATAAAAAGAAAATATAATGATTGTAACAAGAAAAAGAGAAAGGAATGATGTATATGAAAGAAGGCATAGCAGAAATTAAAGATATAAAAGATGTAAGTATTAATTTATCCACTGAAAATAAAAGATATGTAATTGCAGTGGCTAACGCATTGCTTTTTTCCCAAAAAAATGATGATCAATCTTGCCAACAACAGGATAATAAGAGATTGGAAAAAGAGCTATAAAAAAACAAATAATATTGTACAACCGGAATGGCATAGATATTAGTACGAATGTTGGCATTGGAGGAACCGGAGTATGAAAGTAATTGTAAAGATTGATGGAAAAGACATTAATGAATTAACAGAAGAGGAGAGACAGAAACTTTCTGATGAATTAAATGCCCAGGCATTGGAAGCATCGGGATACCGGGCGGTGAATAAAAAGGAGAAAACAGCATAGAGAGGAATTGGCAATGGATGTAGAGGAATATTGTAAATTTATGTTTAATAAAAAGAATATATACAATTGTAACTTATGCCCGGAAAATAAAGAGTTACAAAACAGGAGAGAGAATCAGTTGCCCTGTGGACAGTATCATTGTTGGGTAGCATTAAGTTGTGACAGAGGAAGTGAAAATGAAAAATTGTGAAAAAGAAAAATGCATGCACCTGTAAAGATACCTGCATTTTTCTAAAAGACTTACCTATGCTAATAGGTAATTTAATCAGCACAGACATATTAGCACAGTTTTTCTTTCTTGGCAAGGAAAATTTAGTAAAAGGAACAAAAAATATGAACAGATTAAACTATTTAATTCTTCAGACTTTAAAAGTAGAAAATGCCATTGATAAAGTTAGTGCAATGGCAATCCGGGAACTTCCACTTCAAGATTTTGCATGTAGTGTAAGTATGATACAAAAAGAAGTAAGAAAAATGGTACTAAAAGGATATTTACAAGAAGGTTTTAAAGATGGCAATTGCAAGACCTATTACATATCAGAGACAGGAATAAAAGCATTAGAATAAAGAAATTTGGAGGACAGGAAATGAAAAACAAAATTGGATTTATCGCAGTCGGACAGGCCGCGGGAAATATAGGTCTAATATTAGAACAAAAAGGCTATAAGGTGTTATATATCAATACCAGCCAGGAGGATTTAGATACACTTTCCAATGCAAAATTTAAACATCACATTAAAGATGGGGAAGGTTGTAATAAAGATCGATTAAAGGCCAAACAGGCATTGATGGATGACTTTGAATCCATCAGCCGGAAAATATCAGAGGGACTTGGAGCGTGTGAATTTGTCTATGTTATCTTTTCTTCTGGGGGAGGAACCGGTAGCGGAGCTGGTCCAATGTTAGCCGATTTGATACTTGGAGATATGGAGGAAGGATTGTTACAGATTCAAAACGTTGGAATTATTACCATTCTGCCGGCATTGGATGAACCGATCAAGGCTAACATCAATTCCTATGAATGTTTTTCGGAATTATCCCAAATTGATGGACTGGCAAGTACCATCATACTGGATAATTCTTATGGCGATAAAATCGTGATTAACCAAAAGTTTGTAAAAACTTTTACCAGTTTTCTGGAAATTCCGAATAAACATAAATCGGAGCGTGGAAATATTGACAAAGCGGAAATTATGGAAACTCTTAAGGCAACTGGAATGATGCAGATTATCCAGATTTCTGCGAAGGAAAGCAAGACAGATGTCTTGCTGGAAAAATTAAATAAAGGATTCTATCCGGCACCAGAGGGGGATGGTATTCTTCGGTATCTTGCAATCAGCCAGGCGAACTGCCAAATTGATTTAAACATCCTCCAGATGAATGTCGGGATTCCTTTGGACATTTTCCAGACATACAATGAACATTCTACAATTATTGGGCTTTCCGGATTAACCTATCCGGCAATCCGGTTAAAACAGACCTATGAAAAAATAGAAGCAAGCAGGGAAAGGGTATTGCAGTCCCTGGAGGCAAATACAAAAATTGAATTAAAGGAAGGTATAAACTTCCTGCAGGAAACCACCCGCAGCAAGCCAGTTAAAGAACGACGTAGACTGGCAGAAGATAACAGCACATCAAAATC
>JAAWEK010000031.1 GCA_022794265.1 Lachnospiraceae bacterium
ACGTTTCGTGGCAAATCCACGCTTGCACTTCTGTTTCCGCTCCACTTTCCAGTTCACATACCTTGCCATCACATACCATGTGCCGTTGCCCTCATTCTTAAATACTGGCATTTAACCCATCTCCTTTCCCTGTCTTTCTCCTGCCCCGTAGAGCCTTTCCTCAAAATACTGGCGGTTGACACGCCCTGCAATCGTGATAAAGCCTTTCTGTTTCAGCTCGTCATTTAATTTCTTAATGAGCTTGTAGGCATAAGGCTTTGACACGGAAAGCTCCTGCGCCACCTCGTCTGCACGGATAAATTTGTTGTCCATACAATCTCTCCTTTCTTTATTAAGCATAATCGCTTAATTTCTTTTTTGATTTTACTAAACATTTCTGCTATTGTCAATAGGTTAGCAAGAAAATATTAAACTTTTTTGTTTCGCTTCTCTTGACTTTATCTAAACATATATGCTATACTCCATGTAAACATATAGACAAGGAGTGAAACACTATGGCAATAGGCGAAAGAATACATTTTTTCCGCATCATGCGGGGCATGACACAGAAATATCTCGGTATGCTTGTCGGTTTTCCCGAACGGAGCGCAGACGTGCGTCTGGCTCAATATGAAACAGGCTCACGCAAACCCAAAGCGGAGCTTACCGCTGCACTGGCACAGGCTCTTGACGTTGCACCGCAGGCTCTTGACATCCCCGACATTGACAGCCAAATCGGGCTTATGCACCCCTTATTTGCCCTTGAGGACATTTACGGTCTTACCGTCAGCGAAGCAGACGGAGAAGTCTGTTTGAAAATCAGCAAGGACAAGGGCAAAGCCGCTGAAGAACTGCTGCAAATGCTTACCGCTTGGCAGGAACAGGCTGCAAAGCTCTCCGCTGAAGAAATCAGCAAGGAGGACTACGACCAGTGGCGGTACAATTACCCGAAGTTTGACACTACGCAGCGTTGGGCGAATATCCCCTCTAAGGAATTAAGCAATGCCTTAGCCGAAACATTCAAGGACAAACTAAAAACCGATTGACAAGAACGCCAAAAACGCCCTTAGCCATGAGTTTCCTACCCACAGCTAAGGGCGTTTCTAATATGGATTTATCACAGTCACACAAACCGACTTAAAATCATTCTCTTACCTGAAAACCATTTATCAGTAAGAATAATAGCACTTGCGTAACTGTTATCAATTTGTTATCAAAAGACCTTTCCAAAGCCCGCAAACCCGCATAAACACTGGATTTGCTAAGCATTTTTGTTTATTCGAACTCAATCGTCGCCGGCGGTTTTCCCGTACAATCATACAGTACCCGGTTAACCCCCTTCACCTCATTCACAATCCTGTTGGTCACCACATTCAGCACCTCCCAAGGTATCTGTGCCGCCTCTGCAGTCATGAAATCCGAAGTATTAACTGCCCGCAACGCAATTGCATAGTCATAAGTTCTCTCATCCCCCATGACACCAACAGAACGCATATTTGTAATCGCCGCAAAATACTGGCCTAAATCCTTGTCAATACCAGCTTTTGCAATCTCTTCACGATAAATAAAATCTGCATCCTGGACAATCCTGACCTTCTCAGGGGTAACTTCACCAATGATTCGGATTCCAAGTCCCGGACCCGGGAACGGCTGACGGCTGACCAGATATTCCGGAATGCCAAGTTCACGTCCTGCTTTCCGAACCTCATCTTTAAATAAAAGCCGGAGTGGCTCCACAATTTCCTTAAAATCAACACAGTCCGGCAGACCTCCCACATTGTGATGACTCTTGATAACCGCAGACTTTCCAAGACCGGATTCAATCACATCCGGATAAATCGTCCCCTGTACCAGGAAATCCACAGCGCCGATTTTCTTTGCTTCTTCCTCAAAAACACGGATAAACTCCTCACCGATAATCTTACGCTTCTGTTCCGGCTCCTCAACACCTTTTAGCTTCTCATAAAAACGCTCCTGTGCATTCACACGGATAAAATTCAAATCATATGGACCATCCGGACCAAATACGGACTCAACCTCGTCGCCTTCATCTTTCCGAAGCAGACCATGATCCACAAACACACAGGTAAGCTGCTTTCCAATGGCTTTCGCCAGTAAAACTGCGGCTACAGAAGAATCAACGCCGCCAGACAGCGCACATAACACCTTACCAGTGCCAATCTTCTCACGTAACTGCAGAATAGCAGTCTCCACAAAAGAATCCATTTTCCAGTCTCCGGAACAATGGCATATGTCAAACACAAAATTCGAAAGCATTTTCATACCCTCAGCAGTATGAACTACTTCCGGATGAAACTGTACCGCATACAGACCCTTCTCCGGATTTTCCATAGCGGCAACCGGGCAGACCGGAGTATGAGCCACGATTTTAAAATCAGCCGGCACCGACTCAATATAATCGGTATGACTCATCCAGCAAATCGATGTTTCAGAAACATTTTTAAATAAAACTGAAGAGGTATCAAACGTAACCTCCGTCTTACCGTACTCGCTGACAGGAGCGGAAGTAACGTTGCCTCCTAAAATATATGATACAAGCTGCGAACCATAACAAATTCCAAGAACCGGAATTCCCAATTCAAATAATTCTCTGGTACAACGTGGAGAATCCTCACCATAAACACTGTTTGGACCGCCGGTTAAAATAATACCTTTCGGATTCATCTCTTTAATTTTATCCAACGGCAAATCATAAGCATGAACCTCACAATACACATTACATTCTCTCACTCGTCTGGCAATCAGCTGGTTATATTGTCCGCCAAAATCAAGAACTATAATCATTTCTTTTTCCAATTCCGTTTCCTCCTAAATTCATCATCCTAAATGTATGTCGCCTTGATTGATTATAAAAAAAACCGAAACCAATGTCAATAACCATTCCCGGAACTTCTGGCAGTAAATTAAAGAAAAAAGAAAAGTATCAGACCAATCGCCGCCAATATACCCAGAATCAGACTGATTGAAGACATTCTGTCCTCATCAGTTTTTCTCCTGTTTCGGCTGTTCACTGTTTTCAATTTCCCCTGCCCCTGCTGTTCCTGCTGCCGGATTGTAAAATCTGCCCCATCTATCTGTAGAGCTGTTGTCCCGCCCTGTTGTTCCTGTTCATTCTCATCTCTATGTTTCGATAATGTGCCAGCCGCTTTTTTAGAAAAATATGCATTTTGACGTTTCACTGCAATTTTTTCTCCATATCTCTCATAAATATCCCTGCGAAATTTTTCCAGCTCCGTTTCCGATACATCCAGACCAGAATCCTCTTCCATATCGTCATTATCAGTAATTTCAATGTCCCTCAAAAAATCACCTGCCTTTTTGCTCTCAACCTAAAACAACCAAAATCTCAGACCTCCTGCTCCATTTTCATTTCTTGTTCCTTCTGAATATCCTCATATGCCGAAAGCATAGGTTTCAGTCGTTCTGGATTTTTATAAAGCTTACGTTTTGTATAATTCCCCGTAATTTTAATAACCGTGCCGGATAATGCCAGAACAGCAATCAGGTTTGGTATAGCCATCAGACCGTTTAAAGTATCCGCAATACTCCATGCCAGACTTAAATTGGCAGTAGCTCCCACTACGATAAAACTTACAAAAATAATTTTATAAATAACCGTCGCTCTGTTTCCAAATAGATATTCCACTGCCTTCGTACCATAAAAGGACCAGCCCAGAACCGTAGAAAACGCAAACAATAAAATAGCAACGGATAGCAGCTTACCTGCTGCCGCTCCGAATCTCCGTGAAAATGCATAAGAAACCAGAGATACTCCGTTAATCTGTGAAACAGTTACCGAATCCACGATTAGATTCCCCCCATTATCCTTCAGCGCCGATCCAGAAGAATCTTTCGCCGCATTTGCCCGGATGGACATGATATTTGTATATATATAATCTTCTTCTGTTGTATTCTTTACATCTACCGCCTTCGCATAATAAACCTTTCCATATGCCGAAAGTTCAATAAACTCTCCCTCTTGGGGTTTTTCCGTAAAAAGTTTTGCATTGCCGTTATGATCCACATCAATCGCAAGAAGGTTATATTGTTCATCAATCAGAGGAACCTCCTCCCCCTCTTCAATATGCCCGGCAATACTAAACGTCTGGTCCGAAGTAGTCAGATTCGCAAATACCCGTGACTGTGGCTCTGCGCTGGAACTGCTGGATAATAACACAAAAGCAGTCAGCGTGCATACAATGATGGTGTCGAAAAACACCTCAAAAATCCCCCACATTCCCTGAATCACAGGCTCCTTCACATCAGAAGCCGAGTGAACCATAACCGAAGAACCCAGTCCCGCCTCATTGGAAAATACTCCCCGTTTAAAGCCCATGGTTACAGCCCGTTTTATAACATAACCACCAACACCGCCGCCAATGGCAGTCATATGAAACGCGCCTTTAAAAATACTTCCAAAGACATAAGGAATCTGCTCATAATTTGCAAAAAAGATAATTAAAGCCCCCGCTATGTACGCCAGTGCCATAAACGGCACCAGCTTTTCCGTTACCTGACCGATACGTTTAATTCCGCCTACCACAACCAGAGCGGCTATCACGGCCAGCACTACTCCTGTCACAATGGCTGCGATTCCAAAATTCGTATGCATTGCATCTGCAATGGAATTTACCTGGGTCATATTACCGATACCAAAAGATGCCAGAATACAAAAAACAGAAAACAAAACCGCCAGAACTTTTGCAATATTTTTCATACCGCTTTTACTTCCCAGGCCATACTGTAAATAATACATAGCGCCACCGGACCACTCATCCCTGTCATTTTTTTTTCTATAAAAAATACCAAGTACGTTCTCCGAAAAATTAGTCATCATACCGAAAAAAGCCGATACCCACATCCAGAAAACGGCCCCCGGTCCGCCGATAGTAATGGCTGTAGCAACCCCCGCAATATTACCGGTGCCAATAGTAGCTGCCAGCGCCGTTGACAATGCCTGAAACTGGGAAATCGCCTTTTTATCTTTTGATTTCGTTACACTCTTCTTTTTAAATATTGCAAAAAAAGTCTCATTGCTGATGGCCTTTGCCCGAAATATCTGAAAAAAACCGGTCCTTACCGTCATCTGAATTCCAGTGGCAAGAATCAGAACCAGCATGGGAATTCCCCATACCAGTCCGTTAATCTTACTATTTATGGCCGTTACTGCATGAATAAATGAATCCATTAAAATCCTCCAATCCGGATTATATCAATCGTCTGTTAATATATTATATCAGCATATCTCTATTTTAAATACTTCTTTACATACTGTCCCGTATAAGACTTTTTCACTTTAGCCACTTCCTCCGGTGTTCCTGCAGCAACAATGGTTCCGCCTTTATCGCCGCCTTCGGGACCAATGTCTATAATATAATCCGCAACCTTTATCACATCCAGATTATGTTCAATGACCACAACCGTATTGCCGCCCTCCGATAATTTTCTTAAAATCTCCACCAGCTTATGCACATCTGCAAAATGAAGGCCGGTAGTCGGTTCATCCAAAACATAAATCGTCTTTCCGGTTCCTCTGCGGCTTAATTCCGTGGCCAGCTTTACACGCTGGGCTTCGCCGCCGGATAATGTGGTGGAAGGCTGGCCCAGTTTCACATAGGAAAGCCCCACATCATGCAACGTCTGTATTTTTCTTGCAATTGACGGTACATTTTCAAAAAAGGTCAACGCCTCCTCAACTGTCATATCCAGTACATCATAAATACTTTTACCTTTATATTTAACTTCCAGTGTTTCCCGGTTATAACGCTTGCCGCCGCATACTTCACACGGCACATACACATCCGGCAGAAAGTGCATTTCAATCTTAATGATACCATCGCCGGAACAGGCTTCACAACGTCCGCCCTTTACATTAAAGCTAAAACGTCCCTTGCTGTAACCCATGGTTTTGGCATCTGTGGTGCTGGCAAACAAATCCCTGATCTGGTCAAATACGCCCGTATACGTGGCCGGATTGGAACGTGGCGTACGTCCGATTGGAGACTGGTCAATATCTATAATCTTATCCAGTTGTTCCATTCCTTCAATCCCATCATGTTCTCCCGGAATCGTGCGGGCCCGGTTCAGTTTCTTCGCCAGGGATTTATACAAAATCTCGTTAACCAGTGAACTTTTGCCCGACCCGGATACGCCCGTCACACAGGTCATAATTCCCAGCGGAATATCCACATCAATGTTTTTCAGATTATTCTGTCTGGCCCCTTTTATCTTCAGCCAGCCGGTCGGCTTTCTTCTCTCTTTCGGAACCGGAATCCGGATTTTGCCGCTGAGATAAGCACCGGTAACTGAATCCGGATTCTTCATTATCTCCTCCGCCGTACCGCAGGCCACCACCTCTCCGCCGTGACTGCCGGCTCCCGGCCCGATATCCACGATATAATCTGCCGCAAACATGGTATCTTCATCATGTTCCACCACAATCAGGGTATTTCCCAAATCCCGCAACATCCGCAGTGTCCCCAGTAATTTATCGTTATCCCGTTGATGAAGGCCGATACTTGGCTCATCCAAAATATAAGCAACACCAACCAGACCAGAACCAATCTGGGTTGCCAGACGGATTCTCTGTGCCTCGCCGCCGGATAATGTAGCAGTAGCTCTGGACAAAGTCAGATACTCCAGTCCCACATCCACCAGAAACCTGATTCTGGCATTGATTTCTTTTAAAATCTCAGCACCGATATACTGCTGACGCTCACTCAGCCTGAGTTCCTCCATATATTTCTGAAGCTTCCGGATAGATAACGAAGTAATCTCAAAAATATTTTTATCAGAAACCGTTACAGCCAGAGAAGATTTTTTCAGACGCTGACCCTTACACTCTTTACATGGCGTTATCCGCATAAATTCCTCATACTCCTGTTTAATGGTCTCAGAACCGGTCTCCCGGTATCTCCGCTCTACATTTTTAATCAGTCCTTCAAACTCTACATCATACACACCCTCTCCCCGCTGTCCTTTATAATTTACCTTGATACTGTGACCATTCGTACCGTTTATAATAATATCCTTAACTTTATCGGATAAGTTCTCAAAAGGCTCCTCCAGCGAAAAATCATATTCTTTTGCCAAAGCTTCCAAAATGGCATGGGTAAAGCTTCCCTCCGAACCGCTGGACTGCCATCCCATAACAGAGATACATCCCTGATTCAGACTGAGGGAGGTATCCGGAATCATTAAATTCACATCAAACTCCATCTTATATCCCAGTCCGAAACACACCGGACATGCGCCAAAAGGATTATTAAAAGAAAAACTTCTGGGCTGGATTTCATCAATGCTGATATTGCAATCCGGGCAGGAAAAACTCTGACTAAAATTAATAGGTTCGCCATCAATGACATCCACCACCATTAATCCTTCTGCCAGATTCAGCACCGTTTCAATAGAATCATTCAGACGCTTTTCAATTCCGGATTTCACCACCAGACGGTCAACCACGATTTCAATATTATGTTTTTTATTTTTTTCCAGTTTGATTTCTTCCGTAAGTTCATACAAATTACCGTCAATTCTGACACGGACATAGCCGGCTTTTTTTGCCTGCTCCAAAACTTTGACATGCTCGCCCTTCCGTCCTCTTACCACCGGCGCCAGTAACTGAATTTTAGTCCGTTCAGGCAATTCCATAATCTTGTCCACCATCTGGTCAACCGTCTGTTTCATAATTTCCTTACCGCAGTTCGGACAATGAGGGATACCGATTCTGGCATAAAGCAGACGAAAATAATCATAAATCTCCGTAACCGTACCTACCGTAGACCGGGGATTCCGGTTGGTAGATTTCTGGTCAATGGATATGGCCGGCGACAATCCGTCAATACTCTCCACATTTGGTTTCTCCATCTGTCCCAGAAACTGTCTGGCATAGGAAGACAAAGACTCCATATAGCGCCGCTGTCCTTCCGCATAAATAGTATCAAATGCCAGTGAAGACTTTCCGGAACCGCTGAGTCCCGTAAAAACCACAAACTTATTTCTGGGAACTTCCAAATCAATATGTTTCAGATTATGTTCTGCTGCCCCGCGTATTTTAATAAATTGGTTATTTCCATCATATATTGCCATTTCTATCCTCCATTCCAATCATCGGAAAACAATTAGTCATCCCTTAATCTGGTTTTTAATTCCACCATCTGATCCCTTAGTTCTGCTGCTGCCTCAAAGTTTAATTCAGCTGCCGCCTTCTGCATCTCTTTTGTAACCTTCTGAATCAGCTTTTCAATCTCTGCACGGCTCATGGATTCCGGATCTTTCTCCAGTTTATTTACCGTAGCTACTGCTTCCTTGGTGATACTGATTCTTTCCCTGACCGCTTTTTTAATCGTTGTAGGGGTTATACCATGT
Organism: Lachnospiraceae bacterium; assembly: GCA_022794265.1. Taxonomy (GTDB): domain Bacteria; phylum Bacillota; class Clostridia; order Lachnospirales; family Lachnospiraceae; genus Bovifimicola. Next base: position 8,368 of record JAAWEK010000031.1, read on the forward strand.
TCTTCGTTATATTTTTGTTGAATTCCCCGTCTCCGGTTGGTCTCCTCAATCGACACCCGCATAGACTCCGTAATAGTATCCGCATACATGATAACATGCCCCTCGGAATTTCTCGCCGCCCGACCGATGGTCTGAATCAGTGAAGTCTCCGAACGCAGAAACCCCTCTTTATCCGCATCCAGTATGGCCACCAAAGTGATTTCCGGTATATCCAGTCCTTCTCTCAGCAAGTTGATACCCACCAGAACATCAAACACATCCAGCCGCATATCCCTGATAATCTCCGTACGTTCCAGGGTATCAATATCGGAATGCAGATACTTCACCCGTATTCCCACATCTTTCATATATTCGGTCAGATCTTCTGCCATTCGTTTGGTCAGCGTTGTTACCAACACTTTATTTTTCTTCTCCACTTCACGGTTAATCTCACTAATCAGATCGTCAATCTGACCTTCCACCGGTTTCACAATAACTTCCGGATCCAGCAATCCGGTGGGCCGGATAATTTGTTCTGCCCGCAACAGCTCATGCTCTGATTCATAGACATTGGGTGTTGCAGAAACAAACAGCATCTGGTCCAGCTTACTCTCAAATTCTTCAAAATTAAGGGGCCGGTTATCTTTTGCCGACGGCAGCCGGAACCCGTAATTTACCAGAGTAGTCTTTCTGGACTGGTCTCCGGCATACATTCCCCGCACCTGCGGAATGGTAATATGAGACTCGTCCACAATCATCAGAAAATCATCGGGAAAATAATCCATCAGCGTATGAGGAGTCGCTCCCGGTTCCAGTCCGGCCAGATGTCTGGAATAATTCTCAATTCCGGAACAGAATCCCGTCTCTCTCATCATCTCAATATCAAAATTCGTCCGTTCCGCTATTCTCTGCGCCTCCAGCAACTGGTCTTCGCTCTTAAAAAAAGCAACTCTTTCTTCCAGTTCCTTTTCAATATTCTGGATTGCAGCATCCATTTTATCCTTTGGAACCACGTAATGGGATGCAGGGAAAATCGCAATATGCTCCAGCCGGCACTTAATCTCACCTGTCAGAGTATCAATCTCCGTAATCCGGTCCACTTCCTCCCCAAAAAATTCCACCCGGACAGCGTTTTCCGTAGATGACACCGGAAAGATTTCCAGCACATCCCCTCTGACCCGGAAGGTTCCCCGTTTAAAATCCATTTCATTCCTCGTATACTGAATGTCGATGAGTTTCCGAATCACTTCATCCCGGTCTTTAATCATTCCCGGTCTTAAGGAAACTACCATATTTTGATAATCAATAGGACTTCCCAGTCCATAGATACAGGAAACACTGGATATGATGATAACATCCCGCCGCTCCGACAGTGCGGCCGTAGCGGAGTGACGCAGCTTGTCTATCTCATCATTTACAGCGGAATCCTTTTCAATATAGGTATCCGTAGACGGAACATAAGCCTCCGGCTGGTAATAATCATAATAGGACACAAAATACTCCACTGCATTCTCCGGGAACATCTCCTTGAATTCTCCGTAAAGCTGCGCCGCAAGGGTTTTATTGTGGGCGATTACCAGCGTCGGCTTCTGCAAAGCCTGAATGACATTTGCCATCGTAAATGTCTTGCCCGATCCCGTAACCCCTAGTAAAGTCTGGAATTGATTGCCCTCCTGAAAGCCTTTCACCAGCTCGGCGATGGCCTGCGGCTGATCGCCGGTGGGCTTGTATGGGGCGTGTAATTTGAATTCTGGCATATGAAAACCTCCAATTTGTGACCAGATAAAAGTTCGCCTATTCGCCCGAAATTCGTGTAATTCAATTTTCGATTCGTGTAAAACAGGCTTGCAAAGCTGGCGAATAAGCGTTAAAATAGCAATTACACGAATGCAGGTCACAAAACCGTATTTTTAAAACCAAATAACACTGCGTAATACCAACTAATACAGATAGTATTCTCCAGTCATTTGGTTTTTCATTATAACACATAAGCTTAAAAAAGTACAGAGCAAAACCGAACTTTTGTTCTGTACTTTTTTATATTTTTTCTAAGTCATTCAGTTATGCCAGTATCTTAGCTTCATACAAAAAATTCACTGATTTTTTCTATATAATCATCTTCTGAAAAGTCTGCACCGTTTTCATTTCCGTCTTTTGGCACAACATCATCAATAAACGGCTGAAGGTCATCTAAACAGTCTGCAATGATTTCCGCATTATCTCCATACACATCTATGGTTATGATTTCTTTCGCATGTCCCATTAACTGTGATACCGCTTTGGGATTGAAATTGTTCTTTAATAATATGGTACAGAAAGTGCTTCTTAAATCATGCCATCTTATATCGGGCAGTCCATTGTCCTCCAACAGCTTTTTATAATGTTTCCAGTGAAAATCTTTACTACTCGGACGCCCATAACTGGAACAGCAGATATAATCCAAATCCTGAAAGGTTCCCGACCGCCTTCTGCGGTTCTTCTCATATACTTTTCTCTCTTCCAGAATCGCTTCAAACACATAATCCGGTATAGGTATGGTTCGGTAACTGGACGGTGTTTTCAGCTTGATTTCCTGCTTTGTATATGTCTTAGCCGGGAAGTCCCCGGCAGTCGTGTTTGGTTTCTTTCCCAACTGCCTCTGCACTTTTAATGTCCGGTTGATATAATCTATGTCTGAATATTTTACCCCATTGATTTCACACCGCCTTAATCCCAGCAGTACCGCAAACAGCACCTGC
>JAAWEK010000008.1 GCA_022794265.1 Lachnospiraceae bacterium
AATCCGCATATGCCAATCTTAGGGGAATCTATTATATCGAACACATGGAATTTGCTGACGGAACCGTATGGAATGCGGATGATATCAAAGAAAAAAGCCGTTACATAGAAGGAACTGAAGGAGCGGATACGCTGACAGGACAAAGCGGCTATAATTACAATAAGGATGAAATCTTCTCAGCCGGAGGCGGGGATGATACCGTGAGGGCTGGAGACGGAAATGACATTCTGTACGGAGGAAGCGGAAACGATAAGCTGTATGGAGATGCCGGGGATGATGTTCTGGATGGAGGAATCGGGGACGACTTCCTGGAAGGAGGAGCAGGAAATGATACCTATTTGTTTGGCAGAGGGTACGGAACCGACCGCATTGCGGATAACCTTGGATCCAACCGGGTATCCTTTGGGGAGGGCATCAACGTGGAGGATTTGGAACTGCTGAGAAATGACCGGAATCTGGAACTTTCAATTGCAGGAACGGAAGACCATCTGATACTTTCCAATTATTTCTACAATTCTTCCTGGCAGAATTTTGAGTATACTTTTGCTGACGGGACAGTACTGGAGAAAGAGGATGTGTCTGCCATACTGGAGGGTTCTTATGTGTATGAAACAACTCTGAAGCAGGCCGGGGTGGCAGTAGAACTTATGGCATCCATGAATACGGATACTGGCATCGCATCGACGGAACAGTCAGACGGCAACCGGCCGGACACCTCCGGACAGGAACAGCTTTGGGTGACGGAATAGTTACGGACAAAAGGGAAAGGAAACGGAGAGAATATTGGAACAAAAGATAGATAACGGATTATCCAGCTTTTTAATACTGGTACGTATTATGAACATTCGGGTGACTGCAGAACAGCTCCGGCATATTCTGACATTGGAAGGGAAGGCTATGTCGGAAGCAGATATGCTGACTGCGGCTAAGAAATTAAAATTGAAAGGAAAGATACGAACCCTTAATTTTCAACAGTTATCAGAGATTCATGCTCCGGTTATAGGAAAGAACAAAGACGGTGAATTTTTTGTCATTGGAAAAACAGAACGGGAAAAGGTCATGGTAATACTGCCAGATAGCGGAACTAAACTGATGACAAGAGAGGAATTTGAAAAACAATGGTCGGGAATGACTGTAATGTTTAACCGGAAAGGGATTATTGATAAAGAAGCAGTCTTTGGATTTCAATGGTTTATTCCTGTCATATTAAAGTTTAAGCGGGAACTGGTACAGGTATTGGTGGCATCTTTTGCCATACAGATTATAGGAATCTTTACGCCGTTGATGACGCAGGTAGTGGTGGATAAAGTATTGGTACATAAAAGTTTATCCACCCTGCATGTACTGGCAGTCGGTTTGTTTTTAAGCTATGTATTTGAATTAATATTAAGCATGGCAAAAAATTATGTTTTTACACATACGACAAACCGGATAGATGTCATGTTAAGCCATAAGCTTTTTCGGCATTTATTTTCCCTGCCACTGAGGTATTTTGAGTCCCGGAAAGTGGGGGAGACTGTGGCAAGGGTAAGAGAACTGGACAGCATACGGACATTTCTGACGGGAATTCCCTTATCCTCCATGCTGGATTTATTTTTTATTCTTGTTTATATCGCAGTATTGTTTCTATATAGTGTTCCGCTTACAATGGTAGTCATTGCATCGATTCCGGTGTTTGCGGTTTTATCGGCGGCGGTAACGCCGCTGTTTAAGAAAAGACTGGAAGAAAAGTTCAGGACGGGAGCAGAGACCCAGTCTTATCTGGTGGAGAGCATTACCGGAATCCAGACAATAAAGTCATTTGCACTGGAACCACGGCTGGAAAAAAAGTGGGGAGAGCTGCAGTCAGACTATGTCAGGGCAGGGTATAAGACCTCCATGGTTGCTGCAACTTCCAATACTCTTGGAAGTTTTATACAGAAATCCTTTGATTTGCTGATATTATTTTTGGGAGCCAAAGCAGTTATGAATGGAACCTTTACAGTAGGGCAGCTTGTGGCGTTTCGTATGCTGGCGGGAAGGGTCAGTGGCCCGGTGCTTCGTTTTGTACAGCTCTGGCAGGAATATCAGCAGGCTGCCCTTTCCGTAAAACGAATTGGCGATATTTTCAACAGTACACCGGAACCAGTAACGGATATTAATAAAATGTCCCTGCCGGATATGACCGGAAACATTGTGTTTGAGAGAGTCAGTTTTCGGTATCGGATAGATGCAGCGGAAGCCATTCGGGATATGAGTTTTAAAATTCCGGCAGGAATGATTGTAGGAGTCGTTGGAAAAAGTGGTTCCGGAAAAAGTACCATTTCAAAACTGATTCAGCGGTTGTATATACCGGAAGCCGGCAAGATAATGATTGATGGAATGGATATTTCCCTTGCAGACCCGGCCTGGCTGAGAAAACAGATTGGCGTAGTGCTTCAGGAGAATTTTATGTTTAACGGAACTGTCAGCGAAAATATATCCATTCACTGTCCGGGTGCGGGAATGGAACGAATTGTTGCGGCAGCTAAGATAGCAGGAGCCCATGAATTTATTCTGGAGATGCAGGATGGGTATGACACTGTAATCGGAGAAAAGGGAGTGGGTCTTTCCGGAGGGCAGAAGCAGAGAATTGCCATAGCCAGAGCCATTATCAATAATCCGAAAATCCTGATTTTTGATGAGGCGACTTCAGCATTGGATTATGAGTCGGAAAGTATTATTCAAAATAATCTGAAAGAAATCTGTAAGGGAAGAACCGTTATTATCATTGCACACCGATTGTCTACATTAAAAGATGCGGACAGAATTATGGTTATCGAACGGGGAAGTCTTGCGGAATATGATACAAAAGAACGCCTAATGGAAAAACGGGGATTGTACTATTATCTGCAAAGCAGGCAGGAACAGGGAAAGCGGGTAGAGATAAATGAAAAATAACATTTCGGAATATATATTAAAACATAACAGGAAAAAAGATGAAAATCTGAAATATGATTTTATGCCGGATATTCTGGAAATTATAGAAAAACCGGCAAATGTTGCCGGTAAGGTTATTATCTGGTCAATCGTAATCTTTTTATTTCTGGCAGTATTGTGGGCGGGATTGTCAAAATCAGATATTGTAGTGACTGCGGAAGGATTTGTAGAGCCTGCGGGAACCGTTATTGCCGTTCAGGCAAAAGTGGGAGGAAGTATTACAGAGGTATATAAATGTAACGGCTCATATGTAAAGAAAGGGGAACTTATAGCTAAAGAAGATACAGCGATGGTTGACATTGACATTGCAGGAACGAAACAGGAGATTCATCGTCGGGAAGCAGAAAACGAAATATACAGAAAAGTTCTGGCAGGAGAAGATTTAACCGGAATATCACCGGAATCCTATGAAGAATCACTGACAGATAATATAAAATATTTGCTGATGCAGGAAAATTATTTTCGGGAATCATTATCGGAGAATGAAGAAGATTATGTAAAACGGTTAAAGGAACAGCATAATATTGCGGTAATGGAAAAAATCATTGGTAACAAAGAGCGGATAGAAGAATTGAAATCCAATCTTGGAAAAGCCGGGGAAAATCAGAAAAACCGGATGATTTTTGCAGAAGAAAGCGGTTATATTACAAACATGCAGGATGGTTTAACGGGAAAAGTGGTGGAAGAAGGAGAAAAATTATTCGATATTATACCCGAAAAAACCGAAATGAGAGTTCAATGTTATATAGGGAATGCTGATATCGGAAGGCTGAAGACGAATCAGCCGGTGGAAATTAAACTGGATTCATATCCTTATTCTGATTATGGTACATTGAAAGGCGCTATAATGTATATTTCACAAAATACGATATCTGTTCCTGAGAGACAGGATGTATATCAGGTTACCGTTACATTAGACCGGACGCCGGAAAACATTCGGCTGATGGCAGGAATGAACTGTCAGGTTGAAGTAAAGACCGGAACCAGATCCCTGTTAAAGTATTTTCTGGATCCGGTTACCGGTGCAATTGGCAGCGCGATGAAGGAGCGGTAAGCCGGGATGTTACGGCTTGAATTTTTTCATCCAGACTCCGCTGAAATAACAAATAACCGAAATTATCATAGCAATTGTCCAGCCCACCGGCCAGGAACTCCATATACCAGAAGAACCGAACCGGTAATACAGGATATATGATAAAGCCACACGGATGATTAAATCCGAGAAGGTGGACAGCATAAACCAGAACATGGCACCGGCGCCGCGAAGCACACCGTCTGCCATAAGCTTAACGGATATGACCAGATAAAACGGCGATACGATTTTTAAGAAGGTGAAACCGGTCTGAATGGCGGTTTCACTTTCGTTATTCATAAAGAGTTTTAATATCAGGGAACCGCCGAAGAAAAAGAGCAGTGTACATGGAATAACAATGCAAAGCAACATGGAGAAGCCGGACCGGAATCCTTCCCTGACACGCCTTTGTTTTCCGGCGCCCAGATTCTGGGCGGTAAAACTGGATAAGGCATTTCCCAGAGTGGTAAAAGAAGTGATACAGAATGTATTCAGTTTTACTGCGGCAGAATAGCCTGCCACTGCGGAAGAACCGCATTTATTTACCAGGTTCTGAATGAACAGGTTTCCTACAGATACAAAGCTTTGCTGCAGAATACTGGGAACGGCTACCAGACTGATTTGCTTCAGCATTGGCAGGGAAAAAACAGGAGCTTTTTCACTGGTAGCGAATTTTTTGAGATGTTTCATCAGGGCAATAAACGCCAGTACACAGGAAATTCCCTGGGCAAGAAAGGTGGCCCACGCTACCCCTGCAATCTTCATATGGAACGTTATTACAAAAAGCAGGTCCAATAAAATATTTCCTACAGAGGAAAATATCAGAAAATACAGTGGGGTTTTGGAATCCCCTAAGGCTGTAAAAATTCCTGTACAGATATTGTACATGAATAAAAAGAACAGCCCGGCAATATATATATTGAGATAAAGTATGGAATCTTTCATTATATTAGACGGAGTATCCAGCAGAAGCAGCATTTTTTTGCAAAAGACAAATCCGGATACTGTCAGAAGGAGACAGAGAGCAGAAGCAGATAGAAAGGTAGTCGTAACAGCTGTTTTCATATCCCTGTATTTTTTTGCGCCGAACAATTGGGAAACAATAACAGAGCATCCCACGTTACTGCCGATGGCAATGGCCATAAAAATCATGGTAATGGGATAAGAAGCTCCTACGGCGGCCAAAGCGTTTTCATTTATAAATTTACCGGCAATCACGCTGTCGGCTATGTTGTAAAGCTGTTGGAACATAACACTGATCAGCATTGGGACGGTAAATACAAGTAATACTTTTTTTGGATTTCCTACGGTTAAATCAGTTGTCATATGTAAGCCTCCTTTTTATCAGACCAATCTTACACCTATTTTTTTTTGATTTCAAGATAATTCCGGATAAAAACGTTATTTTGTCAGTTTTTTAAAATGTGCCGGGTGTTCCAATAAATTCTTATAGCAATATGCATAAAAATATGTTAAAATTGAATTGTAATTTGTGCGAAATTTTAACAATAGCATTTTAAAGTGATGAAATGTTTTGGGAAAGAAAAGAACAGGGAAGGAGAAATAAAATGCTGAAACAAAGCGAAATAGAAACGATTGATGCAGTGCTGGATGCCCATGAATATCAGGCCTCCCAGGTGATTGCCATCATGCAGGAGGTACAGAAGATATACCATTATCTTCCGGAAGAAGTCCTTTGCCATATAGCGAAAGAGTTAAAGATTAGTGAAGCCAAAATCTATGGCGTGGCAACGTTTTATGAGAATTTTTCACTGGAACCCAAGGGAAAATATGTGATTAAGGTTTGCGACGGAACGGCATGTCATGTCAGAAAATCCATACCGATTCTGGAAGAATTCAGAAAAACGCTGGGTGTTACGGAAGCGAAACCCACTACACCGGATATGATGTTTACCGTAGAAACGGTATCTTGTCTGGGTGCCTGCGGACTGGCTCCGGTCTGTACGGTTAATGATGTGGTTCATCCGGCAATGACACCGGAAAAGGCAAGAGAACTGATAGAGGAACTCAGAAAGGAGGTATCATCGGATGAGAATTAACACCCGGGAAGAATTAAGCCAGAGAAGAAAGGAATATAAGCAGTCTCTGGACAGCCAGAAAAAACAAATATTGATTTGTGCGGGAACCGGCTGTGTGGCAGGAGGTTCATTAAAAATATATGATAGAATGAAAGAACTGATGGAGGAAAAAGGGCTGAAATGTTCAGTGGTTCTGGAAAAAGAACCCCATGACGAAAGCATAGGCATTAAAAAAAGCGGATGCCACGGTTTCTGTGAAATGGGACCATTGCTGAAGATTGACCCTGTGGGCTGGCTCTATACCAAAGTCAGGATTGAGGATTGCGAGGATATCATAGAGAAATCTATCATAGGTGACGAAGTGGTAGAACGGTTGGTTTATAAGGATAAAGATGGAAATCCTTATGTAAAACAGAAGGAAATCCCATTCTATAAACAGCAGACCAGAATTGCACTGGAACACTGTGGCCAGATTAATGCAGAATCTATTAAAGAATACATAGCACTTGGAGGTTATGAAGCGGTTGCCAAAGCGTTGTTTGAAATGACGCCGGAGGAAATTGTAGATGAGATTTCCGAAAGTTCTCTCAGAGGAAGAGGCGGCGGCGGATTCCCAACCGGAAGAAAGTGGGGACAGGTACTTCGTCAGGCAGAGCCTGAAAAATATGTGGTCTGCAACGGAGATGAAGGTGACCCGGGAGCATTTATGGACCGTTCCATGATGGAGGGAGAGCCTCATCGTGTAATTGAAGGAATGTTGATTGCAGGTATTGCCACTCAGGCACATACAGGTTATATATATGTAAGAGCAGAATATCCACTGGCAGTGGAACGGTTGTCCAAAGCTATCAGCAAGGCAAAGGAAAAGGGACTGCTTGGAAAAAATATTTTAAATTCCGGTTTTGATTTTGAATTACATATCAGTCAGGGAGCAGGCGCCTTTGTCTGCGGAGAAGGAAGTGCTTTGACTGCTTCCATAGAAGGAAACAGAGGAATGCCGAGGGTAAAACCGCCGAGAACCGTAGAACATGGTCTGTTTGATAAGCCTACGGTGCTGAATAATGTTGAAACGTTCTGCAATGTTCCGCCGATTATTCTCAATGGGGCAGAATGGTATAAGCAGTTCGGACCGGAAAATAACCACGGAACCAAGGCATTTGCCCTGACCGGAAATGTAAATAATACGGGACTGATTGAAGTACCGATGGGAACCACATTACGTCAGGTTATCTTTGATATTGGCGGCGGTGTAAAAGGCGGCGCATTTAAAGCGGTTCAGATTGGCGGACCGTCCGGCGGCTGTCTCTGCATCAGCGCTACCGAGGATCATCTGGATATGAAATTAGACTTTGATTCTCTGAAAAAAGTAGGCGCCATGATTGGTTCCGGCGGACTGGTTGTTATGAATGACAAGAGCTGTATGGTGGAAGTTGCCAGATTCTTTATGAACTTTACCCAGAAAGAATCCTGCGGCAAATGCGTTCCGTGCCGGGAAGGTACCAAGCGTATGCTGGAGCTTCTGACAGATATTACAGAGGGAAGAGGTACCATGGAGCATATTGAAATGCTGGAGGAGCTGTCGGATACCATTTCCGCAACGGCGCTCTGCGGTCTGGGAAAGACTGCTGCATCTCCGGTAGTCAGCACGCTAAAATATTTCAGGGATGAATATATCGCTCATGTGGTGGATAAAAAATGTCCGGCAGGGCAGTGTAAAGCGTTGGTTTCTCTTAAGATAGATGCGGACAAGTGTAAAGGCTGTACCCTGTGTGCAAGAAACTGTCCGGTTGGTGCGATAACAGGAACGGTAAAAGAGCCTCATGTCATTGATACGTCAAAATGTATTAAGTGCGGTGTCTGCCAGAGCAATTGTAAGTTTGATGCTATCGCATACGAATAGAAGAGGAGGAACATAACGTATGTCAAAATATATGATTATAGATGGAATACGTGCGGAGTTTGAGAATGAAAAAAATATTCTGCAGGTCATTCAGAAAATAGGAATACATGTACCTACATTTTGTTATTATTCGGATTTATCTATTTACGGAGCATGCAGAATGTGCGTGGTGGAAGACGAGCGGGGAGGAATTCTTGCATCCTGTTCCACACCACCAAAAGACAAAATGGTAATTAAGACCAATACCCCGAAACTTCACCAGCATAGAAAGATGATATTGGAACTGTTGCTGGCAGCACACTGCCGGGACTGTACCGTTTGTGAGAAAAACGGAAAATGCCGTCTGCAATTGCTGGCAGGAAGATTTGGATTGACGGAAATTCGTTTTCCAAATACAAAGACGGAAATTCCGATTGACGATTCCTCCCTGTCCGTTGTCCGGGACCCTTCCAAGTGTATTTTATGTGGAGACTGTGTCAGAATGTGTAATGAGGTACAGAGGGTTGGAGCTATTGACTTTGCCCACAGAGGAGCCGATATGGTAGTTAGTCCTGCCTTTGACCGGAAGCTGGCGGAAACGGACTGTGTCAACTGCGGACAGTGTGCTGCTGTCTGTCCGACCGGAGCCATAACCGTTAAGAGCAATAAAAAAGAAGTCTGGAAAGCTATTTATGACCCGAAGAAACGTGTTGTGGTACAGGTTGCCCCGGCTGTCCGCGTGGCATTGGGCGAGGAATTCGGTCTGGAACCGGGAGCGAATTCGATTGGAAAAATATTTACGGCAATTCGTATGTTAGGTGTGGACAATGTATACGATACCTGTGTGGGGGCGGATTTAACTATTATGGAAGAAACCGCCGAATTGGAAGATAAATTAAGCAAAGGAGAAAGTAAATATCCGCTGTTTACTTCCTGCTGTCCGGCATGGATTCGTTTTGCGGAAACAAAACATCCGGAATTACTGCCATATATTTCTACATCAAAGTCTCCTATGCAGATGTTCGGAGCTGTATTAAAGGAATATTATAAGCCGGCGGATAAAGAAGCAGACGTGGAGACTTATTCGGTGGCTATTATGCCTTGTACAGCAAAGAAATATGAGGCAGCAAGAGATGAGTTTGTGCGCAATGGTGTAAAGGATGTGGATGCAGTAATTACTACCAAAGAGGTGGCCCATATGATTAAGGAACTGGGAATCCAGTTTAATGAAATCGAGCCAAGTGCACCGGATATGCCGTTCTCCATTTCGTCGGGAGCAGGCGCTATATTTGGAGTTACCGGAGGCGTAACGGAAGCGGCGCTTAGGAAGCTGGCCACCAAAAAGACCAATGCAGAGTTAAAGGACATCGAGTATTCCGGTATCCGGGGACTGGACGGAATCAAAGTTGCAGAAATCCCTTTGGGTGACACCACGGCCAGAATTGCAGTAGTCAGCGGTCTTGGAAATGTAGAAAAATTGTTGGAAAAGATAGAAAGCGGAGAAGAACATTTTGATTTTGTAGAAGTTATGGCATGTCCCAACGGATGTATTGCCGGAGCAGGCCAGCCGTTCAGCCATAAAGCGGACAAGGCGAACCGGGCAAAGGGGATGTACAATGTGGATAAAGAAGCAAGCATTAAACGGTGTGAAGAGAATCCGGTGGTTGCTAATCTGTATCAGGGTATGTTGAAAGACAGGAGTCATGAACTGCTGCATGTAGACTATACCCATGGTAGCAAATAAGATGAATATTTAAGCTACATAAAATAAAATCTGCCGGGAACAGGAGATTTCCGGCAGATTTTATGATGAAAGGGACATATGAAATACAAGCATAATTTTAATTGTGAAAGGAAAATCTCATATGAAGAATAAAAAAACAGCAAAGCCGGGATGGATATTATTTTTAAATGTTTTGCTTGCGGTTCTGTTTACTTTTTTCTTTGAATCCATGCTGGAAGCGGCTTCTGGCGGAAAAAAGTGGTACTTTATTTCTCTGCCACTGGGAATAGGTTTATTTGTGCTCCGACACAGGACCACAGGAAAAAGTATGGTCAGCCGGATGGGAATGATTCGGGAGAGGATGCGTACCGAAGGAAAAACGGAAGAAGTTACCCGGGAACTGGAAAATCTTCTGCTCTATCAGTACAACAATAAACATTCTATCGGCAGAACGGACAGAAGTATTCTGGAAAGTCATAAGCTGGAAATATTTTCTGAAGACTGGGAAGGCCTTGAACTGCTGGCAGAAGTATATGCGGAAACAGGGAAAACGGACAGAGCCGTTCATATAGTGGAACAGATACATAACAGCACGGAATTTCATACAAGTCTGGAAATACTTCCAGTGAAATATAAGAAAACTGTATTTTATCTTACTGCACTGAAAATTTTTATGGAAGCCGGAGATATGAAAAAAACGGAAGAATATCTCTTTGAGGCGAGACCTTATATGGAAACATTTAAGAATAGGAAGGACGATATGGGTGCTTTCATTTGCCTGACCCATGTGAAATATCAGTATCTGAAGGGAAATTATATCCAGGCGCTGCAATGGCTGGATTACTATATATTTCCTGAGAATACGGAAATACAGCTTATGAGACGGGAACTTGCATCCTGGCTGCACAATGCATTGGGAGACGCGGAACAGTCTGAGTACTGGCTGAAACAGGCGGAGGAAGTCTGTGACAGTCAGTGGAGAAAGGATAAACTTTATGCAGACTATGATGAAATGCTGAAGCGCAAGGCTATTCCATTATAAATTTCTGAATTACATGTAAGATTCCATCCTCATCATTGGAGCGGGTAATATAGTCTGCGGCGGCTTTGACAGCTTCCTGGGCATTTTCCATAGCAACGCCAAGTCCGGCAATTTCTATCATGGAAATATCATTAAATCCGTCCCCACAGCATATCATTTCCTCGCTGGTCAGTCCGATGGTATTTAACAGAGTAAGCAGGGACTGGGCTTTATCTACATTCTGCGGCATGATTTCCAGAAAATAGGGTTCCGAAAAATATATGCTTAACAAAGATTTAAATTTTTTCTTTAATCGTTTTTCAACTTCCTGTAAAACCGAATGTTCACCGGTCATCAAACATTTGTTTGTAGAAAAATTCATATATTCCGGGAAATTCTCTACATATTTAATATCCAGTTTATTGATTCTGGATTCTATCATCATGTAATCATCAATGGGGGTACCGGCAACCACATTGTCATTCTCATAAGAAATAATACCTGCTCCGCCTTCCACTGCATATTTGTATAAATCAGGAATCACGCTAATCGGTAGCGTTTTCTGGAATACAACTTCTTTGGAACGCCAGTCGGTGATTTTTGCACCGTTATAGGAAAGAACATAGCTTCCATACTTATCCAGACATAAATCATCTGCCAGACCGGCCATACCAGGTGTGGGCCTTCCAGAAGCCAGAACCACCTTAAAGCCCTGTTTCTGGATATCCAGAAGAGCCTCTTTGGTTGGCTGTGTAATAATCTTTTGAGAGTTGGTGAGAGTACCGTCTATATCTAAAGCGATTAATTTGTATGACATGGTTTTATTCCTTTTTGATTTATTAATATTTGCGCAATCGCTTATTATTAAGAATTTTAATATGGATTGTACAGGATAAATGGAGATATGTCAATGCGAATATTTTTAGCAAAGTGGAAGCGGGAGTTCCTTCTCACCCCAAAAAATACGTCGGTAAAAATCCCCACTTTAAATAGTTAAACTCTGGCAGCACTACACTAAAATCTATCAATATCGGGCAGAATATAATACTTCCCATAATTAATATCGGCATTACCGCCGAAAATATCCGGATGTTCGGCAATAATTTATACAGCAGATAGCAGTATACTGTGCATATTATTGTATAAAGCAGCAGATGTATCAGTGTGACCGGAAGAGTTTCCACGCCGTTACAGATGGTTATGGTAACCAATGCACTTAATGCCGTGAGAAAAGTGCCAGAGAATATATCTGCAAGTTTACAGAGTGTTCTTGTTCTGGCGGGAAATGCATGGAAGATTCCTTTCCGGCTGTCCCTGTATAAATGCAGAGTTCCTGCAAAAGCGCCCAGCATGATAAAGAGCGCAGCAATTCCGGAAGCTGAACCCAGAATATAATCCGGCAGCATTACAGAAGTATCTTTGACAGATCCGGCCGGGGTTTTATATTCAAAAGAAAAGGTTTCATCACTGTTTAAGTATTCAGTATAAGCCGGCTGAAGTCTGTCCCGGAGAGAGGAAAGCTCCTTGGGAGAAAATGAAAGATAGGTTCTGGTACCGATAAAATCCATAAATTCTTCAAAAGCATACAACGTAAATATTTCGGAATATACATATTCTGCGGCAATGGATCCGGCAGCAGTTCCCGGTGAAACATACAGTCCTACGGTTTCTGCTGTATCACCTTCTGAAAGACGGAGGGAAAAGTCTTCGGAAAATACGAAACCGCATTCATATGTTCTGGTCCGAACGGAATCCAGCATTTCATCTTTTGAACTAAATTCCCGAAATGTGATTCCTTCCGAATTTTTGCTGAGTTGTTGGATGATATATTCCGCAAAGGGGCCGGTATCTTCGCTGTATAATCCTGCACGGATGGTAATGGCGGCATCCTTTAACAGATATTTTAATCCTAAGGAAAGAACCGGCAACAGGCACAGAATGAGAATAAAAGAAATTTTATTCAGCAGACGCTTGATGAAAAGACGGAGACAGATAGAAAACCGGTTATAAGTATTTTTATTCATATAAGTTTCGCTCCTTTCCGAATATAAAGATTCAGTGTTGTACAAAGATATAAGAATAATCCGGAACAAAGAGCTGTGAGCAGATGAGATAACGAAATCCGATTTTGTATCATATCTGTCATTAACCGCAGCATATGGGTGGAAGGCAGATAGTTTGATATTTCCTTTAAAGCATCCGGCAGAAACAGTTCCGGTACAAAACAGCCGGATATAAAACACATTACCGTTGAAGCTATAAATAATAATAAGATTCCGCCGGATCTGCCGGAAGTCAGGGAGATAATAAATACAATTACTCCGGCGGCGCAGAGGCAGACGGCGGCAGTATTAAATAATGCAGCGGGCAGACGAAACCTTACGGAAAGGATATTCATGGCATTTAAAAGAACGAATACCAGAACAGCGCTGAATAGTAAAATAAAAAGTGTCAGGGCAACGGACAGGATTTTACCTAATGCTATGTGCTGGCTTCCGATACCGGCCTGATAAAGTTTCAGATTCATGATTCTGCTGTTAGACTGAAGGGTATGTATAAATGTGGTTCCCATCATCATCAACAGCAGTACAACACCGGCGCAGATATAGTATTCTTTAATTGGAACAGATCCGGTGGCTGAAACTGTATGGGTCTGAAATGTGGAGGAGCGGTCCAGGGCCTTTGTCAGATAAATACTGTTTAAAGCCAGATTGGCCTCTTTTTCATGTTCTAAAATGTCCTGTTCTTTATAAAAATCGTACAAGGTATAGACTCCTGCCTGGGCAGAATCCAGAATGTTTTCCACTGCTTTGGTAAGTTCCACCAGTATTATGGAGTATATTGAAAGCTTAACCGGAAGACTGATTTGAATGGAATAATTTTTACCGGACATCAGACTGTTCATAAAACCTGCCGGAATAGTGATGGCAGCCATTATCTGATTATTTGCCAGCATTTCAGTGCTTTCTTCTTCAGAGGTCTGAATAAAATTACAGACGGAGGAAATACTGTCAGATCCGGTGAGCATCCCGACAATCATTTTGGTCATCCGGTTTTCGTCTTCCAGAGAATAAGCAATACTAATATCCGCATCATTTTTATTGATATAAATCATTTTTCCGGCGCAAAAAGCAATTGCACCTGCCACAAGGGATAGTGCAATTGCTCCGGCTAAAATATGGGGGATTGATTTTAAGATTCGTTTGCATTCAAGTTTATAAAAAAGGATTAGTTGTTTCATTGCTAATTATTCTTTCCAATTTTTTATTCGCCAAAACCATAACCGGCCAATGATTTTTCAAATGAGTCAATACTATCGGAAATGCTTTCCATAATGGAGAATAAATCTTCTGTCGGCATTTCAAAAATTCTGTATTCCGTTCCGGACGGTCTGGCTATTTCTTCCTCCAGTTTTGAAATATTGATTTGACCTGAAGCGGAAAACAGAGTTTCATTTTCGGATATGATATCCAGACGGTCAAGGGAGAAGGAATAATCCCCATTTTTTTCCGCCTTGTTTAAAGTTCCGTTTAGTTTTAATATAACCGGGCCTTCGGATATTTTAATAATGCCTTCATATTTTCCGGTTGCGGTATTATAGGTTCTGTTATGGTTCAGCACAAAGGATTCATCATCAAAAGACACAATCAGGGAACGGTTGTGTTTTATTGTTTCGGAATTTTGACTGCAGGAATTTACCAGTTCCAGATTCAGAGTCTGGCCGCCGGCAGAACACTCCAGGCGGAAATGCATGGAATCCGCAGGATTTACGGTTGAACCGCTGGTAATATACAGATTGATATCCAGAGTTTCACCGTCTATTTCAACAGTATTTTCAGAGGTAAGGCTGACAAGCTGTCCTTTTGTATTTTTATATACAGTAAAACTGATATCCTGATTAAAATATTCTGCAAAAGCATTTCCAGCCGAGGTTAAACCAATGCGGAGCTGGGAAAATATCTGCTCTGTAAAATCGTCAAATGACATACCTTCTATCCGCTTGATGGTGAAGGCGGAATAATAAGTCTGGAAATAACCTTTTAAGAAGTTCTGACAGTCTTTATCGTCCAAAGCCAGCGTCAGTATATCTTTTATAAGCAATTCAATGCTTTCTTCCGAAATAGTTACTATTGTACCCTTATTTCTGTTGGCATCTGCGTCTATGTCTTTATAAGTGATACCAGTTTTGATTTTTTTAAAATCTTCTGGATAAACGGAAGCCAGTTTGTTCAACACCACTGGTAACAGACTGCCATTGCCGTCCATATCTGTCCGTTCAAACAGCGAATCGAAATTAAAGGAATCCAGCATATCGAAATAAGGTTTCAGATATTCCATGGTTTCATCATCTTCTGAGTCCTTCATGGATTCGATAAATAAAGGCGATTTCTTAATCTGTTCTCCGATATCAGAAGAGCCGATGGTGAATACACCAGAGGACAAAGTCGGAATTTTCAGACAGATATCGTTTTCATCTGCGTAAAGATAGGCCGAAAGGACTGCAGCATTTCTGTAGGACAATGAAACATCAGCAGAAGTCTTTTTCTTATCCATATCCCTCAGCAGCATATAACGGACACCTATTCCCGAGGCATCGGGAATATCTGCTATGGAAGATATCGTAACGGAGGCTTCCATTTTTGCAGACTGGGTGGAAAGTAATTCGGATATTTCTTTTAATCCCATGGCTTCGTTGATGGGACTGGAAAAATCAAACAATGCTTCCAGAGATTCCGTATTGACCGAGGCGGTATTTGAATTCTTTCCGCGGCTCAGGACATACCAGACGCCGGCAACGGTTACTGTCAATAGAATAATGATTGCTGCAACCGGTACTAATCTGGAACGTTTTTTTCTAATTTTAGCAGTTTCATATTGATGTTCCACAGGGGTTTCACGGGTTTCTGGCGCCGGAGATTCCGATGGAGACAGGTGTTCGGCAGTATCTTTTTGAGTATCTGGTTCTGGTATGGTCCGGAAAAATAAATCGCTGTTTTCGTTATCATTTTGTGACATAGAATCAATCCTTTCTTTTTTATAAATGGTAGACAATTGTGAAACACATGGTTACAGGTCAAAAGTTTCAGCGAATTACGCTTTTGGGTGGAGAATTTAGAAATATTTGTCCGCTGAAATTTTTGAGGTTTCTGTTAGTAAAGAATCTTTTAGTAAAAATAATTTATCACATATGGAAAGTTCCGGTTCATCATGGGAAACCAAAAGAACAGAACCGCCGTTTTGGGTAAAATTTTTAATATAATCCCGGATTTGTTTTTTACATTGCAAATCCAGTGCGGCGCTGGGTTCATCCATAATCAGCAGGGAGGGATTATCCGCCAGGGCAATTCCGATACTGAGACGTTTTTTCATGCCGCCGGACAGACGGGAGACCCGTTTGTTCAGAAAATCACTGATACCCAGCATTTTCAGGAGCCCGTGGTCAAGTTCATCCTCCAGATTTAAAGAAGCTCCGGTATACCATAATCTCAGATTATCCAGGGCAGACAACTCTTCCATCAGCGGATTTTCCTGGGGAACATAACTGATATATCCCCGGAGAATATCGGAAGAAAAGGAAAGCTTTTTATCGTCTATGAAAATACTTCCTTTTTCAGGTTTCAGAAATCCGGCAATTATAGAAAGCAGGGTTGTTTTTCCGCTCCCGTTAGCGCCAATGATACCGACGCATTCTCCAGAATGAATGTTTATACTGATATTGTCTAATATGGTATGTTTTCCATATTTTTTACAGACAGATGAGATTTTTATCATACCAGCCTCATTTCCATACTATACGCATATTAAGTATTTGCTAAACTTATTTATATTATGGTAATCATAACATATTATAATTGTATTTTCAATTCATTTGAAATTTTAATAATTAAAAAAAAGCCTTGACATCCCAAAAAAAAGGTTTATAATACACAGCATAAACGGCGAAGGCGTCTGGGTGAATTCCCAGGCGCCTTTTTTTAGTTTCGCGAACTGGCTGTGATAGGAAATTAAAAAGAATGTTTAAAATGGAGGTATGTGTTATGAGTGAATTTAGTTCAGTTAGCACAATGTGGGTACTTCTGGGTGCCGCCCTGGTATTTTTTATGCAGGCAGGTTTTGCAATGGTAGAAACCGGTTTTACCAGAGCGAAGAATGCCGGCAATATAATAATGAAAAACCTGATGGATTTCTGTATTGGAACACCGGTATTCTGGTTAATCGGCTTCGGATTGATGTTCGGCGACGGCAACGGTTTTATTGGTACGATTAAAGGTATTGCAACGGAAGCCAATTATGGTTCCGGTATGTTGCCGGAGGGCGTACCGTTCTTTGCCTTTCTGATATTTCAGACCGTGTTTTGTGCAACGGCGGCAACTATTGTGTCCGGATCCATGGCGGAGAGAACAAAGTTTATATCTTATTGTATTTATAGTTTTATTATCAGTTTGGTTGTTTACCCTATTGAAGCCCACTGGATCTGGGGCGGAGGATGGTTATCTGAAATAGGATTCCATGACTTTGCAGGTTCCACGGCGGTACATATGTGCGGCGGTGCGGCTGCGCTGGTGGGAGCGGCTATATTGGGACCGCGTATTGGTAAATACGGAAAAGACGGTAAGCCAAAGGCTATCCCAGGACACAGTTTAACTCTGGGCGCTCTGGGGGTATTTATTCTCTGGTTCTGCTGGTTTGGATTTAACGGTGCTTCCACGGTATCCATGGAAGGAGAAGCAGTGGTGACGGCGGGTAAAATTTTTATCACCACCAATCTGGCAGCGGCTGTTGCCACAGTAACGGTTATGGTCATTACATGGATTCGTTATAAAAAACCAGATGTCTCCATGACGTTAAACGGTTCTCTGGCTGGTCTTGTTGCCATTACGGCAGGTTGTGATACCGTATCTCCGGCAAGCGCAGCAGTCATCGGTATTATTGCAGGATTTGCAGTAGTATTCGGAATTGAATTTGTTGATAAAGTGCTGAAGGTAGATGATCCGGTAGGTGCAGTTGGCGTTCATTTTTTAAACGGACTGCTGGGTACAATCTGTGTCGGTCTGTTTTCCGACGGTACAGGAACTGCAATTGACGGTGTGGCGGTAAAAGGGCTGTTTACAGGTGGTGGAGTAAAGCTGCTGGGTGTTGAAGCTCTTGGCGTAGTGTCTGTGTGTGCATGGGTGTTTGTTACTATGACGCTGGTATTTCTTGTAATTAAGCATACTATTGGTCTAAGGGCTTCCAGAGAGGAAGAAATTCTCGGTCTGGACGTTACGGAGCATAATCTGGAATCTTCTTATGCAGACTTTATGCCGTCTGCGGTTCCGATGGTTCTGGGCGGAGCAGCCGCAGGTCAGGAGAAAATGGAGACAAAGGAGAAAAAAGTACCGGTTTCTCAGGCTGTTCCGGTGGAACTTGTTTCGGAGAGCGGTTCTGTTGCCAGTGATGTTAAACTTTCCAAAGTGGATATTATTTGTAAGCAGAGCAAGTTTGAAGAGTTAAAAGAAGCATTAAACCGTATCGGAGTTATGGGTATTACGGTTACGCAGGTTCTTGGATGCGGCGCTCAGAAAGGCAACGCAAAATATTATCGTGGTGTGGCATTGGATATGGTGCTTCTTCCAAAGGTTAAGATTGAAGTAGTAGTCAGCAAAGTACCGGTGATGGAAGTGGTAAAAGCGGCTAAAGAGGCCCTTTATACCGGAAATATCGGCGATGGTAAGATTTTTGTATATGATGTGGAAAATGTAATTAAAGTAAGAACCGGAGAAGAAGGGGTGGAAGCGCTTCAGGGAGATGATGATTTATTGGGATAATTTAAATACATAAAAATAACAGGACGCTGTTAAAACGGCGTCCTGTTATTTTTTCCTGATGATATAACCCTTTTTGTCCAGTTCCTGAAAAATAAGATTCAGTGTTTCCTGGGAAGCAGCGGTTATCGTATGATAATGATAGCCGGAGGTAATATTTTTTAACGGCATGGATTTGCCGTTTTTAATGTCTTCCAGAAAATCAGCTATATTTTTTCTGGAGCGGATATTCAAGTCGGCACGAAGTATTCCGTATATCTTGTGATTTACAAATACATCCCTGACAGTACCGCCCAGGTCCACGATTGTATTAAGTTCATCTTCGGTTTCACTGTCACTGTGCCGGACTTTGATTTCCATCATTTGTTCCCGGGCTGAATTCATAATATATCCCCGGTTTGTGGAAATAATGTCGTAACCGGAGGCGCGTAGCAGTGCAATATCCGATACAATTATCTGCCGGCTCACATGAAAACGGGAAGCAAAAGCAGTTCCCGACACCGGGGTGCTGCCGTTTTCCAGTGTTTCCAGTATGAGAGAACGACGTTGGTTTCCATTCATAGAAGCAGTCCTCCAGCCCTTATGTAACAGGATGAAGGTTTTTCAGTGAAATATCCAGAATCGGGGCGGAATGTGTCAATGCCCCGCTTGAAATGTAGTCCACCCCGGTATCGATGAGTTTGGAGATATTTTCTTTTGTCACATTTCCGGAACACTCGGTTTCCGCTCTGCCATCAATAAAAGCCACGGCTTTTTTCATATCATCATGGGACATATTATCCAGCATAATAATATCAGCACCGGCCTCCACCGCCTCCCTGACCATCTCCAGATTCTCCACCTCAATCTCAATTTTCCTGACGAATGAAGCATAATTCTTTGCCATTGAAACGGCTTTAGTAATACTGCCTGCTGCTCCGATATGATTATCCTTTAACAGAATACCGTCGGAAAGATTATAACGGTGGTTGTTTCCGCCTCCGACTTTAACCGCGTATTTTTCAAAAATTCTCATATTCGGAGTGGTCTTTCTGGTATCCAGAAGTTTTATTCCGGAACCCGCAAGCAGAGAAACAATGGAATTGGTGTAGGTAGCAATCCCGCTCATACGCTGCAGATAATTCAGGGCCGTGCGCTCCCCTGACAGCAGCACACGAATATCTCCCATAACCTTACCCATCAGTTCTCCTGATGTAACCGAATCCCCATCCTTACAGAAAAAATCCACCGTAACCTTTGGATCCAGCAGTTCAAACACCCGTTTAAAAACCGGAAGCCCTGCAATAATCCCATCCTGCTTACAGATCAGATCCACGCTTCCAGGACAAAACTCCGGCATAACGGCATTCGTGGAAATATCCTCACTGGTAATATCCTCCTTTAAAGCAAGTAATATAAGGTTATCAGCATTTAAATGCATAGTTATATTGTTCATATTCATATCCTTTCTTATACAATTATAATTAGGCCATTGCAAAAATCCCTTGTCAAAGTTTCTGCGCTATCCTCTCAGCCGCCCGTTTTGCAAACACAAGACTTTCCAGCAATGAATTACTGGCCAGCCTGTTTGCGCCATGTACTCCGTTGCAGGCGGTTTCACCTACCGCATACAGATGATTCATGGAAGTATGGCTGCTTTTATCAACTTTGATACCACCCATGAAATAGTGCTGTGCCGGAACTACCGGAATACATTCTCTGGTCACATCGTAGCCTTCCTCCAGGCAGTGGGCGTATATATTTGGAAAATGGTTCATTATGGTTTCTTTTGGAATCGGAGCCATGGAGAGCCATACATATGGCATATTATCGGCTTTCATCTGTTCCCGGATTTTTTCTGTCAGCATATCCCGGGGCAGCAATTCATCGACAAACCGTTCCATATTTTTATTATATAAAACGGCGCCTTCGCCCCGTACGGATTCAGATATCAGAAATCTTCTTCCCGGCTTTGTGGAATACAGGGTAGTAGGGTGAATCTGGATATAATCCAGATTCCGGGTTTCAATCCCATATTTTTCCGCAAGAGTTATGGCATCCCCGGTCAGATGCGGGTAATTTGTGGAATGCAGAAAACGTCCGCCAATCCCGCCGGAAGCAAGTATGGTAATATCGGCAGTTATCCGGTATGGTTCGGAAGAATCAGAGGATTCAGCCAAGATTCCCAGACAGTCGTTTCCGTTGGTAATGAGGTCGGTCATAGTCATGTATTCATACATGGTAACATTTGGCAGATTGCGGACAGCCCGGAGCAGATGTCTGGTGATTTCTTTTCCGGTAATGTCTTTGTGAAATAAAATACGGGGTCTGGAATGTGCACCCTCCCGTGTATAACTAAAAGTTTCTCCCTGTTTATGAAAACGAACTCCGTAATTGGTTAAATCCCTGATGGTCTCCTGGGAGGAACGAATCATAATATCCACAATTTCTGCATCATTTTCATAATGGCCGGCTTTCATGGTATCTTCAAAATAACTGTCATAATCGGCTTCGTCCCGCAGGACACAGATTCCGCCCTGGGCCAGAAATGAGTCGCTATGTTCGAATTTATCTTTGGATATTATAGTAATATTTAGATGTTCCGGGAGGTTTAAGGCAGAATAAAGTCCTGATACCCCGCAGCCCACTATAACTACATCGGTATTTATTGTATTCATTATGTTTTATCCTTTCCGCTGGGGAATTTTGTTCAGGCATTGGCAAGCGTTAACATACGGTTTAACGGGACGTTTGCTTCCGACTGAATATCTGGGGCCAGTTCCACCTGATTGTGCTGGTGCTCCAGAACATCGGCAATTTTTTCAAGAGTGACCAGCTTCATATCCTGGCAAATCTGGTCTGAACAGGCAGGATAAAAATGCTTGTCCGGATTTTCTTTTTTTAGCTGATGAATGACGCCGGTTTCCGTAGCAATAATAAACGAATCAGACGGACAGTTGTTTACATATTGGATTATGCCGCTGGTACTGCCGATATAATCTGCCAGTTTCAGTACGTCAGGGGTACATTCCGGATGGGCCAGAACCAGAGCCGCCGGATGCTGCTGTTTCGATTTTAAAATATGCCCGCTCTGAATATTCTTATGAATCGGGCAAAATCCGTCATTGAAAATAAAATGTTTTTCAGGAACTTTTTCAGCAACAAATCTGCCCAGATTTTCATCAGGTATAAAAAAGATGTTTTTATTCGGCAGTTCCCGTACAATCTTAAGGGCATTTGCGGATGTAACGCATACATCTGAGTAACGTTTTAATTCGGCGGTAGAGTTGATATAACAAACAACTGCTAGGTCTTCATACTGTTCTTTCAGAAATTTTATCTTATCAACGTCGCACATATGCGCCATTGCACAGTCCGCTGACATATCAGGCATTAACACGGTTTTTCCGGGGTTCAGTAATTTGGCGCTTTCACCCATAAAACTGACGCCACAAAATACGATTACATCGGCCTCAGTAGTGGTAGCGACTTTGCTCAGATAAAAGGAATCGCCTATGTAATCGGCAATATCCTGAATTTCATCATTTACATAATAATGTGCCAGAATAATGGCATTCCGTTGTGCTTTCAGGGTGTTGATTTTATCAATGATGGATGGCTGCATATTTTCCTCCTGTAGAAAGTTAAAAAAATGTAAATAACAATCGATTACTTTAGTTGACTATATTAACATAAAAATTGACAGGTGACAAGACACAAGACAAAAATATGTTATATATTGATAAGACCTAAATTATCCCTTGTTACATATTTAGTTAAAAAAAGAAGCTTTCAAGTGAAGAATTACGTTGCCCAATGAAGCAAAATAAGGTATTATTAAAGAAAGAATTATGTCAGATACCGGCAATTCGTTCATCCGGCCAATTTGTTCATAAAAAGCTTTTTCACAGATAAATAATATAAAATAACGGGAGGTAAAACAATGACAGCAGAAGGAAAAAAATATTTAAACGACTTTATAGAGGATATGTATATTACCGGAAATGCCCGAGGGGATTCTATTCGAATCATAAGACAGAACAATATTCTGAATATGACAGAGAAGGATTTTGAAAGGCTGACGTTTCGGCCTGAATTAAACCGATATTATCATGAATACAATCATGGGGATATGATGGAGCCATATGAACCATTTTTGGGAATTATTAAAGATATTGTAGAGAAAAATAATCTGGATATGGACTATGTTTTTGACAAAGCAGGGGTATACAGCCTTCACAGGGAAATATTTAAAAGTTATTTTATGAATCAGCTTTGCGAACGAAGGGATGAACTGATACTGGCGGAACTGGATTTTGAGTATGAAAGGATGATTGACGGCATTGTGGGAATGCTGCATTATTTATCGAAGAAATATCCTATATTTATTATGCTGAATAAGGTAAATCTGATAACAACGTCATCGGTTACCATATTGCGACGGCTGTTTGAATTGGAACTGACGAAATTGAAAATTATAGGCATTATAAATCAGCTCAGAAGCGTAAGTACCTATGTAAACAATCCATATACGGAATTTATCGGAGAATGCGAAGAGAAAAACTGTATCAGTGACTGGACCGTAGAAGAGACGGAAGAAGTGAGCATGGACGGTTCCTTTTCATTGAAACTGAACAACACAGCCGACTATTTTCGGAAAATCAACAATATGTTTCACTTATTTGCATATGACCAGGCTTATAATTATCTGAATTTTATGTATCAGCGAATAGAACTGGATAAGCTCAGGGTTTCCGTGGACATAAGAGTGCATATGCTGGAACTGTATATCATGGCATGCATATATAAGAAAAATTACTCATTTGCCCGGCTGTTAAGCGATAGTCTGAGGCAGCTGGAAGCCGGAGAACTGGAGCGGGAAAAGAATTATATGTACTATTATCTGATTGCAACAGTTAATATGTGTAGTGGCAACCAGCAGTCAGCCAAAAAATATGCGGAACAGTGCAGAGCGTTTGTGTCTGATGAAAAGACGGAATTTAAAGTGGAATTACTGTTCAATATGATTCAGCTGGGCGGCTGGAATGAGATATGGATTGTTGAAAAAGATATTGAAGTCAATCAGAAGCTGCTGGACTGGTGTGAAAAATACGGCTATGAAAATCATCTGGCACATATCTACGTATATTGCTATGACAATGACAGTAAATGTTTCGCAGTACCAAATGGAATCGAGGAGCGGCTGCCTCATGTGATGAAAGGAATCCGTATTGCCGAGAGACTGGGAAATAACCGATTTCTGATAGAGGCCTACCGGAAGAATGTAATGCTGGCATCCTGCAACGGATATAACAATACTTCCAATTATTTTTATGATAAGATTATTTCTATTGCCCACAAAGCCAATGACTGTATGGTAGAGGCCCATGTTTGTAACGGACTGGGATATAACTGCAGTGCGGTAGATAATTTTGTGGCGGCTCATGATTATTACAACAAAGCGCTGGAACTATATTTTGAGTTGAAGTCCAGTGATTACATAATGGAGACGTTGTACAATATGGGAATGAATTCCATATTATCCGGAGATTATGGAAGCGCCATGGATTATTTGATGACAATACAGAATGTTATGAAGATATTGAGGAAAACAGGTCTCCGGGTATGTAATGTTTCCAAGTTATACGGGTTAATTGCCCTGGCGGCATATAAAATGGAAAAATACCATACGGCTCATTTTTATCTGAACAAAACAAAACAGTTTCTGGAAAATATTCTGGATTTTAAGCAGGCAGAGGTATATAGTTATCTGTGGGATGATGATTTATTCCTTCTTTATTACCTGACAGCGTTGTTGAAACAGCATGAAGAAGAGTATGAGGCGGCATTGGATAACTATGAAAAAGCCAGTGTATTTATGAAGCGTTCCGCAGGCAGTATGTACTTTAATTATTCGTTGTATGTCTGGGATAAGAGCAGTCTGTATAAAGTCATGGGAAAGAAAGAGGAACGGGAGCGGCTGTTAAAGGAGGCCAGAAAGTATTTTGGCAGAAAGGGCAATTTTTACCGGATTCAGATGATTGACGAACTGCTCTACAATGGAGAATGGAAGTTTTATGTCATGGAAATGCCTCTTCGGAATGTAAATCTGAAAGATATAATAAAGCTGGTAAAACTGGAACGTGTTGCCAATGAAGCCAGGGAAAAGAAGATAGATATCCGGTTCTTTACGGCATTTCAGGAATTAATCAGTCATTCCTATGAAAATGTAAAGGCTCAGACCGATACCCTTATTTTTAATTTTAAGAATAACTTCAATATAGATAATGTGCTTTATATTTCCTGTGAAGAAGACAGGGATATTTTACAGTATTCTACCCTGCCTTTTGAACTTTCAGAAGCGGAAATCAAACAGCTGACTGATTATTTCAGAGTAAATACCGATGGTTTTGCAATCTCTAAGTTCAGCAATAATTATTATGAATATGAGCAGATTCTGAAGATTTTCCGCAAAAGCAAGCTGTTCTCTGTAATTGCAGTTCCGCTTTACAATAATGAGACGCTGACAAGCGTGTTTATTGTATTTGACTGTGTCTGCAATAACTGGAATACTGTGGTAAGAAGAAAGGTTATGGATGAAAGTGATTTGGAGATTTACCGTTTTATCTTCCGCCAAATTGTGGATGCCCGTGAAAAATATAAGTTAAATGACAGACTGAAGAAACAGGCAGTTACTGATGAATTAACCGGTTTATATAATCGGAAGGGATACTATGAAAAAATAGATTCCCTGATGGAAAAGAGTTATGATTCACCGGGACAAACGGATGCGGCGCTGCTTTATGCAGATTTGGATCATTTTAAATATTATAATGACACTTTCGGGCATCATGTGGGGGATGCGCTTTTGGTGGAATTTTCAAAAATATTTGCAATGGCCTGTGGCGAACGGGGAATTGCATTCCGCTTTGGCGGTGATGAATTTGTAATGATTCTGGAAACTGCAGACAGGAATGAAATACAAAAGGTAGTGGATGAGCTTTATTTTTTCATTCGGGAAGAAGACGGTTTTAAGAGAACCGTGGCGGAGTATGTAGAGGGAGAACCGGATATACCGGAAGAATGTAAAGTGACCTGCTCCATCGGTATTGCATATCAGAAAGATATACGGAGTTTTGAGGAATATTCGGAACTTCGCAAGCTGGCGGATGATGCGATGTACAAGGTTAAAAATACCGGCAGGGGATTTGCGGAATGGATTATTGTTCCGTAGAAAATCCGGAATAGAAATTATGGAAAGGCTTGACATAGATTATGACTGGATATGAAGCAGTACGAAGAGTGGTAGAAGAGGTAAAAAAGGCAGTTGTGGGAAAGGATGAAATCATTATGCAGGTCATGGCGGCAATTATAGCTGACGGACATGTTCTGATTGATGATATACCGGGAGTGGGAAAGACGACGATGGCCCTGGCCTTTGCAAAATCCATGTCCTTAAATTATAACAGGGTACAGTTTACACCGGATGTTCTGCCATCAGATGTAACCGGATTTACCATGCTGAATAAACAGACCAATGAATTCGAATATAAACAGGGGGCAGTGATGTGCAATCTGTTTCTGGCGGATGAAATCAACAGAACTTCTTCCAAGACGCAGTCGGCACTGCTGGAAGCAATGGAAGAGAAAACGGTTACGGTGGACTCCGTTACCCATCCGCTGCCGACGCCGTTTAACGTAATTGCCACCCAGAATCCTGTGGGTTCCGTAGGGACCCATATGTTGCCGGATTCCCAGCTGGACCGTTTTATGTTCTGTGTCTCCATGGGGTATCCGGATACAGAGAATGAAGTTATGATGTTAAAGGGTAAATACAGAAATAATCCTTTGGATAATGTTCATCCGGTGATAGACGGAATGGGTCTGGAGATCATTAAACAGGAAGTGGCAAAGGTGTATCTCAGTGATGAAATATATGAGTATATTGCCGGTATTGCTGCCCTTTCCAGAAATATGCCGGAAATTTCACTGGGTATCAGCCCGAGAGGAAGTGTGGCAATGGTGAAAGCCGCCCAGGCTTCCGCCTATATTGAAGAGCGAAATTACGTCGTACCGGATGATATTAAAAAGATAATCTATCCCTGCGTCCGGCATCGGATATTTCTCAGCGCCAGAGCCAGGGCGGCTAAAACATCGATGGAATATGTAGTGGAGAAGATGATAAATGAGCAGAATACAAACTTTTAAAAAGCTTCTAATGCTTATCCTGTGTTTTTCACTGCTGGCATGGATTATGATTATGTATAATGATTACAGCGCCATGCTGCCGCTGTTCATGTTTACGGCTCTGCTGTTCATGGAAGGAATTCCGTTTTTTGCAGCGGTTTCAAAAGTTAATGTTTCAATTCGTGTGGAACAGGATATCCGGCAATCTAACGATAAATTCCAGTTTGATGTGTGCGTATCGGATAGAACATTTTATCCTTTTAAGATGACACGACTGGATATTGAAATTAAAAGAAAGTATGGGGATGAAATTATCCGCCGGAAGATTGAGATACCGATGAATGGAAAAGGAAAATACCGTATGGGTATATCAGAAGAGCTGCAGGGCTGCGGATATGTGACCATTGAAGCGAAGACAGTCCGGTTTTATGATGTATTAGGTATTTTCAGCAGGAAATACAAAGAGAAGAAATCACCAGTGGAAGTGGTTGTTTTACCGGCTGTCCGTGAAATTTTTATAGATTTGGAGTCTGTACCGTATATTGAAGTGGATGAATCCGAGATATTTTCAAAAGACAGAGCTGGAAATGATGTGTCTGAGCTGTTTGGAATCCGACCGTTTGTGGACGGAGACAGTCTGAATAAAGTACACTGGAATCTTACCGCCCGTACCAATGAAACAATGGTGCGGGAGTTTTCCATGCCTGTGGAATCCAATATCTATGTATATATAGATTTGTATAAAAACGGGGATGTGGAGAAAGCCCTTCAGGATGGCATATCAGCGGCTTATGAATTGATGGCGGCAGAGAGTCCTTTTTTTATGTGTTGGTTTGACGAGGCAGAACTGTGTATGCGCAGGCAGCAGCCAAAGAGTTTTGAAGAGATAGATGAAATAATGTGCAAAATTCTGCGGCTGAATTTGTTTGAACGAAATCCCCTGATCGATGAGATTCTGAATCAGTTTTCCAACGAATCTCATATAGTTTTTCCGGTTTTCCGATTACCGGAATCCTATTAAAATAAAGTAAGGAGCAGCAGTTATGAGAAAACCGGCATCTGATGCCATTGCCAGGATAAGCCTTATGCTTTTGGGGATAATGGCAATGGTACTTTCGTTTATAGAATGCTTTGAGATAGAATGCAGTAAGGGAATGATATTTTTATTTACAATAACAGTTTTAATCATTCTGGCCGGAGTCATGGAGTTAAAGAGACAGAATCTTATTCTTATAATTCTGGCGGTACTGGTGCTGACAGGCGCCATACTGTTGCGGACATATCTGAAAACAGGGATATTAAGTCTGGCAAATGCCATTCTGTTTCAGTATCAGAAGTATTATGACCAGGTGCATGCATATTCTTTTCGTATTGATATGGAAGAACTTCGATGGAACAGCTTATACTGGTATAATACCATTGTTATCTGTGCTATTATTATAGAATATGCTTATATATTGATGACTGCTACCTGGAATAAAATCTATGCGGCGGTCCATTATGTGTTTACGGTAGCAATACTGGCAATTCCAATGGCTTTCGGCCTTTTTCCGCCGCCTTATGTGGTGGTTCTGATCATGGTTTACTGTATCATGTGTCTGGCATTTCAGCACAGCGAAAGAATATCTTTGAAAAAATCCGGATTCCTTCTGGTAGTGACCCTGTTTTCTGCTGGTATGCTGTTTGTCTGTGTGAATCCTGACACTTATGTAGAAGCCAGCCGGTTTTCCGCAATTAAAAGTGGGTTTAATTCAGTGGTGGAGAAACTGGATATAGATGAATTGTTTACAAATGGAATATTCGGCGGACGTAGCAGTAAAGTGATAGCAGCAGGAGGATTGGGGAAGGGTGAACTCGGAAAGGCAGATAAGATTTCTTTCAGCGGAAAGGTGATGTTGAATGCTACGATGCCGTTGCCAAAGCAGGATGTCTATCTGAAAGGATATGCTGCCAGTTATTATGATGGAGACCGTTGGTCTTATTCTTATTATAATAATGAGTATAATCATTTTCTGACAAGCTATTTTAATTATTATATGTCGAATAATGAATTTTTGAATATTGGCGAGGCTGCAGAAGATATTATGAGCCGTCCATATAAAGCAGTTCAGGAATTAGACAGTAATTTGTATACGATTCGTATAAAGAACCTGAGTGGTGATAATAATTGTTATATTCCATATAATGCGTTGATTACCCAACGACAGACTATAGAGGATTTAATGGTATCAGGTCACAGATTTACATATAACGTGGATGTACTGTTATATGAATTTTATAATTTTACCCTTCAGGACTATGCAGATTTATATGAAGAAAAGATTCGGGAATGGAGAGGTTACCTGTGGACTCCGTTTATCCCCACGGATGAAGCTGATGAACTTTATAAGGATTATGCGGAGGAAACCTGTCTTGCGGTACCAGATGATTTAATCCGGCTGTTTGATGAGCTTCTGCCGGATGCACCCAGTTACGATGGAGAAAGTCCTGAAGAACTGCTGGACTGTATTGAATATGTTCGCTCTTATCTGCAGAAACATACGGAATACACCCTGAATCCGGGCAGAATGGAAGGAAAGGATTTTGTAAAGGATTTTCTTGTGAATAAGAAGAAGGGATATTGTACATCCTATGCTTCAGCCACGGTTTTGATGTTGAGATATATGGGGGTTCCGGCCAGATATGCCGAAGGGTACCGGATAGGTTTCCGGGAAATCGCAGTCGGCAGTTATGACAGAGGGACTGGGGAATATACATTTGATGTTAAAGATTCTTCTGCTCATGCATGGGCAGAAGTCTATGTACATGGTATAGGATTTCTTCCTGCAGATACAACACCGGCAGTTGATTCTGATGTACCGGCGGGGGTTCCGCTTTCTTCAGATAATGACACTTCTTCTGCTCCGGAAGAGCTGACAACGGTCCCTTTTGAGAGTAGTATGAATAATGAAACAACAACCGCCATGGAAGGAGATACCCGGCCGGAGACTCCAGCCGGGGGAGAGAATTCCGGATTGGAAACCGGAACCGGGGAATCCGGCCATGAAGATTTAAATTCCGTTGCAATTGTGGTAATTCTTCTGCTGACTGTGATGATTTGCACAATATCCGCTTTCATATACAAATATTATAATAAAAAGAAATCCCGGAAAAAAGAGCTGGGTGCTGCTCTTCGGAAACTGTCTCCGGAGCGGCAGAGAATGATTCTTCTGGCAGAGGAATTGTTTGAGCTGCTTGGGACATATGGTGTATGCTATGACTGGGGGAAATATACGGAAGAATTTGCGGCTGAAATGGAAGAATTATTGAGAAAAGCGGAATCTTTGAAACAAGAGAGGAAGCCGGAGGGCAATATACCAGGGGAAGGCATAGAGGCGCAGGAGTTTCTGAAACAATACCAGAAAGCCAAATTCAGTGAGATAAATCAGGAAATTCCCAAAGAAGATTATAAAAAATTTATCAACTATATAGATAAATGTAAAAACAGTTTGCAATACTTAAAAAAATAGAGTATATTTATTGCAGAACTATGGAATGGTATCATTCTTAAGTTATAAAATTATTTAAGTTTACGGAGGTAATTAACATGTTAGTATCAGCAAAAGAGATGCTTCAGAAAGCAAAAGCAGGACATTATGCTGTGGGTCAGTTCAACATTAACAACCTTGAATGGACAAAGGCTATTTTATTAACAGCTCAGGAATTAAATTCACCGGTTATTCTGGGTGTATCAGAAGGCGCCGGAAAATATATGACAGGATATAAGACTGTTGTAGGTATGGTAAACGGAATGATGGAAGAATTGAACATCACTGTTCCGGTTGCATTGCATTTAGACCACGGCAGTTTCGAAGGATGTATGAAGTGTATCGAAGCAGGATTTTCTTCTATTATGTTTGACGGTTCTCACTATCCGATTGATGAAAATGTTGCAAAGACAACAGAACTGGTTAAGATTGTAAACGAAAAGGGTATGTCTCTGGAAGCAGAAGTCGGCTCCATCGGTGGTGAAGAAGACGGCGTAATCGGCAAGGGTGAATGTGCGGACCCGCAGGAATGTAAGGCAATTGCAGACCTGGGTGTAACCATGCTTGCAGCAGGTATCGGAAATATTCATGGTAAGTATCCGGATAATTGGGAAGGTTTAAGTTTTGAGACTCTGGATGCCGTTCAGCAGTTAACAGGAGATATGCCATTGGTTCTTCACGGTGGAACAGGTATTCCGGAAGATATGATTAAGAAAGCTATCTCATTGGGCGTTGCTAAAATTAATGTTAATACAGAGTGTCAGCTTGCATTTGCAGAAGCTACACGTAAGTATATTGAAGAAGGAAAAGACCAGCAGGGCAAGGGATTTGACCCTCGTAAATTACTGGCTCCGGGATTTGAAGCAATCAAGGCTACAGTAAAGGAAAAGATGGAATTATTCGGATCTGTAGGCAAAGCATAAGAAAGATTAAAAGTTACAGAGATTATAGAAAGACAAGCCATATCCGGCGGAGTGCCGGGTATGGTTTTTATATATGCAGTTTAACTTGATTTACCAGCAGAAGTTTACAAAATTTTAACACAAGTTTCATTGATTAATCCCCAATATTTTAATATAATAACTTACAGAAGCAAAAATGTTTTGCAGTTATGGAGGATTATAATGGAGAATCAGAATTCCGAAAAAGATAAGAATATCACTGTTGAAACTACAGAGAACACAGAACAGAAAAATATAGAAACAAATAATAATATGACCGCTAATGAAGAGAATAAAGAAACTAAAACGGAATTGCCAAAGAAGTCTGCTAAGAAGAAAAAGACAACGAGATATTATATCTTTGAAAGTATCCGCATGGTGGTTATGATTGCGGCATTATGCGTTTTTACATACTCATCCTATGAACTTACCAATATCTATCTGGATTATCAGGAGGGAGATGATGCATATGCCAACATGGAAGACCAGTTTCTGGTTCCCAATATAGAGGTCAGTGATGCCGATGAGCCGGAGACGGATATGTATGGCAATAAGATTAGTGCAGGTACGGCAGTGGCAGAGTTTTCCTTTGACTTTGATGCGTTGCTGCAGGTCAACAGTTCAGCCGTGGGCTGGATAAAGCAGGAGAATATAATCAGTTATCCGATTATACAGGGAATGGACAATACCTATTACTTATCCCATAATGCAGCCCATCAGAGCAATAAGAGTGGTGCTATTTTTGTAGACTACCGGGTAGAGGGCGGCCTGGAGGCCAAAAACTGTATTATATACGGGCATGATATGCTGAATAATTCCATGTTTGGTTCCCTGATTAAATACGGTAGTGAATCCTATTATCAGTCCCATAAGACCTTTGACATCTATGTGGGACATGATTTATACCGATACTATGTATTTGCAGCGTATGAGACAGACGAAGTGGGATATACCTATACTTATAACTTTAATTCAGACGAAGAATTTCAGGCATATATTGATGACTGTATGGGCAGAAGATTATACGGAACGGATATAGGAACCAACGTATCGGTAAATGACAAAATTATTACTCTATCCACATGCACCCGACACGATGATACCAAGCGTTTCATTGTACAGCTGGTTCGTGGGGAAAAGGTAGAGCAGTAACAGACATATTATTATATGAATAAAATTTATTATGAATTTATCAAAAAGTGCTTGCATTTTTTTTAGAATTGTTGTATTTTATACTCAGATAGAAACCTTACCGGGTTTCACACATATGGATTTATGAGGACAAAGGCGTTCCTAAGCAGGGACGCCCTTTTTTTTAGGAACCTATGTTGTGTTATGTTTTTATAGCCTTATGTGATTAACTCATCAAAGAATAATTTAGTACATAGACTATGATGAGAAATACTATAACTATCAAATGAAAGGGATGTATTATCATGAGTGAAGTATTTAGCGTATCAAAGATTTTTGGCGAAGATGTATTTAATGATACAGTGATGAAAGAGCGTCTGCCGAAAAAAGTTTATGAAGAACTGAGAAAAGTTATCGATGAGGGTGCCGAATTAAGTGTTGGACTTGCCGACGTAGTGGCAAACGCTATGAAGGACTGGGCGATTGAAAAAGGGGCGACACATTACACACACTGGTTCCAGCCGCTTACAGGTGTAACAGCCGAAAAACATGACTCATTTATTTCGGCTCCAAAGTCTGACGGTAAAATATTAATGGAATTTTCTGGCAAAGAGCTGATTAAGGGAGAACCGGATGCCTCTTCATTCCCTTCCGGCGGATTGAGGGCTACTTTCGAAGCCAGAGGATATACCGCATGGGATTGTACATCGCCTGCATTTGTGAAAAGAGATGCCACAGGAGCTATTCTCTGTATTCCAACGGCATTCTGTTCCTATACAGGAGAAGCACTGGATAAGAAGACGCCATTGCTTCGTTCCATGGAGGCTATTAATATTCAGGCTCTCCGTATTCTGAGATTATTTGGAAATACTACATCCAAAAGAGTAATTCCTTCTGTTGGACCGGAACAGGAATATTTTCTGGTAGACAGAGAAAAATATTTAAAGAGAAAAGACCTTATCTTTACCGGGCGTACCTTATTCGGCGCCATGCCTCCAAAAGGACAGGAGTTGGAAGACCATTATTTTGGAAGTATCCGGGAACGTATCGGCGCTTATATGAAGGATTTAAATGAAGAGTTATGGAGACTTGGTGTGTCTGCCAAGACACAGCATAACGAAGTAGCTCCGGCACAGCATGAGCTGGCTCCAATCTATGCACAGGCCAACATAGCGGTAGACCATAACCAGATTACCATGGAGACCATGAAGAAAGTGGCAGGCCGTCACGGTATGGTATGTCTGTTGCATGAAAAACCATTTGCTGGAGTAAACGGTTCAGGTAAGCACAATAACTGGTCCATAACCACGGATGACGGTATTAATTTACTGGATCCGGGTAAGACGCCTCATGAAAATAAACAGTTCCTGTTAGTACTGACAGCCATTATGAAAGCGGTTGATGTACATGCGGATTTACTTCGGGAAGCAGCAGCAAATCCGGGTAATGACCACAGATTAGGAGCAAACGAGGCACCTCCGGCTATTATTTCCATGTTCCTTGGGGCGCAGCTTCAGGATGTACTGGGACAGTTAATCAATACCGGAGATGCTACCAGCAGTATAAAGGCAGGAAAATTAAAGACCGGTGTCAGCACCCTTCCGGATTTCAGAAAGGATGCCACGGACAGAAACAGAACTTCACCGTTTGCATTTACCGGTAATAAATTTGAATTCCGTATGGTAGGTTCTTCCGATTCTGTTGCCAGTCCGAATGTTGTTCTGAATACTATTGTGGCGGAAGCGTTTTGTGATATTGCAGACGAGTTGGAAAAAGCAGAGGATCTGGATATTGCAGTTCATGATCTCATTAAGAAACTGGCCACTGAGCATCAGCGTATCGTATTTAACGGAAACGGTTATGCGGACGAATGGGTAGAGGAAGCAGAACTTAGGGGATTGCCGAATATTAAAACTATGGTGGATGCGATTCCGGCCCTGACAACCAAAAAAGCTGTGAATCTATTTGAAAAATTTGGTGTATTCACTGAAGCGGAATTGCAGTCCAGGGCGGAAGTTCAGTATGAGGCATATGCGAAAGCCATAAATATTGAAGCCAGAGCCATGACGGATATCGCAGGAAAGCAGATTATTCCTGCCGTAATTAAGGCAACGACACAGCTTGCAGAATCCATTAATGCTGTTACGGCTGCCTGCGGGGATGCAGATGTGAGTGTACAGCAGGAATTACTGGCTGAAACCTCCGTATTGTTATCAGAGACAAAAGTTGCTCTTGCAAAGCTTCAGGATGTAACTGCTGAAGCCGCAAAGAAGGAAGAAGGAAAAGAGCGGGCAGTATACTTTAAAGATGTTGTGAAGCCGGCAATGGAAGAACTGAGAAGTCCGGTAGATAAGCTGGAAATGCTTGTAGATAAGGACTTATGGCCAATGCCGTCTTATGGAGATTTAATCTTTGAAGTATAATCTGGTTTTATTATTTGCACACAATAGGAAGCGAATATGAGATTCCGGTCAGAGTTATATACAGGTAACTGTTGCATTAGGAGTAATGTAGCAGTTACCTTATTTCTATTTTATTTAATAAAAAAATCTATCGTATATTAATGCAAAATATAACAGAAGATTGATTGTATCGGTATAATACCGGGTACAGAAATGGAGGTAAATATGTTACAAATAGGATGTCATTTATCAGCGAGCAAAGGTTTTTTGCATATGGGAAAAGAGATTTTATCCATTGGAGGGAACACATTTCAGTTTTTTACCAGGAATCCCAGAGGAGGGAAAGCAAAAGATGTGGATGAAAAGGACGTTCAGGCTTTTTTGGAATTCAGACAGGAAAACGGAATCGGAACCATACTGGCTCATGCGCCTTATACCCTGAATGCCTGTTCGGCAGATGAAAGGGTAAGAGAATTTGCATTTGAAGTGATGAGTGACGATTTAAGACGGATGGAATATATTCCCGGGAACCTTTATAACTTCCATCCGGGAAGCCATGTTTCCCAGGGAGCGGAAAAAGGTATTGAAATGATAGCCGGACTGCTGAACCGGGTGCTGAAAGAAGAACAGACAACCACGGTCTTACTGGAAACCATGGCGGGAAAGGGGAGTGAAGTAGGAAGGAGTTTTGAGGAATTACGGGCGATTATTGATAAGGTTGATTTAAACAGTCATCTGGGAGTATGTCTGGATACCTGTCATGTATATGATGCCGGTTACGATATCGTCAGTCATTTGGAGGAAGTGCTGGAGGAATTTGACCAGGTCATTGGATTCGGCCGAT
The DNA here is from genome assembly GCA_022794265.1 of Lachnospiraceae bacterium. Lineage (GTDB taxonomy): Bacteria > Bacillota > Clostridia > Lachnospirales > Lachnospiraceae > Bovifimicola. Next base: position 35,509 of record JAAWEK010000008.1, read on the forward strand.
TAAAAGCCCTTCATGTTAATGACAGCAAAAATCCGTTTGGCAGTCATAAGGACAGACATGAGAAGATTGGGGAAGGCACTCTGGGAATTCAGACCTTTGAAGCCATCGTCAGACATCCGGTGCTGAGAGAATTACCTATGTATCTGGAAACTCCCAATGAACTGGAAGGATATCGGAAAGAGATAGAGTTATTTAAAAAAATGTATGAATAGTGATGTTGTATAATAGTTCATTATCTACCGTTATCGGTAGGATAATATATCAGAAAGAACGATAAAGGTGATGTTAATATTGCAAAATCTGAAGAAAATGGATTATGCATTTGACCGGAAATATTGTGTTTGATATAATTATAATATTGCATGAGTAAAAGGATTAAGGAAGGAAAAGAAAATGGATACACGCTCTTATGCCTGCCCCAACTGCGGGGCTTCGATGGAGTTTGACAGTGGACTGCAGAAAATGCATTGTTCCCATTGTGAAAACACCATGACAGTTGATGAGATTGAGAATTATTATCGTGAACTGGACAGACAATATGATTATGAAAGCACACCAACAGAAGAAGATGATGTAGACGGTGCCTTTGAGGAAACTACAGAAACCGGAGACTTTAAGGTATACCGGTGCCAGGGATGTGGCGCAGAAATACTTACAGATGAACATACGGCAGCTACTTTTTGCAGCTTCTGCGGAAGACCGTCTATGATGGAAGACCGACTGACCGAACAGATGACACCTTCGGTTCTGATTCCGTTTAAGATAAAAAAAGAAGGAGCCACGGAGATGTATACGGCATGGTCAAAAAAAGGACTGCTGACGCCATCTGCATTAAAATCCCAGGCAACTATTGAAAAAATTACAGGTATCTATGTTCCGTTCTGGCTGTACGATTACAATGCAGAGATTCAGGTATCTGCCAAGTGTACCAGAACCAGAAGCGAGACACGGGGAGAGTACCGGTATGTACATACGGATCACTTTATGGTGGAACGCCATATTGAAACGGAGTATCTCAAGATTCCGGTAGATGCTTCTGAGAAAATGCCGGATGATGTTATGGATAAGCTGGAACCGTTTTCTTATAGTGACCTGACCGGATTTGAAATGGCGTTTTTATCGGGTTATTATGCGGAAAAGTATAATTATGACAGAAATCAGATGGCACCCCGGGCGGAAAACCGGGTGAGACAATATGTCTATCAGGCAGCCATGAATACTATAAGTGGTTATGGCAGCGTTACCGTGGTAAACCGCCATACAAAACTGGGACGGAGGCATGTAAAATATGCATTGCTTCCGGTATGGATATTAAATTATAAATATAAAAATAAGGACTATATGTTTGCAATGAACGGACAGACCGGAAAAATCGTGGCGGACAGACCGATTTCAACCGGAAAAATGGCGGGCTGGTTCAGTGGAATTTTACTGGGTATATTTACGGTATTGCAATTGATAGGGAGGTTTCTGGTATGATGGAAAAAATGAAGAAATCCCTGTTGCTGGTGATTTTGGGAATCTGTTTCTGTACAATGTGCGGATTTGATGATAATGAGAAAAAAGTATACGATAATGCGGATTTATTAGAGGAATATCAGGAACAGGAATTAGAGCAGGATTGTATTCGTCTGGGAGAAAAATACAAAACAGAAATAATTATTTTGACAATAGATGATGCAGGATACAGAACCAGTGAACAGTATGCGGAAAGTTTTGTGATACAGAATGATATTGGGTATGAAGAAAACCGCAGGGATAAGTCCTGTATTTTGTATCTTATTGATATGGATAACCGGGAGGTTTATATGTATCTGGGAGGCGTGACCCAGTTTTATTTAGACAGTAAATGGGATGGCATTACCGATACTTCCGTATCTTATCTGAGCGAAGGTGATTATTATGAGGCATGTACCAGGTTTCTTTCAGATACGGATTACTATATAGGTAAAAAGTATGAACAGTTTGAAAAAAAATACCGCAGCAAATGGGATGATTTTTATGGGAATTATGATGAGTTCGAAAAGGAATATATACAGGAGCCTTTTTGGGCGTTTCTGAAAAATCCATTGTGGTGTCTGCTGATTGGGGCAGGAATATCTGCGATTTCCGTTTCCATAATGACATATTCCAATAAATCAAAGATGACGGCAAACGGAAATACTTATATGGATAAAAATACATTTCGGTTTCACCGGAAGTCTGATCACTTTATAAGAACCACAACAACGAGACACAAAATTTCGTCAAATAGTTCCAGCGGCCGTTCTGGCAGTCGTTCCGGCGGAGGCGGTCGGAGCCATGGAGGCGGAGGAAAAAAATTTTAAATATAAGAACAACAAAAAAAGAAGTATTGCGGATACTTCTTTTTTTGCAATTCGGAATATATAAAACAAAAAGGGGAGTATGAAAAAATGTAAAAAGAAAATTGTATTTGTCATCTACATATGTTATTATAGAGTAAAATCATTAATAAATAATATTCAGAATGTAAAAGTAAAATTAATATATTGTGAATAATATATGAATGGAACGGCTACAAATGGATGATTTTTTATTGACTAAACAAGAGAAAAATAACAGGGAGGTATTTTAATGAAAAAATTAAAAAAGGCTTTAGATAATGCTATCTTAGATATGTTTATAATTTGTATAACGGTATTTGTTTTTTATGCTATAATATGTACGATAGAAAGAGGAAGACACTATAGGTGGCATGAATACGATGACATCAGACTTTACAAAATATATTTGCAAAATGTACTGGATACTTATGTGGCGGATGAGAGATATTCGGCAATAGCGGATACTGATGAAAAAATGAAAGCATATAAAAGCATTGATGAGATTATAGCAACAGAACTTGCTTTTTATAATGAGACAGAAGGTTTAATGGATAAAGAACCATATAATTATTGTTTGGAAAAAATTTTTGAAGGCCGTAAAGAATATGGGAAAAATCCCTATGAACGACTTCCAAGTGAACAACGATTTTGCTTTGAAGAAGAGGTGGTAAGAATATTCGAGGGTTATATTGAGCCAAAGGGAAACGGAAGGTACTTATCAGAGTCAAGAAGTAAGGAATTTAAAGGATGCCCCATTTGGATTTGGATACAGGGTAGTTATGAAGAGGGATATACGGTGATGGTATTACCGTATAAGACAGACCCGTTTTCGGAAGTCCGGCAGTAGTATATAATTTGAATAAAAAAGAAAGGTAAATGTGTTGATTTACACAAAAAATGGTGAAAGAAGAATGGAATCAAAGAATCCAATTGTAACATTTGAATTAGAAAACGGAAAAGTAATGAAAGCTGAACTGTATCCGGAGATTGCACCCAATACAGTCAGAAATTTTATCAGTCTTGTCAGTAAGGGATTTTATGACGGACTGATATTTCACCGGGTAATCCGGGGATTTATGATTCAGGGCGGCTGTCCGGAGGGAACCGGAACGGGAGGTCCGGGATATGGAATAAAAGGAGAATTTACCCGGAACGGTTTTGAAAATCAGTTGAAACATACGCCGGGAGTGTTATCCATGGCACGGGCACAGAATCCTGATTCTGCGGGTTCCCAGTTTTTTATCATGCATGAAACATCTCCGCATTTGGACGGTGAATATGCTGCGTTTGGAAAGCTGACGGAAGGAATGGATGTAGTGGATGAGATTGCGAATCTGCCAACCGATTATATGGACCGGCCTTTTGAAGAGGTTGTTATGAAAAAAGTAACCGTAGAAACATTTGGTGTCGCATATGAGGGGCCGGAAACATGCTAAAGGCAGTAATATTTGATATGGACGGCGTGCTGATTGATAGTGAACCGGTGCATATGGAAGCAGACCGAAAATTGATGAAAGAACTGGGACTATCTTTTGATAAAAACTATTATGCCCAGTTTGTAGGTTCAACGGCAGATTATATGTGGGATAAGATGATAAAGGATTTTTCTTTGTCACAGACACCAGCCCAGCTTATGGCTATGTCAGATAAATATATCAAAGAGATAAACGGAGCCGGCGGCTATCCGCCGGTGCCGGGAGCGGCAGAACTGGTAAAACGGTTGTCCGGCGAGGGTATTCTTCTTGCAGTGGCTTCGTCTTCCAGTATGAGCCGGATCCGGTCGGTATTGGATAATATGGAAATTCAATCCAGATTTGACGGAATCGTCAGCGGCACAGAGGTGAAACATCCGAAGCCGGCGCCCGATACATTTTTAAAGGCAGCGGAACTGCTTCAGGTGTCTCCTTCAGAATGTCTGGTTATAGAAGATTCCTGGAACGGTATGAAAGCCGCAAAAGCGGCGGGAATGGTATGTCTGGGTTATGAAAATCCAGATTTAGGTATAAACAGACAAAATATGGAGTATGCGGATTACATTGTGCAGGGATTTGAGGATGTGGATTTAAAGTTTCTGGAAATGGTGTATTCCCATGCCATGGGCGAACCATGAAGAGTATTGGATACGGAACGTCTCTATGCCAGGGAAATAACAACGGAAGATTTAGACGCTCTGTATGAGATTTATTCTTATCCGGAAATTACCAGATATATGGAAAATCTGTATGAAGACAGAGAAAAAGAAGAAGAATTTACCAGAAATTATATCAAATGTATGTATCAGTTTTACGGATACGGAATCTGGGTAGTCTGTTTAAAAGAAAATGACAGGATTATTGGGCGGGCAGGAATATCAAACAGGACCATAGACGGTGAATTGTCTTTGGAAATTGGATATCTGATTGATGTCAGATATCAGAACCAGGGATATGCTTCGGAAATCGTTGATGAAATCCTGCGCTTTGCCAAAGAAAGGCTGTATATTGATGAAATACGCTGCGCAGTTACTCATGAGAATTGGGTGTCGGTTCATCTGGCAGAAAAATTCGGGTTTGAGTATGAATTTGAAACCGGGGAATTCATATTTTACAAAAAGAAATTAGGATAAAAAGAAAGCTCAAACCTTCAAAGTTAGAGCTTCCTTTTTTATATGTATAATGTGAGGGAAAGTAAAAAACGAGGAGATTCCATCAGGAACATCCTCGTTTCTATTTATATTATACTTTGAAATTACAATTTGTCAATCTTTTTTTCGTGGTTTCATCCGGTTGATAAGTTTAAACAAAAAATGATTATTTCGGGCTTCCTTTTTTTGCCGGCGCTGTTCTTCCAATGCAATACGCTTTTCATGCATGTGCATTTCATTTTCTTCCATAATGGCGGCATAATAAACATCAAAGTCGGTGTAGTGTTTGTCAAACCAGAATCCGATAATGGTTTTCAGAGATGCGGCAATTGGAACGGCAATCAGCATTCCCAACAGTCCGGCATAATCCCCGCCAATCAGTATGGCAATGATTACAAATGCGGAAGGCAGTCCTACGATATTTCCCACGATTCGGGGGCATATTACATTGGCATCTAACTGCTGAACCACCTGCATACCGATAACAGCCCAGATACAGGTGAAAATATCGCCTCCAAGAAGAGCTACAATACCGGCAAGGATAGTACCCACCAACGGACCGATGTAAGGAACCAGATTACAGATACCTGTTATAATACCGATGACAATGGCATAATCCACATCAATCAGAAAGAGAACGATGGTGGATAATACGGCTACGATAAACGCTTCAATCAACTGACCACGGATATATGCGGAAAATGTTTCGTTTATAATCTGAAGGGCTTTTCGGAGAGCCTTTCCGGGTCTGGATTTTCGAAAGATAACATAATATATTTTATTTAAGAATTTTAAGAAATATTCATAACTGAAAATAAAATAAATGCTCAATATAATTGAAATAACAATATTGAACAGGTCTCCGCCTAAAGAAATCACAGAACCGAATAAAAAGGAAACGATATTGGAAATCAGGTCTGACAATACTGCGGCTATTTCTCCCAGTTTCGGACTTATGATATCCGCAAAAGGCAGGTTAAGTTTTGTAAGCTGATGCTGCAGAGATTCAGCGGAAATGGTTTCATCCTTAAAATAGGTGGAAATCGTATTATATATATTATTAATGGTAGTATTTTTTGAAAGCTGGCCGCCAATCATATAATAGATTCCGATTAATGTTGCAATAATAATAGTGAATACGGTGATATATGAAATAATCAATCCGATGGCGCGGCAGATACTCCGGTTTTTAATGGTAAAATACTTTCTGCTGAGAAGAAAATTCTCAATGGCACGGGTGGGAATCAATAGCAGATAAGTGATTACAAAAGCAATAATCACTGGTGACAGAATCTCCAGCACCATATACAGGAAATCTATAACTATCAGTATAAAGCCGGGAATCCGCCCCACCAGATTACAGGCAATGAATAGGGCAAAAATCGTACAAAAGGCAACAATTCCGATTTTTATGTATTTATCATCTTTATCAAATTTCATGGAAACCTCGTTTCTTTGCACAGAGAAAAGTGCAGAATAAAAAATAAATGGTATGGAATATTTTATCATAAGTAGAAAAAATTTAAAAGATGGAAAATTATTTATCCCTGCATTGCAAAAACCCCTTGATTTTTACCAAAAGTAAGTATACAATGTAACCGTCTTTTTAAAGACCCAATAATTTTCAATCAAGGAAATATTCACCAGTGAATCATTTATCATTTCAATGGTATTTTGATTTTTTTAAAATGAATATTTCGGAAAGCAGGATTAGATAATATGAAAAAGAAGACTTTGCTGGCAGTTTTAATGCTGGCTGTGAGTATCGGGCTGTTTGGATGCGCAGGCGGCAGTAAAGACGGCTCTTCCTCAGAAAAAAACAATTCTATCGTTGTGGGAATACAGAATGATTTGGATAGTCTGGATCCCCATCTGGCAGAGACGGCAGGAACCAGAGAAGTTATGTATAATGTATTTGAAGGTCTGGTCAAGCCGGATAAAGAAGGAAATCTGGTTTCAGCAGTGGCAAGTGATTATAAAGTTTCAGAAGACGGAACAGTATATACGTTTACCATAAGAGAAAACGTGAAATTTCATAACGGGGATGTAGTAACTGCGGAAGATGTAAAATATTCCATCGAAAGAAATGCCGGTATGCTGGACCAGCAGTTACTGATCAGCGCATTTGCCAAGATAAAGAGTGTAAATATACTTGATGATTCTACTGTTGAAGTAGTGCTGTCGGAAGCGGATACAGAATTTATTGGATATATGACCGTTGCCATCATTCCGAAGGATTATAACGGACAGGCCTCGGCTCCGGTGGGGACCGGACCGTTTCGGTTTGTATCCTATACTCCTCAACAAAGTATTAAGATGGAAAAGTTCGGGGATTACTGGCAGGAAAACGTACCAGTGCTGGATAAAGTGGAGTTTCGGATTGTACAGAATACGGATTCCGTAATTCTGGATATGAAGGCGGGCTCCATTGACGTATATCCATATCTGACCGACAGTCAGGCGGCGGAACTGGAAGGTACTTTTAATATAGAGGCAGGCAATTCTAATCTGGCGCAGGCACTGTATCTGAACAATTCCCATGAAATACTGGGTAATAAACTGGTACGTCAGGCACTCTGCTATGCCATCGACAGAGATGAAATAATGTCTATCGTAGCAGGTGGGAAGGGAACGAAGTCAGGCAGCGCCTTATATTCGGGATTTGGAAGATATTATAAGGATTTATCAGATAAATATACTTATGATGTGGAAAAAGCGAAGGCTTTATTAGCAGAGGCCGGCTATGCAGACGGGTTTTCTTTTACCATAAAGATACCATCAAATTATCAGTTTCATGTGAGTACCGGAGAAGTAATTGTTGAGCAGTTGAAAAAAATAGGGGTAACAGCCGGCATTGAACTGATAGACTGGACTACCTGGCTGGAGGATGTCTATACCAACCGGAAATTTGAAGCTACTGTTATCGGTATAGATGCAAAGCTGGCGCCGTCAGATATGATGCTACGCTATCAGTCGGATTTCAGTAAGAATTTTTGCAATTATAACAATAAAGAATATGATGAAACTCTGGCGCTGGCCATGGGAACCACCGATGAAAATGAAAAGGCGCAGTATTATCATAAACTTCAGGAACTATTGGCGGAGGATGCGGCAGCGGTTTATATTATGGACCCGCCGACACTGGTTGCGGTGAATAAAAAGCTGACGGGATTTACATTCTATCCGATTTTTGTACAGGATATGTCAACCCTTCGTTTTCAGCAATAACTTCAGATATCAGGAGGCAGTATGGGCGCAGGAAAGAAATTTTTTCTTAAGAAGGTAATCGCATTGATTGGAACACTTCTTCTTGTGTCCGTCATTGCCTTCTTTTTATTTCAGATTGTGCCGGGAGACCCGGTTACATCTATGCTGGGAACCGAATATACTCCGGAACGGGCGGAGCAGCTTCGGGAGGAAATGGGTCTGAAGGACCCGGTAATCCTCCGGTATGTTCACTGGCTGACAGATTTTGTCCAGGGAGATTTCGGAACCTCTTATAAATATAAAATACCAGTTTCAAAATTAATTGGGGAAAAACTTCCTGTTACTGTATCACTGGCAGTGATGTCGCTGCTTATGATTGTGGTATCTTCTGTGCCTCTGGCTATATTTATGTCAAGATTTGGAAAGCGTAAAATTTCCCGCTTTTTTGATATTCTGAATCAGTCCGTGATGGCGGTTCCATCATTTTTTCTCGGAATCCTGATCATTATTCTGTTCGGTCTGGTGTTAAAATGGTTTACTCCGGGAGGGTATATCGATTACCGGCAGGATATTACGGGCTTTTTGGGATATCTCTGGCCGGCGGCGCTGGCTGTGGCCATACCAAAAACGGCTATGCTGGTGAAATTTTTAAAACAATCAATTCTCAGGGAAATGGATTCGGATTATGTCCGGACTGCATACAGCAAAGGTGCAGGGCAATCAAGAGTCCTGTTCGGTCATGTGCTTCGGAATGCTTTGATGCCTGCCCTTACTCTGCTGGGAATGATAATTGCTGAGATTATGGCAGGCAGTATAGTTGTGGAGCAGGTATTTAATCTGCCGGGACTGGGAGTGATTCTTGTCAGTTCTGTTGCAAACCGGGATTTTCCGGTGGTGCAGGCAATTGTAATATATATTGCACTGATTGTAATTGTAACTAATTGTATTGTAGATATTTTATATCATGTGACAGACCCCCGGGTAAATTACGAAAAATAATGGTGAGTACGGAAATGAATCAGAAAAACAATTCAAAACAGAAAGCGTGGGGACACGGTAAAAAACATATGAATTTCAGTCTGAAACTGGGAATCATCATAATGGTAATTCTGGTTTTTCTTGTGCTGCTCAGTTTTTTCTGGCTGCCTTATGATGCCAACGGCATGAATGGAGCCGAAAAATTTGCGGCGCCGTCATGGAAGCATATAATGGGAACCGATAATTATGGAAGGGATATTTTCAGCCGGGTATGCGAAGGACTGCGGGTAACTTTTATTGTAGCATTTTCTACGGTTTTAATCGGACTGGCTGCTGGTATTATGCTGGGAGCATTTACCGGATTTTTTGGTGGAACAGCCGATGAAATATTGATGCGGCTTAACGATGCACTGGCTTCCTTTCCGAGCATTTTACTTGCTTTAATTTTTGTCAGCATTGTGGGTTCGGGAAAATATAAGATAATCCTTTCTCTGGGAATCATTTTTATTCCAAGCTTTGCCCGTATTGTCCGAAGTGAATTTATCAGACTGAAGCATATGGACTATGTCAAAAGCGCAAGACTTATGGGAGCCGGGACACTGCGGGTTATGTTTATCCATATGCTCCCCAATGCTGTTCCGACGCTGATAACTTCGGCAGCCATCGGGTTTAACAATGCAGTGCTGGCGGAATCCAGCATGAGTTTTCTGGGAATTGGTGTACAGCCGCCGGATGCCAGTCTGGGAAGGATGCTATCAGAAGCGAAGGGATATATTTTTTCTTCACCCTGGGGCAGTATTTTTCCGGGAATCATGATTATACTGTTGATACTGGGATTTGTGCTGATTGGAGAGGGGGTTGGCGAACATGCTTAACGTGAAGAATCTGGTTATCCGTTTCAAAGACGATTTAAGCGATGAGGATGCTGTCAAAAATATATCCTTTGCGGTTCAAACCGGGGAAATCGTGGCAATCGTAGGAGAATCCGGCTCAGGAAAATCCATGACGGCTTTGAGTATCATTGGCCTGCTGAAAAAACATGCGGAAGTACAAGGAAGTATCTTTCTGGATGATACAAATTTACTGGATCTGAATAGAAAACAGCGTCATGCCTGCATGGGAGATGAAATCGCCATGATTTTCCAGGAACCCATGACATCATTAAATCCTGTTATGCGGGTGGGAAAGCAGGTAGATGAAATATTGAGACTTCATCCGGATTGTATGGAAGAAGGAAAACGGTCAAAGGCAGACAGGAAAAGAAAAGTTCTGGAAGCGTTTGGAAACGTTGATTTACCTGATCCGGAAACAATATATAATAAATATCCCCATGAATTATCCGGGGGGATGCGACAGAGAATTATGATTGCCATGGCAACCGTTTGTCGTCCGAAGTTATTGATTGCTGATGAACCGACGACGGCTCTGGATGTACAGACCCAGGAGCAGATTTTAAAGCTGCTGAAAAAGATTCACAAAGAAAGTAATCTTTCTATTCTTTTAATTTCCCATGATTTAAATGTGGTAGCAAATCTGGCAGAACGGATTATAGTGATGAACAGGGGAGAGATTGTGGAACAGGGAGAAATCGGAAGGGTGTTGCAGTCACCGGAGCATGAGTATACAAAAAAACTGCTGGCATCTGTGCCACGGGGGAAAAAAGCAGCTTCAGACCATTCGGAAGAAATCGTGATTGAGGCCCGGGATTTAAGTATTTATTATCAGGAGGGCAGAAAGCGGCAGTTTGTGGTGGAACATCTGAGTTTTGAAATCCGAAAGGGTGAAATTCTGGGACTGGTGGGACGCAGCGGTCTTGGCAAAACCACTATTTCCAAAACAATTTTAGGAATTCATCATACTTATACCGGGAGTTATGTAAATCTTGCAAAACACAGTCAGATGATATTTCAGGACCCGTTCAGTTCCCTGAATCCGGCGAAAACTATTGGCTGGATTCTTGAAGAACCCCTCCGGATACGGACCGGAATGGAACACATGGCCAGGAGGAAAAAAGTAATAGAAATGCTTGGAAAAGTGGGATTAACGGAGGAATATTACAGAAGAAAACCTGGTGAATTAAGCGGCGGACAGAGACAAAGGGTAAGTATAGCGTTGGCAATCATCGGCGGTGCGGATTTTATTATTGCAGATGAGCCAGTATCGGCGCTGGATGTGACCGTACAGGCGCAGATACTGGAACTGCTGTTACAGCTGCAGAAGGAATTCGGACTGTCGATGCTGTTTATTTCTCATGATATACATGTGATTGAGAAAATGTGTGACAGGGTATTATATATTGGCTAGAGCGTGTTTGAAAAATTTATTCAGATTGACAGATCATTTTTGGTTTTACTTACTTTTTTGCAGTAGAACACAAGTAATTTCCAGGCAGCTCTTCCAATAAGTAGCAGAATAATACCTGTGAAAACAGATAAAAAGAATGCCGGAACAGGATTTATTTCTTTGGTGCCAAACTGGAAGCCAATATATTCCACAAAAGGCAAATTCCAATGCAGCAGGTAATCCACCAGTTTAATTATACCTAAAATCGGAGTGATAATACCGCAAATAATAAATGAAGGCGCTATAATTCCTAAACATGGAATTACAAATAAACCTGAGAATCCTACAAGACTGTAAAATGCGCAAACAGTCAGAAACCTGTTCCAACTTAGTCCGCTTTTTTTAGATAGTAAATCACCAAGATATGCCCTTGCTAAATCTTTCGGATTACCTAATCTGTCTATGATTTGTTCTGTAGTTGCACCATTACTCTGCAGTTCCTGCATTTCACTTTTAATTTCTTTGATAATATCAACCCGTTCGGAAACGGCAATCGGCTTTAAATGTTTTTCGATTTTTTCAAGATAGTCGTTTAATGCTTTTTCCATAATCTTATTCTCCTTTAAGTTCATTGATTACATCTAGCAGGTTATCCCATTCCACAAACATCATTGACAGATATTCCAGTCCTCTGTCTGTAATGGAATAATATTTTCTGGGCGGTAGTCCCTCTGTACTATCCTGCCAGGAAGATGAAATAAATTCTTCTTTCAGCAGTCTGCGGAGCAAAGGGTAAATTGTATTCTCTTTGGCCGCCATAATAGGATATTTCTCTAAAGTGCTGATAATTTCATATCCATAAGACGGTTTTTGCCTTATCATAAGCAGAATACAAAATTCAAGCGTCCCTCTTTTGATTTGGGATTTCCAATCGTCAATATTCATTTTGTAGTACCTCCTGCATATACATCGTACCACACAGTACATCAGATGTCAATAGTATATCAACTATATTTGCTGTGGATTGATAAAATAAAAAGGTTTTGTGTCCAAAGACTTTCACACATGCGCCCATTTGGCTAAATACCTGCATTCAGTCAGAATTATTCACAATGGTAAAAAAATTTTTGTAAAAAGTACTTGCATATTCCCTGTCTTTTGTGTATAATACCATTTGTCGCAAGACATTGGCCCATCGCCAAATGGTAAGGCACTGGACTCTGACTCCAGCATTGTCAAGGTTCGAATCCTTGTGGGCCAGCTGACTTCACTGCATGTTAATGTAGTGAAGTTTTTTTTCACTTGTTGACAGGATAGTGAATTGGAAGGAAAAAAGATGAGTTACTCATTTGAAAATAAAATCAGATTTAGTGAAACTGCAGACAGGGAAAAGCTATCTGTTGGAAATATCATAGATTATATGCAGGACTGCACCAACTACCATTCGGAGTCTTTAGGTTTGGGAATCGGGCATCAGATACGGACAGGGCGGGCATGGATATTGAATTCCTGGCAGATTCGGCTCAATGGCGATATCCGTCTGGGAGATACGGTCAGAACCACCACATGGCCTTGTGGGTTTGATAAGGTATTTGGGTACCGGAATTTTACCATGGCTAATGTGGAAAAACCGGAGAAATTTCTGGTAGAAGCGGAAAGTACCTGGATTATTATGGATGTGGAAAAGGGGAGGATTTCCAGGATTGAACAGAGAGATACGGAACGGTATGTATGTGAACCCTCCTTATCCGAAGATTTAAAGAAAATAAAAATTTTGCCGGGAACCGGGTATACAGAGCAGACAGCTTATATAGTCAGAAGATATCAGCTGGATATTAACGGGCATATGAATAATTCATGGTATGTGAAGATTGCAGAGGAATACGTGCCTCAGGACAGAAAGATTAGCTTTGTCAGAGTAGAATATAAAAAATCAGCCAGACTGGGAGATGAAATCATACCGTTTGTATATAACGATGCTTTCCGGTGTCTGGTGGAATTACGGGACAGAGGTGCTGGTATTTATGCAGTTGTGGAGTTTTCAGCCGAATAGCTGAATTGGCAGACGGGACAGAAAGGAAAGTCGGAATGATAAAATTAGGTGAAAGACAGACATTACAATATGTGAAAAAAACGGATTTTGGAATTTATTTAGGAGACGGTGGAGAAGACAGGGTTCTGTTGCCGAAGAAACAGGTTCCGGTGGGCATTTCGGATGGAGATGAGCTGGATGTTTTTATTTACAGGGACTCTTCCGACCGGCTGATTGCCACAGTAAAACAGCCGTATATTAATCTTGGAAATTTAGCCGTACTGACAGTGAAGGAAGTGGGAAAAATCGGCGCGTTTCTGGATTGGGGGCTGGAAAAGGATTTATTGCTTCCATTTAAAGAACAGACGGAACATGTCAAACCTGGCAATTCCTATCTGGTGGCGCTGTATATTGATAAGAGCAACCGTCTGGCAGCAACCATGAAAGTGCATCGGTATCTCCGGAATGGTGTTCAATATGGAAAAGACGATATTGTTCATGGAATCATCTATGAAATCAACAGTTCTATCGGAGCGTTTGCAGCGGTTGATAATGAATTTTTTGGACTGATACCTGCAAAAGAGATTCATGAGAATCTGTATGTGGGACAAAATATAGAAGCCAGGGTTTCCGGGGTACGGGAAGATGGAAAACTGAATCTCAGTTTGAAAAAAAAGGCATATCTGCAGATGGATGAAGATGCAGCCATGATTTTAAGGATAATCGGAGAATATGACGGAGTGCTTCCGTATAATGATAAAGCGTCTCCAGCTGTAATCGAAAAAGATTTTGGAATTAGCAAAGCAGCATTTAAAAGGGCGGTAGGACGTCTCTATAAAGAAGGAAAGATTGACATCAGTGAAAAAAGTATTACAATATTATAAGAAGATTTGATATACAATTTCTATTATTGTGATGAATGGAGGATATTTTATTATGAAGAAAATTATCAGCACAGATAAAGCGCCGGCAGCAATCGGACCATATTCGCAGGCCATTGAGGTTAATGGAATGATATATACTTCCGGTGTGATTCCGGTGAATCCTGCTACAGGAGAAATTCCGGAGGGAATCGAGGCTCAGGCTGACCAGGCCATCGGAAATCTTGTGGCTTTACTGGGCGAGGCAGGAACTTCAGCTGAAAATGTGATTAAGACCACTGTATTTATTAAAGAAATGGATGATTTTGCAAAAGTGAATGCGGTATATGCAAAATATTTTACAGAGAATTGTCCGGCCCGCTCCTGCGTAGAGGTTGCCAGACTTCCAAAGGACGTATTAATCGAAATCGAAGCAATAGCGGTAAAATAATTAAAAACAGCGGAGAAAATTTTCCGCTGTTTTTAATTATATGAGTATATCAATGTTCTGTCCGAGTTCAGGTGTTACGGAAGCTTCCAGTATCTTCTGGATGCCTTCGCTGGTTACTTCCATGGTATCCATGGCCTTATTTAATACTGCAAAACCAATATCATTCTGCAACTGGGACATACTCATATAAGTTGAGAGTGCGGCAATATCCATTGTTAAGCCCTCCTCTTCAATGTTAACATTTGGCAGCAGATGAAGAATGCTTCATCTGCTGATGTATATATCGGCAAATTGTACAATAAATATAATGATATGCGCAAAAACATTTGTGAATATGGGGATTCTACAGGACTGTTTCGTTGAATTTCAGGCAAAATCAGCCTGTATTATGCAAATGTACCAAATTAGTAAATCAGTTTTCAGCTAATTGTTCTATGGTTTTTTTTTAGAAATTGAGGTACAATATCAAAGTAATTAATTTGCAATAATAATTTTCAGCAAATATAAACAGCAATTAAAAATTAGGAGGAATTACATAATGGCTAGTTTATCATTAAAAAACATCAGTAAAGTTTATCCTAACGGATTCGTTGCGGTAAAAGATTTTAATCTTGAAATACAGGATAAGGAATTCATTATTTTTGTTGGACCTTCTGGTTGCGGAAAGTCAACAACACTTCGTATGATTGCAGGTCTTGAGGATATTTCAGGTGGAGAATTATATATTGGAGACAGACTTGTAAACGACGTGGAGCCAAAGGACAGAGATATCGCCATGGTTTTCCAGAACTATGCGTTATATCCGCATATGACGG
This sequence comes from Lachnospiraceae bacterium, assembly GCA_022794265.1. GTDB lineage: Bacteria > Bacillota > Clostridia > Lachnospirales > Lachnospiraceae > Bovifimicola. Next base: position 51,103 of record JAAWEK010000008.1, read on the forward strand.
TATACGACAATATGGCGTTCGGTCTTAAGTTGAGAAAGACTCCAAAGGATCAGATAGACAAATTAGTTCATGAAGCTGCCAGAATTCTGGACATTGAACACTTACTTGACCGTAAACCGAAGGCTTTATCCGGTGGTCAGAGACAGCGTGTTGCCATGGGACGTGCCATTGTTCGTAATCCTAAGGTTTTCCTTATGGATGAGCCTTTATCAAATCTGGATGCCAAGCTGAGAGTACAGATGAGAATTGAAATTTCCAAGTTGCATCAGAGACTGGAAACCACTATCATCTACGTTACACATGACCAGACAGAGGCTATGACTCTTGGTACCAGAATCGTAGTTATGAAGGACGGTATCGTTCAGCAGGTAGATACTCCTAAGGCATTGTATGACTGTCCGCAGAACCTCTTTGTTGCAGGTTTCATGGGTTCTCCACAGATGAACTTTATCGATGCACAGGTTACACAGTCCGGCTCAGATGTATTACTGGTATTCGGCGCTCATTCCATCAAAGTTCCTGAGAATAAAGCTAAATTCCTGATTGAAGGCGATTACATTGATAAGACGGTTGTTATGGGTGTTAGACCGGAAGATTTCCATGATCAGCAGATATTTATTGAATCATCACAGGACAGTGCTATTGAAGTTACAATTCGTTTATATGAAATGCTTGGTGCAGAAGTATTCTTATACTTTGATATTGAGCAGTTTAGTTGTACCGCAAGAGTGAATCCGCGTACAACAGCAAGACCTGGTGATACCATTAAGATGGCTATCGATACTTCCAAGCTTCATATCTTTGACAAGGAGACACAGCAGGTTATTACAAACTAATTATTAAATATGACATGAATTTGTCGATTATAGTGTGATTTTTTTGAGGAAATGCATAAAAAATATGCATTTCCTCTTTTTTTTTTCTGCGAAATAGTTTAATATACTATTAACTGAAAAAATGACAATGGGAGTGAAGCGAATGATATCGAATCAAATACTTCTTAATACAATAGAAGGACTGAAAAGTATAACCAGAATAGATATGTGTGTAATGGATACAGAGGGGAAAGTACTGGCTACTACATTTACCGGCGCAGATGAGTATGAGAGTGCGGTTGTGGCGTTCGTGGAATCTCCGGCGGACAGCCAGCTGGTATCGGAGTTCCAGTTTTTTAAGGTCAGTGAGGATAACCAGCTGGAATATATATTGCTGGCAAAGGGCGGCAATGATGATGTGTATATGGTGGGAAAGATGGCTGCTTTTCAAATACAGAGCCTTCTGGTAGCCTATAAAGAGCGGTATGATAAAGATAATTTTATAAAGAATCTTCTGCTGGATAATATGCTTCTGGTGGATATATATTCCAGGGCAAAGAAGCTTCATATAGATACGGATGTCAGAAGAGTGGTATTTATTATTGAGACGAAGAATGAAAAGGATACCAATGCCCTTGAAACCATCCGGGGACTTTTTTCCACAAAGTCCAAAGACTTTATTACGGCGGTAGATGAAAAGAACATTATTCTGGTGAAGGAAGTCGGTGATACCCAGGGATATGATGATATGGACAAGATTGCCAGGACACTGCTGGATATGTCAAATTCAGAGGCTATGGCAAAAGTAAATGTAGCATATGGAACGATTGTCAGTGATATAAAAGAGGTGTCTAAATCCTTTAAAGAAGCCAAGCTTGCGCTGGATGTGGGCAAGATATTTTACAGTGATAAGAATGTTGTGGCATATAACAGTCTGGGAATCGGAAGACTGATTTATCAGCTTCCCATGCCTTTATGCAAAATGTTTATAAAAGAAATTTTTGATGGCAAATCACCGGATGAATTTGACGAAGAGACATTGTCTACGATTAATAAATTTTTTGAAAACAGTCTGAATGTTTCGGAAACTTCCAGACAGCTTTATATTCATAGGAATACACTTGTCTACCGGCTGGATAAATTACAGAAGTCTACAAATCTGGATTTAAGAATATTCGATGATGCCATTACATTTAAAATAGCGCTGATGGTAGTAAAATATATGAAATATATGGAAAGTATGGATTATTAGGAATAATTCGTGTATGATTATATATGCCATGGTGAGCTGCCCAAAGAGCCATGGCATATAGAGTCTGAAAAAGAATAAGGAAAGGAAAATGTATGTTAATCCAATATACATGCTATGGAACATGATAGAATTAGAAAATGTCAGCAAATCATATTCCACAGGGGCTCCCGCTATCAAGGGTATCAGTCTGAAGATTGAAAACGGCGAGTTTGTATTTATAGTCGGCAACAGTGGTTCCGGCAAATCAACTTTAATTAAACTCTTAATGAAGGAACTGGAGCCTACCAGTGGAAAGATATATGTAAACGGCAGATTTTTAAATAACATGAGAAGACGAAAGATTGCCGATCACAGAAGGGATATAGGTGTCGTTTTTCAGGATTTCCGTTTGCTTCGTGACAGAAATGTCTATGAAAATATTGCATTTGCCCAGCGTGTGGTAGAGACACCCATCCGGGTAATACGGAGGCGGGTGCCGGCCATGCTTGCACTGGTTGGACTGTCGGAAAAGTACCGCTCATATCCGAAAGAATTATCCGGTGGAGAGCAGCAGAGGGTTGCACTGGCCAGGGCATTGGTAAATAATCCTTCGATTTTACTGGCGGATGAACCTACTGGTAATCTGGACCCAAAGAATTCCTGGGAGATTATGAAGCTTCTGGAGGAGATAAATAAACGCGGTACCACGGTTGTGGTAGTCACTCATAACAGGGAAATTGTAGATGCAATGAATAAAAGAGTTATAACCATGCATAAGGGCGTTGTCCTGAGTGATGAGAAAAAAGGTGGATATTTGTATGAAGATTAGCACGATAGGATACAGTTCCGGTCAGGGAATTAAGAATATAAAAAGAAATAAGCTGTTTTCTTTGGCATCGGTGGGAACCATAGCGGCATGTATTTTTCTGATGGGACTTTTTTATTCCATTATAATAAATGTAAGACATATGATTACAGCAGCCGAAGAATCCGTATGTATCACCGTTTTTTTTGACGAAGGTATTGCCGAAGATAAAATCAGGGAAATCGGAAATAAGATTAGCAAGCGGATAGAGGTATCACGGCTGGAATTTACTTCAGCAGAGGAGGCGTGGGAGAATTACAAAGTAGATTATTTCGGAGAGAATATTGAACTGGCGGAAGGTTTTAAAGATGATAACCCGCTGGCAAATTGCGCCTACTATGAAGTATATCTCAACGATTTGTCCATGCAGTCGGCATTAAAGACGAATATTGAAGCAATGGAAGGGGTCAGGAGCGTCCGGGCTTCAGATATTACGGCCAATACGCTGTCGGATTTTGCAAAGATAGTGGGATATATTTCTCTGGCTATCATTATAATTCTGCTGGCGGTGGGAATTTTCCTGATCAGTAATACTGTTATGATTGGAATTACCGTCCGGAAAGAGGAAATCCGGATTATGAAATTAATCGGGGCTACTGATTTCTTTGTACGGTTTCCATTTATTGTGGAAGGTATCATAATAGGGGTTGTTGGGGCGATTATACCAATTGCGGTGCTGATGGTGATTTATAATAAGGTCATGTCGTATCTGGTCACACAATTTACATCTTTTACCAGCCGGATATCATTTGTAAGTTCCAGCGATATATTTGCTTTTATGATTCCAATGGCACTGATTATTGGGTCAGGCATTGGATTTATCGGCAGTATGATAACGATTCGAAAACATTTGAAAGTGTAGCAGTAAACAAAATAATAAAATGGAGGATGATTTCTTTGAAAAACAAAAAGTATTTTGCGGTATGTTTTTTGATTGCAGCAATAGTGGGAATACTGGCGGCTCAGCCTCTCTGGGCTACCAGTATAGAGGATGAAAAGAAAAAGCAGAAAGAAATGGAAGAAGATTTAAAGGATTATCAGAGCATGCTGGATAATCTGGAGTCTCTGCGTTCGGATACAAAAGCATATATTCAGGCTTTGGACGAACAGCTTACGGCAGTAACCAATCATCTGAACGAACTGAACGGACAGATGACGGCCAAGCAGGCAGCGATTGATGAAATCAATCAGAATCTGTCACAGCAGGAAGCGGATATCAGCCAGCAGTATGAGGCAATGAAAAAAAGAATACAGTTTATGTTTGAGAATGGAAATACATATTATCTTGACATGTTACTGGGTTCTGACAGTATGGCAGATTTTCTGAACCGGGCGGAATATATGAAGGAAATAACGGATTATGACAGAAATATGCTGAATAAGATGAAAGAGACAAAGATACAGATTGAAAATACTAAAACCCTGCTTGAGGCAGAAAAACAGAATCTTGCAGAGATGACGGCCCAGGCGGAAAGTGAAAAGAATTCCGTTGAAGCACTGGTGGCAGACAAGCGGCAGCAGCTGCTTAACACAGAGAATCAGATTGATGCCGCTCAGATGGATATTGAAAACCAGCAGGAGGAAATTGAGGCTCAGAAACAGCTGGTAGCAGAACTGGAGGAAATCGAGCGGAAACGAAAAGAAGAAGAAGAACGGAGACGCCGGGAAGCAGAATTGAAACAGCAGCAGGCACAGATACCTAATTATGACGGTGGCACTTTTATGTGGCCTCTGCCTGGAAATTACCGGATAACTTCACAATATGGCTATCGTACGGACCCGATTACAGGAGCAGCATCATCTTATCACAACGGTGTGGATATAGGCGCACCGACAGGAACAGAAATTCACGCAGTATACGACGGGGAAGTAGCATGGGCATATTACAGTACCACAGCTGGCAACTGGATAGGCATAGATCACGGCGATGGCTTATATACTGTATATATGCATGCTTCTGCATTGCTGGTTTCTGAAGGTGACAAAGTTTCCAAGGGAGATGTAATTGCCCTTGTAGGATCTACCGGCAGGTCAACCGCACCGCATCTGCATTTAAGTGTGAGAAAGAATGGTTCCTATGTAGATCCGCATTTGTATTTGAATTATTAGTGTTTTTCTGGCACTGAGCGCCGATTATAGTTGAAAGAAGGACGGATGAATGGAGGAGAAAAAAGAGTATTACCGTGGATTACGGACAGGAATTATCAGTACGCTGGTAATCACATTATCAGTATTTCTGTTATTTATTATTTCAAATAAAATTAAAAATCTAGGCTTTGATTTTGGAAGTACCAGCAGAAATGAATCGCAGATAGATAGTATGTACGGAAAAGGTTCTGCGGATAAATTGAAATTGATTCAGCAATACATCGATGCATATTATATTGATGACCCGGATAGAGAAGATGTGCTGGCCGGTATGATGAAAGGCATGATAACTTCATTAGAAGATCCTTATTCGGTTTACTATACGTCGGAAGAATATGCAGATCTTATGACTTCCACCAGCGGTTCTTATTATGGCATTGGTGTTAGTGTAACTCAAAATCTGGAGACTGGTATTATAACCATAGTAAAAGTATTTAAAACATCGCCTGCCAGAGAAGCGGGAATGAAAGACGGTGATATCTTATATGCTGTTGAAGGCAAAGAAGTGACCGGACAGGATTTATCCTCAGTAGTTGCAGAAATTAAAGGAAGAAAGAATACAAAAGTCAATGTTACAGTTTTGAGAAACGGAGAGAAGATTGATTTATCTATTGAGCGCCGGGAAGTTGAGATGGACACGGTCGAATATAAAATGTTAGATAACGGCGTTGGTTATTTATATATCAGTGAGTTTGACGGAGTGACTACGAAACAGGTTGAAAATGCCATTAAAGATTTGCTTTCACAGGGAATGACTTCTATTGTAGTGGATTTAAGGGATAATCCTGGTGGAAGACTGGATGTGGTAGAGGATATTATGGATATGTTTCTGCCGAAAGATAAACTTCTGATGTATATGGAATACAAGAGCGGCGAAAGAAAGGATTCTTACTCCAGAACCAACGGACTGATACCGGATATGCCGATGACCGTGCTGATTAATCAAAACAGTGCCAGTGCATCGGAATTGTTTACTGGCGCCATTCAGAGTTATGAGCGGGGTAAGGTTGTAGGTGTTACTTCTTTTGGAAAAGGAATCGTTCAAAGTATCTTCCAACTGGATGATGGAACAGCACTGAAGCTGACGACTGCCAAGTATTATTTGCCAAATGGCGAGAATATTCATAAAGAAGGAATTAAACCGGATGTGGTTGTAGAACTGCCGGAAGGTATAAAAAGCTGTTGGGAGCTTTCGGAGGAAGAAGATAATCAGTTGCAGAAAGCCATTTCTCTGCTGGTTGAATCGTGATGTCGATATTTGTCGAAGGCTTTTTGTTGACAAATTATTCCATGTTCCTTTATAATACAGCTTGTATTGGCAAACTAATAGAAATATTAGGACGCAAAGCTGGGAGTCTAAGGTAGGAAATGTTGGGTTTAAAATTTGATATACTATGATAGTTCGGCTGCAGGAAATACATTCTTGCAGTCTTTTTATGTTTAAGGAGCGGTAATATATACCTTAGAAATAGTATATGGTTATTCAATATGGATAAAATCAACAAATACTGGTTTGGGTGCACACGAATGGCGTAGGAGTTGTTTTTAATATAATTTTTTAAGGAGGAATCTAATGGTTTTGAAAAGAATTAATACAATCAAAAGAATAGTAGCAATAGTTTTGATATTTTGTATGTTGACAGGAAGTGGTGTCTTTACTGAAGCAGCAACAGGATATAAGAGTAAAAATATGAAAGGAAATCGTTCCTATACCCAATTTAATTGTTCGCTGTACAACAAGTCAAATTTCTGGGATGTTGAGGTTCATGCGGATGGTACTTCACAGACTTTATGGTGTGGTTCGAAGCCTTTTTATGCTGACAGTATTACGCATAATAATATCTTGAGTTGTTCTGGTATTGGCTCTATGAGCATTGGTGGAAATAGAAGTGGTGCAAATTTTTCAACTTCTGTAAGTGGTCATACTGCAACATGGACATATACAGCTAGAAATGTTTATCATATTACTGTAAATTATAATTATTATACCAAAGGTTTATTGGGTGCATGGAATTTAAAAATGAGAACAGAAGCGACAATTCAATTTGGTGCGTATTTTTATACATTTGGAACCTGATAATTTTATTCATATTATTTCATTATAATATGGATATTAAGCAGAAGTCTCTGATTTTAATTTTAATATGGTAAAGATTTATCAGAGGCTTCTGTTTTGGTATAGAGAGGATGGGATTTGCTAAATGAAAAAAATGAAAGCAAAGTTAGCAGCTGCAATTTTATTTATAGTAATTATGGGAATGATTCTTTGTTTATATTATTATAATAACAGAAATTTTGTTATGAAAGAAAAATATAGTTTTAGTGAAGGAAACATGATAGAAGGTTCAGTTACAAAAGAAGAATGTGAAAATATAAATAGCTTATTGGCGGAAAATGTGTATGAAAATGACAAGTATTATGGTTTTAATGATAATAAAGAAAATGTTGATTTTTATACTGCTAATGCATTTGCAAAAATTGCTGTAACACTTAAAAATGATGATATGGTTAATTTACTTTGTAGCAAACTTCTATTTCTAAATAATATAAATACAGATTCCATGAATATATTAAATCTAATTTACTATGTTAACATTTGTAAATCCCTTGGTATTTATTATAACCCTGATATAATATTTAATAGTTTGAAAAAATATTATGACAGTAATGACAAGCTTTTCTATTTAAACAGTGAAAAGGATAGCATTAACATTAAGATTACATTAACTGCATTATGTTGTAATACAATAAAAGAAAATGAGTTATTTGATATTTTTGATATAAAAGAAGGGGTGGTTGCTGCATACAATGATTATAAGTTTGATACTTCCGGAGTTTCTTCCCTATATAATTCCGGGGGGGATATTTTGCATTGCCTGAATGTAATTGGTGAGATAGATATGATAGATTTACAAAAGCATAAATCATGGTTTGAAAATTGGAAAAATCAATACGAGTCGATGAATATCGAAAGCGTGGAAAGTCTATTACAATATTCAGAGTTTTATAAGATTGCAAAAATATTTGATAAAAATTATTCGAATGAAAAAATAAAAAGGTTTTATGACAGCATGAATGGTGAGTATCTTGTTGAAGATATGGATTATTTTATGTTGGTTAATTCTATAGAAAATATTGATGAATATAATAATTTTGATTTCAATTCTATACTATTGGATAAAATAAAAGGTTGTATCCAGAGGGGAGAATTGTTTGAATCTAAGATTGACGTACAATCTACCCTTTATGGCATACTTTTAGCCGACAAATCCGGTTTTCAATATAACAAAGACAAGGTACAGAATTATATCAATCAAAATTATCAACTCATTGAAGAAAGCAGAGATCCTTTAGAAATAACAAATTATTTGTACTATACTATTATATTGGAACAAATTATAAATAATTTTAATGTAAAATATGATAGTAGCTTTATTCAAAAAAAAGTGGACTATGTTTTAAAGAATATAAAATATGATTATGAAAATGGAGAAGAAAGCATACAGGAGACAAGAAAAATTCTTGAAATTATTATGGATTTGCAAATACATAATGTTGATATACAGATTACGGAAAAACAAAGAAAAAAGATAAAAAAGGGTTTAAAATCCTGTTGGAAACAAGAAGAGCTTACCAACAGTTTTTTTATTACGGATATGTATATTATTAGTGATATTCTAAAATTGGATATTGTAAATACAGATGATTTTAATCAGATTCACAATCGACTCTTATCCGACGGTGGAAATAAAATGTATAATGATAAGACTATGGCAGCAGATATTTTTACTACTTATAAATTTGAAATCTGTCTGGAACGAATGAATAATTATGATTATTTGGAAGAAAAAAAGAAATTTGCCGAGTCTTTGAAAATAAAAGAAGGAATTTATTGTCTGTATAATGATTCTGAAAATTTGGTAATAGAATTAGCATCTGTACTTTATGGAAATATTATTTGCAAACAGGAAATTGGAGGGGATAAGTTTGATATCAATTAATAATATCAGCAAAAGTTTTGGAAATAAAACAATTATAAATAATTTAAGTCTGACAATATATGAAGGAGAAATTACTTTTATAGTTGGCAGTTCCGGGGCGGGAAAGTCAACACTTTTAAATCTGATTGGTGGATTGGATACTGTCAGTTCAGGCGAAATATCTTATAATGGAAAGAATATTTCTGATAATTTGAATGAATATCGGGCAGAACATGTGGGATTTGTTTTTCAGGAATATAATCTGATTACCGGAATGTCTGTAAAAGATAATATAAAGTTGGGGCTTTATTATTGTGATAAAGAAGAAAGCATTGCAGAAATTGATGAGCAATTAAAAAATTTGTGTGTTAAGGATGTCAATCAAACCGTTGAAACCTTATCCGGGGGGGAGAAACAGAGAGCTGCAATTGTTCGTACGGTATGTAAAAATTCGAATATTATTTTGGCAGATGAACCCTCAGGAAATTTGGATTCTGAAAATGCTGAAAATGTGTTTGAATTATTATCGGGATTAAAAAATAACAGACATATTATTATTGTAACACATGATATGGAAAAAGCAAATAAATATGGAGATAGAATTATTACCATAAAAGACGGAAGAATAGAGGAGGATTATAGGAGCAGTGAGAAAACGGATTTCGAAAAAGAAGTAAAATCCAGAGGGAAAAAAGGCAGGCAGAACTGGAAATCTGTTGTTATGTTAGGGTGGAACAGCATAAAGTTACGAAAATCCAGAATACTGTCCATTGCCCTGGTAATTGCTTTGGCAATCAGTTCCATTGCAATGGCCATTCATTTTAGTCAATCCGGGAACAGAGTAAGTCAGAATGTAAATGTAAATTATCTGGAATCGGATTTGATTCAGTTGTTCTATCCTCAGACTATGAATCTGGGATATAAAGAAACACCTTTTGAAGAAAAGGAAGTCGCGCATATACAGAATACTTATGATTTGAAACGGATTGTTCCGATATATACAGAGGGCAATGGAAGTTGGTTTTTTAATCATGAAAGCGTTATAAAAGATGCAGTAATTAAACAGATAATTGTCGATGATTTTTTTGAAGAAAGAGTTATGTCAAATGAGATTGAAGGAGATTTTATTGCTGAAGAAGATGAAATTATATTAGCAGAGGATATTGCAGAAGCATTATTTGATGGAAATTGTATTGGAAATAAGATTTCATTGAATGACGGAGCAGGAAATAGTATTCAATTTAAGATAGTCGGAATTAATCATACCGTAAATGCAGCCGATGAGATTTATTCTTTTGTAAGCTCTAATCAGATTAAAAAGTTATTAGAAAAGCAAATAGATGCTAAAATTGAATCCAATATCAGTCTGGAAAAATATTATACAGAAATGGTTGATATGAAAACCGGTTTTATCTATGGCGCATTGAAAGAAACACAGGGAACGGAGAAAATTTTATATGGAAAAGAGCCGGAACAGGCTGAGGAACTTGTAGTCAGTTCAGAACTGATTCAATATGTTTTCGAAGGTTTAGGCATTGAAAACAATTATTCGAAAGATGATATTTTGAATGGTGCTGTTTCGAAAGATATTATCACGGAAATAGAATCTCAAAAACTGACAATTAATTGTAATGGATTGTTTGAAGTCCATATTTGTGGAGTGTATCAATCGGATGAAATAGAATTGCGCTGTTCTAAACATCTGCTTAATGATTTGAGAAGTCTGGAACCGACGGTATTGGAAGTATATGCTGCAAATACCGGAAGTGTGACAGATATCATAAAAGACATTGAAAAAAATGAGGAATATACGGCTGCATCCCAATTAGAAAGTTTAAAGAATAATGTAGGTATGCAGACCCGGTTTTTTGAAATTTCCATAATACTGCTTGGTACAATCATGGTAATTATATCGATTTCAATGCTGGCATCTTTTTCGAAAATATCAGTGATGGAAAGGAAAAAGGAAATAGGAATTATAAAAAGTCTTGGGGCAAGTGACAGGAATGTTTTTCTTACGTTATGGTTTGATATTGCAGTTATCTCGGTAGCGGCAATGGCACTGGCGCTGTGGATTACGAAAATATTTATGATTATTTTGCCGGATATTATGGGTGATATTGCGTTTATTGAGTATACATATCCAATTAAGTATTTACTTCTGATTGGAGTTCTGTTTATGGCAGTTATAACCGTATATACAATGGTGGGAATGAAGAAGCTGGTGAAAAAAATGCCCGCATTACTTTTGAAATAGACAAGAATATACCGTCAGGTGATGCTCTGGTTAAATTATAAATGTTATACATATATTTTGAAAAAAAGATATTGACAATTATCTACACTTCATTTATAATAACACTTGCGTTGTTAAGAACGTCTAAATCCATCAGACAACGGGGTGTGGCTCAGCTTGGCTAGAGCGCCTGATTTGGGATCAGGAGGTCGCAGGTTCGAATCCTGTCACCCCGACTTTAAGCGGGTGTAGTTCAATGGTAGAACACTAGCCTTCCAAGCTAGATACGTGGGTTCGATTCCCATCACCCGCTTTTACATTGAAAAAATAATATATTTTATCAATTGTAAGTTACTCATTTAGTATTTGCGTGTCCGTAGCTCAGCTGGATAGAGCAACGGCCTTCTAAGCCGTGGGTCGGGGGTTCGAATCCCTTCGGGCACATTTTTCCGGAACCGGTATCCGGAAGCTATGGTGGGTATAGCGCAGTTGGTTAGCGCGCCAGATTGTGGCTCTGGAGGCCAAGGGTTCGAATCCCTTTATCCACCCTTTAGTTAGGAAGTACTATGAGGAATAGTAGTTACTAACTTTTTTTATTTCAACAGGAAGATTCCATATAATGGGCTATCGCCAAGCGGTAAGGCACAGGACTTTGACTCCTGCATTACGTTGGTTCGAATCCAACTAGCCCAGTTTGAAAAAACTATCCTCAGAGACCTATGGCTTGAGGATAGTTTTTTTGTTCTGACAGGTATAAGTTGACGGAAATATCAGAAACTATTTTATATACAACGGAGGTGAAACCATGTTAAAAGTGGTGGATTCAGACAGCTTTATGAAAGAAATCAAAGAATTATATGATACGGCATTTCCGAGAGAAGAACGATATCTGGATTTTGAGCCCACCGTAAAGCAGATGGAGGCTGCAGATTTCGGTAAGAGACGGGGCGAGTTGCTGGCGTTTGGTGAGGATACCGGGGAAACAGCCGGTTTTGTAGGATTTGTAATGGTATTGTTTTGCGGGGATATAGTGCATTTATATTATTTTGCCATACAAGAGAAGCTGCGGGGACGTAAGTATGGGGAACAGGCTTTGAATTTGATCAGAGAGCGGTACAGGGACAGAAATATCTGGCTGAGCGTGGAACTGCCGGATGAAAATGCGGATAACCAACAGCAGCGGCTGCGGCGGAAGCAGTTTTATTACAGAAACGGATTTCGGGATACCGATGTGTCGGGAGAAAAAAATGGTTGTATGCTACAGATGATGTCAACGGACGGAACAGTTGATTCGGATATATTGATTCAGCTGGATAAACTGATAAATAAAATGATTACGGAAGGCCGCAAACTGCAGTGATACAATTGGCAGAATAAAAAATTCCGGACAGAGACACTGGGTTCTGTAGTCACCAGGATTGATGAAATAAAAGAAAGGATAAATGAAACATGGTAAAGCATATAATTTTATGGAAGATAGCTGATGGAAAATCAGAAGAAGAGAAGCAGAAGATTAAAGAAGGTGTAAAGACCGGTTTGGAAGGATTGAAAGGTAAAATACCAGGTCTGCTGGATATCCGGGTACAGATTGATTCGCTGGCTTCATCCAACGCGGATATTATGCTGGATTCTTCTTTTGAGAATGAAGAAGCGCTGAAGGCATATGCCGTACACCCGGAACATGTAAAAGTAGCGGATGATAATGTACGGCCGTTTATGGATATCAGAATGTGCATGGATTATGAAAGCAGAGGTGGTATATAGAATGGCAGTGTTAGACGGAATAAAGCCGGAAGCGGTATTCCGGTATTTTGAGGAAATCTGCAGTATTCCTCATGGTTCTTCCAATACGAAACGGCTCAGCGATTACTGTGCCGGATTTGCGGAGGAACATAAGCTGAAATACATTCAGGATTCTCATGATAATATTATAATCTTTAAAGAAGGGACGCCGGGATATGAACATTCCCGTCCGGTTATTCTGCAGGGACATTTGGATATGGTTTGTGAAAAATCACAGGACTGTGAGATTGATTTTAAAACGGAGGCTTTGCAGTTAGAGGTTGAAAATGGTATGATTTCCGCCCGGGGAACTACCTTGGGAGGAGATGACGGAATTGCCGTGGCATATGGTCTTGCAATACTGGAATCCCGGGATATTCCTCACCCTCCCCTTGAGGCGGTTTTTACTTCAGATGAGGAAATCGGCATGTTGGGAGCAGCAGCCATAGACTGTTCAGAACTAAAGTCAAAAATAATGCTGAATCTGGACTCTGAAGAAGAGGGATATCTGTTGGTAAGCTGTGCAGGCGGTGTTACTGCTGTCTGTCATATTCCACTGGATTATATGGTAGATAAATCCAATGAGATTTCCAAAGAAAATGCTCCGGGGATCCTGCTGGAATTGAAAGTTGGCGGCTTAAATGGAGGTCATTCCGGCGTTGAGATTGATAAGGGCCGGGCCAATGCCAATCAGATATTGGGTCGTGTCTTATTTGCATTAAAAGAGAAGATGAAGTTCGGACTGATAGAGGTAAACGGAGGGTTAAAAGATAATGCCATTCCAAGGGAAGCTGGGGCAAAGTTTATGATAGCTGACAGAAACTGGGATGAATTTCAGGAACTTCTTTCTGAATATAATAAAATACTTGCCAATGAATATAGGAATACTGATAAAGATATTCATTTAACGGTCCGGCAGGCAGCCTGTGATATGGAACACAGCATGGAAAATACCAGAATCATGTCTTATGAATGTATGTTCCGGGTAATTACGGCGCTGGTAAACCTTCCGGGGGGGATCCAGAAAATGAGTCAAGATATTCAGGGGCTGGTACAGACTTCGCTGAATATGGGAATCCTTGCTACGAAAGAGGATGAGGTGGTTATGAGTTTTTCGGTCCGAAGCAGTCTGGGAAGTGAAAAAGAAGAACTGGTGGCGAAACTTCGCTGTTTAACGGAATCTTTGGGCGGATATGTGAGCTGTACAGGCGATTATCCGGCATGGGAATACAGGCAGCATTCGGAACTGCGGAATCTGATGTCGGAAATTTATGAAGAGCAGACCGGTAGGAAACCGGTGATTCAGGCGCTGCATGCCGGCGTGGAATGCGGGCTGTTTGCGGATAAGATTCCGGATCTGGATTGCGTTTCCTTTGGCCCGGATATAAAGGATATTCATACTCCGGCGGAATGTATGGATATAGCCAGTGTGGAACGCACTTGGAATTTTCTGTTGGAAATTCTGAAACGGTTAAAGTAAAACAATATTTTTGTAAAATTAAAAGTCATAAAAACCTTGACAAACAAAATTAAAGTTATATAATGTAGTTATCAAAACTACATTATATAACTTTAATTAATATATAACGAAAATGTGAATATAATGCATATTGATACGGTATCCCGGTAATGAAAAAGCAGAGTTATGTTTTGTAAAAGGAGGAATCTGCATGGATTATTCATATGGACTGCATGAGAACAAGGTTGGAAGATTACAGAGAATATCTATACCGAAATATACATTAGGAGAGGAACTGCTCAGTGCTGTTTCCCACGGAATAGGAGCCGGACTGGGAATTGCGGCATTATGCCTCTGTCTGGTGAAAACATACGTACATGGAGATATCTGGGGAAATGTCAGCAGCTGGTTTTTTGGAATTTCGCTGATTATTTTATACAGTATGTCGTGTATTTATCACGGACTGAAGCCCAACAATGCCAAGCGGGTGATGCGGATATTTGACCACTGTACCATATTTTTATTGATTGCCGGAACCTATACCCCGTTTACATTGGTGGCATTGAGAGGTACGGTGGGCTGGCAGCTGTTTGCGGTTGTCTGGGTAGCCGCAGTCATAGGAATTATATTAAATGCCGTTGATATGGAGCGGTTTAAGACTATATCCATGGTTTGTTATCTGGCCATGGGCTGGGTTATCATATTTGCATTTAAACCTCTGTGCGCGGCCGTTCCCAGAGCGGGAATACAGCTTTTGGTGGCAGGTGGCATTGCATATACACTGGGAGCTGTTGTATATGGAATTGGAAGCAGGGTTAGATATATGCATTCCATCTGGCATTTCTTCGTACTGGCTGGTAGTATACTGCATTTCTTTTCCATTTACCTGTATGTATTATAAATTGGAGCCAGAGCATTTTTCAACCGCGCTCTGGAAATTAACCATAAACGCTGGAAATTCTCATAAGATTTCCGGTGTTTTTTTTAAATAGGTATGGTATAATCTGCATTAAATGATAAAAAGAAAGAAGTTGGATCAGATGTACCGGGACAGGTATGATAAACTGAGCGGCTGGATTCGAAAAAAGCCGTACAGATATGAAATATTTATAATTTTATATAAAACATTGCCGTTATTGGTGATGGTAACATATGCCGTTATGATATTTTATGGCATATATAAATTAAACAGAGAAGAATGGATTCGTATTATAGCGGTGCCGGCAGTTACATTTCTGGCGGTTACCATATTCCGGAAGCTAATCAATGAAAAACGGCCCTATGAAGTATATGATATTCAGCCGCTGGTATATAAATCTAAACAGGGGGAATCTTTTCCCAGCCGTCATATGGTTTCTGTGGTGATTATAGCCATGGCAGGGTTTTATATAAGCAGTCTGCTGGGAGGCCTGTTGATGATGGTCAGTGCGCTGATTGGAATCCTGCGTCCGGCAGCGGGGGTGCATTATGTGAGAGACATTTTAGGAGGTTTTTTCTTTTCGCTGCTTATGGGGATTATAGGATTTTATGTAATCTAGAGACAAAAAATCAAAAAAACCATCGCAAAAACTGCGATGGTTTCATTCAATGCGGATGACAGGAATCGAACCTGCATGGTCTCCCGCTAGATCCTAAGTCTAGTGCGTCTGCCAGTTCCGCCACATCCGCCTGTGTAAATACTGACTTGATAATATTAACATAAAGATTTTTTGACGTCAAGTTTTTTCTGTGGTTTTTCCGCAATTTACGTTGGCATTTACTGAAAATTCGGCTATAATAATATACTATATTCATATAATAAGAAAAAGAAAATTTGAGAGAGGCAATATATGAAAAAACGAAGGGAACATAAGTGGGCCTTATCCACAACACAGATTATTGTGCTGGGATTTCTGACGGCGATTATTATAGGAGGTTTTTTATTATCACTGCCGGTTTCCTCTGCCGACGGACACAGCGTACCGTTGCTTGATGCCATGTTTACCTCAACTACATCTGTGTGTGTTACAGGCCTTGTTGTGGCGAATACATATGAACAGTGGAGCCGGTTCGGACAGGCAGTCATTTTGTTGCTGATACAGTGCGGGGGACTTGGAATCGTAACATTTACCACATCATTTATGCTGATACTGGGAAGAAAAGTTACGTTGAGGGACAGACTTTTGATGCAGGATGCATATAATTTAAATACATTGACCGGACTGGTAAAGTTTACAAAAAAAGTTATTTTCGGAACACTGATTGTAGAAAGTATGGGAGCTGTTCTGTATATGTTTACTTTTATACCTGAGTTTGGCTGTAAGGAGGGTATCTGGATATCCGTTTTTAACTCAGTATCGGCATTCTGCAATGCCGGAATCGATATTATCGGTCCTGACAGTCTGGCGCCTTATGTTACCAATGTATCCGTTAATCTAATTACTATGACGCTGATTATACTGGGGGGAATCGGATTTATTGTATGGTGGGATATTCTGCATATGGCAGGTAAAGTGAAAAAGAAGGAGGTACCTTTCCGGGCATTTTTTAACCGGCTGTCCCTGCATACAAAAATTGTTCTGACCACTACTCTGTGTCTGATTGGAGTCGGAACCCTGCTGATATTTATTTTGGAATATAATAATCCGGATACTATTGGCGGACTGTCTTTCGGGGATAAGCTGATGGCATCCGCTTTTGAATCGGTTACTGCCCGGACGGCAGGATTTTTGACGTTTTCGCAAAAAGCAATGCGGGATTCTTCAGCGCTGGTTTGTATAATCTTAATGTTTATTGGAGGCTCTCCGGTGGGTACGGCCGGAGGCGTTAAGACGTCCACGTTTGCACTGGTGATTATTGCTGCCATGTCTGCGGTTAAAGGAAGCGAGCATGGCACTGCTTTCCGCAGAAGGCTTCATAACCGTACCATGCGAAAAGCCCTGGCAGTAATTTTGATTAGTTTCTTTGTGGCGATGTCGGCAACCATACTATTGTCCACATTCTGTGGCGGGGAATTAACCGACGTAATGTTTGAAACCTTTAGCGCCATCGGTACCGCAGGGCTGACAAGAGATTATACCGCCGCCATGAATTCTGCCGGGAAAGTTATTATAATGATTTGTATGTATTTGGGACGTGTGGGTCCGATTTCCATGGCCATTATATTTGGATTTAAGAAAAACAGATATGGTCTGGCGGAGTATCCCGGCGAGGACATTACCGTGGGATAAAGGATTATTATTTCCTGTGGAAACGGATTCGGTTTATAGTTCTGTGTAAATAAAAAATGCCGTAAAAGGTATTAGAAAGAGGAAAATTAACTATGAAGAAATCATATGCGATTTTAGGACTGGGGAAATTTGGAGAAAGTGTCGCCATTGAATTAGCACAGGCTGGAGCGGAAGTGCTGGCGGTGGATAAGGATGAGGAAAAAGTACATGAAGTGGCTTCTTATGTCACCTGTGCAATGAAGGCGGATGTCTGCGATGTGGAAACTATGGAATCCTTAGGATTGTCCAATATGGACGGAGTCATTGTCGCCATTACAAGTAATCTGGATGCCAGCGTTATGGCTACCATTGTGGCAAAAGAGGCAGGGGTGCCTTTTATTCTGGCAAAGTCTGCGGACCAGATTCATGCTACTGTACTGAAAAAAATAGGGGCGGATAAAGTAATTGTGCCAGAAAAGGAATCGGGGATGCGGGTAGCAAGGCTTTTGCTGGCCGGCAATTTTTCGGAATTTATTGAGCTGTCGGATAAGGTACGAATGATAGAAACATCAGTAAAAGAGGAATGGATTGGGAAAACCCTGCGTCAGTTAAATCTTCGTCAGAAACAAAACCTGAATGTGGTCTGCGCCAGAAAGGGAGGGGAAATTGTTTTAAATCTGGACCCGGATATACCGCTGACCGATGATTATTCCCTGATTGTTATTGTTGATAAGAAAAATATTGCTAAACTGATGAGAAAATAAATATAGGAATATTTGAAAAAACGGGGAATAATATAATAGAAAGGTTATAAAAAGGGAGATTTAATATGTGTGGTTTTGCGGGATTCTTTAATCCGTTTATGGATTTCAGAATGAATCAGACGGAAAATGAAAAGATTCTTAATGATATGTGCGCAGCTCTGTACCATCGGGGACCGGATGAAAACGGCAGTCTGCTTGCTAAAAATTATGGACTTGCACATACGAGACTGGCAATCATAGATTTGGAGAACGGAAGCCAGCCTATGTGTACCATTTGCGATGATAACAGATATTGTATTGTATATAACGGAGAACTGTATAATACTGCGGAATTAAGGAAGGAGCTGGAACAGAAGGGCAGAAAATTCCAGACTACATCGGATACGGAAGTTATTTTGATGGGATATATTGAGTACGGAATCGAAATTCTGAATAAACTGAATGGAATTTTTGCGTTTTGTATTGTGGATGAAAAGAAGGGAGAATGTTTTATTGCCAGAGACCAGGTGGGAGTTAAACCGTTGTATTATTCGGTTTATGATGATATTCTGGTATTTGCGTCAGAACCCAAGGGTATTTTTGCATTTCCTTATATCCAGCCGGATATTGATACGGAGGGGCTGAATGAGGTACTGAGTCTGGGTCCGGCAAAAACCTATGGAAAAGGGGTTTTTAAGAATCTGCATGAAGTCCGGCCGGGATATTTTCTGCGCTATGGATATGAAGGTATTCGGGAGCACCAGTATTGGGCAATCACGGCATATGAGCATGAGGAAAATTATGAAAAAACTGTGGAACATACCAGATTTCTTGTGACGGATGCCATTAAGCGGCAGATGGTATCCGACGTACCCATCGCTACATTTCTATCCGGAGGTGTGGACAGCAGCATTGTTTCGGCGGTCTGTGCAGCGGAATTAAAGAAACAGGGTAAAAAATTAGGTACCTTTTCCTTTGATTTTGTGGATAACAATAAATATTTCGTTGCCAATGCGTTCCAGCCTTCTCAGGACCGGCCGTTTGTGGATATTATGGTGGATTATATTCAGTCGGAACACCGGTATCTGGAATGCAATAATGATGATTTATTTGAGAATCTGTTTCATTCCGTAGATGTGCGGGATATGCCTACCATGGCAGACGTGGATTCTTCCATGCTTTACTTTTGTGGCAGGGTAAAGCCTTTTTATAAGGTGGTGTTAACTGGTGAATGTGCAGATGAAATTTTCGGAGGTTATCCGTGGTTTCACAAAGAGGAATGTTTTAAGGCTGATACATTTCCGTGGTCTATGGATATAACCGCAAGGCAGGCAGTGTTAAAAGACGAGATAATTGCAGAACTTCATATGGAACAGTATATCCATGAAGCTTATGAGAATACTATACAGGAAACGCCGAAGCTTCCGGGAGAAGATGCCCATGAAGCAAGGCGCAGGGAAATTTCATATCTGAACATGAAGTGGTTTATGCAGACGTTGCTGGACCGGATGGACAGAACCAGTATGTATTCCGGTCTGGAAGCCAGAGTGCCTTTTGCGGATATCCGGATTATTAATTATATGTATAATGTGCCGTGGAGCATGAAGTGCAGAAATCAGGTGGAAAAGAGTCTGCTTCGGGAAGCTGCGGAAGGATTGCTGCCAAATGAAGTGTTGTACAGAAAGAAAAGTCCATATCCGAAAACCTATGACCCGGCATATGAAAAAAAGCTGGCGGCTGCATTAACCGAAGTGATTGAAGATACGTCTTCTCCGGTACTGCAACTGGTGGATAAAAAGAAAGTTCATGATTTCATTCATCAGAAGAAAGATTACGGACGTCCGTGGTACGGACAGTTAATGGCGGGACCTCAGATGCTGGCATATCTGCTGCAGATTAATTACTGGATGAAGAAATACCGGTTAAATCTATAATAGATTCTGGGAAAAACAGGTGATTGCGGAACATGGGCCGGCAATCACCTGCTTTTAGTTTTATAAGATTACTTAGAACGGCGAGCGGAGAATCGGCTGAATCTGTTTTCCGTCCAGAGCTGATTCCAGTGTTGGAATAATCAGGTCGGTATGGGCAATCAGGGAATTGGGTTTCAATTTGCAGTCGTCCTGTCCGAACGGGACGAAATACAGGTTTTTTATATTCATCAGGGAACCGATATTTTTAAAATTCATTCCCAGTGCATCGTTGGTTGAAAGGGAGATTACCACTGGAAGCTGGTTTCTTAAATGACCTTTTGTGGCCATTAATACAGGGGTATCGGTTATACCGTTTACCAGTTTTCCCATGGTATTTCCGGTGCATGGTGCGATAACCAGAATATCCAGGATTTTTTTAGGGCCGAATTTTTCGGCTTCTGCAATAGTATGGATAGATTTATTTTTTGTGATGCTTTCTATGGCATTTACAAATTCCTCTGCTTTTCCGAAACGGGTATCTAAGGAATAGGCATTAAATGAGAAAATAGGAATGACGTTTACGTCTTCTTCCATCAAATGCATAAGTTCACCTTTTATTTTAGCGAAAGTACAAAAGGAACCGGTAATTGCAAAACCGATTGTTTTACCAGATAAATTCATACATCCTCTTTTCCGCCATAAGGCTATACAATTGAATTATATATGATTTTCGCCGAGGTTTTCGGAGAATATTTTCCCGGAAGACCAAGGCAGAGACGGGCATTGATGCCTAGGGATTTACAAGCGTCAAAATCAGTTCCGCCGGGTTTGGAAGCAATATCTATGATGGTGGTATCTTTGCTGGCATTGTTTAATATATTTTCCGTTAGTACCAGAGAAGGGATTGTATTAAAGATGAAATCAAAACCGCTTACTTTTTCTGAAAGCTGATGGAAATTCATATAGTAATGCCCTGATTCATAGGCAAGGAGCTGCTGTGATTTCTTTCTGGCACAGACAGTTACGTTTGCATTCAGGCTTCTTAGCCGGTTGGCAATGGCAGAACCGCATTTTCCATATCCGAGTACGAGACAGCGGCTGGCATGGATATTAATGTCGCTGTGGGATATGGCTTCTGCAATGGCGCCTTCTGCAGTGGCGATTGAATTATTGAGTTCGAATGTGTCATCATCCATAAAATCAATAAAAGCCACGCCTTTCTCCTGGCATTTATTTCGGAACGCTTCATTAAAACATCCGCCGTAAAGGATATGATGGGAGTTTAACAGGGAAAGCAGTTCGCTGATGCTGATGTCGCCTGTGTTTGAAAATATAGTTCGTCTATCCTTTGAAAATGGAATAGGAAGAATAAGAATATCGGAATGGTCGATTCGTTCTTTTAACGACGAATCGTCCGGCATTCCGCTGACTCCAAAAGTATTGATATGATAGCCGTTATTTTCAAATTCAGCAGCCAGGTAGCGCTGTCTTAAATCGCCGCCGATTATACAGTAACGAAGGTTCATCTTATCTTTCAAGATAACTTCACTCCCATCAGAAACTAAATCATTTACCATAATAATATATGAATGGGAAAAGAGTTGGTGCTTGAACAATATATAAAATTAGAATATAATGAAGAAAATCAAAAGAGACCGGAGTGAGACTGTGACTTATTTAATTATATATGATGCTGTTCGGAAGAAAGCGGCAACTACGCCGCCGAATATTTTCATTGGAAATGTGGAAATGGCGGCAGGAATTGGAATTGTTATGCATGAGGCAGGAATGGAATTTGATATTTACGGTATAACGGAGCCGGAAATGATAAAAGTGCGTTTTGAGGAGTATTTGAAGAATATGGATTTGGATAAACTTTCGGAAGAATGCAGGATTATTGCTGAACTGATAGAGCATTATCAGGTGAAACGAATGGTAAATGAAAAGTTGAGAAATTTGCTGGATTTATGCCAGATGAAACAGGAAGATATGGAAGATTAGAATGAAGCTGTCACTTCACGAATTTTCATTCGTGAAGTGACAGCTCTTTTTTATTCAATATAGATATTTAATTATTAACGTTCATTTAACGGAACATAATCAATATGTTTTGCGACACTCTTGTATGCCGGACGAATAATTTTACCAACATTGATTAACTCTTCGATACGGTGGGCGCTCCAGCCGGAAATACGCGCAATGGCAAAGATTGGAGTATACAGTTCCAATGGAAGACCCAGCATCCGGTATACAAAACCGCTGTAAAAATCGATATTGGCGCTGACGCCTTTATAGATTTTACGCTCCTGGGCGATGACTTCCGGCGCCAGTCGTTCTACCATGGAATAGAGTTTGAATTCTTTATCCAGTCCTTTTTCGGCAGAAAGCTTTTCAACGTATCGTTTCAGGACCCTGGCACGAGGGTCGGATATGGAATAAACTGCATGACCCATACCATAAATCAGTCCGGCTTTGTCAAAGGCTTTTTTATTCAGTAAATCGGACAGGTATTGTCTGATTTCTTCTTCGTCGTTCCAGTCTTTAATCTGGACCATCATATCATCAAACATCTGAATTACTTTTAAGTTGGCTCCGCCGTGTTTTGGCCCTTTCAGAGAACCAAGGGAAGCAGCAATGGTAGAATATGTATCGGTGCCGGAGGAAGAAACCACATGGGTAGTAAACGTGGAATTATTTCCACCGCCATGGTCGGCATGGAGTACCAGTGCAATATCCAGAATTCTTGCCTCTAATTCCGTATATTTGCTGTCCGGCCGTAATAGATGCAGAATATTTTCGGCAGTGGACAGTTCCGGATTCGGCGAGTGTATAAACAGGCTCTGTCCGTCG
This sequence comes from Lachnospiraceae bacterium, assembly GCA_022794265.1. Lineage (GTDB taxonomy): Bacteria > Bacillota > Clostridia > Lachnospirales > Lachnospiraceae > Bovifimicola. The sequence goes on from JAAWEK010000008.1 coordinate 74,313, forward strand.
TGATAGTGCTTATATGCCTGATATCCGTATACGGATAACTGTGGAAATAATGCGATTAACTGCAGACATTGTCTGAGTACGTTTGGTATCGACACATCATCTGCTGTCTCGTCATAGGAATACAGGGTTAAAACGCTTCTTGCCAGTGTGTTCATCATATCCTGACTTGGCGCTTTCATAATAATATCCCGAACGAAACTGGTAGGAAGGGAACGATAGTGTCCCAGTAATGAGATGAAATTCTTAAGTTCTTCCAGTGTGGGAAGCTTGCCGAATAATAAGAGATAAGTGGTTTCTTCAAAGCCAAACCGTTTGTCAGCTACAAAACCGTTTACAAGTTCTTCAACATCGATTCCGCGGTAAAAAAGTTTTCCTTCACAAGGTATCATTTCGTTATCTACGGTTATATAAGAGCGTACTTCCGCAATTTCCGTAAGACCGGTCAGAACTCCTTTACCATTTATATCACGAAGACCACGCTTAACCTCGTATTTTCCGTAAAGTGTTGGGTCAATAGAACTGTTTTCTACACATAATTGTGAAAGAGCAGTAATTTCAGGTGTAATTTTTGAGTAGTTGTTTTCTGTCAATGGAAAACCCCCTTCGCTATAGATATAAAATCAGATTTCATTTTATCATAAAATGAAATCCGGTTTTTATATACAGATTTGATTTTACCATAAAATGAAATCGATAATAACACATACATTTTACCATAAAAACGCTTTTGGAACAATAGAATTATTTTAAAATAATATTAATAATGTATTGAATAATAGATATTTATATTGCGATGTGATAAAATCAGATTAAGAATAATTTGAAATAAAGATGAAGAAAGGAAGTACCCGGAGTGTTCCGTGGATAAAGGCAGACCAATGGATTTATTTGAATATATGAGAGAGAAAAACAGTGACAATACATCTCCGCTGGCTGCCCGGTTAAGACCGGAGCGGCTGGAAGATGTAGTGGGTCAGAAACATATTATTGGAGAAAATACCTTACTGTACAGGGCAATAAAAGCGGATAAATTAAGTTCTGTGATTTTTTACGGACCGCCGGGAACTGGAAAAACCACCATTGCCAAGGTGATTGCCAATACCACTAATGCAGATTTCAAACAGATTAATGCAACATCGGCCGGCAAGAAAGATATGGAAGAGGTGGTTAACAGGGCGAAAGATAATTTGGGAATGTATGGAAAAAAGACGATTTTGTTTGTGGATGAAATTCACCGGTTTAATAAGGGGCAGCAGGATTATCTTCTGCCCTTTGTGGAAGATGGCACGGTAATATTAATTGGTGCTACAACAGAGAATCCGTTTTTTGAGGTAAATAGTGCGCTTATTTCCCGCTCTACGATATTTGAATTGAAGGAATTATCAAAAGAGGATGTCAGAACGCTTCTGATAAGGGCAATTCAGGATGAATATAAGGGAATGGGGGCATATTCGGCCGAAATAGAAGAAGAAGCTTTGGAGTTTCTGACTGATGCTGCCGGAGGTGATGCAAGAACCGCATTGAATGCTTTGGAACTGGCGGTACTGACTACACAGCGTTCTGCGGACGGAAAAATTCACATTACCAATGAAGTGGCACAGGAATGTATTCAAAAAAGAAACCTGCGTTATGACAAAAACGGAGATAACCATTATGATACCATATCTGCGTTTATTAAGAGCATGCGCGGTTCGGACCCGGATGCTGCCATATATTATCTGGCCAGAATGCTGGAGGCAGGCGAAAGCGTAACATTTATTGCAAGGCGTATTATGATTTGTGCGGCAGAAGATGTGGGTCTGGCGGACCCAAATGCTTTGACTGTGGCTGCTTCTGCCGCTCAGGCCGCCCACCAGCTGGGTATGCCGGAGGCCAGGATACCGTTGGCAGAAGCGGCGCTTTATATCGCACGGGCGCCGAAAGACAATTCGGCCCATGATGCCATAAATATGGCAATGGAATTTGTAAGAACCCATCCGCCATATCAGGTGCCGCCATATTTGAAAGACAGTCATTATAAAGGCGCAGCAAAACTGGGGCGCGGAACGGGGTATAAATATCCCCATGATTATGAAGGTCATTATGTGGAACAACAGTATCTGCCGGATGAAATCAAGGGTTATAAATTTTTTGCGGAAAAGAAAGATATACATGGACATCAGAAATAAACTAACATAAAAAATAAACAGTAAGAAGGAGAATGAGGATGCGGAAATATTACATGGATAATTTAAGATGGTTTGCTATTCTGTTATTGTTTCCGTTTCATGCTGCACAGATTTGGAGCGGAGGCGAATACAGCGGATTCTATATATGGTCACATACAAATACCCTTCTCTTTGTGTTTTCAACAGCAGTTTATCCATGGTATATGACCTTTTTGTTTGTTCTTGCAGGTATAAGCTGTAAATATGCGCTTCAAAAAAGGACAAACAGACAATTTATTGCGGAGCGGACCAAAAAACTGCTTATTCCATTTATTTTCGGACTGCTGGTACTGGTTCCTGTAATGACTTATATCGCGGAACTGTTTTTTAACGGATATACTGGAACTTATTTGCAGCAGTACAGGTTATTTTTTACAAAAGAAACCGATTTAACAGGATATCACGGTGGCTTTACTCCGGCACACCTTTGGTTTTTACTTTATTTGTTTATTATATCTTTGGCAGCACTTTTCATCATTCATTTGCAAAAGAAGTGTTTACCCAGGTTACGAGTTGGCAGTTTTCCATATTTCGTTATTATTTTGTTGTTTCTTCCGGAGTGGCTGTTTACATATATTTTAAATATAAGCGGGAAGAGCCTGGGGCAGTTTATGATTTTGTTTTTGTTTGGATACTATATTCTTTCGGAGGAACATATTTTGCAGACGGTGAAAAACCATCGGCTGGCAAGTCTGGCAATCTGCATTTTATCAGGCAGTTTATACACCTGGCTTTACTGTTTTGAAAATATCCGAAGTATATGGATGACCGGCCTTTATATCTTTTTCGGCTGGATGGGGATTATTGCTTTGCTGGGCATAGGGCAGTCAAAGCTGGATTTTCAAAATTCCCTCAGCAATTATTTAACCAGTGCCTCTTTTGTTATTTACATTCTTCATATGCCAATTCTGGTGGTGGTAGGATTTTTTGTTTTGAAATTGCCTGTTAATGTATTAGGTCAATTTTCGCTGATTATATTGATTTCACTTATTATTACATTTTTAGTATATGAGATCATAAAAAAAGTTCCTGTCTTACGGTTTTTTCTTGGAATATCCAGGCATTACCCCTGACAGATAACGGAGGTATTCATGGATTACATTCACTATTTTAAATCGCCGCTGGGGGGAATAACCCTTGCAAGCAACGGTACAGCGCTGACCGGTTTATGGTTTGACGGTCAGAAATATTTTGGAGATACTCTTTCCGAAAATTATGAACAAAAGGAGCTGCCTGTTTTTGAACAGGCAGTTCACTGGCTCACTGTTTATTTCAGCGGAAAAGAACCGGATTTCACTCCGGAATTATCTTTAAACACCACGCCTTTTCGAAAAGCTGTGTGGGAAATTCTTCTGACGATACCATATGGTCAAACGATGACTTATGGAGAAATTGCGGTAAAAATCGCAAAACAAAAAGGACTTTCCGGAATGTCAGCCCAGGCTGTCGGCGGCGCTGTGGGACACAATCCTGTTTCACTGATAATTCCGTGTCACCGGGTAGTCGGCGCAAACGGAAGTCTGACGGGCTATGCCGGAGGCATTGAGTTGAAAGAAAAGCTGCTTTTAATGGAAAAACAGATACACAGGCTTTTTTAAACTAACGAAAGGAACAGTATTATAAGACCTGCAAGTCTATCCCCGCCTTGTACATTTTAGTGAAATATGATACAATAAATGACAGAAGATTATGTACATATGTGAAATGAAATGAGGTATACCGTTGAAAGAACTGATTGGCAAGTTATCAAGAGGAATTTTGGACTATAGCATACCAGTAATTGAAACGTCTGTGAATGCCATTGAACTATCCGTGGAGGCAGGCAGAAAGATTACTGGTTCTTTTGATGTTTTTACGGGTGATGGATTTGAGATGAAGGGCATTATATATTCTACCCATGAATGTGTTATGATTACGGATAATCAGTTTATAGGTAACCGGTGTACCATCCGTTATGAAGTATCCTCCCGGTTCTCTGAACCGGAAGATGTTTTAGAAGGAAGGATTAATATAGTCAGTAACTGTGGAGAGATTTTTCTTCCGGTCAGGATTCATGTAACGGCTAAAAGTTTACCTTCATCCATCGGTGAAATATCCAATCTGTTCCATTTTGTAAATCTGGTAAAGCAGGAATACGAAGAGGCATTGAAATTATTTCTATCACAGGAATTTAAAGAAGTTTTTCTAGGGGGTGATATTGGCACTGGAAGCATGTATGAGGGGCTGATACAGGGCACAGACAAAAAGATGGCACTGGAAGAATTTATGATTGGAATCAGTAAAAAGCAGCCGGTGACGTTTTCACTGTCCGATACCAGACGGGAATACGGTTCATTGACCGAATCCTATGGGGATATATTGATTCTTACCAGAAATACATGGGGATATCAGAAAATAGATATTGAGGTGGAAGGGGAGTTTATTACTGACTGCCGTTCACGAATCAGCAGTGAGGATTTTGCAGGTAACACATATGAATTCAGTTATCTGATTAATATAAACAGACTTCATGACGGAATGAATTACGGAAAAATTACATTTCGTACGGCAGCCGAATCCACAAAGTGTGTGATAGTTGTTGACAATGTTAAAGAACGGGATACGGCGCATGGGGAAATTAACCGTTGTATCAGCAGTCTGACCCGGAAGTATCTGGATTTCAGAATGCATAATAACAGTCTGGAAAACTGGGCGGAGGAATCCCTGCAGCTGATTGGGCGTGCAAGAGGATTTGATGACAGCAATCCGTTTTATAAGCTGTTGCAGGCCCAGATATGTCTGTCAGGAAAAAGAGATGAGGAAGCGGCATGGCTGCTGGAAAATGTTGCAGAGGAAATATTAGACCGGCGGGAGGAACAAATCGAATTATACTGTTATTATTTATATGTCAGAACATTACAAAGACGGGAACCGGAGCATACCCGAAATGCCCTGGATATCATTAAGAAATATTATGAGAATGGTTACGATTCATGGAAGCTGCTGTGGCTGCTGCTCTTTATGGACAGCAGTTTTGAAAACAATAAAAGCCTGAAAATTGCCAGAATTAAGGAGCAGTTTAAACTGGGTTGTAAAAGTCCGCTGATGTATTATGAAGCGTTATTTGTATTTAATAAGCAGCCAGCACTGCTGAGGGTGATAAACGGATTTGAGCTGCAGGTACTGGCATTTGGAAACCGCTATGGAGCCATCGAATTAAAACTTGCCGTACAGATATCGGAGCTGGCCCTGCTGGAAAAAGGGTTTCGGCCTCTGCTGTTCCGGGTACTGACCGGGCTATATGAAAAGTTTGAGAATAAAGTCATTCTCAATGCGCTGTTAAGCATGCTGATTCGTGGAAATAAAACGGATACCCGGTATTTTAAGTGGTATGCTCTGGGAATTGCGGCGGATTTGAAAGTTACAAGGCTGCTGGAATATTATGTTTTTTCCATGCCGGAGGATTATGAGGGAAGCATTCCGAACACAGTGCTGATGTACTATGTTTATAACGGGAATCTGTTGTATGACAGAGAGGCGTTTTTTTACCATCTGATTATTAAGAACAAAGAGAAATTGCCGAATGTTTATAAAAACTATCAGTATACTATTGAACGTTTTGCGTTGGAAAAGTTAAGAAACCGGGAAACGGATGCTTATTTGGCTGAAATTTACGGGGACATTCTGACACCACAGCATATAACTGATGAAAATGTTAAAGCACTGATACCAGTTCTGAATACATGGAAAATAACCTGTGAAAACAGGAATATAACGGAAGTTATTGTAATTCATAAGGAAATCAAAGGTGAGAAACATTACCGGGTTCAGAACGGTACTGCTTATATCAATATATTTACGGAAGATGCAATTATAATGTTTGGGGACCACAGCGGAAACCGGTATCTGAATACCATTAAATATTCTGTGGAAAAATCATACGACAATAGGGAATTGTCCAGGATTTCTTATGAAAAAAATGCGGATAATATTTACCTGATGGCGGAATTGTGCGAACAGTCTTTAAAATATCATAAGAACATACCAAAGGGAATCAATGTCTTCCGCAATGTATTGAAACATGAACAGTTCCGGCCGGAATACCAGGACAGTATCATGAGTGATGTTGTGGAATTTTACTTTAGCCGCTATGACGGAGAAGATCTGGATGAGTATCTTCTGCAGATGGATATGGCGAAACTGGGGCGTGGCATTCGGAATAAGGTGCTGGAACTGATGATTATGCGCGGACTGTATGATAAAGTGACAGAGGTATTGAAAGAATACGGTCTTTGCGACATGGATGCCAGACGTCTGCTGAAGTTCTGTTCAAGAACCCTTCATACATATGATAACAGAGAAGACAGTGAGATGTTGAAATATTGCATATATTCCTTCCGTCATGGGAAGTATAATGAAATTGTTTTGGAATATCTGGTCAGATATTTTAACGGGACCACCAGAGAAATGATGGAATTGTGGCGGGTGGCCAGAGAATACGGCAATGAAACCAGAGAGCTGGAGGAGCGGCTGATTGCCCAGATGCTGTTTACGAGAAGCCATTTGGGAAGCATGGTCACGATTTTTGAGTCCTATTCTAAAAAAGCAGCATTGCAGATACTGAAACAGGCATATTTCTTTTATATGTCTTTTGAATATTTTGTAAAGGAAAAACCGGTGGACGAAATGTTTTTTCTTCATCTGGAAAATGAGCTGGGCATAAACGATAATCTGCATAATGTCTGCAAATGTGCATATTTAAAGTATTGTGCGGCAAAGAACAGTTTGTCAGAAAGTTCAGTAAACATATGCAGGAATGGAATGGAGGAATTGGAAAAGAATCGGATTATATTTAATTTTTATAAAAAGTTTAACAAGTATTTTCCACTGTCAGGATCAATTCTGGACAAGTTTATTATCGAATACCGGACGGAACCTCAGGATAAAGTATTTATTAATTATTGCCTGGAACAGGACAGCGGGATGGAGGAACCGTTCGGCCGGGAATTTGTAAACGAAGAAATGGAACAGCCGTTTCAGGGTCTGTATACAAAAGCATTTACATTATTTTATGGAGAAAATGTCAAATATTATATAACAGAGGATACCGGGGAACAGAAAGCGCATACAGAGAGCCGGCGCTATACTCTGGATGACAGACATGTGGAAGTTGGCAGCACCAGATTCGGAATGCTCAACGATATACTGGAATGTATGGAACTTAAGGAAGAATCAACGGTTCAGGATCTGGTTAAAAAATATTATGTGACGAAATCCTTAACGGAACAATTATTTTAGATTTATAAAAGCAGAGAAAGGCAGAAAGGGCTATGGAAAAACAGTCAGGAAACAACAGAATATCGGTAGCAGTTGATTTGTGTGACGATTTTAGTCAGATTAGTTATTTTACCGGTACCATGACTGAACCGGAATCTCTCAGTACCATTCCCGGTGAGCAAAAATATCTGATTCCTACGGTGGCAGCGAAACGGAATCATTCCGATGAATGGTGTATCGGCGATATTGCGGAACTTCATATGAAACGACAGGAGGCCCAGGGAATTTCATCACTGATTCATATGACGTTAAAAGAAGAGAATGCGGAGATTGGGGAACAGACATACAGTGGAAAACAACTGCTGGAAATTTATATTCTCCGGCTGTTTGAACTGGTTTCCGGACACTGTCATACCAACCGGCCGGATAAAGTGGTTTTTACTTTAGAGTATCCTGACCGGTTGCTGGTTGCCGTTATTCATACGGCTATGGAAAAGCTGGGAATTGCCAGGGAAGATGTGCGGGTCATCGGACATTCGGAGAGCTTTATTTATTATAATATTTTTCAAAAAAAAGAATTGTGGATAAATGACGTATTGGTGTTTGATTTTACCAAAACCCGTTTTACTATGCGGAAATTAAATCTGGTCCGGGCCAGAACTCCCCAGCCCATAATCATTGAGGAAAAAGATTATTCCGGTGAAATCGGATATGGGCTGCTGGAAACAAGGGAAGGCAGACTGAAAGCGGATCAGAGGTTTGCAGAAATCGTCAGGGAAATTTGCTCCAGACATATTGTTTCAACCATTTATCTTACCGGATGCGGATTTTATGAAACATGGATGGAGGAATCCGTCAATGTTCTGTGCAATAAACACCGGGTATTTCAGGGATATAATCTTTTTGTCAAGGGCGCAGGATATGCAGCCATGGATATGTTCGGTATGGGAGAAGCAGGAAATTATCAGTTTGTTTGTTCCGGAAGAACCCTGATTAATATTGAATTAAACGTGATCCGCAACGGCAGGGAACTGCCGCTTATGCTGTCGGGAGCCGGAACCAACTGGTATGAGGCGGGAGCCAGAATTGAATGTATTCCCGATAACACCCAAAAGATTATTTTTTCTATATCGTCTTCCATAAATAAAGTAAAAAGAGAACTGATATTTGACCTGGAAGAGTTTCCGGAGCGGCCTAATAAAAATACACGATTGGAAGTTACGCTTTCCTATAAAAACGACAGACAGTGTATGATTGTGATTACCGATAAAGGATTCGGTGAGTTTTTTCCGGCTTCCGGAAAAATGCTGAAGCAGGTGTTAAATATAGAAGATTATCTGTAGGAGGAATGCATATGCAGGGCATACGATTGTGCAGTCCGCAGGCAAAAGTACCATATCATATTGAAGATATGGAGTTAAATATATATTCTGTTGAAGAGCTGGCATATTATTTGTATAACACAGTTTTTTTTGTGGATACCGGATTTTTTAATGAGAAACTGACAGAGTATATCCGGACAGGACTGGAATTACCCGGACTGGCGGCAAAACTAAAACATTCCATGGAACTGAAGAATTCTTTTTCAGATTTGGTAATGCTGGTTGTCAGGGAGTCTCAGTATTATGAGGAAGAGGAGTTAAAACAACTGCAGAAAAATCTGGATATAATTGGAAGTAAGGGCTTGAAGGAAAGAATGAAAGTCCGGGCGGAATTATTATATCAGGGGGGAAAACTGGCCGGCGCCAATGAGATTTATAATAACATATTAAATGAAAAGGGTCAGCCGGTGCTAATGACGGGAAATCAGGAACACGATGAATTTTATGGGGGCATTTATCTGGGTATTGGAAAGATTAAAGTCCGGATGTTTTATTTTGCTGAGGCTGTGGAAGATTTTAAAAAAGCATATATATTATATCCCAGCCGGGAATCCGGCAGGGCGCTTATTCATGCACTTCTGCTGGATATGGATTATCAGGGGGAGACCAAAGAGGTATTATTGGCAAAAATGGCGGAGGAACTGGGTACATTAACACTGGAAGAAGAGATGATTACCCAATGTATTGATGAAATAAAGGAATCAGCATTAAAGTGCGAACTGACAAAAGAGTATGAGCATCTGGAAAAAGTGATAACCTATGACGGATGCAGAAATCTGGATGATTTTTATGGAGGTATCCATCAGGTGGTAAACGAATGGAAACAGGAGTATCGGAAACAGATTTGAAAGGATAACGATTCATGTTTGGAAATAAAAAATCGAAAAGACGTTTAAAGAAAGATAAGTTTAATACAGATTATCTGGAACAGCTTAGGGAAAAAAACGGCGCTGGTGATAAACGGGAAATTCAGCAGCCGGCTTCTCATACTGCACAGGGAGAAGGCGGAGATGGTGAAGCAGTGGTAATTCCCGACAGCAGTGAACTTCAGACGTCAATGGCAATTGAAAAGCCGGAAGTTAAAACCACGGACCAGAAAAAAGATTATATTGAAAACTGCTGTGACCGGATTGTAACAGCAGGGAAACGTATTGATGAGTTAAAGATAGAATATCAGGCGGTGAACCACTATCTGAATGATATTCATTTGATTGAAAATATGCCGGATCCTCAGAAGGAACAGCTGTTGGGCTATGCGAAAAAGGTGGTTGTTCTGGAAAAAGACAGGAAAGATTTCGGACGTTCCATGTCGAAACTTACCAATCAGCAATACAGCCATATGCGGGAATGTGAGGACAATATAAGAGATATATTGAAAAATATTGCAGATGATGAGAAATACTGTGAAACCGTAAAAACGGATATGCGTTATCTGGAAGGAGAGCGGGCGGCGCTGATTTTTGAAAAGAAAGAGATGAAGAACCGTCTGTATATTATCAACGGTACATCAAAAATAGGAATTGCGGCATTTGCCATAGCATTTCTCTTTCTGCTTACACTGGGAATCGGATACGGCGCTGATGTGAGCCTGTTTATGTATGGCCTGGTGGCTATTGCGGCAGTATTTATCGGAATTATTTTCGGAATGTATAATAAAACCGTGTATGAACTAAAACTGGCAGAAGCAAGACTGAACAAGGCCATCACATTACTAAACAAAGTAAAAATTAAATATGTGAATGTGGTAAGCCGTTTGGAATATGCATATGAAAAACATGGTGTGAAAAGTGCCTATCAGTTAAATAAACTATGGTCCGTTTATTTAAAACTGCAGAAAGAACATGAAGTTTATAATAAGGCGTCCAACCGTCTGATTGAAGCGGAAGAAAGCCTGGTGGCATTACTGAAACAGATGGATATCCGGGACAGTAATGTCTGGGTCAGTCAGGCATATGCCATTGTGGACAGGCGGGAGATGGAAGAGATTAAAACAAGCCTGAATAAGAGAAGGCATAAATTAAAGACTTCTTTGGATTATAACAATAATACGATACTGAAGGCAAAGGAAGAAATAAAGATGCTGATACTGGGAGATAAAGAACATGCAAGAGAGCTGATGGCAGTCATGGATGCATATGACATTTAAAAAATATACAAAATGGGAGTCATTGTGATGAATAGAAACAGTAAAATACTTAGAAAAAGTCTGGCAGTTTTTGGTTTATTAACTTTGTCAGCCCTTATTTTATCCGGCTGCGGTAAAAAGAAAGAATCTGCCGTAAAACCGGAGAACCAGAGCAGGAAAGAGGAAGAGACCACTACAATTCCGGATACCACGCTGGAGGAGAAGAATTCTTCCGTGCCGGAAGAGACCATTCTGCAAGAACAGACAACGGAACCGGAAACCACCGCCGATTCTGTTACAGAAACCCACCGTTTTCAGGTGGATTATGACTATCTTTCCCAATTTTCCAATGAAGGGACAAACTGGGGACAGGGAACCACATTTGATGAATTTAACCGTCCGGTTTATGCCATTACCGCTCAGGAAAGAAATGGAGAATACGGCGCTTATTTCATTATGCCACAGGAACATAAACTTTATATAACCATGGACTGTGGAAGTTCTTCAACCTATATGACACAGATTCTGGATACATTAAAAGAAAAACAGGTGAAGATTACATTTTTTGTGACCATGCCCTTTGTTGAAAACAACCCGGAAATCATTCTTCGAATGGTTCAGGAGGGACATACCATCGGAAACCACAGCGTGACTCATCCAGCAGCCGGAATGTTTTCATTGTCCATAGATGAACAGATTAATGAAGTAAAGACCGTACACGACTGTCTGCTTCAGAAATACGGATACGAAATGGATTTATTCCGGTATCCCCAGGGAACTTACAGTACCCAGTCTCTGGCTCTGATGCAGCAAATGGGATACCATTCCGTATTCTGGAGTTTTGCCTATAAAGATTATGATGAAAATGACCAGCCGGAGCCAGGATATGCCCTTCAGAAATTAAAAGACAGAGTACATCCGGGAGCCATATATCTGTTGCACGTGGATTCAAAGACGAATGCGGATATACTGGGAGAATTTATTGAGGCAGTACGGGGGATGGGGTATGAGCTGGGGACAATACGTTAAGGTTGTTGTCTGATATTCTAGTTTTTCCTTGACAAATTCCTGTGTTCCGCTTATTATAAATACCAGTTAAATATTCAAATGCAATGATAAAGAGGAGTAAAAAGATAACCCCAAAAGAGAGCGGGACTCACAGGCTGAAAGGTCTTGCCGGGCAGTGTCTTTTGAAGGTAGCTTTGGAGCTTTGCTGCCGAATCGGAGTAAGCAGCAACGGAATCGTCCCCGTTACAGGATAAGAAGAGATGCGATACGCAAAGAATTTTTAAATCTGAAATACAGTTGTATCGTAAACAAAGGTGGTACCGCGTGGTCCGATATGACATTACGCCCTTTTTCCGATAGTTAGGAAAAAGGGCTTTTTTATTAATAAAATATGTGAATAGAAAGGATAATCATTATGGCAAAAGAATTGGAAAAAAACTATAATCCGGCTGACATTGAGCAGCGGTTATATGAAAAATGGGAAAAAAATAAATACTTTCATGCAGAGGTGAACCGAAGCAGGAAACCGTTTACTATCGTAATGCCTCCGCCAAATATTACCGGACAGCTTCATATGGGACATGCTCTGGACAATACCATTCAGGATATCCTGATCCGGACGAAGCGTATGCAGGGATATGAAGCACTGTGGGTTCCGGGAACCGACCATGCCTCTATTGCCACGGAAGCAAAAATCGTAGAAAAAATGCGGGAGGAAGGTGTTACTAAAGAAGACCTGGGAAGAGAGAAATTTCTGGAGAGGGCCTGGGAATGGAAAAAGCAATATGGCGGAAGAATTGTGGCACAGCTTAAGAAAATCGGTTCTTCCTGTGACTGGGACAGAGAACGTTTTACCATGGACGAGGGCTGCAATAAAGCAGTAAAAGAAGTTTTTATAAATCTGTATAATAAAGGACTGATTTACAGAGGGGAAAGGATTATTAACTGGTGCCCGAAATGTCTGACTTCCATATCTGATGCGGAAGTGAATTATGAAGATCAGGCGGGACATTTCTGGCATTTACGCTATCCACTCTCTGACGGCAGTGGATATATTAATCTGGCAACTACCAGACCGGAAACCTTACTGGGAGATACGGCAGTTGCAGTGAATCCGAAGGATGACAGATATAAGGATATGATTGGAAAAACGGTGATACTTCCGATTGTACACAGGGAAATACCAGTTATTGCCGATGATTATGTAGAAATGGAATTTGGAACCGGTGTCGTAAAGATTACGCCAGCCCATGACCCGAATGACTTTGAAGTGGGCCTGCGGCACAATCTTGAAATCATTAATGTGATGACAGAGGATGCAAAGATTGTGGAGGACTATCCAAAGTATGCGGGAATGGACCGGTATGAAGCAAGAAAAGCCATTGTTGCTGATCTGGAAGCGGAAGGTGCACTGGTAAAAATAGAAGATTACAGCCACAATGTAGGAACCTGTTACAGATGCAAAACCACTGTGGAGCCGAGAGTATCCAAACAGTGGTTCGTAAAAATGGAGCCACTGGCAAAACCGGCAATTGATGCGGTTAAAAACGGAGATACACGGTTTATCCCGCCTCATTTTGACAAAACTTATTTTCACTGGTTAGAAGGAATCCGCGACTGGTGTATTTCCAGACAGCTCTGGTGGGGACACAGGATCCCGGCCTTCTATTGCGACGATTGTGGGGAAATGGTAGTAACCAAGGAGCAGGAGGCAGTCTGTCCGAAATGCGGCAGAAAGATGCGTCAGGATCCGGATACGCTGGATACCTGGTTCAGTTCCGCATTATGGCCGTTTTCCACCCTTGGATGGCCGGATAATACCGAAGAACAGGATTATTTCTATCCGACCAGTACATTGGTAACCGGATATGATATCATTTTCTTCTGGGTAATCCGGATGGTATTCTCCGGACTGGAACATGTAGGAAAAGTTCCGTTCCATACAGTGTTGATTCATGGTCTGGTGCGGGATTCCCAGGGCAGAAAAATGAGTAAATCCCTTGGAAATGGTATTGATCCTCTGGAAGTTATAGAAAAATACGGTGCGGATGCATTGAGATTCACACTGATAACCGGAAATGCTCCGGGAAATGATATGCGTTTCTATTATGAGAGAGTAGAGGCAAGCCGCAATTTTGCTAATAAGGTCTGGAATGCATCCCGGTTTATCATGATGAATATGCCGGAAGGCGGTATTCCAGAAGTAGAGCCGTCAGTGTTGACCAATGCGGACAAGTGGATATTATCCAAGGCAAATACTCTGGTAAAAGAAGTAACCGAAAATATTGAAAAATATGAATTGGGTGTGGCAGCGGATAAATTATACAATTTTATCTGGGAAGAATTCTGCGACTGGTATATTGAGATGGTAAAACCGAGATTGTATGGTGAAGACAACGATACAAAGGAAGCAGCATTATATACATTAAAGACGGTTCTTGAGACTTCGCTGAAACTTCTACATCCATATATGCCGTTTGTAACAGAAGAAATTTATTGTACACTGAATGACAACGCGGAAACCATTATGATTGAAAATTGGCCGGAATACAGAGAAGAATTAAACTTTGCCGATGAAGAGGAGTCGGTGGAGATTATTAAGACGGCTGTCAGAAATATCAGAAACGTTAGAGCCGGAATGAATGTTCCTCCGTCCAGAAAAGCACAGGTATATATTGTTACCGAAAATGAAAAAATAGCAAATATATTTGAAGACGGAAGGGTATTTTTCCAGACACTGTCCTATGCAGGAGAGGTAAAGATACAGAAGGATAAGAACGGAATTGCGGAGGATGCGGTTTCGGCGGTGATTGAACATGCCAATATCTATATGCCGTTTGCGGAACTGGTGGATATTGATAAAGAGATTGAGCGTCTGAAGAAAGAAGAGGAAAAACTGACAAAAGAGCTGGCCCGGGTGGAGGGAATGCTGTCCAACGAAAAGTTTGTAAGCAAAGCCCCGGCAGCTAAAATAGAAGAAGAGAAAGAGAAACAGGCGAAGTATATGCAGATGATGAAGCAGGTCAAAGAACAGCTGGCACATTTGCAGAAATAACGAAAAAAATTTTGCCAAAGTGGGTCTGAAAAGTGTTTTCTGCCAGATATATGTTCTATTTAGCGGAAATGAAATTTCAGACACACTTTGGGATACCCGGAGTGAATGAAAATATTCCGGGTATATTTTTTTCGAATTTTTTGTCCAAAGTCGTAAGGCGCTGAAACTTCTGACCTGTGACTATGAGTTTCACAATTGTGTGATTTAATATTAAAAAAGAAAGGATTTATCCGGTTATGTATACGTATAATGAAGCGATAGCATATATAGAGAGCATACCAAAGTTTACATCCAAAAATGATCATATTCATACTGCTGTTTTTTTGGGAAAATTGGGGATTAAAACTGATGAAACGGAGATGCCGGAGTTTAAGATTATTCATGTAGCCGGCACCAACGGAAAAGGCAGTGTCTGCGCTTTTTTATCCAATATACTGGTGCAGTGCGGAAAACGGACCGGATTATTTACTTCTCCCCATCTGATCAGGCACAATGAAAGAATCAGGATAAATAATGAGATTGTATCAGACCACCTGTTTCTGGAAGCCTTTGAACAGGTGAAATATACCGTGGAGCAGATAATGGAAGAGGGACAGGCGCATCCCTCTTATTTTGAGTTTCTGCTGGGAATGGGGATGTATGTGTTTGACAGGATGGGTGTGGAATATATTTTGCTGGAAACCGGTCTTGGTGGAAGACTGGATGCTACCAATGTATTTCGGAAACCCTGTTTATCAGTCATTACTTCCATAGGAATGGACCATATGGAATATCTGGGAAATACCATAGAAGAAATCGCATCAGAGAAAGCGGGCATAATAAAACCGGAAGTTCCGGTAGTATACTGGGGGGAAGAGGAAGCGCCAGCGGCAGTCATTGAAAAGCAGGCGGAGCTGAATGACAGTTTAGCGGTAAAAGTGTCGAAAAAAGATTATAAAATAATTAAAAAAAATCATAAAGGTGTTGATTTTTATTCTCTTTGTGGGTATTATTTAAAGAGTGCTTTTACCGTACCATTTCCAGCAGAATATCAGGTACAGAATGCCATGATTGCATTGCGGGCAGTGGAATTGCTGGAAGATATAAAAGAGGAGCGTGAAAGCATTCGTGAAGGTATTGCCGGAACAAGATGGGAAGGCAGAATGGAAGAGGCGGCTGCCGGAATTATTTTTGACGGCGCCCATAACGGTCCCGGAATTGATGAATTTATATGTGCATTTCGGGAATATCCGTGTGAAGGAAGAAAATACATATTGTTTTCAGTTGTGAAAGATAAAGATTATGATTATATGATAAGACGGCTCTGTGATACGGATGTCAGCCGGATTTATATAACCAGGATAGATTCTGACAGAGGACTGGACGAAAATGAAATATTACAGGATTTTGCAAAATATAATATAACTGCAGAATTAAAAGTTATACCAGATGTGAGGAAAGCATTTGCGCAGGCAGCCTGGGACAGGAAAGAACAGGACGTACTGTTTTGTGTCGGCTCTCTGTATCTGATCGGTGAATTAAAACAGGAGGTATCACCATGTTAAACTATGATGAAGAAATAAAGAAATTTCATCCCAGTCTGGAAGTGGATGAAACGGAAGATGCGATTTACAATAACAACATTAAAGACATTACGGATGTAGTGCTTGAAATGCTTAAGGAAATGAAAGAAAATAACTAAAAGAGAAATAAATGAGCTTTGATTAAATATTTGATATAGAAAGAGGAGTTCGGATGAAATGCTATAGATGTAACAGTACGCTCTCGGAGAATAATTTTTGCAATGGCTGTGGGGCAGATGTGGCAGTATATAAGAAAGTAGTCAGACTTTCCAATGCATATTATAATATGGGACTGGCAAAAGCGCAGATTCGTGATTTGACCGGTGCCTGTGAACTGTTGAGACGAAGCGTCCGGTTTGATAAAAGAAATACCAATGCCAGAAATCTGCTGGGACTGGTTTATTATGAAATGGGAGAAGCCGTTCAGGCATTGTCGGAATGGGTCATAAGCAAGAATCTTCAGCCAGAGAAAAATCTGGCAGACGATTATATCCGCCGGTTGCAGTCCAATCCTGTACGACTGGATACCATCAATCAGACGATTAAGAAATATAATCTGGCGCTGGGATATGCCAAACAGGGAAATGATGACGTTGCCGTCATACAGTTAAAAAAAGTCTTAAACAGTGCGCCGAATATGGTAAAGGGACATTTGCTGCTGGCATTGTTATACATGAAAAAAGGGGAGTTGGAAAAAGCCAGAAAGCCACTTATGAAAGCCTTGAAGATAGATACCAATCATCCGCTGGCAAAAAAATATTTAAAAGTGCTGGAAAGCGAACTGGGCATCAAAAACAGTGCAGACAGGGAAAAGCCCAACCGTGAGCGTAAGGTTTTTACGGGTGATGGCAGCAGACCCCAATCAGAGAAGGAGTTCCTGAGCGGATATGATGTTATTACACCACAGAGATCCGGTTATAAGGAATCCAATTCCGGATTTATGACGGTAATTAATGTAATTATCGGGCTTGTGGTAGGCGTTGCAATGGCATTTTTTTTATTGATTCCGGCCAAAGAAAAATCATTAAATGAGGGACATAATAAAGAGATTTTGAAACTGAATTCCCAAATTGATGTGCTGAACAATGAAAAATCAGATTTACAGGCAAGTATTCAGGAATTGGAGGGGGAGAAAGAAAATTTATCCGGCCAGCTGGCAAACAAAGGAAATGAAAATAATGAAATAATCAATGATTATAATCATCTGCTGACAGCGGTTACATATTATAACGGTACAGATTACATAAATTGTGCTGCCAGTCTGAATGCCATTAAGAGTCAGGAACGTTCGGAAGCTTTTAAGACATTATTTAATTCGCTAAAGCCTGAGGCTTATAAACAGGCAGCAGCGGCTTATTATGAGAACGGAAGGACCGCCTATTATTCGGCGGCTACAGTGGAAAACTGGCAGGCAGCCATAGATAGTCTGCAGTTGTGTTTTAATTACGATTTTATGCAGATAAATTATCTGGATGCCATTGATAAACTGGGTTCCGCTTATGAAAAACAGTATGAACTGGCGTTATCCCAAAGTCCGGATACGGCAGGTTCTTATAAGGAAAAAGCTTTGCTGTCGCTGGCAAATCTGGCAGAGAACGTATTTGCAAAAACAGAGAATATAAATCCGCAGGCAGCAGAAAAGGCGCAGGCATACATTGTTCTGATTACCTCAAAATAAAAAGATACTTTGGATACGAAGGAAAAGATAACCGGTTACGGTTATCTTTTTGTATAGGGAAAAGCTGGAAAGCAGGTATTGCAGACATCCGGGGAAAAGGAAGGAGAGATAGGTAATGATAAGGAAACAGGAAGGGATTTCAGAATTTGAAATTAATAAGGATATTTTAGTAATTCATGTAAACGGGGAACTGGACCACCATAATTCTGCGTTTATCCGGGAACAGGCAGATGATATCATTTACCGGAATAATATACATAATATTATATTTGATTTTGCCGGAACCGCATTTATGGACAGTTCCGGAATTGGTGTAATCATGGGAAGGTACAAGCTGATTAAAGGAGTCGGCGGTAAAATAGGGATTATAAATGCCGGAAACAGTATTCAAAAGATACTGTTGTATTCTGGTTTAAATAAGATTACCATGCAGTATGGTGATATGGATACTGCTGTAGAAACAATTTCAAATGAAAGGGGAGCAGAAGAATGCTGATGAAATGCAAAGAGAACATGGAGGCTGAAAATAAGGAGGTTATGAATATGACAAAGACCAACAGAATGTATCTGGAAATTGACAGTTGTTCGGAAAATGAGTCTTTTGCCAGAGTAGCTGTAGCCGCGTTTTGTACAAGGCTGGACCCGGTGCTGGAAGAAATCGAGGATATCAAGACCGCGGTATCAGAGGCGGTGACCAATGCGGTTATACATGGGTATGAAGGCGGGGAAGGCATCATATTTATTGAGACCACAATAAGCGGAAATGAAGTTGAGATAAAGATACAGGATAAGGGCTGCGGGATTGAAAATATAGATCAGGCAAAAGAACCGTTGTTTACAACAAGACCGGAGGAAGAGCGTTCCGGAATGGGATTTTCTTTTATGGAAATCTTTATGGACAGCCTGGAAGTCATTTCAGAAAAAAATAAGGGAACCACTGTTATAATGAAAAAAATAATAGGCAGTCCGATGTAGAGAGGTAGGCCTATGGAAAATATTGCACTAATTGAATTGGCACACAAAGGGGATAAGGAAGCCAGGGACAGACTGGTGCAGGAAAACATGGGACTTATATGGAGCATAGTACGCAGGTTCGGAAACAGGGGATATGAGCAGGAAGATTTATTTCAGATTGGCTGCATTGGTCTGATTAAAGCAATTGATAAATTTGATAATGCTTTTGAAGTTAAATTCTCTACATATGCGGTTCCGCTGATTATGGGAGAAATTAAGCGTTTTATGAGAGACGACGGACTGATTAAAGTATCCCGTTCGGTAAAGGAAAATTCATGGAAAATCCGGCGGACTTCCCTGGAAATGGCCCAGAGTCTTGGCAGGGAGCCGACAATTGAAGAAATCAGCAGGGAGATGGAAATTTCGGTGCAGGATATTGTGGTTGCCATGGAATCCCTGACAGAAGTGGAATCCATTTACCGTTCCGTTTATCAGAGCGACGGAAGCGAGGTATATTTAATTGATAAGATATCCAATGAAAAAGCGGGGGAAGAACAGACAGAAAAGATTTTAAACAATTTACTGCTGGAACAGGTAATTTCAGGACTGGATGACAATGAGAAAAATCTGCTGAATTTACGTTATTTTCAGAATAAGACCCAGACGGAAGTTGCAAAACGGCTGGGAATCAGCCAGGTACAGGTATCCCGGCTTGAAAAGAAACTGCTCTGTAAGATGAGAAAAGAAATGATATCCTAATAAACTAGTTTTGGTATATAATGACGAAAATTGCAAAAAAATATGAAAATGTAACGAAAACATTGGCATTTATATTTTAAATATTGTATAATATTAACCATAGATATGCATTAGGTGAAACGAAAGCAGGTGTGGCATAATGAATATTGATGGTGACGGAGTGCTGGACAGGTCAGGGGAAAAAGATACGGAATCCACAGGATTAAAACAAGACATATATGAGGAGAAAACGGCAGAAGAGCCGGGGGAATTACAGATGAGTGAATCAAAAATGAAAAAAGAAAAAGTGGTAAAGCAACCAAGAGTAAAAAAAGAAAAGCCGGTGAAAGAGCCGAGAGTGAAAAAAGAAAAACCGGTGAAAGAACCAAGAGTGAAAAAAGAAAAACCGGTGAAAGAACCGAGAGTGAAAAAAGAGAAACCGGCAAAGACGCCGAGAGTAAAAAAAGAAAAGCCGGTGAAAGAGCCGGGAGTAAAAAGGGAAAAACCGGTAAAACAGCCGAAAGTGAAAAGGGAAAAACCGGTAAAGCAGCCAAAAGTAAAACGGGAAAGGGTAAAGAAAACCAGAAAAACGAAAACCCCGCAGGGCATATTAACGAAGGTTGCAAAATTTCAGGGAATCCAGTCAAAGCTGATTGCAGCATTTTTATTACCAGTCTGTTTATTTATTATAGTCGGAATCATAATATATGGTAAATCGGAACAGGGTCTGAAGAAGAATGCGGAATCCCTGACATTTACCAGTATTAATATGTTAAAAGAATACTTTGAACTGGGATTTGAAAATATAGAACTGTCATCTACCAGACTTGCAGTTAATGATACAATCAATTCCCATTTTGGAGGAATATATGGTACGGATTATGAAATTGAATCCAGAACCACTATTGTAAATGAAGCGGTTGCAGATAAGTATATTCTTGATATTCTGGCATTCAGTAAGAACCAGAATAATGTCATAACCAATACAGGAATCGTTAAGAGAACGGATGCTTATACTCCGTTTGCTGAATCGGAAATGGGAGCTTACGTTGAGAAATATATGACTGAAAACAAATCTTCCATTTGCTGGGTCAGCAGACATCCGGCGTTAGATGAAGTATTAGGTATTGAGGAAGCAGACTATACCTTATCCCTGTTCCGGAAGCTGCTGGACAGCCGGAATAAACAGGTTGGCTACATCGTAATTGATGTAAAGACTACTTTTATTCAGGATATTCTTGACAATGCCAAAGTGGGAGATAACAGTATCAAAGGATTTATTACCTCTGACGGCCGGGAAGTCATAAGTGGAAGCGATGATTTTGAATTTAGTTCCCAGAGTTTTTATCAGAATATCGTTGATGAGGAAGAGGGCGGTTATAAGTATATTAATTATAAAGGCCAGTCATATCTGTTCCTCTATAATAAAGTGGAGATTGGAGACGGAATCGTCTGTGCACTGGTACCGAAGACTGTTATTATCCGTCAGGCAAACGAAATACGGAATTATACCATTGTAACAATCATAGCATGCTGTATTATAGCATTTGTTATCGGTTCCGTTCTGGCACTGGGAATTGCCAAGACCATTAATAAAGTCAATGCGGTTATGAAACAGACCTCAGAAGGTGATCTGACCGGAACCATTGAAGTGAAACGGAAAGATGAATTCCGGATTTTATCCGGCAATATCAGTAATATGATTTCCAGCATTAAATCCCTGATTGTTAAAATGACCAGAGTCAGTACCCAGGTAAATGATTCTGCAAATCAGGTAAATGATAATTCTGAAGTTTTATATATGGCCACCAAAGATATAACGGAAGCTATCGGATATATTGAAGCAGGTCTGATTCAGCAATCGGAAGATACGGAAAGCTGTCTGAACCAAATGTCGGATCTGGCAGAGCGTATATCTGTGGTCTATGACAGAACCAGCGAGATTGAAACGATAGCCGGCAAGACTCAGGATACGGTTGACAACGGAATGGTAATCGTAACGGAACTGGGTGAAAGAGTACAGGATACAACGGAAATCACCAAGGCTATCATTAATGATATCAGTGAACTGGAAAAAGAATCTAAAGCTATTAACTCCATTATCGGAACCATTAACGAGATTGCAGACGAAACCAGTCTGTTATCCCTGAATGCTTCCATTGAAGCAGCCAGAGCCGGAGAAGCAGGCCGGGGCTTTGCTGTGGTTTCTGATGAAATCAGAAAGCTGGCGGAGCAGTCTGCAGAAGCCGGAACGAAAATCGGCAAGATTATTATCCGTATTCAGGATAGAATGACAAAGACTATTGAAACCGCAGAGCGTGCGGATGACATTGTAAATTATCAGGCGGAAGCATTGAATACTACAGTTAAGGTATTTGAAGATATCAGAAACCATGTAAGTACCCTTGCCAGGGATTTGGATACCATTTCTTCCAATATGAATGGCATTGAGACTGCCAAGAATGACACCATGGATGCCATTGCAAGTATTTCAGCTACTTCAAATGAGACGGAAGCTGCTTCTACCGAATTGAGTAAAAATGCCGAAAAACAGTTAGAGGCAGTGGAAATTCTGAATTCTGCCGTGAAACAGCTTCAGACAAATTCACAGGAACTGGATGAATCGGTAAGCGTATTTAAAGTAGGAAATGCGATGATTGAGAATCAGAAGAATGAGACGAAAAAGACGGATGAACAGATTTAACTATTAATAAAAAAGAGACTGTTGCAAATTTAACTGACAGCATATAAAAAAGTCTGCGGGTTGAATTTGCAACAGTTCTTTTTTTGTTGTCTTTCAATTAATCTTATTTTTATAATTTATGAATAATAGTGATAAAAAAGAAAAAAATATAACTGAGGGTTTTAATAGATTAACAATGTTATCGAGAAAGGATTGATTATATGAATAAGATGGGGAAATGGCTGCTGGCACTTTTAGTCGTTGGTATCGTTCTGGTATGCGCATATTTTATATATAATATGAATTCCGATACGGCCACCATAACGGATGGAACTTTGATAAAGAAGGGAATGAATTATCTTGTCTGAGAAGATAAAAGTGTTGCTTGTATCTTTTATAGTATTGTTTGGTGCTGCATTTGCAATTATGTCTTTTAATGAGGATGTGGCCGTTACAGATTTGTTTGACAGACTCTATCAGATTGTTCTGGGAGAAGGGGCGGAGTCAAACGGAATACTGGAATTCACCTATGCTTTGGGTGTTTCCACCGGTATTATTGTTTTCTTTAACCATTTTGGAAATAAGAAGATAAAGGATGATCCGACTCCGTTGCAGATAAAGATGTGGCAGTACCAGCAGGATGTAACGGAATATGAACAGAGTGAAAGCGGTGAATCGGAATGATATTGAGATATATTATACTGGTTATCATCGGAATATCGTCTGGAACACTGGTGGCAGGCGGAGTGGCAGCCTTGCTTACATCAGTAGGTGTTGTTACACGGGTGGCTTACCATTCCGGTACCAGTAAAAAGATAGTGCATTATGAAAATTGTATTATTGCCGGAAGTATAATTGGAAACGCAGTGGTAATCTATGAGCCGAGAATGAATCTGGAGGCTTTGACACCAGCGGTCTGGATACCTGTTATAGTTCTGATGGGAATCTGTATGGGGATTTTTGTAGGCTGTCTGGCCATGTCTCTGGCAGAATCCCTGGATGTCAGCAGTATTTCATTCCGCAGAATGGAAATCAGTCACTATTTGTGGATGGTAATACTGGCGGTGGCAATCGGAAAGTTTGCCGGTAATATTTTGTATTTTTTCTTCTGAAATCGCAGGATGGTATAAATGATAAAAGAAAGAATGGAGGTCAATATCTCGGGCAGGACCGGGATATATGGAAAACATGATGCAGGAATCAAAAAAAGAAGAGGCGAAAAAAGAAAGAGCAAAGGAATATAATGATTATGTGAAACAGGTAACCAAAACCATGAGTCTGCCTAAAAACATGTTTTGGGCATTTATTGTTGGCGGAATTATCTGTACCCTGGGACAGGGAATCGGTGACGTTATTAAACATTACGGTGTGGAAGAAAAGGCAGCCGACAGTATGACTCTTTTAATTCTGATTGCGTTGTCAGCACTGCTGACGGGATTAAATATATATCCGAAAATCGGGAATTTTGCCGGCGCCGGCGCTTTGGTTCCGATTACCGGATTTGCCAATTCCGTGGCGGCTTCTGCCATCGAATTTAAGGCGGAAGGTTTTGTCATGGGACTGGGTTGTAAAATATTTACAATAGCCGGACCTGTAATTTTATATGGAATTTTCAGCAGCTGGATTTTAGGCGTTATTTACTGGGCCGGTCAGATGTTTCACTGGTGGTAAATTTTTATTGCAGCCAAATAGATGACAGGCAGATGTTTAAGGGTTTAAAGAAATTTCGGTGAGAAAAATAAATATAGGAGGGCTGATATGTCTGAAATAATTAAGGGCGTAAGACAGATGAAAGGGGCTCAGAGTATTGAATTTGCGGCTCCACCGTATATTCTGGAAAGCGCATGCGTATGCGGAAACAAGGAGGGAGAAGGACCGCTGAAAGATACCTTTGACTATATCGAAGAAGACAGTTTATTTGGGTGTGATACATGGGAAGAAGCGGAGTCGGCATTACAGGAAAAAACTATTGATGTCCTGCTGGAAAAATCGGGATATAAAAAAACGGATTTCCGGTATATATTTGCAGGGGATTTGATGGGACAGCTGATTGCTACCACTTTTGGTATTCTGAAATTTGAAATTCCGCTGTTTGGTCTGTACGGCGCCTGTTCTACCATGGGCGAGGCCATCAGTCTGGCATCTATGACAGTGGCGGGAGGATATGCCAATAATGTAATTGCCATGGCTTCCAGCCATTATGCCAGTGCAGAAAAGACGTTTCGTTTTCCTTTGGAATACAGTACGCAGAGACCTTATTCGGCTACATGGACGGTAACTGGCTGTGGTGCGGTTGTCATCGGCAATGCCACGAATAAATCGGAAAAAAATATGATCAAAGGAAAGATTACCGGAATCACCACCGGAAAGATTGTGGATTATGGCTGTAAAGATTCACAAAATATGGGAGCATGTATGGCGCCGGCAGCAGCAGATGTAATTGAGCAGAATTTAATAGATTTTGGTTATGAACCGGGAGAATATGATAAAATCATTACTGGAGACCTTGGATATGTGGGACAAACCATTCTGATTGATTTATTGCAGAGAAAAGGAATTGAAATTACAAATAATCATATGGACTGTGGAATTGAGATATTTGATTCCGAGAAACAGGATACACATGCCGGCGGCAGTGGTTGCGGCTGTTCGGCAACGGTATTATGCGGACATATTCTGAACAACATTAAAAAAGGAATCTGGAAAAAAGTATTATTTGTTCCCACTGGCGCATTACTATCACCTACCAGTTTTAATGAGGGGCAGAACGTACCGGGAATTGCCCATGCGGTAATGATTGAACATCCAAATAAATAACAGGGAGGTAATACAATGGCATTAATTAAGGCGTTTATTGTTGGAGGAATTATTTGTGCAATTGTGCAGATATTCATAGATAAGACAAAACTCATGCCCGGCAGAATTATGACCGGACTGGTGGTTATCGGAACGATTCTGGGAGCCGTGGGACTGTATCAGCCATTTATTGACTTTGCCGGAGCCGGAGCGAGTATTCCGTTGCTGGGATTTGGAAATACCCTGATAAAAGGTGTAAAAGAGGCTGTGGATGCCAACGGATTTCTGGGAACGTTTATGGGTGGATTTAAAGCCAGCGCTGTAGGTATATCAGGAGCATTGATTTTCGGTTTTATTTCCGCTTTGATATTTAAATCTAAAATGCAGGGATGAGGACGGCTGTTTTGAGACCGGAGTGAGAAATAATTTGTAAGGGAAGCATCATAATATGAGTGGAAAAAAAAGAGATACGTCTGTAGTGGAGTTTAGCGTAACATCGGTTTTACTTGGTGTATTGCTGGCAGTTTTGTTTGGAGGGGCAAATGCATATCTGGGATTGCGTGTTGGAATGACTGTTTCCGCATCTATTCCTGCAGCCGTGATTTCCATGGGAATCATTCGTGTTCTGCTGAGAAAAGATTCCATATTGGAAAGCAATATGGTTCAGACAATTGGTTCTGCCGGGGAATCTGTGGCAGCCGGTGCTATTTTTACCCTGCCTGTGCTCTTTATGTGGGCAGAGGAAGGGATTGCAGGCTTTCCGGATTATATGGAGATTACTGCGATTTGTATCTGTGCCAGTATCCTTGGTATTTTATTTATGGTGCCGCTGAGAAACGCATTAATCGTAAGGGAACATATGACTTTGCCTTATCCGGAAGGAACGGCATGTGCAAAAGTACTGGCGGCAGGAGAGGAAAAAAAATCGGAGGCATCCTGGGTATTTATCGGACTGGTGATTGCCGGGATATATAAATTTATTGTGGATGGAATCCGGCTGTTTGGCAGTCAGATTCATTATGAATTTAAAAAGCTGAAAGGCGCCGGTGTCGGTGTGGATGTTCTTCCGGCGCTGATTTCTGTAGGATATATCTGTGGGTTCCGTATTGCATCCTTTATGCTGGCAGGAGGAATTATTTCATGGCTGGCGCTAATGCCGGTTATCAGTATGTTTGGTGGTGATATGGTATTATTTCCGGGGGACGTATTAATTGGAACCATGACTTCCAATCAGCTATGGAGCAATTATATCCGTTATATCGGAGCAGGGGCGGTAGCGGCTGCAGGTATTATCAGCCTTGTGAAATCTCTGCCAATGCTGTTCAATGCTTTTACCAGTTCTTTCTCTAAAGAGAACCGAAAATATCAGACAGAGGGTGGCAGCCAGGAACGAAACATTCCAATGAAATGGATTATCATACTGGTGGTGGTACTCAGCCTGTTTATCTGGCTGGCCCCGAATATTCCGGTTAATTTTTTGGGAACGATAATGATTATTATCTTTGGATTCTTTTTTGCCACCGTATCTTCCCGAATGGTGGGGCTGGTGGGAAGCAGCAATAATCCGGTGTCCGGTATGACCATTGCAACACTGATTATTTCGGCAGTTGTAATGAAAATGTCAGGAATGAGTACAGTGGCTGCAATGACAGGAACTATAGCTGTGGGATCCATTATCTGTATTATTTCTGCCATAGCCGGAGATACGTCCCAGGATCTGAAGACCGGATATATTCTGGGTGCCACACCTATGAAGCAGCAGATTGGGGAAATCATTGGTGTTACAGCAGCTTCACTGAGTATCAGCGGAGTTCTGTATCTGCTGAATAATGCATGGGGGTATGGTTCCGAAGAGTTATCGGCGCCTCAGGCAACGCTGATGAAACTTGTAGTGGAAGGAGTTATGGAAGGTAATCTTCCGTGGAACCTGATTCTGGTAGGGGTTGCCATTGCGGTAGCCGTGGAACTGATGGGGATTGAATCCCTTCCTTTTGCGGTGGGAATGTATCTGCCCATTCATTTAAGTATGGGTATCATGATTGGTGGTATTATCAGGCGTATTGTGGAAAAAGTTAAAAAATCAGGAGTGGAACGGGGAATATTATTTACATCGGGGATGATTGCCGGCGAAGGTCTGGTGGGAATTATACTTGCTTTTATGGAAGTATTATAAAATGATGTAAGGAGTTTATTTTTTTATGAATTATGAGGATTTAATTCCGGTGATTAATAATGAATATAAATGGGAACTTACAAGTGATAAAAATGTAGTTGTTTATGTAATTAATAAAGGTTTTTTTCATACCTGTGCCAGAAAGTTTATGAAGACACCGCAGATAAGTGAGGTGGAACTGGATGAATACGGAAGTTATGTCTGGAAGAAAATTGATGGGGTCCGGTCGATTTCCGATATTTCGGGAGATATTATCCGGGATTTTGGAGAGGAAGCAAATCTGGCGGTTCAGCGGCTGGTAATGTTTATGCAGATGTTACGATCCCATCATATGATTTTTTTACAAAAATATTCAGATAAAAAATAAAAGGTTATGGTATAATGTAAAAAACTTTAAAAAAATTTAGCAGGTGATTGGGGAAATACAATGGAAGAACAATTTATCAGAACACAGATGCTGCTGGGAAATGAGGCTATGAACCGACTGCATAACAGCCGGGTGGCTATATTCGGCATTGGCGGCGTGGGCGGTTATGCGGCGGAGGCTCTGGCCAGGAGTGGAATCGGAGCCTTCGATTTGATTGATATGGATACCGTCAGTGTCAGCAATATAAACAGACAGATTATTGCCACGATGAGTACAGTAGGGCGGTATAAGACGGAGGTGATGAGGGACAGGATTCTGGATATTAATCCGCAGGCGGATGTGGTTGTACATAATTGCTTTTATTTACCGGAAAATGAACAGGATTTTAACTTTTATCAATATGATTATATCGTGGATGCCGTGGATACGGTTACGGCAAAAATAAGTATTATATGTAAAGCGAAAAAACTACAGATTCCGGTCATCAGCAGTATGGGAGCGGGAAATAAAATGGATGCATCGGCTTTTGAGGCTGCGGATATTAGCAATACTTCTGTCTGTCCTCTGGCCCGGGTAATGAGACGGGAATTAAAGAAACGGGGAATTGACAGCTTGAAAGTGGTCTATTCCAAAGAGAAGCCTGTAAAACCTATGGAGGAATTTATGGAGAATAGCAGTGATACAGGTATGTTATCAAATAGAAGGACGACACCGGGAAGTGTGTCGTTTGTACCGCCGGTGGCAGGACTAATCCTGGCAGGAGAGGTGGTAAAGGATATTATAAAATATCCTTTCGTCTAGCTGGCATTTTTCTGTACATAAAACCGGAAAAAAGGTATAATAAAACAATAATAAATCAAGTGAGCTGTCTGGTAAAAGTGAAATTCAAGGTCAGATATCATATAGAACAGGAGGTTTTTATGGAAGAGAATCTTATTGTTTTATTCAGCAGGGAACAGGACCCGGAACGAATCATGGATGTCATTATGGAGAGCTTCGGACTGGAAAAGTCATCGGGAGGAAATAACCTGCATTTGGAAAATGATGTTCAAAGCGTTAATATTGATGTGTTTACGGAGTCAATGGGAAAGGAGTTTAAAGAGTTTATTCAAAAGCAGAAAAATATGGTGTCCGGATATTTTGCACAGATGCAGAATTGTAATGAGGATATAAAAATCAATCTGATTCATCATATCCAGCATGCAAAAGCATTTGTTCCGATTAAGACTGCAGTAAAGCAGGAAAATGGGGATGTGGATGATATAGATGCAGTAATTGCTGTTATACTGGAGGCAATAAAGCATATGGATGGAGTTTTAATCGTAGATGAGGGGGCAACTGCGCTGAATTCTGACGGGGATGTTATCTTATCCGAAGAATGTGAGAGTAATCTGGAATTTTATTTTCCTTTTGAATTACAGGAAAGACCGGCTTTTTTGGAAAACTGTACAGAGCGGCAGATTACAAGAAGAACCGAAAATATGAAATATCTCTATGACAGAAAAATATATGTCTGTGAATTACCGTTAAATGATGATGATGGGAATATCAGACTGAGAAGTCAGGAAGATGTGGTCCGGAGAACCATTGGTACATTGATTGTATCATTATATTCCGAAGCGTTATTGAATCCGGAAGAAAATATGAGTGTTTCCGAAGCAAGGGATTTTATACGGAAAGTAATGAAAGATTTTTCTGTAGACAAACTGGAAGATGTTCTTACGGATGAGGAGATGAAATATATTGAGGATGATAATTCGGATGAAGCCGCCCGGATTAATTTTTCATGGCATTATGAAAATTTATATGTCTTGGAGTGGATTCTTGGTTTAGTTGAATGGAATTATCCTGACGGAATTTGTGATGTGGGAAAAATGGTTCGAAACCTTCGGAAGTTTGATTCTGTTGGGAAAATGTGCAAGAAAACGGTTCTGCGCTCCAAAAAAGAGATTCTGGATAAAGCAGACCTGATTTACAGGATGGACTGGGCGGCAGTGGATGCAAGGATTCATGGAATGCAGGGTCCGGCAGGGTTAGAGCATGGAGTTGTACAGGAGAGACATAAGACCCTGAACTGGATGATATGTTTTGACAATGCGGAATGGGATGATGTATCTACGCCTACTTAGTATGAAAAAAAGTTAGAGCGGAGGCCGGAAATGAAAAAAAGAATTACCGAGTATTTAAGCCATATGGACGAATTGCTGGAACAGATGACGGATGATGGGAAGAAACAGGAGATAAATCTTCAGAATGTACTGGATAATCACTTAAGACAGATAGATTTTTTCATGCATGAGAGGCTGGTTCATCTGATTGTAACGGTTCTATTTGCAATTGGAACTTTTATGACGGTATTTACATATCTGATAACTGATAATATAGGATTATTATTGCTGGCATTGCTGCTGGTGGTTCTGCTTGCACCTTATATCCGGCATTACTATCTGCTGGAAAATGGTGTGCAGAAAATGTACAGGCAGTATGATAAACTGGTTCGGTATATGGGAAAGTCGGTGTAGAAATTGGCAGCAAACCTTATTAAAATGTCAGTCAGGGACTTGGTGGAATTTATTCTGCGTTCCGGGGATATTGATAACCGCCGGACGGATTCCATGACAAAAAATGCCATGGCAGAGGGCAGCAGGATTCACAGAAAAATCCAGAACCGGATGGGAGCAAATTACAAAGCGGAGGTTCCGTTGAAAATATCCATGGAATATACGGATTATGAAATCTGTCTGGAAGGCCGGGCAGACGGAATCATTACGGAAGAGGACACTATTGTTATCGATGAGATTAAATCTATGTATGCAGATGTGAACCGGCTGAAAGAACCGGTACCGGTTCACCTGGCCCAGGCGATGTGTTATGCCTATATCTATTGCAGACAACAGGGATTAACAGAGATAGTTGTGCAGCTTACTTATTGTAATATAGAAACAGAGGCGGTCAGAAGGTTTCGGGAATTACATTCGTTTGAAGATTTAGAAGTCTGGTTTGAAAGCGTTATCAGTCAGTATCTGGTTTGGGCGGAGTTTATTACGAAAGAGAGGAGGCTGCGGCAGGAATCCATTGCAAATCTGGAATTTCCTTTTGAATACAGAGAGGGTCAGAGGAATATCGTTGTATCTGTTTATAAGACGATTAAGCAGAAACGTAATATGTTTATTCAGGCTCCTACAGGTGTGGGAAAAACCATTTCCACAATATTTCCTGCCGTACGGGCAGTGGGGGAAGAGGCGGCAGATAAAATATTTTATCTGACTGCCAAGACCATTACCAGAACCGTGGCGGAAGAAGGGTTCCGCACGCTGCGGAAGGCGGGACTTCATTTTAAAACGGTTACTTTAACTGCAAAAGATAAGATTTGCTGCTGTGAAAAAACGGAGTGCAACCCACTGGCATGTTCCAGGGCAAAAGGCCATTATGACCGGATTAACGGGGCTGTGTTTGATGTAATAAGTTCAGAAAGCGATATCAACCGGGAAGTGATTGAACGGTATGCAGAGCAGTATAATGTATGTCCGTTTGAAATGAGTCTGGATATCAGCAGCTTTATGGATGGAATCATCTGCGATTATAATTATGTATTTGATCCGTATGTATGTCTGAAACGGTATTTTTCCGAGGGTGTCCAGGGCAGTTATATTTTTCTGGTGGACGAAGCTCATAATCTGGTGGAGCGGGCAAGGGAAATGTACAGTGCTGTTTTGGTAAAGGAAGATTTTCTTGCCTGTAAAAAGCTGATAAAAGATAAGAGTGGTTCCAAAAGATTATCGGGAGGCATGGGTCTTGAAAAGGCTTTGGAAAAATGCAACCGGGAGATGCTGTCTTTAAAGCGGGAATGTACCGGAACGGAAGAAAATTTCACCTATACGGTGATACCGGATACGGAGGAGCTGGTGCCAGCACTATTACGGCTACAGTCTGCAATGGAGAAATTTTTAGATGATAACCGGGAATTTGAACACCGAAACGAGGTTATGGATTTTTATTTTGTCATTCGTAATTATTTGGATATGTATGAACTGGTGGATGAAAATTATGTGATTTATACTGATTTTCGGGAATCCGGTGAATTTTATGTAAAGCTGTTTTGCGTAAATCCTTCGGGAAATGTAGCAGATTGTATGAGACGGGGATATTCTACCATTTTTTTTTCAGCGACACTGTTGCCAGTTAATTATTATAAAGAACTGTTAAGCGGTAATACAGAAGATTATGCTATTTATATTGATTCTCCCTTTGATTCCGGTAAGCGTCTTCTGACTGTGGCAAAGGACGTCAGCAGTAAATACAGCAGAAGAGGCCGGGAAGAATATCTTCGTATGTTACAATATATTAGAGAAGTAGCAGGTGGCTGCAAGGGAAATTATATGGTATTTTTTCCGTCTTACCAGTTAATGAATGAGGTTTATACATTGGCATATGAACAGGGAATCACCGGGAGTTTTGATATTATCTGTCAGGACAGTAATATGAATGAACAGGCGAGGGAGGATTTTCTGGCAGGTTTTCAGGCGGATAATCCCAAGAGCATGTTGGGATTCTGCGTACTGGGCGGTATTTTTTCTGAGGGAATTGATTTGAAAAACGAGCGGCTGATTGGAAGTATTATTATCGGAACGGGGCTGCCCCAGGTGTGTTCGGAACGGGAGATTCTGAAAAAGCATTATGACAGAAGCGGAAAATCGGGATTTGATTATGCATATCGCTATCCGGGTATGAATAAGGTACTGCAGGCGGCGGGAAGGGTCATTCGGACAAGCGAGGACTATGGAGTGATTGCCCTGCTGGACCAGCGTTTTCTGGAGCGTTCTTACCGAATGTTGTTTCCAAGGGAATGGGCAGACTTTGGAGTGACAGATGTGAACAATGTGGGAGAGATGATTGGGCGGTTCTGGAGATATTGCTGAAGAAAAACGGAGCATTTTTTAAACACGCTCTAATACGTCCGAATATATTTGACAATGTTTTCGTGTTATTGTAAGATTAATCATATCAATTAGTTTTGTTAGCAACCAAAATATGGAGGTACTTATGAGCAAAGTTAGAAGAGTTTATGTTGAGAAAAAAGACCCATATGCAGTAAAAGCCAGGGAATTAAAACACGAGATATCCAGTTATCTCGGGATTAAGACTGTAACAGGTGTCAGAGTCTTGGTGAGGTATGATGTTGAGGACATATCAGAGGAAACCTACAGACAGGCATTGGTAACAGTATTTTCAGAACCTCCGGTTGATACCCTGTACGAGGAAACGTTCCCGTACAATGAAGCGGATGACCATGTCTTCAGTGTAGAATATTTACCAGGTCAGTTTGATCAGAGAGCTGATTCGGCAGTACAGTGTGTAAAGTTTTTAAAAGAAGATGAAGAACCGGTCATTAAATCGGCCACTACTTATATAATAGAAGGAAGCATTTCGGAAGAAGAATTTGAAAGTATTAAGTCATTTTCCATAAATCCTGTGGATTCCAGGGAAACCGGATTGGAGAAACCGGAAACCCTTGTGTCAGAATTTGAAGAACCGGCAGATGTGATGATTTTTGACGGATTTAAGGATATGGCAGAGGAAGGGCTGAGAGAATTATATGATTCCCTTGGACTTGCCATGACTTTTAAAGATTTTCTTCATATTCAGAATTATTTCAGGGAGGATGAGCAGAGAGATCCAAGCATGACAGAAATTCGTGTATTGGATACTTATTGGTCAGACCACTGCCGCCATACCACTTTCAATACGGAGCTTACAGATGTTACATTTGAAGACGGATATTATAAAACTCCGATTTTGAAAACCTATGAGAGATATATTGAGGACAGAGAGGTTATTTTTAAGGGCAGAGAAGATAAATTTGTATGTCTTATGGACCTGGCTCTTATGGCCATGAGAAAGCTGAAAAGAGAAGGAAAGCTGGATGACCAGGAGAAATCGGATGAGATTAATGCCTGCAGCATTGTGGTTCCGGTTGAGATAGACAAAGAAGACGGAAATGGTGTGATTACTGAAGAATGGCTGGTAAATTTCAAGAATGAAACCCATAACCATCCAACGGAAATTGAACCTTTTGGTGGTGCGGCTACCTGTTTAGGCGGTGCAATCCGCGATCCGTTGTCAGGCCGTACTTATGTATATCAGGCAATGCGTGTGACCGGTGCGTCAGATCCTACTGTATCGGTAAAGGATACCATGAAAGGAAAATTACCACAGAAGAAGCTGGTGCGGGGGGCTGCCAACGGATATAGTTCTTATGGCAATCAGATTGGACTGGCCACCGGTCTTGTAAAAGAAATTTATCATCCGGATTATGTGGCAAAGAGAATGGAAATCGGCGCAGTCATTGCAGCTGCTCCAAGATATGCCGTAAAACGTGAAAATTCCGATCCAGGGGATATCATTATCCTGTTGGGCGGAAGAACCGGAAGGGACGGATGCGGTGGTGCAACAGGTTCTTCCAAGGTTCATACTGAAAGTTCCATTGAAACCTGTGGTGCTGAGGTGCAGAAAGGTAACGCACCGACCGAGAGAAAACTTCAGAGATTATTCCGTAGAGAAGAAGTCAGCAGACTGATTAAAAAATGTAATGACTTTGGCGCTGGCGGCGTATCCGTTGCCATTGGAGAACTGGCTGACGGTCTGGATATTAATCTGGATAAAGTTACTAAAAAATATGCAGGTCTGGACGGTACGGAAATCGCCATATCCGAGTCTCAGGAGCGTATGGCTGTGGTTGTGGACAAAAAAGATGTGGCAGAATTTATGAAATATGCCAATGAAGAAAATCTGGAAGCAACAGAGGTAGCGGTGGTAACGGAAGAGCCAAGGCTGGTATTGAAATGGAGAGGAAAAGAAATTGTAAATATAAAGAGGTCCTTTCTGGATACCAACGGCGCTCATCAGGAAAATGCGGTTCGTGTAAACATGCCGGATGAGGCACAGAAGTTTTTTGAAACGAAAGATGTGGCGGATGTAAAAAAACAGTGGCTGGATACACTGGCTGATTTAAATGTATGTTCCCAGAAGGGTCTGGTAGAGCGTTTTGATGGTTCCATCGGCGCCGGTTCCGTATTTATGCCGTTCGGCGGACGGTATCAGTTGACCGAGACTCAGGCAATGGTTGCAAAACTTCCGGTTTTAAAGGGAAAATGTGATACCGTTACAATGATGAGTTATGGCTTTGACCCATATCTTTCCAGCTGGAGTCCGTATCATTCCGCAATTTATGCTGTAACGGAATCCGTTGCAAAAATAGTGGCATCCGGCGGTGACTATAAGAAGATACGTTTTACGTTTCAGGAATATTTCCGCAGAATGACGTCAGATCCGGAACGGTGGAGCCAGCCGTTTGCGGCGTTGCTGGGTGCTTATGATGCACAGCTTGGTTTCGGGCTTCCGTCAATCGGCGGTAAGGACAGTATGTCAGGAACGTTTAATGAAATTGACGTGCCGCCGACACTGGTTTCCTTTGCTGTGGATGTGGCGAAAGAAAGGGATATTATTTCACCGGAATTTAAGAAGGCAGGAAATGCCATTGCTTTGTTCAGGATTAAGAAAGATGAATATGATTTGCCGGATTATGAGCAGGTAAAAGAATTATATGAGACGATTCATACATTAACCGGCAAGGGTGTGATTAAAGCTGCTTATGCGGTGGATGCAAAGGGTATTGCCGCCGCTGTCAGCAAAATGGCTTTCGGTAACAAACTTGGTGTCAGAATCAATGATACGGTTTCAACAGAGACATTGTTTGAAAAGGGAATTGCTAATATCGTAGCCGAAATTGATGAAGCTATGGTTTCGGAACTGGACTCTTCGGCAGTCATCATAGGTACGGTTACTGATGTGGCAGCATTTGAATACGGAACCATGAAGATAACCATGGAAGAAGCACTGGCAGCATGGGAAGGAACCTTGGAGAAGGTATTTCCAACCCGTTCTTCCGATGAGAAGACTGAGGTGGATACCGGCGTTTATTCCGCAGGAAGTCTTTATGTCTGCAAAAATAAAGTTGCAAAACCGACGGTGTTTATTCCTGTATTTCCGGGAACCAACTGTGAGTATGACAGTGGAAAGGCATTTGAGCGTGCCGGAGCCAATGTAGTCACAAAGGTGTTTAAGAATCTGACGGCAGAGGATATCCGTGATTCCGTTCAGGTATTTGAAGAAGCCATCGACCAGGCCCAGATTATTATGTTCCCGGGGGGATTCAGTGCAGGAGATGAACCTGACGGTTCTGCCAAATTCTTTGCAACTGCATTCCGCAACGAAAAGATAAAGGAAGCAGTGAACCGCCTGCTGAATGAAAGAGACGGACTGGCTCTCGGTATCTGCAATGGATTCCAGGCGTTGATAAAGCTGGGACTGGTTCCGAACGGACAGATTACCGGTCAGGATGAAAATGCTCCGACATTAACTTACAATACCATTAACCGTCATGTATCCAAAATGGTTTATACGAAAGTGGTATCCAATAAATCACCTTGGCTGCAGCTGGCAGATTTGGGACGAACCTATGTTAATCCTGCTTCTCATGGCGAGGGAAGATTTGTTGCAAATGCAGAATGGATTCAGAAGCTTTTTGAGAACGGGCAGGTTGCCACCCAGTATGTGAATGAGCAGGGGCTTCCGACCATGGATGAAGAGTGGAATGTAAACGGATCTTACTATGCGATTGAAGGTATTACCAGTCCGGACGGACGCTGTTTTGGTAAAATGGCTCATTCTGAGCGCAGGGATTGCTCCGTGGCGATGAACATTGTAGGAGAACAGGACATGAAGATATTTGAGTCCGGTGTGAAATACTTTAACTGATAGATTGTGAACCAGAGCGTGTTTGAAAAATCATTTCTTTCATCTGCACGCTCTGGGATAAACTGTTTCAGGCCATAGTGGCAGGGGACAGTTTGTTTTTTTAGTCTGATTCAAATCAAAAGTTCATGGGGATA
This sequence comes from Lachnospiraceae bacterium, assembly GCA_022794265.1. Lineage (GTDB taxonomy): Bacteria > Bacillota > Clostridia > Lachnospirales > Lachnospiraceae > Bovifimicola. The sequence continues at coordinate 111,248 of JAAWEK010000008.1, forward strand.
AATTAAATAGAGAACAGTCAGGTATATGTTTTATCTATTTTTATCACGGCGGTAGAATTTTCAAATTCCCTGCTGACCAGTTCTTCCATCTGCCGGCGGGCTTCATCGTCTGAAAGTTTTGAATCAAATGGGACGACGGCATCAAATATCAGAGTGGTCTTTGTGGATCCTGTTACCATTCGGAAGTCGTGGATGGTTATTTCGGAATCCAGTTCTTTGATTTTTTCAGCCAGAAGCTTTTTTGTTTCCGTAATCCGGATATTGTTAACTTCCAATGGATCCATGTGGATTACGGCTTCACAATGTAATTTTTCATGGAGTTCGTTTTCAATCCGGTCGATGGCATCGTGAAGACTAAAGATGTTGCCGTTCCCGGATACTTCAGCGTGGAGGGAAACCATTAGTCGTCCGGGACCGTAATCGTGAACAACCAGATCATGAATCCCGATAATTTCTTCATGTGACATTACTATATCGTGGATATTTTTCACCAGTTCCGGGTCTGCAGGGCGGCCAAGTAAAGGATTCAGGGTATCCTTTGCTGAGTTATATCCGGCATAAAGTATAAATAAAGCGACCAGCAGACTGCTGTATCCGTCGATATTGATATTGGTCAGCCAAAGTACCAGCATGGAGAATAAAACTATGGCGGTTGCAGCGGAATCGCATAAACTGTCAATGGAAGCGGCTTTCATCGCAGAGGAATTTATCTTTTTTCCTATGGTCCGGTTATAATAGGCCATATAGAGTTTTACGCAAATGGAAACAATCAGTATGATTACTGTCAGTAAACTGTTTTCCACTGCTTTTGGGTGAAGGATTTTTATAACCGAAGATTTTGCCAGTTCCAGTCCCATCAGAAGAATGATGACTGAAACGGCTAAACCGGACAGATATTCAATTCTTCCGTGTCCGAAGGGATGCATGGAATTTGCTTTTAAACCGGAACATTTAAAACCGATTAAAGTGATCAGGGATGAGCCGGCATCGGAAAGATTATTGAAGGCATCAGCAGTGACGGCGATGGAGCCGCTGATAATTCCTGTAAAATATTTTCCGGCAAACAGTAGAATGTTAAGGGAGATTCCCACAAGGCTGCATAAAATTCCATAAGTCTGCCGGATGGCCAGTGAATCCATGTTATCTTTCTCTCTGACGAATAATTTTATTAATAATGTGATCATAGGATACCTCTTATTTTATATATATTTATATTATGGTCAGAAATAAATAATCAATAATTACATAATTTACACTATCTATTTTTGGAATTTTAGTGTATACTAAGCGTTGACAAGTCATAGTGCCAGTTCGGCAATTCCTGAATAATCAGGAAATTTCCCAGGAAATCATTTATATTTATCAGGTAATTGCGAAACTCCCAGAGTTTTACAATTGCCTGTTATATTTACAGTGAAAAGGAGAGAGCATATTCTGTATGCCGATTAATTTATGAGAGCAAAATTAGAATCACTGCCAATGTCCCAGTTGAGGGATATTGCAAAACAGCAGGGCATTAAATACATAATGAAACTGCGTAAATCGGATTTGATTAATGAGATTTTAAAGGCAACCGGTTATGAATCAGAGGTATCAGGGGAGGTTTTGGAATCAGGCAATGAGAATTTAAACAGATTGCCGGAGCATGAGGATAACAAAATATCTGACAGTAATGATAAGGAAGAAGAAAAAATTCAGGAGAAGGCAGCGCAGAATACGGAAAAAGTAACAAAGGAAAAAGTGCATGTATATCATACATTTGAAAAGGATTGCGTGAACCGGGCAAAACCGCCTATGGCAAAGAATGCTTCTGGTTCCGGAGACCAGGAAGAAAATCTGGTAGCAGAAGGAATCCTGGAAGTTATGCCGGAGGGATATGGATTTATCCGGTGTGAGAATTTCCTGCCAGGTGAAAATGATGTATATGTATCCCCTTCTCAGATTCGCAGATTCCGGCTGAAGACAGGGGATATTTTAAATGGGCAGATGCGGCTTAAAAATACGAATGAGAAGTTCGGAGCCATGACGCATCTGAATATGGTCAATAACATTGAAATTGAAGATTCCATGAAGCGGCCGAATTTTGAGGATTTGACACCGATATTTCCAAATCAGAGGCTGAAAATGGAAACCATCAGCGAAAATATGGCAATGCGGATTGTGGATCTGGTTTCTCCAATTGGCAAGGGACAGCGTGGTATGATTGTCTCCCCGCCGAAAGCCGGCAAGACCACATTATTGAAAGAAGTGGCAAAATCCATTCAGAAAAACAATCCGGATATGCATATGATTATTCTTTTGATTGATGAGAGACCGGAGGAAGTGACGGATATCAAGGAAGCGATTACCGGTAGCAATGTTGAAGTCATATATTCTACATTTGATGAACTGCCGGAGCATCACAAGCGGGTTTCCGAAATGGTTATAGAGCGTGCCAAACGTCTGGTGGAGTTAAAAAAGGATGTTATTATTTTATTGGATAGCATCACGAGACTTGCCAGGGCTTATAATATGACGATTCCACCGTCAGGAAGAACCTTATCCGGCGGTCTGGACCCGGCAGCCCTGCATATGCCGAAGCGATTTTTTGGTGCAGCGCGAAATATGCGTGAAGGAGGCAGCCTTACGGTTCTGGCAACGGCACTGGTGGACACTGGCAGTAAGATGGACGATGTAGTATATGAAGAATTTAAAGGTACCGGCAATATGGAACTGGTACTGAACAGAAAGCTTTCAGAAAAGAGAGTATTTCCGGCTATCGATATTGTGAAATCTGGTACCCGCCGGGAAGATTTACTGCTGGATACAGAAGAAAACGAGGCTGCTTACTTGATCCGAAAGACCACAAATGAGATGCGCCCGGAGGATGCAGTAGAAAAAATTATGGATTTATTTTCTAAAACTCGAAATAACAAAGAATTTGTCCAGATGATAAAAAAATACTTGCATTAAAATAATAACTGTGTTACACTATAAAAGCTGTTTTGAAGAATATGATTGGCGGAAGCCATTTGCATATCATTAATTGTAAAGAGGTGAAACAAAATGAGAGAAGGAATACATCCAGCTTATTATCAGGCAAAAGTTGTCTGCAACTGTGGTAATGAATTTGTAACAGGTTCCACAAAGGAAGATATCCATGTTGAAATCTGTTCTAAGTGCCATTCTTTCTATACAGGTCAGCAGAAGACTGCTGCTGCCCGTGGACGTATTGATAAGTTCAATCGTAAGTATGGTATGACAAATAACAACTAGGTCGTCGTATATGAGGCTGTCGCTGATAAGGGTTCTGTCATGGTGATGATAAGAACCTTTTTTGCGACAGCCTCATTTTTAGCATTTGATTATAAACGGATGGGATTAAGCAACAGGCCGGCAGAGGCCGGTAGATTGTGAGGCATTATGAAAACATCAGGAATAGGCGGTCAGGCAGTTCTGGAAGGCATTATGATGAAAAATAAAGACCAGTATGCAGTTGCGGTACGAAAACCAGACCACGGCATAGAGGTCTGTGTGAAAGAGCACAAAAGCATTACCGAACGATTTAAAATTTTAGGTATTCCATTTATCAGAGGCGTATTTAATTTTATTGATTCCATGATTCTTGGAATATCCACGCTTACTTATTCTGCCGGTTTTTATGAAGAGGAAGAAACGGAACAGGTGAAAACGGATGATAAAAAGGAAGATATGCCGGGAGATTCATCGCTGAAAGAGAAGACGGAAGGTTTGATTATGGGGGTTACGGTAGCAGTTTCTATTGTAATGGCGCTGGGATTGTTTATCGTACTGCCCAGTCTGTTGTCTGATCTGATTCAGCGGCAGGTAAATATAGATTCTTATGCAGTAATATCTTTAATAGAGGGCGTCATTCGGATTGTGATTTTTCTGTTGTATATTATTTTAATTTCCAGAATGAAAGATATTCAAAGAACTTTTATGTATCATGGAGCTGAACATAAGTGTATTAACTGCATTGAACAGGGTTTGGAATTGAATGTGGAAAACGTTTTAAAAAGTTCCAGACTTCACCGGCGGTGCGGTACCAGTTTTTTGTTTCTGGTTATGGCTGTCAGCATTGTTTTCTTTATATTGATACCGATACAGAATCCGGTATGGAAAGTGGTCATCCGTCTGTTGTTTATTCCGGTTATCGCCGGAGTGTCTTATGAGATACTGCGGCTGGCGGGACGCAGTAACAATCTCATAGTAAGAATTGTAAGCGCCCCTGGTATGGCATTGCAGAAACTGACCACTAATGAGCCGGATGCGGAACAGGTGGAAGTGGCCATAAAAGCGGTGGAAGCTGTGTTTGACTGGAAGGAATTTCTGGAAAATTATGAAGTATGATGAATTGTTAAAACAGGGTGAGAACCGTCTTCAGGAAGTGGGAATTCTGGAAGCGGCTTCGGATGCCTGGATTTTGTTTGAGAATGTGTTTCAGATGAACCGCTCCCGTTTTTTTATGGAAAAGACAGCGGAGATAGGGGAAGAGGAAAAACAGAAAGTGTCTCTTTTCAATAAATACATTGAGGAACGTTGTTTTCGCCGACCGGTTCAATATATAACGGGAACCTGGACGTTTATGGGATTGGAATTTGAAGTAAATAAACATGTTCTGATTCCACGGTTTGATACGGAATGTCTGGTGGAACAGGCCGTCCGGATCATTCGGCAGCTTCAGAAAAAAGATTGTATTCGTGTACTGGATTTGTGTACCGGCAGTGGCTGTATTGCGGTTAGCATAAAAAAGATATGTAGTGACTGCAAAATAGATATGAGTGCAGCGGATTTATCGGAAAAAGCGCTGGATACGGCTAAGCGGAACGCAGACCGGCAGGATGTGGAAGTGAATGTTATTCATAGTGATTTATTTGAAAAGATAGAACGGAATAGTAAATTTGATATTATTGTATCGAATCCGCCCTATATCAGAACAGAGGATATTTTATCATTGATGCCGGAAGTCCGTGACTTTGAACCATTGATGGCATTGGATGGGGATTTTGACGGTCTTCGGTTTTACAGAAGGATTATAAAAGAAGGCAAAGCTTATATACAGAACGGCGGTGTGCTTTTGTTTGAAATCGGCTGTGAACAGGGGGCGGAAGTAAAATTGCTTCTGGAAGAGCAGGGATATACGGAAATTCGAATAATGAAAGATTTGGCCGGACTGGACAGAGTGGTAACGGCCCGTTATCCTGGCGTTTGATAATAAATACAATAGAAAGCAGCAGATATGCGGAATAGGAGAATGAGATGTTTGATAGATTAGAAGACCTTTTACACCGTTTTGATGAATTGATGTTGGAATTGAATGATCCCTCCATCGCAAATGATCAGGATAGATTTCGTAAGCTTATGAAAGAGCAGGCGAATCTGACACCTATTGTGGAGGCTTATCGGGAATATAAGCAGTGTAAAGATACAGTGGAAGAAAGTCTTGCAATTCTGGACGAGGAAAGTGATGAGGAGATGCGGGAACTGGCCAAGGAAGAATTAAATGATTCTAAGGCAAGGATTGAGGAATTGGAGAATGAATTAAAGATATTACTTTTGCCGAAAGACCCAAATGACGATAAGAATGTTATTGTGGAAATCCGCGCTGGTGCCGGAGGGGATGAAGCTGCATTGTTTGCGGCAGAAATTTATCGTATGTATGTCCACTATGCCGAAAACAGACGTTGGAGAGTGGAAATGGTTGAATGTGAGGAAATCGGAATTGGCGGCCTTAAGAATGTAACATTTATGGTTACCGGTCAGGGCGCTTATTCGGTTCTGAAATATGAATCCGGGGTTCATCGTGTACAGAGAGTACCTGAAACAGAGTCTGGCGGCCGGATTCATACTTCTACGATTACCGTTGCGGTTATGCCGGAAGCGGAGGAAGTGGATATTCAGATTGATGAAAAAGATATTCGTATTGACGTTATGCGTGCTTCCGGAAACGGCGGTCAGTGTGTCAATACAACGGATTCTGCCGTACGTCTGACGCATTTTCCGTCCGGTATTGTGGTTTACAGCCAGACAGAGAAATCTCAGTTACAGAATAAGGCGAAAGCTTATGCACTTTTAAGAGCGAAACTGTATGATATTGAGTGTCAGAAAGCTCATGATGCAGAGGCGGAGGCGAGAAGAAGCCAGATTGGTACCGGCGACCGTTCGGAGAAGATAAGAACTTATAATTTCCCGCAGGGACGAGTGACAGACCATAGAATCGGACTTACACTGTATAAGCTGGATAAGATAATGAATGGTGAGATTCAGGAAATTATCGATGCCTGCATTGCGGCGGACCAGGCGGCGAAACTGGCGAAGATGCAGGATAGCTAGAGCGTGTTTTTAGGTCAGATTGATAAAATAGAGAGTAGATGCAAAAATAAAGTGCTTTATATCAGTTTAAGTGGCTGATATAGGGCATTTTTATATGGAGATATTTGGTGAGCTTGGCGGGGAAAGGGAGCGAAAGTGCCGAAAAATGGAGTTTTAACCCCTATTTTGTCAGATAGAGTTATTTCATTTATATCTGGAAAAAAACATTATGGACAATTTGTTTTTACTACACACAATGTTTTACATCTTGATTTGAAAAATTATATGAAGGAACAAATTTATTTTGTCACAAAGGATATTGAAACTTTGGAATCCGAAATTTATTCATTGGCTGATTTTCCGGAAATACGATATGAAACTACTAAAATATACAAATTTTATATGAAAGGTATTTTAGGATAACTTTATTTTAAAAGGAAAGTTTGATACAATATAGGATAAATGAGACTTAGTCACAGTTATTATTTTTAGTTTGTTATAAAATGTAAATGCAATAAGAAATAGGCAATACGTTTTAGGAGGTGCAGATAAATGAAAATCACATTAAATCCTGATGGAGAAATCGTACGGACGGTGAAAGAAGGACTGAAACGAACAGGCGGTTATTGTCCTTGCCGCATAGAGAAAAAGGATGAGTATAAGTGTATGTGCAGAGAATTTCAGGAACAGGTTAAAGATCCGGATTTTGAAGGGTATTGCCACTGTATGCTTTATTACAAATCAAATGAATAAAGGAGGAATAAAAAATGGCTGAATTGCAGATAACAAAAAATAATTTTGAGGAGGAAGTTAAAAACTCGGATATTCCCGTAATGCTTGACTTCTGGGCATCATGGTGCGGTCCATGTCAAATGCTCTCTCCGATTATTGGGGAAATTGCTGAGGAATATGATGGTAAGGCTAAAATCGGTAAAGTCAATGTTGACGAGGAACCGGAACTGGCTTCCATGTTTGGGGTTGCAAGTATTCCGACAATTGTTGTCATGAAGAAGGGTAAAGTAATAAATACATCAATTGGATATCAACCAAAAGAGCAGATTGCAGAAATGTTGGATAAGGAGTTATAAAAACAATACAATATGGTTGAAAATAATGTTTGCAAATATAAAAGGATTTGTTATAATGTAGACATAAGAGGCAATCAATGCTGTATGGCAGGAGGCTTGATGTTTGACTTGATAGTGTAGTAGTTTATAGGATGCTACACTATTTTTTTATTGTAAATATTCTGAATTTATGTGAGTTTCAACATTTTAAAAACATCATTATATGATAATTTAAATATGGCTATACAAAATTCGGAAGAAAGAAGGTAAGAACAGAAAGATGGATGAGGATAAATTAATTCATTTTATGATTGTGTCTATGGATTATGTTCTTGATGTAGTATCAAGGTTTGAACCTGATGAATGTTATAAAAACAGATAAATGAAATTTTTTAAGTAATTAGGAATAAGAAAGCAATATGAAATTTTATTTTAAATGATTTAGTCTGATAGTGAAATATATAAAGGAATAACAAAATGGAAAAGAATAATAAAGTTGCAATTGTATGCTGCTCGAATGGTCAGCCAACGAATTACAGAGATAAATTAAAGCATTTAAAAGACACATTAACTCAAATCGGCCTGATTCCTGTCTTTAGTGATTTTATTTATGAAAAAGATTCTGTTTTCAGCGGCTCCGGAGAGGAACGGGCCAGATGTTTAATGGAGTTCTACCGTAATGATGAAATTAAAGAGATTTATGATATTTCTGGCGGCGACATAGCCAATGAAATATTACCGTATTTAGATTTTGAAATTATATCCCGGAGTAAAAAAACATTTTGGGGATATAGTGACCTTACAACAATTATCAATGCAATTTATGCAAAAACAGGTAAAAAGTCTGTTTTATACCAGATAAGAAATTTGATTTATGGAGATAATGTAAATCAGATTTCCAATTTTACAAGCACCATATTTAATGATACCGATGATTTATTTTCTTTCCATTATGAGTTTAAACAAAAAGATTATATACAGGGAATAGTAGTGGGAGGAAATATAAGATGTCTGTTAAAACTGGCAGGAACAGAATATTGGCCGGATATGAATCAAAAAATTTTATTATTGGAAAGTTTTAGCGGAAGAGTACCACAGATGGTAACATACTTAAATCAACTAAAGCAGATAGGGGTATTTGATAAAATAAACGGAATTTTGTTAGGGACATTTACACAAATGGACGAAGAACAATGTTTTCCTTCGATTGTTGATTTGGTTAGGAATTATGCAGGAGATAATATACCGATTGCTGAAACAAAGGAAATCGGGCATGGGATTTCTTCAAAAGGAATTGTAATTGGTGAAGAAATTTGTTTGTGTCAATAGAAACATGAGAGAAGCAGTTATTGAAACCAATAGACTCGAAAAAAAATTGCTTGACAGAATAGCATTATAGAAATATAATACCATTCATATAATTCCTACAAAACTAATAGGAAAAATAAAATAATGATAGAATAGCAATAAATCATATAATTTAGGAGGATGACCATATGAGTAAAATAAAAGAAAGTGCATTGGAATTGATTGGCGGAACGCCATTATTAAAATTAAATCGATATACCCTTGAAGCAGGGGTGACAGAAGCAGTCATACTGGCAAAACTGGAATATCTGAATCCGGCAGGTTCTGTAAAGGACCGTATTGCATTGGCGATGATAGAAGATGCAGAAAAAAAAGGAATCCTAAAGCCGGGGGCTACAATAATTGAGCCGACTTCCGGCAATACTGGAATCGGTCTGGCTTCTGTAGCGGCTGCAAAGGGATATAAAGCAATTCTTACATTGCCAGATACTATGAGTGTGGAACGAAGAAATCTTCTGCAGGCATACGGAGCGGAATTGGTTCTGACAGAAGGTGCAAAAGGAATGAAGGGAGCCATTGCAAAAGCTGAAGAATTAAAAGAATCCATACCAGGTTCCATAATTCTCGGACAGTTTGTTAATCCGGCAAATCCTGCGGTTCATAAAGCAACCACAGGCCCGGAAATCTGGGAACAGACAGAAGGGAAAATTGATATATTTGTAGCCGGTGTCGGAACCGGCGGAACCGTTACCGGAGTAGGCGAATATTTGAAAGAACAGAATCCGGATATTCAGGTGGTTGCGGTAGAGCCGGCTTCCAGCCCGGTATTATCCAAAGGAACACCGGGGGCTCATAAGATTCAGGGCATTGGTGCAGGGTTTGTACCAGAGGTACTGAATACCAAAATATATGATGAAATCATAACGATTGAAAATGAAGATGCATTTGCGGAAGGAAAGAGGTTTGCCGTCAGTGAGGGCATACTGGTGGGCATATCTTCAGGAGCCGCATTGAAAGCAGCTGCAATACTGGCAGCCAGACCGGAAAATAAAGGAAAGACTATTGTTGTACTGCTTCCGGATTCGGGAGACAGGTATCTGTCCACACCATTGTTTAGTAACAACTGATAGGAATTAAATATTTTTTCTGTTAAAGAAAATGATTGCGGCAATAATATCTGTGGTACACAATATAATCGTAAAAATGACTGTAAAATAATATTCGGAAATATTTCCATTACCAGTCAGAAGACTGGAAGAATCCATCAGATATACCGGCAGATATTTTTTTATAACAGGCAGCAGTCCCAGCAGATAGAAGACTAAAAAAGTACCGCCCACAGACATGACCACCGAAGAGTTTGTCCGGAGGATTACCGATAACAGCAGAAGCAGCGTAAGCAGCCACAGTCCTTCCAGATAGAAACAGAACGCAGGAAAAAACAGGTGGGCGGCAATGCGGTTATCCCAGAAATATGCATTGTATCCATAGGTAATTCCGTAGCAGAGCCAGTAGCCGGCCGTCCACAGCAGGCTCATGGTAACTGCTTTTGAAACAAGTATTTTCCAACGTTTCATCCCCTTTGTAACCATATTGATTAGTGTCCCTTTTTGATACTCCAGTGTTAACGTACTGCTAAACAGCAGAAGAAAAACAATCAATAAAATCGGCATATTTTTGTAAAATTGTGTCCAGGAAGTCAGGGCGTTTACATCTACAGAAGTTACAGTAAACCCGGTTTCTGCAAAATTGTCAGACATGATTTCCATCATCCATGGGGTCAGTTTAGCAATGGCAGGATTCATAATACCGAACAGAACGAATAAAACCATTAGTATAAACAGTTTTCCAGTCCGGGTAAGTTCCATAAATTCTTTTCGGGTAAATGCAGTTAACTGTTTCATTTACGAACCACCTCCATAAATAAATCTTCTAATGCGGGTTCCAGCCTTTCCAGCCGCCGGATGGCAATATTGTGCCGGACCAGAACCTGCATGATAGTTATCATATCCTGTTGGTTTTTCCGGTCAAAGCGTAATATTAATTCGTTGTCCCGTATTCCATCGGAATATTGGCTTAAGAACAAGCCCACATCCTCCGGTTTACAAAATTCTATTTCCAGACCGTTCCCAGTTGGATAGTTTTTAATTTCTTCCATTGAACTGCAGAGGACAGCTGTTTTATTGTGTAAGAAAGTAATATTATCACAGATACGTTCTACATCAGAAAGAATATGGGTAGAAAAAAATACGGTAGTATTTTCTTTTACCGAAGACAATATATCCAGAATTTCCTTTCGGCCAATCGGGTCCAGAGCAGAGGTGGGTTCATCACAGATTAATAATTTCGGGCGGTTTAATAATGCCTGGGCAATGCCCAGACGCTGTTTCATTCCTCTTGAAAATCCGCGGATACGTCTGTCTGAGTGTTCCAGTCCCACCAGATTCAGTAGATGGCCGGACTGTTCTGAAATTATTTCATTCGGCATTCCTGTGATTCGTCCGCATAAGGCAAGATATTCTTTCGGCGTCATATAATCATAAAATTCTGGAACATCAGATAGATATCCAATGTATTTGTTTGTGTGGTTTTGACCGAAATGTACCTGTTCTCCGCAAACAAATATTTCACCGTTGTCCGGTTCCAGTAATCCCAGTATCATTTTCATCGCTGTAGTTTTTCCGGCGCCGTTCTGGCCGATAAAACCAAAGACAGAATGTTCCGGGACGGAAAAACTCAGGTCGTCAATTACTTTATTAGTTCCAAAGGATTTGGATACATGGGAAAGTGTCAGTATATCCATTATGTTTCCTCCTTTCCAAACAGAAAATATAGCACCGGGCCAATCAGATTCATTCCGACGATAACCACCAGAAGCCATATTGTTCTGTTACCGTATTTATAACTTGTGTGGGTGAGAATATGCCGTAACGTAACGATAAATAAAATAAATTCTATTACAATGAGTGGAATAAGAAATGGTAGTATTTCATTCAGATTATTCATAAATGTTTTCCTTTCAGTGTTAATGATTTTTTAAGTCTTATAAACTCCGGATTTTCATATATTGCCGCAAAAGCAGGAATTTCAAAAGCCTGCATGGCGCTGTCAAAAATAATTTTTTTATTTCGCGGCGGATTTCCTCCCAGTTCCGATTGCTGATACCATTGTTCTAACCTGTTAAAGTAGCCGTCATTCCCAAACAGAAGATGTTCTGCTTCAAACATATGTCTGATACAGACAGTATATTTTTCCAGCAGATTCAGTGTCTCCGGCAGTTTATCATGAAAGCAGCAGGTAATGGCTGCCTGCAGATAAAACAAAGAAGCACTGGCAGGATGTAAAAGTTCCAGATGATAAGCGGAAATTATGCTTTCAATACGTTTCATGGTTTCTTGGCAGACGGAAAAATTTTCACAGTGTATGGAAAGATAATTAGTGGCTGCAGATATCAATGAAAGTAAATGAGAAAACATACTAATCTGTGTAAAGCTGTCAGCACGTTCCGCCTGTCCGGACATTTGATAGGCCTGAATCAAAATATGATCGCTTTGTGCCGACAGGCGATTGGGATTTAAAATTTCTTCCAGTGTATCAATAACTTCTCCTGCATTGCCAAGCTGTAAATGAATTGTAGCGTTTAACAGGATAGTATCGTTACAAAGCCCTATGTCCCGGCAGTTAGAGATAATGTGGCGGCATAAATCCGAAGCGGAATTTAAGACTTCCTGCTGACGGGTCTGGGTTTCGGCCATCATAAAGTGATTTAACCATAAAGCACTGATCTGAAATAAAAAAGGATAACAGGAATAATACTTTTTTACCAGTAGATTACACTTTTCCATTACCTTATCAAAAGGATGTTCTGTAAAGGAAGCAGACAAATCCAGATAAATCTTTTGAATCTGTTCTTTGCTTAACTGAGGTTCATATCCCAGCAATTCGTCAATGGTGATATTAAAAAAAGCGGCCAGCTTTGGAAGTAGCAGAATATCCGGAAGATTTTGCTTTGTCTCCCATTTGGAAACAGAAGCTTTTGTTACACCAATAAATGCAGCCAGTTGTTCCTGGGTTATTTTTCTCTCGTGTCTCAATCTGATTATATTTTCTGAAAAATTTAATTCCATAGCGTTTCAACCTCCTGTATAATGATTATACCCGGATTATCAGGGCCGCTCAATAGATGGGAACGATTTAATCCGATAAAAAGTCAACCTGTGAGAAACTTATTTTTGATTTGACAAAACAGTCGTTGAATGATATTATATCCTTGTAAACAGATAGGAAATATAAGGAATACACTAAATAGTAAAAAAGCAGGAAAATTTCGGCAGAAAGAGGTATAATTATGAGTAAAAGAAAATTTTCAGAGAGAAACTTAAAATTTGAAACATTACAATTGCATGTTGGCCAGGAAGAGCCTGACCCGGTTACAGATGCCAGAGCCGTGCCGATTTATCAGACATCTTCTTATGTATTCAGAAACAGCGCTCATGCGGCGGCCAGATTTGATCTCAGCGATGCAGGCAATATTTATGGCAGACTGACCAATCCTACCCAGGATATATTTGAAAAGAGAATCGCGGCGTTAGAAGGCGGTGTGGCAGCTCTGGCAGTGGCTTCCGGTGCTGCTGCAATTTCTTATACCATACAGAATCTGGCCCATGCAGGAGACCATATAGTAGCAGCTAAGAATATCTACGGAGGGACTTACAATCTTCTGGCCCATACTCTTGGGGAATACGGCATTACCACAACCTTTGTTGACCCATTCCGGTATGATGAAGTGGAAGCTGCTATTCAGGAGAATACGAAAGCAATACATATTGAAACATTGGGGAATCCCAATTCTGATGTGGTGGATATCGAAGCGCTGGCAGAGATTGCCCACGCCCATAAGATACCGCTGGTAGTGGATAATACGTTTGCAACGCCTTATCTGGTGCGTCCGATTGAATACGGTGCGGATATTGTAGTTCATTCCGCTACAAAATTTATCGGCGGACATGGAACCACCATTGGTGGAGTTATCATTGACAGCGGAAAGTTTGACTGGGAAGCCAGTGGAAAATTTCCGTCCCTTACTGAGCCGAATTCCAGCTATCATGGCATCAGTTTTACAAAAGCAGTGGGAGCAGCGGCGTTTGTAACGAAAATCCGCGCCATTCTTCTGCGGGATACGGGAGCCACTCTTTCACCGTTTCATGCGTTTATATTCCTGCAGGGACTGGAGACTCTGTCTTTGAGAGTAGAAAGACATGTGGAAAATGCCTTGAAGGTGGTAGAATATCTGGAGAACCATCCGCAGGTAGAAAAGGTAAACCATCCGTCCGTGTCTCCAGATGCCGGGCAGCAGCAGTTATACAAAAAATATTTTTCAAAGGGCGGCGGTTCCATTTTTACGTTTGAAATCAAAGGAGATGCAGAGAAAGCCAGGAAATTTATTGATAATCTGGAATTGTTCTCTCTGCTTGCCAATGTTGCAGATGTGAAATCACTGGTCATCCATCCGGCTTCTACCACCCATTCTCAGTTAAATGAAGAGGAATTAAAAGATCAGGGAATTAAACCGAATACAGTTCGGTTATCCATTGGTACGGAAAATATTGATGATATTATTGAAGATTTGGAAGAAGCGTTTCGGGCAGTTCAGTAAAACGTGTTTATTTTCTGGAATAATATTGAAATAATTGCCAGATTTGCTATAATCATTGTAACTGACAGAAAACAATATTGCCAAGGAGGAACGTGACATGACATTGATGGAGCAGCTGGAGGACTGGTACGAAGAAGATGAGTTTGAAAAGATGGTAGAAGCAATTGAACAAATTCCAAAAGAAGAATGGGATTTTGAGATTATTCATTATCTGGCCTGTGCATGGAATAATCTGGATGAATATGAGAAAGCCATGGAGGTTTTACAGGAAGGAATTGAGGAAAAAGACAGAGAGAACCGATGGTATTATAAAATGGGTTATGCATTATTTTATCTGGACAGAATCGAAGAATCGCTGGAAGCATTTCGGAAATCACTGGAATTTTGTCCCGATGATGAGGATGTGCTGGATTACATTCAGGACTGTGAGGACATTTTAGCAGATGAGGATGATGACCTGGAAGAAGATGATGATGAGGATGAAGAAGATAGTGTTGGAGGATTTTTAGGCTTTATTTTGTTATCCTCTGCAGAGTGGGATAAGGAAAAGTTAAAGAAAGATATGAAGGACGACTGGAATATCATCTGCGAGGAAGAGGAAGGAGAAGCAGAGGAAAAAGACAAACTGATGTTTTCAATGGTGGAAGGCGGGATTCTAGTGACAGCTCTGATGGAGATGCAGGTTCCTGATGGGGAGGCGGAATGGGCCGCCGAACGTAATTATATGTGGCCGGATGCCGTGGAGGCAGCTAAGAATCATAAAGCTCATTTAATGGTGACGGTTATGGGTGACGGAGATATCTTTGAAAAAGGGATACTTTTTGTAAAACTGGCGTCCTGTTGCTGTAAGCAGAAAAATACATTGGGAATCTATGTAAACCGTACCCTGATTCAGCCGGATCTCTATATAGGATTTGCGGAAATGATAAAAGGAGACGATCTTCCAATCTTTAACTGGGTCTGGTTCGGACTGTACAACGGGGAACATGGAATGTGCGGATATACAGAGGGTCTGAAAGTATTTGGCAAGGATGAGATTGAGGTGCTGGATACGGATTTGGAGCCAAGGGAATTACAGGAATTTCTGATGGATGTTACGGTATATGTGATTTCGGAAGATGTGGTTTTGCAGGACGGTGAAACCATTGGATTTTCGGAAGAGCAGAAGCTCTCGATTACCTATAGCGAAGGGGTGGCCGTAGACGGAATGAGCCTGAAGATTGACGTGAACCGTCAGAATTACTAAATAATTACTTTCCTTTTCTGAAAAGGGAGAATATTTATCATCTGTATAGAAAGTCATATGGGATAATTATATCTGGTAACAGATAATAATTATCCCATATGGCATTTTACAAGGAAATCAGAATCTTAGTCTGACAAGATTCAAAAGTTGTGTTATAATATTTTATGTCGAATCTGAGACTTTAAATATTAATTTATAACGAAAACAGGAGGAATTCACTGATGTATGATCCGGACAAAATATGGGAGGATTTGGATGAAATTTCTCATGGGAAAATAAGGCTGGATGCCATTCATAGCGCCATTATACAGGCGGATAAAGAGGGAGATTATGAGACGGGATTTATCCTGCGGGATGAATTAATCCGGGAAAGTGTTTTTTATAACGATTATATGGATGCCTATATCATATTTCCGGAATATTATGCCATGTGCGAAAAGTATCCGGATTTAAATGAGGAATTTTCGTGGAATGTTATCTGGAAATTTAAATGGATTATAGATAATGCAGTATGTTTTTATCAGATATCCATGAAGGAAACGGAACAGTATCTGGAAACTTTTAAGCAACTGAGCGAAACACAGGGCTACTCTCTCCGGACCTATTACTGTCTGATGTTTCGGGTATATAAGTATAGCAATCTGGAAAAAGCCAATGAATATTATCAGAAATTTCTGGCAGAGCCAAGGGACGAATTAAGCGACTGCAAAGCATGTGAACTGTGTAGTGAAATTCATTTACAGCTTTTAAATGGCAGGGAAGCAGAAGCATTTGAACTATTTAAACCATTAGCCGACGGCCGGTACAGCTGTACGGAGCAGCCTTCCTTTACATATGCAAGGTTTGGCGAATTTTATTTTAACAAAGGAGAGTATAAAAAGGCGGAGAATTACTATAAGAAGTTTTATAAGGCGGTTACAAAGGACGGACTTTATAGCGATGAAATTGGAAATGTGGTGAGTTGTTATGCGTTTACCAATCCGGACAAAGCATTAAAAATATTCTTAAAATACTTTTCGAGAGTGCTGGAATCCAGAGAGCCTTCTGAAATAGCCAATTTTGCCATTGGAGCCTGTCATCTGTGGAAGCAGGTCGCATTAAAAATGGGTAAAAATACTATAATTATGAGTCTTCCCCGGCAGTTTGAATTATACCAGGAAAACGGAACTTATGATTTAGATGAATTATATGAGCATTTTTTAAAACAGGCAGAAAAAGTCGGATATCAGTTGGATGAAAGTAATGAATCCGAAGAGTATACGGGTAAGATTAGAAAAATGAAAGGAATGTATCAATAGATGGAGAGTGAATTATTTCGATTTAAGGTAAATTTAGGCGGTATGATAGAGATTTTATCAGATCATCTCTATAGCAGTCCTGATGTTTATATCCGGGAACTGCTACAGAACGGGACCGATGCCATTGTTGCCAGGCAGAAATCGGAAGAAGGATTTGAAAATCCGGAAATCAGGGTAAAACTGGTGCCGAATCAGAGCCTGTCTTTTCATGATAACGGAACAGGACTTACCAAAGACGAGGTTCACAGATTTTTAGCAATTATCGGAGAGTCTTCGAAAAAAGATTTAATGACCGGCAGGGTGATGGATGAATACATTGGCCGGTTCGGAATCGGTCTGCTTTCCTGTTTCATGGTTTCGGACGAAATCGTAATTGAAACCCGTTCCGTCAGGGAAAACACCAGCCTGCGCTGGACGGGAAAACCGGATGGAACCTATACTTTAACAGAGATTCCGGAAGGCTGTGAAGAAGGAACAACGATTATTCTCAACTGTAAAGATGGGAAAGAACAATATTTTTCCTCTGAAAAGGTTAAACAGCTGATTACCTATTATGGGATTCTGCTGCCGTTTCCGGTGGTCTTTGATGACGGTTCCCGGAGTACCCGCATGAATCGGATTTATCTTCCATGGGACGAAAGACAGTCCACGAAAGAAGAATTGATGTTTTTCGGAAAGACCATGTTCGGGCAGGATTTTTTAGACTGTATTCCGTTAAAATCAGAAAGCGGAAATGTAAGCGGAGTTGCCTATATACTGCCTTATCAGGTAAACGGCGCCGCAAAAAATTACCATAGAATTTTTTTGAAAAATATGCTTCTGACGGAAAAGGGAGACAGCATTCTTCCGGAATGGGCAGTATTTGTAAAATGTATCATTAATGCAACAAATTTAAGGCCAACAGCCTCCAGAGAGGATTTTTATGAAGATGAATTACTGGAAGAGGCCAGGGAAGGAATCGGAACTTGTATTTCGGACTATATTGCAAATCTTGCAAGAACGGATTTGGAAATGATGGACCGGTTTCTGGGAATTCATCAAAGAGTATTAAAATCCATGGCCATTGAAAATGATGAGCTTTATCAGCTGTTCTTTAAATATTTTGATTTCGTGACCACCAGAGGAAAAATGACCGGACAGGAATTGCTGCTTCAGCGGGAGCCACTGGTCTATACCAGTCAGGTTGATGAATTTAAACAGATGTCACAGATATTTTTTGCCCAGGGCCGTCTTCTGATTAATGCAGGCTATGTGTATGACAAGGAAATCCTGTGCCGTACCCCGGAATTTTATAATGCGGAAGTCATGGAACTGCAGGAAGAAGAAGTTGTGGATATTATGAGCGACGTCACAATATCGGAAAATGAAACTAGTCACTTTTTTCTTTCGGTGGCAGACCGGGTGTTGGCAAAATATGATTGCAGGGCAGAGATGAAAAAGTTCAGCCCGGTAACCCTTCCGGCATTTTATTATATTGATAAACAGGCATTGTTTCTGCGGAGGATACAAAGTGCAAAAGAAGCTTCTTCTCCGTTATTTGCAGGAATGTTATCAGCCTTTGCGAGAGATATAAAAAAAGAAACGAGCGCTTATCTTTATTTTAACTATCATAATCCGGTGATAAAGAAATTATGTCTTTTGGAAGCTGTAGAAGACATTGAGCGTTTTGTTGAAATTCTATATATACAGACCATATTAATCGGGGGATATCCGATGCATAATAATGAAATGGGGATCTTGAACGGAAGGATTATGGAACTGATTGAGAGAAATTTATTGGATGAATAGGGGAAGAAGGAAAAGATAGCAGCAGCGACCGGGAATTCCGGGTGTGTATGGAGAAAAATCATGAAAGAATTTATTAGATATGTAAGTCTTAACGTTATGGGGATGATTGGACTGTCCTGTTATATTCTGGCGGACACTTTTTTTGTGGCGCAGGCAGAAGGAGCTTCGGGACTGGCAGCATTGAATTATGGGATACCGGTTTACAGTGTTATGTACGGAATCGGTCTGATGCTGGGAATCGGCGGAGCAACCAGATTTTCTATTTCTCAGGGAAAAAAACAGAAGGACGGAAACAGAGATGACACATCTCTCAGTCATGCCGTATATATGGGACTGGCAGTGTCTCTCTGTATCTGGATGGTGTCCCTGTTGGTCAGCCGGCCATTGGCAGGATTGCTGGGAGCTGAAGGAGATACACTGGCATTAACCAATACTTATATATCAACGATTATGTGGTTTGCGCCGTTTTTTATATTGAATAATATTCTCATTGCTTTTGTCAGAAACGACGGAAACCCAAAACTGGCCATGATTGCCATGCTGGTAAGCAGTCTGTCCAATATTTTATTTGATTATATATTTATGTTTCCGTTTAAAATGGGAATGTTTGGTGCAGCATTGGCAACGGGCTCTTCTCCGCTGGTCAGTATTCTGATAGTATCAAAACATCTGCGCAGCAAAAAATGTTCATTCCGGTTCCGACGATGCAGACTGTCGGCGCCTGTCATGGGCAATATACTGGCCTGCGGTTTTTCTGCATTGATTGCTGAGCTGGCTTCCGCAGTGGCATTGATAACATTCAATCTGGTAATCGTAAATTTAAAAGGGGATATGGGAGTTGCCGCCTATGGAATCGTTGCAAATATCGCACTGGTGGCAACATCTATATTCACAGGTGTGGCGCAGGGAATACAGCCGCTGGTCAGCCGTTACTATGGAAGCGGTGACACGGAAGAATTAAACCGGGTGGTAAAGCGGGGGATTCTGACGGTATTGGTATCTTCCGTTCTGATATTTGCGGTTCTAATGGCAGGAATGAAAGGTATTATAGCCGTTTTTGACAGGGACAATCATCCGGCCTTGCGGGAGATGGCGGAACAGGGAATGAAACTGTATTTTATCGGATATTTTTTTGCGGGTACCAATATTATGGCGGTAACGGTATTAAGCGCAGCAGCCAAGGTTAAGGCCGCTTTTGCCATTTCAAATCTGAGGAGCTGGTGCCTGTTTGTACCAGTGATACTTTTGATGAGCAGACTGTTTGCCATGGGCGGTGTCTGGTGTTCGTTTCCGGTTACAGAATTTCTGATTCTTCTGATTTCGGCGCCGGTACTGATACATTATATGAAGCGGTGGTATGTTTAGACTGGAGGTATACAGATGAAAATAGATTTACAGGGAGCCGATAATATACGGAATTTTATGGGACTGATGAACAGCCGGGGAAAAACCATAGTCAGTCCGGCGATAATCAGAAGCAATCTGCTGAATTCCATTACCGAAGAAGACATAAGAATTCTGAGAGAGCAATATAAATTAAAAAAGATAATCGATCTGCGGACAGAGACGGAAATCAGGGAAAAACCGGATATCAGGATACCCGGTGTGGAATATATCAATATCCCTTTGTTTCTTGAAAGCGCCATTGGTTTAACCCATGAGGAGAATTCCGACAAATGCATAATAACGGATGGTGATAAACTGGATATGAAAAAACTGTATGTCCGTCTTGTAAGTGATGAGTATTCGGTTTCCCAGCTGTCAAAAGTAATGAGGCATATTGCAGACTGCATAAAAGAGGCATCAGGCGCAGTTTTATGGCATTGTACGGAGGGAAAAGACCGTTGCGGCATTGTATCGGCTATGGTTCTGGCAATGCTGGAGGTTGACAGGGAAGTGATTCTGCAGGATTATCTGGAGACCAACAGGGCCGCCGTTAAACGGGCGGAACAGTTTTATGAAGAAATACTGGCGGTTACCGGTGACAGGGAGCGGGCTCAAAAAGCTGAAAAAGCATTTCTGGCAAATGAAGATTATCTGAATGCAGCGTTATCTGATATTTCCCGGTCCTGTTCTTCCATACAGGAGTTTCTGATTTGCAGACTGGATATCAGTGAGGAAGAGATGAAGCAGATAAGGAAGATATGTCTTAATTAATGCCCGGTTCCGGAACAATAACGGTACTTATGATTTTTGCCCAAAGGGTTCGCAGTCAATGAAATAATAAATGTGCAGGCAAGGAGTGCAGACAGATGTTTCAGAAAAAGGAATATATTTTTAGTGAAAGTCTTGGTGTTTGCAGAGTGGATGATATTGCAAAACTCAGCTCAAAAAATGAAGAACAGCGGTTATATTATGTGTTGAAACCAGAGTTTGACAGAGCAAAAGCGTCTTATATACCAGTGGAAGGACATAAGGTATTGCTGCGGGAACTGATTTCAAAGGAACAGGCGGAGGAACTGTTAAACCAGGGTTTGCCGGATATTAATCAGGAGGCGGAACTGGGAGAAATTGCTTATGTTCTGGGTAAGAGTATGGAGGAAGTGAAGCAGATAAAAAACAGGGAAGAGTGAGAAGCAGAATGAAAAATTATGGATTAACCGTCCGTTATGACGGAACAAGATATTCCGGCTGGGAGCGGAAGACAGGCAGGGATACCATTCAGGGCAGACTGGAAACCGTTATTACACGTATGTGCGGTCATGAAGTAAAAGTAACCGGTGCCGGAAGAACCGATGCCGGCGTCCATGCGGAAGCCATGACTGCCAATGTTCATATGGAAACCGGCTACACGGTTCCGGAAATACAAAAATACATTAACAGATATCTGCCAGAGGATATCTGCGTAATAGAAGTAAAGGAAGTTTCGGAGCGGTTTCATGCCAGATATCATGCAAAAGGAAAAACATATATATATTCTTGTTATATTGGTAATAATAAACCGGTTTTTAACAGAAAATATATCTATGCGCTGGATTTTATTCCGGACCTGGACAGAATGAAACGTGCGGCAGAATATATGACAGGAGAACATGATTTTGCCGGATTCTGTACGAAAAGCGGCAAAAAGAAATCAACGGTAAGAACCGTAGATAACATTGATATAAAAATATCCGGCAGCGAACTTCGGTTTGAGTTCCATGGAAATGGTTTTTTATATAATATGGTAAGAATTATGGTGGGAACTCTGTTAAAAATCGGGAAAGGAGAAATGGAACCGGAGGCAGTAAATCATATTTTTGAGACAAAGAAAAGAAGCGATGCAGGACCTACTGCACCGGCTTTGGGGCTGAGGCTGGAGCATGTGGATTATTAATGGATATACGTTTTGCAATCATTCAAAGAATAAAGATAAGGAAAGGTGTGTGGCTCTATGAAAGATTATTTGTATGACGGCAGCGGTAAGTTTGTTCCGGGAAAGTTTAATACGGCGGAAACGGGGGGACTGACCAAAGAGGAAGCCGTGAAACTGATGAATCAGAATCTTCCCCAGATTGATGATTTGCAGAAAAAATTATACGCAGAGAAAAAAGAGGGTATCATCTTTTTATTTCAGGCAATGGATGCAGCAGGAAAGGACGGCACCATTCAGGCAGTTCTTTCCTGCCTGTCGCCTCACGGGGTTAAGGAATATGCATTTAAGGCTCCCAATTCCACGGAGCTGGCCCATGACTATTTGTGGCGGATTCACCAGTGTATACCGGAACGGGGACAGATTGCTATTTTTAACAGAAGCCATTATGAAGATGTGATTATCGGAAAAGTCCATAAATTATATGAATATCAGACCTGGGCGAATTATATCAGGAAAAATGAGATAATAAAAAATCGTTATGAAGATATCCGGAATTTTGAAAAATACCTGTATAACAACAGCGTCAGAATTGTTAAGATATATTTAAATGTTTCAAAGGAAGAACAGGCAAAACGATTTCTGGCGAGACTGAGCGACCCGAAAAAATACTGGAAATTCAGCGGAGCCGATTTAAAAGAGCGGGAATACTGGGACCAGTATCAGAAGGCGTTTACCGATGCCATCAATAAAACGGCAACTGAATACTGTCCATGGTATGTGGTTCCGGCGGACCATAAATGGTATATGCGTTATGTGGTAAGCGAAATCATACTGAACACGCTGAAAGACATTAATCCTAAGTTTCCTAAGGTAAGTGATTCAATGAAGGCCCACTTTGATGAGGCCAGAGAAGTTCTGGAACGGGAAATGGAAAAGTGATATGGATGTAAAACAATGATTGCAAAATAGTCTGTTATGGGATATGATTATATTTATACAAGACGAAGCGAGGTGATTGGTGTGGAATCCATAGTATGGCTGGGAATTTTTCTGATTCTGCTGGTGCTGGAAATCATTTCTCTGGGACTGACAACAATCTGGTTTGCAGGGGGCGCACTGGCCGCATTTGCCGCAACGCTGCTGGGGGCAAATGTAATCATTCAGGCAGTGTTATTTCTGGCGGTTTCACTGGTACTTTTATTTGTCACACGGCCGATAGCAGTGAAATATTTTAACAAGAATCTTACCAGAACCAATGTGGAAAACGTAATAGGAAAGACCGCAAAGGTGAGCAGCCGGATTGATAATGTCAACAGTCTGGGAGAGGCTGTTCTGGAAGGTGAAACCTGGATGGCACGTTCCGAGAACAATGAAATTATTGCGGAAGGTACACTGGTGACAGTGGTGGCCGTGGAAGGCGTAAAACTTATTGTAAGAGTCTAAGGAGGACATAAATATGAATTATATGTTGTTAGCTGGTTCGGCAGGAACAGGCTTTATTGCGTTTGTGATTTTTCTGGTAGTGGTTCTGGTGATTCTTGCCTCCTGCATAAAGATTGTACCGCAGACCCAGGCATTTGTTATTGAGCGTCTGGGAGGTTATAAATGTACATGGTCCGTGGGACTTCATTTTAAAGTTCCAATCATTGATAAAGTTGCAAGAAGAGTGATTTTAAAAGAGCAGGTAGTAGATTTTGCACCGCAGCCGGTTATTACGAAAGATAATGTTACCATGAGAATTGATACGGTTGTGTTTTTCCAGATTACGGACCCGAAATATTATGCATATGGTGTGGAAAATCCAATTATGGCCATTGAAAATCTGACGGCCACTACTTTGAGAAATATTATTGGTGATCTGGAACTGGACCAGACACTGACCTCCAGAGAAACCATTAATGATAAGATGAGAGTCTCTCTGGATGTTGCTACAGACCCGTGGGGTATTAAGGTAAAGAGAGTGGAGCTTAAGAATATCATTCCACCGGCAGCCATTCAGGATGCCATGGAGAAACAGATGAAGGCGGAGCGTGAAAGACGTGAGGCCATTCTTAAAGCAGAAGGTGAGAAGACTTCCACGATTCTTGTGGCAGAGGGTAAAAAGGAATCTGCGATTCTGGATGCAGAGGCAGAGAAGGAGGCCGCCATTCTTCGGGCAGAAGCGAAAAAGGAAGCTACAATTCGTGAAGCCGAAGGTCAGGCAGAGGCAATTCTGGCCGTACAGAAAGCCAATGCAGACGGTATCCGCTTCATTAAAGAGGCAGGCGCCGATGATGCGGTTATTCAGCTTAAGAGCCTGGAAGCTTTTGCGAAAGCAGCAGACGGTCAGGCCACAAAGATTATTATTCCATCCGAGATTCAGGGAATGGCAGGAACTTTGAAGGCTTTGGCAGAGACTGTAAAGTAACCGGCTTCGGTTGGATAAATATATATATTGTAAAGTTAAAATTTACCGGCGTGGCGTGTGCCACGCCGGAATTATTAGTTGGTTATATATTTATGAAACATTATAATAATTCTCCGCTTTATGATGATAAATTAATATTGCATAAATGGAAAATTAATATTACAATCTACATAGAATTTTCAGCAATAGTTTTGAAACAGAATCTTAATTGAAATGAGGTAAGAAATATGGCAAAGGCAAATATTAATTTAACGGGACGGAATTTTCTAACATTAAAAGATTTTAATAGAGATGAAATACTTTATCTGATTGATTTGGCTCAGGATTATAAAGATAAGAAGAAAAAGGGAATTCCGGTGGACGATTACCATGGAAAAAACGTGGCTTTGATTTTTGAAAAGACCAGTACCCGTACCAGATGTTCTTTTGAAGTAGCGGCCAGCGATTTGGGTATGGGCTCTACCTATTTAGATCCTTCCGGTTCACAGATTGGAAAAAAAGAGAGTATTGCTGATACGGCCAGAGTTCTTGGAAGAATGTATGATGGTATAGAATACCGGGGATTTGAGCAGAGTATTGTAGAAGAACTTGCGGAATATGCAGGGGTGCCGGTATGGAACGGTCTGACCAATGAGTATCATCCAACCCAGATGATAGCGGATATGCTCACCATTCGGGAAAAACTGGGTCGTCTGGAAGGTGTAAAGTTTGTATATATGGGAGATGCCAGATATAATATGGGAAATTCACTTATGATAGCCTGTACGAAACTGGGACTGCATTTTGTGGCATGTACGGCAAAGGAATATTTTCCGGACCCGGAACTTGTAAAACAGTGCGAAGCATATGCAGAGGTATCCGGCGGAAGTATTACTCTGACGGAAGATGTTATGGAAGGAACAAGAGATGCTGACGTAATTTATACGGACGTGTGGGTATCCATGGGAGAACCGGATGCGGTATGGGATGAACGAATCAAAGCTCTTATGCCGTATCAGGTGAATAAAAAGATTATGGACAATTCAAAGGACAGCGCAATTTTTATGCATTGCCTTCCTGCTTTTCATGACCTGAAGACAAAGATAGGAAAAGAAATCCATGAAAAATTCGGAATTACCGAGATGGAAGTAACGGATGAAGTATTTGAATCCCCACAGTCCGTAGTATTTGATGAGGCCGAGAACCGTATGCATTCCATTAAGGCGATTATGGCGGCAACGCTGAAACCATCGGAATTCAAATAGAAAAGGAAGGTATCACAGTGGCTATCTTTGACAGGAATTACCTGAAAATTGACAGAAGAAAACGTTCGTTAAACAGCAGTTCTGTTTTATATGACGGAATCAATTTTATTCTGGGACTTGGAATTATTGTATGCGCATTTCTGATTTTTGTGGATATCGATGAGTACGAGCGGTTGTTTACACTGGTATTTTTTATGTCCGGCACTATGAATCTGGTAATGGGAATCAAATATTTTAAGCGCCATGAATGGGTAAAAGCCATTTCACTGTTTTTGGCGGTTCTGATATTGGGTGCGGTGGCAGTCATCAGTTTAATAGCTTTATGGCTATAGAAAGGCATGGAGAAGAAGTGGAAGAAACAATGGTATTGTGCGGAGCAAGTGCATATGAGAAGAAGTTTTATTTAAATCCGGAGTTTTCCGCCCTGCCGGATTCGGTGCAAAAGGAATTGAATATTATGTGTGTACTGTTTACCGAGGAAGTGGGAGGTATTCTGACGCTGGAATATGATACGGAAGGACATCTGGAACTGAAAGTACAGAGTAAGGATTATGACCCTTTATTTGATGAAATCGGCAGCGGATTAAAGATAAAACAGCTTATAAATGAAAAACAGGATTTATTTGAGGCGCTGGAAACATTCTACAGAGTGTTTGTGCTGGGATTGGAGGATTAGATGTTATTAGTCGTTGATATAGGAAATACCAATATAACTCTGGGGGTGTTTGACGGTGAAGAACTGGAAGCAACGTTCCGGATGACCACAAAGATTCAGAGAACTTCAGATGAGTTCGGAATTTTATTATGCGAACTGCTGGGAAGCCGGAAGATATCCAGGGAGGATATCACTGACGTCATTATTTCATCGGTGGTTCCGGATGTTATGTATTCTTTTGAAAATTCTGTGAGAAAATATTTTGGGAAATCACCGATTGTGGTGGGACCTGGAATCAAAACCGGCATCCGTATGGTTACCGGAAATGCCCATGAAATTGGGGCGGATAGAATAGTTGACGCAGTAGGTGCATATGAATTATATGGCGGACCTGTAATTGTAATGGATTTTGGAACTGCGACTACCTATGACTTTATTACAGAAGATGGAGCGTTTGCCGCAGGAATTACTTCGCCAGGGATTAAAATCTGTGCCAGGGCATTGTGGGAGGACGCTGCCAAATTGCCGAAAATTGAGATTAAAAAGCCGGAATCCATTCTGGCGAAGGATACGATTTCCAGTATGCAGGCCGGTTTGGTGTACGGTCATATCGGACAGACCGAATATATTATTGATAAAATCAAAGAAGAGACGGGTATCAGAAATATCAAGACAATCGCCACAGGCGGACTGGGAAAGATAATTGCAGATGCAACGGACCGAATCGATATTTATGATACCAACCTGACGCTTCAGGGATTGAGACTTATATACGAAAAGAACCGTTAGGCAGGGATATGGATGAAGATAGGAAACCTTACGATAGAGAATAATACGGCGCTGGCGCCCATGGCGGGAGTCACGGATTTGCCATTCCGGCAGCTCTGCCGGGAAATGGGCTGCGGCTTACTGTATACGGAAATGGTTAGCGCAAAAGCCATATTATATAAGAATAAAAATACAGTTCCGCTTTTGGAAACCATGCCTTCGGAACATCCCATTGCAGTCCAGTTATTCGGCTCTGATGCGGATATTATGGCAGATATGGCGGCCAGACTGGCCGAAGAACGAAGTTTTGACATTATAGATATCAATATGGGCTGTCCGGTTCCAAAGATTGTAAATAATCATGAGGGCAGCGCATTGATGAAGAATCCCAAACTGGTGGAGAGGATTCTTGACAGGATGGTTAAAAAGGTTAATAAACCGGTAACGATTAAAATCAGAAAAGGCTTTGACGGGCAGTCGGTGAATGCCGTGGAGATTGCAAAGATTGCGGAAGCCTGCGGAGTCAGTGCTCTGGCTGTCCACGGGAGGACGAGGGAAGAATATTATTCCGGCACAGCGGATTACGGAATCATTGCGGCGGTAAAACGCGGGGTTTCCATACCGGTTATTGGTAACGGCGATATCAGGAGCGCTTCAGATGCTAAACGGATGTATGAGATTACCGGCTGTGATGGTATCATGATTGGCCGGGCTGCCAGAGGAAATCCCTGGATTTTTAAGGAGATTGCTTCGTATTTCAGTCATGGCACGGTTCCGGAACGGCCGGCTCCGGAGGAGATTAAGGCCATGATATTGAGACATGCGGAACTGATGGTGCGATATAAAGGAGAATATACCGGAATCCGGGAAATGCGCAAACATGTTGCGTGGTATACCACAGGAATGCCTCATTCGGCGGCTGTCCGCAATCAGGTGAACCGGATTGAAAGCCTGGCGGGGCTGAAAGAGATGCTGGGAAGCTTGACATTAAATGCGCTTTAAGTTATAATCCATTTCTATTGGGGAATATTCCCTTCCGTTAACAGGAAGAGGTATTTTATTGTTTAAATTTATCATGGAGTACATTTTACAATTCGGTATTATAAAGTGTAGCAGAAAGGATGCAGAAAATGGCAGATAAGAAGAATATATTAACTTATGCAGGACTTAAGAAACTGGAAGAGGAATTAGAGAATTTAAAGGTAGTCAGAAGAAAAGAGATTGCGGATAAGATTAAGGAAGCAAGGGAACAGGGAGACCTGTCAGAAAATGCAGAGTATGATGCTGCAAAAGAAGAACAGGGTCATATTGAAAAGAGAATCGAAGAAATCGAGAAAATCCTTAAAAATGCAGAAGTGGTTGATGAGGAAGAAATCGATTTGGATAAAATAAATATCGGTTGCAAAGTGAAAGTATTTGATATGGAATTTGAGGAAGAAATTGAGTTTAAGCTGGTGGGATCTACCGAAGCGGACAGTCTGAACAATAAGATTTCCAATGAATCACCTCTTGGAAAAGCTTTGATTGGATGCAAGATTGGCGAAGTTGTGGACGTGGAAACACAGGGAGGTATTACACAGTACAGAATTTTGGATATACAGAGAAACGTTGAGTAATCCGGCAGAATAAACAGGAAGCCCCGTTGCATTGAATCACGGGTTTTGCAGGTATACGGACAGGATTAGAATAAAAGGAGTGGAGACAGTGGAGCAGAAGAATAACCCTCAGGAGCAGGATATCAACCAGTTGTTAAAAGTGAGAAGGGAAAAGCTGGCAGCATTGTGTGAGAATGGCAGGAATCCCTTTGAAACAATGAAATATGATGTATCCCATCACAGTATGGAGATTAAGGATAATTTTGAAACATTGAAAGGACAGCAGGTCTCCGTTGCGGGACGAATTATGTCCAAACGTGTGATGGGCAAGGCATCTTTCTGCAATGTTCAGGATTTGCAGGGAAATATCCAGTCCTATGTGGCAAGGGACAGCATTGGCGAAGAGTCCTATGCGGATTTTAAAAAATATGATATTGGTGATATTGTAGGTATTAAAGGTGAAGTGTTTGAAACCAAGACCGGAGAAAAATCAATTCATGCTTCCGAGGTAACGTTATTATCCAAGAGTCTCCAGATTCTTCCTGAAAAGTTTCATGGTCTGACCAATACGGATATCCGGTACAGACAGAGGTATACGGATTTGATTATGAATCCGGATGTTAAGGAGACGTTTATCAAGCGTTCCAAAATCATCAGTTCCATCCGTCATTATCTGGATGCAAAGGGCTTTATGGAGGTTGAAACTCCGATGTTGGTTTCAAATGCTGGCGGAGCGGCTGCAAGACCTTTTGAAACTCACTATAATGCTCTGGATGAGGATGTGAAACTGAGAATTTCTCTGGAATTATATCTGAAGCGTCTGATTGTAGGCGGTATGGAGCGGGTATATGAAATCGGACGTGTATTCCGTAACGAAGGCGTGGATACCAGACATAATCCGGAATTTACCTTAATGGAGCTGTATCAGGCTTACACCGACTATATCGGCATGATGGATTTAACCGAGGATATGTTCCGTCATGTTGCCATGGAAGTGAACGGAACTACCACGGTTACTTACGGCGACGTGGAAATTGACCTTGGCAAACCGTTTGAGAGAATGACTATGATTGAAGCCGTTAAGAAGTATTCCGGTGTGGATTTTGCCGAGATTCAGACCACCGAAGAGGCAAAAAAGATAGCCGATGAAAAGCATGTGGAATATGAAGAGCGCCATAAGAGAGGCGATATTCTCAATTTGTTTTTTGAAACCTTTGTTGAAGAGCATTTGGTTCAGCCGACCTTTATCATGGACCATCCAGTTGAGATTTCCCCGCTGACCAAGAGAAAGCCGGATAATCCGGATTATGTGGAGCGTTTTGAGTTATTCATTACCTGCCGTGAAATGTGCAATGCTTATTCTGAGCTGAATGACCCAATTGACCAGAGAGAGCGTTTTATGGAGCAGGAAAAGCTTCTGGCCCAGGGAGATGAGGAGGCCAACCATCTGGATGAGGATTTCCTTAATGCACTTGAGATTGGTATGCCGCCAACAGGGGGAATTGGGTATGGAATTGACAGACTGGTGATGTTGCTGACGAATTCACCGGCGATACGGGATGTGTTGTTGTTCCCGACGATGAAGTCGTTAAATGCTGTAAATAAAGGAAATGATGTAGATTCTAAGGCTTCTGAAGCTTCTGCAAATGATGTAAAAGCTGAGCCTGAGAAGATAGATTTTTCCAAAGTAGAGATTGAGCCTCTGTTTGCGGATACGGTTGATTTTGAGACATTCTCCAAGTCGGATTTCCGTGCGGTAAAGGTTCTTTCCTGTGAAGCAGTTCCGAAGTCCAAGAAGCTTTTGAAATTTGTTTTAGATGACGGAACAGGCACGGATAGAGTGATTTTAAGCGGTATTCATGAGTATTACGAGCCGGAAGAACTGGTTGGAAAAACTTGCATTGCAATTACGAATCTGCCGCCGAGAGCGATGATGGGGATTGATTCCTGCGGTATGCTTATCTCCGCTGTCCATTCGGAAGAAGGCGAAGAAAAGCTCCATCTGCTGATGGTAGATGACCACATTCCTGCGGGAGCAAAGCTCTACTAAGATGTACCGTTTTGCCTTAAAAAACGGGATGTATTTCATTCCGTAAAAATAGCCAAAACTTACATCTCTACATCAAATCTACATCAAACGATGCAGGATTTTGTGCAGAGGTGGAAAAATCGCATAATTGGAACACAGTCGTTCTTTGGCGGTGTTCTTGAGCAAGTAGCGAAGCGGATTGCGAATATCCGCTTTCTATTAAGACCTTGAGAGGACATCACTTCTCAAGGTCTTTTTTTCGTTTACAGAGTGCCTTTTATCATGTAGAAAAAATTTTTTTGAGAAATTTTAAAAAAATAGGGTGTCATTTTTCTAAAGGAGATATTTTGGGAGATGAACGCCGTATCCTCCCGAAGGTCAAGCAAGACGGAAACGCAGATAACAGAGAGCGATGACGGACATGGGAATATCGTGCAGACGGAAACAACCGTCACACAGACTTATTTGTATATCAGGGTTTGTCAAGTAATCTGTGTA
Organism: Lachnospiraceae bacterium; assembly: GCA_022794265.1. Taxonomy (GTDB): domain Bacteria; phylum Bacillota; class Clostridia; order Lachnospirales; family Lachnospiraceae; genus Bovifimicola. The sequence continues at coordinate 142,414 of JAAWEK010000008.1, forward strand.
AGTTTTTTATTTTACTTTGTTTTTTAATGTAGCTCTATAGATTGTACTTACCGAAATCAGCACGGAGATTTAAAGCAGAGAGCAGCCGGGGCATCGGGGCTATACCAGATGCATCCGGCCGCTTTTTCTGCGTAAAGAAAACGGGGGAAGTGTTGGTTTGTGTGGAAATTTGTAGTAGTTTGAGGTATAATTTTTAAGATAGGGTGTCAAGCTAATTTGTTAAAATGGATAAATTTTGTATAGAAGCATATATAATTTATTTTTTAATAAGCAAAAAAATGTTTGAGGAGAAATGTAGGCTATATGGAAAGACAGCAAGAATATGAATTAAGGAAAAAAATAGCAGATGCTATACAAAGTGATGTTGACAGAGTATTTTCTGAAAAATTGCAGATGCTTAATCATGACTTCTATAGTGAAATTTTTTTTCCGCTTACAATTTTAGAAATGACTTATAAAAAGAAATCTGATGAGTCGGTAATGGATGGTTTGGAAGATTCAAATGAATATCTTATTTTGGTTAATCCTCTTCGAGAGGCAATATACTGGTACATTCAAAAGGAACTTGGATCAGATAAAAAGATTTCATTTTCAAAGAAAGTATATATCCCTAGTTTATCTGAACAATATTCATTTATTGAGTACATATTACAGCTGCATGATGAATTTAAACGTGGAGAACAGATAAGAGAAATCCGTGATTATGCTTTAAAAGTAATAATAAGATCAGAAGGCGATAATAAATATGGTTTTTATTTTCCTGTAATTTCAGAAAAATATCATAAAGAGTTATTGTACTATTATGGTTTGGATGACACTTTGAATTTTGAAGTTGAACGAGCAACATTTGTTGAATGTGAGAAATATTTGCATAATAAAATTAATGTGAAAGAGTTAATAATGTATCCTCGGAAAATTAATATTTACTATAATATACTAAAAACAATGGCAAGTAGTATTGATACTAAATATTTTGAGTTGTGCAAAAAACGTATAATGTCAGACTTAAATAAAATATCATCAACATCACTTAGGAGTATAGATGATAATACGAATAAAGTAATTATTGGGAGCAAGGATGAGTTAGCTACTTTTTTAGCATTGTTGTATTATTTGAGTAGACTTTGTATGCAAAAGTATATGTTGGCTTCATCGACAGGGGTGGGAGAATTGGAATATATATGTCAATATGATCTCCCTAAAATATTATCGTTGGGGAATCAGATAGGACTCCCTAGGGATTCTGTAATCAGTTATATTGATTATTTTGCAATGGATATTAATGTTGCAGGTGGAAATTTTACTGAATTTCCATTGTTAAAATTTAAAGAAAAAGTCATCTGGATACCAAGTTCTATAGTGTTGAATGACTTTCAATTTTCAATAGTAAATGGTCATTATTATAAAGGAATACGTTTTGAGAATAAGGATGAGACTGTTTCTCAATCAATAATTGATTATATTGTTAATCATAGCAATAAGTATTCAAATGTCATTTATAATACAAATTATATTTATTCGGTACCTAATGAAACATTTAAAGGTAAGCCCTTTAATAGTGATATCGATGTTGCAATATATGATACAATAGAAAAAAAGTTGCTAATTATTGAATGCAAGTGGAAGGAAAATGTATATCAGAATCGTGAAAATTATATAAGAATTGAAGATGCTTTAAAGAAAATATATGATAAACAACTGGAAAAACATCAAGCTTATTTAGAAAAAGATATCGGTAATCTAAATGGACTATTTAATAATCAGATTGATTTTACTAAAGAAGGAGATATTGACACTTTATATCTTTTCGTTGATAAAAGAATACAATATCATGATAATTTGGCAAATCGACATGCGATTCCAATCTTTATGCTTGCTTATCTATTCGAAAACCATTCATCGAATAATCAGTTAATGTTAACTGATGTGTTTTCAGAAATACGGGAAATGCAAAGTAAGGTAAATTACGAAAGAATCAGGCTAAAAAACCCAGTATGTCTTGAAGAAATAACAGTTGTATAAAGTTGACTAACAAGAAAAAGATTAAATCTTTTGGGTGCAAAAAATAACGATAGCACCCTAAAAAATAGGCTATCGTTAAATTTTACACTTTCAAATATCGAAAGTGCGGCAATCTCAACTAATAAAACGATAGCTGCTCCATGCTTGGGTGCATCTGCCATTCCGCAAAGTGTTGATTTCAGGGCGTTTACGGTAAATGTAAAAACGATAGCACCAATTCAGAAATTGTATCAATCTCGACACGCAATATGGTGGTATGTTGCACCAACCATTATCAACACTTTCCTGGAAAGCTATGATTTAAGTGGCAAGACAATTATTCCATTTGCTACTTCTGGCGGCAGCGGTATGGGCAAGACCAACGAAAGCTTACAGCCAAGCTGTCCGGGAGCAACCTTGTTGCAGGGTAAAATGCTGAATGGCAGGGTGTCAGAAAACGAACTTAGGAAATGGCTCGATGGACTGCATATATAAATCATTTTGCGTTCAGCGGGAGGTGATTTGATGAAGCGGATACACTGCATCAGTCTTTTGGTTATACTTATATTACTGTTCTCTGCTTGTGGTAACACAGAACGAGTACAAACAGGCACAACAAATCAATCAAATTCAAGTTCTGTTACCGAACAAGGAGAGATGACAACGGAAAATAATGCTTCTGAGCCTACAGAACAAGGAAAAATTCTAATTGCTTATTTTTCGTGGGCAGAAAACGCCGTGCAGGATAATATAGATGCCATGACTTCTCCCAGCGTTTCTGTACCCGGAAATGTGGCACAGCTCGCATCATGGATCAGCGGCGAAACAGGCGGTGATTTATTCTCCATTCAGGTGACTGATCCGTATCCTGCGGATTGGGACGGATGCTTAAACCGTGCTAACAAAGAAAAAGCAGATGGAACGCATCCGGCCCTTTCTGAAAAACTGGATAACATTGAAGAATATGATACCATAATTTTGGGGTATCCCAACTGGTGGTATAGCTGCCCGATGGCTATTTACTCGTTCCTTGATGAACACGATTTCAGCGGAAAACAAGTCTATTTGTTTTGTTCTCATGGAACCGGCGGTTTGGCGAGCAGCGTGAAAGATATTACATCTGCACTTCCAGATAACACGACAGTTTCGGACAATGTTTTTCATGTTTATCAGGGTGATACTTCCTCTGCAAAAGATGATGTTTTGAACTGGCTGAAGGAATTAAATTATTAAATGCTTTTTAGGCATTGATAAGGAATAAAAACTAAGTATTTGATATGTTGTTTTGATTTCAGTATAATGTAAGTGTGAAGATAAAAACTGTGTATTCTGTTTTATTCACACTTACATTATTTTTATTTTGGCAGAAGGGAGAGAGAGCCTTTGAAAACAAAACTATTTGCAGTATTGCTGGCGTTTTCTCTTCTGCTTTGCGGTTGCTCGGGAAAAGCATCTGAACTAGCCGAAATCAATGCCACAGCAAAGGAAACCAAAAACATCTTTGCTATGAATACCTACATTACACTTACAGCATATGGAGAAACGGCCAAAACAGCACTTGATGAATCTGAAAACCGCATTCAAGAAATAGAGTCTATTTTATCGGTTACAGACGAGAGCAGCGAGTTGTATGTCATAAATCATAGTGAGGGAACAGCCGTAACATCTGGTTGCGCTGCGGGAGCTTTCACCGGGGGCTGCGCGCAGCTCGTTGTGAAAAGAAGCAAAAATGTCCGCTTAAATGCGAAGACAAGGAGGACACCTTAATGAAACGAACTTGTATTTTTTTGTTAGTCGCTGTTTTGCTGTTCTTGTTCTCAGCTTGTGCAGGCAATACACAAAAATCAGATCAGTTACCGCCCGAATCGGATATTCAAGATGTGGGATCATCGGAGACGGATATTTCTGAAAACAGTACCACCGATGAAGCGAGAGCTGAAACACCGAATGAAATGCGGACAGTGAAAATGACAGTCGGAGAAAATGAACTGTATATTACCATTTACGATAATCCGACCAGCAGAGATTTTCTTTCCAAGCTACCGCTTACACTAACTTTTGAAGATTATAATGCCACCGAAAAGATCAGTTATCTGCCGGAAACGCTTACTACGAAAGATGCTCCCGACAGCTTTGATCCCGATATTGGAGATGTGGCCTTGTATGCCCCTTGGGGAAATTTATCGGTCTTTTATAAGGATTTTAGAGATTCGTCAGGGCTTATTTCTATCGGACACATTGATGATGGCATTGAAATCCTTGCAGAAATAGATGACAGCTTTACGGCTGTTTTGGAACTTATAGAATAATGAGTATTTGAAAGCAGGTACATATCGTGTTTACGAATAGAGCACTGAAAAATTTAATTATTCCTTTAGTGATAGAGCAAGTTCTCGTTATGATGGTCGGTATGGTTGACACCATGATGGTATCTCATGCGGGAGAAGCTGCCATATCCGGTGTAGCGTTAGTAGATATGATTGACTATCTGATTATTACGGTTTTTGCGGCTCTTGCCACAGGCGGTGCAGTCATTGTATCTCAATATCTTGGCAGTCGGCAAAAAGAACAGGCAAATACATCAGCAGGTCAACTCATCACTATTTCATTTTTTCTGTCTGTTTTGGTTATGGTACTTTGTCTTGTATTTCATGAAGGCATTTTGAAACTGCTCTTTGGAAAAATCGAAGCAGATGTAATGAAAGCCTGTATCACTTATTTTGTAATCACTGCCTTTTCCTTTCCGTTCCTTGGAATATATAATGCATCGGCGGCGCTGTTCCGCTCCATGCAGAAAACAAACACAACCATGCTTGTCTCGGCACTGATGAATATTATTAACATTGTCGGAAACGCCATCGGTATCTTTGTGTTCAAAGCAGGTGTTGCGGGAGTGGCTGTGCCGACACTGATTTCAAGAACGGTTGCCGCAATTCTTATGACGGTGCTTTTGTTCCGTAAGAAATATGAGGTGCATCTGACACTTTCGGCTGTATTCACCTTGAAAAATGATGTTGCGGCAAGAATTCTGCGGATTGCTGTTCCGAACAGTCTTGAGAACGGCTGCTTTGCCCTGGGGCGTGTCCTTGTAACGGGGATTGTTGCTTTATTTGGTACAGCGCAGATTGCGGCAAACGGCGTGGCAAACAGCATTGATCAGATTGCGGTAATGGTTGTCAACGCCATAAACCTTGCAATGATCACCGTTGTAGGACAGTGCATCGGAGCGGGAGAAATTGAGCAGTCAAAACAGTACACCAAAAAGCTGATGAAAATATCCTATATCGCAACCGCGATTTTGGGAACCGGCATTTGTCTCAGTTTGCCACCGATTTTGCGTTTTTATGAACTGTCCGATGAGGCGTACCGTTATAGTTGCATTTTAATTATCATACACAATAGCCTAGCACTCCTGCTCCATCCGACTTCCTTTAACCTTGCAAACAGTCTGCGCGCAGCCGGAGATGTTCGTTTTACTATGATTGTTGGAATCGGTTCTATGCTGTTATTCCGGCTGGGATCAGGAATACTGTTTGGTGTGATTCTCCGGTTAGGTGTAATTGGCGTTTGGATGGCAATGGGCATGGACTGGACGGCACGATCCGTTGCTTTCACCCTACGGTATAGAAGTGGAAAATGGCGGCTAATCCATACATCTGATTTATTTCAGAGTACGAGGAAAATATGAGGAAAATTATATTATGTATGATACTATTATTGCTCATCATGGGGATTTCAGCGTGTTCCTCTCGCCCCATACCACTAGAGGAATCGGGTGGATCCCTCCCGGATATGCTGTCCTTGTCCGGGATGTTTTTGGGTGTCAATGACATTCTGATTTTGTAGTTTTCTGGCGTTTAAATTTTGTACTTTTTAGGCAAAAAAATTAACTGCCTGATTCAAATATTTTAACACCGTCATTATTTAATATGCTTGTCCTTGTGGGAAGCGTAAAAATGAGCGACAGGATTATCCGTGAGATGATGGGGGTGTAAGTATGACATTTTTGAAAATTTCAATTAAGCTGTTGTATTTTACGATAAATTAGGGCATAATAATTACAGCAAGATTGAAAGGAGCGAATGTTATGCCAAACATTAAGCCTGTATCGGATTTAAGAAATTACACGGAAGTCCTGCGCGATATTGCGGTGGGGGATCCTGTGTTCCTGACGAAGAACGGCAGGGGCAGATATGCCATTGTTGATATGGAAGAATATGAGAAAACGAAGGCGGTAATCAAACTGATGGGAGAACTTTTCAAAGGCGAGAAGTCTGCACAGGAAAAAGGCTGGACAGATATTGCCGATGTTGAGAAAATGTTAGGTATTGCCAATGGCAGAGATTAAATTTTCACTGGAAGCAATCACCGATTTGCAACAGACAAAAGCATATATTATAGAGGAGCTTTGTAATGAGCAGGCGGCGGTAAACACGGTTGCCAAAATTACAAAACGAATCCGTATGCTTGCTGACTTTCCTGAAAGCGGCGCTACGCTTTCCACTGTCATTGGCATAGAAACTGATTATCGTTTTCTTGTATGCGGAAATTACACAGTCTTTTACCGGGTAGAAAACAGCACGGTATATATCGTTCGTATCCTGTATGGGCGGAGGAACTACGTTCAAATCCTATTTGGAGAGCCACAGGACAACTAAGTGAAATGATGGGGCTGGCATGTATGAGTTCGATTAGTAATTGAATATGCTACACAAAGGCATCAATCAGAAATGGTTGGTGCTTTTTATTTGCTCAAACAGCTACAACCTGGTGTTTGTGCGGAAGTCAAAGACCGCCACAGAGTTAGCTTATGCCGAGGTAATCAGCTATAACAAAAAGAACCTTGCAAGGGAACTTCAGAACGAGAGCCGACAGCATAATAAACAACAGAGCAGGACTAAGCGGAAGGAGGAAGAAATTTGATAGAAATGTGAGTGTGATTGTGATAAAATCAATATAAAATAATTTGGAGGAAACTATTATGAATATTACTATTGAACCTATTTTGATTGAACAAAAATCAGTTTTTGTTCAAATGATGGAATTATATAATTATGATTTTTCTGAATTTTCCGATAATGATATAAATGAATTTGGCTACTTTGGTTATTCGCATATTGATGATTATTGGAACGAGGAAGGCAGATATCCTTTTTTTATCAGAGTTGACGGAAAGCTTGCTGGTTTGGTTTTGGTGAGGTCTTGTTGTGAGTATAGTCAGTTATCAAATCCTCATAATATAGCAGAATTTTTCATAATGAAAAAATATCGAAAACAGGGAGTTGGAAAAAATGTTGCCATGAAAATTTTTGATATGTTTCCGGGAGGTTGGGAAATATCTCAATGGACAACAAATTTACCGGCACAGAATTTTTGGAGAAAAGTAATAGACGAGTATACAAACGGAAACTATGATACATTTGATGAAAAGGAAAAAGAAGAAGTAGGCTTTACATTTGATAATTCTTATTTACCAAACTGAATTTAATTAAAACTGAATACAGTAGCACAGTGCCAAGGCGTATAGAAAACAGTCTATACGCTTTTTTGCGCTAAAAAGGAGGATTATGAGCGATAATATTCAAATTACAACAACAGGGCGATAAACGCCCTGTATTCAAAAGAAAATCGGTAAGATAAACAATTTAGTCGAGGTATATTTCATGCCAGCCGGGTGAACCACAAGTGGTGTACGGATTTTACGTATCTGTTTTTGAAAAATGGAGAAGTGTGCTACAACTGCAGCATTATTGACCTGTATGACCGGAGCATCATTGCAGGTGTGACAGACCGCCAGATCAGCAGATGCCCTGCCATCCGGACTTTGAAGAAAGCACTGGAATCACAGCCGCAGATTAAGGAAGAACTGATTCTCCACAGCGACCAGGGTTGCCGGTATACGTCAAAAGCCTTCGTGGGATACTGTGAATCTGTCCATGTGAGTCAGAGCATGAGCAAAGCGGGATGTCCATACGACAACGCTCCTATGGAAAGGTATTTCAACACACTGAAAAATGAATGCGTCAATCTGTGCGATTTTCAGACAGAGAAGCACTGTATCAGACGGTGGAAGAATTTGCTTATGTCACGTATAACCTTATCCGTCCCCACAGCTATAATGGATACCGTACCCCCTGTCAGGCACGGACTGCATCAATATAAAAACTGATTTTTTAGCCATAAGCGTTACAAAAATGTTTGACCACAACAAATCGGTACTATCTGCTTTGAAATTTTATCTGCCTTACAAGGGAGTAGTCTGTCTGTACCGTGAATCTCCCACTTTAAGAAAGAGTACGGCAGAAAGGAAAAACTAATTACTAATTACATTCATCAGTCTCTCAATAAACTTTTCAGCTGCCTTAGATTGCGTTTGATATTTTTTCCATACAATAGAAAGCACCAATGGTTGCTCTGGATGGAGCAGCTTAAAACATAGGTTTGTTCCTTTGGTATTTATCAAGCCTTCCAGAGTAACCAGATACCCCATTCCTTCATCTGCCATCAATGTACCGTTATATACAAGATTGTAGGTGTTGATAACATTCAAGTCTTCTGGTTTCTGCCCGAACCATTTCAAAAAACTGCTATTTTGTATTGCTTGCCTGGACATAATCAGTGGCTTGTCCCATAAATCTTTTGTCTCAATTCTTTCTTTCTCTGTCAGTTCGCAGGAGGAAGGCATAATGACACCCCATTTTTCGGTATAAGGCAGTGTAATATATTCATATTTGGACTGATCGATGTCTCCAAATAAAATGCAAAAATCAAACAGGCCCTTATCAAGCCGTTCCACAAGATCGACGGTATCACCACTGGTAAAATGAAAATGAATGCCGTCATATTCTTTCTGCACTTTATGGGCGACACGAATAATATTACGAATGGACACCGATTCTCCTGTTCCGATGTAGATATCACCGGATATGGTACGGTCGGTGTTTTTCATTTCTGTTTCGGTGCGATGTGCAAGCGTAACAATTTCCTCCGCCTTTTTACGGAAATATGAACCGTCCTCTGTCAGCGTTACCTTTCTTTTTCCGCGAATTAATAATTGTTTTCCAAATTCATCCTCTAAGTCACTTAACTGACGAGACAAAGTTGGTTGTGTCAAATGCAGAAATTCTGCTGCCCGTGTAATATTTTGTTCCCTTGCCACTGCAAGAAAATATTCTAAAACCCTAAGTTCCATTTCTATACAATCCACCTTTCTCGTGACTGTTCTAATTATATTAATTTTTATCATGCCCGTCAAGTATCATAAATAATTCATAATAGGTATTTGCTATTTGTAAAATGGCTATTTATAATATAGGTGTAAGAAAAGAACATAGGAGGAATCCCAATGAATAGAAAAATGATTGGGGCGATAGCAGCGCTGCTGATGTTGTTTCCTTTCTTGCTGGAAAGCTGTCGCTTGAAGGACTTTCCTTCGGAGGGATGCCGTTTGGATGTAGCACTCTCGCAGTGGAAAGCGCAGAGGGAGAAAGGCTGTTCGGCAAAAATTTTGACTGGAACCGATGCGACGCCCTCATTGTGAAATCTAAGTCCGAAAGTGGGTACGTCTCTATTTCTACAGTCAATACCAATTTTATTCAGGGTATTCCTTTTTCGGCTTTGCCGGACGAAACGAAAGCATTAATTGCGCTGTATGCTCCACTGGATGGGATGAATGAAAAAGGGCTTGCAGTGTCAGTCAATATGATTTCGGATAGCTCGAATATCTCACAGAATACGAATAAACCGGACATCACCACGACAACGGCCATCCGTTTGCTGCTGAACAAAGCGGCGACGGTGGAAGAAGCTATCTCGCTTTTACAGGAATATGACTTTCATGTGTCCATGAACTTTATGGTACATCTTGCCATTGCCGACGCCGACGGAAACAGCGTGGTCGTGGAATACATTAATAATGAAATGAGCGTTGTGGAAACACCCATTGTTACAAACTTTTATCTGACTGAAGGAGAAAAATACGGCGTTGGCACCGGGCAGTCCCATGAAAGATTTGAGATTTTGAAGGAAAGGCTGAAAACCGGTGCAATGTCCATGGCCGATGTGCGAGATGCCCTGTCAAGCGTGAGTAAAGGTAATTTCGGAGAATTTGAGTCAACGGAATGGAGTATCGTTTTTAATCAGACAACGGGAGAGGTTCATTACTACCATAGGGAAAATTACGAAAACAGATATACATTTACAGTGAAATAGGAGGTGTAAGAGTGAGCCAAATCGGATTACTAAGGCAGCTTGCAAGAGCAAAAAGAAATGCAAAGCTATCAGGAGAAAAAATAGAAAAACTGCAGAATAAGAAGCTGCGCCGCCTTCTGCACCATGCCTATCACAATTCCAAATACTATTACGAAGCCTTTCGCAGTGTGGGAATTACAGAAGAAATGATTGATACAACTCCGTTGTCTGTGTTTCCGACTATAGATAAACGCATACTGCTGGATCGGTTCAATGATATTATCACCGTTCCGGAACTGACACAGAGCGCTCTACAGGAATTTGACGAAGCCATTGGCGCTGACCGAAAGCCCTATAAAAATGAGTATCATGTGGTGCATTCCTCTGGCAGCACCGGAAAACCGGGGTATTTCATTTACGATAATAAAGCATGGAACGCCAAGCTCATTGGGATTATACGGGCAGCGCTATGGGATTTGTCCCTGCCGCAAATCATAAAACTTCTTGCAGGCAAGCCACATATTCTATACATTGCTGCAGCTGATGGACATTATGGCGGTGCAATGGCAGTAGGGGACGGAATCGACGGAGTTGGAGCAGAGCAGCTTCATTTGGATATTAAAACGCCGCTTTCTGAGTGGGTAAAAAAGATAAAGGATTTTCAGCCGGATATTGTAATCGGCTATCCGTCAGCTATCAAAATTCTCGGTGAACTTACCCGGACCGGTGAGGTACAAACGAATATATCCCGTATTATTTCCTGCGGAGAACCGCTTGGAATCCATATGCGGCAGTATTTTGAAGAGACATTCACGAAAGCTGTGGTACTGAATTTTTATGGTGCAAGCGAATCGCTTGCTCTCGGCGTGGAAGAAAACAACGAGGACGACATGATTCTGTTTAGACTATAGACAAGGTGATAAGAGTGGATGCACAAATGTTAGATGGGACTCCATGTAAAAGGCCAGGTTTTGAAGGTATGTAACGGAGCATTTCTGTAGTAACATACCCCTTAGGGTATATTACTCATCACGGCATTCACCAAATGTCCGTGCGAGCATGGCCGCTTGGCTCATTGCTTGCGAACATCAAGAAGGAGAATTTTAAAATGCCAAAAAGCGGTATGGTAGTTACTGATAAAGAAAAAATACGGCAGAATCTGATAGACTGCGATTGTGATGCTGAAATTATTACAAAATTCATGGACGTTATGGAGCAAGGACATGAAAAAGAAGCGCTGGCTTTGCTTGCAAGGCATAGACGGAATCTGCTGGATCAATTTCACAGATGTGATGATTGCATTGGTTGTTTAGATTACTTAGTAAATCAAATAGAAAAGAGAAGCATATGAGGTGTAGAAAATGAAAATTATTGAAAACAAAACCTTTGATGAAGAACGCGCTCTGTACGGCAGTCATGGACTGCTTGTAAAGAATACGAATTTTGACGGCCCGGCAGATGGGGAAAGCGCTTTCAAGGAATGCTCGGATATTACAGCAGAGCATTGCTTCTTCAACCTGCGTTATCCGTTCTGGCATACGCACGGATTAAAAATTTCAGATTCCGAGATGACGGAGCTTTGCCGTGCATCCCTGTGGTATTCCGACCATATTGAAATCAACGGCACAAAGATGCACGGAATCAAGGCGCTTCGTGAATGTGGTGATGTGGTGATTCGGGATTGTGACATTATCTCTCCTGAATTTGGCTGGTCTACAAGGGGTATCCGAATGGAGGATACTACAGCGGTCAGCGAATACTTCATGATGCGCTCGGAGGATATCATTTTCAGAGATGTTACCTTTAAGGGAAAATATTCCTTTCAGTACATTAAAAACGCCGTATTTGAGAACTGCAGCTTTGAAACAAAGGATGCTTTCTGGCACGGCGAAAATATCACAGTACGAAACAGTGTGATTAAGGGCGAATATCTTGCATGGTATTCAAACGGTCTTACGCTTGAAAACTGCAAAATCATTGGTACGCAGCCTTTCTGCTACTGCACCAATCTGAAACTGATTCACTGTGAAATGATCGACTGCGATTTTGCTTTTGAAAAAAGCGAGGTTGAGGCAAGCATCACCACGCCTGTTATCAGTATTAAGAACCCACTGTCAGGCACCATATGCGTTCCTTCTGTCGGTGAAATTATCCGTGATGATGAGAACTCAAAAGGCGAAATCGTTATTGGTGAATGCCCCTGCAAGGCAAGCGCATAACGGATAAACGCAGAGAGGAAGTGAGTCATGGAGTCACTGTTGTTTTTACTGAAAGGCATATTGATAGGACTGCTGTTTGGCGTTCCGGTAGGCGCAGTGGGCGCTATGACGGTGAGCAGAACGCTGAATCACGGCTTTGGTGCAGGAATGGTTACTGGGACTCGGTTCCTCCGCTGTCGACTGCATTTACGCAGGGGTAGGAGCATTTGGGCTGAAGCTTGTTTCGGACTTTTTGCTGAAATATGAAACCGTGATTCATCTGCTCGGAGGCTGCCTTGTAATCGCAATGGGAATCAGCGCTTTTTTCGGAAAGCAGAAAAATACGGATGAGCAAAATCCGACAGAAAGAAAGCTTGCGATGTTTCTCTCAGCTTTTGCGGTCGGAATTACAAATCCTGCAGCAATACTTACCTTCCTGTTCGCTTTCTCCTATTTCGATTTATCTGCTGGAATGAATGCATTACACAGCATCCTGCTCATTTGCGGCGTACTGCTCGGAACACTTCTGTGGTGGCTGACACTTTCCAGTGTGGCGGTACGGTTTCCGTGAACGGGCAGTAAATCATAGAACCATGTTAAACCGAATTTTCGGTTCATTGCTTATGCGGTTTGGCTTCATTGTTTTTATCTCAAGCATTCGATAAGGAGGGATGATACGGATGAAAAGAATCATCACATTACTCATGTTTTTTATACTGTTGCTCAGTTTCACAGCCTGTTCGTCAAAGGGGAAAACTATGCAAGAAGGAACTGCGCTGTCCTCCACAATCGAGGAATCGCAGGAGAGTAGGGCTGCCAATACGGGTGAAACGACTGACATTACCATTCCAGAAGAACATTCACTTGAAAATGGAAACACGGCAGCGGAATCAACGGCAAAGCTCGCGGACAAAGCTGAACCGTCATCTGAACCTGTTACCAAGCAGCCGGAAGAGCCAAAGGAGGAAGAACCCGTGAAACGAGCACAGTTTTATATTATTGTCGGTGAAACGACATTTACGGCAGACTTTGCCGATAACAGCAGCGCTGACGCCCTTCGTGAATTACTGGCACAAGGCGATCTGACAATCAATATGAGCGACTACAGTAGCTTTGAAAAGGTCGGAAGCATTGGTCAGAGCCTGCCTCGTGAGGATACGCAGATTTCCACGGTAACCGGTGACGTTATTCTCTATCAGGGAAATCAAATTGTTATATTTTACGGGACAAATAGCTGGAGCTATTCCCGTCTTGGAAAAATTCAAAACGCAACCAAAGATGATTTGCTCGCGGCCTTTGGCAGCGGTAATGTAACAATCACCTTTTCACTTGCAAAATAATATAAGAAACTCAAAAAATTTATAGTTTAGGAGGAATTACAATGAACGCGAAGTATGATGGGTATTCTTTTCAGATGAGAGATACAGTTACAAGAACAAAAGTGCAGTTTCACAATCGCTACGGCATAAAGTTGGCAGGCGATTTGTATCTGCCGAAAACTTATGATGGCAAGCTTGCAGCTATCGCTGTTGCCGGTCCCTTTGGGGCGGTAAAAGAGCAGTCCGCCGGATTGTATGCCGAGGAATTAGCAACTCGCGGATTTGCAGCGATGGCATTTGATCCATCCTTCGTCGGCGAAAGCGGCGGAGATGTGCGCAATGTTGCCTCGCCGGATATTAACACCGAAGATTTTTCGGCGGCAGTAGACTTTCTGTCTGTGCAGGATAATATCGACAGTGATAAAATTGGTATTCTCGGTATTTGCGGCTTTGGCGGTATGGCACTTAATGCCGCAATAATGGACACCCGCATCAAAGCCTCTGTCACCTCAACGATGTACGATATGACTCGTGTCGGTGCAAAGGGATATTTTGATGAGAATGATAATCCGGACGACCGATATGTAGCGAAAGTCGCTTTGAATACACAGCGCACCGAGGATTATAGAAACGCCACATACAAAAGAGCAGGCGGCGTGGTTGATCCGCTGCCCGATAACGCACCGTTTTTCGTCAAGGATTATTATGATTATTATAAGACAGAGAGAGGTTATACCGAGCGCAGCCTGAATTCAAATGACGGTTGGAATGTAACTGGCACAGCCACATTCCCTATTATGCCGATTCTCAAATACAGTAATGAAATTCGAAGCGCAGTTTTGATTATGCATGGTGAGAAAGCACATTCTTGCTATTTCAGCCGTGACGCATATGAAAATATGATTAACGGAAATCCCTATAAGGATAACAAAGAGCTTCTCATCATCCCCGACGCGGTGCATACCGATTTGTATGACAGAAAAGATATCATTCCATTTGATAAGATTGAAAAGTTCCTGAACGAAAATCTGAATTGAGGAAAGGCAAAACAACATCATGAAAATTTTAGTGTTGAACGGAAGTCCGAGACGGGATGGTAATACCATTGCAATGGTAAATGCTTTTACAGAAGGAACAAAGGAAAACATTTTTAGATAGTTCTCTCAAAATTTCGTCAAAACCGCCAAATGAAAATAAGGACAGGTGCACTATATAGCAATCAATGACAGTGTGGACTACGCAAAAGGCGATAACAATTTTACCATGTTTAATAGAAAATGGGTATCTTATTTAAATAATTTCCAGTTGCGGCAGGAAGAAATCTTTGCCGCTTTTTATTGACTTTCAGACATGTGTGTCGTATAATAGTTTCAGACATGAATGTCGGAAAGAGGAACCGTTTATGAATAAAAGAGGACAGGAAACAAGGAAACATATAAAGAAATGCGCATGTTCTTTATTTGCAGAAAAAGGTTTTAAACAAGTAACAATGAAGGATATATGCGAAGTGGCAAAACTAAGCAGAGGAGGGTTGTATTGCCATTATGAGAGCACACGTCAAGTCTTTCAGGAAATTGTTGATGATATGACAAGTGAGCAGGATAACGAGATTGATTTAAGAATAGAACAAAATCAATCGGCTGTAACTATTTTAGATGATATTTTAATTAAATATGAGAATGAAATGTTTGACAGCCAATCTTCATTAAGCATAGCAATTTATGAGTATTTTAGCATTCGTGATATGGCAAATCAAAAGAATGCGTTATATGAGCAATATTTAATTTCAGCAAATACATGGAGAAAGCTGATACAATATGGCATTGACAGACATGAATTTAATGAAGTAGATATTTCTGCAGTATTCGATATCATTGTGTTTTCATATCAAGGGGTAAGGATGTACAGCAAACTTATGCCTTTGGATAAAGAAACGCCTTCCAGAATAATAAAACAAATAAGAGAAATATTAGTGAAAATGAAAGATGATAGCGATAGTATTTAAATATTTTTATTATAGATACACAATTAGATATTCATGCGATAATTAAATAAGGTTGTGAGAAAGATTTGAAATTAAAAATCATTGGCAGCGGTGGTATGTCAGTTATTCCAAGTTCATTTTGTGAATGTAAAAATATTAACTTTAAATGAGATTATAGAACTAAAAAAATACTACGGAATCAAGAAGATTATAGTTACCCATATTGATGAAATATGGGGAAAATCATATGGCTATTACAATGAACTGGAAAAGGAACCTGATAATATTGTATTTGCTTATGATGGTATGGAAATCATTGTTTGAAAAATTAAGCCACTACATAGATGGATGTTTTGCCTGTTCTAAAGGAACACCCGAAAAAATTATTGGGCGATAAAGTATCCGTCGTTATTTTAAACATAAAATGGAGGAATGAAAGATGGCACATGAAGAAATACGGCTTGTAAAACCAACATTGGAACTGAAAAAAGAAGCGCTTGAATACAGACAGGAACATTTTGACTTTGGGGAACAAATAATCAATGGAAGTGAACTGTTTGATAAGATTGCTTCTTATGACGAATGGCTTGCGAAAGTTGTTGCCAATACAAGTGCGGAAACTGTTGACCCTGACTGGGTTTTAACAGATACTTTTTTTGCAGTCAGGGTATCAGATAATAAAATTATCGGCATTGCTGATTTGAGGTATCAATTAAACGATTTTTTGAAAGACTTTGGAAATTGTGGTTATAGCGTCAGACCTTTGGAAAGAAAAAAAGGATATGCTACGGAAATTTTGAGGCAAATATGTATTATAGCAAAAGAACATGGTTTGAAACAGCTGCAATTATCTGTTGAAAAAGATAATACTGCTTCAATAAAAACAATTGAAAAGAATGGCGGAAAATATGGCAGAAGTTTTACCTTTGAAAATGAAGAAGCATATGTATATTTGTTAAAGTTGTAAAAAGGGATAGGATATTGTATAAAGTAAAATGGGTTATGTGTGAGCGTATAACGATCACTACCACCAGTCTCTGACAAAAATTTGTTCACGAGCATTGAAGAGAACATATTCTACCTGTTATCTGCAGTCGCTACCAAAATTCAAAACGGGGAACTGCTATGGATGGAAAGCCTTTCGTATCCAAGGTATTTTAGACTTTTCTTTGATTGGAATCTTGTCAAGGATTTCTGCTGCTTTAGCTGATAACCAAATTGGCATATTTGTTATATCCACCTTAAAGGGTTAACATCTTTTGCTGTGGAGTGGGATTAGCTGAAACAGGCGTTTTTTCCTGATGAGATTGAAGCGGCATTAAAAGAATTTTAAGGTAGAACATTCAAGAGTTTGAGGAAAAGATTCATTGAAAAAGCATTTCATATGTGGCATAATGCCTGTAAAGAGGTGAATGACTATGGAATTACGCGTACTGAACTATTTTCTTATGGTAGCAAGAGAAGAAAATATTACAAAGGCTGCGCAACTTCTTCAGGTGACCCAGCCGACACTTTCTAGACAGCTCATGCAGTTAGAAGAAGAACTTGGTGTAAAGCTATTTGACCGCACCAGTCACAGCATTATTTTGACAAACGAAGGGATGCTTTTAAAAAGGCGGGCACAGGAAATGCTGACACTGGCTGAAAAGGCAAAAATGGAGTTGAAACAGGATGAAAAAAGTTTGACAGGTAAAATCTCTATTGGAAGCGGCGAACTCCGCAGTATGGATGAGCTTGCTGAATGGATATCTGTCTTTCAGGAAAATCACCCGTTGGTAACTTTCGAACTGTTTAGCGGAACAGCAGATAGTATTAAGCGTCAGATGGAAAACGGTACAATTGACCTTGGACTTTTATTGGAACCGGTAGATACAGCTAAATATGAATTTATTCGCATGAAAACAAAAGAAGAATGGTGTGCGCTGGTGCCGGATACTTCTATTTTTGCGGAAAAAGGTTTTGTTACACCAGAAGATATTGCAGCCTGTCCCGTTCTTTTGCCTGTCCGTAATCCGGTTAAAAACGAACTTGCCAGTTGGCTGGGTGACTATGCGAAAGACCTGAATGTTCTATCTACATTTAATCTGCTATACAATGCAACCGTTATGGCCAGAAAAAACTCTGGTCTGATACTGGCAATAAAGTTAAATTGTTCTTATGAAGGACTGACCTTTGTACCATTCAAGCCTTCTATGACACTTAGCTCTGTTCTTACTTGGAAAGAGCGGCAGATTTTTTCACCAACTACAACAGCATTTATTGAATTTATCAAGAAATGCTCTAAAGGCATTGAATGATATTCGACATAGGCGTTAGACATTTTTATGGTACGGATTTACAATATAGGTGTCCCTGTAAGGGGCGCCTATATTGCATTAAGAAGGAAAAAGAAATGACAAAACAAGAAGTCAGCACACGTTATGGAATACCTGAAAACATTTTGGATGAGTATCACAGTATGGAGCTTTGCGATGCAGTTCGTATAGCAATGAACGACTGGAAATATACCGACGAAGATTTAGAACGGCTGTCCATGATTATGGCACTGCATGATATAGGATTTGCAAAAGAGGAAGTCGAAATTTATATGCGGCTCTTAATCACTGGTGCGTCTACTGAAAAAGAGCGGATGAAAATGCTGGATGAGCATCGCAAAAAAGCACTTGATGAGATTCATCTGAAAGAACGCCAATTGGATCGAATGGATTATCTGAGGCATGAAATCAGAGAGAATCAGAAGAAAAGATAGGAATGGCGCTGGGAACGGGCTGCGGATTTACTACTATGACAAAGGGAACGGAGTATATGAAAGCGGCCTGTGAACCTGATAAAACAATAAAAATCAAAGAACTCGGATCCCTTGCAGGCGAGGCAAGCATCAATTTGCTCCGCTATTGGGAAAAAGAAATGCAGTAAGGAGGTCATTAAAATGTCAAAAATATTGGTTGCGTATTTTTCTGCCAGCGGTGAAACCGCAAAACTGGCTGAAACGATTGCCGATGTTACAGGCGGTGATATTCATGAAATCAAACCCGCACAGCCGTATACCACGGCAGATTTGAATTGGAACGATACAAACAGCCGTTCCAGCGTTGAGATGAAAAACCCATCATCCCGTCCGGCTGTTGCAAGCAAGGTCGAATGCATGGCACAGTATGATACGGTATTCGTGGGATTTCCGATTTGGTGGTATGTAGCGCCAACCATCATAAGTACATTCCTTGAAAGCTATGATTTTTCCGGAAAAACTGTGGTTCCTTTTGCCACATCCGGAGGCAGCGGAATGGGAAAGACAGAAAGTGTTCTGCAAAAATGCTGCTCTGCCAAAACTATGTGGAAACCGGGTAAAAGGATGAGCAGCTATGAAAGCCATGCAGCAGTACAGGCATGGGTTGATGGACTAAAACTTTAATTTTATGAAAGCGAGGCAATAAGGTTGAAAGAAATTATCAAAAGAAAGGAAAATTGCTAAATGCCCTTCTTTTAACCTGTTTATTGGGCAGTATCACAGGCAGACCTGTGATAGGCATGGGGAATAAAAATGAAAAAGATTTTTTCATTTCTCTTGGTATTTACTATGATTTTCTTCCTTGCGGCCTGTGCCAGCGGGAATACAGAAACTAACAATAATCCGACCGAAACACCAGATCAGATAAGCAGGCAGCCGGAACCCTCTGAGCAATTGGAAGATAACGCTGATTCTGTGCAGACTCCGGAAAC
Organism: Lachnospiraceae bacterium; assembly: GCA_022794265.1. GTDB lineage: Bacteria > Bacillota > Clostridia > Lachnospirales > Lachnospiraceae > Bovifimicola. The sequence continues at coordinate 161,826 of JAAWEK010000008.1, forward strand.
AAGTGTGGATGAGACTTCCACACCTGCAGGCAAAGGCAGAAGAATTCTTGTAGCTTACTTTTCGGCTACAGGAACGACTGAAGCAATTGCACAGCACGCTGCAAATGCAATGGAAGCCGACCTTTATGAAATCATTCCGGCAGAACCGTACACAGACGCTGATTTGAACTATAACACTGATTGTCGTGCGAATCGTGAAATGGATAATCCGGATTCACGTCCCGCAATCAGCGGAAGTGTGGATAATATGGAGGATTATGAAATTGTATTCATTGGTTATCCCATCTGGTGGGGCGAAGCACCGAGAATCGTATCTACATTCCTGGAAAGCTATGATTTTTCAGATAAAACCATTGTTACCTTTTCCACTTCCGGTAGCAGTAGCCATAATGACCGCAGTATTCAGTCGCTGGTAAACGGCGTTAACTGGATTACAGGAACAAGAATAAGAAGCGGTGCTACGAAGTCAGATGTGGTCGATTGGATTGGTGGTTTGGGACTAAATATTACACTGAAATAGAGGATTGGAGGAAGCACATATGAAATTGAAGCAAATCGCAAAGTGTATTCTCGATTCTTCAGGGACACTATAACCTGATTTTCAGTGAAGAGAAACGGGAAATGGCAGGATTATGCCATTCAGACAATATCGCCATGACTCCCTACAATGCACTTGCTGGAGGCAGACTTTCCAAACGCCCCGGCGAGTCCTCCAAACGGCTTCGTCAGGACAGCTATGCAAAGCAAAAGTACAGCGGTTATGCACAGCAGGACGAGTGCATTTTAGAACATGTGGCAAATCTTGCAGACAGCAGAGGGGTCACAATGACAGAAATTTTTCTTGCCTGGTTGCTGACCAAGGTCACCTCTCTGGTGACCGGCGCAACCAGGCGCAGCCATGTGGACGGTATGGTAAGGGCTACTGAACTTATGTTGACAGAGGATGAAATCATTTATCTTGAAGAATGTTATGTACCACATCCGCTGGTAGGCGTGATGGCGCAAAATACTGCGGATACGGAAAAAAAGAATCATGTATGGTCAATCGGAAATCAGAAAATCAAATAAATTGGAGGATACAATAATGACAATTAAACAAACAGCAGGAAGAAAACAGCTTGGGGAGTTTGCCCCGAAATTTGCAGAACTGAACGATGATGTGCTTTTTGGTGAGGTGTGGTCGAGAGAGGAAAAGCTGTCGCTGCGTGACCGCAGTCTGGTGACGGTGGTATCTCTTATGGCACAGGGACTCACGGATTCTTCATTGACATTTCATTTGCAGGAAGCAAAGAAAAACGGAATCACCAAAGAGGAAATTGCTGAAATCGTTACCCATGCCGCTTTCTACGCCGGATGGCCGAAAGCATGGGCGGTGTTCCGGCTTGCAAAAGAGGTGTGGAGTGAGGACGCTCAAACTGAAAATGCCAAAGTAAAGCATGCTGCTGAAATGGTATTTCCCATCGGTGAACCCAATGACGGCTTTTTACGGTATTTTATCGGAAAAAGCTATCTTGCACCGTTGTCTACCGAACAGGTCGGCATTTTCAATGTCACCTTTGAGCCGGGTTGCCGAAATAACTGGCACATTCACAAAGCCGATAAAGGCGGTGGTCAGATTCTTGTCTGCGTTGCAGGCAGAGGCTATTATCAGGAATGGGGCAAGGAAGCACAGGAACTTCATCCGGGGGATGTAGTCAATATTCCAGTTGGTATCAAGCATTGGCATGGCGCAGCTCCCGACAGTTGGTTTTCACACCTTGCTGTTGAAGTTCCCGGCGAAAATGGCAGCAATCAGTGGCTGGAACCGGTAGATGATGAACAATACGGAAGATTGAAATAAATGATAGCAATACTATAATTTTCTATCTTAATTGTGACTTTTTATCCGATTGACAAGAGGGTTTGCGTACAATACAATATAGTAAAATATTAGACAGCCTAATAATTTGGGGAAAATAACAGTAGAACGAGAAAAAGTAAACACATATGTTGATGAATACTGCAAATAGGTTATCTGCAACAAAGCAGACCATAAGCGCAATTATTAAAAAGTTTTGGAAACTTACTTAGGTAGGTCTGATATGTCTGTGCATATAAATCGTTAGGTGTAAGTTGTAATATTACGCATCCAGGGGAAAAGCGCATGATGTAGTTATGTCGGGAGCAGTGCTGCCTTTTGCTGGAATGTTTTTGAAGTAAGGATGTAAAATCTCAGTTGTAGTCATAAACTAAATCAGAATTTTATAGCAGATAAATACTATATAGAATGAAATGTTAGGAGGTGAAATGGAAAATGAATTTATACCATTATTTTGACAAGACTACGGGTCCTTTTTGTAATATGTCAGATTTATCAGATGACGAGGCTGGAGAATTGCTAAAAAGAATACGGATAGAAAAACCTGATAGTATGTGTGCAAAGAGGCAGGACTCATATGTAGATGATAGAAGAAAATTTGAGAATATTTTAAAAGAAGAGTTTATAAAAAAGGGTGGTAAGCCAGTTAGACAATCACCACATTACATGGTTGTGGAACAGTGTAAATGGCTCGAAAGCTGGTATGAAAATTCGGATTACATAAAGATACCAATCGAAGAATTTGATGTTAGTATGCTTTCTTTTACATATGGAGATTCTCATCCCACATTTAGTGATAAAGTAAATGATGGGAAGGAGTATCGGAAGAAACTATACACATATGAGGAAATATTAGGAATTATTGATAAATACGGACTTCCGCAGGACTGGAATGCGGATGGGAAGCATGGACCAGAACGATATGTTGAAGTTCATGTATGGAGCGATGAAACCATTTTTCAAACACGCTCTAAATAAAACAAGACAGAAATGAGCAGGTAAACACATAAAATCAATATTTAGAGGAGAAAAATATGTTAGATATTTATAAAAGTTGCCCAATTCTTGAAAACGAAAACTTCTTACTCAGGTTAATAGAGGAAAAAGACGCAGAAGATTTGCTGAAAATATATAGCGATAAAGCTGCATTGCCTTTTTTTAACAGTGATAACTGTCACGGAAGTAACTTTTATATTACAAATGAAAAGGATATGATAAACACAATAAAGTATTGGCGGATTGAATATTCAGAGGGCGGATTTGTTCGTTTCACAATAATAGATAAGGGAAGAAATTCAGCCATTGGTACAATTGAATTGTTTAATCGTAAGGCAAATGACTATTTTAATAACTGTGGATTATTAAGGATTGATTTGCATCCGGATTACGAAAATACGGAAATTATTGCTGACATTTTATCCATAATAGTTGAACCGGCATACGAGCTTTTTGACTGTACAATGATCGCAATGAAAGCACCCATTTATGCTGTGGATAGGATTGAAGCATTACAAAAATCAGAATTCATGCTTACAGAGGAACATTTGACAGGATCCTATGGCGGAAAAGAATATTATGATTATTGGATTAAATTTAAATAAATCAGTTTTTACTAAAGGCTGCTGATTGGAATCTGATGAATATTTTCATTGGGTAAAATTTGAGTGAAGAATCTGATTTGCTAGAGAAAGACCTTGAAAAATTAAAAAAATTTCTTGTAGTATAGTATCAAAGAAGTTATTATTACACATTCGGAAGAGGGCTGCGTTTTCCAGTCACTGAGTTATTACAACAGTTCAAAACTGGAAGGCTTTTCCATCGATAAACTATCCGACCGCCTGTGCCGAATATCTAAGAGATAGGAAATCCGGTTAAAAATCTTCCTATTTTCATGCTTTCGGATTTGTGATATAATGAATAAAAACAAGCAATCATGATGAAAGCTGGAGAGATGTATGAATACACCGCGACTGGAAACCAAAAGGCTAATTCTAAGAAAATTTACGAAAAATGATATAGATGCATTGTACTTGATATTGATTGATGAAGAAGTCAACACCTTTTTACCATGGTTTCCTCTGAAAAGTATAGAGGAAGCAAAAACTTTTTTTGAAGTAAAGTATGCCACAGAGTATGAAAAGCCGCAAGCCTATGCTTATGCCATTTGTTTAAAAGAGGATAACTATCCGATTGGCTATATAAAAGTTGACATGGATGAAAGCCATGATTTTGGCTATGGACTTCGGAAAGAGTTCTGGCACCAGGGGATTGTCACAGAAGCCGGGAAAGCTGTTGTAGCACAGGTAAAAAAGGATGGGCTGCCATATATCACAGCGACACACGACATTAACAATCTCCGGAGCGGCAGTGTTATGAAACAAGTGGGTATGCAATATCAATATTCATATGAGGAACAATGGCAACCCAAAGATTTTTTGGTTACTTTTAGAATGTACCAGCTAAATTTTGCTGAAAAGAACAGTGGTGTTTTCAAAAAATATTGGGATAATTCTGTTGTTCATTTTGTAGAAACAGATATTTAGTTTTTGGCGTTTATCTGTGAGTGGCTGTGGCTGAATTACAAAAAGCTTTCAAAAACGAAAAATTGTAGTGGGGAATCAAGGCGGGAAAGCACTAAATTGGCTTTCCCGCTTTTGATAGCCAGCATAGACTTGTTTAGCCTATCTGGATAATATCCAGCAGATTCCCGGAATGTGAAGTATGTTGGGTGCCGGAATATTTACCTTGACAGGCATCCAGGGATTTAAAGACAAGGAGGATGAGATAAGATTATGGTAGAAAACTTATTTAGGGAACTTTGTGCACTGGATCAGATAGAAGCTCTGGCATTGGGCGGATCCCGTGCTGGGAAACATTTTGACGAAGCTTCAGATTATGATGTATATCTTTATTGTACAGAGCCAGTGCCGGAAACTATCCGGCGAGAGATACTGTCACGGTATTGTTCTGTTATGGAGATAGGAAACAAGTATTGGGAGGAAGAAGATAATTGCCAGTTAATGAATGGTATAGACATTGACATTCTTTACCGGAATCTGGACGATTTTTCTGCAGGGATTGCCGCAGTGGTGGAAGGGTTTCAGGCACACAACGGATACACTACCTGTATGTGGCATAACTTGCTTAATTGCAAAATAATTTATGACCGTGACGGCCGTATGGGAAGGGTAAAGGCGCAATTTTCTGTGCCTTATCCGCCACAGCTTCGGGAAAACATTATCCGCCGGAACTGGAATCTTCTCCACGCAGCACTACCAGCTTATGACGGACAGATTGGGAAAGCCGTAAAGCGTGGGGATATTGTCAGCATCAGCCATCGCACAGCGGCATTTTTAGAATCTTATTTTGATATTTTGTTTGCCCTGAACAATATTACACATCCGGGGGAAAAGCGCATGATGCAGTTATGTCGGGAGCAGTGCTGCCTTTTGCCGGAATGTTTTGAAGAAAGAATACAGAAACTATTGTGTGATTTGCATACAGTACCACAGCGCACACCGGAAAATTTGGAGGCTATTGTAACGGCATTGGAGAAAATTCTTTAGGGTTGGGGAAAGAGTTTGAATTGAAAGTTGAATAAATACTTTTCACGATAAGTAGTAATATTCCCTTGACAGAAGGAAATAATACACTAAGTAGTTTTTTTTGTATTGTGTTGCACGATGGTTTTGAGGATAAGTTGTTCCGTTTGGGGATTATTGTTGATGTCTGCCCCAGGTATAACCACATAACTAAATAGCAGCCATGAAAAATGGCTTAATATTATACAGGAAAGAAGGGGTAAGAGATGGTAGCAGGACATAATTTAAAAGCGGGGCTATATGATGACAGAACTGTATCCGAAGATGAATTATGGTCTGCTTTTAGTTATTTATTTTCTACGCAGTCAAAGAATTCTACAAGCTACAAGTTTGGCTTTTTGAAAGCATTGATTGATAATTTATATAATGTTAATGAGAATCTTGTTCTTACATTTGACCAGGTATTTTCAAAGTTTGCAGAAAGTTACTGGAATCTTGTATTAAAATACGGAATCAGACAACAACCTGTTATTAAAGGCAAGAGTGCCACTGTTCTTGAAAGTGTTTTACATTCTGCAGTTGAAAAATATGGTATATCGGCAGAAGTACCATTTGAAAGCCTTACCGATGAGATGAAATTGTACATATGTGTGAATGTAAAACGTAAATGTAAAGTAAATGTGGTGGGTGCACTTTATGGAGATTTACAAGGGTTGATTTATTCATTTTCAAAAAGAGAAGAATGGATTCAATTTAGTCCGTATATGTATGAATTTTTGTGTAAGCATAAGCTTGTTATTGAAAAAATGAATTACTATGAGTGGGCAAGATATATGGAAAAAGTAAATGATGATTCGGTGCTTGACCATTTACTTACGAAAATCGAGATATGTACTCAGAGAAATAATTTATCTGTATACAGACATATTTTATTTGACGAGTTTGAGAGTAAGGAATGTTTTTATTGTGGAAAGCCGCTTAGAAAAGATGCTATTCATGTGGATCATTTTATTCCATGGTCATTTATTAAAGATGATCAGTTATGGAATTTTGTTTTAGCTTGTCCGGGATGTAATGAATCAAAGAATGATAAACTGCCTGCTATAATATACCTGGAACGGATAATAGAGAGAAACAGTAGTGATATCTTATTGAAATATACCAATATGTTCACAAATTATAAAAGTCAGAAAATGCGTCATATATATAATTGGGCGGTAACAAATGGATATAATACAATTTGGACACCATCAGGAAAAAAATAATATGATTTAAAGGCAGATATGTCTTTTTAAATTATTTTACTATTTTACATATCTTCTAAAAGCAATTTTAGAAGATGTGTTTTTTTATACCTTAAACAACATTCATATAGATTTCGCCTCAGAGTATGCGAATTTCGCCCTTAGATAAAAATCGTAACAAAATTGTAGTATTATGTAGTTACAAGTCAAAAAAACATGAAAGAGAGGATATTATCATGAAAAAAAATACAAAAAAAAGTTTTACAACAGTAATTGAAAAGATTGCGTTTAAAATTGCAGCAGAAGATGCAAATTCAGCATGTCCATGTATTTCATACCAGCCTAAATTGCCAAAGTCTGTGAAAAAACTGAGAAAATTTTAATGGAACATAATATGACAGATTTAGAAAAAAGAGAAATTATTGACTATGGATTATATCGTTTGAAAATAATTCTTATCAGCATTGTGACGACTTTATTGTTGGGCTGGATTCTGGAGATTTTTGTACAAAGCGTCTGTTTTTTGCTGGGGTTCCTGGCAATCAGGCGATATGCAGGAGGATACCATGCCAAAACACAAAAAATCTGCTTCCTGATTTCTTTTTTAGTATTATGTATCAGTTTTCTGATTTTTCGAAGCTTTGAGCAAAGGGATATGGGAATCGTATTTGTTGCAAATATATTATACAGTATTTTTATCTGGTATCTGGCCCCTGTGGATAATCCCAATAAGAGATTAGATTATGCCGAATCAGAGAAATATAGAATATGTGTAAGAAAAGTCCTGCTCATAGACAATCTTATCTTAGTAATGATGTATGAAATGAGACAAAGTAATATCTTTTTTGGTATTTCAATTTCTATATGGATTACTTGTATTGCAGTAGTTGCCGGCAGGATTGTTCACCAGGCTGACAGTACAATTCAATTGTCAGATGAATATCAGTAGTAACATGCCAGGTGCATGAAGCTATAAATAACAAAATAAGGGAGGGGGACAGAGCGTTACAAAACCGGTTTTTTTGTTTAGCATAAATGCGTAAAATAAACAATGAAAGCCAAAAACTGTTTGGTATCAGTACATAAACAGTATTACCAGAAAAATGGTCAAAGGACCAAAAAATTATTTAAGGAGATGAATTATTATGAAAAAAATTCAAAAAGTTGCATTAGCATTAGCTTCCAGCCTTATTATGGCATCAACTTCTGTGACAGCGTTTGCTACACCAAATACGAAAGACACAGACCTTCCAACAGAATCTGTCAGCTATACTAAAAATGTCACGACAGGGGTCCGTGCTAAAACCAATACCACGCCTGTTTATATGAATAACCAAAGTGGAATGACTTTATGGGTTTATGCAAACGGAGGAAGTAAACCTTCCAGCATTTCAGTAACATACAATACTGGTACAACAATAGGTACTTATGCAAAGGTTAAACCGGGCAAATATGTAATTCATACTACCATCTATGAGGATGGTTACCGGAAAGCATGGCTGAATATTTCCACTGGTGTAAACGGTGTTTCCGGTAAGTGCAAAGGTGTTTGGAGTCCGGATACTGCCGGCTCTTATCCGTCAGCAAACTAAACTGAAATAATTGAGAGGGTATAATTCACCAGATTATACCCTTTCGATATAAATAGATGATAAATCATCGGTGCGGAATAGGGAGATTAAATCTATGCTTTGGAATAATATAAAGATAGAATGTAAAAAGGCAGTGGGGACAAGATTGTTTTTATTTGTGGTGTTAACAGGCTGTATCATTACAATGTTCAGTCTGGTGCCCTGTGTGCAGAGTTATAATCGGTATATCACTTCTTTAAAATATCTTTCGGAAAAAATTACTTATACCCGAAATCCAATGATGCCATCACAGACATTATTTAATTACTGGATTGGAAGCGAGGCAATTACGCCCGGCTCTACTAACTATTTTTTTCTTTTTCCAATTTTGGTAAGCCTTCCTTATGGCTGGTCCTACTGCATGGAACGGCGCAGCGGATATATTCAGAATGTTGTGGTAAGAACCGGAAAATGGCGTTATTATTTCTCAAAATATATTGCATTGTTTTTGTCCGGCGGTTTGGCAATGGTTATCCCTTTACTTTTTAATTTTCTGCTTACGGCCATGTTTGTTCCGGCCATCACTCCGGACCCATATTTTATTACCAGTTATGGAATAATTTCATCTTCATTTCTGTCAGAGTTTTTTTATACCAGACCGTTTCTATATGTTTTTCTTTATTTAATGGTTGATTTTATATATTGCGGACTGATTGCCTGTCTGTGTGCTGCTTTTGCTGCGTTTGTAAAAAATCATGTTATGGTTGTATTACTGCCGTTTATTGCTTTATTAGGGTTTCATTATTTTTGTTATTCATTTGTTTATACGTCCAGTGATGTAGTCTATACTGAATTATCCCCGATGAATTTCCTGCGGGCAGTGCCGGCCGGCTATGACACCAATGGTTTTGTTGTTTTTACGGGTGCAGTTTTCCTTCTGCTGTTTATTTTAATCTCAACGGTTGTAAGGGAGGTAGCCAATGAAGTATATTAAAATGGTATGGTTTGATATACGAAGGGGAATCCTTCGTAATCCCATATTGTTTGTTGTTCCGGTAATTGTTGCCTTTATTGCCTGCTGTGATTTAAATAATCGGATTGTAGCACAGAATGAATGGATTGCTTACGAATCAAATAGCTGTGAAACTCAGATAAAGGGAGGATTTGCAGACTACATGATGTACATTTATGGTGGTATGGATAAATATGTTCCCGAATCGGGTAATTATTTTATTTTTCCTATAAGGTGGATGGTTGTTTTTTTAATGATATCTTTTATTACGTTAAGTTACCCGTATAAAGATATGCAGGGATTTGGCCGGCAGATTTTAATCAGAACAAGGGGTCGGACAATATGGTGGCTGTCCAAGTGCATATGGAATATATTTAGTGTTCTGATATACCATAGCGTTATTTTTGGCATTGCAGCCTTATTTGGTATTGCTGTTGGAAGCGGTATCACCGGTAAAATAAACAAAGACCTGCAATATGAAGTGTTTCAGATAGCCGGAGATTCCCTTTTATCTGATGATATGTCATGGCCATTTGTTATAATTCTTCTTCCGGTTCTGATTTCACTGAGTATCAATTTGCTGCAAATGACGTTATCTTTGTTTATTAAACCGATATTCAGCTTTTTAATTGCAGCATTTTTAATGATATCTTCCGCATATTTTACATCACCCTATTTGATTGGAAATTATGCAATGTCTATGCGGTATGATATGGTTATTGAAGATGGTGTCTCTGTCACTGCCGGTCTGGTTGTTGCGTTCGTGTTAATGATTTTGTCTGTTGGCACAGGTATGATTCGGTTCCGAAGATATGACATTTGTAACGAAGATTAGGAGGGAGTTTTTCATGATAAATATAGAAATAAAAAATGTTACAAAAATTATACATAGACAGACAGTCATTCAGAATGTATCAGCTTCCATGCAATCCGGTAAGATATATGGTTTTCAGGGGGTAAATGGTTCAGGGAAAACTATGCTGATGCGGTTGGTTTCCGGATTGATTCGTCCGACCCGGGGAAGTATAAAAATCAATGGAAAGGTTTTGGGCAGGGATATCACGTTTCCGGAAAGTATTGGTCTGTTTTTGGAAAAACCTGCATTTTTAGGCGCCTATTCAGGTTTTCAAAATTTGAAAATGCTTGCTTCTATCCAAAATAAAATTGATGATACTAAAATTCGTGATACCCTTTCCGCTGTCGGATTGAATACTGATGATAGGAAAAAATACCGTAAATATTCTTTAGGTATGAAACAGCGTCTGGGCATTGCGGCTGCTATTGTTGAGGAACCGGAACTTATTATTTTGGATGAACCCACCAACTCTCTGGATACCGATGGAATAGATTTGGTGAAAACAATCCTTCTTTCACAAAGAGAACGGGGAGCATTAGTCATTATTTCCTGTCATGACCTTTCTGTATTGCAAAAGATGTCGGATGAAATTTTATTGCTGGAATCCGGTAGGATTGCCAAACATTTGATGGCGCCTGATTTTAACTGATGGATGGTGAAAGGAGAGATAATGAAAAAAATATTATATTTTTCACTGATAGTTGTTTTGACATTTGCCTGGGGCATAAGATTTTATTTGGTGAATCGTGAGATTGACCTTCCGGTTGCTCTGGTGTTTCAAAAAGGAGAAGAAGTTCCAATTGAAAAAGATTTTTTTATCAATTCAGATGAGGGGATGGACGGTTATAATGTTACTGTTTTGGATGCAGAGTTAGTTTCTGTGGAAAACTTTTTACAAAGTTATAATGCAGTCGAAGAGGCTGAAAACATTGGAAGTTTTACGGATTATATATATATGGTCAGGGTTTCCTTTGGTAATCAGAACAATCCTTTTATTAATGAGAAAGGAATTGATTTACAGGTTTATTACTTGAAAGGAACGGATTATGTACTAAGTCTGGAAGATACCTGCTACCGGATTGCCAATCCTGATATGCCGGGGACATCATTTTCCCTTAGGCAGGGAACTGATATGGAACTGATATTACCGTTCAGTGTTATGTCTTCTCAAACCAGCCGGAAACATGTACTGGATGACACGCCGAAACTGCAGATATCTTTATACCCTCATCAGAAATTAATTAAATTATATTAATAAGACTGCAGGGAAGGCTGAAAATAGAACATAATTATTAGGTGAAAGCGAAACTTCCGATCGGTGACTATGAGTTTCGCAATCACCTAAACATAATTATGTGAGAAGGGCGCTTTCCTGCGAACCCGTATATAACATAATTTTTATATCAAAAATATTATTTTTATCAGATATTTCTATATTTCCGTTATACTTTTTAACAACCCTTTTCACATTCTGCAATCCTATGCCATGTTTGGCTTTGTTCTTCTTTGTAGTTAAATAGATTTCGTCTCTTTTTTTCAGTGTTCCTTCGTAACTGTTTTGAATATTTATAAATAACATTCCTTTATCATAATGAACAAAAACCGATAGCCACTTACGACTGGAACAAACGGCTGCCAGTATTGCGTTTTCCAATAAATTTCCAAAAATAACATTCAAATCAAAAGAAAGAATGTTGATATCTTTTGGTATACTGATTTTATATTCTATTTCCTTCAAAGATTCCTGTGCTTTATATAACATATAATTTAATATGCTGTCAATCTCCATGTTTCCACTGCAGGAAAATTCCTTGTTATTTTCCATAAACATCTGCATATTTTGTATGTATTCAGCAATTTCCTGTTTACTTTGCCTGCCGGTTGCCATAATTAGTAATTCATTCAGGTGATGTTTCATATCATGATGTAAGGAACTTATTTTCTTTTCCGATTGCATTAATACATCCACTTGATTAGCATAACAGGCAATTTTTCTCTCATATAAAGAATTTTTTTCTAATTTTATATATGTATCCAACAACGCATTATATAAATAAAATATCAGCATATTAATGAATAAAATTCCCGCACTGACTTGTATCAGGATTATTTGATTATTGAGATTGTTCATCAATAAGCAAAACAGCATAACTATGCTTATTACAGGTATTAAAATTAAAATATTCCAATGAGGCGGTGTAAAATCTACCCCTCTTTTTTTGAGTATGAACTTTTCTATAATGAATTCACAAATATTAATTATCAGAACAGTTATATATGCCGCTATTTTATTATAATCGCCTCCCACTATGTAATTAGAAAAAGAGTAAATTGAAATAATGTCACATGCCATATTGATTCCATATATCAGAATGGAAACTAATATTTTTTTAATTTGTTCTCCTTCGTATATTATTTGTGCAATCAGATAAATCATCAGCAGATTAATTGCTATATTGGCCGGCGGAAAATGAAAAGACAAATAAACCACTGTTGTTATAAAATAAAAAAGAAAATAAATGAAATTTTCTTTTCCATTATTTTCTTTTTCTTTGGTAAAAAAAATAGATATAAATTTTTTTATGATTAAAGTTCTAAACAAATTTGTGATTAACGCAGTTATAACATCCGACATATTATTTTAGTTTCTCCCATTCACGTTGTATCATCTGATTTTTTACTGTTTTTCTGTAAGGCAGGCTTATACTCAATAATGCTCCATTTTGCATTTTCATCCATTCATAGGAACACTTAGCCACAAAATCCAGGTTAACCAAATAAGACTGATGTATCATACAGAAATTGTGTGGCACAATATTCGCAATTTCTTTTAACTTCCCGTTAAACTGCATTTCTTCATTACTAAAAACAATATTTATTTTTTTGTTCTGGCTGTAAAAATATAGAATATCCTTAAAACAAACTTTGGAATAGCCGCCCTGTGCTTTTGAATAGTATTCAAAAAACTGATTTTTCTTTTCATAAATTCTTACACACCGGTTCATTACATCATCTATCATTTTTTGATTTAAGGGTTTGATTAGGAAATCAAAGGGCTGAATACGAAACAGACTCATTGCATAATTACTCTTTGAAGAAATATAAATAATCAAAGTTTCTAGGTTCTCCAATTCTTCTCTTATAAAACTACCGATTTTAATTCCGTCTGTACTTATTAATTCGATATCCAGAAAAAGTATATCCAATGTAGTTTCTTTTTTCAAAAAAGTACAAAGGCTTTCTCCGGTATACCAAATACTTACTTCAATATTTATACTTTGTTTTTTGCTAAAAGCATAAAGCATATTTTCCAATTCCCCACAGGTTCCTTTTTCATCATCACAAATTCCAATATAAAACACATTATAACCTCCCATATTTTTTGTTCTATATTTTACCGCTTTTTTTCTGATTTTTCAATTGCACATTAGGGGTTGGTTTTATATCAGATTGTTATTGATAAAGTATGGCATGAACTGGCCTTCGGTTTGGAAAGTCTGGGAAATGATGCGCCTGCCATACGGCGCCATGTAGCGGAACCGGCGTACTTTTTCGGGATACAGAACTGGTTTTACAAGAATGTGACGGAACTTTCAGGTGGACCGAATTAAAGTGAAGTATGGATTGGCGGAGTAATTTGATGAAAAAAGAAAGTATATGCAGTTGACAGATATTGTAAAAAAATAATATAATAACACAAAAATAACAAATAAGGAGGAACAAACTATGAGGAAAAACAGAAGGATTTTTGCCGTTTTTTTATCATTTATGCTGGCAATCGGAATGTTTGCAGGCATTGGATTTGAAACTGAGGCAATAGCATCAACAGGGGTTACTACCATATACTTTGATAATTCCGTTTGCGGATGGTCGGAAGTATATGCCTATGTATGGGGGGAGGATATCAGTGCAGCTCTGATTTCAGGAACGAAGTCGGCAGATACATATGAATTTCATATTCCTGGGCAGTATACAAAAATATTATTTAAAAATACATCAGGAATCAATAACTGGGACAAACAGACCGCTGATACGGATATGCCGGCTACATCGGGATATATATTTATTCCTGACAGTGCCCAGAATCAGACGGGAGGAAGCTGGAGGCTACACTCTGGTGATGTGGAGAAGCCGGCAACGGTAACAAAATATTTTAATAATTCCAGAACCGGATGGTCGGAAGTATATGCCTATGTATGGGGAACCGATACCGGTGCGGAAGTGATAGCAGGAATAAAGGTATCCGAAACCATATACAGGTTTCATATTCCGGTGCGTTACACAAAAATATTATTTAAAAATACTCCGGGTATGAACAGCTGGGACAAACAGACAGCGGATACATATATTTTGGCAGAAATGCAGAATTGTTACATGCCAAACAGCGGGGATAACAAAACCGATGGATACTGGTATGTATATTCAGATGATTCGGAAGAACTGGCGGATAACTGGGATTATGATATAAGCGGAAATACCATCAGCCTGAATGATTATATTGGAACGGATACGGAAGTAACGGTTAAAGACTATTATTATATCAACGATGTAAAGTATAAAACAAAGTTTCCTTATTCTGGAGGTTACAGGGGTCCGTTTATCGGAAACCAGGACATTACAAAGGTAACTTTTAACGGTACCGGGATGTTGACCGATGATTCTGTACCATATTTATTTTATCAATGCCGGTCATTAACAACAGTGGTGGGATTCGGCGGAAACTTCACGAATATGAATAATACATTCCGGTATTGTTCCGTGCTGGATTGCCCGATTACGATTCCTGCCAGTGTGACTTCGGCAGAGTTTGCATTTTATGAATGTTACAAACTGTCCACAATGCCTGTGCTTCCAAGGGATTCTCAATTGCGGACAGCAAACAGTATGTTTTATTTTTGTCTGGAACTGCAGGCGGATTCAATATTCATGCCGAAGAATCTGACCAGTATGAATTCTATGTTTTATTATTGCAAAAAGCTGGATGCAGATAATATCATTATTCCAGACAGTGTGACAGAGGCAGCATATGCATTCGGTACTTGTGAAAGCCTGAGAGTATTACCTGTTATCAGAAAATCTTCCAGACTGAAAAATACTACGGGAATGTTTAGCGGATGTATTAAAGCCTCTACAGGAAATCTGTATTTACCGGAAACGGTTACAGAAGCCTCTTATATGTTTAACAATTGCTCTATGCTGGGACATTACTCCGGTACCGGATTTTATTTACATTCATATATAGATGCCACATCAGCGGTTATGACGAATATATTTAATAAAGTAGGCTATTTTGTCCATACAGGGGCAGAAGGGGCATATGGATATGAAGACTGCATCGTTTATGTGGAAAACGCTTCTTCAACTACTGATGCACAATACACGGCTATGGCGGCATATGTTAACCCTTCTTATATGACCATTCGGCTGGGTACCGAAAGAAACTGAAAGAATTCTAAAGAACAGAGATTTGATAAAAGATATAAAAAAGTCAGCAGAACGAGCCTGCTGACTTTTTTATTTAAATATCTTAATCTAAATTTATACGATTTCCAGAAGACCGGTTATTATTATACCTGTTTCCCATATTCTGGTTTCCAGAAGCATATTCTTCCCTAAGAATGAATTTTGCCACCAGATTTTTAAGCATGGAAGCCTGGTTTGAAAGTTCCTGACTGGCAGAAGCGCTTTCCACTGCAGTAGCTGAATTGGTCTGTACTACAGTAGAAATCTGGTCCACACCTACGGTAACCTGCTCGATGGCGTTTGACTGCCGCTCAGCGGCTTCAGCGATTAAATCAACTTTGTCTGCTGCCATACGAACACCCTCAACAGCTTTCAGTAAAGACTGGTTGGTGGAATCGGCAAGCTGCGTACCCAGCGCTACGGCTTTGATAGAACTTTCGATTAATTCAGCAGTAGTTTTGGCAGCTGCTGAACTCTTGCTGGCCAGGTTACGCACTTCATCGGCAACCACAGCGAATCCTTTTCCGGCGCTGCCTGCCCGGGAAGCTTCCACGGCAGCATTAAGGGCCAGAATATTCGTCTGGAATGAAATATCTTCAATGGTTTTAATAATTTTGCCGATTTCATTGGAGGTACGTGTTATTTCCTCCATAGCTGTCATCATATCCTGCATCTGGGTGTTGCAATCTTCCATTTCGTCACCAGCTATACCCGACTGGTTTCTTGCTTCTAAAGCATTTTTGGCCGTATCTTTTACCTGATGAGAAATACCTGTAATGGTGGAGGCCAGCTCTTCCACGGCGGAAGCCTGCTGGGTTGCTCCCTGTGAAAGGGCCTGTGCACCGTTGGATACCTGACCGGAACCGGCGGCAACCTGGTCTGCACTCTGGTTAATCTGTCCCAAGGTAGAGCTTAAGTCACGGTTCAGTTTTCGGATGGATAACAATAAACTCTGGAAACTTCCTATATACCGTTCTTCCGCTTCTGTACGGACATCGAAATTACCGTCTGCCATTTCACTTAAAAGTCTGGAAGCATCGGAAATTACTGATTCCAGAATTACGGTCATATTTTTAAATGAATTTGCCAGAACTCCCAGTTCATCTTTAGACTGATATGTAATATCAATATCAAAATTACCTTCAACAATTTTCTTTGCGGAGCGTTCCAGTTCATACAATGGCCGGGTAATATTTCTTGTAAGATATGTAGAAATAAAAAGTGTAATGACCAGTGTACCTCCTGCCATGATTAATTGTAATGTTACCAGATTTTTCTGCATGGAAGCGGTATTTTCATAATCATTTTCGGCGTTTTGCTCCGCTGCATTACTGATTTGTATCAGCGTATTCACTGCTTCCTCCAGCAGAGGCTGGTATTCGTTCAGCAGTATTTCCCTTGCTTTTGGTTTATCTGTCTGAGCAGTATTGATTACGGTTTCCTGCAGTTCCATTACCTTTGTAATATTTGCGGCAAAAGATTCTAACAGTTGAGGTTCGTTCTTAAAATTTTCAAACAGCCAGGTGGCATTGTCTTCCAGTAATTTCAGCTCTTTTTGCATATCCTCTAAATAAGTCTGGCTTTTCGATGAATCTTCCTCGATTGTAATGAATGTAAGGTCTTTTACGATAATCTGCAGACCGCGGCGCATATTCATAATATTATTTGTAATACGGTATCCGACATGATAAAAATCCGAATATTTATCGGCGTTTTCCCGCAATCCTGAGATGGCGGTTATAACGGTTCCGCAAAATAATAGAATGATAAGCATAAATGTTAACAAAAGTTTTTTTCCGATTCGTAAGTTTTTCATGTTTCCTCCTTCTTGTAAACATTTGTAATTCTTTACAATGTAAATCGGTAATACATATGGAATTACAAAATGTTTATAATAATATTTTCTTTAATATGTAAATTATAATAGATAATTGTCAAACTGTCTACTCAATTAATCTCTTTATTCTGTTTCATTTATTTTTTTATGTTATAATTAAAAAATATGATGTATAGAAAGGATGGAAACGAAATGAAAAATGAAATGGAGCTGTCAAAATATTTCCGCAGTGTGATTGAACAGGACAAATGTGCGGTGGTAATCTGTAACCTGGAACATGAAATTATCTATATGAATCCAGCGGCAATTTCAAGGTATGAGAATCTTGGCGGCAGTGGTCTGGTAGGAAAAAATCTTTTGGATTGTCACAATAATGAATCCCGGGAGCGGATAAAAAAGGTGGTTCTGTGGTTCGAAGAAAGCAGAGAACATAACATGATATTTACGTTTCACAATAAAAAGGAAAATAAGGATGTCTATATGGTTGCACTTCGGGATGACAAGAAGAAACTGATCGGTTATTATGAAAAACATGAATACCGGAATGGGGAGAAAGAGGAATTATACCATTTTAAATAATGAATATCATGAGCTTATGCAATCTCCTGTTGAGAATAAAAATATGAAAATTAGATATAATAATGAAATAATCTTGTTAATACGGTATCGGATATTTATATAAAGGAGTATAAAATGAAAGAAAGTATTGTTCGGCTGGCAACGCTTAAACTGAAGAATATAAAAAATGTAAAAAACGGGCGGATAGTCATGCCGAATGCCCTGCATAAGCAGTTGACGGATAAGAATGCCGAGGTTTTGGGGATATACGGGCAGAATGGTTCGGGAAAAACGGCTGTTGCGGATACTTTTTATTATTTACGGAAGATTATGACCGGAGGAAATTTGGATGAAGAATGTGCAGAATATATAGATGCCGGTTCCGAACAGGCCGAAATAGAAGCGGAATTTATAATATATTCGGGTGAAATTATTTATGAAGCGTGTTATAGAATTATATTGCATAAGGCTGGCCGGGGAGTGGAAATTCTGCAGGAATCCTTGAGTTTTGCAAAACATTTTAATGGTAACAGAAGCAATAAAGCGGTTATTATGGATTACCAAAGAGTGCAGGAATCCACAGTTTTTACACCCAAAAAGAGGTTTTATGAGGCTGTGGGAGGTGATAAAGAGAGAAAAATGGACCTTATGGCTGCTAGGAAAATAGCGGAAAAAAGTAAATGTTCCTATATTTTCGGAGAAAACAGCCGGGAGATTTTCTGCCTGAAATATGAAAATAATTTTAAAGACTGTTCTGAAATAATAAGGGCATTGTACAGATTTGCCGATAACGAACTGATTGTGATTCGAAGTATACATTCCGGGGTTATTTGGGCGGATATGCTGTTACCTGTGCCTTTTCAGATGGAAGGGAATGGAGCAGGACAAAAAGAGAGTTTTTTTGTTTCCGATGAGAGAGCCGGTTATCATACATGCGGAGCAGAAGTATTTATTGGATAGTATTCTTGAGCAGATGAATACAGTTTTATATACGATTATTCCGGGGCTGCATCTGGAAATAAAAGATTATGGGATTCAGATGACGGATTCCGGTGAACAGGGATATAAGATTGAATTGCTGTCGGTCAGGGACAATATTCCGCCGATTCCGATTCGAATGGAATCCGACGGTATTATAAAAATAATTTCAATTCTGTGTGTGCTGATACGGGCCTTTGGAACCCCTTCGGTCTGTCTGGTGATTGATGAACTGGATTCCGGAATTTTTGAATATATGCTGGGGGAACTGCTGGATATTTTTAACCGGTGCGCCAAAGGACAGCTAATCTTTACATCTCATAATTTAAGGGCATTGGAAATGCTGGAGGAAGAGAATATTATGTTTTCTACAAATAATCCGTTAAACAGATTTATTCATATGAAGAAAATCCGCTGTTCCCGTAATTTAAGAGATGTATATCTCCGAGGAATCACGCTGGGCGGACAGGAAGAAGAAATCTATGAAGAAACAGACAGTTTAAAGATTGCACGGGCGTTTCGAAAGGCAGGCAGGAATCTTCGTTATGAATGAAAAAAAGGTGATTGCGTTTATTGTGGAAGGACCCAGTGAAGAAGCGGCGCTGGGAACAGTTATGTCCGAATATTTTTCCGGTAGCGAGGTGAAGTTTACGGTGGTTCATGGAGATATTACATTAAAAGATTATGTATCCATGGACGGAATTTTAAAGAAGATAAAAGAGCAAATTGATTTTGTAAAGAGAAAATACAGATATGATACAGAAGATTTTTTAAAAATCATACATCTGACAGATACGGATGGCGTCTTTATTCAGGACGGGGATATTTTTCCGGGGAATCGGGATACCATTGAATATTTTACCGATCATATAGAAACGCCTCATATTGAATCCACAGCAAAAAGGAATCACAGAAAAGCGGAAATCCTGCTGAAACTTAGGAGAACCGGAAAAATTAACGGGATTCCTTATAAGATATATTTTAATTCCTGTAATCTGGAGCATGTTTTGTATAATACTTTGGAAGATTTTCCGGATGAAGATAAACAGAGGATGTCAGATGATTTTGCGGAAAAGTATGAAGGAAATATTGATAAATTTATTGAATTTGTTTCATGCTCCGACTTTACAGTACCGGGAACCTATCAGAAAACCTGGGATTTTATTGAAAAGAGCAGGAATTCCCTGAAACGGTTTTCAAATATGAGTTTATTATTTAACAATAAAAAATAATGCTTTGATATGGTTGATAGAATTGAAAAGAATCGGTATTTGTTGTATGATAATAGTTAATATCAACAGTCAAATTAATATAAAGGATGCGATAAAATGAGAAAGATATCAGAGCAATATATTACCGTTCTTGCGCCCAATGCTGCGGCGGTCAGCAACGGGCGCAAGATTTCAGCAAAAGGGGGATTTGTAAAACGGTTTCGCTCGGAAGATGACACCTTCTATATGGGAGAATGTGCCGGCAGCGGCAAATCCAATTACATAACATCAGCAGATTTTGTGGAAGAAGAACATCCGGTATTCCGCTGTTCCTGTCCCAGCCGGCAGTTTCCGTGTAAACACAGTCTGGCGCTTCTCTTTGAAATCAGTCAGGAAAAGGAGTTTGAACTGTGTGAGATTCCGGAAGATATTGTTCAGAAAAGGAAGAAGAAAGAAGCCCGGGCAGCAAAAGCCTCAGCAGAGAAAAAAGAAGGAACACCAAAGGTAAACAAGGCGGCCCGTACCAAGAAGATAAAAAAACAATTAGAGGGATTAAAGCTGACGGAAGAGATGATGTGTAATCTGTTGCAGGCAGGCCTTGGCACCATGGGCGGCAATTCAATTAAGACTTACCGTAGTCTGGCAAAGCAGCTTGGAGATTATTATCTGTCGGGACCACAGCTTTATGTCAACCGTCTGATTTTGGAGATGGAAGCTTTTCAGAAAGATGGAGATAGTTGTCATTACCGGGAGGCTATACATATATTGGTTCAATTAAGGGCACTGGTGAAAAAGTCAGATATTTATCTGAAGGAAAAACTGGAGAAAGATGAAATCGGAGATGATGACAGTATCCTGTATGAAGAACTGGGGGGAATCTGGAAACTGGAACAACTGCAGGCATTGGGAATGAAAAAAGAAAATGCCAATTTGCTGCAGCTCTCCTTTCAGGTTGTCTATGATGAAGCCAGAAAGGAATTTATTGATATTGGCTGGTGGGCAGATGTAGAAAACGGGGAGGTATCGGTTTCACGGAATTACCGTCCGGTAAAAGCGATAAAGTATATCAGACAGGAAGATACGGTATTTGAGGCGGCTTCCATACCGTTGCTGACATATTATCCGGGAGAAATGAACCGCCGTATCCGTTGGGAGGGAGCCTGCTGGCAACCGGTAACAAAAGAACATCTTGCAGCGATTAGAACCCATGCCTGCGGCAGCCTTCCGAATGCTGTAAAAATGGCAAAGAACCAGATAAAAAATACCCTTTCCGATAACTTTGTTGTATTGCTGTTTGCCTTTGAACAGATTGGAAATATTGATGATACATATGTTATGCGGGATAGAGATGGAAATACTATATTGCTGGAAGATATGCCGGGAACGGAAAGTACCGTTCATCGCCTGGCTATGCTGGAGCCGTTTATGAGGAAGGAACAGGTATTGCTGGGAGCATTTTATTATGATGAAGAAGAACGGCGCATTTGTGTGCAACCATACAGCATTGTAACGGATGAGAGAGTTGTCCGGTTATTATATTAGGAAGAAAGAAGGTAAAACATTATGAATCTTAACCCGCTTTATGAATTAAAGGAGAGATTGGAATCCAGTGTCATTGCAGGTGTATCCCTTCTTTCAGAGGATTTCCGTCTGGCCCGGGCGGTGGAACAGATGGAGCCGCTTTCCAAAGCTTCGCCTGTATTTAGTAAAATTTACCAATCTTCCAGGGAGCTTCTTTCTGAGACTTGTACGAATAAAGAGGACACATTGCTGGATATTCTTGCTTTCGTAGAGGCAGTTCTCACAACGCAGGCAGTCAGCAGTGTAGAGGGAGAGTTAAAGCCACTTCCGGCGACAGAAGGAAAGGCATATTCGGATGCACCGTACAGTCTGCTGGCTCCCATACTGGAGGCGTTGACGACTTCAGGGAGCGGTCACTACAGTCTGATTGTAGAGACCCATGACAGAAATCCGGAAATATTTTCCGACTATCGTCTGAAAACGGCATTGGTAGCCGGTCTGAATGCCGGTTATTCCGAACTGGCAGAACGCATTGAGGAATGGCTCAGCGCCGAAGATGCTTCCATACTGCCACTGCTGAAAAAAGATTTTAATCCTAAGGGAAAAAAGGAAATGGTACGCCGGATTCATGTTATTGAAGCCATTGCAGGAGCAAAAGAAAATGCATGGTTTCTTTCCGTGTTGGATCAGGCGGAAAAAGAAGTCCGTGCTGCGATTATTTATGCCCTTTGTCATAGTCAGGAGAATACGGAATTATTAATGGGACTGACAAAAACGGAAAAAGGAAATTGTAAAAAAGCTGCCATGTGGGCATTGGCGAGAATGGAGAACACGGAAAACAGGGAATTCTGGGAAGGCCAGATTAAGAAAAATCCTGCCACTGCCACAACATATCTTGCCCTTTCAACAAATGATGAAGCTTCCGATTTGACAGCAGATGCCATACTCTGTGTACGAAATGAACTGCAGGCACAGGCAGATAGCGGAAATACTCTGATATCTGATGAAAATCTGGGAAAGCTCCGGACATTGTTTGAATCCATGACAGGAAAAGCATCTCCGAAAATGCTGAATCTTTACCGGGAAATTGCTTCTGACAATCTGTTTGAAAGTTTAAAAACGGAAAAAAACAAACCAATACAGTTTGAAACATATATTCCTGATAAACATACGGTTGTGCCGGTATCCCACTATATTGCAGAGCGGCTCACAGATTCCATGATATGGAGTATGGATAAGCGGCTGTTTGAACTGGCAGAGGAATTGTATCAGACATATGGGAATATGTTTATAAAGCCGGCATTGACAGCAGCATTATTGACAAAGCCTAAAGAAGAGGTATTTGATACATTTGCAGTATTACTTATAAAAGAAGGAATCTTATCCAAGGAAAATGAACAGCAGAAACTGCAGCGGCAGGAAATTATGGATACATTTGCCCGGGTGGTCTGGAGCACGGAACAACAGGAATATGAATTTTGCGGATGTTATTATGACGGATTTAAAGATAAACAGATTTATGTGAAAAGAAGTCTCTATGAAAAACCGGATATACGTTGGTTTGAATTGTTTGTAAATACAAAACTAAAGAAGTCAGGAACATTCTGTACATATCATCACGGTCAATATCCGGGATACACATATTATACAGACTGGGCAGGATACAGCCGGTATTCGGACTGGGATTCCGTTTTAACAAATCTTCTTTGTCCGTCAGACAGGGAAAGCTGTGAAATATTAAAGCACTATTTCCATCTTCGTCTTTTGGCATCGGTAGGCTCTGACAATGATAAAAGGTATTTTTCATTGCTGAACCGATGCGGATTTATGGAGGGACAGGGACTTGTGGTTAAAAGTCTGGAGAAAAGAAAAGTTCAGTATTGGGTGATGGAAGATATGATAAAGGAAGCTCCAATGCCGCTGGCGGATAAGCTTAAAGAACTGGAGGAAATAAAGAGTCTTGTGGCTGGGGGCAAAATTAATATTACAGGCTGGAGTGATGAAAGATATCAGGATTTGTATGATAGTCTGTCAGTAAAATTAGAAAATGAGCAAAAAGGAGTATCTTAACATGGAGAATGAATCAAAAGTACAGCGTCTGCCGGCAGAGCAGATGTTTCAAAAGGAAATAGATGCATTAATAGCAGCAGAAACGGATTCCATCCCTACCGGCTGGAAGATGTCTCCGAAGTCTGTATTGACTTATATTACCGGAGGAAAGGCCGGAAAAACAGTGATTACGCCCAAATATATCGGTCATAAGCGTCTGGTAGAAATAGCAATTGCCACATTGGTAACAGACCGGGCATTATTATTGATTGGGGAACCGGGGACTGCAAAATCCTGGCTGTCGGAGCATTTGACAGCAGCCATCAACGGAGATTCCACAAAAGTTATTCAGGGAACGGCAGGAACCACGGAAGAACAGATTCGTTATTCATGGAATTATGCCATGCTGATTTCCAAGGGGCCATCTCCGGAAGCCATGCTGAAAAGTCCCATATATAATGCTATGGAAACAGGAACCATTGCGAGATTGGAAGAGATATCCCGGTGTGCTTCCGAGGTACAGGATGCCTTGATTTCCATTTTATCGGAGAAAAGAATCGCAGTGCCGGAACTGGGGATAGAGGTTCCGGCAAAGAAGGGATTTTCCGTTATTGCAACGGCAAATACCAGAGACAAAGGAGTAAATGAAATGTCTGCGGCTTTAAAGCGGCGTTTTAACATTGTAGTGCTTCCGGCGCCTTCGGATTTAGAATCGGAAATGGATATTGTGAAAACACGTGTGGCGCAGCTTTCAGAAAATCTGGATTTGAATGCGAAGCTGCCGGAGGATGAAGTTGTTGAAAAAGTGTGTACTATTTTTCGTGAACTCCGGCTTGGTGCAACCTTAGACGGCAAACAAAAATTAAAGCCTACCACGGGAGTTCTGTCTACGGCAGAAGCGATTTCCCTGCTGGCCAACAGTATGGCGCTGGCGGGAAGCTTCGGAAACGGAAAGATTACGGATTACGATTTGGCTGCCGGACTTCAGGGAGCCATAGTAAAAGATGATGAAAAAGACAGTCTTGCATGGAAGGAGTATCTGGAAAATATTCTGAAAAAAAGAGGATTAAAGTGGTCCGGTCTTTATAAAGAGTGTAAGGAGCTGAATGAATAATGGATGAAAATCAGCCGGTTATATTTGGAATCCGCCATCTTTCCCCGGCAGGTGCCTGGCATTTGAGAAAGCTGCTGGATGAAGTTATGCCTCAGATTGTTTTAATAGAGGGCCCCGGGGATTTTACTGAGGAGCTTCCTTATCTGAACAATAAACTTACAAAACCACCGGTTGCGGTTATGGCATATACCAATGAAACTCCGATTCATACCATACTATATCCGTTTGCCGAATATTCTCCGGAATATCAGGCTGTTTTGTGGGCGCATGAAAATCAAAGGGAGTATCGTTTTATTGATTTGCCTTCCGGTGTGTTTCTGGCATTATCCCGTGCCGCAGGAAAAGAGGAAAATGTAGGAGAAGAGGGAAGTGTGTCGGTCTACCGCAGACTGGATGAACTTGCTGGTGAAGATACACATGAAACTTTCTGGGAACGGACCATGGAACATTTCAGCGAAGGATACGGGTATTGGAAAGGTGCCAAAGAGTTTGGAAAAAATCTTCGGGAACTCACAGAAGGAACAGATAGTGATTATGCAGAGACTCTTGTGCGTGAAGCCTATATGAAACGGCAGATTCAGGAAGTTATATCTTCCGGTATTCAGCCGGAAAAAATCGTGATAGTAACAGGGGCATATCACGTAGAAGGATTAAAGAGTGATACACCCGGACTAAGTGATGAAGAATTAAAACAGCTTCCTTTTGTGGAAGTGCAAAAAACATTGATGCCTTATTCCTACTACCGTCTATCTACACGGGCCGGTTATGGAGCAGGAAATAAAGCTCCGGCATATTATAATTTGTTATGGAAAGGCTTTGTAAGAGGAGAAGCAGACTATGCAGCCCGAAGTTATCTGTCAAAACTCGCGTTCTGGCAGCGCAGAAACGGGAATATGGTTTCCTCTGCAGAGGTTATTGAGGCGGTCAGGTTATCTTTTTCCCTTGCGGAACTGCATGGATATCGGATTCCCGCACTGCGGGATTTAAGAGATGCGGCAATAACATGTATGGGACATGGGAATTTTGGTGAAATTGCCCAGGCAGTTGCCGATACGGAGATTGGAACAGCCATCGGCAATCTTCCCCAGGGAGTCAGCCGTACATCGATTCAGAATGATTTCTATCGATTGCTGGAGGAGTTGAATTTAAAGAGATATTGTTCTGTGACGGCAGATGACCTGCATTTGGATCTCAGGGAAAAGCTGACGGTAAAATCTCAGAAGGCAGCTTTTTTAGATATGGAACGGTCATTTTTTCTTCACAGACTGCGGGTACTGGGAATCTCATTTGTAAATTGGCAGCAGGTGCAGCAGGAAAAGGCAACCTGGGCAGAGCATTGGGTACTGCGCTGGACACCGGAGGCAGAAATTGAGATAGTGGAAGCACAGTTAAAGGGAGATACGGTACTTCAGGCGGCATCCTTTCAAATGAAAGAAGAGGTGGAGAAAGGAGAGAGTATTGCTGCCATTGCAAAAATTATAGAAGAATCCTTTTTATGCGGAATGCCGGATACGGTTAATTATGCCACTGGTGTTTTGCAGAAAATTGCCGTCGAAGCCGGAGCCGTGGAGGAAATTGCCAAAACCGTGCACAGTCTGTCAGTTGTCATTCAGTATGGAACGATTCGTAAGATTTCCGGTGAAGCACTGCTTCCGGTAATGGAACAGTTATTTCTGCGTGCATGTCTGCTTTTGCCGGAAAGCTGTGTTTGTGATGATAATGCTTCCCGTGAAATTATACAGGGGATTCAATTGCTAAACGAAGCAGTACTGCATCATGAATTTCTTTCGGAGGAACGATGGCTGCAGGTAATGACAGAAATTGCAGACAGGGATGATTTAAATACAAAGATATCCGGTTATGCTGCTGCAATTCTTCTGGAGCGGGGAAAAATTACAAATGCGGAGCTGGAGGTGAAAGTGGAGCGACGTCTTTCCAAAGGAATTCCTGCTGATTTGGGAGCCGGATGGTTTGAAGGACTTTCCATGAAGAACCGGTATGCACTGATTACCCGTATGAGTCTGTGGGAGAGCCTGGACCGTTATCTGAATACCCTGGATGACCAGGAATTTAAACGGGCGCTGTTGTTTCTGCGCCGGGCGTTTGCTGATTTTACAGCAAGGGAAAAAAGTGATATCGCAGAAAATTTAGGAGAATTGTGGCAGTTAAATCCACAACAGGTCAGTGAAGCAGTGAACACGCCTCTTACCAGGGAAGCACAGGATATGCTGGAAGAATTGGAAGATTTTGATTTTGGAGATATTTGAAAGGTATGATATGGTTATGAATGATACAGAACGAATGAAACGCTGGCGGCTGATTCTTGGTGCAGAAAGCAATGGCAGTTTTGCTTCCATGAATGGGAATGAGGAACTTGCCTTATCTGAAGAACAGGATTTAATGGATCAGGCGCTGGCGGCGATTTATAATCGAAGTGAATATGGTGGTTTTGGTTCCGGAAGAGGAGCCGGAAACGGGCCTTCCAATCCTCAGATTACCCGGTGGCTGGGAGATGTACGCACTTTATTTGAAAAAGATTTGGTTACGGTGATACAAGGGGATGCCATGGAGAGGTGCGGACTGCGTCAAATGGTTTTTGAACCGGAACTGCTGGAAAATATAGAGCCGGATATCAGCCTGGCATCCACCATTCTTATGCTGAAGGATCAGATTCCAAAACGCTCCAAAGAGAGTGTACGTGCGTTTATTGCGAAAATTGTGGAGGAAATCAACAAGTTGTTGGAAGCAGATATCCGTCGTGCCGTGACGGCTGCAATTAACCGACGGAATCATTCGCCGATACCATCTGCCTCAGCCATGGATTTTCCACTGACGATTCGTAGAAATCTGAAAAATTATAATCCGGAGCTGGGAACCATTGTACCGGAGCATTTTTACTTTTTTGACCGGACCACCATGGCGGCTTCCAGACAGTGGACTGTTATTCTGGATGTGGACCAGAGTGGTTCCATGGGAGAATCCGTTATATATTCTTCTATTATGAGTTGTATTCTGGCAAGTATGGCATCCATTCGGACTCATATTGTGGCATTTGATACAAATGTTGTAGATTTAACGGAAAAATGTGAGGACCCAGTGGATTTATTGTTTGGATTCCAGCTGGGCGGAGGAACGAATATAGAGCGTTCCGTGGCATACTGTGAGAAATTTGTGGAAAATCCGTCCAAAACTTTGTTTTTCCTGATTACGGATTTAGAGGAAGGGGGCAATCGGGCTGCTTTGCTGCACAGGCTCCGGGAATTAAAAGAGTCAGGAGTAACTGTAGTGTGTTTACTTGCCATTGCAGACGGAGGAAAACCCTACTATGATACACAGATGGCAGAACGGGTGGCAGGATTAAAGATTCCCTGTTTTGCGTGTAATCCCGAAATGCTTCCGGCCCTGCTGGAGCGGGCATTTAAAGGTCAGAATCTGGAAGCATTCCGGAAAGAATTTGAGAAGAGGAAAAAATAAAGATTACATACATTCCGTGCAGATATATTCGGGAACGCTTCTCTCGTTTATCACTGACTCATACAGTCGCCAGCCTCCGGCAAGATTGAAGCACTCATACCCGGAACCGGCCAGCATCCGGCAGGCAATATAGCTGCGGAGACCGCTATGACAGTGAACATAAACAGGCTTGTCTTTCGGGATTTCTTTCATGCGTTCTCTCAATGAATCTACCGGAATATGAATAAAGCCTTCAATCCTGCCCCGCTGTACTTCCGTCTGTGTTCTTACATCAAGAAGGGTGACGGTTCCGTCATGGGGCAGTTTTTCAATATCATGCCAGAAAAACTGACGGATTTTTCCGGTAATGATATTTTCAGCCACAAAACCCAGCATATTAACGGGATCCTTTGCACTGCCAAAGGGCGGAGCGTAGCAAAGCTCAAGCCCGGTAAGCTCCGTTATTTTTGCCTCAAAACGGATGGCTGTAGCCAGAACATCCAGGCGTTTATCCACGCCGTCAAATCCAATGATTTGTGCACCGATTATTTTCAGTGTCTTTTTATCCCACAAAGCTTTGATGGACAGATTGTTTGCACCGGGATAGTAAGCGGCATGGGAACCTGAATAAATATAGGTTTTGTCATAATCGATATCCGCCGCTGCCGCATTTTTTTCATTGAGGCCGGTAGTGGCTACTGTCATGTCAAAAAGTTTAAGCACTGCAGAACCCTGGGTTCCCGTATATTGGGAGCACAGACCGGCAATATTGTCCGCAGCAATGCGTCCCTGTTTATTGGCGGGACCGGCCAGAGGAATAAATGCAGCAGACTTAGTGATAAAATCCTCTGTTTTTACAGCATCTCCCACAGCATAGATGTTTTGGATACTGGTTTTCATATATTTATCCACAAGGATGCTGCCACGGCTGTCAGTTTTAATACCACATTTCCGGGCCAGAGATGTTTCAGGGCGGACGCCGACGGACATAATAATCATTTCAGCATCTATCTTACCCTTTTGTAAAATAACCGTATTCCCTTCAATGGCCTTTACACCGTTGTTAAGATACAACCGTATTCCTTTTTCTTTGATATACCGGTGGACATCTGCCGCCATGTCAAAATCAAGAGGAGCGATGAGATGGTTGGCAAGTTCTATAATGGAAACTTCAAGTCCAGCTTCCCGGAGATTTTCCGCCATTTCTACACCGATATATCCGCCGCCGATTACAACGGCGGATTTTGGCTTTCTGCTTTCAATATATTCCTTTATTTTTATGGTATCCGGAATATTGCGGAGGGTAAATACGATATCGCTGTCTATTCCGGGGATATCTGGTCTGACCGGCTCTGCACCGGGAGAAAGAATGAGATAGTCATAGTATTCTTCATAGATATGACCAGTATCCAGATTTTTAACGGTCACCGTTTTAGCTTCAGAGTTAATCTTAACTGCTTCGTTTTTTATGCGGACGTCAATATTAAATCTTGATTTAAAACTTTCTGGTGTCTGCAAAGTAAGATTTTTTCTTTCGGTAATCACTCCTCCAATATAATACGGCAAACCGCAATTAGCGAAAGAAACATATTCTCCCCGCTCAAAAATTATGATTTCCGCCGATTCATCAAGTCTGCGGAGTCTGGCCGCTGCAGAGGCGCCGCCTGCAACACCGCCTATTATAACTGTTTTCATATTTAGTACCTCTTTTCTGATAGAAATTTTTTCTCTGGGTCTGTTCCTGATATTGATTTAAATTTTATACCCTGATAATACGGAAGAAGATTTTATAATTCAGTGACAAAGTCACAGGATATGGTACGGTTCTATAAAACTTTCAAATTATTTACATTTCCGCCCCCAAAAACTCTTAATATGGAGATATGATGGTTTTGGTTAGCCGAACTGTGTATATGCAGCCGATGAACAGCAGTGAATCCCCCGGGCTTCCACAGGATTCGCTGCCTACCTCAGCCATACCCCCCAGCCTGTCACCCTCTCTTCGTAATAAAAAATTAATAGATTAATTGTTTCTTGTATGCTATAATTAGAAAGCGAGCCTGTAATGGGTTGCTTTGCGTACAAAAAAATAGAATATCATGTTTTATTTCTATAAAATTGAGGTGCCATTATGCTGAATGAAGAGAAAATCAGGCTGATGACAAAGCTTGCATTATATGAGGAAAAGAAGGGAAAAAAGGCGTTATCAGCAAATAAGTATTTTAGAAACGATTACATAAGCATAAATATGATTAATACTGTTTTAACGGTTTCCTTTGCATATCTGCTGGGACTGGTACTCTGGGTGGTTTATAAAGTGGATTACTTTATGCAGGAGATTACCAATATTGACCTGATTGCTTTGGGAAAACAGGTATTGCTAATTTATGTGATTGTCCTGATTATTTTTCTGTTTATTTCATATGTGGTATATTCAGTCCGGTACCGGAATATGAAAATAGAAAACCGGGAGTATGCTGACAATTTGAAAGAGTTATATTTAATGTATAAACGGGAAGAAAAACATAAAAACGAATATCGGCCGGGAGGAGATAGCTCAGATGATGAAAATTTTGGTTTTTAAGGAAAAGTTAAAAAAAATATACAGTACGCATTCGTTGTACATAATACCGGCAATCCGATTTTTAGCGGTACTGACTTCACTTCTGGTTATTAATTCCAACATAGGTTTTATGAGTAAACTGGATCATCCGGCGGCTGCGATTTTTATTGCGGCTGTATGTTCTTTTATTCCTACAGGGATAACAGTTCTGATACTGGCGGTTTTAATTCTGATGAATCTGTATTCGCTGGCAGTGGAGCTGGCAGCGGTAACGCTGATTCTGATGCTGGTGATGTTTATCTTGTATTACAGATTTACACCAAAGGACAGCTATGTGCTGATATTGGTACCAGTTTTATTTTTCTTAAAGATACCATATGTGATTCCGCTAATTGCGGGTATAATATTAACGCCAGTATCTGTGGTTTCGGTATCATTTGGTATAATATTATATTATATAATGAATTATACCAAAGAAAATGCAGCGCTGATTGCCAATTCTTCTGCGGACGCAGGATTGGCCAGAATCGAAAATCTTTTAGACAATATTATTAAAAATAAAGAAATGATGCTTATGATTGTGGTTTTTTCTCTGGTGCTCATTATGGTGTATGTAATCAGACGGCAGGCCATTGACCATGCACATGTCATTGCCATTGTATCAGGTGGATTAACGGAACTGGTTGCAATTATCTGCGCCACTTTTATTATGAATATTGAGAGTGACCCGGTTTGGATGATAGCGGTGCTTGCTGTTTTATGTACCGGCATAGTTTATCTTCTCAATATATTTATTCTGGCAGTCGATTACAGCCGGACGGAGTATACTCAGTTTGAGGATGATGAATACTATTACTATGTTAAGGCAGTACCGAAGATTAAGGTGACTGCTCCGGAAGTTAAGGTAAAACATATCAACGTACAGAAAGTGAAACAGAGATAAATTGTTTGCCTGAAGATGTAATTCATTCGCTTCTGAATCTGTGACCATGAGTTTCGCAATCGCCTGAAAATAAATAAAACAGAAAGGAGAAAGGCATGCAGGTATTTATACAAAATATTATCACATTTCTTGAGCAATATCTTACAATACCTAAATTTTCAGGTACAGATGCAGTGGAAATACTGATAATTGCATTTCTGGTGTATGAAATCATGCTTTGGATAAAGAATACAAGAGCGTGGATGCTGTTTAAAGGCATTATAATCTTACTTGCATTCGTTCTTCTTGCAACAATTTTTAATCTTACCACAATTCTGTGGATTGCGGATAAAACGTTTAATGTGGGAGTAATAGCTGCAATCGTGGTATTTCAGCCGGAACTGAGAAGGGCTTTGGAACAGCTGGGACGGAAGAATTTTCTGAACAGCATTTTAAGCTTTGACGAATCCAAGAATACCAACGAGCGTTTCAGCGACAGAACCGTCAATGAACTGGTAAAGGCAACCTTCGAACTTGCAAAACATAAGACGGGAGCGTTAATGGTCATTGAGCGGGAAGTCAGACTGGCGGAATATGAGAGAACGGGAATTGATTTGGATGCGGAAATCAGCAATCAGTTATTGATTAATATATTTGAGCATAACACACCGCTTCACGACGGAGCCATTATTATCAGGGGGAACCGGATAACTTCTGCAACCTGTTATCTGCCTTTATCCGATAATATGGAACTGGGCAAGGAACTGGGAACCCGGCACAGAGCCGGAGTGGGAGTCAGCGAGGTTACGGACAGTCTTACAATAATTGTATCCGAAGAAACAGGAAAAGTGTCCCTGGCGCTGGGAGGAAAACTCATTCGAAGCGTGGACGGAGATGAACTGAGGGCCAGACTGGTTGAGATTCAGAACAAATCCTTTGATACCAAGAGATTCAAGATATGGAAGGGAAGAAGACATATTCCTTCTGCTGACGGTAAGGAGGCGAAATCGTCAAATGAAAAAAACGCTGACAAATAATATTGCATTAAAGCTGATTTCCCTGTTTTTTGCAGCGATATTCTGGATTGTTGTGGTTAATGTGGATGATCCGGAAGTAACAAGATCGATTTCGGGAATACCGGTCATTGTTCTGGACGAGGGAGTAATTACAAATCAAAACCAGGTCTATGAAATTGCTTCCGGGGATATGGTGGCGATTACCGTTACGGGACCCCGCTCTCAGGTGGATAAGATGACAAGGGATGATTTTCTGGCAGAAGCGCCCTTCAGTGAGAAGTCAAATGTAGATGCGGTTCCGATTTATGTTTCATTTCGCAATTCAAAATATGAAAAGACCTGTGAAATCAACCAGAAAACACGAACAATGAAACTTCAGGTGGAAAATATTGTATCAAAATCATATGAAATAAATATAAATAAAACTGGAAATGAAATGGCAGGATATATGATCGGAAAAGAAACACTGTCGCCGTCTACAGTAACAGTAACGGCGCCAGAATCTGTTATCGATATTATCAGCAAAGTTCAGGTAAATCTGGATGCCTCAGGTCATACCGAAAGTTTTAGTGAAGAGCTTCCGATTATGTATTATACGGAAACCGGATCGGTAATAACAATGAATGATCATGTGAATGTCAGTGCAAAAACCACAAATATAAGTGTGCAGATATATTCTATAAAGGAAGTTCCACTGAAATTTGGCAGTTCCGGAACCGTTGCAGACGGTTATGAACTGGTGGAAATTACAAGTAATAAACAGACTGTAAAAATTGCGGGAACTGCAGTGGACCAGATTGACAGTATTGAGTTGCCGGAGGAACTGATTAACATTTCAGGTGCAACCCAGGATGTGGTGGTAAATATTGATGTGGCAGCACAGCTTCCGGCTGGTACGACTCTGGTGGATGAAGAAAACGGTTCGATTGTTACGGTAACCGCAAAGATTGAACAGTTAGTCCGTCATACCTATAATCTTCCGATCAGTGAAATAGATATGCATAATCTGTCAGAAGAACTTAGGGCGGAATTTATGGAGCAGAGCATCAGTTTCCGGTTGACGGGACGTCAGTCAGTGCATGATTCCTTTAATATGGGAGATTTAAATGCTTATGTGGATTTGAGAAATGCCAGGGAGGGAATCAATGAGGTAATCGTGAGGATGACTGTACCAGAGGGACTAAAACTTAGTTCGGAAGTGAGGGCTAATGTACAGGTAACGGGCATTCAGGCGGAAACCACCAGT
Organism: Lachnospiraceae bacterium; assembly: GCA_022794265.1. GTDB lineage: Bacteria > Bacillota > Clostridia > Lachnospirales > Lachnospiraceae > Bovifimicola. Next base: position 195,840 of record JAAWEK010000008.1, read on the forward strand.
CCGCCTGAGTCAGATACGGAGCCGGAAACCGATACGACGGAAACTTCCGCTCCGTTAAATGAGACGAAAGACAATAGCAGTGAACCGGAAGGTGAAAGTTCGAAAAACGAAGAATAGAAGGTGTGAAGATTGATAAGTGAAAAAGTAACGGTGCTCACGGAGTCCGGATTGCATTTTCGTCCTGCCAGCCGTCTGAGTGAAGAAGCGTTAAAATATGATTGCGCCGTCCGTTTTAAATTTGGTGATTCTGTGGGCAGTCTGAAAAGTTTTTTAGGAATTCTGGCAGCGGGAATTAAACAAAATACAGAAATTGAAATAATCTGTGAGGGTGTGGATGAGGAAATTGCATTACATAATATAGTGAATCTGATTAAAGATGGTCTGAAATAATCAGACTGCCGGTTAACCGGAGATGGAATATAGTGAGAAAGTTTGAAAGGAATTGAATATGGGAAAATATTTTGGAACCGATGGATTTCGGGGAGAGGCGAATGTGACTCTTACGGTGGAGCATGCATTTAAAGTAGGAAGATATCTGGGATGGTATTATTCAAAAGAACATAAAGCAAAAGTGGTTATTGGAAAAGATACCAGAAGAAGCAGTTATATGTTTGAATATGCTTTGGTTGCGGGACTGACTGCCTCTGGTGCGGATGTTTATCTACTCCATGTTACCACAACTCCAAGTGTATCTTATGTGGTCAGAACCGAAGAATTTGACCTGGGAATCATGATATCGGCCAGCCATAATCCTTTTTATGACAATGGAATTAAAGTCATTAATTCACGGGGACAAAAACTGGAAGCCTCAGTGGAAGAGCTGATTGAACAGTATATAGACGGGGAGATTGGAGAAATTCCTTTTGCGTTAAAAGAAAATATCGGAAGGACCATTGACTATGCGGTGGGCAGAAACCGGTATATTGGATATCTTATATCTATAGCTACACGTTCCTTTAAGGATAAACGGGTGGCATTGGACTGCTCCAATGGAAGCGCTTCATCCATTGCGAAAAATGTGTTCGATGCCCTTGGTGCAAAAACTTATGTAATAAACAATGAGCCGGACGGAACCAATATTAATAATAATTGTGGTTCTACCCATATAGAAATATTACAGAATTATGTAAAAGAGAATCAGCTGGATGTGGGATTTGCTTATGACGGAGATGCAGATCGTTGTATTGCAGTTGATGAAAACGGAGCAGTTGTCGACGGAGATGCGATTATGTATATATCCGGTGTTTATATGAAAGAACACGGTCAGTTGGAAAATGACACGGTGGTAACCACCATTATGTCAAACATCGGGCTTTATATGGCGTTGGACGAAAAAGGAATCCGATATGAAAAAACCGCAGTGGGCGATAAATATGTTTGCGAAAATATGATGGCAAACGGCTACTGTCTGGGTGGCGAACAGTCGGGACATATTATATTTAGCAAACATGCAACTACCGGCGACGGAATACTGACATCTTTAAAACTGATGGAAGCAATGCTGGAGAATAAGTCAACACTTGGTACACTGAGAAGGGATTTGAAAATTTATCCTCAGCTTCTTGTAAATGTTCAGGTTCCGGATAAAGACAGGATTATGGAAAATGAAGAAATTATACGTGTTTCCAGACAGGTGGAGGAAGAACTTGGCAGAAAAGGCAGACTGCTGCTGAGGCCCAGCGGTACGGAAAGTCTGATTCGTGTAATGGTTGAGGCGGAAACGGACGAAATTTGTAAAAAATATGTTGATTTAGTGGTTGAAAAAATCAAAAGAATTGTATAGAATAGCCTATAAGTTGTTTATACTTGGTATAGAATGGAAGATTATATGCAGGATAACAGATATATTGTGGATGTTATAATCCCGACATATAAGCCTGATGAAAGAATTTGGAAGCTGTTGGAACGGCTGGAAAAGCAGACTTATGTGATAAATAAGATAATTATAATAAATACGGATGAGTCATGTATTGATACTGCCAGAATTGCAGAAATGGAAAAAGTAGAGATTCATCATATTCGTCTGGATGAGTTTGATCATGGGACCTCCAGAAATTACGGCATTACATTTTCAAATGCGGATATCGTTGTATTTATGACTCAGGATGCAGTTCCTGAGAATAAATACATGATAGAAGAATTAATACGTCCATTTGGAGATGAAGAAGTTTATGTGACTTATGGCAGGCAGATTCCAATGCAGCGTTGCGCATATATAGAAGCATATACCAGACAATTTAATTATCCTGATACAGATATAGTTAAAACAAAAGAAAATATAAAGAGTATGGGGATTAAAACTTATTTCAGTTCAGATGTCTGTGCCGCATACCGGCGGGAGCGACAGATAGAGCTGGGAGGATTTCCAAGAACCATATTTAATGAAGATTCTATTTTTGCGGCAAAAGTAATTCAGGCAGGCAAGAAAGTATATTATACTTCAAAAGCCTGCGTGATACATTCCCATAATTATACTTATATTCAGCAGTTTAGCCGAAACTTTGATATCGGAGTATCCCATAAGGATTTTGAAGAGGTATTTGGAACCGTAAAATCCGAAGATGAGGGTATTAAACTTGTTAAACAGACTGCAAAATACCTGATTGGTATGGGCAAGTGGTATTTAATACCGGATATGCTCATACGGAGCGGCTTTAAATTTATAGGTTATGTCATGGGAAAACAATACAGACATCTTCCGAAAAAAATGGTTTTACGATGTACTTCTACAAAACAATACTGGGCAAAGAATTCATGGAAGGAGACGCGGTAGATGCCGCAAAAGTAAAATGAAAATTTTAGTGACCGGAGGAGCCGGATATATTGGTTCCCATACTTGTGTGGAACTTTTGAATCACGATTATGAAGTAGTAGTTTTGGATAATTTCTGTAATTCTTCCATGGAATCCATTCGGAGGGTTGAGAAAATTACCGGTAAGAATATCATATTTTATGAAGCGGATATGGCTGACCGCAGCAAACTCAATGAAATCTTTGAAAAGGAAACCATAGATGCGGTGATTCATTTTGCGGGACTGAAAGCCGTGGGCGAATCCGTGTCCATGCCTTTGGAATATTTTATAAACAATATATCCGGAACCCTGACAATGTTAGATGTCATGCGGAAACATAATGTGAAAAATATAGTATTTAGTTCATCCGCAACGGTTTATGGCACACCGAAAACGGTTCCGATCCGGGAGGATTTTCCGCTGTCTGTTACGAATCCCTATGGAAGAACCAAGCTTATGCTGGAGGAGATTTTCCGGGATTTATATGTATCGGATAACAGTTGGAATATTATTTTGCTAAGGTATTTTAATCCTATCGGCGCCCATGCAAGCGGACTGATTGGAGAGGATCCTAATGGAATCCCAAACAATCTTCTGCCGTATATTACAAAGGTTTCTATAGGAGAGCTTCCGGTACTTCATGTATTCGGTGATGATTATGATACACCGGACGGTACCTGTATTCGGGATTATATTCATGTAGTGGATCTTGCAAGAGGTCATGTGAAAGCTATTGAAAAGCTGGCTGACCAGGTGGGTGTCCGGGAATATAATCTGGGTACCGGAAACGGATACAGTGTATTGGAAGTGATTCGGAATTTTGAAGCGGCTTCCGGCGCCAGAGTACCATATGAAATTGCACCGAGAAGACAGGGAGACGTGGCGGTATGCTATGCCGATGCGGGGAGAGCAAAGGAAGAACTGGGCTTTACTGCAGAATATGATATCAGAAGGATGTGTGAGGATTCCTACCGTTGGCAGAAACAGAATCCGAAAGGATACAGGGACTTGTAAAAATAGATTTTCGGTGTTATAATCTTACGATAAATAAAAAGAAAAGGACTGATTTGGATGGGACTAACAGAAGTCTGAAAGTAAAGATTAAGATTTTAAAAAAGTATAGTGTGATTTATCGACTCCGTTGCTTTAATGATAGGAAATAAATGAGTTGAACGGATATCAGAACGGAGAAGAAAGGAAGCTAAAAATGTTAAATTATAAAAAATATAAAAGAGTTCCAGTGGTCAATCTGCCGGAACGGGAGTGGCCGAACAGGGAGATTATGAAAGCACCTGCATGGTGTAGCGTTGACTTAAGAGATGGAAATCAGGCCCTGATTGAGCCCATGGTGGTGGAAGAAAAAATTGAGTTCTTTAATATGCTGGTAAAACTTGGGTTTAAGGAAATAGAAATCGGATTTCCTTCAGCCTCCCAGATTGAATATGATTTCTTAAGACAGCTGGTTGACCGGAAACTGATTCCGGATGATGTGACAGTACAGGTATTAGTACAGTGCCGGGAACATTTGATTGAGAAAACTTTTGAGTCTTTACAGGGAATTAAACAGGCGATTGTACATATCTATAATTCTACGTCCACGCTTCAGAGAGAAGTGGTATTTGGTAAAGAACGGGAAGAAATCAAGCAGATTGCCATTGAAGGAACCAGACTGGTTAAACAGTATGCCAAAGATTTCCCGGGAAAAATTATACTGGAATACTCGCCGGAGAGCTTTACAGGTACAGAGCTGGATTTTGCATTAGATATTTGTACGGCTGTTCAGGAAGAATGGCAGCCGACCCCGGAGAATAAGCTTATTATTAATCTGCCGGCAACTGTGGAAATGACAACTCCGAATGTTTATGCCGACCGGATTGAATGGATGAATAAACATTTTAAAGACAGAGACAGTATCATTTTAAGCATACATCCCCACAATGACAGAGGAACCGGTATTGCAGCAACAGAGCTGGCGTTGCTGGCCGGAGCTGACCGGGTAGAGGGTACGTTGTTTGGAAATGGTGAGAGAACCGGTAATGTGGATATACTTACACTGGCATATAATATGTTTTCACAGGGAATCAATCCGGAACTGGAACTGGAGCATATCAACAGTATTATTGAAGTCTATGAGAGATGTTGTAAGATGCCTGTGGATATGAGACATCCGTATGCCGGAAAATTAGTGTTTACCGCATTTTCAGGTTCCCATCAGGATGCCATAAACAAAGGTATGAAAGCTCTGGCGAAAAGAAACGACGGCATTTGGGAAGTGCCGTATCTGCCAATCGATCCTTCGGATGTTGGCAGGGAATATGAACCAATCGTAAGAATCAACAGTCAGTCCGGCAAGGGCGGAGTTGCGTTTGTTATGGACACTTGTTTTGGCTATAAACTTCCGAAAGGTATGCATAAGGAATTTGCCGACGTGATTCAAAAGATTGCGGAAGCCCAGGGTGAGGTGGCACCGGATACCATCATGGAGAAGTTCAGTGAAGAATATCTGGTAGCTAAGACTTCGAGGGAGTATCCGTTTGAATTTGAAAGCTGCCAGGTAGTAGACAGCGGAGAAACGGATTCTGTTGCCAAATTAACTTTTAAATATAAAGGCGAAAAGAAATATGTGGAATCGGTAGGAAACGGTCCCATTGATGCAGTACATCGGGCAATCAAACAGGAAACAGGCATTGATGTGAAAATACTGGATTATACCGAACATACTTTGGGAGAAGGTTCCCATGCCAGAGCGGCAGCATATATTCAGATGCTGGATAAAAAAACGGGAAAGACGACGTTTGGCGTCGGAGTAAGTTCCAATATTACAAGGGCATCTATCCGGGCCATCTTCAGTGCGCTGGATAGGTTGGATAAAATGAATTAATGTTAAAATATCCGGCTTATACATTAGATTTATTGGTGTGTGAGTCGGTTTTTTGCGGCAAGAATTTAGATATTGACTATATTAAAATATTTTGTTATAATTCGTTTATAGTATACGAGATTAGAATAAAAGGAAACACTTAATTTACAGAAGATATTTCCATTGGTTATATTTTGTAAATTGGGTGTTTTTTTGTTGTTAAAAAATTAACTGATTAGGCAGAAGGTTTAAGAAAGGTATTGTATGAGAAAAGAAATTGAATTAATTTTAATTGGATCGATTTCAAACAGAACGGAAGAAGAAGAGGCGCTGTTTGAAAAATTATTAAAACAGAAACTTGATTGGGCCTGGATAACAGGACAGTTAATTCGTCATAGGCTGAATGGTAATTTTTATTCAGGCATGACAAAAAAACAAAGAGGATACATAGTTGATAAGGTCAGACAAACATTTGATATGTTATCATGCTGTTATGAAGCATGTAACAGGGTAAACCTGGATTTTGTACAGCAGTTATTTGAAAAGTGTAATGAAGAGGATATTCCGGTTGCGGGACTGAAGGGTGTGATTTTTAACACAACGATATATCCTTTATCGTCTAGAAAGTCTAACGACATAGATGTTTTGGTCAGAGAAAAGGATTTGGGAGTATTTGATCAAATTATGTGTAAAATGGGATTTATCCAAAGTCTGGATGGCGGACGGAGTGAGGCATCAAAAAAGGACAAAATAATTCAAAGAATGCACCATCATGATTTGGTTCCATACTTTAAAAGAATTGAATTGCCTTATATGGATTGTATAAAGGTGGATGTGAATTTTCAATTTGATACAAATGAAAATGAAATAACAGATCAGATATTAGCAGATGGTATTCAGATAAATAAAGGGAATGGATATAATGTTCAGGGACTGGTTTGGCAAAATCATCTTTTACATTTATGTGTTCATTTTTATAGAGAGGCATCCAATTCATTATGGACAAGCACTGCCAGAGATGTGGATTTATATAAATTGGTAGATATTCAAAACACTTTTCGAACTTATTCTGAAGAGCAATTAATTGCCTGGGCTGATAGTGTTCAGAAATATTGTTTAAACAAGCAATGCTATTTTACTTTATATTATTTAAATCAATTTTATCCATGTAAAACATATTCAGAAGTTATGAATTTAATAGAGCCAGCAGATTTAAGTTTTATTTCGGAAGTCCGGATAATCGGTGAAAACAGGGTAGAAGAGAGAAAGACAAATTTTTTTGATCAGACATTTAATATGAATTATGGAACAGACTTCTTGGATTTTGATTTATCACGGGTATTTTAAAATAATTTATGTTAACAAGAGGGGTGGACAAATGTTTGATAGAAGTTATTTATACTATAATGAAGCAGTAAGTTTATTTTGTGGAGAAATATGTAATTCACCAAGAATGGCTATTATTTATCCAGTGTATGGATGTAATTTTTCATGTGATGGATGTTTATGTTCGGATTTTAACATGGAAAAGGTATACATGGATTTTGAAAAATTTAAAGAATTAACAATTCAGTTAAAAGACCAAGGTGTAAAATCTATTGAATTTTGCGGAGGCGGGGAACCGCTCTTGCATCCTTGCATTTGTGAAATGATATCCTGGATTACGAACAAACTTCATATGCATTTGGGAATAATTACGAATGGATCGTTATTAACAGAGCAACTGTCATATTATATTGTTACTCGTGCCAGTTATATTCGTATATCATTATATGATAATAGTTATCATAATGTTATGAAAAAAGTTGAGCGATTAATAGCTCTTAAGAAATCCGTAGATAGTGACATCGTTATTGGTACAAAATTTTTGATTAATAAACATAATGAAAATCTGGTATTAGAGCGTGTAAAGGAAGTTGCAGAAAATAAAGGAATTGGTCATGTGTCTGTAAAGGGATTGAGAGGAAATGATAAAGTTGAAGATTATACTGGAATCGGTGTAAAAATTAATGAACTGGGTTATGAAAAAGTACATGTGAATTTGAATAAGAGTTATCTGAGGGGGAGATGCTGGATGGCTCCGATACATACGCTTATTGATCCATTGGGAGATGTATATATTTGTTGTTATTATATGGACAGAAAGAAGGAGCATTGTATAGGTAATGTATTTGAAAAACCATTTGCTGAAATTTGGGGAAGCAGGGAACATATAAAGAAAAATAGCATTATAGATCCGAATAAATGCAATGTTTATGATTGCAGATGGCATGAGTATAATAGGAAGATGTTTTCATTATTAAAAAACAATACCCATCATCAGTTTTGTTAATTTTATGTTGCTCTTCTAAAAAAATAGAAAATACAGTAAAGGAAATGTGATGAAGATAATTAATTTATTAACTCTGAATAATATTGAGATAACAAATATTGCAACAGACCCTAAGTATCGACATTTGGTTCAGAGAAAAATAAAGCTGCTTTCACTTGCTTCAGCCATAGCAGATGCAAATATTTCGAATTACTTTATAATAGAGAATATTGATAATGATAATAATAAAGCAGAGCAAATAAGGGATTTTGTGAAAACACTTAATCAGGGGTGGTATGAGATTAAGAGGATTAAATCAGTGACATGTGTATCGAAAGCAGGGGTTTTTAATGAAATAATGAATTTGGCTGAAGGGGAGACAATTGCAATAAGAGAGTTTTTTGAAATAAAATATTGTGGCTATGCCTGGATAACTAAGAATCATAATACATATATTGAAGTAAGAAAAGGAGGATTTTTTGGTTTTTGGACTTCAGGAGATATTCCCACGTATTATTTGATTGGACCAGACGGCGAGGTAATGACAGAGTATTTGTCAGATACGGATGGATACTATAGGTATGATTATGATAAAGAAAGCTGGTGCTGGAGTCAAAATGAATCGTTATCAAAGGAGATTGTCAGTCTGGATAAGAAGTATTTTTTGAAAATTAATTATATTTTAAGAAAAATCAATAATGACAGAGCCAATATGCATTTAGCCTGGATAATTTCTGGAGAAGAATTAAAGGTATTTGATTTGTATATTCCTATAGGGGTTGGTGTAATTGAATGATTATGTTAAGAATAATAGAAGTTTTGCTAACATCATATTTACTATATAATTTAGTGAAGATACCGTTATCATACAAAAAAATAATACATTTAAAATCTTCAATAGAGGGAGATTTCCCAGGTAAGGAAAGATTTTTGATGATTATTCCAGTTTTTAAAGAACAGGAAAGAATAGCTAAATGTATTGAAAATATCGAGAGGTTGGATTGGGAGGCATATAAGTTAGATGTATGTATTTGTACAACACAGAAAGAACCTGTTGATGGAAAGGATACACAGACAATTCTGGAAAAGGTTCTAACAAATGAAAAACTGAAGTACCATTATGAAATTGTAAGATATCCTTTTACAGATGGAAATATGGCAGAACAGGTTAATTATGCATATTCGCAGGTTGAACGCAAATATGATATCATATGTATTTATAATGCTGATTCTATGCCGGAAAGAGCGTCAATTCGGTATGCAGATATATGTTTCAGGAATAAGCAGATAGATTATGTTCAGCAGCGTGCAATATATTCAAATTATTACAAAAATAATATTTTTTCGATAGGATATAGCATTTATCAGAGCATTTTTGAAATTAATAAGAATTTAATAAAGGATATAAATAATAATGGTGAAAATGTTGTGGGACGTGCATTATACATACGTAAAAGTGCAATTAATGACAAAATATATCCTACAGATTTCTTTTGCGAGGATATGGCGCTGTCATTTGAATTAATTGAGCGGAATAAAAAAATTACAACTATTCCTTGTTTTGAAATTAATGAGCCGCCCCCAAGATTGAGAGATATTATTAATCAACAATATGTGTGGTTTCATACTGCTTTAAAGGTAAAAGAAATAACTAAGTATGTTATGAACAGATTTAATTGCACAGAGCTTAGTTTAAATACGAAGAAAAAAGCATTTAGAAGAATAATAGATAATATTATTTGGATTGCAACATCACCGCTTATGCTGTTGATTACAATATGTGATATAAGGTATATTTTATGTATGTATTGTTATGCAGTAGTGCTTGTACTGGCAGTTGATATATGCTTTAAAGTACGAAAATATAAGACAATATTATTTGACGCATTTTGTTGGGTTTTATACCTGTTTGTTTTGAGTTTGGGACCAATCAAATGCCTGGGAAAGAAATTTACGATGTTGTTTAGGGGAAAAGAACCTGATGTGAAATATAAAACACCGAGAGGAAAGGGGCAATAAGATGAAAATAGGAATTATTGGAAGTACCGGAGTGCAAATCGGGTGTCTGACAACAGAATATGAAATGCAGACAAAAGAAATGAATAATAAGATATTTAACTATTATAAAGGAATACGCTCTGGTCATGAGATATATTTTGTGACAAGAAATAACTTTACTGGTTCAGTGCCACCGCATTTAGTTGATTATCCTGGAATTATGAAATTATATAAGGCACTGGAAGTTGACTTTGTGCTTGCAAGTGCAATTGTTGGAAGTCTTTCCTATGATTATCATATAGGTGATTATGTTGTTCTAGATCAGTTTATTGATATGACAAAGAATAATTATCATACAGTATATGATAATAAGGCATTTGCATTTGTTGATTTTACAAACCCATATTGTCCTAATGTCCGGGATGCCCTTATAAATAGCTGTAAGAATTTAAATGTTTCTTTTCATACTTCAGGATGTTATGTAGGTGTGGATGGACCCAGGTATGAAACAGCTGCGGAGGTAAAAATGTATGGTATGTTAGGAGGTCATGTTGTTGGTATGACAAATGTAACAGAAGCAATTATGGCTCGTGAATTAGGAATATGTTATGGGGCTATAGCATTGATTTCTAATTATGGGGCGGGAATGGATGCTGATGAGATACTGAGACAGGATTGCTATTCCAAAACAATGGAATATAAAGACAGTACGATAGCAATAATTTGTAATTTGATTGATACAATTCAAGAATATGACGATTGTTCCTGCAGAACGAAAAATTCAGATATGATTTACACAAATTTATAAATGGAAAGGAAGAGATAAGCATTGCAGACTATCGAGAGATTAGGAAATATTCAGAATCCTAATTTTGATGAACTGGGTAGAAAAATATATTGGTTGGATTTTTTGAAAAAAAAGGGTTATGACGTATCAGAAGGCTATGCTATTCCAAAAAGCTTTTTTAATCGGTTTATCAGCGAAAATAATATAGATATAAATAGTTATAAAAACAAACCGGTTTTTAAATATGATGAAATAAGGCAGACTATATATAAAAATGATTTTCCGGAAGAAATGAAAAATATTTTGTATGGTGTTTTTTCTACATTGAAATCTCCGTTAATTGTGAGAAGCTCGTCATCATATGAAGATATGGAGGATTACAGTTGTGCCGGAATGTTTACCAGTGTCAATGGTGTAAATAATTTTGATGAATTTTTAAATGCAATTAAGATATGCTGGATTTCATCATTTGATGAATCAATAGATTATTATATTAAAAATACGAGAGACTTTGCAATCAGTCTTCTTATTCAGGAAGAATTGAATTACGAATTTGGGGGGGTTGCTTTTAGTGTAAATCCAATATCCGGCAATGCAAACGAAATTCTGATTGAGAGCAGTAAAAGCGGACCAAAAGCTGTTGTAACGGGATCTGGAGAGATTAATAATATATTGATTAGTAAATATGAAGAGGAGGAACAGGAACCGGTATTTTTACAAATTAAAGAGACATTACTTGCTTTGGAAAGCTATTTTGGCACATTTGTTGATATGGAGTGGTTATTTGATGGTAAAACACTATCTGTCCTTCAGGCAAGACCTGTTACTACCATTAAGGAAAATCAACAGTCATATATTGATGTGGATGATGATGTAGCGATGACATACCAACTAAAAAACCTGTCCAGGCTGCATTCCAGGTGGATTGAAAAGAAAAAAAAGGTACGAAAATGTTGTAAACAAAATAATATCAAAGTTGGTGGATTTTACTATTGGTTTAGAGATAATGATCCGGAAGCCAATTCAATAGATGAGATTTTAAATTTGATGCCAAATGCAAATAGTTTTGAAGTGCATGATGGTAAAGATGTTTTGCTTGTTCAAAAAGAAGATGTTAAAGAGACAGTAAAACAATATGCAGCCAGTGCATTGAGAATAGCGGAATCGGTTCCAACGGAGTATTGTGGTTTTGCGAGCGTAATAGATGATAAATACTATATTGAAGCTGCAAAGGGAGGATTTACTGCTTTTTATTCCGGCGAATTTGAAGTCACAAAATATGTTGTTGATTCTGATGGCAAGAAAGAATTTTCTGATGAAAAATATTTTGATGAGGAATATTTTTACGATGGTAAATGGTGGGCAAAGCGTTCTATTGAGCCAACATTGGTCAGACTTTCTGATAATATTATTAAAGATGTGATTCGTATCACTTTAATCATTAATAAGAGTTTTAACAATGCCCGTGTGGAATGGATATTAAATGAAAAAGGTGTATATTTATTTGATATTACTGTAGAAAATGACAGGCTGCTGTCTCAATATGGAGAGGGAAAGATTATTTCAGCTGGAAAATGTTGTGGAAATTCAAAGGTATTAAAAGAAATTACTGTCTTTGATGATTATATTAATAAAGTATCAATTCGAATGGGATATCAATTACTTCAAATTGAAGCCGATGACAGGATAAAGAAAATAAAAGACTCTTTGTCTATAGAAGAAGGTGATATAGTTGTTTGTGAATATCCAAATGAAAAACTGGCCGTTATTCTTGACAAAGCAAAGGGATTCATTTTCGAAAGAGGTTCATTACTGTGTCATTTTGCTATTATTTTAAGAGAGAGGCATATTCCGGCTGTGGTGTATCCGAAAGCATTGGAAAGGATAAAGGATGGCCAGATGGTATCAATTTCGGATGGTGAGGTTAAAATTGAGAAATAGATTTGTAAGACTATTATGGGAGGCAGAGTTATGAATGAAGAGGACATGGCTTTTCTTATTATTAAGCATGAGGCAGTTCAGCGGGGTCTGATTGGTGAAATATTAGGACGTATAGAAAAAAAAGGTTTGAAAATAATAGCCCTGAAAATGTTTGAGATGAAAAAGGAACAGGTAATGTGTTTATATGACAATTGCACAGAATTACCTTTTTTTGAAGAACTTTTGGAATATAATTCAGATTGTCCGGTTATCGGTATTGTTGTTTCAGGACCTGCTGCAAATAAAGGAGCAAATGAAGTGTGCGGGGTGATTGGTCTGGGTGGAACCGTTCGGGGAGATTATGCACTTAGTAATTCACGTAATGTTTTGCATTGTTCGGATGAAGGAAAGACCCAAAGAGAGATTGATTTATTTTTTGGTAATGAGGAAATATTTAATTATAGCAATACTTGGGAAGGATGGCTGAAATAGTTTTTTGGCGAAATGATGGTTTGAATATGAAATACTTTTATGTGCTGGAAGGAATAAGTTGTGCAGGAAAGACATCAACTATTAATTGTCTGGAAAAAAAGGGGATTTATATTATTCGCGAGAATGTCACTTTTTGTAATGATTTTCCACCCCTGCCGACAAACTATAAGGAATCCCGTAGAAATGAAACGTTTATTTTAGAACTGGAAAAAAAGAGATGTAATATTGCCAATGGAAGAGACGGTCTTTCGGTTGCAGACCGAATGATAATATCTTCGATGGCGATAAGTTATGCATGGAATTATGGTTCTGTTCATAAATTTATTCAGGACATTATTATGAGCATTAGAAATACAGACAATCTTTTGCTTTCTGATTGTAATTTCTATCTGGATGTTAAGTATGAAGACGTTATTGAACGAAATAAAAAGCGGCGTAGTCTTTTAGGGAAGGAATGGGTTGGTGAAAATATTATTAAACGGCAAAAATATTTCTATGATGTATACAAGGATATTGTACGGTCAGAAAATTGGTATGATATTAATTCTTCAGCGTTATCAACTGAAGAGATTTCTGAAATAATTACAACAATTAAAATAAAAAGACAACATGTTACGAAAGAACAGCGTATTGAGGAGTTTATTAGGTTGTATGAAAATATATAATTATATTTGGGGGATAATTCCACCTCATTTTAATGACTGGCTGCGATATAAAATTGTTCCAAATAATAATAAATATAATAAAAACTTATTAAAAATAAAGAAGGTTTTTGTGTTTATTTGTGCAGATTATGCTAATATGGGGGACATTGCAATTACATTTTCTCAAATAAAATTTTTTGAGAATAATTTTCCTGAATATAAAGTTATACCACATTTGATTAATGATATATACAGGGATATGAAAAGTTTGAAGGGAATTGTAAATAAGGATGATATTATTACTATTATAGGTGGCGGAAATAATGGAAGCCTATATCCAGGAATAGAATTTTGCAGATTATTTGTTATACAAAATTTTACAGATAATCTGATTGTTTCCTTTCCGCAATCGATATCATTGTCTGCAAGTTTTACTGGAAGAAAGATATTAAGGAAGATGAAAAATGTTTATGGCAAGCAGAAGCATTTGGTTCTGTGCGCAAGAGAGACTTCTACATATAAAGTATATAAAGAAATATTTAAGAATAACAAGGCATTATTGATTCCGGATATTGTATTTTATGATACAGATAATCGGGGAATATTTGAACTGAAAAAAAAGGACAGTATATTGATTTGCAGAAGAAATGATGCAGAATGTAAAATATCGAATGAGTTTTGGAAATCAGTTGAGAATACCTGTAAACAATATCAAACGGTTATTTATCAGGATACTGTTCTGAATAAATCATATACTGACTTTGAGAGTCAGTGTAAGGATTTAAATCATATGATGAATTGTTACCGGAAAATTGGAATGGTAATTACAGATCGTTTACATGGAATGATATTCAGTTATATCACTGGAACGCCGTGCATTGTTTTTCACAGTGCAACAGATAAAATTTGCAGAAGCTATGACTGGATCAAAGAATGCAATTTTATTTTTTTATTAAATCATGAAAATATAGATGAGTTTGCCAGTGCACTGGATTGTGTGAGTCATATAAAAAAAATAAAGTATGCAGATTTAGGTGGGTATTTTGAAATGCTGTCAGTATGCATTAGAAAGGAATTGAATGAGTTACGAAAATAAATGGAAAGAAGAATTTGAATATGATGAACGATTTATAGCAAGATATAAAAAATTAATTGGTATGCTGGATGGCGTCCCTTTTTCATCTGTACTGGATTTGGGCTGCGGAGTTCAGTATTTAAAGTATATTATACCAGATGAAGTGTACTATACGGGAGTTGATTTGTATAAGCATAAAGAAGATACGTTAATTTGTGATTTTAACAAAAAAGAATTTGTGTATGAATTGGATGCATATGATCTCACAATATCTGCAGGAGTATTGGAATATATATATGAAATACCGGACTTTATACATAATATATCCTGTATAACTACAGCTTTTTATTTATGTAGTTATCATTTTAGGGAATTTACAAAGTATAAACCAGATATTTGGACAGATACATTATTATCCTTTAGGGAATTTGTTGAAATAGCAGAAAAAGAAAATTTTGTATTGGTAAAGGCTATTACAAAAGCAAATGACAGAGATGATAACAGGGCAACATTAATGCTATTTGAAAAGAGATAATCTAAAAAAGAAAGGAGTATATGACATCAAATTTGAAGTGTGTCATACAAAGAAACTATGGATATTAAAGAAACAGTAATAATGTGTTGCAGGGAGATTATTGAGAAAAGCAGAGGGAATATTGAGGTTGATATGGATACCGCCATCTCCAGGGATAAAGGGATAGATTCCCTTGGAATTGTGAATCTGGTTCTGGAATTAGAAGATAAATTTGGTGTTGAATTGGATAATTATCTGGCTGATATAAGAAAATGTGAAACCATAAGGGACTTAGTTGACGTAATGACCGGTATAGTTGAGAAAAAATAATTCCGGAGATAGGAAAGATAGAGATGAAAACGGTTAAAATCGAATTAGACAGCAATGTAGATACAGAGGAATTTGTTAAAGTTATTGGATTTATTTCTGAAAGTATTTCAGGCTATAAAATGAAAAACAATATGTTGATGGTAGATATAGAGGATAGCGTAAATGAAGAGGATATATCAATAGCAGTACAAAATCTGGCGGCAAAATATGTGTCTGCCAGGCTCATTGAAAAGAATATTTATCAGAATAGAAAAGAAATTGAACATTATTATAATGAGTTTAAATCAATATATTATTTTGACGAAGGAATGGCCTCTTTATCGGGAGTATCTTTGTTTTTATTTAGATACTTTGAGAACGTTTTTGAGAGTAAAGTGAAAGAGATATTTGAGAAAATGAATTGTAATTTAGTTACTAAACTGTTTCCTGTCATGCTGCCGATATCCTGTTATAAAAAAACAGGATATTTGAAACGTTCTCCTCAATATGCGATTTTTTGCTGTTCAGCCATAGAGAATTTAGATTTACTTAATAATATAAATGAATTTGATGAAAAAGAGTATAAGGAGTTTGTTAATTATCCGTTATATGCGTTGTCACCATCCGCATGTTTTCATGTATATGAAGAATATAAAAACAAAGTATTAGATAAGAATACGGTTGTTACGTTTACTCAAAGTGTATTTAGAAATGAGGGACGATTTAACTTTGCACAGTTTGGACGAATGAGGGATTATCATGTAAGAGAAATTGTTTTTATTGGTGATGAGGATTTCGTTTCTTTATCCAGAGAGCAAATGTTGGATATTACGAAATCCTTTATTGATGAAATTGATTTGGATGCTAAAATTCAAATAGCATCAGATCCGTTTATTTTACCTAAAATGCAAAAATTTAAGAAGATACAAACGATTGACAAAAGCAAGTATGAATTACAAATATCATATGAAAAAGGTAAATATATTTCTGTAGCCTCATTCAATCTTCATGGTAATGCATTTACACATTCCTTTGAATTCTCAGTAAAAGATAAGGAAACGGTTACAGGGTGTATTGGATATGGTTTGGAGAGGTTCGTATTTGCTTTTTTGAGTCAATATGGTGAAGATTATGAAAATTGGCCCAAACCAATAAAACAGGAATATATTTTAAAGAATGGGGAATAGAAGAAAATGGTTCATAAAGAAAAAGAGATAAAGTTGTTATTAACCAAGGAAGAATATGAGATGATACAATCATTATTTCCTTTTGAAAAACCATATGTTCAGAGTAATTATTATTATGGACATGAAAATATAGATACGCATATTACAGTTAGGATTCGAAAGAAAAACGATTTGAAATTACAGATTAAAATACCGGTTTGTATCAATGGCTCTCTTCATATTAAGGAAGAATATGAAGGAACAATCGATAAGGTTTATGATATCCTTCCGTTAGAAAAAATAAAAAATATT
Source organism: Lachnospiraceae bacterium (assembly GCA_022794265.1). GTDB lineage: Bacteria > Bacillota > Clostridia > Lachnospirales > Lachnospiraceae > Bovifimicola. Next base: position 213,020 of record JAAWEK010000008.1, read on the forward strand.
TATGATGTCGGTGCTGATAGTGATTTGTATCTGCTTGGCAGATTATGCACAAATAGAAGGGTTTGTACGTTATTTCACGATATTGAAATAGCGTTGGATTTGAATGAATATTTGGGAAAAACTGATTATGAACTGGAAATAGAATATAAAGGGGAATATCCATCTCAGGTGGTAGCTGTATTGGAGAGAGAGAATATTTTCCTGAAGGGTAACACAAAGGGTAAAAAAACCAGATTTATGGAACAGCTACAGGAAGGCTGTGCCTGTAAAAGAGAAAAGGGTATTTGATTTTATGAATGATAAGAAATTACAAGAGCAGGAAGGAGAGAAATCTGATCTTATTGTTAGTGAGATTGGTTACAATATCATGATAAATAAATTTATACAAAATAAAATTATATCTAATAATGATAAGTATAATCCTAGACAGTTAACATGTTTTCATAAACCCTGGGCGATTTTATATGGTTCCATAAGGAAAGAGTATTTTGACTTATACTTACTGACTTCGGTTTTTTATGAAAACTATGGATATGGAAATTATTTTCCGTTATTTGCTTCATGTGAGAATTTAAATCAAAATTATCACCGGTTTGCAAAAGAAATATTAGAGCCAAGATTCGGAGTAAGCGTAGGAAAGATTACATACGAAAATAAAGAAGAATTCGTTATGAATATTTCTGAAAGACTAGTAGCTGAGGAGAGAATCTTAATTCCGGCAGATTTAATTGAACTCCCATATTATGAGGATTACAAACTAAATCATCATATACATTTTTTTGTAATCAAAGGTTTTGACATAGAAAAAGAGATATTTTATGTTTTAGACAATATGCAAATAGATGGCGGCTCAGATGGTATATATAAAAATTTTGCAATTACTTTTGATTGTATGTATTGTATGGCTAAAGCATGTTTTGATTCATATTTTGTATCAGAATCAATACCATTTGTTTGGGTATTGAAAAGTCTGAAAAAGGATGATGAAGAGGGATATACGGTGTCAGAGGCATTAAAAAATCATAAGGAAGAGTTAGAACAAGCCGGTATCCATACAGAGCTATTATCATATCCGGAAGAGTACATCATATCCAATCAGGTAAGTGGCGTAATGAATTTTTCAAGATCTTATGCAAAAATTCTAAACTATAAAGAAGTTTATTATGATATATTGTTTAAGAAGCTTATGGAAAATAATATTGATGAAAATACATTACAGAATTTAATGTCGAAGAAAAAACAGAATTATAATAACTGGGAAAAATTAAGAACTTTAGTTATGTATCATTATGCAAAACAAAATGGCCGCTTAGGCGAACTGGAAAAAGAATATAGACAATGTGTATCAGAAGATAAAGAATTTTTTGATTATGTAATAAATGCTATAAAAGATATAAAACAAAATAAGATTAGTCCGGATACTCCGGATGAGGTATATAAAGCCTGTTTATATAATCCTAAGCGGGCAGATGTTTCAATAAATGGTAATAAAGTCTTGATTAATCATAGTAAAATGGAAGTTTATGATACATGGAAAAATCAGGATAACGCTACGCAAATTTTATTTAAAATAAGACCGGAAGATGAAATTGAATTTAGTTGTGAACTACACATAAAAAATGAAGTAGATTTCCCGTTTTTTAGCGGTATGATTATAAAAAACAATGACGGAAAAATGCTATTGTTTGGAAATGATGCCATGTGTTCCATGGCATTGTACTGTCCTCAACTGGAAGAAAAGTTTACAATAAATAAAGAAAACTTTTATGATGAAACTATGAAACTGGATTGTATTATTTCTCAAAGTGAAATGATGTTCTGCTTCACAGACTCAAAAAACAAGGAAGGTAATTCCTGGAAGATTAATAAGGTTGGTAATATAAGCTGGATTGGTCTTATTTCAAAAACCTGGAATGCCATAGAGCATCAAAGTGAGTTTTACAATATAAGAACAAAGATAAATGGTAATTTTGTCGAGATATTCAGATAGAATTGAATTTAAGTGTAAATAATATTTTGGAGGAGTAATAAATAAAGCGATGATTAAACTGGAAAATGTTTCAAAAGAATTTATTACAGCAAAAAAATATCCTGGTTTTAAGGGTGCAGTAAAAGGACTATTTTCAAATGAAAAAGAGAAAAAAAAGGCAGTAGATAATATATCATTTGAGATTGAAGATGGTGAAATGGTGGGATATATAGGTGAAAATGGTGCCGGAAAATCTACGTCTATAAAAATGATGACAGGAATTATTGAGCCGACAAAAGGAAATATTGAAGTGGATGGAATTGTTCCATACAAAAAAAGAATGGAAAATGCCAAAAACATAGGAGTTGTTTTTGGGCAGAGAACACAGTTGTGGTGGAATTTGCCGCTGTGTGAATCTTTTGGAATTCTTAAAGAAATTTATAAAGTCAGTGATAATGAATACAAAAAAAGAATGGAATTTTTAAATGAAGTTCTGGGGTTAGAAAAGTTTATTAACAGTTCCGTAAGAAATCTTTCGTTAGGACAAAGAATGAGAGCGGATTTAGCAGCTTCGTTATTACATAATCCGAAAACTTTGTATCTGGATGAACCAACCATTGGATTAGATGTTGTGGTAAAGGATAAGATACGTACGGCAATAAAGGAAATTAACAGAGAGTATCAGACGAAAGTCATATTGACTACTCATGACTTAGGTGATATTGAGGAAATATGTAAACGTATCCTGATTATAGATAGAGGGAAAATAATTTATGATGGTACTGTGGAGGAAATTAAGAAAAAGTATGGAAAAATGAGAAAAATTTCTTTGGATTTGAAGGATATCAGTGTAGTATATAAAGTTGATTTTAATCAAATATATCAGTTATCAGATCAGGATTTTAATTATGCAGTAGATGGGAAAACAGTGACATATTCAATTAACAGAGATAAGGTAAATGTGTCTTTAGTAATTTCAAAAATAATGCTGGAAACAGATATACAGGATATACGAATTAAGGAGACGGATATAAGTGAGATTGTGAAACAGATTTACATAAGTGGAATTTAATGGGAGGCGGTTATGAAAGATAGCAGTTTAAATTTTAATAAGAAAATAAAAAATTTGTATATATATACGCCGTTTGTTAAAAGCGTGTTAAAAGATAATTTAGCCTATAAAGGAACTTTTTATTTGTATATTTTATGTAAAATCCTATGTGTGTTTATTACATATTACTTATGGAGAGCTATCTTTTTGAGTTCCGACAATGCCAGTCTTGGTGGATTTACCCAAATAGAGATGGTTACATATATATTTATGTCGTTTGTCTGTTCCAATATAGTATTTATTAGTATGACAACAAAAATTGGAAACGATGTAATGGATGGCTCTATTGCAATTAATTTGATAAAGCCTATCAGTTACAAGTTAAAATTATTATCAGAATCTTTTGGTGAAATGATTTATAAACTTATATTTCCGTCCTTATTTATATGGGGAGGAGTAGAATTTTATAAATTTTATACTTTGGAAAATTATCATTTTTTGATTAGCAATGCCCTTTTGTTTTTAATAAGCAGTTTTCTGGGATTTATAATTTATTTTTTATTTGAATTCTGTTTTGGTATGCTGGCGTTTTACAGTACATATGTATGGGGAATGGAAATTATAAAAAATAGTATTTTGACATTTTTAACTGGTCAATTAATTCCGTTAACATTTTTTCCGGATATAATTCAAAAAATATTTGATTATTTTCCATTTGCATTGATGAACTATGGACCGGTAATGATATATTTAGGAAAATTTAACCGTTCAAAAATAATATTTTTAATTGGGAAACAAATGCTGTGGATATTATTGCTGGAGATTTTTAGTTATTGTCTATGGAAAAAGATAACGAAAAGAATTAGTATACTAGGAGGTTAAATTTTGAGATATTATATAAAAATATATAGGTTATTTTTAAGCCAGTATATAAAGTCGTTAATGCAATCAAAACTAAATTTTTTTGTTGGAATGTTCGGAAGTCTGTTTGTTCAGGCAAGCGGGATTGTATTTCTTTATCTGGTATTTGAGCAGATTCCATTGTTAAATGGATGGTCCATGGAAGAACTTATCTTTATTTATGGATTTTCACAGATTCCGAAAGCCCTTGACCATTTATTTGCAGACTATATCTGGTTGTTGTCATCAAGGATGATTACCAATGGTGAATTTGACAGGTACTTATTACGCCCGATTCCGGCTTTTTTTCAATTAATGTGTGACAGGTTTCAGTTAGATGCCATAGGTGAGTTGCTGGTTGGATCGGCATTGGTAATTATGTCGGTAAGCAATGGTACAATACAAATAACTTTTCATGGTTGTATTTTATTTGTTATTTCGATTTTAGCTGGAATTTTAATTTTTATGTCAGTTAAATTGTTTTTTGCATCATTAGCATTTTGGCTGACAAATAGCGCACCCATATTGCAATTAGGATATGAAATATCAAATTTTACAAAATATCCGGTATCTATTTATCCAAAACCAATACAATTTATATCATCATTTATTGTTCCATTTGCGTTTGCATCTTTTTATCCGGCCTCGTATTTTATCAGAGACATGTCTTTGTGGACAACAATAGCAGCAGAAGTAGCGGTATCATGTGTAGCCTGGATAATTGCTTATAGCGTCTTTGTGAAAGGTATGTCAGTATATAATAGTGTGGGAAATTGAAATTTTCTGACTGTTTCATAGTTATATGGAAAAGTTCTGGCAAGACCTGATTATCCAATCCCATTTATCTCTCGCCATATTTTACAGAAATTTCTTATACGCACTTGATTTTTCAAAAGAAATAGCATAAAATTAATAAGTTAAACCACGCAATGGACAATGTGTTTGATTGGAGATTTTTATGGCTGCAGATTTAGCAAAACAGTATGATAAGGAAGAACTTGAAAAGTTAAAAAAGGCAGAAGTGAATATTCTGTATGATTTTATACAGGTATGCGAAAAGCATGACATTAATTATTTTCTTGTATGGGGTACGGCAATTGGTGCAGTCAGGCATCAGGGTTTTATCCCATGGGATGATGATATAGATATAGGAATGCTTCGGGAAGATTATGATAAGTTTACTGCGGTGGCTGAACAGGAACTGGGAGACCGGTATAAACTTACGACGCCTGTTACGGAAAAAGGCTATGCGGGAACCGTGGCAAAACTTCAGAGAAAGGGTACTAAATTTGTACCTTATATTTCCAGAACCATGAAATGTGATTTGTGTCTTCATATAGATTTGTTTATTTATGATAATATGGATAATGATGTGGAAGCAGCCCGGAAGAATATCAGGAAAACAAGGCGGATTGCCCATATTATATTTCTATGCGGCTCTCCGTATCCAATTATAAAGATTAAGGGAATCAAAGGGGCGTTGGCAAAAGCGGCCTGCTTTCTGGCCCATTATATATTTAAACTGTTTCGTGTGTCGACTGCAAAGCAGTATTTGAAATTTGAGCGGATATCTATCTCTTCCAATCATAAAAATACTGCGAAGATGACTTCCTATCAGAGTCTGGCGGCATTTACCAACGCGGTTTCACGAGAGGATATTTTTCCGCTGAAAGACATACAATTTGAAGACCTGACGGTTAAAATTCCAAATCACTATGATAAAATGCTGCGGCAGACATATGGAAATTACATGGAGTTGCCGAAAGAAGAAGACCGGGTAAATCATGGAGCATATCTCATTGATTTTGGAGACGGCTCCGTATTAAAGAGAGGTGTATGATTTGAAAAGATACTGCATTTTTTCAGCGCAATACCTGCCAACGATAGGCGGAGTGGAGCGATACACATATTATATAGCAAAAAAAATGGTTGAAGCTGGAGATAAAGCTACCATCGTAACTTCCTATATAAAAGGGGAGCCAATACATGAAATAAAAGATGGGATTGAAATATACCGGGTTCCCTGCTTTTCTTTGATGAACGGCAGATTTCCGGTACTGAAACCCTGCTCTAATCTGATAAAAATTATGAGAAGCCTGGAATTAAAAGAATTTGACCTGGTAATTGTCAACACAAGATTTTATATCCATTCCCTCTATGGAATGAGGTTTGCCAAAAAAAACAAGATTAAATGTATCACCATTGAGCATGGCACCAGTCATCTGACATTTAATAATAAATATCTGGATAAACTGGAGCATATATATGAGCATGTTATAACATTTTTTGATAAATTTTACTGCAAGGATTATTACGGTGTCAGTCAGGCATGCTGTGAGTGGAGCGGACATTTTGGAATAAAATCCAAAGGCGTTTTGTATAATGCAGTGGATATTCAGGAAATTGAAGGGTTTATGGAGGAGCCGGCAGCAGACTATAAATCGGAATATGGCATAAGCGGGGAGGATGTGGTAATCTCCTATACCGGAAGACTTTTAAGAGAAAAAGGTATTCCGCAATTGCTGGAAGTGGTAAAAAACTTAAAATATGATAAGCGGATTCTGCTGTTTCTGGCAGGCGACGGTCCGCTGGACGATGTTGTGCGTCTGGTGGTGGAAGAGTGCAACGACGGGGTACGGAAAAATAAAATCATTCCTTTGGGCAGAATTGATTTTCCTCATGTGGCGGCTTTGTTGAAGATTACGGATATATTCTGTCTGCCTTCTGATTCGGAGGGATTTCCAACCTCCGTTCTGGAAGCAGCGGCGGCGAAATGTTTTATCATTACCACGTATAACGGCGGCGCAAAGGAGCTGATTAAAAGCAATGAATACGGAATCATTATGCCGGATAACCGGATACAGACGTTGGAAGATAATATCAGTCTGGCGCTGAAAGATGAGACATACCGCAGAGAAGCGGTGGAGAAAACCTATGAGGCATTGAAGCGGGAATTTACTTTTGACGCTACTTTTGAAAAAATAAGGGAGATAGCAGATTCAGCCGGAAACTGAAGGAATAGGAAAGGTCTGGATATAGATTAATATGAAAAATACAGCAACACAGAAGGAAAAATATTTCTGGAATATGATGGGCAGTTTTTCAAATGCACTATCTTCAATGATACTTGCTATCATTGTTAACCGGCTGACAGGTGCGGAGCTGGGCGGAATCTTTGCATTTGCTTTTTCCAATGCCCAGCTTATGATGACCATCGGTGCGTTTGAAGTCAGACCGTTACAGTCTACGGATGTAGATGAAAAATATTCTTTTACCCAGTATTTTTCGCTTCGAATCATAACATGCACACTGATGATTCTGATAGATGTTGCATATATATGGATCAGCGGGTATACTGGTGTGAAAGCATTTACGGTATTTCTGGTCTGTGTCTATAAGATGGTAGAGGGATTTACAGATGTATTTTCCGGTATGTTTCAACAGCATGACAGAATCGATCTGGTAGGAAAATCGCTGACGCTCCGTATTTTTGCCTGTACTGCCGGATTTTTTCTCATATTATATACAACAAGAGATCTGGTATGGGCATCCTTAGCGTTAGGACTGATTTCTGCAGCATTGATATTTATATATGATCTGCGGTTATGGAAATGCTTCGATAATGTTAAAATCGGTGTGGAGTTCCATCATTTACTGCCGCTGGTATGGGAATGTCTGCCGTTGTTTATTTCCGCATTTATAATGATGTATATCAATAATGCTCCGAAATATGCAATTAATCAAATGTATCCGGATGAAATACAGAATATTTATAATATTTTATTTATGCCAGCCTTCGTTATTAACCTGTTCAGTTTATTTGTATTCAGGCCTATGCTTGTGAACCTCACAAAGGAATGGAATGAGAGGAATCTGAAACCTTTCGTAAAAACGGTGAAATATATACTTCTGTTGATAATTATATTAACAATTCTTGCCATGGGTGCTGCATATCTGTTAGGAATACCGATTTTGCAGATAATATATGGTGTAGATATATCCGGCTACCAGACAGAACTGGTTCTGATTATGGTTACAGGCGGAATCAGCGCATTATCAACTTTTATGTATTATGTGATTACAGTGATGCGGATTCAGAAATATCTGCTGATTGGATATCTTTCTGCATTTGCCATTGCCCTGTTTTTGCCGGGGATTTTAGTGAAGAAATATGTTATTGCCGGAGCAGTATATTCCTGTGCGGCATCTCTTATTGTCTTGACAATGGTGTTTCTTCTTATTATTATAACAAATGTAATGTGTGCAAAGCGGGAATTAAGATAAGAGGAATAGAAAGGATATTCAGAAGAAAATGAAGGATTTATTGATAATCATACCTGCTTATAATGAAGAAAAAAGTATTGAACGGGTGGTAAAAAACATAATAACCAATTTTCCGGAATATGATTATGTGGTTGTAAACGACGGATCCAGAGATAAAACTGCAAAGATATGTAAGAAAAACGGATTTAATTATATTGATTTGCCGGTAAATCTGGGATTGGCCGGAGCCTTTCAAACCGGATTGAAATATGCATACAGGCAGGGATATGAATATGCCCTTCAGTATGACGGCGATGGACAGCATAAAATTGAGTATGTGGATAAACTTTTGGCGGAAATTAAGAATGGCAGTGATATTGTCATCGGTTCCCGTTTTGTAGATAAGAAAAAACCTTTTAGTCTCCGTATGCTGGGCAGTATGGTAATTTCTTTTTCCATCTGGCTGACAACTGGAAAGAAGATTAAAGACCCTACCTCTGGAATGCGGATGTTTAACCGGGCGTTATTAAAAGAATTTGCCGCAAATCTGAATTACGGACCAGAGCCGGATACCATATCTTATCTATTAAAACAGGGAGTAAAAGTGAAAGAAGTTCAGGTGGAGATGGATGAGCGCATGGAAGGTGAAAGTTATCTGAATTTTTCAAAATCCATGAGTTATATGTTGCGGATGGTAATCTCCATTCTGTTTATTCAGAGTTTCCGGAAACGGGATAAACGGTATATAAAGACTGAAAGAAAAGTATAAGGCGGAGAAAACCATGTAACCGTGGAAAAGAGGTACAAATATGAGCATGACATTAAGAGTGGTACTGATCATGGCATCGTTGCTGACCATGTTATTTATGTTAAAAAGAATTCGAAATGCAAAAGTACAGATTGAGGATGTAATATTCTGGATTATATTTTCAGTATTGCTGATAGGATTAAGTGTTTTTCCGGAACTGGGAGATTATTTTGCCGGAATGCTGGGGATTTATTCCACTGTTAATTTTGTATTTTTATTTATTATTTTTCTGCTTTTATTGCGGGAATTTACCATGACTATTAAGGTATCACAGATGGAAAATAAGATTAAAGAGCTGACTCAGGAAATTGCAATTAAAAATAATATAGAATATCAGGAAAAAGAAAGTGAAGGAGATAATTAAGATGTCTAAAAAAATTTTGGTTACAGGAGCAAACGGACAATTAGGAAGGGCAATCTGTGAATTATATTCCGGAAATCCGGAAGTGGAAATCATCAAAACCGATGTAGCAGAACTGGATATAACTGATGTTGCAGCTACCACAGCATTGATAGAAGAAGTGAAACCTTATGCGATTATTAACTGTGCAGCTCATACAAATGTCAATGCATGTGAGACAGATGTGGACAATGCGTATAAGATAAATGCCATCGGACCGAGAAATTTAAGTATTGCAGCAGCAAAGACCGGAGCTAAAATGGTTCATGTATCTACGGATTATGTGTTTGAGGGAAACGGTACGGTACCGTATACGGAATTTGATGATACCAATCCGCTGGGAATGTATGGAAAGACCAAACTGGAGGGTGAAAAATTTGTTCAGCAATTCACGGATAAATACTTTATTATCCGTACCGCATGGCTCTACGGAGATGGTAAAAATTTTGTTAAGACCATGCTGAAGTTATCAGAGACAAATGATGAAGTAAAAGTAGTGGGAGATCAGATTGGTTCCCCAACCAGTACAAAGGTTTTGGCAGATATTATAAATGAACTGGTCTTTACCGAAAATTACGGAATTTTTCATGGAACCTGTGAAGGATTCTGTAGCTGGGCTGATTTTACGGAAGAGATTTTCCGCCTGGCGGGAAGAAATACAAAGGTAAAACATATTACTACAGAGGAATTTCCGACTCCGGCAAAGAGACCGGCATATTCCGTTCTGGACAATTATATGTTAAAGCTGACCACAGGATATACGGCACCGGACTGGAAGGAAGCCATTAAGGAATATATTGAAGCCGGATGGCATTTGAAATAGGATAATAAATGATTCCTGAAATGGGTTTACAGAGGAAAGGAATGGAATAATGCGTAAGAAAATTTTTGGCATTGCTGTCCTGGTGCTGCTGGCATTAACCATATTATCTGCAATATTCAAAACTTCGGTGAAGAACGACACATCTATTGAATATACACAGAAAAAAGCAGTCGGTTATGTAGAAAAAGATACCGAAATCGAATATGTTTTTACTCCCCAGGAGGATATTGTGGGTATTAAACTTCTGATTGGAACATACGGAAAGAAAATTACCAGAGGAAAACTGATTATCCGGATTTATGATTATGAAAGCGATGAATTGCTGGTGAAAACGGATATAGAATCGGAAAATCTCAGGGATAATCAGTTTGCCTATGCGGATACCGGAAAGCTTCAGACAAAAAACAGAAAATTAAAGGTTTTGATTACCGGAAGAGAATTTTGGCGAAGCAAAGGTGTTACACTGTGGCTGGGGGAAAATTCACTGGATGAATATTCCGTTACCAAAGTAGATGAGCTGAGGCAGAAAGATGAGCTGATTATAACCACATCCTATCTGGTAAAGGATACACCTTATACATGGGAATTGTTATTACTGACAGCGGTTTGTTTTCTGGTATTTATTATGCAGTGGGACGGAGGAAGAGATGAACAGGAAGAGAATAATTAAACATACAATTGCATTGATTGTGATTATATTGCTTACTGTTGTTGTTGAAATCTTGATTTTTAACAGTAACGCTGTTTTTGACGAGTCCTATTCCCATAAATATTCTGCCAGCGGAAGAAACGGTTATCAGTTTGAAAAGACCGAGACAGATGAATATATTATCTACAGCCTGGATACCCAGGGAGAATATATAGATAAGTTTCGAATGACGTATCAGGCGGAAGAAAGCTTCCCTTATACAATATCTCTGCTACAGTATGGAAGTATTTCGGATGGAGCAAACGGAACGGAAGAGAATAATATTATTAAAATATCAGACAAAGCGATTGAAACATTTGAACAGACAGTAACACATGTTAACCAAAAGGCGGATAAAGTTTTTGTCAGGATTAGTAAAGAAGATATTGATGAAGATTTAAAGCCTTCTATATCCAGTTTTGATTTAAGCAACAGTCTGCAGATTAATCCATACCGGACAGTGTTTATATTTGTTATATTATTTATCGGTTATGTAATTCTGTTTATGAGGCGTACGGTTGTGGAGCATCTGGAATACATGTTTTTTATCATTGCCATGTCAATGGGAACGATGATTATTATTCTCAGTCCGGTCCGGTTTAAGTCCTGGGATGAAGAAATTCATTTTAACAGGGCATATTCCATAACTTTCAGCGACAATGTGGAATATACACAGAGTGCATATAATATGTACTCCATGAATATTCCGGAGGCGGATACCCTGGAAGAAAGAGAATTAATTGCTAAGTATCTACAGGATAAGAATTATGAGATTGTAACAGTAAAAGAAAAACAATCGGATTTTGTGGATTACAGCAGGCGGGCATATCTCCCCCAGGCATTTGGCCTGAAATTGGGAAGAACCGTAGGGCTTCCGTTCTTACAGACTATCTGGCTGGGGAAATTTTTCAATCTTCTGGTTTATTCGCTGATATTTTCTTTATCGGTGAAATATGCAAAATTTGGCAAGCGGGCATTGCTTTGCGTGGGTCTGCTTCCCACATCGCTGTTTCTGGCGGCCTCCTATTCTTATGATGCATTTGTCACTGCATTTTTAATGCTGGGACTGGTTCTGATACTCAGTGAACTGGTGGATAAAGAGCCGGGACTGAATTGGAAACGTATCACAGTGGGAGTATTGGCCATGATACTCGGCAGCTATTCCAAAGCGGTATATATTCCGCTTCTGCTATTGTTATGCTTTTTACCGAAAGAAAAATTTAAGAACAGCAGGCAGCGGAAGTTTTTTGTACTGACCGTGATTCTTATCTTTTTGATTGTGATGAGCAGCTTTGTACTGCCGGCATTGGGGAATGTGGTTGGAAATATTGATACAGGCGGAGATTCCAGAGGCGGCAATACCAGTGTGACAAGACAGATTATGTATATACTGGGAGCCCCTGTTGCATATGCAAAACTTCTGCTGGAAACCATGGCAAATTCCATCGGAGAATATTTTCTGGGATATAAGAGCCGTACCCTCTTTGGATTTATGGGCGGTAACCAGGAAAACATATATCTGTTAAGTGTGATACTAACCATCTTCGTTACCATAACAGGTGAAAATAAAATCAGACTGGACAGAAAAATGAAAATAATTACGGGAATCATTCTCACTGGAGTTGCTGCGCTAATCTGGACAGCATTATATCTGGACTTTACTCCGGTTGGAGCGGATATGATAAACGGCGTGCAGCCAAGATACTATATACCTCTTATGTTCCCGGTCATGCTTCTGTTTTCCAGTGACAGGATTAAATGTGAAATAAATGAACTGCGCTATAACAGAATAGTGCTTCTGACAAATCTGGCGATATTATCTGGCTGTATATACAGTTTGATATTGCTGCCGTTTTGTAGTTAAATAATTTGATTATTGGCTAACCGGACGCAGATGGGGAATCCTTCGGGCGCAGTCCGGCGGCTTTTGCAGGAGCCGCCGGACTGCGCCCGAAGGATTTCACATCTGCTGTGCTTTGCTGTAGCAAAATCTTTTGAAAAAATTGTTGTTGAACAGCCTGTTTGTTAAAGTAAAAACGTAAATATTTGGTAAAAAGATGTATAATTTAATTGATTAAGTTAAATGATAGTGATATAATACGTGCAAGTATGTCAAATGCGTATCAAAATAAAATTAATGTAATTAAAATGGAGGAAATCTATGCGTACTTATTTAGTAACAGGAGGAGCCGGTTTCATTGGCTCAAACTATATTCATTATATGTTTAAGAAATATGACAATGAAATCAGGATCATTAATGTGGATGCATTAACATATGCAGGAAATCTTGAGAATTTAAAAGAAGTTGAAGATAGAGATAATTATACATTTGTAAAGGCAGATATCTGTGACAGCGAAGCAATCGGCAAAATATTTGAAGAAAATGATATTGACCGGGTGGTGCATTTTGCTGCTGAAAGTCATGTGGACAGAAGTATTAAGAATCCGGATGTCTTTGTTAAGACCAATGTATTGGGAACGCTTGTTATGCTGAATTGTGCTAAAGCGGCATGGGAAAACGAAGACGGAACTTTTCAGCCGGACAAAAAGTTTTTGCATGTTTCTACTGATGAAGTATACGGCTCTCTGGAAAATGAAGATGAATTTTTCTATGAGACTACTCCGTATGATCCTCACAGCCCGTATTCGGCAAGCAAGGCATCATCCGATTTTCTTGTAAAAGCATATATGGATACCTATAAGTTTCCGGCAAATATTACTAACTGCAGTAATAATTACGGACCGTACCAGTTCCCGGAGAAACTGATTCCTCTTATTATAAACAATGCATTGCAGGGAAAGAAACTTCCTGTATACGGCGACGGAAAGAACGTACGCGACTGGCTGTATGTGGAAGACCATGCAAAAGCCATTGATATGGTTCAGGAGCAGGGCAGACTATTTGAAACCTATAATGTAGGTGGACACAACGAAAAGCAAAATATTGAAATTATCAATATCATACTGGAAACTCTGCAGGAAATGCTTCCGGAGGGTGATCCGAGAAAGGCTCATATTAATCAGGAATTAATTACTTATGTGGAAGACAGAAAGGGCCATGACAGAAGATATGCCATTGCACCGGATAAGATTAAGGAAGAAATCGGCTGGTATCCGGAAACAATGTTTAAAGATGGAATCAAGCTCACAATCAAATGGTTTTTTGAGCATGAGGATTGGATGAAAAACGTAACAAGCGGTGATTATCAGAAATATTATGAAGAAATGTATAAATAAAATTCTATGGGAACATGAAAATGTTCCCATTCCGTGTGTAAAAACGGCGGGTATCAGAATATTAAAAAGCTTATTATAGAAGAATGGAACAGGAGGAATGAAACATGAAAGGAATTATTTTAGCCGGAGGTTCAGGAACGAGATTATATCCGCTGACAAAGGCAATTTCCAAACAGATTATGCCGGTTTATGACAAACCGATGATATATTATCCGCTTTCTACGCTGATGCTGGCAGGCATCCGGGATATTTTAATTATCTCAACTCCAAGAGATTTACCAGTGTTTGAAGAATTGTTCGGTACTGGAGAACAACTGGGGCTTCGGATGTCATATGCAGTTCAGGAGTCTCCGAGGGGACTTGCCGATGCATTTATCATAGGAGAAGAATTTATCGGCAATGACAATGTGGCGCTGGTACTGGGAGATAATATCTTTTATGGACAGAGTTTCTCCAGACTTTTAAGAAATGTAGCGGAGCGGGAAACAGGGGCTACCATTTTCGGCTATTATGTCAGGGATCCGAGAGAATATGGTGTGGTGGAGTTTGATGAAACCGGAAAGGCGATTTCCATCGAAGAAAAACCGGAACATCCAAAATCAAACTATGCAGTGCCTGGATTGTATTTCTATGACAATGATGTAGTAGAAATTGCCAAGAACGTAAAACCGTCAGCCAGAGGTGAGATTGAAATAACTGCAGTAAACAATGAATATCTGAGACGGGGAACCCTTCATGTGGAAACCATGGGAAGAGGTTTTGCATGGCTGGATACCGGAAATCATGATTCACTGTTGGATGCTTCGGATTTTGTATGTGCGTTTCAAAAGAGACAGGGATTATATATCTCCTGTATAGAGGAAATTGCATATAAAAGAGGATTTATTACAAAAGAACAGCTGGTGGAACTGGCGCAGCCATTGTTAAAGACAGCATACGGACAATATCTGATTGAGGTTTCCAAAGGGTTATAATATACAGAATAATAGAAGAAAGGACGGCATACATTTTAGTTATATATGTATGTGAGGTGTTAAAATGGGAAAAATTAAAGTAACGACCTGTGATATTGAAGGTTTAAAGGTAATAGAGCCTACCGTATTTGGTGATGAAAGAGGTTATTTCATGGAGACTTATAATTATAATGATTATAAGGAAGCCGGTATCGACATGGAATTTGTACAGGATAACCAGTCCTGTTCGAAAAAAGGCGTGTTGAGAGGTCTTCACTTTCAGATTAATTACCCGCAGGATAAACTGGTTCGTGTGGTAAGTGGTGAAGTATTTGATGTGGCAGTGGATTTAAGAGAGGGGTCCGCTACTTATGGCAAGTGGTTTGGCGTGCTGCTGTCAGCTGAAAACAAAAAGCAGTTCTTTATTCCGAAAAATTTTGCCCATGGATTTCTGGTATTATCAGATTCCGCAGAGTTTGTATATAAATGTACGGATTTTTATCATGCAAATGATGAGGGAGGAATTGCATGGAATGACAGAGATATCGCAGTAGAATGGCCGATACCGGAAGGAATGGAACTGACTATATCGGAAAAAGACAAGGTATGGCCGGGATTTAAGGATTATAAGAAAAACTAACAACGGAGTTTCAGGATGAAAAGACTTTCAAAGCTTGGAGAAAGCAAAGATTTAATTCTATATTTGTCAAAGAACGATTTTAAGACAAAGTATGCGGGTTCATACATGGGAATTGTATGGGCCTTTATACAGCCCCTTGTAACCATCGTGTTGTACTGGTTTGTATTTGAAAAGGGATTGAAGTCAGGAGCAGTCAGTGACGTTCCTTTTATCCTGTGGCTGATGGCAGGTCTGATTCCATGGTTTTTCTTTCAGGAAGCCTTGGTCAATGCCACCAACTGTTTTGCGGAATACAGCTATCTGGTAAAAAAAGTGGTATTTAATATAAATATACTTCCGGTGGTAAAGGTAGTATCATCTCTGTTTGTTCATGTATTCTTTCTGTTTCTGTTAGTGGCTGCTTATGTGTTAATGGGATATTTTCCGGGTATCATTGCCCTTCAGCTTTTATATTATTCCTTCTGCATGATTGCTCTGGTATTGTCTCTGGCTTATATGACTTCGGCATTTTCCGTATTCTTTAAGGATACAGTACAGATTATCAGTGTGCTGATGCAGGTTGGTACCTGGATGACGCCGATTCTCTGGAATATGGATTCTCCGGATATGATGAACAGTCTTGGAAAATTTGTCTATATTCTTAAGCTGAATCCCATGTATTATGTGGTATCAGGCTGCAGGGGAACACTGATTGATAAAACCATGTTTTATCAGCGGCCGCGGCTTACCCTGTATTTCTGGCTGTTTGTTATGGCAATGTCTTTGTTATCCGGATTTATTTACAAAAGACTGAAGCCTCATTTTTCAGATTCTTTATAAAGGGAAAGGCATGAATAGATATGAGTGATATTGCAATTAAAGTTTCGAATTTAACAAAGATATATAAATTATATGACAAGCCTACACTCAGACTGAAGGAAGCCCTAAGTGTTACAAAAAAGAAATATCATAAGGATTTTCAGGCGCTGAATGATGTATCTTTTGAAATCGAAAAGGGGGAAATGCTGGGAATCATCGGAAAAAACGGCGCCGGAAAATCTACCATATTAAAAATTATTACAGGTGTACTGACACCTACTTCCGGTACGGTGGAGATAAACGGAAAGATATCTGCTCTTTTAGAGTTGGGCGCCGGATTTAATCCGGAATATACCGGAATCGAAAATGTATACCTCAATGGTACTATGATTGGATTTACCAAAGAGGAAATGGATCGGAAAATAGACGATATCATCGGGTTTGCGGATATTGGAGATTTTATTAACCAGCCGGTAAAGACGTACTCCAGCGGTATGTTTGCCAGACTGGCTTTTGCTGTTGCCATTAATGTAGAGCCGGATATTCTGATTGTTGACGAGGCGCTGTCGGTAGGCGATGTGTTTTTTCAGGCGAAATGTTATAAAAAGCTGGAGGATTTAAAAAACAGCGGTAAGACCATATTATTTGTCACCCATGATATGGGTAGCGTAATGAAATACTGCAACCGGGCCATCATATTCAATGCAGGAAGTATTGTGGCACAGGGAAATCCGGCGGAAATGATTGATATCTATAAAAAAATTCTGGTGGGTCAGTTCGACGGTGATAAAAAAGATGTGGATGATCTGATTGAAAAAGAAACACCTACAGAGTTAATGGAGAATACTGGAAAGAAAGCGGCGGCTTCTGATGGCAACGGCTCGAAATCCGGAAAAGGCATAAAACCGGGAATAAAATGGCAGGATTATATGCTGGTGAATCCCAACAGCCAGATTTATGGAGATGAACGGGCGGAAATCATAGATTTCGGAATCTTTGATGAAAATGGAGAGATTACCAATACCATTTATAAGTTTAAGGAATTTTCTGTCCGAATGAAGATTCGTTTTAATGAAACCATTGAAAATCCGATTTTTGCGTTCAGTATCAAGGATATCAAGGGAACAGAGCTGACGGGGACCAATACTATTATAGAAAAAACAGATACCGGTGTGATCCGGCAGGGAGAAGAAGCAGAGATAGAATTCCGTCAGAAAATGATATTACAGGGGGGACAATATCTGTTGCTGCTGGGCTGTACGGGTTTTGAGCGGGACAATCTGGTAGTATATAACCGTTTATACGATATCTGTTGTATTAATGTCATTGCAGATAAAACAACGGTGGGATATTTTGATTTGGATTCCAGAGTAACCTTTACAACATAAAGGGAAAATTGTTTTTGAATGGACAACGGAAGGACAGTAGAAAGGAATAAATGCAGTATGGCTAAGATTAAGAAAATTCTCAGTTTGCCGAAGAGGTGTATCGACAATCCCCAGTGGTTCGGAAAGGGACTGCGGTATATCCGGCATTACGGAGTATCCGCATTTGTGGAAAAAGTAAGGTTAAAGACGGCAGGATATACTCCGCCGGATGATGCGATGGAGGCAAGTAAACCGGATGTACAGTATGAAGGGGAGATTAAATTCTCCATTGTAATGCCGGTTTACAATGTGGAGATTCAATGGCTGGAAAAGGCCATTGAATCCGTAAAGCGTCAGAATTATACCAACTGGGAATTATGTATTGCGGATGACTGTTCCACAGACAGACGGGTACCGGAATATTTAAAAACCGTGGAATCTGATAAGATTCTGGTAACATATCAGGAAAAAAACGGCGGTATTTCCGAGGCCACCAATGCGGCGGCGGCTCTTGCATCCGGAGATTATATTCTGTTAATGGATAATGATGATGAGATTACCTATGATGCATTGTATGAATTTTATCGTGCGGTAACAGATACCGAAGCGGATATTATCTACAGTGATATGGATATCATGGATAAAGACGGCAACCGGAGCCAGCCGTTATATAAACCGGACTGGTCCTATGACCTGATGCTCAGTCAGATGTATGTAGGTCATCTGCTGGGATTTAAGCGCAGTCTGTTTGAACGGACCGAAGGATTCCGCACGGCTTTTAACGGTAGTCAGGACTATGATTTGTTCCTGCGTATGATGGAGAAAGCAGAAAAGATATATCATGTTCCGAAAGTATTATATTCCTGGAGAGCGCTGCCAAGCTCTACTGCAGCCAATCCTGAATCCAAGCCGTATGCCCAGACCGCAGGACTGAATGCCATACAGGAACATCTGGACAGAACTTATGGAACGGGACGGGCAACGGTTAAAGAAACGGAAAATCTTTTTGTTTATGACGTGCGCTATGCATTGGAGCAGAAACCGAAGGTATCCGTTATCATACCTACCAAAGACCATGTGGAATTACTGAAAGATGCCATTGACAGTATCTATGATAAGACTGACTATCCGGATTTTGAAATCATTATTCTGAATAATAATTCCGAAGAGGATAAAACCTTTGAATATTTTTCCAGGATACAGAAAGAGCATGAAAATATCCGGGTTATTGAGGCAGCTTATGAATTTAACTGGTCAAAATTAAACAATCACGGTATGCGGGAGGCAGCCGGAGACGTCTATATATTCCTGAATAATGATGTAAAGATACTGACTGCCCAATGGATGGAACGTCTGGCAGAAAAAACCGTACTTGAGCGCGTAGGCGTGGTAGGCGGTCTGTTGTTGTATGAAGATGATACTATACAGCATGCTGGCGTGATTGTCGGCATGGGCGGATGGGCGGACCATGTTTTTAAAGGAATGAAGCCGATACATCACGGTTCACCGTTTATTTCGCCGATGGTTACCAGAAACGTAACTGCCTGCACCGGAGCACTGATGGCGGTATCCAAAGCAACCATTGAAACAATCGGCGGATTTGACGAGGACTTTATCATATGCGGCAGTGATATTGAATTATGTATCCGGGCCTATTATGCCGGATTTGATAATATATATGACCCAAATGTAAAATTATACCATTATGAATCTAAGAGCCGGGATTCCTATATTCCCGACGTGGATTTTAAATTATCCTATGAGGCATACAGAACCTATCGGGAAGAGGGAGACCCGTTCTATAATGAAAATCTGGATTATACCAGCCCGGTACCGAAGGTTGCAGAACGGGAAAATCAATTTAATAAAAGAGAGAGTGATAGGATGAAGGCCATAAATGCTGCAAACAGTAAAAAGAAAATGTCGGAAGCGGTAACCCAGGTGGCGGAAATAACACCGTTTCTGTTCCGAAAATGTGAGTTTCCGGAAAAAAGATTAAATCTGCTGGTTCCGTCGCTGAATCCGGAGCATGTATTCGGAGGAATCTCTACAGCATTGAAATTTTTTGACAAGCTTGCCGAAGAAACCGGATTTGCCCTTCGAATGGTCGTAACGGATGCGGCGCCTCACAGAAGCGTAATGACCGAATACGGAAAAAAGGGATATAAATTTGTGACTTGTGAAAAGAACAGCAGTGACCGGATGCAGATTGTGGCATACAATGACCGGTTTCAGAGAAGTATTCCGGTCAGCGAAAATGATATCTTTATGTTTACCGGATGGTGGACCGCATACAGTACCCAGGATGCATATGTGGAATTTGAGAAAAAAGAGGGAATTGCTCCGAATCCGTTTATTTATTTTATTCAGGATTATGAGCCGGGATTTTATCCATGGTCTGCCAGATATCTGCTGGCGGATTCCACATACAGAAATGAATACAAGCAGATTGCCGTATTTAATTCCAGATTATTAAGTGAGTTTTTTAAACAAAATCAATATGAATTTTATCGTGAATTTGATTTTGACCCGGTATTAAACGGAGGTTTGAAAAAGGTACTGGAGGAATCCGTCGGAGAAATCCGAAAGAAAAAACAGATACTGGTATATGGCCGGCCTTCAGTAGAACGAAACGCGTTTAACCTTCTGGTAGCAGCGTTGAAAAAATGGGTGGATATTCAGGAGGATATTGAGGAATGGGAGATTTTATCTGCTGGAGAGTATCATCTTCCTGTGGTATTGGGAAAAGGAAAGGAACTGGTATCCGTAGGCAAACTGACGATTGAGCAGTATGGACGTACCATGCTGGACAGTTTTGCAGGAATTTCCCTGATGTCCAGTCCTCATCCGAGTTATCCGCCGCTTGAAATGTCGGTGTTTGGGGTTAAGGTAATTACCAATACTTATGCAAACAAGGACCTGGCTTCATTCAATGAAAATATGGTGTCATTAAGCAACATCAGTCCGAATAACATAGCATTAACATTAAAAAATATTTGTGATAATTATAAGGAAATCATGGATTTAAAGATAACAAATTCTGAATATGTGGAAAATGAAAATATTTTTAATTTTGTAAAAGAAATTGCAGATATATATCATCAGATATAAGAAAGCAGCAGGAGGACTTCAGTGGCGGAAAAAATCGGAAATGTTACAATGAATTATGAATACTATAACGGCTCGGATGATTACAGTGACGGAGACATTGAAAACGTATTACTGGATTATGTAAAGAATCAGATGCCTTCAGAAGACGGTCAGGATTACGATACTGTCATGGACATTCTGAGAAAAGATAACCGGTGGCCGGTTTTGTATCATTTATCACCGGTAAGGCAGAATATCATAGACTGGTATGACATGAAGAAGGGTGCTTCCGTACTGGAAATCGGCGCAGGCTGCGGTGCAGTAACTACAGCCATATGCAGGCAGGCTTTGAAAGTTACCAGTGTGGAACTTTCAAAGCGGCGGGCCTTAATAAATGCATACCGGAACCGGAAGTGCGGAAATCTGGATATCATCGTAGGGAATTTCAATGACATCCGGTTTCAGGAAACCTATGATTATATTACTTTGATTGGTGTTTTGGAATACGCCAATTATTTTACCGGCGGAGAGGATTCCTTTGTCAGTTTTCTGAAGAAAATAAAAACGTTATTGAAACCCGACGGTAAACTGCTGATTGCTATTGAAAATAAATTCGGAATGAAATATTTCGCCGGTCAGGCAGAGGATCATACCGGTCGGCTGTTTGACGGAATCGAAGGTTATACTGGCACTGACAGCCGGGTACGGACTTTTTCGAAGAAAGAACTGAAGGATATCGTAACGGAAGCAGGACTGCCGGAAATCCGGTATTTTTATCCGTTTCCGGACTATAAATTTCCGGTTCAGATATTCAGTGAAGATTATATGCCGCAGCCTGAAGACCTGGTGTGCAGTCTGGATTCCTATGACAACGACAGAATTCATTTTTTTGATGAAACGGCGGCTTTTGCCGGAATTGTAAAAGCAGGACAGTTTGACTTTTTTTCCAATTCTTTTTTTGTGGAAGCATCTATGGCAAAGAATGAGGAAAGCGAAAAAAAAGTTTATTCCAAGATTACAAAGGACAGAAGGAAAGAATTTCAGATAGAAACCTCTGTTTACCATGACAGCCGGAAAAACCAATACAAGGCGGTAAAGCGTGCCATAACACCGGAAGCGGAAAAGCATATTGCTTCCATGAACCGGATTTACATTCTGGAAAAAGAGAAAACCGGAAAAAAACATTTTTCGGCAACCTTATGCCGTTCGGAAAATACTGGCGGCAGACTGGAGTTTGAATTCGTAAAAGGAAAGAGTTTGTGCGACAAGCTGCTGGATTTGTTAAAATCGGGAAAACGGAAAGAATTTGAGAAATTATTATTTGAATATGAAAATATGGTTTATGAAACGGCTGCCGGTTATTCGGAAGAGAAATCTGCCAGCCGTCTGACGGAAGTGCAAGGTCTGAATATAGATTTAACCTTTGACAATATCATAGAGGTCAATCCGGGAGAATATAAAATTATTGATTATGAATGGTGTTTGCAGGAAACAACTCCGGTTAAGTATGTGTTATACAGGGCCGTTTATGCGTTCTATATGCGGTATCAGGATATGGTATCCAAATATTATACTCTGCCGGAACTGTTGCAGAATTTCGGAATCGGAGAGCGGGAGGCGCAGGAATATTATAATCGGAATCTGGATTTTATTGATTATGTATACGACAGTAAAAACGGATACAATGAAATGCTGAAGGCATATAAGAAAAATACCATAGTATTCGGACAGCGGATTCTTCATCATGAGTATTTTGCCCAGTTGTTTACGGACTGTGGAGCAGGTTTTTCGGAAGCAGAAAGTATTAAAATTCCTCTGGGTTCTGACAGGGAATATCATATGCTGGAATTTGACATATCCGGAAAGGAAATAAAGGCGTTGAGGTTTGATCCCTTTAATATACCGGCAGTTGTCAAATTAAAGGAAATAGAAGCGGAATATCAGGACGGAAACAGGATGCCTCTTCCAATTCTCAGCCATAATGCTGCAGCAGTCAGTACCTATTCATATCTGTTTGAGAACAGTGACCCGCAGATGATTTTGGATATCAGCGGGATCCGGACCGGAGAAATCCGGAAGCTTATCATCAAAATGAAAGTATCACTGACGAATTTTGAGGATTACAGCGAGATTTTCCGTCTGAATGATATCCGGAATTCCCAGGAATATCTGAAAGAGTCGGGACTGCTGAACCGGACGTTTGAAGTGCTGGAAGAAAACAGGGCCGTATTGCCGGATATTGATAAATACTATGCGGTAACCAGAAAACTGATGGATATCGAAAATCAGAAACCGGACAATGAAAAAAGTCTGGTCATGCTGACCGATACGTATGCAGAGGAATCAGAAGTATTTATCCGGGAAATGATTAATCTGGAATATCTGAGACGGGAAATGGAACAACAGCTGAAAGAAGCCCTTGCCAGGGAAGACCGTCTGAAAGAAGAATTGAAATATATAAAAGGAACCAGGGCATACCGGCATCTTCTGGATAAAAAAGTAAAAAAAGTATTTGAAGAATAATCGCATTTCTACTTAAAAAGCGATTGTGCAACATTATGTTTTGAGATTTTCTGATTTGGAAAGGAGTGATGTGTGTGTGTGTTACAGTGATTATTCCTAATTATAATGGAAGAAAATTTATTCATGAGTGTTTGGATTCCCTGCGGCTACAGAACTTTAAGGATTTTAAGATTATTGTTGTGGATAACGCCTCTACGGATGGCAGTGCAGAAGAGATAGAGGAAGAATATGAGGAAGTCCGGCTGATTCGGAATGATAAGAATTATGGGTTCAGTCAGGCGGTAAATACGGGGATACGGGCAGCAGATACCGAATTTGTTATTCTGCTCAACAATGATGCCATGTGTGAATATAACTTTATTGAAGAACTGGTGAAGGGAATCCGGAAATCAGACCGGATTTTTTCCTGCGGTGCGAAGATGATTCAGTACCATGACCATAAAAAACTGGACAATACCGGAGATTTTTACACCATATTCGGCTGGGCATATCAGCGGGGACTGGATGAGAGTATCAGAAAATATAAAAAAGCGGAGAGGGTTTTTTCTGCCTGTGCCGGAGCTGCAATTTACAGAAGGGAATTATTTGAACAGATAGGATACTTTGATGAACAGCATTTTGCATATCTGGAAGATGTGGATATAGGATTTCGGGCAAATATTCTGGGATATAAGAATTATTATCTTCCGAAAGCCGTAGCATATCATATCGGCAGCGCCTCTTCCGGCGTACGTTATAATGAATTTAAGGTAAAACTGGCGGCACGAAACAGTGTTTATGTATATTATAAAAATCTGCCTTCGCTGCAGCTTCTTTTGAATGCTCCGTTTATAGCCGCCGGCCATTTCATTAAATATTTATTTTTTAAGAAAAAGGGATTGGACAAATTATATCTAAAAGGCGTTGCGGAAGGGTATAAAACGTTGGATAAAGTTTCGAAAGTCCCGTATGATTCCGGAAATCTGAATCATTATATCTGGATTCAGATTTCCATGTTCGGGGGGATATGGAATCTGGTAAAAGGGAGATTGATGAATGATCAAAGATAATCAGGCGTTTTTTAACCGGCTGCATCTCTGGCTGGACGGTCTTGGAATTATTCTGTCCTATATGGCGGCATGGTTTTTAAAATTTGATTCTGGCTTATTTGAACGGGAAACGGGGACACTGTCTTTTTGGACATATATGTACGCTCTCTTGTTTATCGTTCCTGCCTATCTGGTATTGTATTCTTTGTGTCAGCTCTATACCTCCAGACGGATTCAGCGGTTCCGGGTGGAATTTACAAATATAATAAAAGCCAATGTGCTGGGGCTGCTGGTATTTCTTACCGTATTATATATTATTAAGCAGACCCACTTTTCCAGAACCATGTTATTTATATTTTTCATTACGAATATAATACTGGCCATGATGTTTCGCGGAATGATTTATCTGTTGCTGTTTTCCCTGAGGAGGGGAGGATACAACATTAAACATGTATTGCTGGTGGGGTTTAGTGAAACAGCCAAAGCTTATATAGACCGCGTGCTGGTCTACAGGGAATGGGGGTATGAGGTTCATGGTATATTAGACGATACCGCCGGACCAGAAGAAAATTACAAAGGAATTTCGGTGATTGGAAGGATTGATTCGTTAAAAGAATATCTGGACAGCAATAATTTTGATGAAATTGCCATTACTTTAAAAATAGATGAATACAGTAAATTACGGGATATTGTTAATATTTGTGAAAAGACCGGAGTGCATACTCAGTTCATTCCGGATTATAATAATATTATTCCGACCCGGCCGTATACTGAAGATTTAATGGGAATGCCGGTAATAAATATCCGTTATGTTCCGTTGTCAAACACCTTTCATTCTCTGGTTAAACGGGTGATGGATGTAATGATATCCCTGACGGGTATTCTTATAACATCTCCGTTAATGGTATGTATTGCCGTTATTATAAAAATCACATCAAAAGGACCTCTGATTTATAAGCAGGAGCGGGTGGGGTTGCATAATAAATCTTTTATGATGTACAAGTTCCGTTCCATGCGGGTGCAGGATGCCGGGGAAGAGAAGAAAGCCTGGACTACCAAAAATGATCCAAGAGTTACGATGGTAGGGAAATTTATCCGGCGTACCAGTATTGACGAGCTTCCACAGCTGTTCAATATACTCAAGGGAGATATGAGCGTGGTAGGCCCGAGACCGGAGCGGCCGTTTTTTGTGGAGAAGTTTAAGGAGGAGATACCCCGCTACATGATAAAGCATCAGGTCCGGCCGGGACTTACCGGATGGGCGCAGGTCAACGGATACCGGGGAGATACCTCCATTAAGAAACGAATTGAATATGATTTATTTTATATAGAGAACTGGACATTGGGATTTGATATAAAGATAATGTTTCTAACCATATTTAAAGGTTTAATTAATAAAAATGCATATTAAAAATTCCCCGGATGTCTGATTATAATAAAAAAGAAAGGTACAGTAAGGTATGAAAGGTAATTTAGGAGAAAAAGTTACAAAGTGGAAAATTGCACTGCTGGTTCTGGAGGGTATTCTGATTTCGGCCTATCTGGTGCTTACGGTTTTTTATGTATGGTTTAAGGTGGACCAGAATGGATTTATCAAAAAATTTTCAAAAAATTCCCTGGTAAGAATGTATCTCAGCAATGTCGCCGCAGATGATTATGAGGAAAAAGTACAGGATACTGGTTTTAATAAGGAGAATGTAACCACCAATAATGAAATCGGAGAAGAAATAGAAACATACCGGAATATTGCATTGTTTGGTATTGATTCCAGAAACAGCGCATTTGATGACCAGGTACACAGCGATTCCATTATTATCGTCAGTATCAACAATAAAACCGGAGAAGTGAAACTGGCTTCGGTATACCGGGATACCATGCTTAAAATGACAAACCGGCAGGGGGAAGAGGTTTATACCAAAGCCAACTCCGCATTTTTTATGGGAGGAGCGGAGAATGCCGTCAGTATGTTAAACATAAATCTGGATTTAAATATTACGGATTATGCGGTAGTAAATTTTACAGGTCTGACCAAAATCATAGATGCATTGGGGGGGATTGACGTAAACATCACGCCGCAGGAGAAGTTTTATATCAACGGATATCTGGTGGAAACACGGGAAATTACCGGAATGGATGCACCGGATGTTGCGGAAGCCGGGCATGTACATCTGTGCGGTTTGCAGGCTACGGCATACTGCCGTATCCGGTATGTAACTTTTACCGATGAAGATGGAACAGATTATCATTATGATATGGGTCGTACGGCCAGACAGCGTTCCGTATTAAAAAAGCTGGTGGCAAAGGCGAAACTGGCAGGAGCCGGTCAGGTTATGAGCATTGCAGACAGTATTTTAAATTATAATACGGCGGATGAAAAGATTTTAACCACAAGTCTGACTTTTGATGAAGTCATGGATCTGATACCGACTATGCTGGATTTTGAACTGACGGAAACCATGGGATTCCCATTTACCTGCGATACGCCTACCATAGATAAGGCCAGTGTGGTAGTTGCCAACGGACTGTCCTATAATGTGACAAAACTACATGAATATTTATTCGGTGAGAAAAATTATATTCCGAGTCTCCAGGTACAGAATATCAGTGATTATCTTGAAAATTATACCGGGATTCCGACGATAAAGCTAAAAGAAGATGAAACTGGAAACAATACGGAAGATGAGACTGGCAGTACGTCAGATAACGGAGAAGAACCGGGGTCTGCCGATGAAAATCAGTGATTCACATTTATGATGACATGAAATCATTTTTAACACAATTTTTTCAAAACCTGAACACAAAAAGTACACAATCACTTGTTATCATACCTATAACGAAAAACAAGGAGACAAAACACAGGAGGGATTTATATGTCAGATAAATTTGAGCCAATGAATGAAACAGAACAAAATGAAGCGGCAGAGCATATGGAATCAAATGATACAGTAAATAATACAGAGCAGAGGGAAGCGGTATATACTGCAGATCCAGTGCAGCCGGAAGTGAATACCGATATGAGCCATGGGTCTGCATATGACGGCAGTGAATTCAGACAGCAGATTGAAAACAGCAGTTATCAGGAATCCGCCGGTGCAGCCAGGGCAAAAAGACAGGCAGAAAAAGAAAAGGCAAAATTCGAACAGAGACAGGCAAAAGCCAGAAAAAAGGCAGAAAAGAAAGCCGCTAAGAAAGCAGCTGGAAAAGCAAAAGGCCATGGCATAGTTTTTAGAACGGCAGGTTTTGTTATTTCGGCGGCAGCATTCGGAGTGATTGCTCTGGGAACCATGTATTTTGTGGGTGACGGATTGGGAATCATAAATAAAAACTCTTCACAGAGCCAGACAATAACCTCGACCCAGGTGGGGACGTCAGGTAAGGATGTTTTAAACAAAGATAAGGAAAATGAAACATCTGCAATCAATACCAATAAAACAGATTCTTCCCAGCAGGATCTGGTTGCAGTGGACGTATCGCCGATTGTGGAAGAAGTTATGCCTTCCATTGTATCCATTACCAGTAAAACTATTGTACAGTCAGGAATGAACGACTGGTTTTATAATTATTATTTCGGTGGACAGAACGGAAATTCTTATGAAGAGACGGGTGCAGGCTCCGGCATAATCATCGGTCAGAATGATACGGAGCTGCTGGTCATAACCAACAATCATGTTGTGGAGGGGGCTGACAGCCTTCAGGTTCAGTTTATAGACGGCTCGTCCGTGGATGCGGTAATTAAGGGAACGGAAGCAAACAAAGATTTAGCGGTTGTGGCTATTAAATTATCGGATATTGACTCCGAAACGAAAGATAAGATAAAGGTTGCAACACTGGGAGATTCAGATTCCATGAAGGTTGGGGAAGGAACCATTGCCATTGGTAATGCCTTAGGCTATGGCCAGTCGGTAACGGTGGGAGTTATCAGCGCCCTTGACCGGGAAGTCACCGTGGAAAACAGAACCATGAATATGATTCAGACGGATGCCGCCATTAACCGTGGAAACAGCGGTGGTGCTTTGCTGAATATGAGAGGCGAAGTAATTGGTATCAATGCGGCCAAGTATTCTTCCGATACTGTGGAAGGCATGGGATTTGCCATACCGGTATCTTCTGTATCCGATATAATTGAGAAACTGATGAATAGGGAGACTTTGACAAAGGTGGATATCGCTGACCGGGGATACCTGAATATCCGGGGCAGGGATGTAACTGATGAACTGGCCAATGACTTTAATGCTCCGAAGGGCGTACTGATTCGTGAAGTAATGGAAGGTGGTGCTGCCGATAAAGCCGGACTGGAAAAATCTCAGATTATCACAAAAATTAATGATGATGAAGTGAAATCCATGGATGAACTGAAGGAGCGGCTGGAGTATTACGAAAAAGGAGCGACAGTAACTTTGACCATTGAGTATCTGGAAAACAAAGAATACAAAGAAAAAGAGGTGAAGGTCGTACTTGGCGGCCAGATGGAATAGGTGACAGAACCTTAAATGCAAAGACAGATAAAAATGAATCAATGTATGGATATCATATATTGGTTCGTTTTTTTGGTGTGCCAAGCATGGCACTAATCTAGTCAGTGAAAGTCTGACCACGGGTATTTACCGCCAAGTGTAGCGGAGCGCAAGTTGGTGTCAGTAATGACATGGATGAAGGAAGCGCATAGCAAAGTTCTTGAGCCTACGTATA
>JAAWEK010000018.1 GCA_022794265.1 Lachnospiraceae bacterium
CGGATACGGTAAACGGACTCTGGTATATGAAAGAAGGGGATTATTTTTCAGCGGTTGCCAGCTTTGTTTCGGCAATTCCCGGCTGGGGAGATGTAGTTGGATTAGCAGGTAAAAGTACAAAAGGCTGCTCGAAGATGAGCAGGATGGTGCGGTATGGTTCCAAAGTTGTGGGACGTATCGGTAATATTGCACTGGGGTCGTATCAGACCGGTAATATAGCGGTGTCACTGTATGATAAGCATATTGTGCAGGGAGAATCCTGGGACTGGGATTCTACGGTACAGCTGTTTAGTGCGGGGCTGTTTGCAACGACTACGGTGGTGTCGGCGAAAGGGCTGAAGGGGGATGTTGGAGAATATAGAAGGGTTGTGGGAAGAAATAATTCAGATTACAAGCTGTATCGTAAGATTCAAAACACTAGTGAATTTGAACAAATGGAAGAACTAATGACTTTAAAGAATGTAAGAAGGGTTTCAAAAGATGCAGGAATAAATTATGCTGGTATTAAAATTAGTATTGATAGGAATCCAGAGTTAATTGGAAAGGGTTATTATGGATATACATGGCCAAATGGAAAGAAGGTTACATTATATCCTGATGCTTTTAGTACTAAAGAAGTATTGGTTAAAACCTTAGGTCATGAGAGAATACATGTTTATCAAGTTAAAACATTTGGAGAACCTAAAACTGATAATATGGCAAGAATGTTTGAGAAAGCAGCATATGGTTCTGAAAATGACTGGTGGAAGTATTTTAAGCAAATGAATGGAGGTAAATAATGTTTAATATATGGTTAATAGAAGTGGCAGCAAAAATTTCTAGCAACCAGCGTAAAGTTACGGAAATTAATTGCCCTAATTGTCAAAAAAAATGTATTGATTATTTGTATATAGGTGATGAGGAATCAAGAGTTGGATATTTACAAGTATGGTGTAATAATTGCTTAAATGGTATTAATATAAGCAGAGTAAAGATACCAGAAGGATTAAAAATGATTTCATTTGAGGAAGATATAGACCTAGAAAATATTATACCTAAATATCATAAGATTACACCAAATGAGTAAAGTAGAGGAAAGAAATCTCTGGATAATAACAGACTGTTCTTTATAAAGATAAAAATGTAATTTTGATTTCAAGGGTTTTATTAATCAGAATATAATCATAGGACAAATTTTAGGAGATGGTTGGACGAGGAATACATATGGTAGCAATAATAGTGGTTGGAAATTTATTGAGAATGCACATACGGATAGAATGGTATTCTACCATGGCGGAGGTGGTGTACATAAAGGTTCATATTGGGGTGTGAAATCTGGAAGTACTGGAACAATTAAAGTTGTTGATACTAATACATATATTCCTTTGCCTAAGGATAAAGCAACAATTATATATGGAAAGGATTGGTGAAATGTTGGATAAATATAAAAAACATAAGAAAGATATGTATGATAGATTTGTGTTTACTTTAAATCAATGTGGAGAATTTCTTTTGAAGGCTACAGATGAAATTATCGAAACTTGTATTTTTGAGGATTTTGATATTGGTGTTAGAAGTGATATTTGTGATAATAATTTAGATATATTTATAGAGGAAGGATGGATTAATGAAGAAATTAAAGAAAAGTGTTATAGATTAAGAAATTTATTTCTTAATCTGCAAGGAAAATCACAGATATGGAATATCCAATCAGTAAAGATATCAAAAGATTGGCGAGTTATTTTAGAATTATCAGATGAAATAAAGTCTTTGTTATATTATTAAATTATGGTTATACTTTAGGACTCCCAACTCACTAAATCCTTTTTAAATAAATCTATCTTCTTACCTTATGCCAAAGGCTATAATTATAAGGAGATAGATTTATTTTATATTCCGTTAAGGAATGGGCTGTTTAGGGTGAAATTTGTCTTTGGGTATACGAAAGAATATAATTTGATATATATTTTCATTAGGCTGATTTAAATGTACTTTTTGTAACAAAAAATTGTTGCGAAAGGTGTGTTTTATTATGCGAATTAAAAAAGTTAATTCAGATGCAATTAAACTATACGAGACCAGCCAAGTAAAATTTAAAATTGCTGGAAAACACCAAAGAATTGAATCTAAATTCAATTCTTCAGAAGTCCAAAATAGTAATTGTTGTCCGATACAGAATATTTCCAAGAATAAATATCTTGATAAACAAACGGGTGAAATCAAAGAGAGGAAGAAATCTTTAAACTGATACCAAACACCCAAAAGTGTCAGAAAGAGCATAAACAGACTTATGGACTTGATTTGTTGTAATGCCACAGAGCCAAGTTATTGCAAGTGGATTACCTTGACTTATGCGGATGCCATGACAGACCATACCAAAGTTTATGAAGATGGGAAAATGTTCCTGCAAAGATTACAACGCTATTTGAACAAAAGTGAAGGGATATTTGACAGTCCAAAATTATTTAAGTGTATTTCGGCTGCGGAGTCACAGGGTGAAAACCATGATAATAAAGTAGGAGAAGACTACCCGTTATGTTTATGGTAACGGTCTGCTAGTCTAGCGGGATGAAACAGGGGACTACCTGCTGTATCATTTTAATAACATTGGAAGTACCAGTGCAGTAACGGATATTGACGGAACCATTGTCCATGCGTATACCTACGGCACTTACGGAGAACTTTTGTCCGGAGAGACGAAGGGTATCCGGTTCCTGTATAACGGCAGGTATGGTGTGGTAACAGATGAAAACGGACTGTACTATATGCGGGCCAGGTATTATAATGTAGATATCAAACGGTTTATCAATCAGGATGTGGTGGAAGGAAGCATTGCAGCAAGTCCGTCAC
>JAAWEK010000017.1 GCA_022794265.1 Lachnospiraceae bacterium
CTCTTTTGTAAGTTTTGCAAATGCAGCGGCATAAGCTGTGTAACGGATAGCTGCCGGTTTGTGGCCGAATTCCACCTGTGCTTTTATCTTCATGTGCAGTTCCTCCTTTCTTTTAAATATGGTTCTCATTTTAGTTATTTTGTGAACTATATCTATGTCCAAAATGGACAATTTTTTAAAAAGATTGTATTTATTTTAGTACAATCTGAATTCTGTATAATCGGATAGGAGGTAAATAATTATTTTACTTACCGTCCTCCCACACCACCGTACGTACGGTTCCGTATACGGCGGTTCCTTAGTTTTCACAGACTATCAGATAATAGTCAAGCATGGATGTGTATCCCAGCTTGGCTATTATTTTTTTTGAAAAAATTTCGTTCAATACTTGTGCCATTCTCCAATAACCTTTCCGGCTACACGCGAGTTCCTTGGCCCTCCAATGTTCCAAACCTAATGCTTTCAGCATTTGGTATTTTGTCCTGATTCTCTTCCATTGTTTCCAATAGACTGCCCTGATTCTGCGTCTTGCCCACTTATCTGTTTCTTTAAGAAGCTGTTTGGATTGTCAACACTTTTTTAGACAACTTTTTTAAGGTTGTTTTCCCTATACTGCACAGGTGTTAAATATCCCAGGGAAGAGTGGATACGGTGATGATTATACCAGTTTACATAATCCCATAACTTCAATTTCAATTCCCTTAAATCTGAAAATGTTTCATTCCAGACAAATTCCGTCTTAATGATTTTAAATGTAGCTTCTGCCACAGCATTGTCATAGGGACAGCCTTTATGGCTCAGTGACCGCTCCATATCAAATGCTTCCAAAATATCCTCAATGGTCTGGTTTTTAAATTCATTCCCCCGGTCCGTATGGAAAATCTGAATTTCAGACAGGTTTCCGTCAACACTCATAAATGCCTGTTTTACAAGTTCTGCTGTTTTATGTTCCCCGGCACTGTAACCTATGATTTCACGGTTAAAGAGGTCAACAGGTACACAGATGTAATTCCAACGCTTCCCTACCCTTACATATGTAAGATCGCTTACTACTACATTGCGGTATGCCTGTCCGTTGAATTTGCTGTCCGGAATGTTTTCCACTTTGGATTCATTGCATCTGTCTTTTTGTGGTTTGAATTGTGCTGTTGTGTAATTCGATACCAGTCCCTCCTGTTTCATGATTTTCCCGATCCGGCGTCTTTTCCATCAGCTTTTTCTTTATTTTCCGTGTGCCGTAATTATTTCGGCCTGCCTTAAAAATCCCCACCACATCAGAAACCAGTCCTGATTCATCGGGTTTTTGCTTTGTTTCATAATAATAACTGCTCCTGTTTACCTGTAGGACGCGGCACATTGCTGATACAGAGTATTTGTGGGCATTTGCCTTAATCACATTTACTTTCGTCCTAAGATCAGCGCCGCCTGTTTTAAAATGTCGTTCTCCATCTTAAGCTGCTGGTTTTCTTTGCGGAGTTTTAACAGTTCCTCCTGCTCCGGGGTCCGGTTATCTTTTTCGTGAAAAGAACCAGAATTTTCTGCCTGTTTCACCCATTTATCAAACAGTGAATGGGCAATATCATATTCGCGGCAGATATCGCATCTGCGTTTACCGGAATGATACAGATCCACTAATTGCTGCTTAAATTCATCGGTATATTTACGGGGTTTTCTTCGCTGCTTTTGTTCGGTCATATTGTATGCTCCTTTATTTATTGATTTTATATTATATGACCTTAAAAAATTTGTCCAGTTTATTGTAGCCTATCCAGACTTTCACCCATTAGCGACGTGCGCCGCAAGGCGCACTAAGAAAACACCCTGCAAGATTTTACATCTTGCAGGGTGTCTTACTGTTACTGTATAGCACCATTATGTTCTATTGGTGATTCCTCTGTTGTTTCTACTCGTTCATCATACAAGAACATAAAATATCCATAGTTTCCATTTGCATTAAATGATATTAGTTCTTCGTATGTGGCATGTAGAGTTAAATAATAACGATAAGATTCTCCATTAAAAACGCTTTCATAGGCAACAATATATCCGTTGTTTGAAAGTCTTTCACACTCATCTTGTACTTGGCTGCTATCTGAAGATAACTGTTCTTTATCACTAAACACATCGATGATTATACGATACAGAACACTATCCCCATATTCATTCATAGCATCTCGCAATGGTATTGAAGAATAGAATTTTCCATTTTCTGGTGTTTCATATGAAGCAGAAGTCATTCCATTTACATCAAATGAAGAAATCATAGTCTTTTCGCTTCCATTCGGACTGTAATTATTAGGATAATTCCCAACATCAATATTTGCGGTAGTAGAAGAATCGTTGCCCGAATTAGCATTGCCCGTTTCAGATGATTGAGCATCTGTAGTGTTCAACTCAATGTGGTCAATATCGTCGTTTTCGCCAATAATGATCGAGTCCTCCGTAGTGATAGGCGGCGTTTTTTCAAATGTCCCACTTTGCCACATACCGAAACTCAATAAGGCAACAAGGCATACACAACACATAGCGGTTACTGTACGGGTGATTACCATCCTTTTTCTTTTTTGCTCGGCAACATACTGATCTCTGCGTTCAAGCAAGTTATTAACCATTTCATCACAATTCTTCATAAACAAAGCCCTCCTTTTTAAGTTTTGATTTCAAAGATTGCTTCGCACGATAAAGAAGATTTTTGATTTGACGGTCACTCTTTTTCAAAATAATTGCCACTTCTTTATTGGAAAACCCCTCAAAGAACACAAGCCATAATATTGTTTTGTAATCGGTTGCAAGTTCAGACAGAGCCTTGTGGACAATGATTTTTCTTTCTTCTTTTATGTAGGATTGCTCAAGGCTTTGTTCCTCGCTCAAATAATTTTCCATATCCTCTATGGGAGTGTTGAGCATTTTGGAATTATGCCTTATAAAATCAATCGCTACGTTTCGCCCGATTGCATACAGCCAAGACTTAAATGTGCTTTTGCCGGAATATCTCGGTTTCTTGGTTATCAGTCGAAAAAAAGTATCTTCTGTTAGTTCTTCGGCAATGAAAATATTACCCACATAACCGTTCAAATAAAGAATAAGACCGTCTTTATAATCTCCAACGATTTCAGCTATCCCTTTGTCATCACCAGCAAGGAAACGGCGGTAGCTACTTGCACCGTTATCCATTGATTTTCTCCTTTCTGAAAGAGGTATTTTTTAACGCTCTCACCTATTAGTCGTATATGGGCAGAAAAAGTCTCATACCTATTATAACATTTTTAAAAAATTTTCGGAAAGTGCTATCAGCCAGAGTGTGTTTGAAAAATGCTTTCTGACAGATGTGCGTTACAATTTGTGAGAGATTTGTTCCAAATGAAGCAGGCGTAGCGGGCTACATTATTCTGCAAAAAAAGGATTCCCTATGATGAAAGTCCTGACTCATCGGGCGTTTGTTTTGCTTCGTAATAATAAGTGCTTCTGTTTCCCTGCAGATAACGCATCTGCGTTTGCCGGAGTGGTATAAATCTACTAACTGCTGCTTAAATTCATCTGTGTATTTTCCTGGTTTTCTTTTCTGTTTTGTTTCGGTCAGTTCGGCTGCTCCTTTTCTTATTGGTTTTATCTTATATGACCTTAAAAAATGTGATAGCAGTCATTGACCCTGCATTTCATCATATTTTTCAGAAAGAAATCGCGGTGAGCCGCAAAGCGAAATCGGATATTAGACATTGAAATTCCTCCTTTCGATTTTTGATAAAAAAAGAACGCCCACTTTGTAAAAAGTGAGCGTTACGCTGAATTGGTTCCGATATTACATTTTTCCGTTTTGCCCGTCTGCTTCTGCCTTACCTAACAGGTACAGAAACGCTATGGCAGGTATCCGCAAAATCGGTACTTTTGTTTCGTGTTTTGACAAACCGAAGTCCGCTAACTGTTTTGTGACAAGAAATGCGTTTGTTACTTTTGATTTCTCGTCCCTGCAAAGTTCCACGATAGCGTCCGAAGTGGGAATGTGAGAGTTGTTGCGGTATTTGACCTCGCACAAGATTTTCTCACGGGGCAGCTCAATTACCACATCGACCTCTTTTTGATTGTCCTTTGCCTTTCTGAAATAGCCGAGCTGTGCCGTACTGCCCTGATAGAACGAAACAATATGCTTATACACGGTAGTTTCTACCATTGCTCCGAGTTCCTTTTCATCGGATAAAACATCGTCTATCATTAACACGGCATTGCGGATGGCTACGTCGGCAATAAAGATTTTCGGTTTACCTTTCAAAGCTCCCTTGTTGCCGACATCAGTCGGTCATTTTTTGCGGACAGTTCAATACATGCCATACTTTTCCGTTTCCTGCTCTTTGTTTCTGTTTCTTGCAATTTTCTTGCTTTTCTTATATTCTGGACACTATTTAATTACTACGGAATTTTTAATAAATCTCAGTATATATGCTTCTTAAAGAAGAAAATATATTAAAAGCATACAATTTTTTATGTTAAAACACTACATCTGTAAGTTACATTAAATCTTCCCATAGTTGAATTAAATCCTCTTTAACTTTTTCCAATAATTCTTTTTTTTCATTACTAAATAATGTTTTATCTGTTTCACAATTACGTATTATTTCTAGTTCATCTTGTGTAGGACTAAAAGAATTGAGTCTACTTTGAGTAAAATTATAGATAGTAATTAAATCAAAAGTTCTTAATCGCAAACTTTTTTCGCTATTACTACTTAACCTTTCTAAACGACTATTTCTCGAATTATCCCATTGCGATATTTCATCGTCAATATAAACAAAAGGATTCTTATCTTTAACATCTTGATAATATACCATCGTAAAAGAACGATCTCTCAAATTACTTTCTGAATCTTCCAATAATTCATGAGCATATTGCATTTCAATTTCATTATTTCCTAATATAGTTGCTCCAATAGCAGCACATTTCTAAAGGAGTTATGCAAGTATATCATAACAACAGTCGAAAAAAATGCAAGAGCCACGCTGTAAATACACAAAAAGTTTACGAAAGGCGCTTCTTCCAGCTGTCCTTTACACCTCCTCAAACTTGGTTGTCATCAGCTTATACAGCTCGGTGTTGCGTGGGAACTTGTTGACGAAAGGCACAAGGGAGCTGCCGACTTTGATGTTAATGACGGTGTTAAAATGTAAGAAAAAGGCGTTTAAATTTTGTAAGTTTTTCAATACATCTTAAGATGTGATACACTCTTATTAATATTTTATAGGAGCGATTAACCAATGAAAGGAAACTTATGGATGGATATTACAAACAAACGCAAAAAAGGATTGAGC
Source organism: Lachnospiraceae bacterium (assembly GCA_022794265.1). Lineage (GTDB taxonomy): Bacteria > Bacillota > Clostridia > Lachnospirales > Lachnospiraceae > Bovifimicola. Next base: position 5,301 of record JAAWEK010000017.1, read on the forward strand.
TATACAGAAATAGCACGAAAACATTATATTGATCCCAGAACCGCAAAAAAACAACATCTATTCCACTGTCCGAAAATGCACTTAGTATCGAGTTGCTGGATTAGACGCCTTTTATTTTACTCAAATTGAGTTTGCTATGACAAACTGGAATTTAGCGTTCAAAATCAAGCATAACGATCTTCTTTCCGTTTGGCAGAGGGTACTCGTCCGTTTTTAATGGCCTGTATCCGATTTCGTTCATTGCCTGGGTAAGAGCTTTTTCCACCATCTGGTGATGTACTGCATCCAAACCATCAAAGGCATGCAGATAGGGTGAATCAGAAACCCAAGTTTCTTCGTCTGTATTTATCTGAATAATGCAGGACACATATTTAGCTCCGGATTTCAAAACAGCTTTCTGAAACGCCTTGTATCCGACATATTCAATGAACAGGTTTGCAATCACCAGTTCCGCCTCCGGCAGTCTGTCTGATTCGTTAATAATATCAATCCTGCGACATTCGAGTGTATCCCCCAACTCAGAATATCGCTCTTTTACTGCAGCAAGATACGCTTCGTTAATATCAATCCCGTAAATTTTCTTATACTTTTCTTGATTCACATGTTCCAGACCGTTTCCACCTGCAATTCCAAATACCATAGCAGTTGTTATCGGATAAGCCGCAAACTGCTTTTTCATCATTTCATTCATCGCCTGAAGCTGTTTTACAGAGTCAAGGCTCATGTGATTTTCATAATCAGACAGGCTGATTTCTTCCCATGGATTCATAATTAAATTCCTCCTACAAAATTCAAATTTTCATATTAATTTATAAACATCTATTTTACTGTCCGATAATGCCTTTAGTATCGAGTTGCAGGATTAGATAAAAAGAAAAACTTACGATTTAAAAAAGTCCTTATTTCAAGCCTTTTTCAGGCTTTCTTGAGTCGAGTAGGCAGGGTCAGCACAGTCAGTATCAATGATAAATCAATGTAAAGCTGTACTGCCTGCCCCTCACAGAACCGCACGTGCGGTACTGCCGCATACGGCTCTTCAAATCAGCTTCGACATTACGTCCAGATTGACACCATCACTTTAGGTCTGGCTATATACTGGAGCCATATTTTAGCGAATTTCTCCTGTTCCAGCTTTCGCCTTCCCCTCTGGCTTCTCCTTCGCAGCATCCATAGGCACCGCCAGTAAACATACTGGTAGAATCCTAACAGTGCATTCAGATTGCCATTTACACCATAATACTGGCAGTGACCTCTCAGCTTCGTATTCAGCAAACGCATTGTCTCATCTACCGGCATCGTCAGCCGTGACCTCAGCCAGCTCTTTATCTCCTGCCGCTTAACTTTCAACTTCTTCTTGCTTGTGCGAATACCGAGACGAAATCTTTCATTTCTCGATTTAGCATTGTAGAAAGTGAATCCTAGAAAGTCGAACTCATCTTTCCGTTTCGCAAACCTCCCGAACGGAAGTATCCTTGTCTTGTCCTCCGCTACTTGCAGCCCGAACTTTTCCAGCCTTTCTCTCAGCATACTCATGACGGCTTTTGCTTCATTTTCATACTGAAACATTAACAGGAAATCATCAGCATAGCGAACATAATAGACTTCTCCCCGACACGCCCTCCGAATCAGTATCATGTACCATGTATCGAGCACATAATGAAGATAGACATTCGCCAGAACGGGCGAAATCTGGCCTCCTTGCGGGGTTCCCCGGTCTGTATCATGCCTTTCATTGTCTTCCATATACCCGGCTTTCAGAAATCTCCTGACATAGCGAAGGAAGTTCTTGTCCGCTATGTCATGTTCCAGAAATCTCATCATCCAGTCATGGTCGACATTATCGAAGAATCCTTTGATGTCGGCCTCCAGTATCCAGTTGATCTTCTTTGTCATGACGGTTTCGTTAATAAACCTGACTGCGTCATGCGCACTTCGTCCTGGACGAAATCCATAGGAGCAGTCGCAGAAGCGTTCTTCGTAAATGTCGTTCAGGACATCTGCCATTACGCTCTGCACAAGTCGGTCTTCATATGCCGGGATACCGAGTGGCCTCATCTTGCCGTTGGCTTTCGGGATATACGTTCTTCTCACCGGCTGCGGCTTGTAGCTGAACTGTTTCATCCTGCCAACCAGTCTGCCAATCAGTTGTTCTGCGTACCGTTCGTATACCTCTTTAGTGACACCGTCGACGCCTGTCGCCTTGTCAGCGACCTGTTTCTGCCGCTTCCCCGCTACTATGAGGCAATCCGACTTCTGGCAGGTCATCGAAACAAGCTTAGTGTCCTACGCCTTGCATGCTTCTACCGCTCTGACCGGAACCTCCCAGATCTCCCAGGTACGCCATAGATACCTTGCATGCTCGCCACGCTCTTTGACCCCGGCGGAATCTCCCCGAAGTAGCTTTTCTCCGGTTCTTACTGCCTGCTGCGTTGATGAGCGCATCGGCTTCCGCATCAAGTAATAACGAGGCTGTATCGCTTCACGCTTTCGCATTGCGGCTCTCATGCTCCCCTGCCTACGCTTAAACCTCACCTCACGGCTTCGGCTCCAAGGCTGGGTACTGACTGTTTGCTAAACTTTATCAGGCGGGAGTTTCACCCGACTATATCTCTGGCGCCGAACTGGCGCTCCATCAATACTACCGTCTCAACATGTGTCAGAGCTACCATGTAAACACAATTTTTCAGCCTCGTCATTCGTATGGGAACACAATTTGACAGCATTATTTTTTCGCTTCCTTCTTTGCCGTACTATGTAAATTTTTAATGCTTTCTAAATATTCTTCCTCAATCGGTGATAAGTTTTGAACTTGATACTTTCTGTATTCTGCTGTTGCTTTTTCTATTGCCTGTACGTGGCTGATTGTTCCTGCTCCCTGCAATAGTTTTTCTCCTGTCGTTTTTAATACATTATCCAGATGCTCCACATAATCAGACATATACATGGGATGATGGCGCATTGCCTGGATTTCAGCAAAATCAAAATATCCAGATACAATATTATTTAAAATTTTCAGTTCCTCGTCATTAAGATAATTCTTCGCAATCCCTATATCTTTTAATGCAGGAAAATCACCCGAAAAACTTTTAAGTCCCATAAAGGGCTGACTTGCATCGGCACGCTCATATATAACCTCAGCTGCTGTATGCCCATGTGCCGCATAATGCAATTTATTTTGTACCATTTTGAAAAAAGCTATAGATTCATTGCTTTTTGGATTGTAATCTACGCTGGTAGCATAAAGGTCAAGTACCTGTCGGTACATCACTTTTTCAGATGAACGAATATCCCGTATACGGTCTAACAATTCTTTCCAGTAGATTCCCCCGCCTAAGTTTTTCAAACGCTCATCATCCATTGTAAAACCTTTTATCATATACTCTTTTAACCGTTCAGTTGCCCAACGACGAAATTGTGTAGCAATAAAAGATTTGACTCGATATCCAAGAGAGATTATCATATCAAGATTATAGTACGACATTTCTCGTGATACTTCGCGATTACCCTCTTTACGAACCTGTCGGAATTTCCGACAGGTTGAATTTTCATCTAACTCATGCTCTGAATATATATTCCCAATATGTTCTACTACATTCGTCCGTGACGTTTTAAATAAGTCAGCCATCTGCTGTTGTGTAAGCCACACAGTTTCATCTTGTATTTTAACTTCAATATTTGTTAAGCCATCTTCTGACTGATAAATAAGAAATTCACCATGATTATCCATTTTTAATTCACTTCCCATTTCCTGCTTTTTAACTCCTATTTTACAAAATCTAATATTGTAAATTATACTTTTTGACAATTATTTTTACCAAACCACTTTTCAGCAGTCTCTATCATAGCATCCGTTGGCTCTTTACAATATACCACTAAATTTTCCATAGCACGTGTGCAGCACACATAAAATAATTTTTGTGTTCTTATTAGTACAGATTTATTACACTTTGGATGTGAGGGATTAAATAGATACTCAAAGTTATAATCGTTCCACTTTCCGTTATCTAAAATTACTAATACATTTTTAAATTCTTCTCCTTTGATTTTATGCTGTGTTGAAAAAGGTGAATATCCCTCTAGATATGTATACAAATTTACAAATTCTTCATAATTAACATCAGATACTCTAGCATATAGATACTCATTTTCTTTAATAAAAGTTTCAATACTATCATCCATTAAACACAAACCGCTCTCATGTGCATATGATATAACCTCATTTATTTTACTTTTTTTCATGCCAACAATTGTATCAATTTTTTCCTTAATTACTTTTTTATCCGATATATTTCTAATTTCAAAGGATGTTTTCCGAATAAACTCATTGTAATCTTTTGTTTCATAAAGTTCTATAATTGTTTGAATCTTAAATAGATGTCGAATAAGTTTATCACGCTTTGATTGAGATGACCTTTGTTCATCTATCTCTTTTTTATCCGAAATAAGATTATCTTTATCAAAATATATTTGTTTCACCAAACTAAACGGTTTATCCTTTACTAAATTGAAATATTTTGCATTTTCAGCATCTTCTAAAAAAACGTCAATCTTCTTCCTTTCTCTGTTTTTAACTTCTCTTACTCGATTTGAAAATCTCCAATCTACAGAATTTATCACGTCACCAAAAGTTTTTGTTTCGTCAATATTTATCATTTTCTCTTTCATATACTTTATAAATTCTCTCTTTAATTTCAAAAAAGGGTCTTTATCATATATTTCCATAAGCAACGGAAATCCGGCATTGGATGCTATTAAATTATGTGTCAGTCGAAGTTCTTTTGTTTCCTTCGAATTACTAAAATCCCATCCTTCAAAACATTCATTCTCTTTTATTAAATCTATAGATAAAGCATCTCCATATACAAATTTAATTGTGCCTTGTTTAACCTTTCCATTTTCCATATTCGGAGCATTTTTATCTTCAGATGGAACTTGGCTTAATCCATCAATACGCAATTTATTACTCAAATTCAAAACTGACTGAGGATTCCTACGATTTTGCTTTTTTTTCACTTCCACCACAATCTCTTTTTGAATATACTCCTCTAAATCTCCAACACCATCATCATATATTGATTGCATAGAATCTCCAAAAAATCCAATTATACTTTGTTTTTTGTTTCTTTTCAAAAACTCCAGTAAAATCTCTATCACTTCTGGAAATGTATCTTGATATTCGTCTACCAAGATATAATCATATTTGCTGTTCAAAACATCGCAAAGTTTAGAATACTTCTTAAACATTTGATTTGCCAAAACGATTATCTCATCGTGCGATATGCATCCATTTTCCAAACGCAAATATTCCGTATATTTCACTCCTTCTTTAAATTCATTGCTGTATGGAATTTCCACCTTGATATTTTTATAATTTACCACAGGATTATTGATACCTTCAATGAGGGTTTCCTTCAATTCATTTTGAAAGGATGCTATACTATCCCACAAAAAATCATGTATTGTTGAAATTCTGATTTTTTTATTCAAAATACGGTTTTCAATTTCATGGACTGCTGCATTCGTATAAGTGATACAGGCAATTTTAGCTTTTGGATTTCTATTATAAATCTCATTAATAACAGAGACTAAGGAGTACGTTTTTCCACTGCCAGCCCCTCCGCTCAAAAGAAAATTTTTATTGTCATCAATAAGTGCAAATATTTGTTTCACTTCTTTCTCTAATCCTTCTGTAGCCATTCCAATCCCTCCTTTATATATTGAGGCACTTGCCAATTTATGAAATCCCTTTTATCATCACTTTTACTATTTAACAAAATATCCATTGCCAACGACGGTTTCTTATTAACACAATCTTTTGCTAAATCAAAACTATCTTTTGTTTTATCAAAAAACAATTTTACGTTTTTCAATCCTTGAAACTTTTTCACACATTTCTTGATTTTTTCTTCATCATCTACTCCATCTAATTCTGTAAAAAACTTTCTATTGATATGGAAGAATGCATCTTCAAAACTCCTTGCATTATATGCTACTCCCTCACAATTCACTTCATTCGTTTGGTAAACAATCAAAACCTTTCCATTTTTATCAGCCTTCCAAGCGATTTCTTTTTTATCAGTTTCTTTATTATCAACTTCGTAAGCAGAAACTATTTTTTCTTCCATCTCTAAATTAATCAATATGTCTTTTTCTGTTCCCTCATTAGCTTCAAGCTGTTCCTTTAAATAAAACTTCAAAGAACTATTGCTGGTATGTTCACCCTCAGACACTTTACACAATTCCTGCTTCTGTTTTACATTGCCATTCTTATATTTTCTGATATTACCTTTTTCGTCTTTATCATCCACTAAAGAATAGGTATCTATATCTGTAATAATCAATGCCTTAGTTCCTATAAATTTTATAAACGCAGAATATATTTCTGAATAATTTCCCACCTCAATGATGGAAATATTTTGTGACATTAAGGGTATCTCATAATCGTTATCTTGGTCAACCTTTTTCATCATTGCCGGAAGTAATATACGCTCCGTATCTCCTTCTATTAAAATAATTTTATCAGCAAAAAATACTTCTGACCTATTTAATGTAAGATATTGTTTCAAGAATTTAAAATGATTATTTTTCTCTCCTTTTTCTTGTTGATATAATACTTTTAAATCTTTAAGATTTTTCGAAATAATATTATATCCATTATCACATTTCTCTTTTACAAAATATTTAATATCATCAAACTCACTTTCAGCCACAATATGAGATGAATGTGTCGTCATAAATGTCTGCAAATTTATAGTTTCCTTTGTATTACTAATCTTTTTGCCTTCACTCAACAAATTCTTTATATTTTTTACAAACACATACTGCATTTGTGGATGAGTATGTGCTTCTGGTTCTTCAATAAACAATAAATTTATATCCGCTGGTTTTTCATCCTTTTTATTGTCCTTTCTAAAATCACTCATTACTGTCTCTATTTTCATAATAATGCTAAATAGATTTAAATATCCTAACCCGTTATAATTCTCTGGCAAAAAATTTGATTGTTCATCATATACAACTGTTGTATTATCTTTTAAAAGTTTTGATACTTGAATTTGTGAAATAACCTTTACTATATTTTCATTCTTTTTAATTCCTCCAAACTTAGATAACTTACCCATTAGATTTTTAAAAGTCTCTGTATATATGCCGTCAAATGCATTGTCTGTTTCATCCACCTTTTTTTCAAAATTTAATGTTGTATCATTATTTTTGTCTTGATTCTTAGTTTTTTCATAATAAGCACTTGCTAATGCAGAAAGTTCTAAATCCGTGGCATTAGAAACATTTCTTCTCGCACTCACATAATTAAATGCAATTATTTTAGACACATCTACATCCTTATTGTCTAAAAATTTAAATGTTGTATTATCTATGCTCTTGGTATTATAATCATATAACACACAGTATCTCAAAAATTCAAAAAACTTTTTATGATTCTTTTTAAGAAATTTATCAAATGCCATTTCAGAACTAAGAGTTGTCCTATCTGCTTCGTATTTAGAAAACTCTTCCATTAATTTAGGGAAATTATTTTTCAATACATACTCAAACCTTAGAATAACAGTTGTATTTTGTGGTTCCAAATCCAACATTAACTTGCTAATATTTGTCAAGTCATCTTTTTCATTATACTCAATATAAAAATCAACCCTAATTCCTGCCAATTCTTTTTCTCCAAAGGATGATTCTCCTTTTACAACTTTATATAATTTCCTTTGAAATAACGTGCTAAAATCATTAAAATCAAAATTCCCCACTTCGCTTTTATTGCCCACACATTTACTTAAAATTGATAAGAAAGATGTTTTTCCGCAATTATTTTTGCCAATAATTAAAGACAAATCTTCTTCACAATTTATACTTGTCTGTTTTAGCAATCTATAATTGTATATATCTACTTTTGAAATATGCATAACAATCCCCTCCATGATTTCATAAAATATAAGTAAAATTATAACATTTTGTGCAAAAAATTACAATTTGAATTACTTATTTATGTAATCCTGTTCTAGCCTCTATCCACTCTCTAGCCTTATCAACGATATGCTTCCTAATTTATTCATCCAACTCAAATTATAAATAGCAGAAAAAATGCGTACCACTGTTTCAATGATACGCCCATTTTTTCATTTTCTATAATTCCATTGCATACATTTCACAGACATAGCAAAAACTACATTTTAGCCGAGCTCACAAGATGTCTTCTCATTCTTTTGTACCCCCACACCCCACATCAACCATCACTGAAACCTCAAAATACCTCTCCATCCTCTTATTTCGATTCCCATCTCTATCTTCCACAAACACGAAATGTTTATAAAACTGCCTAAAACAAAGCACTTCTACATATGTCTCTTTTGTATCCACACCACACATTCTGTATGCTCTGAATGCGGAAACATATCCACCCCCTGTACCTTCCTCACCTCATACCCCCGCTCCGTCAGAAACCTTACATCCCTGGCCAGCGTCGCACTGTCACAGCTCACATATACCACTCTCTCCGGCGCCATTTCCACAATCGTCTCCAGCAGCGCCGTATCACACCCTTTTCTCGGCGGGTCAACCACAATCACATCTGCATAACCGCCGTGCTCCTGATAAAACTTCGGAAGCACCTCTTCCGACTTGCCCACAAAAAACTCCGCATTGCGGATACCATTCAGCTTCGCATTCATTCTCGCATCCCGGATGGCATCGGAAACAATCTCCACTCCGTAAACCTTTCTGGCATTTCTGGCCAGAAACAGAGAAATCGTACCGATTCCACAATACAAATCCCATACGGTTTCCTGACCGGTCAAACCGGCAAATTCCAAAGCTTTGGAATACAGCTTGTCTGTTTGAACAGGATTCACCTGAAAAAAAGATTTGGGAGAAATCCGGAACTGCAGGTCATGGATATAATCCGTAATATAGGGTTTGCCATAAATGGTTTTAATGGTCTTTCCCATAATGACATTGGTATTTTCAACATTCAGGCTGAGAGAAATGCTGCTCATACCCTTTACGGCCAGCAGACGGTCAACCAAATCATCTGAATCAGGAATAGCAACACCATTAATTATGATACATACCATGATTTCTCCGGTAACAAAAGCTTTCCGAATCATGACATGACGGATTAATCCCTGGAGGGTAACTTCATCATAGGGAAGAATATGCTTTTCTTCCATAAAATTTTTAATAATGCCTAGGATTTCTTCATTTTCCGATACGCCAAGATAACACTTGTCATTTTCTATAATCACATGGGTTCTTCCCGCATAAAATCCGGAAATAATTCTTCCGTCACTGCTGAGACCAATAGGAAACTGAGCCTTATTGCGGTAATGATATGGATTCTCCATGCCGATAATGGGATAATATTCAAAATCAGTAACTCTACCTATTTTTTCCAGATTATTTCTGATTTTATTCTCTTTAAAACGCAACTGCTCCTCGTAGGAAGCCGCCATTACTTTGCAGCCGCCGCAGCGCTTTGATACCGGGCAGACAGGTTCTACCCGGTATGGCGACGGCTCCAGCACCTCCATAAGCTTCGCATATGCAAAATTCTTATGGGCTTTCGTAATACGGACCCGGCACCGGTCCCCACGGACGGCATCCTTGATAAACAAAGTATATCCGTCAATCTTTGCAATACCCTCCCCGCCGGTTCCGGTATCCTCAATTACGACAATATACTCCTGATTCTTTTTATAAACCGTATCTCCCCTGGTTTTCCCGCAATCTCTTTCACTTTTATCACTTTTTTCGCTCATACACTATCTCCAAACAATATACTTTTTCTAAAAATATTATCTTTAAAAAAGTACAAATTAATCTCAAATATCTTTTTCATGATTCTTTTCAGAAACGCTCTAGTACCGGTCGGTTCTTCTTATATTGGTTTCCAGCATACGCTGATAACCGTACCATTCCGTTCCCTCCTGAGGTTTTCCTCCCAGCAGGATTTCACTGATGGTTTCCATCCTGGCATCCGCATTATCCGCAAGATTTAATGCAAACGCCTCCGCAAGAGCCGGTTTCTTTGGGGAACCATATTCCAGTTCTCCATGATGCGCCAGAATACAATGCTTCAGTTCCCGGGCCATTTTCGCCGGAAAATCCGGCAATTCATCAATTCTTTTTCCCACAATCTCATATCCCACTACAATGTGGCCCAGCAATTGTCCTTCATCCGTATAATCGTTCTGTGGAAACTGCGACAACTCATACACTTTGCCAATGTCATGGAACAGGGCTGCCGTAATCAGCAAATCCCGGTTCAGAACCGGATACATTGATGCAAAAAAATCGCACAGTTTTGCCACTGATAATGTATGCTCCAGCAGGCCGCCTATAAAACTGTGATGAATGCTTTTTGCCGCAGAATGTTTCTTAAAAACTTTTACAAAATCCGTATCACCCACAAAAAAAGACTTCAACAACCGATTTAAATGGGAATTCCGGACAGAATCCGCCAGATGCAGTAATTCATCATACATTTTCTCAATGTTTTTCGTACTGCTGGGAAGATAATCAGCAGGGTCATATTCTCCTTCCTGGGCTTTTCTCAGACTTCTGACATTCATCTGCAATGCTCCGTTAAAAGTAATCACTTCAGCGGACACATCCACATAATCCAGCGCTTCAAAATCCATGATTCCACCGCTGTGAGGGTCCCATATCTTACCGTCAATACACCCTGTCTTATCCTGTAAAATAATATTATCATAAGGTTTTCCTGTCTTCGTAACTGCCGAATTCTTCTGTTTGCAGAGGTAAATCCCCCGAACCTGCTCACCGTCTCTCAACGTCTCAATAAACTTCATATTTATTCACATAAACCTTTCCCGTAGCAACTCTACGTATATTCTGTAAATCCAATCTCTGATCCAATAAAATAAGTGAGACAGATAAAACTATGTACGCGTTCTGCTGTCTCACTGAATTATAATTGATATTGAAAACAGAATCAACCACTTTATCCGTTTCCGACTATCACACTATAAACAATTTCCTTATATCCGTCTTTACCCTTCCGCATTACTTCAATACTAATCACATCCCCAGGGCTGTGTTCCTGAAGGATTTTCATATACTCTTTTATATTTTTCACCCCTCCTCCCTCAATTTCCACCAGAATATCACCGTTCATCAGACCGGAAATATATGCCGGAGAATCCTTGACAGTTCCGGTAATATACACTCCCAAAGGCATCTCCTTATCTATATTTTCAATGACTTCATCAGTAACATCTTCGCCATTTATGCCAAGATAAGAAATACTGTTTCCATTCATAAGCTTTTCAATATATAAAGCTAATTCATCCAAATGTACGGCTGAAACAATCCCCTTCATATTTCGGGGCTCTATTCCCCGAATAATCATTCCCAGAATGTTTCCTTCCAAATCCATGACAAACCCGTTCATGGAGCCGCTATTTGAAATGTTGGTTGTCATAAGCCTATACCGGATATCAGTTTTATCCTCTATATGCCCCACGGAAGTAAGGGATCCGTATGCCATAAAACGTTCCAAACCATATGGATTCCCCATCAATACCACCTTTTCTCCTCCAAAAACTTTATGATCCCCGAACCTATGAATATCAACTACGGAAAGTTCTGAAAAAGTAACTTCATCCACAACGCCACCGGCAATGCAAAGCAGGGCAACTCCCACGTTCCGGCTGGATTTATAAATCTCCGCCCGGTATCCTTTTCCGTTGTTCAGATAGACCAAAAGACTCTTGCAGTCCTCAACCGACTCAAAATCTGTCAGAATTAGTATCCCCTCCGTTTCGGAAGCAGAAATAATGATTCCGCTGCTTATGGTCTTCCTCTCGTTTTCTTCATCAAACCATTCGCTGCTCTTACCGGAAACGACAGTAGCCATGGACTTATCCATTTGTTCTCCAATGGCTCCCAGCTTCTCATAGGTTATTGTATATTCTTCCATATTAATTTCATATTCGGCCAATGCCTTTTTTACTGCCTCTTCCACTGAGATGGTAGTAATTTCATCTTCCGGATCCGTATTCCGCTCCGCTGCGGCTCCCTCTCCATTTTTACCGTTCCGGTTATTAAAAAAATGCTCAATATACGGCTTTGCCCAATAAAAGGTCAGACAGGAAATCAGTCCAAACAATATTGCACATCCAATGACAAACAAAACGGTGCGCAGAGGACTCTGACCGGACAACTTCTGATTCAGTATCTTTTCATTAATAAAATCAAACTTATTATTCTTTTCATCATTCATAAAAATCCTCCATGCCGGGCAATTTCCAGAAAACATTATCGGTCGTCCAAACCTTCACCATTATATCTGAAATTTTCTGCTCCGGCATATTTTTAAATACAAAAAAACGAGACTGCCATCTCTTTTTCCGATCCTATACTAAATATAAACGTAATAATACTATATCCGAACTTTTTATATGATTGTATTTTACTAAAATAATATGAACAATTTATGAAAAATAATTTAACACTCACGGGTTTTAAAACAAAAAATTCATTTTTAATATTAATTGTCCCATATATAATTGCTAAGTTTAAAAAATTAGAGTAAAATAGACATATATTCTGCTCTGGCAATTTTAAATCCCACAACACAATTGGCCGGGGTATATTGTAAGAAAGGTAATATGTGCATTTATGAATAAAAAAGCAATTCATACTTTAGAATTTGATAAAGTTATAAATATATTGAAAGAATTTTCCTCCTGTCCCGAAGGCCGCATAAAATGTGAAAACCTTCTGCCTTTAGATAATCTGGAGGATATACGAAATTTACAGACCCAGGCCACAGATGCCCTTACCCGGATTCTGCGTTCCGGAAGTCTGTCTTTTTCTGGCACCAGGAATATCGTGGAATCCCTGAAACGGCTGGAAGTGGGAAGCACTCTTGGAACTGGTGAACTTTTAAACATAAGCTCGGTTCTGAAAGTGGCCGCAAGGGCAAAGGCTTTTTCCCGCCGGGAAGAATCCGCCGCTGAAGACAGCATAAATTATATGTTTGAAGCATTGGAACCCTTAACCAATCTGAATAACGACATTACCCGATGCATATTATCTGAAGAAGAAATCAGCGACGATGCCAGCCCTGCTTTAAAAAGTCTCCGTCGGAAAATGAAACAGGCCAATGACCAGATTCATTCGGGACTGAATGCACTGATTAATTCCCAAAGTACCCGCAGCTACCTTCAGGACAACGTTATTACCATGAGGAACGGCAGATACTGTATCCCTGTAAAACAGGAATACCGGAATCAGGTTCCCGGACTGATACACGACCAATCCTCCACCGGCTCCACAATATTCGTGGAACCCATGGCAATTGTCAAACTTAACAACGAAATAAAAGAACTTCTGCTGAAAGAATCCGATGAAATAGAAAAAATTCTGGCCGGACTCTCTGCACAATGCGCTGAAATGCTGAATGAAATCGATGCCGACTACAGAATGCTGACCGATCTGGATTTCATTTTTGCCAGAGCCTTATTTTCCCGCTCCATAAAGGGAAGCGAACCCATATTTAATAACGAAGGACGTATCAATATCAAAAAAGGACGTCATCCGCTGATATCCGGAGATACTGTAGTTCCAATCGATATCCGGCTGGGAGATACCTTTGACCTGCTTATCGTCACCGGACCGAATACCGGTGGTAAAACCGTTTCTCTGAAAACCGTGGGACTCCTGACACTGATGGGGCAGGCAGGACTGCATATTCCTGCGGACGACGGCTCTTCTCTTTCCTTATTTAAAGAAGTTTATGCCGATATCGGCGATGAACAGAGTATTGAACAAAGCCTGAGTACCTTTTCCTCTCATATGACCAACATTGTAAACATAATAAATCAGGCAGACCGGGATTCCCTTGTATTATTCGACGAACTGGGCGCCGGTACTGACCCGGTAGAGGGAGCAGCTTTAGCCACTTCCATCCTGTCGTTTCTTCACAATATGCAGGTCAGAACCATGGCCACTACCCATTACAGTGAGTTAAAAGTATTTGCCCTTTCAACGGAAGGGGTGGAAAATGCCAGCTGTGAGTTTAATGTGGAGACTCTGCAGCCAACCTACCGGCTTCTGATAGGTGTTCCAGGCAAGAGCAATGCCTTTGCCATATCCTCCAAACTGGGACTTCCTGATTTTATCATCGAAGATTCCAAAAAGCGAATTACAGAGGACAGTATTGCTTTTGAAGATGTTATTTCCGATCTGGAAAGTAGTAAAGTCATCATTGAACAGGAGCGTCAGGAAATTGAACAATACAAATCTGAAATTGAGCAGTTAAAACTCCAGCTTGAAAAGAAACATGAAAAGCTTGATGACAGACGGGAACGCATTTTGCGGAATGCAAACGAAGAAGCCGCCCGAATTTTGAAGGATGCCAAAGAATTTGCAGATCAGACCATCAGGGAAGTAAATAAATATGCTAAATCCGGCGATACAAAATCTCTTGAAAATTCCCGCCGCAATGTAAGAGAAAAATTGGGAAAAACCCATGAGAAATTATCTGTTGGAAATAAAAATGTTCCTCATAAACTTCATAAAGCCTCTGAATTTAAAATCGGAGATAAGGTTAAAGTGCTTAGCATGAACGTGGAAGGTACTGTTCATACCCTGCCGAATGCAAAAGGGGATTTAACCGTACAAATGGGAATTCTTCGTTCCAATGTGAATATCCGCGACTTAATTATTATAGAAGAAACACCAGTCACAGAGAAAAAAATGATGCATACCTCTTCTTCCGGTATTAAGGTATCCAAATCCATGAACACTTCAGCGGAGATTAAACTGCTGGGAATGAATTCTGATGATGCTATTGCATTACTGGACAAATATTTAGATGATGCCTACCTTTCCCATATTCCAAGCGTTCGCATTGTTCACGGAAAGGGAACGGGAATTCTCCGGAATGCGGTTCACAATCATTTAAAAAAATGCAAATATGTCAGCGAATATCATCTGGCCTCCTATGGGGAAGGTGATTCCGGCGTCACCATTGCAACATTTAAAACAGGAAAATAAACAGGATGAAATAATTTTTAGGAAATGGAGATATATCAATGGTAAATAAACAGAAAATACTAATCGTGGATGATGATTCCAATATTGCTGAACTGATTTCGCTTTATCTTACAAAAGAATGTTTTGAAACACAGATGGTGGGAGACGGCGAAGAAGCCCTTAAGGTTTATCATGAATTTCATCCCGACTTAATACTTTTAGACTTAATGCTTCCGGGTATCGACGGTTATGAAGTCTGCCGGGAAATCCGGAAGAGTTCCCATACCCCTATTATCATGCTTTCCGCCAAAGGCGAAGTATTTGATAAAGTATTGGGGCTGGAACTGGGAGCCGACGACTATATCATCAAACCCTTTGATTCCAAAGAACTGGTGGCAAGAGTCAAAGCCGTACTGAGACGATATAAATTTACCCCGGAAACCACTGCCTCAGCCATTCCTCCCCAGTCGGAATATGTGGAGTATCCGGACCTTATAATCAATCTTACCAACTATTCGGTAACATATCAGGGCAGAAACATAGATATGCCGCCAAAAGAACTGGAACTATTATACTTTCTGGCATCCTCTCCAAATCAGGTATTTACCAGAGAGCAGCTGTTGGACAACATATGGGGATATGAATATCTCGGGGATACCCGGACCGTGGATGTACATATCAAACGAATCCGGGAAAAAATTAACGATCACCCCGCATGGGCCTTATCAACCGTATGGGGAATCGGATATAAATTTGAAAGTCGATAAAATTTCTAATCTGTAACCATGATTATCACAAGTACCTAAATAAAGTATAACGAAAGGACCGTGTCTTGACACACACTGAAATGAAACATACCATATATTATAAATTTATCTTAGGTTATATCCTGTTCGGTCTGCTGGGTATTTTAATCATTGATATGTGGACTTCCAGAGAAACCCTCCGTACCATGGCTTCCGATAAAGCCTCGGTTCTCTATTCCGGCGGTGTTACCATTGTGAACGATTATTTTAAAGAGGGTTTGAACGACAATATTCCGGAAAATATCACCAGTAATCTGGACACTGCCGCAAAACTTCTGGAAGCCCGACTATGGATTATAAAGGACAATGGACAGATATTATATGATTCCCATACTTCTCAAAAGCATATGGTCATACAGGATTTTGACTCAACGGACTTTGGAAATAAATATTACATGATTGGAAATTTTTATGATACTTTTTCAGAAGAAACATTATCTGTCATTACACCGATTACCAGTAATTTTTCTACCGACGGCTATATCCTGATTCACCAACAGACAGAAACCATTGCAGAAAATGAAAATTCGGTAATTATTGTGGTCTATAAAACATTCCTGATTATATTTCTGCTTTCACTTTTGATTTTGCTGCTTTTTACATTGATTGTATTTATTCCACTGAAAAAAATCAGCCGGGCAGCCGGCGAATTTGCCAAGGGAAAACTTACATATGACGGATTAAAAGATTTTACCACTGACGATGAAATCGGAAGATTAGGCGTATCCTTGGATTTTATGGCTTCAGAATTATTTAATCTGGAAGAAGACCAGAAAAAATTTATTGCAAACGTTTCCCATGACTTTCGTTCACCACTTACTTCCATTAAAGGATATATTGAAGCAATGATGGACGGAACCATACCCCCGGAGTTGCAGAATAAATATCTGAATATCGTCCTGTTTGAAACCGAACGTTTAACAAAACTTACGGAAAATCTGTTAAATCTGAATGCCTGGGACACGAAAGGAAGCCGGCTGGAAATAACGGATTTTAACCTGTATTCCCTGATTAAACCCATTATCGCCACCTTTGAAGGGAAATGCGAGAAAAAAAACATCACGATTGAACTGGCACTGGGTTCCCGCAATTATACAGTCAGCGCCGACCGGGATAAGATTCAGCAGGTCATTTACAATCTGGTAGACAATGCCGTAAAATTCAGTCACAATGATTCTTCCATTGATATCAGAATTACCGACCGATATGAGAAAATCTTTATATCCATTAAAGACAGTGGTATTGGAATTCCAAAAGAAAGTTTAAAAAAGATTTGGGAACGATTTTATAAGACAGATTTATCCCGGGGTAAGGATAAGACCGGTTCCGGTCTTGGACTGTCCATTACCCGGGAAATCATTCAGGCACATAATGAAAATATAAATGTTATCAGTACCGAAGGTGCCGGCACCGAATTTATATTTACACTGCAGAAAGCAAAAAAACAATTAAAAGAATATAGTGAATAAACAAAATGATGCAGTTTATTCTGTTAACCAATGAAGTCTGTGGAGTTCTCCCTCAGACTTCATTCCTTTAAAATCCTGCTGGCGCAACGCCTCATACAGTACAATTGCAGCGGAATTGGATAAATTCAGGGAACGGATATCCGGATTCATGGGTATACGGATACATGTATCGGGATGATTTATTAAAATCTCCTCTGGAATTCCAGCGCTCTCCTTGCCAAACATGATATAACAATCTTCCTCATACGAAACATCTGTATATCTCTGTTTTGCCTTAGTAGTAGCCATATAAATCTTTGCACCCGGATTTTGCTCTATAAAATCTTCATATCCGTCATACTCTGTAACATCCAGATACTTCCAGTAATCCATTCCTGCCCTTTTCACAGCTTTTTCTGTAATCTGGAATCCCATAGGCCCTATCAGATGCAGTCTGGTTCCGGTGGCTACACAGGTTCGTCCTATATTTCCTGTATTTTGCGGTATTTCCGGCTCAAATAAAACAATATTCATCATTTTGCTTCTCTCCCATCAGGAATATACTTTTCTATCATTGTACCTCCAGTCTGGAAATAAAAGATGCCAGACGTCCCAGCGCCTCCTTTAAATCATCCAGAGAATATGCGTAAGAAATCCGCAAAAAACCCTCTCCGCACTGTCCAAACGCCGTTCCCGGAACCACCGCAACTTTTTCTTCCTGTAGTAAACGGTTGGCAAATTCCTCCGACGTCATTCCAAATTTTTTAATGCTTGGGAACATATAAAAGGCTCCGTAAGGTTCAAAACAATCCAGTCCCATTTCCGAAAATGCATTCAGCAGATACCGTCTTCTCTGATTATAGGACTCACGCATCAATTCCACGTCTTTGTCCCCGTTCTTTAATGCCTCCACTGCTGCATACTGACTGTTGGTAGGGGCACACATGATGACGAACTGATGGATTTTAATCATCTGTTTTATGATTTCCTTTGGCCCTGCCGCATATCCCAGCCTCCAGCCGGTCATAGCATATGATTTTGAAAATCCGTTAATGACGATGGTCCGCTCCTTCATCCCTGGAACAGAAGCAATAGAAACGTGATTTTCACCATTATATGTAAGTTCCGAATAGATTTCATCTGACAGAACAAAAATATCATGTTCCAGACATACCTGTGCTATCTCCTCCAAATCCTTTTTCTCCATAATGGAGCCAGTGGGATTATTCGGGAACGGCAGCACCAGAATCTTGGTCTTATCCGTAAGTTTTTCCAATACTTCTTCTTTTGTGAGCCGGAACTGGTTTTCTTCCTTCAGTTCTATAATCACCGGTTTTCCATAGGCAAGCTGTACGCATGGTACATAGGATACATAGCTGGGCTGGGGAATCAATACTTCATCTCCAGGATCTATCATGGCTCTTATGGCGGCATCTATGGCTTCGCTGCCCCCCACCGTTACCATGACCTCTGTATTATAATCATAATCCAGCTCAAATCTCCGGTTCAGATAACGGCAGATTTCCTCTTTTAATTCTTTCAGACCTGCATTGGAAGTATAAAAGGTTCTTCCTCTCTCCAAAGAATATATACCTTCTTCCCGGATATGCCATGGCGTATCAAAATCAGGTTCACCAACCCCTAAGGATATGGCATCCTTCATTTCACTAACTATATCAAAAAACTTTCTAATGCCTGACGGCTGTATTTCAACGACTATATTTGATAATGGGTTTCTCAAGGTGTCACCAGCATCCTTTCATCTTTATTATTTTTTACCAGAACAGTTCCATGATCTTTGTATTTCTTAAGAATAAAATGGGTGGCTGTGCCACGGATAGCCTCCAGCGGCGCCAGCCGTTCAGTAACGAACTGTGCCACTTCTTTCATGGTCTTTTCTTCTATGATTACGGTAAAATCAAATCCGCCGGACATCAGATATACGGCCCTGACCTCGTCATAATTATACATTCTCTCTGCTATCTTATCAAAACCCAGTCCCCGTTGAGGCGTAACCTGTACCTCAATTAATGCCGTAACCTTTTCTTCGCTGGTACTGTCCCAGTTAATCAGAGTGTGATAACCGCAGATGATTTTCTCTTTTTCCATATCTGCTATCTCATTTGCCACCTCTGCCTCGCTGATTCCCAGCATAACGGCAAGGTCTTTTAAATCAATTCTGGCGTTATTCTCTATCATTGATAATATTTTTTCCCTCATGACAATCTCCTTTTTATTTTAATCTTGTACTTTCTGCGATTATTATTTACTAACGTTTTTTATTTCCAATGACTTTATAAATTTCGTCCCCTTTTGGCGGTTCCAGATATCGCTTCTCACCGTTCTGTATGACCACCTTGTCATTGTTTTCCGTCAGTTTACCGATTACCGTTGCTGAAATCCCCCGGCGCCTCAGTCTGTCTGTTATATCGTTGCCATGACTGCAGACCAGCAGCAAAGAACCTCCCGAAATAAGTTTATATGGATTCAGTCCGTAAAACTCACACAGTTCGATAGTCTCCTGCCGGACTGGTATATCCGCAATAACTGCTTCCACACCTCTGCCCGTTATTTCTGCCAGTTCCCACAATGCCGCAAATATACCGCCGCGGCTCACATCATGCATAACTGCTGCGCCGGAGCCTCCCGCGACTGCTGCCTCACTGCATACGGACATTTCTTCTTCCGCCTCCAGTGCCTTTTCCAGATAACTTTCAGGGAACTTTGTCAGAAGCTCATCTCTCTTCTCATACAACATCATAACGGTACCCATTATACCAATACGCTTTGTCAGAACAATATCCATTCCCGGTCTGCATACAGCTGCAGGTTCCGTATAAAGATATTTATTTTCCAGTCCTTCCGATTCAAAGGATTCTTCTACGACAGCAGGATGTCCCAATACCGTAAAAGAAACAATGGTACTTTTTACTGCAACAGAAACCTCCGTACTTCCTCCTGCAATCTGAAGCTTTAACCTCAGACACAGCCTGGAAATGCTACCCGTCAATGCTCTTAAATCGGATTCCAGTTTTCCCGCTGGCAGAATAATGTTCATAAGAACAGCAAATGGTCTCCCGCCTTTTGCAGCTATATTGTTCATTCCATTTAAAATAGCACATTTACAGTCAAAAAACAGATTCTCTTCCGACATATAAAGACCTGCCGTGGAAACAGCAGCTACAATTCCCTCAGAATCAGCAATAACCGCATCGTTTCCGGGTGCGGCCTTTGCTGGTATTTCATCTGTTATATATTTAATTGTCCTGATTACTGACCTTTTTAATACAGGTTCTGATATTTTTCCCGGTTTCATAATACCAGCCAGCCTTTCTTTGAATTCCTACAGTTAATTATCTTTTTTTGAGGATGTTTTCTTTTCGGTTTCCTTCTGCGGCTTGGTTTTCTGTTCTGTCTTCGGTTCGTTCTTTGGCTCTGTTTTCGGTTCTGTCTTCGGTTCGGTTTTCGCCTCTGTTTTCGGCTCAGTCTTTGGCTCTGTTGCCGGAGGTTCCGTTACCGGTGGTTCTGTTGCTGGTGGCTCCGTCACTGCTTCGCCTGTGCCTACTGTGACATATGTAGGTGAAGCAGCATATGTACTTTTATTAATCACTTCCTCACTTACCAGCACACCGTCCACATAAACCTTTTTCCAAAGTCTGGCCGTGGAACCGTTATGTCCTCTCTCCGTAACCTGCCGGTATCCGCCTGGCAGAGACGGATCCTGGGTTATCACTTCCTGCGACGGCGTAGAGCCTGTTGTTTCGCTTACATATTCTACTTTTCGGTTTGCCGGACGGGTTTCCTGACCATAAATATTAAAGGTTATTTTTCCGGACGGATCATAAATTCCTTCCACATAAACCGGAATATCCAGATTGTTGCTGAACTTCAAATCTTTCCACGTTCCGGCCAGGGCCGCATCCATGGACAACGGTACATATCCCACTGACATGGAATGATTAAACCGCTCTACAATCTCAAGCTCGGCGTTCAAAACCGCATTATACAGAGTTGTAGATACCTGACAGATTCCTCCGCCAAGACTGTCTTCTACTTTACCATTAACATAAGTTCCTGCCGGCCTCCATCCGTTGTCCTCCGTCCACGGCTCTAAAAGCGCATTGGCCGACATGGTCTCGCCAGGACACAATGTCACTCCGTTTAACAGATTTACTCCGTTTTCCATATTTTTATTACGGTTATAGTTGCCGCCTCCGGTGGTAAAACTGGTAGTATAGGTACCGAGTATGGCATTTACCTTCCGGCAGTCCTCTACAGTGGAAACCGGATGGTCATCTACAACGGTAAGTGAAAACTCCCCGTCCTTTCCGTCCCAGGAACTCAGCAGATAATCTTTAATACTTTTCACTGACTGCTCCATATCAATAATCCGCCCCGAAGCTTCCTGAGAAATGCTGAAAGAACCGTTCTCTCTTTTTAACCGGGCATTTACATGAGGAACGTTATACACACCGCACTTTTCTTCAATAGTTTTCCTCAATATTTCTTCATTAATCTGTACTTCAGTGTCATATTGAATTCCCTTTTTTTCAATATCTTTTTCTTCTTTATATCTTTGGATAATATTTCCTTCCCTGCAATAACCGGCAGCCTCTTCCACAATTTCGGTATTTTCCCAGAAATAACCCAGTTCTTCCGCCTTAACCGCAACCTTATTACCGTCTACGTCCAGCTCAATGGTTTTTCCGGTAAATTCCGATATAAGCTCATTTACCGCCTCCATCGCCTCATCGTACGTCATTCCACCCACATCAATATTATCAATGGTAATACCAACAGGTATCTTGTGTTCACTTGCATATGTATCTGTTTCCTGCAATGCAAATGCTCCAATCAAAACACAGAAACATCCGAAAAGGTATGTCATCCCCCTGTTTTTTTTGATATTCATATTTACGGCTTCCTTTCATACAAATTTTGATACAATAATATGTTGTTTTTTGTAACCTGAAATGTTAAACTACTGTAGAGCGTGTTTAAAAAATACAGATTGCAGAAAGCAATTTTCAGACACACTCTAGTACAGCAAAGGGAGTGCTACGCCTAATATCATGGCCAGTACCAATAATATTATGATTATGTTGGAAATTATCTTTTTAGACTTCCTGTTATTAAAGTTTATCATGATTATACCTGTGCGTATCACCAGCCGGTTTTGATACCGCCTGTAATTCTGCCCGGAATAAAACAAATATATTTGCCGGTTGAAAACGGACAGATGCATCTTCCTTTCTTTCTATTGTACTTCAACCTGTTTATCATTCCCAGGTGTTACCACTGCAGAATGAGATTTACTTTTTTTAATAAAAATTATTTAAGATAGGAGTGTTTCCTCTTGGGTGTTGTTATATTTTTTATTGTAATCGTTTTTATCCTGTGGCTTAGATATGAGCTGAAAAAAAGCTCCCGGACTCTTCAGAACGCCAACGATAAGTTTTGGGAACGCGAAGAACTGGCCAACTCCACCAGAAAAAAATCTACCGATTCTCTCAATTATATCACAATTTCAGAAAAATCCCTACCTTTTCTTGAAATTAATGATGAAATTGTTGCGAAATGTGTCAGCCAGCTTGTTTTTTTGAAAGATAAAAAAATTTTAAATCTTACCGGAAAAACCAATACGGATTTAAAATTAGAATACGGCGCCGCAAATCTTACATTTCTCTCCGAATGTGATGAGCATTACACCACGCTCTCCCGGACGCTAAATACCTATTCTGCAAGGCTATATGAATTAGGCTATGAAGCGGAAGCCTGCAGGGTTCTGGAATTCGCCGTGGAAACCGGCTCCGACTCCTTAAGCATGTACCGGCTTCTGGCCGAAATCTATGCCGGCCGCAATGATGCAGATAGTCTTGAATATTTGTTATTCAAAGCGAACCAGCTGGATTCCATGTTAAAAAAATCTATTGTCAATGACGTATCTTTCCGTATTTCGCAATAATCATATCTGCCATCCGGCTTCCTTCCCGTTGTGTCAGTTTTGAAAAATCCGTATTCTGTTCCAGACCGTGATAACGTACCAGTTTTTCCAGAAAGCGAACCTGCTTTGCCGCTATCATGGTCTGTTTTTTGGGTTTATAGTTCAGCCGTACCGGTTGAAATTCCACGTTCCGCTCATAAATATTACAAAGTTTCTCATATAAACGGGCTGCTGCCTCTGCATCGCTGCCGGCCCGATGATGTTCTTTTTCTTTAATCCCATAATATTTGCACAGCTTATCCAGATTTTTTTCCGTTTCCGCCTCCATATACTTTCTCGCAATCAACAGGGTATCCATGCCGTACCACTCTCTTTCGAATACCTCTTCCAGCCCCAGATCATAACATGACTGCATGATGAAGCTGAAATCAAATCCCACGGAATGACCCAGCAGAACATCATTGCCGAGAAACTCAATGAAATCAGGCATAACCTCATCAATTCCGGGCGACTGATGCAACATATCTTCCCGGATTCCGGTAATTTCTGTAATATGCTCCCGAATCGGTATATTGGGATTGACCAGAGTTTCAAACCGTTCCGTTACCGTTCCGTTTTCCATCCGCAGAGCTGCGATTTCAATAATCCGGTCTTTTACCGGAGACAAACCTGACATTTCCAGATCAACGGATACATAATTTGTTAACATAATTTATTCTTCTCCAATAAGCAGCAATTTCAATTTTTATTTACCCGCGCCGGGACACAGTTCCCTCAGGAAACAATTCCCACAGTCCGGCTTTTTTGCTGTACATACGGTTCTTCCCAGCCGTATTACATGAATATTCCACAAAATCCACTGTTCTTTTGGCAGGATTTCCATCAGTTCAAATTCTATTTTCACAGGATCATCCGAATCTGTCAGTCCCAGCTTCCTGGATATTCTTTTCACATGGGTGTCCACAACAATGCTGGGTTCATTATAGATATTTCCCCGGATAACATTGGCGGTCTTTCTTCCCACACCTGCCAGTGTCACCAGTTCCTCCAGTTCCGAGGGAACCTCTCCACCATATTCCTCCAAAAGCTTCCTGCAGCACAATATGATGTTCTTTGCCTTATTTTTATAAAAACCAGTGGTATAGATATCCCGCTCCAGTTCTTTAACATCCGCATTTGCAAAGGCTTCCAGGGAACTATATTTTACAAACAACTCCTTCGTTACAATATTAACTCTGGCATCCGTACACTGTGCACTTAATATGGTGGCTATCAGAAGCTGCCATGCATTTTCATGGTTTAAATAGCATTTATATTCTTTACCATATTCCTTATTAAATAATTCTATAATCCGTTCCACTTCCGCCTTTGTTCTTTTCCTTTTCTTTGCCATATTGAAATTTAAACTCCTTTTCTTCGTCTGTACGCTCCGGAAAATCAGAAGTCTTCCGGGAAAATCTCCCTTACGCCGGCTTCATAATTAATCTTATCCCGGATTCCGTAATCAAACAATACATAATTTTCTCTTTCAGCAGGTCCTTTTTTTATAAGTGCTTCATCCTTCTTCTTAACTGCTTCCGAATACTTCCGAATATCATAATGAAACTTCTCAATATGAACATTCTTCCCCTGCTCCTTATAACGTCGATAAATATTTTTCAATACCGGTGGAGTTTCACTTTGAAAATAAACCGGCCGTGTCTTAATATTTTCCCTTAAATATACATCATACTTTAATAATTCAGAATAGAACGGTGGAAGCTCTTCATACTGCTTCTCAATAAATTCCAGCAGAAGATCATATCTTGCAATCCTGGAATGTTTCTCTCCATTGGGTGCCGCTGCGGAATAATGTCTGGCAAGCTGCTCATACATTTCAAAAGGAGACTCAAAGATATTCTCCAAATAGGATATGGTATTTGTAAACTGCCTGCTGTTGTAATATATTTCAACTACATGTTCCATTTTTTTCAATTTTAAGATTTCATCATAAGTCAGCCATTTGGTGTACAGAACTTCATAAGGCGGATGAGAGGAATATACCAGCCCGTAGGAGTCTGCCCGCTGCTCCATACCGGCTCCGCTCAATACTTTTAGAAAACCCAGCTGCAATTGTTCCGGTTTCATTGCATACACATCATTAAAAGACTTTTTAAAACTGTCCCAATCCTCATAAGGCAGTCCTGCGATTAAATCCAAATGCTGATGAATATTTCCGAAACTGTTAATCCTGCCCACCACCGATTTTAAGCGCTCAATATTCATGGTCCGGTCAATCCCGGCAATCGTTACCGGATTTGTAGACTGCACGCCGATTTCAAACTGTACCAGTCCCGGCCGCATCCGGCTCAGCAGTTCCAGCTCTTCTTCATCCAGCAAATCGGCAGAGATTTCAAAATGAAAATTTGTGATTCCGTTATCCTGTTCTAAAATAAACTTCCAAATTTCCATCGCATGACTCTTTTTGCAGTTAAACGTCCTGTCTACAAATTTTACCTGCGAAATGTTATTGTCAATAAAAAATTTCAGTTCCTGCTTTACCAGCGCCGTATTTCGGAACCGCAGTTTTTTATCTATAGAAGAAAGACAGTAACTGCATGAAAATGGACATCCCCTGCTGCTTTCGTAGTATATGATTTTGTTTCGAAACGGTTTAAGGTCGTCGTAAGGAAAGGGTATGCTGCTCAAATCCAGAAGGGGCTCCAACGGATTACTGATCAGTGTCCCATTTTCCCGGTTCCGATAGATAATTCCTTTGATTTCCGAAAGCAGAGACGTCCCCTGTGTATAGTAATTAACAAGATTTTTAAATATATTCTCGCCTTCTCCAATCATTATTCCGGTAATTTCAGGATATTCCTCCATAAATGCGACGGCATTATAGGATACTTCCGGTCCTCCCACCCAGATATCCGTATCCGGAAGAACTTTGGCAATATCCTCTATAACCCTGCCCATGTAATCCCGGTTCCAGATATAACAGGAAAACGCTATCACCTGCGGCTTTTTCAGATATATGCTTTGTACGATATCCGTAACATACTGATTAATGGTATATTCTGCAATTTCAATATCGGCGCCAGTATCCTCTGCATATTTTTTCAGTGAATAAACAGCCAGATTGGAATGAATATATTTCGCATTAATGGCGGTTAATAATATTTTTTTATTTTCAGACATTCCTATCATCCACTCCAGTATTTATATATAATGCTTTAAAACGGCGGCATACGGTTCATACCGTATACCGCCTGCTCTATCTCTTTCCACGAAAACAACTGCTCAGCAAAAACAAATATTATACTTTAAACTGTTTCATGGTATGTTCAAGATTTTCTGATATAACCTTTAGCCGTTCTGCTTCTTCCCGTACATAACCTGTATTAACCGATACATGTTCTGCATTCATGGCTACTTCTGTTGTACCCTTTGCACCTTCCTGGGTCGCATCCTTCAAATCACTGAACGATTTAATGATGATTCCGATTTCATTGGAAATATTCCGTGCTGCCAGAGAGAATTCCTGTAAAATATCCTCCATATTCTGTGCATCATTATTATACTGTTCACTGGTATCCATCAGTTTCCGATTGGTTTCTTTTACATGACTTTCAATAAATCCCAACACTTCCGTTGCGTTATTACACAAATTATCAACCGCATCTGTAACATTCATCGTAATCTTCTGAATCTGAATAGCCGTTTCCTCACAGTTCTCTGCAAGTTTCCGGATTTCATCGGCAACAACAGCAAAACCCTTGCCTGATTCTCCGGCTCTGGCTGCTTCAATAGAAGCATTCAGTGAAAGAAGTGTGGTCTGATCTGCAATATTCAGAATAGCATTGGTCAGCTGGTCAATCTGTTCCACCTGTTTGGACTCTTCAATGGCAGCTTTCAGTCTGCCTTCCGATTGTTTGGAAAGAATTTCTGTTTCTTCATAAGATTTTGCAGCTTCCACCTTTAGTATGTTGGCTCGCTCACTGATTCCCTGTACAGCCAGCATACCCTCCCGGTTTTTATCATTCATCTTATCAATATGAACCACCATATTGTTGGAAGATGTGCTGAGATTTTCCGCAGTTGCAGCCGTCTCTTCCATGCTGGCCGCCAGTTCTTCTGAAATAGCAGAGATATTTGATACCTGATCCACCAAATTCCCTATTACGTTTTCCAGCTGCCCTACTGCGCCAGATATATCTTTGCTGCTATTTCCTACCAGTCCCACCGTACTCTTCATATTCATCTGAACCGAATCCAGAGCCTTTGCCAAAATTCCTGTTTCATTTCTATTTTTCAGATAAGGTTTATATTTGATACCGGTAAAATCTCCATTTTGCATAAGGGATAAATCCTCTGCCACCTTACGAATCGGTTTGGATATCCTTCTGCCCAGAATATTTGCTATCAGTATTGCAAATACGCATATAATGAGAGTAATGACCAAAGCATAAAGCAGAACCGTTCTGGTCGCGGAATTAACTTCACTCACAGGGGCTTCCATCAGCACCGTATAGCCATTATTCATTTTGGCATATCCTATGAAGCTGGCTGAGCCTTTATTGGTATTCAGACGAATCACTCCCGAATTAATTTCATTGGCAAGATTATCTATTAACTGGGTATATCCCACACTGGTCAGGGTCTCATTAATGTTATAAACACTGTCCACTGCAAAATACTGGTCTGCATCTACCAGACTGGCATGACCGGTTTCATACAGCTCTACCCCGCTGACCAGAGTGGCAAACTTATCAAACGGCACACAGAGGCTTATCATTGCAAACAGCTCGTCACCAAAATACACCGGATAACCATAGGTCATAACATTTTGTTGTACTGCAGCATCGTAACGGGATTTCTGCCACTTTGCTTCGCCTTTTTCTTCTACGTCACGCCACCATGCAAATTCCGGCTGTTTGCTGAACCAGGTGACATACCACTCGCTGGCATCAAATGTTTGTTTTTTGTCTCCCAAATACCATGTACCAATCATCGTCTCAATTTCATGAGGACTGATATATACGCTTAAGCTTAAAATATCCTCATAATCCGTGCTGACCCGTTTCACATAGGCATCAATACTGTCAATATACTGTTGATCATAATCCGTATCCAGAATTTTGCTGCTGTCTGCAGTTGCCGCAATATAATCGCCTATACTTTTGGCAACACTTTCATACTGGGCAAACTCCGTATTCATCTGGTTTGCATACTGAAGCGCCATTGCTCCCAGTTTGCCTGTGGCCTCCTGTTCGATCACATCAGAAGACGTAAATACCGTTACGGTTCCCACAATTGCCGTTGCGGCGATGACACAGGCAGTGATTCCGGCAATTATGCTTGTAGATATCTTCTTCATGGCCATTTCCTCTCTTTCGTCTTTATTTTAGTTATCCTGAATGAAATTTAGATTATCTTCCAATATGGAATTGACATTTCCATTGGTATTTTTTATAGAAGTATACCGGTTATTCAGTTCCTTTAATTTTTTCAGTTTTTCCCTTTCGTATCTGGCCACTCCTTCCGCAAACAACGGATGGGAAGATATTTTTTCCCTATATTTCTTTGCAAACGGACAATAGGTAAACAATATCAGTCTTGCCACCTTATTTACCCTTGCAAGGCCCAGCGCTTCGTGTTCAATCCACAATTCATAATCCTTGATAAACATTTCCTTGCTGCTGTTTCTTGACTTGGCAAGCTGTTTCTTAATCTTTTCTTTTGCCTCCTCTGAAAGCTCTTTGTTTTTTCGGTAAAATTGTATATAATCGCAATATTCGGATGTCAGTGAACGCTCTCTGACGTCATTCCAGTATGTACCTTGAATGGTTCTGCACAGTTCCCAGCGGAATGCACCTGTCATCCGGATTAGTGTCAGTTTTAAATCCTCCAGTGTGTAAATCGGAAGCATAAATCTTCCTCTGGAATCTCTTTTCTTTCCCGCTATCTCCTGCCACATACTTCCTTTCTTACCCACAGTAGGCATTAGTATGATATCCGGAAGTACAATTTTATTGATACCCATCTTTGGAATTTTATCTTCTGCGCTCTCATACATATATTCTCTTGCATATGCCAGAAAATCAATCTCCGTAATTTCTTCTATCTGCCTGATCAGGTCGGCTTTCTTAATCCTGCATTCCCTTGGAGATTTGAGAAAATCTTCTTCCTTCAGTACCGGACAAAACGTGGTAATCTGTCCGTTTGTCAACCGGTTATTTACGGTAAACATATTTTTAATTTCAAACTGAACTTTCCGTTTCCGGTCATTCAGATATTCCCGCTCCTGTGCATCCGTAAACTTTTCTGTTTTCTTTAATTCCCTGAATTCTTCCACATAATCCAGATCAAACTCATTTTTGGAAGGCTCCCTTCGTCCTGTATATATAGCGCTCAGCCACTGGCGAATGGTAAATATGCACGGGCGGCCCATATCATTGTCGTCGTTGCCGTCTTTGACCCGCCCTACCGCATCGTCGCTGTAGATATCCACAATAGTTTCACTTCCCAGCATTTTTTCATCAATCACGCCAAAATTCAGAAACACATCTATATATCTCTCATGGTTGTTTTCATCTTCAGCCCTAAAAAATACTTTTTCATAAATATTATAAAATCCGTCTGTTAATATCTTCCTCAGTTTTCTGCTCTCGTCATCCGTTCCAAACTTATCCTTTAATGCCTGGAAAGCTGCAAGATACTTCTCATAAAGAGCGGTTTCTTCCTTACTGTATCCGGCATACTCTGCCAGTTTATGAAAGGTGCCGGAAGACTCTGATACAACATCCTCCGCCGCACTTCTGGAGTAATCTGACATCATATCCGTATCGCTTTCAACGGAAGAATTCTTTTTAACCTGATTACCAACAGCCGAATAAATATCCATGATTTTATTATAATCACAATTATATTTCAGCCCCAGAACTTCTTCTATCGTACTTTTTGACTCTTTGATGGCAGAAACAATTTCTTCCACCATATCCATAACATCTTTAACATTTCCCCCTGCTTCTGCTGCTCCCAGGGCAAGTTTGGAACACATCGAAAAAATATTCACTGCTCCGGAACACAGATATGCATTATTTTCATAAAATGTTGTAATTAACTTCTTACATTTATCATTCAATTCATCTGCCAGATCCGATTCCAGTGTCAGATGAAACCTTAATATTTCAAAATCCGATTCAAAAAATGATTTATGTATGTCTTTCGGCAAATCCATCAGTTTGACCAGATATTCCGTGCCTGAATAATCATCGCTTTTCTCATACGCCTGCATTTCCAAATCATCAATTTCTTTACATATAATCGGTTTCGCTGAATATGTCTGACACAGCTTTTTGTATTTGTCATAACATACTTTTATCTTTTCATAGGTCTGGATTGTCAGATTATTTAATGCATCATATGCTGACATTATTTTCTTAAACTGAAATTCAGCAGAGAGTTCGCATAATTCCTTATAATCCTTTACTGCGGAAGATAACACGGACAAATCTTCATAATCATTAAAATCTATATAGTATAACATGCATTCGCTCTGTGCATAGTAGTTAAAAATATATTCTCCTTCCCTGCCTGCCAGAATTCCTATTATATTTCCGGACGGAATCACATATTCCATAAAATCATTAACAGCCCTGATTGTTCCTTTTACAACCAAGGCTATCTGCTTCATCGGTTTTCCCTTTTCAAATATTATTTTTCCCGTTTCAATTTTTGCTATATTTCTTGTCTCATTACCCATTTTGCAATTCTCCTACAATACTAATCTACACTTTTATAAACTCTGTCTATATTGTATAACAAAATGAGGGGTATTGCAAATTGATTTTATACTTTTCACAAATAACAAATACTGACTATTATTTTACACCACCACTGTGAAGTGGTACTTCTCCATTTGTATGATTCCCCGTCTCACCTGAGCTGTTGACACCACCAGGTACATAAGAATACTCCTTTTTCTGCAGTACGGTGATTGTTTCATATATTTCACTGTCATCTTTTATATAAACTATATCAAATCCGGCCTTTATATATTCCTCCGTATTTTTACTGGTAATTACAACCGAACTGTCGCTTAAATCCGGGGTACCGATAATGATTCTGTAACGGTTCAGCCAGAACTGGGCATCATAGATATAAGCCGCTTTGTCATTATAAACTTTAGTATTTCCCACATTCACAAAAATCTGCTGTTCTTTTTCCAAATCCAAATCTTCTATTTCATCTTTAATATCTGCAAATTCGTTATAAAAGCGGTCAGAAGAATCTTTATCCATAACTATGGTAGCATACCCATAATTATAAAGAGATAATACAATAACCGCCAGAACCGCTGCCATCAGTTTATTATTTAATATAAATGCAATCAGCAATAGCAGGGATATCAGTGCAAATACACTCATTACTATAAATGCTCCCTGCGTCATGTAATCTCCCTTTTTCAGAAATGCCATAGGAACGTAATGCAGATATACATTGGAATAACTGCATTCAAAAATATCAAATTTCGGTGCCATCCTCCATACAAACGGCAGGGTTATAAGCAGAAATCCTGTAAACGCAATGATCAGAATGGTTCTTTTTTCATTTTTCTGTTGTCTGTGTTCATATCCCGAATACCTGACAGTACTGAATTTATCATACAGGAAGACCAGTGTAAACATTATCATAAGTCCGCCTACCATGCCCCAGTACCTTGCATACAGGTACCATTTGGATCCCTCCCTGGCCGCAACACTGACAGCGGTTCTATCGGAGATTCCCAAAGCGGTAAGGATTAACGCCGCACCCAGAAATGATACAATAAACATTCCCAGTGTAAGTAGTTTTTCATTTAAATGAATGCTTTCACGCTTCACCAGGCGATACAGAACTTTACATATCACAAATAAAATGATTGCAATAAATATGGCAAACAGTCCGCCGGATATGGTTATCATACCATATATCTGACCAAAGATTGTATAAATAAATCCCTTCAGACCATTCACCGTAAATAAATTCTGAATATTTCCAAAATAGCTGCCCAGACTCTCTACTGAATTGTTCAGGCCTGATTTGTCTTCACCCACCAGCCACAGGGATGCCTGTACTTTTTCTATCACAAATTTAGACATTAAATATCCGGCAACACAAATAATTCCCAGTACAACCGGATTCGCCAGTAATTTTCTCTTCACAATCAGATAAACCAGCATAAAAATCACTGCCGCCCCCCAAAGATACAATGCCCTCGTGTGGACCAGAAGGGAGTATACCATAATCAGGGACAGAATTACCGTCAGACCGAAGGTAGATTTATCTTCATCCCGTTTTTCCTGCATTTTCAGAAGAATATATACCATAATCCATCCAATCAGTACCAGCATACTTTCATTATAAACGGCGTTGGCATTTAATACGGAGCCGAAATACATAGCGCTGGCAAATGCCGTAAAAGCCGCATAAATATCGTTGTCAACTTTAAATATTCCTTTTATAATGTTGTATGCAATAATACCGGATACAGCAAGACATATGGTATTAAAAGCTATCATAACCTGAAATATAATCACCGGATTATCCGTAATCCAGAAAACCGGAGCCATAAACATAGAATATCCGAACCCGTAATATGACACATGAGAAACTACATCGGACCAATTTAAGCCGGCAAAATATGAAGCTCCCGCTATCGTTCCGAACTCATCAGCGCCTGATATCTGTACAAGCGTGGATAAAAAGCAATTAAAGATAGATTTGATTATAACTATCGAAATAAATATTAAAATCTGATATCTGTATCGATAAAAAAAATTCATCCCCCGGTTTTCTGTTTCCGATTTTGCACTCATTCAGTTCTTCCTTTCCTCTTCACTTCCTATTTTTCAATTTCTGACAGTTCTTTTTTCTCTGTTTTCATCCCCAATGCAATCATATATCCGATAAAATCTCCGATAATGGATATCAGTCTGTGTATCAGAGCTGCCGATAATGTAACGGTATCACCTATCACAGGACTGAGCAGCAATACAAGAATTGCTTCACGTACCCCGATTCCCCCCGGCGCTCCCGGTACAATAAATCCCAGTACCCATGCCAGCATGTAATACGTTATGATAGCCGCCGCTCCTGCTCCATCGATTTCAACATCATAAATAAATCCGCATACCAGTACAAGAATTCCTCCAAGGATTGCCAGAACAACAGCATATATGAGCAAATTCCAGACAAACACCTTTAAAAACTTCAGATCTGTCAGACGCTTTATCATATCCCGGATTCGCCGGCTCTTTCTGCATATGATTATAACTGCCGTTATAGCCAGGATTCCCAATATGGTCAGTATAACGGCATACACAGGTTTCACATATTTTACCACTGCCTGCAGTAATTCTTCATGGGCGCAGACTGCAGAAAACAGCAGCGCCACGATAATGATGCCTATCACTTCTATTATGCTGCTGATTGCCAGATCCAGCTGGTTTAAACCGATTTTAGCCGCAAAAAGATTTCGTTCCACATAATGCATGACATTTCCCGGAAGGTATTTTCCGATATTTGCTTTTCCGTATACAAAAGCAACATCTCTATATCTGTTTTTTCTGCCTGACAGATAATCAAGGGTATTCTTCCATGCATATGCCAGAAAATACACAGTAAAAGTTACTCCGAGAGCACCGATAAATAATATCAGAACTGCCCCCGGATTCGCCAGCTTTTCAAAATCTATTTTAAGTTTAAATACCGCATATATTACAAATGCGATTGATACCACCGTAACTAAATTTCCAATGTATTTTAGATACTTTTTAATTAGAATCACCTCTGTCCAATAGTTTTGGCAGGATTTCCTGCAACTACCGCATAATCCTCCACATCTTTTGTTACTACGCTACCGGCACCTATTATGGCGCCTTTCCCTATATATTTTACTTTTGGCAGAATAATGGAATTTGCACCAATCCAGGCATCTTCTCCGATAATCAGTCCTTCTGTCAGTTCAATAGCCTTACTCTTTTTCCACTCATGTCCGTCTATTATGTGTTCATGATTGAGAACAGACACATTTTCAGATATCCATACGTTATCTTCAATCACTATCTTTGAGGAACAGTCAATCGTCACATTTTCAGATATCCTTACATAACTTCCAACAAACACTTCTGCTTTTTTTAATCCATGAGGAACATAGAACCGTATTTTCGAAGATAATACATTATTCTTTCCAAATTTTTTAAGCATGACAATATACATAAGGTTTCGTAATTTCATTAAACCTGGACAATCAAATATCCAGATTCCTAAAAATATCTGAAACACTCTTCGAATCATTTCTAAAACAAGCTGCATATTTTTCCCTCACTTCTGCACGACAGAGGCAAAGCATTTCATACCTGCCCCTCATTTCAGGAATCTTATTTTTTTTCAATATCTTCCTTAATCTTTACACCGTCATAATCTATCTTTCGTACATGATACTGCACATCTTCAATCAGCTTACGGTTTGCTGCAATCAAATCTGCCTGAAGACCGATTAAAAATGTCTGGAAACCTACTAAGATCAACATGCTGGTAAGAATCAGGGATTGAATATGACCCGTCCCCTCTCCAATAAAAAGATAAACCAGAAAACGAATTCCCAATGCCACACCACAGGTCGTTATAATCGCACCAATCGTATTAAAGAACCGCATTGGCTTGTACATCATAAATGCTCTTAAAATGGTAAGCATTGATTTTTTCACATAACCGAACATACTATTAAATAATCTGGACTTTCTCAGTTCCGGATTGGTCTTAATCGGCACGGAAGTCTGGGCAATCTTTGTCCGTCCTGCCTGTACGATAGTTTCCAGTGTATAGGTATATTCGTTGATAACATTCATTCTCATTGCCGCCTCCCTGCTATATGCACGGAATCCGCTAGGTGCATCCGGAATATCGGATTTGGAAGCTTTTCTTACCACATAACTGCCAAAATGCTGTAATTTCTTCTTTAACGGCGAAAAATGTTCGGTATCGTCAATTGGACGTTCTCCTATTACAATATCGGATTTTCCTTCTATAATCGGTCTCACCAGTTTCTCAATATCTGCTCCATCATACTGGTTATCCGCATCCGTATTTACAATAATATCGGCTCCATTTCTCAGACATGCATCCAAACCTGCCATAAATCCTTTTGCCAGACCCTTATTTCTTTTAAAATTAACAACATAATGAACGCCCCATTTTTTTGCAACTTCTACCGTGGCATCCTTACTTCCGTCATTTATAATAAGATATTCTATTTCATCAATACCATCTATCTTCTTTGGTAAATCATTTAATGCAATTTCTAATGTCTCTGCTTCATTATAGCATGGAATCTGAATAATCAGTTTCATCTTGCTGTGCCTCCTGTTTTTTATAGACTTTTCGTCGATTGTATCATCAAACCCCTACATTTTCAAGCCCTTCTTTGTCCTAACTCACAATTTTTTCTGATTATTCCAAAAATTACACTTTAAAAACCGCAAAATCTGTGTTATTATACATAAAACCGAGGTAATTCGGGAGCAGCCAATTAACAAAATCAAAAGAAACAGAGGTAATCAGAATGAACTTAGCAGTCGCAGGAACAGGATATGTAGGATTAGTAACCGGTGTATGTTTAGCAAGTGTTGGTCATAAAGTTACATGTGTGGATGTAGATGAAAAAAAAGTCGAAGTTATGAGTCAGGGCAAATGTCCAATCTATGAGCCAGGTCTGGAAGAACTTATGCAGGAACATCTTAACAATCTTACTTTTACGACAGATTATAAGATGGCATACAAGGATGCCGATGTAATATTTATCGGAGTGGGTACACCTGAGAAAAAAGACGGTTCAGCTAATCTGGCTTATGTATATACAGTTGCGGAACAGATTGCCGAAAGTATTGAAAAAGATTGTGTTGTAGTTATTAAATCTACGGTTCCCATTGGAACCAATGATAAGATAGAAGAGCTGATTAAATCCAGGGTTAAAGCCGGAATCAATGTTGATATCGCTTCCAACCCTGAGTTTCTTGCACAGGGTACGGCAGTACGGGATACCCTTAAAGCTGCCCGTATCGTTATCGGTACGGAAACAGAACGTGCAAAGGATATTCTTACAAATGTATACAAAAATTTTCATCAGCCGTTTGTGTATACTAACCGCAGAAGCGCAGAGATGATTAAATATGCTTCCAATGATTTCCTTGCTCTGAAGATTTCCTATATAAACGAAATTGCAAATCTTTGCGAGCTGGTAGGCGCCGATATCGAATCCGTTGCGGAAGGTATGGGCATGGATCCAAGAATCGGCAACCGGTTCCTTCATGCAGGTATCGGATACGGCGGTTCCTGTTTCCCGAAGGATACAAAAGCGCTTCATTGGTTATCCAATTACTACGATAAAGAAATTAAGACCGTAAAAGCGGCCATTGAAGTAAACGACAATCAGAAAGTTAAACTGATTAAAAAGACGCGTAATTATTATGAAGACCTTTCCGGTCTCAATGTTGCAGTACTGGGTCTCGCATTTAAACCGGGTACCGATGATCTCCGGGAAGCTCCGTCTCTGGTGAATATTCCTATTCTTCTGGACGACGGTGCCAATATCAAAGCATGGGATCCGGTAGCTGTAGAGAACTATAAAAAGTTTTATCCGAATGAGATCACTTACTGTGATACTATCGAGGAAACCTTAAAGGATGCGGATATCTGCTTTATCTTTACGGAATGGCAGGAAGTAAAAGACCTTCCGGCTGAAACTTACCAGAAGTTAATGAAGAAAGCCATTATCCTTGACGGACGGAACTGCTACGAACCTAAAAAGTTCGAGGGGACAGGCGTGGTATACGACTCTGTGGGCAGAAGCGTTGTGAAATAAATAACAGGATTTGACAGAATATAAAAAGAGGATATCTTCAGGCAGGTTTCCTGAAGATATCCTCTTTTTGTTCCGTTCCCACACGGTACATCCGGCAGATTTCATTTTCATATACCTGTTTCATTTCTTTTCCCCGGAACAATTCCAGTTCCTGTGAATTCTTACAAGATACCAGTATCAGCGTTCCTTCCGCAAGATTTTCCCACTTCGTCTCAGAATCTTCCGACACACATTCCAGATAAATATCATTCAGCCAGTACTGCACATAATCCCGGTACTGTGCTGTATCGTCCGGTTCCTCTTCCGCCACATAATACAGAACCGGAGCAGACTCTCCTTTGCCGCCGGAAACATACTCCCGAATCACACCAGAAATAGCAGAAGTTTCATGCCGCTGTTCCTGCAGTTCCAGATTAACCGCATGCATGGGAATATACGCCGTCTGGTAAAACAATACAAACATCAGTACCGCCAGCAAAATCCTGGCAGTTCCCCGAAATCTCCGTACCCGGAGTACGAAGTATATCATCCCCGCCGTAGCGAAGACCGCCAGCATAATTCTCAGAACTGGTACCGAATCTCCAATCAGATAACGGTAAAGTTGCCCGGTACTGATATAATTCAACCAGGACAGATTCCACCGTTTTGAAAAGAAACGCACGGTCAGACCAATAACTCCGTATACCAGCGCCCCTGACAGCAGTATACATAAATTGGCCTTTATATTGTTCCGCTCCGCCATCAGCACCAGTATTCCCATTCCCATGAGAAACGGGCTGAAGGTCTCCAGATATCTTCCATAAAGTAAAAACGCCATATTCTCCGGTATATTCATAAATACGGCAGAAATTCCAAGCACCATCAAAAAAGACAATAACAAAAACAAAATCCCATAAGCAATTTCTTCCCTTCCCGGTTTCTCCTCCCCACTTTGTTGGTCAGAAAATATCTTTCTGCTCTTACCTGGAAGAATCAGTAAAACACATATCATAATTCCCATGAATCCCAGCAGATAAGTACTGCTTCCCATATAAAACATCTTTCCGAAAATACTTACAATAAATTTTACAAAATAAGAAAAGGATGAAAAAATCTGTCTGATATTTACCAATATCCCCGACATATCATTTTGTCCGGACAGAATTCCGTTCATCCAGAGATTTTCCTTAATATCCGTTTTCAACAGAGTGTGAAGGATTAACAACAGTCCTGCCGCCACAGTAAAGGAAAGAAATTGTCCGGACTTAATCTGCTTTTTTACAAATTTGATTACAAAAACAAGCAACGCTGCAATTAAAACCCCCAGCATTCTCTGATGTACCATATAGGAATAAATCATGATTGCTCCCAGCAGTCCATACCGGAGACAGCCGGAATCCCGGTTCAGCCCCATCATTAGCTTAAGCATTAGTGCAAACAGCATTAACAACAGACATTCCGGCAACGCCACAGCTGCATAGTTCATATTACATGGCAGCAGAACCATCAGAAAACTAACCACGGCAATTCTGTTACAGTCCTCTTTCTGAAGTTCTCCTTTACCGGACAGCCTGAAACGAACCGATGCCTGCCGGAAGAAACTGTCAATCAGCCAGAATGCCACTACCAGAAAAATACCGTTCATCGCAGTAACCAGCCGGTACAACAGTACCGTATCTTTGATGAACATTACAAAGGGTACCAGTAACAGACTGTATCCATAAGAATAATATTTGCATAACGACATGGCTGAAGCCCACGAAGTACCGGAAAAATATCTGGCAATGCCAAAATAAGCAAACTCATCGTCCAGCAATGTGGGCTGATAGATTTTTCCAATATAACGCAGGCTGATGATAAGAATTATAGCAGATAACAAAATTTTTAATAATTTACTGGATTGTTTTATTTGACTTTTCATATTCACATCCTTGTATACGTACATATCAGGCTTTTCTTACTTTCTTCAGTAAAAGCAGCAATAATTTATCTTTTAACAACAACAATGTTCCCAAATAAACAATTCCTCCTGCTGCCACCTGAAGACACAACACAGCAAGATTGTTGTCTACCGGCAGAAAGGAAACTGCCACAGATACCGCAAACATCAAAATTCCTGCCAAAAGATAATTTTTTGAACACAGCAGGCTGTTTTTAATATCAATATCTTTCCGCACGCAATAAAAATGTACGAATAATACCACAAATTCCGCCACAACCGTGGCAATGACCGCACCGTCTGCATTTAATTCCGGTATCAGCAGTAAATTCAGCAGAAAATTCACAATAGCTCCCGATACCACAGACAGCGTATAATCCCGCTGTTTGTGAGTAGGAATCTGATACTGGGTACCCAGCACATTGCTCAGCCCGA
This sequence comes from Lachnospiraceae bacterium, assembly GCA_022794265.1. GTDB lineage: Bacteria > Bacillota > Clostridia > Lachnospirales > Lachnospiraceae > Bovifimicola. Next base: position 44,752 of record JAAWEK010000017.1, read on the forward strand.
TAAATAATATGATAGGTGAAATATAGACCAGAATACTTTTGATAGGATCGTATCCCGTTCCATAGAATATGGGTACAAAACGTTCCGATACCGATATCAGCCCCAACATAAGCGGAAATGCTATCATATACGTATAACGGAAAGATTTATCCATATATTCATTTATCTGTTTCATATCTTTCTGGGCATATATATGGGCCATCCGCGGCAGCATCACCACCCCCAGAGAAGTGATAACGGTAAGCAACAGCTTTACGATTTTCTGGGACTGCTCATAATACCCCACCTGACTCATATCCGTTGCAAGTTTTCCAAGCATGGTTTTATCTAAAACCGTATAAATCTGTGTGGCAATCTGAGGTACAAACAGTATAAACGCCGGCCTCAAATGCTGAAACAGTTTTAATTCCCGGAAGGGAACCCCGGATATATATCCAGGAAGATACAGCCAGAGAGACAGGTTTCCCAGTAAAAGCGATAAAGAATAACATAATACATATATATTCAACTGTGCTTCCGTCCGCACAAACAAAAAAATGGAAATCACACAGACCAGTTTTACCAGCATATTACGGAACACAGTTTTCTTAAATTCCTCCATGCCCTGAAAAAACCAACTGATATCAAACATATTTGCCACAATATCTATCATCTGTATGGCATACAGCATCCTGTATCCGGAATTGCTGACAAAGGTAAAATAAAAAACTGCCAAAGCTATCATTACCGTTATAAACCTGAGAAGATTGATTTCCCAGAATATTACGCTCCTTTTATGCCTGCTGTCTTCTCCATATCCCTGAATGTATGCGGTTTCCCGTTCCCCATACATGGCAATTCCCACGGTTCCTATCAGAATGAAGTATGTAACTACCGACTGGGTATAGGCATATTGTCCCAGCGCCGTAGCTCCCAGAACTCTTGATACATATGGCGTAGTTATTAAGGGTGTTATCAATATCAGCACCTGATAAAACATATTATATAAATAATTCTTTGTTACACTTTTCGACATTCTATAATTCTCCAAGAAGATTCATATATTTTTCTGCAGATTCCTCCAGATTAAAATTCTCTTTGATAAACGTTCCTGCATGTTCGGAAAGGGCCTGGACATCCGTTCTGCCCTCCAGAATCTTATGAATGGCATTGATATATTCTCCCGGTGACGTACAGTGAATATAATCCCTTCCGTCTTCGGCATCGATTCCCTCGATGCCGATATCATTGGTCAGCACCGGCATCCCGGCTGACATTGCCTCGATAATCTTAACCTTGATTCCGGCTCCCAGAACCAGAGGCGCCACCAGAATCATGGAAGTTTCAAAGTAATCCTCCACCTCAGGTACAAATCCCGTTACAGTAATCTTTGAATTTTCTGCAGTTTCATTGTATTTCCCTGCTGCCAGTTTCAGCAAATCAGGAGGATTGCTGCCCACAATGACAAATTCCACACCATCCTTTTTCAGTGCCGGCATCACATGTTCAATGAACCACATGGCGCTCAGATAATTTTCCGGCCGGGCCATCGCTCCGTAAAACATTATCCGTTTCTGCACCGGTTTGCGGACGATTCCGGAGTAATCGTCAAAATATGGTACAATGGGATGAATCTTGCCAGAAGAAATACCATCTTCAACCAGAAGTTTTTCATCTTTCTTATTATGAGGACAGACGATATCACAATACTTTAATGCATCCAGTTCTTCCCGTTTAATGTTTTTATAAAAACGGAAATATTTCTTACGCTGGCTGTCAGATTCTGCATATTCATATTTTCTTAAAAATCCCAGATAAGAGACGTCATGTTCGGAAGCAACAATCTTTGCTTTGGGAAATAAAGATTTAATACGTCCTGCCAGAAATACCATCTGTGTCCACTCCAGCACAAAAATATCTGGTATATGCCCTTCGCTTTTAATTCTCTTTAATTCGGATATCACACAGTCTTCATAGTATTTCGGCAACATATTTCCCCGTTTGTCAAAAGGATTATATTTTGTAGTCAGATTCCCAATTCCTCTCTTAATCTTTTCCAGTTTATTCCCTCCGATAAAAAAAATGCGGCTACCGATTCCGTAGCGTTTTAAATCCAACTTCTCCCGGTCCCCTTCCACACCAAAAGAAATCAGATTCACTTTAAAGCCCTGGACCTCATTCATTTTCTTCAGATAAAAATTATGTGTTTTCCCCCCTGCATGTCCCACATTATCATACGGTACACAGAAGGAAATAACCATAATACTTTTCTTTTTATTTTTCTGATTCACCGTCTGGTCATTCCTTTCTTTAATCACTTACTTTTGAAAAAACGTCTCTTCCAGCATCCGGCAGAGCCCATGATATACTGGTAAATGCAGTTCCTGTATCTTAAAAGTTTCCTCCTCTGGCACACGAATGACCACATCCCCATATTCAGCCAGTTTTCCACCATCTTTACCGGTCAGTGCGATTACTTTCATACCCTTTGCTTTGGCTGTTACAGCCGCCAGCAGAACATTTTTCGAATTTCCGGAAGTGGAAATTCCCAAAAAAACGTCCTCTGACTTACCGTACCCGTTTACCATTTGGGCATAGATAAATTGTCCATCCACGTCATTCAGATATGCCGTTGCAATGGCCTCCTGTGCCGACAATGCAATGGCAGGAAGGGAACCCTGCAGTTTTTCCGCCAATTCCTTTCCGTATTCCTTATCTATTTTGCAAAGTTTATCACATAATTCCTTTTCCGGCTTTCTCTTTTTGACAAATCCTTTCATCAGTTCGCCCACAATATGCTCTGCGTCGGCGGCGCTTCCGCCATTTCCAGCAATCAGCAGCTTTCCGCCGTTCTGGTACATGTCCCGCAGCATACAGTACGACTGATAAATGTCCTCTCTGCAGGAATCAAGGGCCGGATACCGCTCTTCCAGTTCATCCAGTATCCTGCCGGCATTGATTTTATATTTACCGGCATCCGGATTTCCGGTATCCGTCACGGCTTTTGTATCGGATTCTTCCCGATCCCGTTCCAGAATATATTCAACCGCCGACAAGAGATTGGCCGTATAATAATCATATTTTACCCCCCCCTCGTCCCGCAGCTTCTTTCCGTAACCGGTAGACACCAGAATGGTCCGGACGCCAAAATTATTTCCCGCCTGAATATCCGCAATATTGTCTCCAATCATATAGGAATGTCCTATATCTACATTAAAATCCCGGGCCGCCTTTTCAAATAAACCGGTATTGGGTTTTCTGCAGTTGCAGATTCTCTTATAAAATCCGATTCCAGCTACCGGATGATGGGGACAAAAATAAAAACCATCGATATGGGCGCCAATCTGCTCCAATTTCTGATTAATGTATTTATGAAGCTTATTCACTTCTTTTTCACTGTAAAATCCTCTTGCCACACCTGCCTGATTGGTTATGACAATCACCTTATATCCGTGATCATTTAAGAGTTTGATAGCCCGGTCCGAACCTTTGATAAATTCAAAATCCTCAGTCTTAAACAGGTAATTTTTTTCAATATTAATAGTACCGTCCCTGTCCAAAAATACGGTTTTGTTCCCAGTTCCACCCATAATATATTCCTTTCTGCCGCAACGGCTTTCGTATCTAAACGTTAAAAGTATACACTCCGTCCGGAATCGTTACGGAAACCTTATCGTAATTCCATCTTGAGTCATCGGTTTTCCATGCAGATGAACCCCGCAGTTCAAAATTCCAGTCTGCCAGCTGTCCGCCTGCTTCTTCCATCTTAGCCGCCACCTTATGTTTTATATTATACGGACAATACATTAACAAATAACCTCCCCCGCCTGCACCCAGCAGTTTACCGCCTAACGCCCCTGCCCGGATGGCCGTATCATATAATTCGTCAATCTGGGGATTGGTTATCCTGCTGCTCATCTTTTTCTTACTCTGCCATCCATAGTCCAGTAATCTGCCGAAACTGTGGAGATTGCCTTTCAGTAATTCATCCTTCATGGCGTATGCCAACGCTTTTACATTGGACATGGCTTCTATGGCATCTGTATTTTTATTCTCATAATTACTGACCTGATCTTTGATAATATTAGCCGAAACATGAATATTTCCCGTATAACATAATAACAGATTATATTCCAGTTCCTGAATGATTTCTTTTCTGATGCGCAGCGGATTTACCACCACATTATTCTTGCCGTGAAACTCTATAAAATTAAATCCGCCGAAGGTAGCCGCATACTGGTCCTGAAACCCTCCGGCGATACCAAGCTCTTCCCGTTCCACTTCATAAGCCAGATTTGCCAGCGCATAACCGTCCGGCTCCTCGCCTTTCCATTTCGCCATAGCCCGCAGCATCGCCACCATAACCGTAGAAGAAGTTCCGAGTCCGGACCCCGGAGGGGCATCGCACTGCAGATAAACTTCACAGCCCTGCCGGATATTCATTCTCTTTAGCGCTGCTTTTACCAGATCCAGGCTTCCGTCATATACATAATTTTCTTTTGCATGATATTTCACTGTCATATCAAAGTCCATGGAATGAACAATGATTTCATCATTGTCTCTGGGTACAATGGAACAATATGCATACTTATTAATGGTACTTCCCAAGATTGCTCCACCTTTATCCACACAAAACGGAGCCACATCGGTTCCGCCTCCTCCGAAACTGATTCGAAGGGGCGCACGTCCTCTGATTATCATATCTGCCTCTTTTCTCTTACTCGGAATCTATAAGATTTTGAATATCCTGTTGAAATTTAAAATAATCCTCCGGAATACCTATATCAATAAAGTATCCTTCATTCACAATTCCGCTGATAAAGCAGTCCTGTTTCAGAAGTTCAGGAATCACCTCATTTTCCAGAGAAACTTTTCCATCCGGAATATAATCCAATATTTGTGGCGTCATATAGTAAATACCGCCATTAATGGTTCCTGCTGTTTTTTCCGGTTCCTGTTTCAAATTCCCCTGTTTCTTTTTCCCCTTTTTTTTCGAATGGTGTTTTAACTCCTGTTTTGGTCTGTTTTCCATCTTTTCATTAAAAGCCGTCAGTCTCTCGCCGTCCAAAACTGCCCTTCCGTAGCGGGAAACATCCTCTACCCTGCGCAAAACCAGCGTCATAATGCTGTTATTTTTTTCATTCAGCTCTTCCAGGCTTCTATAATTAATCTTATAATAAGTATCCCCGTTCAGGACATAAAAGCCCCTTCCATTTATTAACTCAGAAGCATTCTTTATAGCCCCCGCCGTTCCAAGCTGTCCGTCTTCATAAGAATACCGGATATTCATCTGAAACCGGGAGCCGTCGCCGAAATAGTCTTCCACCATAGAACCCTTATATCCCACGGCAAATATTATATCCGTAATCCCATTTTTCTTTAATTCCTCCAGCACATATTCCAAAAACGGTTTTTCATTGACCAAAGCCATAGGCTTTGGCCTGTCGTTGACCACACTTTTCAGTCTGGTTCCAAGACCGCCTGCCAGAATCAGCGCCGGTATTTTTTTCTCCCGCCGTTCTTCCTTTTTACAATTTCTTTCCTTCAGATTTCTCTCCGATTCTTCTTTATACATATACATAACAGCGGAGGAATTATATTGCAATGCCATGACCGCGAATACATATACCAGTATTTCAAAATCCTGAACAAAAGGAAGGGAAAGAAACCCGGTCATTACAATCAGTATCACCGCACTGATAAACAGCCGGCGGGAATTTCTTCTGCTGCGGAATTCCCGTATATTATCATACAGTACCTTCACATAGCTTCCGAAATAAACCATACTTCCCATAATTCCCACTTCATACGTCATTAGAAAATATGCCGATTCCGTCAGATTCGGCTTCTTCATAAACACTAATGCTCTGGGACCATTTTCACCCATTCCCATTCCCAGCGGATGCTTAAATATATTTTCAAAAGAAACCAGCAGTGAATCAATGTGTCCATTGACGGAACTGTCATTTCCGTTTATGGTACTTACTACCAGATGAATGATTGCCATGAATATATCAAAAGAAAGAAAAATACCATCCAGAATAATAAATGCCAGAAGAATTGCTCCTGCCACCTTTAGCACAAACAAAACTTTCTTTCTGGTCCACTGAATCATATTGAAACTGTAAATCATTAATCCTGCACAGACAGCAATCCATGCGGTTCTGGAAAAAGTAACCAGTAATGCCGCAGCCATAAGCGCAACAGTCACGGAAACAAATACCCGGTTTATTTTTAATTTTTTATACATAAACAGTGTAACCAATAAAACTATGGCCAGATACAAACCGCAGGTGTTCGGTGCAGCAAAAGTACTGACCAGTCTTTGGAAATTCCCAAGTCTGGCAATATAAAATTCATCATTCAGCCTCAGCGGTCCCCACTTTGTAGTTGTGGGATAGCCCAGCTTCATAAGGAACCCATCGCCTAAAAACTGACATTGAATCAGTCCCCACAGACTTAATACGGCAGTATTTGCCATTATCAGTTTCAGCAGCCTGCGGAAATAGCTTTCGGAAAATTCCATACAGCGTATTACCGGAACCAGTAGCAAAGGCATAAAATAGATTCTTCCGATGTATGCCGCCTGATATATATTGTTACTGGTACATATGTATATGAACTCTATAATCATATAAACAATTAGAACCAGTTCAAATACATTCGGTCTATACAAACATTTTGTCTGCCGGTAATCCTGAAAGATTTTTATCAGAAATAGTATAAACAATATGCCGATTATGGCTTCTTTCCAGAACCGTATTCCCGGAACGGTATCGCCTATCACATATGTAAACATCGTATGATACGGCAATAACAACAATAATACTGCAAGAAGCCATTTCTGCCATTTTAATACTTTCAACTGTTACACCTCTTCCTTCCGAATCAGACAACCTCTCCAAACTAACCTGTACAGTACATTAATGGCCAGTATATCCAGATTCATCAGTGATTCCTTCATAAACAGCCATTTTCTGCTTCTGTCCACTCTCTTATAATAAATTCTTCTCTTAATCAGACGTAAATCCTTGGCGGAAAATTCCGGATCATTTCTCAACAAATGTAACATTTCTCTGGTTGAAAGAAACATCTTATCATCATTCAGAGAATAATTTACTCCGGTATATCTGTGAATATAAACCATTTCCCGGCAGCTCACCATAACTGCTCCCGCATTAAACATCAGAAGCCATAAAAAATAATCGTCCGTTCCATTATTTTTCAGCGGATGATTCAGCCAGTATTCCGGTATGGAAGATTTTTTGATAAGACATTGTCCCGGCGAGACGATAAAATCCCGAATCCATTTATATACAAAGGGTTTGGTTGCAAAATCCTGTGAAAAATTATTGGCAAAAATATCTTCGGTCACTTTCTTTTTTTCAAAGGTTCCGTTTCCCAGTGCAATGTCAGCCCTGCCGATGGCCTTTGCCAAAGCCCGGAGTGACGGACCTGTTAACAGGTCATCCTGATCCAGAAACAGTATATAGTCCCCTGTGGATTCCCAATATCCGTTAATCCTGGATTTATGAATTCCGAAGTTCCGGCTGTTTTCTATTACTTTTAACTGAAATCCCCGTATCAGAGAACCGTCATATTCCGGTACCTCCCATGGACTGTCATTGACCAGTACCACTTCTACGGAATTTCCCCTGTTATTTATAAATTCTTCTGCTGCAACGCTTATATTCTTCAAATATCCGTTTAAATACTGATTTCCTTCATATATCGGTGTAATAATTGATATTTTCATATGAGAATCTCCATTCTGAAGTGTATTTAACCATACAGCCTGTATAATAAGAACTTAACTTTAACAATACACATAACTCCAAAATAAAAATTATGTTTCGCACATATCAATGCCATTTTTCTGGTCAGTGGAATGGTTAATTTCCCGGCTTCTGCAATCGCTTCCGAATACGGAGCCGTTCCTGAAATAGTTTTCAGTTCCTGAATTCTGTCCTTATAACCATGTTTGTTCTTTGGACTGAATACATAATGCATACACAGCATAAGATACGAAATGGCAGTAAAATCCAAAAATGCAGATTTTAATTCCCTTTTCATTTCTGGGTTCATTACTTCCCTGATATCATCTTTAATAGCACTGAGAGTCTGATTATATCTGATTACAAAATCTTCATTATAACCCCTGACTGCGGAATCTGGTACAAACCTGTAGTGATAAAAAGCTCTGTCAATATATACCGCATACCGGATATCCATATATAAACGAAAATTCAGTTCCGTATCTTCGCCGTTGGTCAGTTCTTCTCTGTACCGTCTGCCTTCAAACAGCTCCCTTTTATATAGTTTCATAGTGGTATATCCCATTATCCTCATGTCAAAGATGGGAAATCCCTGGGTTCTGCCAATGGAATACACTAATCCGTCTCCATGAAATATTCTGATATCTTCACGTTTTTTTTCATATTCCCTGCAAAACCGCCAGCCCACCATATCAGCTTTTTTCCGGACTGCTATCCGGTATGCCGTCTCCAGACAGTCCGTATCCATCCAGTCATCGGAGTCCATAAAACAGATATATTCTCCCTCTGCAGCATCCAGTCCCATATTTCTTGCAGAAGATACGCCGCCATTCTCCTTATGGAACGCCCTGATTCTGTCATCCGATGCAACTGTCGCTTCTACGGCTTCAAAGGTCTCTTTTCCGGAACCGTCATCTACGATTATTATTTCTATATTTTTCAAAGTCTGTTCCGTTATACTTGAGATACATTTTTTTAAATATCGTTCCCTGGTATTGAAAACTGGCACGATAACCGTTACCTTTGGTCTGCTCATACGCATCCTCCATGCCGAAATCCGGCTACCTGTTAGAGAGAAATAATCTCTCGTAATCACTTACAATCTTATTCCAGCTAAAATGTTCTTTTATTCTGGCTTTGGCTTTCATTCCATACTCTTTCCGTTCTTCTTCCGGCAGGTTTTCCATCCTGTTTAAAATTCCCGACAGACTTCCCGGTTCCTTTCCCCAGTAAACGGCACCGTCTTCTCCTACTTCCCGGTTAAATCCAACCTTTACAAGAATATTCATATCTGTGGCCGCCAATGACTCCAGAAGGGAAGGATTTGTTCCGCCTACTTCATGTCCGTGGATGTAGCCGTATGCCTGTTCCCGGATTTTCTTCAGCAGTTCCTTATCATATACGGTACCCACAAACTTTATTCTCGAATCCCGGTCAAATCCGGTCTTTTCTTTAAGTTCATTATAAAACCTGTTATGTTCGATATTGGTAATCAGGACAAAATCCTTCGTAGTCCGGCTCTTCATAAACTCCGTTATCATTACTTCATAATTGTTTTCAGGAACAAATCTGCCTACTACCAGATAATATCCATTGGAAGCAACCTTCTTATCCCGGCACCAACGAAGAAATTTCTCATTATCATTCTGCAGCACGGAAGCTTCAATTTCAGCTCCATATGCAATATATGTGGTTCTCGGATTAAATTTTTTATAATCTTTCCTAATATATCTTTCAATGTTTTTTGAATCGCAAATCAGAAGTTCTGCATGTTTAACCATATATTTTTCTGATACCTTCCAGTATTTTTTTATCAGAAAATTCCACTTGGAACGCTTCCATTCATGCCCGTCAGGATTGACGAACAAATGACCGCCTAACTGCTCCAGCTGTTTTTTTAAGTATCCGATAAACGGACCAATCCTGCAGGCCAGAACGTAGATAATTGGATTCTCAATATGATTTCTCCTGATATATTTGAGACAATATCTGAAAGCCGCCAAATCATAATATACTGCCTTTGCCGCCCCAATTGGTGGAACTTTTATATTAAAGCAATGAGAATTATTATATGCAAACTCTTCCCTGTTATCTCCCATGCAGGCAACATGATATTCAATATTTTTATTTGTCTGCTTGGCAGTCAGATTATCGACAAAAGTTTCAAACCCGCCATACTTCGCCGGTATTCCCTTCGAACCTATTATAAAAACATGCTGCATAACAATACCATTTTTACCCTTAAATCCATCCAAGGGCTGTCCTTTCCAAAGTAAATTAACTATTTCGCACCCTTTCTTGCGAAAACAATGCCGATAGTCTTTAAAATGATTTTGATATCAAGAGCAAGACACCAATTATCAATATATTCCAAATCCAGTTTTACAACTTCTTCAAAATCCTCAATGTCATTTCTTCCGCTTACCTGCCACATTCCGGTAATGCCCGGTTTCGTACTGAGTCTTCTCTTATGATAACCTTCGTATTTTTTAAATTCATCTACTGTTGGCGGTCTGGTTCCCACAAGACTCATTTCACCCTTCAGGACATTCCAGAACTGGGGCATTTCATCTATACTGGTCTTGCGGATAAATTTTCCCACTTTGGTAATCCTCGGATCATCGGTAATCTTAAACATCAGACCATTCATTTCGTTTTTTGACATCAGTTCCTGCTTTCGTTCTTCCGCATCGGAATACATGGAACGAAATTTATACATATCAAAATAACGTCCGTTCTTTCCCACTCTTCGCTGTTTAAAAAATAACGGACCTCTGGATTCCAGTAATAACGGCGGCGCCAGAAATATGGTAATGATACCGGTAAAAGCCAAACCTATTATGGCACCGATAATATCCATGGCTCTTTTTATTATTAACTTATTATAATCAAAAAATGTATTTGCAAAAGTAATGACTGGAATATCTCCCAGCATTGTCACTGTCTTATCAAATCCATCAAAATTTTCCAGTACTTCAATATTGAGGTGAACCGTAATACCCATATTTTCTATTTGCATAATGATATCCCGCAATGACCTTCCGGTGTGATATGGTACATTGATAAACACATCATCAATCGGTTCCTTTTTAATATAATCTATCATATCATAAAAATTCGCAACCACAGGAACCCCCCGGATTACTTTTCCATGCATTTCCCCATCAATAATGGCAATAGCACGTACCATATTGTTCCACTCATTTTTTTTCTGAAGCCTGTCCAGCATATTTTCAGCCCGTTCTTCGGTTGTAATTATGAACATCTGGGTATTTCCCTTCCGGTTCTTATACACCGCCACCAAATAATAACGGAGCATACAATGCCCAAGACACATCAGCAGTATATTAAAAAATACCGTTGAGACAAATACTCCACGGGAAATATTGCCGGTTTCCCCTTTCAATACCAGTAAAACAGAGGCTACTGCAGCAAATAAAATATTCATTTTGAAACAATGCATAAATTCAGCAAAAACGCCCCGTTTATTAAACTCTTTATTTACATTAAAAAACAATATTGTACCGAGAAAGGAAAACAATATCAGTCCTAAATCATTTAAAACATCCTCCCGTGAGATTACCTGTATGCCCTTATAAACCTTCAGCCACGTATACGTGGCCAGTCCATAGCTGATAATAACACTGAGAGTATCTATAATAAAAATAGCTAGATTTTTTACTTTTTCTTTATTTTGATACATGTATGTGTATTTCTGCCTTTCCTCATGTTTCGTATTTATATCTGAAAACTCAACTATCGGTTTATATACTTAATTATATACCTTAATTTATACCACATTTATATGTCAACGTAAACACTTTAGAGAAATTTTTTATTTGATATATTGGTTTTTAGTCCTATGTGTAGTATAATACACTGGTTAAACAAAATTAATTCAGGGAGTTACCATTACCGACACATAAATTTTAAAATGAAAAGAGGTTCATCATATAATGAAAAAACCGTTTAAAAAACAACTTATAATGTTTCTCAAAAGCAAAAAACTCGGATTTATTCTGGCTGCCATTCAATTTGTAATAACCGCCATGTTGCTTGGTATTCTGATATATCTCAATATGATTCCGGCAAAATACTTTTTCCCGGTTACCGGCGTATTGTTACTGCTTATTATTTATGTTATTTTTACCCAGCATTCCAAAAAATTTCGAACTTTTGGAAAGATTTTATCTCTAATTTTTTCAATTCTGTTTGCAATTGCTACCGGAATGTTATTCCGTGCCAACGGCGTACTGGATTCCATTACAGGCGCCGACAAAAAAACTGACATAATTTCCGTATTCGTCATGGCATCGGACCCGGCGGAATCTCTTGCAGATGCAGTTTCATACAACTTCGGTATACTATCTTCTCTGGACCGGGAGAATACAGATAAAGCAATTGCCGAAATGAACAGTGACCTTAATGTTTCCATTACCGTTACTGAATTCAGTGATACGCAATCCCTTGCCGAAGCCCTGTATTCCGGTAATATTAAGGCAATTATCTTAAATGAAGCATTTATTTCTACCATAGAGGATATCCAAAACGGAGACGGTTCATATCCTTATATGTATTTTACCACGGATACAAAGAAACTATCCTCAAAAAAAATCGTAACGCAAATTGACCGGAATACTTCTACAAATGTTGTAAAAGAACCGTTTATGATTTATCTCAGCGGTATTGACGTGGCCGGCTCCATATCCACTACCAGCCGTAGTGATGTTAATATTATTGCTGTTGTTAACCCAGCAACCTACCAGATTCTGCTTTTGTCTACACCAAGAGATTACTATGTGCCGACTACGGTATCTGGCGGCGTCAGGGATAAACTGACCCATGCCGGTCTGTATGGCGTGGACTGCTCCATGGGAACACTGGATATGCTTTATGACATCAATATTAATTATTATTTCCGGGTTAATTTCACCGGATTTACGGAAGTAATCGATGCACTGGGCGGCATTACAGTTCATTCGGATTACGATTTTGTTACCACTCACGGAGGCGACCACATTACTGTTGGTGATAATTATCTGAACGGTAAGGAAGCGCTGGGATTTGCCAGAGAACGATATGCCTTTGCAGACGGCGACCGTCAGCGCGGACGAAACCAAATGGCGGTCATTACCGCAGTAATCAACAAAATGGCCTCCTCTGCCATATTAAATAACTATTCCGGACTGATGTCCGGTCTGGAAGGAAGCTTTGAAACCAGCCTGTCCGCCGGAGATATTTCTTCTCTTGTTAAACTTCAACTGGATAAAATGCCTTCCTGGAATGTGGTATCCTACAGTGTAAACGGCCCGGGAGACTCCCAGACCACTTACTCTGCTCCACGATTTAAAGCCTGGGTCATGCAGCCGAATGAAACTTATATCCAGAATGCAAAAGTTCTGATTAATCAGGTAATGAGCGGAGAAGTCATCAATACCGATGTATTACAGGATGCTCCAAATTATTAGAATACAAACTTCCGATACTGATTAATAAATAAAATATTCCCAAACTAAAAACAGATGTTATGATAACTGCATTCAGCAGATTTCATAACATCTGTTTTATTTATCGCCTATGATTTAATATCTTTCCGGCTTTTGCAAGTAAGCAGACTGTGTCCGAAGGCCTCCGCCTCTGCGTCCGGTCAGCCGAAGATAAAACATTTTTTAAACTCCCCCAACATTCCGCTCCCTGCAATACTCAATATATTTCTCCTCCGACATGGGTTTCGCAAAATAATATCCCTGAAAGTATTCACACCCCAGCGCCTTCATTTTCTCCAGATATTCCTGATTTTCAATACCTTCAACCACAATCTTAATCCCCAGTTCATGCAGCATTGCCACCGTACTTTCCAACGCTTCCATCTGTTTTTTATTGTGAAAGGCATTCCATAGGATAAATTTATCAATCTTTACAATCTCAAACGGAAGTTCCAGCAGATAATTAATATTTGCGTTTCCGCTTCCATAATCATCTAAAGAAAAGCTAATATCAGATTTCTGCAGTTCATTGATACTTTTTCTGACGATAGCGATGGAATTAATTTCTGCAGTCTCCGTTATTTCAAAATTAATCCAGTGAGGTTCCACATCAAATTCCTTCATAATATCAATTGCCTTTTTATCAATTCCGTATTCCATACATTGTATGGTAGACAGATTCACCTCTATGTATTCCACGCCGTACTCATTCAGTCTGTTTTTATTCTCACTGATAAACCGGCAGACTTTTCTTAAGACAATCTCACCGATTTTAAGAATCAGACCTCCCTTTTCAGCAATCGGAATAAATTCCTCCGGAGAAATATAACCCATGGTAGAATTATCTTTCAGCCTTATCAAAGCCTCGGCTGAAACGATTTTATCGTGATGCGCCGAATAAATAGGCTGATAAACAATATCAAACCCTTCATGTTCTACCGCTGATTTTAAAAGCTGCATCGTATTATATATACGCCGGACTTCTTTCAGATCGATATCCGCTTTGTAATATATATCTTTAGAACTGTTTCGGGCCTTGATGTAACCGTAATTGATATATTCATTAATATCTTCAAAGGATAATTCGTCTGGTCTCAAATCCAGCACAAGCATCACCGGCTCTAACTTTATCCGGTAATTTCCTATTACAAATGGATTTTTAAATTGTTCCGTCACTTTTTTTCCGTCATCTTCCGAAAAAACATATTCACTTTTATTAATAATCATGCTGAAGGCATCTTCACCCAGATAATAAACCCTGGCTTTTGGAAAAGTCTGCTTAAAGAAATTTGCACATTTCTTCAGCAGGTTGTCTTCATATTTCATTCCAATCATTTCAAGATATGTCTGAATATTTGTAAAATATATGGTAACCAGTTGAAAATCTTTTGTTTTTCTTCCAATTTTGCCTGTACATGCTTCTTCCGACACCCTGGCTCTGACATTTTCAAAAAATGCATGTCTGGCATACACCTGGGTTGTATAGTCCACTACTTCTTCCAGATTCCTGATTCCTGTGCATACGGCTATCAGACTTAATGCATATCCAAAATTTTCTATCAAAATCCACGGAAATAGCAGCTGAATTGCACCGCAGACCGCCTGAACAGCAATCATAATATAGATGGTCATTTCTTCCCGTCCGGACAATGATTTTTTATTCCATCCCGTATATATAAAAGAAAACGTCCATAAAACAACCACTATAACATACAGATATGCCACTGCATTTCCCTGATGATATACCATATCATTATCAAAATAAAATAAAGACTGGTCAAACAAATTCTTAACCACCAGTCCCACTGCTCCCAAAAACGGCAGGATAACCAGACATATACACTTATTGGTATATTTCGTATTATTTATCAGCAGCAGCACATATATACAACAGACAAGCACGATTCCAACATGTGCCAAAAAATATACACTCATATAAACGGACAGTATGGTATTTGTGAGACCGGAATACAGATTTGGAAAATACAGGCATACCGTATCTGCTGCAATAGTTAATACTGTCAATGCCAACAGAACCAGCAGAAGTCTGTATAATTTATTTTTAATGTTATTTTTAGCACCCATCATTATACTTAACGTAATTAATATCAGCAATGCCGCAACATTATAATAAAGATTATAGTCCATTTTTCATCCCCTTTTCTATCCTTCGTATCATGTTCAACACATGAATCGTCTTATGTATCTGATAAACATTATGATATGGATTTCAGTTTGTAATAGTCAGCATTTAATTCCCTGATTTTTTTTACCTGTGATTTATCCACGATGCCGCTCACCAGCAACTTTGTTCCAAGTTTATGGGCGACCTCAATCTGCCTCTTCATTACGGTCTCATACTTTTCATCAACATAAATGGAATCTGAAATGCTTTCATCCATTTCTATGTAACCTACGTCCATACTGGTAAGATTTTCAAAATTGGCCTTTCCCACACCGTACTCTTCCAGAAAAATATCAATTCCCCTGAGTTTAAGTTTATCAATATTAGATTTAATCGTATAGTTCATATTATTTAATACTTCATTAGAAACTCCAAAAGAAATGGCTCCATTTGAAATATCATGCCGCCGCATGGTTCTTAGAATCACTTCAACCATATCATCCTGCATAAAGTGAACATTTGACAAAGAAATACCAATCTTTCTGGCTCCGGCCAGTGCCTCATTATTCTCTGCCAGCATGGAACAGATTATATCAAATAACTGCCGCTCAATCGTCACAACCTGTTCATTATTTCCGCATTTTTTCAAAAACTCCCCGTATGTCATCTCCTCATCCATATAATCTTTCAGAAAAATTCCTACATATGCTGCTTCTACTTTATCGTCTGCAGTACGGAAAATCGGGGTACAGCTGACCTTTATATATCTGTCTTTAGCCAGTCTTGATATTATTTTTTCCAGACGTTTCTTTTCCCGCTGCCTGCTGAACTCTGCCTGATGTGCGGTGATTACGCCACCTTTATAGTATTTAAACTTATCCTGCAAAATTCTGGCCGCTTCCATTATATCCTCCAGATTTTCCACATCCTTTGGATATTCCAGTTCCAGAACGGAAGGATACATGCCCAGCTGCTTATCGTAAACCGTCAGCTCCTCTTTAAATGCATTATAAATCCCCATCCGGTCCGAGCCGATATATCTTTCTTCGGTGCCGGGATATAAAATCACAAACACATCCGATTTAATCCGGTATGCCAGCATATGCCGACGGATTCCTTTCAGGCGTTTTCCCGCCTGCTTTACCAGATTGTCATATATTTTATTTTCATAGATGACACGGTAATCTTCCAGTTCCCCAAAATATATGTAAACAAGCCGGAAGTTCCTCTGGTGGTTTACATTCTTATATATTTCTTCTTTAAAACAGCCGTAGTTTAACAACGAAGTTTCAACATCAATGATCTCTCTGGGATTCTGAACATTCATTACAAGTATCACCGCACCGATGGCCACCGCAAAGCTTTCAAACTGCAGGGAACAGACAAAATACTGAATGATAAAACCTGCGGCAAGCACCATGACATAGGCATAAGAAGGTATCAGTTTATGCCTTCCTATCTCTTTTCTGTGACGGAATAATACACTAATTAAAACTGCATAGGCATAATATATATCAGCAATATACAGAAGCCACATAAGACCGCCCCTGTGGTAAACTCCGAAATCGTCAAGATAAAATATCCAGTTTGAAACAGGATTTCCCATCAATATAATCAACACCGCAATAAACGGAAAAAAGTATATTAAATCTGTCTTTCCATCTGCCTTGTCATATGGACGGACCAGAAAATAGTTATAAAAAAATATCGTCAAACACAGTCCGGTATGGGATATAAGATTTATGTATATGGCAAACGTACGAATGCCGTTATACGATTCTATATCACTGACATAATCGACCATATTCCACGAAATTATGCTGGAAACTGCCAGCACCACCGTCAGTGCCAGCAGGATTCCCAGTATCTTTGACCGTATCGTTGATACTTTACGGTACTCGGCATTCATAATGACAAGTAAAATCACACAGGTAATGATTGCCGCTAAATTAAAATACAAAACATACTCCATAAAATTTCTCCACTCTCATAACTTCCGATATTTTTACAAAAAACCCACTTCCATCATTTTCTTTAATAATAGCATAAAAATGGAGTATTTACAACAATTGCTATCTCTGAATTTTCTTCATATTTTCTATAAATGTTTCATAATTCTTCTTATCCCCGAAGTAATCCTGATAAAATACCTGGTCACAGTACCGTATCTCATCAATCAGTTCTTCTGCTTCCGTTCTGAACTGTTTCTGATATTCTTCTGAAACCATATCGCTGACATACAGCAGATTATTCAGGCTTCTGCAAACGATACCGTCTCCGACAAAAATCCCGTAAGCTCTTGAATAAAGCACGGATTCCCGGCTATTAAAAACAGAATTGCCATAATACATATTCTCATAGGTACGAATACCCAGCAAATCCAGAATCGTCGGAACCATATCTGCGGTACAGGTAAATTTATCAATCTTCTGATGTTCCAGATTCTTGTCATAAATCATCAGAGGTACTTTATATAAATCCGTATAATAATTCTTTGTGTCGTAATCTTCTATGTCTTTCACATAGTTGCTAAGCTGCTGATAATAGCAGTTATGGTCGCCAAACATTATAATCGTCGTGTTATCCAGCAGTCCCTTTTTTTCCAGATCCTTCATCATTACACCCAAAGCCTTGTCAAATTCCATAACCGTGGATACATAATTCATAAGAATAGCTTCTTCCTCTGTTCCCTTAGGCGTATATACACTCCTAAGCTTTTCCATATGAGCCTTTAAATTATCTCTTTCATAATAAATCCCATGCATAGTAATGGTAGTGATATACGTATAAAATCTTTTATCAGCAGGAAACATCACGTCCTTACAGGTTTCTATCATTTCAGAGTCCAGATTTCTTTCCCCCTTTGATAAATAATCATGCATGGAGGTCTCTTTGAGCTTTCCTTCCGCCAGCATTTTATCCGCCATGTCATACATATCGTATGAATCGGTAAGACTCTCAAATCCGAATATTTTATGGGTCTTTTCCCGGTTATAAAAAGATTTAAAACCATTATGAAAGGATCGGGTCTGTATATTTTTATCCATCAGTGTCCGCATCAGGTTCGGCACAGTCTGTGGTAATGTATTATATTCAAAATCGTAATCCACATATGCATCCGTGGGATAACTTCCCAAAATACTAAGGGTTTCGGAAATATCCGTCTTTTCTCTGGAATGAAAATTTGTCATTACTACACTTTCATCATAAAACTGCGTGAGATTCGGAAACAGATATTTTATCTGATCTTCTGTCAGATCCAGCCCGTTTGGATATTCCTCGCTTTTGATAAACGAAAACCATTCAAATGTTTCCACCAACATAACGATTACATTATTGTCAGAGGATACCCCGAACTTCGGTGATTTTTCCGTAACTGATTCATAAAGAAATTCATCTATTTTATCAGAACTCATGTATTGGGTATCCGTATAAACTATTCCTTTTGCAAATTCGTTTACCACATTACCTATGATTCCCATGCTGGTATAATTGGAACCCTGACTGTTATTTATCATCTTGGAATACTTATCCACTGTACTCGAATTATTATTTGCCACTGCAAAAAATGAACATGCCAGAAAAATAAGTCCCGCACCGGCAGATATGATTCTGTTTTTCACATTTACTTCCAAAACTGCATTTCTCCGCACGGCTCTCAGTCCAAATACAATAAATACTATACAGAAGAAAAGAGCAGCATAAAAAGCAGTAAAATTCATCGGTATGCTTTCCAGTATGCCCATTGCGTCATTTCTAAGACTTAACATTCCATAGTCAAAATACTGGCCAGTCATATCATATACAATCACAAAACCCAAATCCAGTATGGTCTGTATCAACAACAGCACGATACAAATCCCCAGCCTGGTTTTATTTTTGCGAACCAGTCCGATGAGACAGGCAATAAATCCCAGTATTCCCAGTTCAATAAACGGATGTGTAATGGCAGGATTATTTTCAACGGCTAATACCGAAACCATTTCTATAAAAACTGCTGACAGCACATACATCAATATTACAATGTTTTTCTTTCCCCATTGAAATATCCGGCCACTATACTTCTTCATTTGTTTTTCTTCCATTATAAATTGATTACCTTTCTAAAATGTTTTAATCCTTCTTTTAAATTTTCTTTCAAACTCATTAGAAAAAATAAATTAATAATACAAAGAGATATGTTTTACTGATACTTCTGTCTGTCAGCAGATAAATCCACCCAAACAGTAAATTCAGCAGAAAATAAGTAAGAGGCAGTGTATGAACTCCCGCCAGCAAATCATATATCCCCACGGTCAGGGCCAGGATTGTCCCGCCCCAGATAAACCTGCTTCTGCCTTTTCCTATAAGCAGTTCCGCAAACTTCTGGGCACACCGGATCATCAGTACCATGAAACCGCATCTAATGGCGTTACGAAATAACATTCCGATATTTCCCATCAGTTCATATCCGGTTATTTTTACGCCCATATCATAAAAGGGTTTTACTTCAAATCCAATCTGTGCGCTGATAATCAGTATGGCAGAAATAGATAAAAAGGCCAGCAGTATCATATTCTTTCCGGGCAGCTCTTTTCCTCTGGTTTTCGGATTCATAAGAACATTTACATTCCAGTATCTCCTGCATACAACAGTAATCACAACGATTTCCACCGCCCAAAGCACGCAGGTTATGATTTCTTCAAATAAATGCCGCAATGCTCCATAATCCACATAATCGAACATTGGCGCCAGATGTTCCCCAATAAAAGGCGTAACCACAATGCAGCCCAGTGCAATACAGTATATCACTGCCAGCGGCAGAACTCCCATATTTTTTTCTTCTGTTATTTTATCTTCCACCATTGATTTTCTCCTGTCTCTGTCTAATGCTGTTATTATAATACAATCAAATCATATGTCAAGTTATGAACATAATATCAGTATTTGTATAAATTTAATAATTATGCTTTTTATGGAAGTTCATTTGTAATTGCCGGTTAAATCCTCTATTAATCTAACAAATTTATCTTTTCCATCAGATAACGGAAAATACTTTTTTCCTCTACTACAATCTTCGCCTGACATATCATACCGTTTATTATGCTTCCTTTATCACCATGTTTGTTCATTACTGTCGTCTTATCACATTTAACTCTTACCGGATAATAGGAACTCCCCGAATTGCCATCAACTTTAATATCTTTTGCGATGCTATTAATGATTCCGGTAAAATAACCATATTCAGAAGAAGGATATGCTGCAATCTCAAATTTCACGGTTTGTCCTATTTGTAATTTTGCTATATCTCTGTTTTCAACATATAGTTCAGCATAATAACTGCTATTTGTTTCAGGAAGAATCCGGCACAATACGGTTCCCTCCTGAATATATCCGCCTTCTCTTACCTCTGTGCTGAAGGATATATATCCGGTTTTTTCAATATAGCTCTGGCTATGGCAAGCCTTTGTCTCTGTCCGCCGGAAAGATTGGCTCCGTTTTCTTCCAGCCTGGTCTCATAACGCAGCGGAAGCCGGTTAATAAAATCATGTGCCTGCGCCATTTTTGCCGCCTCAATAACCTCCTCTATTTCTACATAATCCATTCCCAGGGTTAGATTTTCTAAAATACTTCCGCTGAACAAAAAGGTTTCTTGCGGGATATATGCTATCTTCTCCCTTAATCGCTCTATCTGTATATCTTCTATATTATTTCCATCAATCAGTATTTCTCCTTTTTCGGCCGAATACATATGTAACAGTAATTTTGATAATGTGGTTTTTCCGGAACCGCTTTCCCCTACAAATGCCGCCTTCTGTCCCTTTTCAATTTTTAAATTAATATTTTCCAATACCGGTCTTCTTTTTCCATAGCGGAAATCAAGATTTTTTATTTCAATTTCTCCCATTAATTTATCGGGGGATAATTTCTTATACTCTGCTTCTGTTTTTTCAACCTCTAAATCTAAAATTTCTCCTAAACGGTCAGCCGCTACAACTGCAGTCTGTATCTTAGGCTGTAAATTAATGAGATTTTTAACAGGGTCCAGAAAATACACTAACAGCGAATTAAACGTAATCAATCCGCCTATTGTTATTTCTCCCCGAATAACACAGACACCTCCTGCCCTAAAATAATAACGCCTCCCACAAGTTCAATAAAGACCTTAAGTGAAGATTGCAGATTGCCGACCCAGCTCAGGCGAAATATGCTTTTCAGCAATCTTACAAATCTAATTTCCATTTCACTTTTTACTTTTCCTTCCGCATTGTATGCTTTTATGGTCTGTATGCCGTTCAGTGATTCTACCAGATAGGAAGTAAGCTGTGCATTATCTTCCATTTGTTTTCGATTTAATTTCTCATACCATCGATTGAATGTAATTACTATTATCATGTACAAAATCACCATCAGAATTGCAATTCCAAACATTTTTTCATTCTGCATATATAAAATAACTGCTCCGGCCACTGCCATCAAAGTATCTATCATAATCGTTAATGTTGCTCCGGCAATTGCTTCCCTGACTTTTGAGGCGTCGTTAAATCTTGAAATAATTTCTCCTACTTTTCTGCTTCCAAAAAAATTCATCTGAAGTTCCAATACATGGCGGTAATATCCTAAAAGCAATGCAATATCCAATTTTTGACTGAGATATAATAACAAATGGGAACGAAATCCATTAAGCAACACCTTAAATATGTTTAAAAAAATAACTCCCACGGATAACGTTGTCAGTGTTTTCATTAATCCATCCGGCAAAATGTCATCCACCAATGCTTTAAAATAGAAGCCTGCCAGAATACCCAATACCGTATACAGCAGAGAGGCGATAAATATGTGAAACAATAGCTTTTTCTGAGGCAGCAGCAAATGAAAAAAGCGACTAAACAGTCCCTTTGTCTCGTCACCTTTTTTGAATGTTTCATTTTTGACTAATAGTATTAAAATGCCTGTCCACTGATATTTGGGCGGCTTATTTTCTTCCCGTACTTCTCCAAAGAATTCTTCCGGTGTCAGTTTTACTATTCCTACAGCCGGATCCGCTATAATTATTTTCTTCTTTGTTATTTTATGGATCACCACATAATGCAATAAGGTTCCATCTACTATTACATGTGCAATGCAAGGCAGCGGAAACTCTGAATTAAATGCCTGTTTGTCTCCCCGGACTCCTTTCGCACTAAATCCAAGCTGTTCCGCTGCCTTTATAATACCATATGCATTCGTTCCCTGTTTATCGGTGCCTGCCGCCTCCCTTATTTTCGTAATTCCAATTTTATAACCGTTTTGCTTTGAAATCGTAGCAAGACATGCGGCACCACAATCTATGATATCGTGTTGTTTTACACAATAGTATCTCATACTCCTATTCCTCCCATAATACCTTGGATGCTTTTTCTCTTTCATAATATATTTATTAATTTATATTCTGTTTTTTATTAGTTGTTCTATGTTAATCCAAATATTTAAGACCAATACAACTGCAAAAATAATCCATACCCAAAGGGATTTTGTATCTATTGCAGCAATTAACAGACATATTGTATTAAAAACAGATAATAAAATAATTCTAAAATTTTTTCCCACAGCATCTTTCATTTCTTATTTTCTCCTAATTATCTATAGTTCCTTTTTATCAGTTGCACAATATGATTTGTTATTTCTAAATTCTTATGTAATAACATTATTTACCTTTTTTCCATAAGTATTTATTATTCTCTCTGACGCATTTAAAAATGCCCAGCTATTCAATAATATAACAAAAGAACCATAGTCAAGGCCATCTGTTTTGTACATATATGCTATAATAAAAATATACGCTACATATAGTATACATCCTGCTAAAAGAAAAACAATGCTTATTACTTTTGTAAACCCGGCATTCATTCCTTTTATCTTAAAGTTATTTTTAAATATTAATATGATATAAATAATAATTACAATATTTAAAAATATATGTCCCCAAAAAATCATAATTTCACCACCCTGTTATTAAAGTCATTACTCCACTTGCAACGCCTACACCAACCGGCACCAATCCACCGCCTGATATTATAGAACCTGTAACAATCAATACTCCTCCAATTCTTGAAAGCCATCCTCCACCATCAATTTCTAATAATTCATCATTACTAATTTCAATTAATTCAAACATATTCATCCCCCTACTAGTGAATTCCATAATCTAATGAAGCACAAGAACTTCCAGCCAATACCAACCCTGCTCCTGGATTTAATGCTCCTACTGGTAAAGACCATGCCAAGCCTACAGTCCCAGCAAATACTGCCAAAGCTTTTTTCCAGTTCAAACCACCCTCCACTTCCATTAGATTTTCTTGTGACATTTCACAGAATCCATTTCCTAAAATCATTTCCATTTTAACAATCTCCTTTTTATTTTTATTTACACTTATCCCAAAAAGTTGTATACTTTACCCAGGTACTTTTTTATAAGTGCTTTCAATTTGGAACTCCGGTTGGTCTGCGCAAATTTCAATCGGAGTTTTTTATATATAAAGCAACAATATTAATAAAGTTTTACCCATATAACATCATTGCGATATATCATACTTTTTAAACTTTTCTTTTATATACAACAAATAATTAGAAATAAAAACAAAAAAAGTTGCAAGATTTTATCCTGCAACCGAACTATCTTAGCAAAATTATTTTAACTTAATATTTTCACCTTAGACTCCCAGCTTTGCGTCCTAATATTTCTATTAGTTTGCCCCTTAACTATAATTAGTATATATAAGATGCAGTACACTATTCCCGATAACAAGTAATAATTCCAAATATTCGGGTTAATCCCCACATACACATCTATCTCTGTATCCTCAATATCAATAGGATTTGTTTTTTTCGTAACATTATATCCTGCAGTTATCGGCACAAGTTTATTTTCAGCTATGTATTGATTTAATTCATTGCAGGTATTTTGTAATTTCATTGGATTTCCCTTATGTTTTGCAACCAGTGCATTTACTATCTTTATTCTTTCTTTATAACAGAATTCATCTGTACTGCTGATTTCTCTATCTATCGGCAAAAGAATTTCCATTGTGTCATTTTCCACACCATATGTGACTGTTATCGGCATTCCTATTCTTTTTGCTCCTGCCAGATTTACTTTTTCCTCCATTTTCTTACCGATTTCTTCCAATTCCATTGATTTTATTTTTCCTCTGTATGAAAACAGATTATCAATTTCCAGCATTTGACCGCTTAATATTTCTACCATCAAAAATCTCTCCTTTGTTTCAAATAAAAACTGCAAGATTATCTCCTGCAGCCGAACTCTTCTGGTATAATATCCTTCAACTTAGTTTTCACCTTAGACTCCCAGCTTTGCGACCTGTTATTTCTAATAGTTTGCTAATTTATACCTTAAGAATTTCCCCCACCGCCGGTACATAAATATGACCCAACAAAGGATTTTTAATACTGACAATAGGAGCTGTAAGAGTAGCTTCCACTTCGGAGCGCTCAAAGCTTAAATCAGTCTCAATCATTTCACAATTAATCAAACGAAGGTTTCTGCAATAGCAAAGTGGTTGTGTACCGATGATTTTACAGTTTTCAAATGTAATATTCTCACTGTACCATGCCAAATATTCACCCTTAACAACACTGTTTCTGACTGTGATATTCTTTGCATGCCAAAAAGCATCCTTAGTATCGAATACACAATCCTCAAATACTGAATCTGTAATATACTGGAAAGAGTATTTTCCTTTCATTCGTACCTTCCGAAAAGCCAAATGGTAGGAACGCATCATAAAATATTCACTTTCAGCAGTACAATCCTCCATTTCAATCCACTGCACCGACCAGGCGAATAATTCCTTTTTGAATATCAAATGCTTAAATTATATGGTTAGATATGCTTAGTGGTTATAATTTGTTTGCAATATAGTATAATAAACAGACAAAAGAAATTATAGAACTGCAAAAATATTCATTGATTCATTTTTATTATAAACGGAAAAAGGGATTGTAATAAAAATACTGCTCCGCCATTTTTTGACAGAGCAGTACACTTTCATTTTTTAGTAAAATTAAAACTTTATTTTTTTGCCCATTTTACTAAATCATCCCAAATATCTTTTTTATTAGTCGTTCCGCCGAAAAATCCTTCTATTAATAAAAAAATATATATTGGATATATCAATACATGTTTTATAATTTTTTTCAATAAAATTTCCCTTTCAATCTATACTTTTTATAACACTAATTTTTTTATATTCCTTCTCTAAAGATCTGGTTTTATATGCTAAAATCTACTATTAGTTTCCAATTTTTACCTAGTAGTATATATAAGTTATTGCAAATTGTCAATAAATATTTATCTACACAATATGACATTATTTGACATAAATACTGTCTTCATTTACCAGACCACTTTCATTATAATAAAAAACAAACCAAGTACACTACATGATAATGTACTCAGTCTGTTTTTATTAGTAAAATTTATTTGTACTCATTCTATATTCTTCATACTACTTCTGCACAATATTCACAATTCTTCCTGGAACATATATCTCTTTTACCACCGTACTGGTAAGCTTTCCAGCAATTGCCTCTTTTGCCTTTGCTATTACAGAATCCTTTGCCTCATCTTTGGCTATTGATATAGTTGCCTTAGTCTTTCCGTTAATCTGAACTGCTATCTCAACCGTATTTTCAACGGTCTTTGCTTCATCATATTCCGGCCATGCAGTCTGATATAATCTGCCTTCAAATCCCATAATCTCCCACAGTTCCTCTGTCATATGAGGGGCTACCGGATTTAACAGCGTAATCAATGTCTTAAATTCACCTCTGGTCAATGAATTATTCTTATAAAAATCATTGATTAATGCCATCATTGCCGCAATCGCAGTATTGTACTTCAGATTTTCGAAATCCTGGCTGACCTTTTTAATGGTCTGATGCATTTTGGTTTCCATTTCCTTGGAATAATTCATCTCTTCAGATACAAGGTCCTGCAGCTTCCATACACGGTCCAAAAATCTTCTGCAGCCTTTAACACCCTGCTCAGACCAGGAAGCGCTTAAATCAAAAGCACCAATAAACATTTCATAGGTACGAAGGGTATCCGCACCGTATTCGTTCACAATATCATCCGGGTTTACCACGTTTCCCCGGGACTTCGACATCTTCTCGCCGTTTTCTCCCAGAATCATTCCATGAGAAGTACGTTTCTGATATGGCTCTGAGGTATTCACCACACCCTGGTCAAATAAAAATTTATGCCAGAAACGGGAGTACAGTAAATGCAGGGTTGTATGTTCCATTCCGCCATTATACCAATCCACCGGCATCCAGTAATTCAATGCCTCTTTACCTGCTAACGCTTCGGTATTCTTTGGGTCTGTATATCGCAAGAAATACCAGGAAGAACCCGCCCACTGCGGCATGGTATCGGTTTCTCTCTTTGCCGGGCCGCCGCAGCAAGGACATTTCACATTTACCCAGTCGGTCATGGCAGCCAACGGGGATTCCCCATTGTTAGTAGGCATATAGCTTTCCACATCTGGTAATTCCAACGGTAATTCACTTTCTTCCACAGGCACATAACCGCATGTTTCACAGTGAATAACCGGAATTGGTTCGCCCCAGTAACGCTGTCTGGAAAATACCCAGTCCCTTAATTTGAAATTAACCTTTCTGCAGCCGATTCCCTTCTCCTCCAGAAAACTTTTCATCTTTTCCTTCGCCTCGGTTACTTCCAGACCATCAAGAAATTGGGAATTTATCATCTTACCTGTTGCAACATCAGTAAATGCCGCCTCATTAATATCAACCGGTCCATCCTTGCCCTCAACCACCTGAATCATTGGCAATCCAAACTTCTTTGCAAACTCCCAGTCACGGTCATCATGGGCAGGTACTGCCATAATGGCTCCTGTACCGTAAGTCATAAGTACATAATCCGAAATCCAGATTGGAATTTCTTTTCCGTTTACCGGATTAACAGCGGTGATACCTTCCAATACCACACCTGTCTTGTCTTTTGCCAGCTCCGTACGTTCAAAATCGGATTTTTTTGCGGCCGCTTCACGATAAGCCATAATATCGTCCCAGTTTGAAATACAGTCTTTATATTTATCAATGTATGGATGTTCCGGTGAAACAACCATATACGTAGCGCCAAATAAAGTATCCGGACGTGTGGTATAAACACGAAGCTTATCTTCCTTATCCTTCAGCTGAAAATCCACTTCTGCCCCTTCAGAACGGCCAATCCAGTTCTTCTGGGATACCTTGACTTTTTCAATATAATCTACATCATCCAGACCTGAGATTAATTTATCCGCATACTCGGTAATCTTAAGCATCCACTCGCTCTTAACCTTACGGACAACCTCGCTGCCACAGCGTTCACACACGCCGTTCACCACTTCCTCATTGGCAAGTCCCACCTTACAGGAAGTACACCAGTTAATCGGCATCTCTTTCTTATATGCAAGCCCCGCTTTAAACAGCCTGAGGAAAATCCACTGGGTCCACTTGTAATATTCCGGATCTGTGGTATTTACCTCTCTGTCCCAGTCAAAAGAATAACCTAACGAATGAAGCTGTTCCTTAAATCTCTTCACATTATTCTCTGTCACGATCTTTGGATGAATCTTATTTTTAATTGCATAATTCTCAGTAGGCAGACCGAATGCATCCCAGCCCATCGGATACAAAACATTATATCCCTGCATTCTTCTTTTTCTGGCTACTATATCAAGGGCCGTATACGGTCTTGGATGCCCCACATGCAATCCCTGTCCTGAAGGATATGGGAATTCTACCAAAGCATAAAACTTCGGCTTACTATAATCATCAGTGGCGGCAAAAGCTTTCTCCGCATCCCATATCTCCTGCCACTTTTTTTCAATTCTCTTTGGTGCATACACCTTATTCATACCGTTTTCCATTCTAACCTCCATGGTGGAGCAATGTATTGCGAAAACATAAGCTCCTTCTTATTGTAGATTTTTTAATTTTAACACACAGAGATTGAATGTCAAGACTATCTGTTTCTATTTCTTTTTCCTTACCTTTCGAACCGGTTTCTTCACTGCCTGATTCGGCACTGCCATAATCAAAGATTCAAACGGTCTTAAATCAATGGTAAGTTTATACGGAAATCCGTCCTGTTCTTCTTTTACTGCGTGGGCTTCATAGCTTCTCTTCTCTGCGCCATACACATCCTCAGTACTCAGTATTACCTTATATTCTCCCGGATGAGGTACTCCAATTACATATTCCTGACGCTCCACCGGTGTAAAGTTACACACAAATGCCAGACTGTCATTAAAGGTATTCGGGGCCTTGCGGATAAAACTAAACACGCTGAAATCTGCATCATCACAGTTTATCCACTGATAACAGCCGTATTCCTTGGATTCGTATGCATACATTACCTTATTCTCTCTATATAAATGAAGCAACTTTTTATAGTATGCCTGAATATCTGCATGTAGCGGGTCATCCAGCAGATACCAGTCCAGACTTCTGGATTCCGACCATTCTTCCCGCTGTCCGAATTCCTGACCCATAAACAGCAGCTTCTTTCCCGGCTGTCCCATCATAAACGTATATGCCGTCTTTAAATTGGCTGCTTTCGTCTCCAAATCTCCCGGCATTTTATAAAGCATGGAACATTTGAGATGAACCACCTCATCATGAGATAAAACAAGTACAAACTTCTCACTGAATGCATATGTCATGTTAAATGTCATTTTATTATGATTAAATTTTTTAAAATACGGATCCAGTTTCACATAATCCAGAAAATCATGCATCCAGCCCATATTCCACTTAAACTTAAAGCCCAGTCCGCCTTCTTCCGGCTTCTTTGTTATATTCGGCCAGGCCGTAGACTCTTCCGCAATTAAAAATGCCCGTGGGTCCCGTTTTTCCATGATACTGTTTAAGTGTTTAAAAAACTCCATAGCTTCCAGATTACCGTTTCCGCCATATTTATTCGGAACCCATTCGCCGTCCCGTCTTCCGTAATCCAGATACAGCATGGAAGCCACTGCATCTACCCGCAGGGCATCAATATGAAACTTCTCCACCCAGAACAATGCATTTGCAATCAGGAAATTCATTACTTCGGTCTTGGAATAGTCAAACACCTTGGTTCCCCAGTCACGTTGCTCTCCTTTTCTGGAATCCGCATATTCATACAACGGCTCTCCGTCAAACATGGCAAGTCCATGCTCATCCTTTGGAAAATGAGCCGGAACCCAGTCCAGGATAACTCCGATTCCCAACTGATGAAGATAATCCACCATGTACATAAAATCCTTCGGTTCTCCGTATCTGGAAGTCGGGGCATAATATCCGGTCACCTGATATCCCCAGGATGCATCAAAGGGATGCTCGGATATACCCATCAATTCCACATGGGTGTATCCCATATCTTTCACATATTCCCCCAGTTCATGGGCAATCTGTCTGTAATTGCAGAATCCATCCTGACTGTAGCTATAATCTTTTTTCCACGAACCGATATGAACTTCATAAATTGCCATCGGCTGGTCCACAACATTTTCTGCATCCTCGGTTTTTCTGCGAATCCACTCATCATCTTCCCATTCATATCCATCCAGAGAAGTAATTTTTGTTGCATTGCCGGGACGGAACTCCGAAGAGTTTCCATATGGGTCAGCCTTATAATGTGTGGAACCGTCCCGACCGGTTATGGCATATTTATATATGGAACCCTCACATGCTCCCGGTACAAACCTCTCCCAAATACCGGAAGTCCCCAGCCGCTCCATAATATGAATATATCCGTTCCAATCATTAAAATCCCCCACAACACTGACAGCAACAGCGTGAGGAGCCCATACCGCAAAGTATGTTCCCCGCACTCCGTCAATTTCCATGACATGGGAACCGAGTTTCTCATATATGGCATAATGGGAACCCTGGCCGAATAAATAACGGTCTGTTTCAGTTATAATATTCATAAGCTACATCCTCTCTATCTTCTATTGTAGTTGATCAAACATCCCTTGAGAATAATCTCCCTTTCATCATCCGTTAATTCACCGAGCTTTAATTCAAATTCCTTTAATTCTTCTCCCACAACGTATGCTTTGATGGAAGCTGCCTTCTCCTTAACTGCCTGGGCAATATCCGGAATAAATATATAATCACCATTTGCAAATGGTAACTTTTCATTATCATATAAAAACGGAAGCATACCCCAGTTAATCAGGTTTGAGCGGTATCTCTTGGTGGCATATTCCTGAGCAATATTTGCCCAGCCGCCAAGAACTTTCTGGCAGGATGCTGCCTGTTCCCTTGCAGAACCGTCTCCAGGTTTTACAGCGTATATAGTACTTCCGATACCTGTATTTTCATAATTCACTTCGGAATACATGGTCTGAATCTTCTTAAACACCGGCCGAGTCTCTGCCAGTACTTCTTCCGGATTCCGTCCTTCCTCTCTGGCTTTTTCCGCTACCTGGACTTCCTTCGCCCGTCCCACATAAGCCGGATCTTTTCTGGACAGGGTAAACTCTGCCAGACCAATTGGATTGGAACGATAAGAAGAAGTTTCACCGGAAGGTATCAGCTCATCCGTAGTAGTAACAGGATCGTGAATCTCCGAAACCACCTTCAGCAATAAGTTGTCCGTTAACGCCACCATCTTAGGCCAGTCCTTAATATTCGGTCCAAACTTAATCTCAACGGTTTCGTCCGCAATACCTTTGCTGTCAAATACCCTGTTTTCATAAATAGTTTTATCAAAGAAATATTTAGGTTTTGTAAAGTTCACATCTATATCAGTTGCTGCCGTCAGATAACCCTTATTGGCTGCTGTTGCCGCAATGGAACGGGCATCCATCAATGCGACCGAAGAAATCTGTCCGTTCTGAAGCTTGGAACCTTCCCTGTTCGGGAAGTTTCTTGTGGAATGTCTGATACTGAAAGCATTGTTAGCAGGCGTATCTCCGGCACCAAAACACGGTCCGCAGAACGCCGTCTTTACGATAGCTCCCGTAGCCATTAAATCAGCCAGTTTTCCGTTTCTGGCAAGTTCAATATAAATCGGTGTACTGGCAGGATATACGCTTAAAGTAAATTCATCCGCACCGATGCTGGCACCTTTTAAAATATCCGCCGCATCACAGATATTCTCAAAACCGCCTCCGGCACAGCCTGCTATAATCCCCTGTTCCACATATAATTTTCCATTTCTTACTTTATCCTTAAGTGTGAAATCCACCTGATTATCCAGACTGACTTTTGCTCTCTTTTCACAATCCTCCAATATATCCATGAGATTAGCATTTAATTCCTCTATGGTATATGTATTGCTCGGATGGAACGGCATAGCAATCATCGGCTTAACCTTATCCAGTTCCACATAAACCACACCATCATAATATGCAACATCCCCTGGATTTAATTCCTTATAATCTTCACTTCTTCCGTGAATATCATAAAATTCTTTTATTTTATCATCGGTTGCCCAGATAGAAGACAGACAGGTTGTCTCTGTTGTCATTACATCCACGCCGATTCTGAAATCCGGACTAAGCTTTGACACACCCGGTCCCACAAATTCCAATACTTTATTTTTAACATATCCATTTCCAAATACAGCGCCGATTATGGCCAGCGCAACGTCCTGCGGTCCCACGCCCTTAACCGGTTCTCCGCTTAAGTATACGGCAATCACGCCCGGCATATTAATATCATAGGTCTGTGAAAGCAGCTGTTTTACCAGTTCCGGTCCGCCTTCTCCCATTGCCATGGTACCCAGGGCTCCATATCTGGTGTGGCTGTCCGAACCAAGAATCATCTTCCCGCCGCCTGCCAGCATCTCTCTGGCAAACTGGTGGATAACTGCCTGATGAGGCGGTACATAGATGCCGCCATATTTCTTTGCACAGGACAGGCCAAACATATGATCATCCTCGTTAATGGTTCCGCCAACCGCACATAAACTGTTATGGCAGTTTGTTAATACATACGGAATCGGAAATTTCTCAAGCCCCGATGCCCTTGCCGTCTGTATAATACCTACAAATGTTATATCATGGGAGGTCAGTTTATCAAACTTAATCTGAAGCTTTTCCATGTTACCAGATGTATTATGTTCTTCTAAAATTCCATAGGCAATCGTATTTTTTGCCGCCTCATCTTTTGAAATATATTTATCTCCCAATTTAGATTTAAGAAGCTGCTCTGAATCAGTTCCGGTTTCCACCATCTCTGTTCCGTTAATCAGATATGCTCCGTTGTTACTCAATGTTACCATCATGCTGTCCTCCTGAATTTCTATACATTTCTTCTATTTAAACTAATTACTATTATACTAATTTTACTTCCAATATGCAATCTGTTTTTGCCCTTCCAGCAGGTAAAAACCTTGTTTTTTGCGGATTTTTATTTTGTAGTGCAAAATATATCTTTATGTATACACCCGCTTTTCTCCCAGACTAAAAAAATGCCGGAACTAATATATATTATAACAATTCCGACACATTTTTAGTCTATTGTTCATAACAGAATCAATTTTTGCATAAAACTGTACTTGTTTCATTTTTTTATATATAGTATACTAGATTGTGTTTGAAAAATGCTCTAAAACAAGAAAATTTTGTAAAGGAATATAAAATCATGTGGATTGCGGAAAATTGGACAGATTATGAAGTTCTGGACTGTTCTCAGGGTGAAAAGCTGGAACGGTGGGGCGATTATATTCTGGTAAGGCCGGACCCCCAGGTCATCTGGAATACCAGAAAAACACTGCCGGGCTGGAAAAGCAAAAACGGACACTATCACAGGAGCAGTAAAGGCGGGGGTGAATGGGAATTTTTTAATCTGCCGGAACAGTGGACCATTCATTACAAAGCACTGACTTTTAATCTGAAACCCTTCAGTTTTAAACATACCGGATTATTTCCAGAACAGGCGGCAAATTGGGAATGGTTTTCCGGGATGATAAAAAATTCCAACCGGCCGGTCAAAGTTTTAAACCTTTTTGCATATACCGGCGGCGCCACGCTGGCGGCAGCTGCTGCCGGAGCCCAGGTAACCCATGTAGATGCTTCCAAAGGAATGGTTGCATGGGCAAAGGAAAACGCCCGCTCCTCCGGTCTGGAATCCGCTCCCATCCGATGGCTGGTGGACGACTGTGTTAAATTTGTGGAGCGGGAAATACGGCGTGGAAACAGATATGATGCCATTATCATGGACCCTCCGTCTTACGGCCGCGGTCCCAAGGGTGAAATCTGGAAGATTGAAGATTCTATACATCCCTTTATCCAGCTATGTTCAAATATATTGTCAGATAACCCTTTATTTTTTCTGGTCAACTCATATACCACCGGACTTGCTCCTGCAGTTCTTACCTATATGATAGAAACCGAAATCGGTAAACGTTTCGGCGGAACCACGGAATCCGGAGAAATCGGTCTTCCGGTCTCCTCCAACGGACTGGTGCTTCCCTGCGGTGCTTCCGGACGCTGGCGGGCATAAACAAAAAAATAACAGACATGAAAGAGGTAAAAATGGCTATTTTTAATGTGGAACTGAAAAAAGTCGTAGATGACAGCTATGAAATCGAAATTGGATTCGGACTGGAAGATAAATTGATTTCAGATCTTAAAAACGGACTGGCCGGTAATATAACAAAATTTGCAATTATTACGGACAGCATCGTAAAAGATTTATATGGTGAGAAAATTCTGGCAAAGCTGAAGGAGGCTGGGTATAATGGCGACCTGTTTGTATTCGAAGCCGGTGAAAAACAAAAAACAAGAAAGACCAAGGAAGAAATAGAAGATGCCATGCTGGCAAAAGAATACCGCAGAGACTGCTGTATCATTGCCGTGGGCGGCGGTGTGGTAACGGATTTGGCCGGATTTGTGGCCGGCACGTTCGGGCGAGGCATACCTTTTATCAATTATGCAACCACATTACTGGCTGCCGCTGATGCTTCCGTGGGCGGAAAAACAGCGGTAGACACACCACTGGCAACAAACCTGATTGGCCTGTTCAATCAGCCTCAGAAAGTATATATTGACATTGCAGCCTGGAAGACCCTGCCTGCCAGACAGATATCCAGCGGACTGGCGGAAACGGTCAAACATGCCTGTATTGCAGATAAAGAGTTTTTTCGTTATCTGAAAGAACATATGACAGAAATACTAAATATAGAAAAAGATGTTTGTGAACATATTGCAAAAGAGAACTGTAAAATAAAATATAATGTTGTTATGAAAGATGAACGGGAAAGCGGACTTCGCGAAGTCCTGAATCTGGGTCATACGGTGGGACGGGCCATCGAAACGGTAAGCGAATACAGGCTTCTTCACGGCGAAGCAGTTTCCATCGGATTAGTTGCCGAAGTAAAACTTGCATATAAAATGGGATATATGACTGCCACTGAGATGGAAGATGTCATATCACTGCTGGAGCAGACCGCCTTACCTGTTACAATTCCCGATTATATCGACAAGGAAGCACTGGTAAAAAAATTATATACTGACAAAAAAGTCAGAAACGGCCGGCTTCGTTTCGTTATCCAGAAAGGAATCGGCGATATTGTAGAATTTGAGAATGGCGTATATGCCGCCCCTATCGATGAATCCCTTGCCAGAGAAATCATTTCAGAATTATAAAAAATCCTCAATAAAAAACTGTGGAATACAGCCAGAACATGTTGTCTTCCACAGTTTTTTATACTGGTTATTATTTTATCAAATCTTTGCCGCCCATATAAGGTCTTAATTTCTCAGGTATCCTGACGCTTCCGTCCTTCTGCAGATTGTTTTCCAAAAATGCAATCAACATTCTTGGCGGCGCAACCACCGTATTATTCAAAGTATGAGCAAAATATTTATTTCCATTTTCATCTTTTACTCTTATCTTCAGCCTTCTTGCCTGTGCATCACCAAGATTAGAACAGCTTCCCACTTCAAAATACTTTTTCTGACGTGGGGACCACGCCTCCACATCAATAGATTTTACTTTAAGGTCCGCCAGGTCTCCGGAACAACATTCCAAAGTCCGAACCGGAATATCAAGACTTCTGAATAAATCCACCGTATTCTGCCACAGCTTTTCAAACCACATCTTACTTTCTTCCGGTCTGCATACTACAATCATTTCCTGCTTCTCAAACTGGTGAATTCTGTATACACCTCTCTCTTCCAGACCATGAGCACCCTTTTCTTTTCGGAAACATGGAGAATAGCTTGTCAGCGTCTTTGGAAGCTGTTCTTCCGGAGTAATGGTATCAATAAACTTTCCAATCATGGAATGTTCACTGGTTCCGATAAGATATAAATCTTCTCCTTCTATCTTATACATCATTGCATCCATTTCATCAAAACTCATAACGCCGGTGACAACATCGCTGCGTATCATAAACGGCGGGATACAATACGTAAAACCTCTGTCAATCATAAAATCTCTTGCATAGGAAATAACTGCGGAATGCAGTCTTGCAATATCTCCCATCAGATAATAGAAACCGTTTCCAGCAACCTTTCTCGCACTGTCTAAATCAATGCCATTTAATTTTTCCATAATCTCGGTATGGTATGGAATTTCAAAATCCGGAACAAGAGGTTCTCCATACTTTTCTATCTCTACGTTTTCCGAATCATCCTTACCAATTGGTACACTGGAATCAATGATATTGGGAATCGTCATCATAATAGACTTAACCTTTTCATTGAGTTCCGCTTCTTTGTCTTCTAATTTTGCAAGATAATCCGACTTCTCGGTAACAAGCTTCTTTGTCTCTTCTGCTTCTTCTTTCTTTCCCTGAGCCATCAGAGCGCCAATCTGTTTGGAAATCTTATTCCTCTCTGCCCTTAAATTGTCCGCCTCCTGCTTCGTAGCACGGCTCTGCTCATCCAATGCGATAACTTCATCTACCAACGGTAACTTTCTATCCTGAAACTTATTTTTTATATTCTGCTTTACTATATCAGGATTTTCTCTGACAAATTTCAAATCTAACATCGTACCTACCTCTGAATACCTTTCCTTTTATTTCTATCTGTATATTTTCCATAAAATGTTTTTTCTATTGTATTCTATTTCCGGCTATTTTTCAAGAGGAGATTACCTCATTTCCATTATCCCGGCCTTCCTCCAGCGCCTTTGCATTTTCCATTGTCACATGGGCGATTTCCTGCATGGCCTCTTTTGTAAAATATCCCTGATGAGAGGTTACCAGCACGTTTGGAAAAGTTACCAGTCTCGCCAGCATATCGTCGGTCATAATCTCATTGGAGCGGTCTTCATAAAACAATTCTTCTTCCTCTTCATATACGTCCAGTCCCACACCGCCAATTTTTCCCGGTACACGCAGGGCTTCCAGCAAATCTTCGGTACGAATCAGTTCACCTCTGGAAGTGTTCATAATATACACTCCGTCTTTCATGAGCTTTAAAGAGTCTTCATTTATCATATACCGGGAATCATCGGTCAGCGGACAATGCAACGATATAATGTCGCTTTCCCGGAATAACTGCTCCAGTTTTACATATTCTACATCCAGAGATTTATTGGGATACAAATCATATGCCAGAATTCTCATTCCAAATCCCCTGCATATACGAATCATGGCCTGTCCAATTCTTCCAGTGCCTACAATACCGATGGTTTTCTGATATAAATTCTCGCCCATCAGACCATTAATATTCATATTAAAGTCCCTGATACGGACATACGCCCTGTGAGTCTGGCGGTTAACTGTTAAAATCTGCGCCATTGCAAATTCTGCCACAGCTTCCGGAGAATAACTGGGTACCCGCAGAATCTTCAGTTTTCCCTTTGCTGCTTCCAGATCCACATTGTTATACCCTGCACAGCGCATTAATATTCCCTTGATTCCGGCATCAATCAGTTCGTTAATAACATTTTTGTTTAAATCATCATTTACAAATGCACAAATCGCATCATACCCCTTTGCAAGTCCGGCTGAATCCTCATCCAGTCTTACCGAGCGAAATTTAATCTGATAATTCATTTGTTCTGCCAGCGGTTTAAACCAAATTTTATCATAGGGTTTGGCATTAAAGAATAATATTTTCATATAAAATTATACCTCAGCTTTTTTATTTGTATTTAATACAGAATACATTTTATATGAAATATCATGTGCAGATATTATAAAATCATTCATTTAACCAAGTATAATTTTGCCTTCTTCTGTAAGCTGTTCCCGAATCTGCTGCATCTTAACATCAGTTTCATAGATTACATTTGCGCATTTCGTAAGTTGTTCTACGACTTCCACATTATCTTCTTTAAATTTTTTATAATGAATCTGATGTTCCAGACTTGCCCAGAAGTTCATGGCAATGGTCCGGATTTGAACTTCCACTTTTACCATCCTTTTGCCGGTAGATAAGAAAATCGGCACTTCTACCACCAGATGCAGGCTTCTGTATCCATTCGGCTTAGGATTGGCAATATAATCTTTATATTGAATAAGAGAAATATCATCCTGCTCAATGAGCATTTCCGCTACTGTATAGATATCATCAATAAACGGACAGATAACCCTTACTCCCGCCACATCATGGAGTTCGCTCATAATACTGTCCAGTGTAATAGGAAGACCTCTTCTGTCCATTTTTTCATATATGCTCATAGGTGATTTTATTCTTGATTTAATATTATCAATGGGATTTCTCTCCGTATTATTTTGAAATTCATCATTTAAAACTTCCAGTTTTGTTCTGACTTCACGGATTGCACAGCCATACCAGCAAATCATTTCCCTGAATTTCTGTGCAGTTTCCGCAAAATTACCCGCATCGGAACTTTTTACAAATTCCGTAAAAAACTCCAAACCTAATCTCTTGTTCAATTTAAGCCCTTCTTCCTGTATATAACTTTTTAGTCTGATGAAATGTATCGTTCCAACACCTTTGTTCGCTCTGCCCATGTATGTATTTTAGCGGTATCATATGCCCGTTCTGCCATGGAATCCAGCAAATCATAATCCGACAGCAATCGTTCCGCCAGCTCTGGAAGCCTGTCCATCTGCCCCAGCTCATAAAAACACACATCTTCCGCCCCTGAAAATATTTCATGCAAATATCTGCTTCCATCAGTCAGATTCACTGCTCCGTTTAAAGCCGCACTAAATACCCTGTCATGAGCTCCATCCTTAAACCAGGGCATGACATTTAACGAAACTCTGGCTTTTGCCAGCTTTCTCAGACAAACAATTGATTTAACCCTTCCGCCAAAAATAATATTTTCCGGTTTCTTATACGGAATACGCTCAAAACCACTTCCGAATACATGAACTTTAAATCCGTTGTCCGCCAGAGTTTTCACCGCTTTTCCACGCATATAAAAACGCACGTACAAGTCAAGAAAAATCATATTTTCCATACACTTTTTCAGATCTTTATCCGTAGCCTCCGGTATGTCTGCCTTTATGTGCCGTTCAAATACTTCTTCCATGGTCTGGTCTGTATTTGCAGTCAGGTCATCAATAATACCGTGGTAAAAATCAGAATATTCTCTTCCCAGTCGGTCGATTTGTTTATTAAAAGTTTCTGGTGGCGTATAATTTCCAGTAAAGATAATATCCATTTTCCGGTCTGCCGCTTTTAACCGTCCTTCCTTACGAAGAACTTCAGTTCCTGCCAGCGGCAGGAATCCACCGGTCTTCACCTTTGGAAAATACCGTTTCATATACTGTAAATGCGTCCTGTCAATACAGAACTGTATGTAATTCTTCGGTAATCTGGCCAGCTGCTTATGATAATAAAACGGATGGTCTACTACAATATTGATACATTTTATTCCGTATTCATCAAAAAACAATCCCTTGTCCCTTAAAAAAACAGATTCTCCGCTGATACCCATGAAATTAAAAGTTATCATAACCGCTTCCCCTTTTTCACAGAACATCACTAAATCCATAAAGCTTCCCAGCATATCCTGTAAATCAAATGTAAAAACTTTATACCCCCAAGAAGCCAGTACTTCGCCAATCTGTCTTGAAAAATATTCCAGCGTCTCCACACCGCCGCTAAATAAAATAATTTTTTTCATTATCATACCTTTTTTGCTGCCGTGTTCTGCCTGCGGCAACATTCAAATATATTCTCTTTAATACCCACTATTATACCACATCTTCCTTGTTTTTTCTGTGATTATTTAATAAAATTCACAAACCATTTTCCTGCATCACTCAATTCATCATATGTAATTCCTGCCTGTTTACCGCACCAGGACTGTATCATGGCAGATGTTTCTGATTTGTTGGAAAGATTCCACAAAACATAGCTGACCGAATACTGGTTTAACAAAGACATCCATTTTGATGCCTCATCATAATTAATCCCTCCATTGCCTGAAGCATCACAGATTCCAAACTCCGATACAATAACAGGAAGACCTTTATTTACGGCGCTTACCAGCTTATCCCTGATATAGTCACGATGGGTATCCGCATAAAAATGCATAGCATACATTATATTTTCCCCATTGATCCTGTCATCAGCGGCAATATCCACATCCTGGGACCAGGTAGGCGTACCCACAATGATAATGCCTCTGCTGTCATTGCTTCGGATAATATTAATCACATCCTGCGCGTAAGATTTAATCTCTCCCCAGCCGGTTCCGCCGTTTGGCTCATTGCATATCTCATATATTACATTTCCGTATCCCGCATACTTTGCAGATATTTCCCGAAAGAATTCCATGGATTCATTTTTATACATATTCGGGTTTCCATCGCTTAAAATATGCCAGTCTATAATCACATAAAGTCCCAGCTGGCCTGCATATTTTACGCCGTCATCAATTAATTTTTTAAGGTTTTCCCGATTGTTCATATCTCCGGTACAGTATCCGTTATACTCTGCTGTATACATGGCAAGCCGTACAACATTTACATTCCATTCATCGCGCATCTGTTTAAACATATCATAATTTACATAATCCGGAAACCAGGACAAACCATGAGTACTGATGCCCCGCAGAGTATAAGCGGCTCCGTACTGATCCGTAAGCCGGGTTCCCGTTACGGAAAGCCGGCCATGACTGCCAAACGGTGTGCCGCTATCAGCCGGCTGATTTTGTGTCGGAGGCTCCGTAGCTGGTTCTGTATTCTGCATCGGCGGAATGGTCTGTGGTACGGAAGTTTCCAACCATGGTGTGGTTATATCTGATTCTGGCTGCTGTACATCCTGTGATGTGACCGGTTCCGTAGTTTCCGGGCTTGTTTCCGGATGGGTCGTTTCAGATTCACTTATTGATTCCTCCGAAATCTGCTCTGATTCCGTAGTTTTCGTTTCACTGTTTTTTTCCGTCCCCTGTTCCGTGACATTTGCCGCCGCAGTGTCTTTTTTTTCAGTTCTGCCACTTTCTACGCCGGATTTACATCCTGTCAGGATAAATATAAAAATGAATATTAATATTGCCGTTTTCTTTAATGGGTTAACCGGTTTTCTGCTAATATTTCCACCGCTCATATTATCATCTCCAAACTATATAAGCCATTGCAAATGCAATGGCTGTATGCATTATTCTTATATATGATTATACCGAAAATCAACGGAAATATCAACTTGGGAGTCATGTAATTTTATCCCGTGTTGTGTTTGAAAATTGCCTTCCAGCAGATGAATTCTCCCTTAAAACCACACTTCCCCTGCCTTTTCCAAAAACTCCCGGAATGCCGAAGGAATTGCAATACTGCTTTCCAGTTCTTCCATGGTCACCCAGTGGAATTTCCGGCTCATCTGGCGGCATGTCATATAATAAGCCGTCATTCTCCATTCCACATGAGAGAAGATATGGGTATAATGAGAACACATTTTCAGCTGTTCTGGCGCCGTGTCCCATTCCGCTGCTACATCTGCCGCCTGCTGCTCTTGTAACTCTCCAGGTACGTTGGGAAACTCCCACATTCCGGATAACAACCCCTTTTCTTTACGTTTCCTTACGGCAATCCGTTCTCCGCACAGCAGCATAAATACCGTTTTTTTCTCTGCCTTCCGGCTTTTTTTCGCCTCCCGCACCGGAAACTGCTGCCAGGTATCGTGTTCCCGTGCCAGACAGATTTCCGCCAACGGACATTTCTGACATTTCGGCGTGCCGTTTGGCAGACATACCATAGCCCCCAGTTCCATCAGGCTTTGTGTAAATATACCGCACTGTCCTTTGGGATATACGGTTTCCAGTTCCCTGCGGATTCTGGATTTTGTGGATTGTTTATCAATATTGGAACCATCCTCCATCACCCGGGTATATACCCGCAGAACATTTCCGTCTACGGCCGGTGTTGGCAGCTCATAACAGATTGAACTGATAGCACCTGCCGTATATTCCCCAATTCCTGATAACCGAAGAATTTCTTCATATGTGTCAGGAAACCGGCCGTTATATTCGTCCATAACAGTAACTGCCGCTTTCTTCAGATTTCTGGCACGATTATAATATCCCAGACCTTCCCATAATTTTAATAACCGGTCTTCTTCGACCCGGGCCAGTGCCTCTATGGTGGGCAGTTCACTTAAGAACCGCTTATAGTATGCCTTTACCGCCTCCACTCTGGTCTGCTGGAGCATTATCTCAGACAGCCAGACGTGATATGGATTCTTGTCTTTTCGCCAAGGCAATTCCCTGGCATGTTCCGGATACCATTCCACTAAGTATTCTGCTATTTTTTTGTGTCTGTCCATTTTTACAAAATCCCTTCCGAATCTATTCTTTCGATTTTTTAAAACAAAATATTGATATTATAGTTCCGATTAAAAATGGTATATAATAATTGGCCATCCGGTATAAAATCATAGTAGAGCCGGCATAAACTTTTCCATACAGCACAGAAAATAACAGTATATAAACAAATTCCGACGGACCGATACCTCCCACTACTGGTATTACACCTACAATCATAAGCATAAATGCAGAGGTTACAATTACATCCATAAAAGAAACCGAAATATCCGCATGAACCGCTTTTAAGGCGATATAGGGCAATACATACCAACAGGTCATTTTTATAAGATACACAGGTATGATGACCAGGGTATTTTTTACGTTTCCAAGTATGTCTGCAGATTCCTGTTGCAGATATGTTAACTGTGATTTTAAAATCTCTTTAATATAATAAGCTTTGCTGTCTTTATTTTTTATCAATTTATCAAAGGGAGCAAAGAACAGCCGATGTGCAGGTTTACAGACACAGGCAAGAATAATTCCGGTTATGATAAGGGCACTGAGTCCATAAGCTGAATAAATATAATGATAACTGTCAGAAAATTCGGATTTAATAAAATCATGACTGAACACCAGGACTATGGTGGTATACAAGACAATAGCCGCTTTATGATATATATAGGGTACCGTAAGTATGGCCATTGCTTTTCCAGGTTCAACGCCTTTCCTGCTTAACATATAAGTCTGTCCTGGCTTTATTCCCGCTCCCAGAGTCGTAACATTTAAAAATATCCCCAGATAAGAAATCTGCACGGAATCCCAAAGCGTATAGTAAGGCTGAAGTTTGTGTACCAGCATTCTATACGGAATACTGTCAATTACCACATATAGGATTCCCAAAGCCACCATAAGAATGAAATATTTTTTATCAGTTTCCTTTAGCTGCGAAAGCAGTTCCTCTCTGGAATCCCAAAAGATTATATACATGATTGCCAGTACCAGCAGTATGGGTATAAGTGCAAACAGCTTACGTCCCCTGTTTCTTTTCTTCAGATTTTCTCTCGGATCGTTTGTATTCTTTTGATTTTCTGTCTGTTTCATTTTCTATTCTCTCCATCAGACAACAATAGCTCATCAAACATATGATAAGCTATTATATAACGACTTGTAAATTTGGTCAAAAGATTTATTTAATTTTATTATTTCTTATTTTCCTGTATTAATTCTTCCAGTACATCAAAATAATCCTCAAATGTTTTACTACAACACTGGGGATTTTCTATCATGATTCCTTTCACTTTTAGCCCCAGCAGCGAAAATGCCATTGCAACCCTGTGATCCTCATAGGTATCTATAACAGTTCCATGAGGTGTTCCGTGACAGATGATAATATCGTCTCCTTCTTCCCGGCAATCAATGCCGCATTTTTTCAGTTCATTTACGATAGCCGCCATGCGGTTACATTCCTGTCCTCTGATATGTCCGATATTTCGGATTCTGGTATCAGATTTGGCAAATGCAGCAAGAACTGCGAGGGTTAAAGCCTGGTCGGAAAAATCATTCATATCCACATCCATTCCATTATATTTTCCCTCTGCAGGGCCATTGACACAGATTCCGTCCGGTGTCTCTTCTATTGTACATCCCATTCGTTCCAGCAAAGCAATGAATTTCATATCTCCCTGCATAGAAGAAAATTTTACATTCCGGACAATGACTCTTCCACCGGTTATTGCTGCAATTCCATAAAAATAACATGCTGCCGATACATCCGGCTCAATATAGTAATTTCCAACATGAATATTCTGATTTCCCTCTACATAATAGCTGCTTCCGTCAAAAT
Organism: Lachnospiraceae bacterium; assembly: GCA_022794265.1. Lineage (GTDB taxonomy): Bacteria > Bacillota > Clostridia > Lachnospirales > Lachnospiraceae > Bovifimicola. The sequence continues at coordinate 88,624 of JAAWEK010000017.1, forward strand.
CTGATTTTACACCAAATTGCTCCAGCATTTTTCTGGTTATTCTGACATAAGAACCGTCTTTCTTTTCACTGGTAATATAGATTTTTAAACCGCCTGCCAGAATCGGTGCCATCATAAGCATAGCACTGAGATACTGGGTGCTTTTGCTGATATCCATATGAATTTCTTTTGTCCCTCTGGTCTGATATCCTATACCTGTCACCTGTACCGGAAGATGTTCTTCCTGTTCTAAATACTTAAATTCTGCACCCATTTCCGAAAGTACCCGAAACAGTTCTGCCATCGGACGTTTTTTCATCTGTTCAGAACAATGAATAGTATAAGTCCCATCAGACAACGCCAGCATAGCCGTTAAAAATCTGGCCGCCGTTCCGGCACTTCCCACATCTATAGTTCCAGTTTTAACCGGAATTCTGCCTCCGCAGCCATGTATTTCCACCGATTTATTTTCTTCATCAATCTGAAGCTCAAATCCCATGCTGATTAAGCATTTCAAAAAATGTCTGGAATCATCACTGAATAAAACTCCCTGTAAACGGGACTTTTCTTCCGATAGCGCCGCCAACAGTAACGCTCGGTTTGTCATACTTTTAGACCCCGGCACAGTAACCAGTCCCTTTACAGGAACATCACAGGTTTCTGCAATGTAAAGCATCTGTTCCTTTATCCGGGTATCCTTTACATATTTCTCTTTTATCGTCTGTAATTTTTTAAAATGTTCTGACTCCTTATGGCTGTTCCACGCTTCCCTGTCTCTCCAGATTTCTCTTAAATGAACAATAGTATTTTCTCCTGATGTTTCTTCAGGAAATTGATACTGATATTCTATATTACCTCTTTCATCTCTGGAAAGTTCCTGTATTTTTTCCTGACGGATACAGGCTATAAAATCATTGATACAATTCGTTTTTATTCTATATGTAACATCTAATAAAATTGATTTATTCATGGATGAACCGTCCTTGTTCTGCTATCTCCGTTTTAATTGTTTTTAATTATACCTTTAGTTTTTTCTTTATGCAATATTAAATCTGCAGACGGATGTGTGGCAGTATGTAATTTTCCCTGCACAATATGCTTATTATTAGACATTATGAACTGGAGAAATTATCTCCGTCCAAAATACCTGTGAACTTTGCTTTTGCAGGCATTATATTCGACACCAAAAGACACTGATAAATACTTTTCTACTGCAACAATAATGATAAGCCGTAAACAAAGGATATTATTTTGATGGTTTGTAAATTTACAGCCAGTCCCGCCGCCATTGTGGTATTTCTAATCTGTTTCTATGTTTGACAAACTGGAAGTTGTTTCTTCCCAATCATCAGGAATACAATCGAAAGAACCATATTTCCGCAAGAAAAATTTATTTTCTTTGTATTCAAAGGTAACATCAAACTGAGTACAATTTATAGTACTCCAGTAATCAAATACAATATGATTGGGTTTTTCTATATAAATAATTTCCAGTTCAAAAGGAAATTCTTTTCTTTGTGGGGTAGGATCATTTTCCATACTCTGTAAATAATCAAACCGTAAAATCCCTGTGGGGCTTGGAAGGCATACATACCCAGTCCCATCATTTTTTATTCTTTTTTTCTGGTTAAAGCGTTGAACGAGATTGTCCAACTCACAAATATGCTTTGCTAAAAAAACGATAAAAGGCTTTGCTTCATCAAGCGAACCATAACAGCTTTCCATATCTATTGCAATACCGTAATCTTCCTCTTTAGAAATATATACATATCCGTCATCTGCAACACACAGTTGCTCTATGTCTAAAATAAATTTTGAAATATCTTCATAACGATTATACAAACCAATACCTCCTCAGTAAATATCGCTATGTTGAACACCTGTAATGTGTTAAATACCGATTTATCAATCCCCCCACTAAGCATTAACTATATCACTCCGCCGCCCAATAATCAATCCCCACCTTTGGGACAAAATGTCCCGAAGTACAAAAAACTGGGAGCGGCACGACACCACTCTCCAGCAAGGCACAGTTCCACCAGCGCTGAAAGGTCAGGTATTATATCAAGCGTTCCTTCAACAAAACATTGCGAAGTTTAATATCATGCTTTACATTCTTAAAATTTCCAAGGTCATCTGATAGCCCTTTCGCCAACACCACCATAGTCGTTACAAACTACGTTATAAAACGCCAAAAAACTCCAGCTACTAAAACAAAGCTGAAGTTATTTATGTGTATATAAAATCTATTTTATGATTTTTCCACTAAAAAAGCGCGAGACGGGATTCGAACCCGCGACCCTCGCCTTGGCAAGGCGATACTCCACCACTGAGCCACTCGCGCATAAGAGCGGGTGATGGGAATCGAACCCACGTATCTAGCTTGGAAGGCTAGTGTTCTACCATTGAACTACACCCGCATATTCAGTTGTATATAAAGCATTCGGCACAGAAGCGCCTCCTGCCAGAATGCCCAGAACCGGAATCGAACCAGTGACACGAGGATTTTCAGTCCTCTGCTCTACCAACTGAAAACTCTACCCTCGCAAAATCCGATAAATACTGGACATATTACTATCATTCGTAGGACTACCCAATGACTGTATATA
>JAAWEK010000005.1 GCA_022794265.1 Lachnospiraceae bacterium
GATTTTGATGTGCTGTTATCTTCTGCCAGTCTACGTCGTTCTTTAACTGGCTTGCTGCGGGTGGTTTCCTGCAGGAAGTTTATACCTTCCTTTAATTCAATTTTTGTATTTGCCTCCAGGGACTGCAATACCCTTTCCCTGATTGCTTCTATTTTTTCATACGTCTGGTTTAACCGGGTCGCCGGATAGGTCAGTCCGGACAATCCAATAATCGTGGAGTGTTCATTGTACGTCTGAAAAATATCTAAAGGCATCCCAATGTTCATTTGTAAAATATTTAAATCAATCTGGCAATTTGCCTGACTAATGGTAAGATACCGGAGAATACCATCTCCCTCTGGGGCGGGATAAAATCCCTTGTTTATTGTTTCCAGCAGGACATCTGTCTTGCTCTCTTTTACTGGTATCTGGATAATAACCAGCATTCCGGCAGCCTTAATGGTTTCCATAATTTCAGCCCTGTCTACGTTTCCACGCTCTGACTTGTGCCTATCCGGAATATCCAGAAAACTGGTAAAGGTTTTTACAAACTTCTGGTTAATCACGATTTTATCACCATACATATTATCCAATATGATAGTGCTTGCCAGACCGTCAATTTTGGATAATTCAGAAAAGCACTCATAAGAGTTTATGTTTGCTTTAATCGGCTCATTCAATGCTGGCAGAATGGTAATAATTCCAACGTTTTGTATCTGCAGCAATCCTTCTTCTATATCTCCAAGCATTAAATCCGCCAGCATTGGACCAGCTCCGCTACCGGTTCCTCCCCCAGAAGAAAAGATAACATAGACAAATTCACACGCTCCAAGTCCCTCTGATATTTTCCGGCTGATGGATTCAAAGTCATCCATCAATGCCTGCTTGGCTTTTAACCGGTCTTTGTTACAGCCTTCCCCATCTTTAATGTGATGTTTAAATTTTGCATTGGAAAGTGTATCTAAATCCTCCTGGCTGGTATTGATATATAACACCTTATAGCCTTTTTGTTCTAATATTAGACCTATATTTCCCGCGGCCTGTCCGACCGCGATAAATCCAATTTTATGCTTCATTGTTACCTCCCTGCTCACAGCTCAATGCTACCCAACAATGATATTGGCCGCATGGCAACCGATTATCTTGCTGCATTTGCATATTTTCCGGACATTCTTCACATTTTTTTATATTTTTATTGTCAAACATAAATTTGCAATATTCTTCTACATTCATTTCAAACCTCCAATTCTTTCAGGCCTACCTCGGTTATATAATAGGTCCGACTGTGACCTTCTATTAAACCTTCTTTTACAAAGTTTAACTTTATTAATTTTTTCATATGTAATTGGATTGACCGAATACTCCTATCTATATCCTGCAATGGCATCTCCTTTATTGTCATAGCAAGATAAGATGATGTGGCATTTTCTTCTTTTAAAATGCTTAAAAGAAGAAAATCTATTCTATCTTTCATAAATACCTCCACATAATTTTTTCTTGAAAAGAAAAAGAAATTATGCTATTCTTAACAAGACACAATTACCTATGTAAATAGGTAACACTTTCGAAAAATGCAAGTATCTTAGCGGGTGCATGCATTTTTCTTTTTTAATTTTTAAAATCATCAAAACTCACCTTACCTTACCCAAATGTCTGTCTAATCGATCTCTATAGATAAAATATCTACATTGATCTCCCTCAATACTTGGTCGCACTTCACCAATGTCTAACAGACCCCGTTTCATATATTCCCTTACTCCTTGCGGAGCAATTCCTAATTCTTTTGCCGCCTGTAAAACAGACACTCTATTACTTTTCATCTTCTCCCTTCTTTCTATTTTTTAATATCAGAATTATTGATGCCTAATTCTATTTTCGTCCCAATCGTTATTAACTTCACACCTTGGATAATTCCCAAAAAGCGTTCTTTTTCTTGTGTACTTAATAGTTTTAAAATATCAGACACATCTTCCATGGCTTTTAAATCCTCTTTATTTACAAGTACCTCTGTTAAACTTACTTCTTTGTTCATATTATCACATCCTTCTATTGTCTTTGCGAGTATTATAACTCTCATTTCGAGTATTGTCAATAGTAATATTGACAATGCGAGTTTTGTATGCTATATTTTTTCAGAAAGGACGTGATAATATGAAAGATAGGATTAAGACTATCAGAAAAAATAATAAAATGACGCAAGTTGAATTTGGAAACAAAATTGGAGTTAAAGGAAATACAATTACCGGATATGAAACAGGTCTTAGAACACCTTCAGACGCTGTTATTTTTTCTATATGCCGAGAATTCAACATTAGCGAAGATTGGTTACGATATGGAAAAGGTGAAATGATTAATGAAAACGAACAAATATCATTAGATGATTTTGCAAAATCTCATAATATGACCGACATAGACAAGGAGATTATTATGTGTTATTTATCAATTCCATCTAATTTAAGAAATTCTCTTATAAGTTATGTAAAAGATTACTTTTCAATTGAACAGAAACCAAAAACTTCTACTGATGAAATAGCAGCTGAGCTAATTTCGGCAGAAGAAGAATATATAAAAAGCAACTTAAATTCTGTACGGAAAACGGGCTATCCTGCTTCGAATTCTATAAACGACACAGAAAGAAAAGTTAACTAAATATATAGCAAAGGATAATGGTTATGGCACTAATAAATTGTATAGAATGTGGACATATAGTTTCAGATAAAGCCTTTTCTTGTCCCAATTGTGGCTATCCAATGCAGGAAACTAAAAAATCCGAAAACATACCACGTAAGCCTCGAAAAAAACATAAAAAACTGCCTAATGGATATGGTAGTATAAAAAAATTGAGTGGAAACCGAAATAAGCCATATGCTGCTTACCCGCCAACCACGCAATTTAAACTAAATGGCTCTCCAGTAACCCAACCGGCTATCGGATACTATGAAGATTGGTATTCTGCTTTTGATGCGTTAAGGGAATATAACAAGAATCCTTATGATTTATTAAATAATGATATTACTTTTAAAGAATTATTTGACCTTTATTTTAAATCCAAATATGAGGATAATAAAAAACGTACTTTTTCTGTTTCTTCCAAAAATGCTGCTAAAACAGCTTTTAAAAACTGTTTACCATTGCACAACCGAAAGTTTAAAGAGTTACGTAAAATTGAATTACAAGCAGTCGTAGATGACTGCCCATTAAAACATTCCAGTTTAGAATTAATTGTTACTTTATTAAATCAAATGTATAAATACGCAATGGAAAATGACATTGTTGATAAAAATTATGCTCAGTTCGTAACAATTAATATTCCAGATGATGACGAGTCTGGAGAACCTTTTTCACAAGAGGAGCTTGATATTCTTTGGAAAAATAAAGATATGAAATATGTAAATGTAATTCTGATTATGATATATAGTGGATTTCGCATTAAAGCATATGAATCTATAGAAATAAATTTAGATGACTGCTATTTTAAAGGAGGAATTAAAACCAAAGCAGGTAAGAATCGTATTGTTCCGATCCATCCAGCAATTTTAAAATATGCTGTAGATTTTAATCCTCAAAAATTTAATTCGCATTATTTTAGGGAAAAATGTTTTTATCGAGTTCTTAAAACACTTGGAATTAGTATTACCTCTAACGGAAAAAAACACACGCCACATGATTGTCGTCATACCTTTTCCTGGCTTTGCGATAAGTATGGTGTAGATGATTTTTCAAAGCATCTTTTAATGGGCCATTCTTTTGGCTCTGATATAGAAAAATCTGTATATGGTCATCGCACAATAGAAGAATTAAAGGCAGAAATGAATAAAATTAAGGTTTTAAATTGTTGCTAATTTGTCACTAACCGTATAGTTTTATATAATATTTTCCAATGTTATTTATAACAAAAAATTTTATCAAACCCTTTTAAAACCAGCGTTTCTGCCTATATTCCCTAATCTTTATAAATTGATATAGTATTAAATACATCTTATGTTTCTATTCAATTATTTTTGTAGCAAATCATTATATTTTACATCTTTATTTAAATACATCTTATGTTTCTATTCAATAGTTTGGCTCATACATTACCAAAATATCCATCTAAGGTTATCTGCCTCCTTTGTTTCGTAGTGACTGACATAAAGCCAGAATTTGCCCTTAGTTACGGTAATAAAAAATTATTAAATTGTACACTTCATTTTATCATTTGTGGGGAATTTGCAAAGATGATTTGCTTTTACTTTTGTAAGAATATAACACATTGGAAGTCCGAGAAAACGGACTTTGCACCGCGTGCTGTGGTTCAAGAAATTCTAAATAATTCTAACCTTTCTATTTAAATACATAACATGTTAATGTTAATACATTAAACTTATATCATGTACATTATTATATTAACTCATAATGTATAAATTGTCAATAATAATTCTAACTTTTATTGATTGTCTATAAATTATTTAGACTTATACAAAATTCAATGTAATTTCCCCCTCATATTATATTCATCTTTTCTCAAAACAGTCCGCTTATACATTCTTTCTTTCCACCGTCTTCCCCTCTCGCCAAAATACTCAGCTATAAAATCCCGTCTTTTACCAGTCTGAATATGTTGCTTATGAACTTTTTGTTTATATCGTTTATTAATCATTTCAATTTGATTAGTAATTGTTAAAATTTGTTTATTCATACTACAATATTTTTCTATTTCCTGTTCCACTATTCTTTTTTTCTTACCATTAATCTGGCGTAACTCATCTTTCAAAATTATAACCTTATCTTCACATTGTTTTTGCATCTGCTTACAATCTAAATTTATCATTCCTAACAGATACCTGTAATATACATCCCGAAATTTATCCCTATAACATATCACTCTATTTCCTCTACCAAAAAAGGCATACTCCCCGCAGTATGCCTGTCACTTACTCATTTATAATATTCAAAATCTACTCATTTTTCCCATTAATCCACGCCGTCGAAACATCCATCGCCGCCCTGCACGCCTTCGTCTGATTTAATGCATTTAGCATCACAAAATCATGTATAATCCCCTGAAATCTTACAGCCGTCACATTTACCCCGGCCTCCCGCAGCTTTACCGCAAATGCTTCCCCTTCATCTCTCAGCACATCCGCTTCACCGTTTAAAATCATGGTATCCGGCAGTCCGGCAAGCTGACGGAAATCTGCCCGCAGAGGAGAAGCCGTTATCTGATTTCTGTTTCGCTCAGACATGGTATACTGATTCCAAAACCACATCATTCCTGCCCGGTATAAATAATAACCGGTGGCAAATTTATAATAAGAGCAAGAATCAAAACAGGCATTTGTTACCGGATAGTACAAAAGCTGCTTCTGAATACATGGTCCCTGTCTGAATTTTGCCATCAGAGACATTGCAACCGCCATATTTCCGCCTACACTGTCTCCCACCACTGTCAGCGTCCGGGAATTCAGAGAAAAAGACATCCGTTCTGCCAGCTCCGGCAGATTGCAGAGCACATGATAACACTGCTCAATGGCGGTCGGATATTTTGCCTCCGGCGAACGGGAATACTCTGGAAATACCACCACCGAATCTGTTCTTGCCGCCAGTTCACGGACCAGCTTTTCATGGGTATGAAAACTGCCGAATACCCAGCCGGCTCCATGGATATAAAAAATAACATTTCCGCTGCAATTCCGTGATTCCGGGCGAACGATAAAGACCCGGATACAGCCCCACTCTCCGGTATCCATCGTCGTACTCTCAATCTCTGCCGGATACATATATACCGGCGAACTCTGGGCCTGCTCCAGCAACTCCCTGCCTTTCCACGGCGGTAACTGAAAAATAAGGGGCGGTACTGAATTTTCCTCACATACTTTTAAAGCCTCAGGTTCCAAAGAAATCCTTTTCATCATCATACAATCCCAATCCTCCTGTTTCAATATTCTCGATAAATACAGTTATAAGATTAAGATATGCGGACTTTAGAATCCTAAGTACCATTTCCCCTATATTATCATTTTCTGCTTCGATTCCCATATCCGCTTCAGATGATCCAATAAATGATTGGCCGCCTCATCTTTAGACATCAGCGGTAAATCTGTGATTTCTTCTTTCTGAATTAAAATCAGATGGTTAGTATCTGTTCCGAATCCGGCCCCCTGGTCTTTCAGACAATTTGCAGCAATTAAATCCGCCTGCTTACTTTCCAGTTTTTTTCTGGAATTTTCCAAAACATCCCGGGTTTCCATGGAAAATCCGCATAAAACCTGGGATTCCCGTTTCCGGCTTCCAAGCCATGCCAGAATATCTTTTGTCCGGCTGAGCTCTATGGAAATGCCGCTGCCGGATTTTTTAATCTTTTCTTCCTGAACCTCCGACGGGGTATAATCCGCCACCGCCGCCGTTTTAATAATCATATCCTGTTCATTATAAAACCGGCTTACTGCCTGAAACATATCTTCGGCGCTTACTACCGGAATAACCGAAACAAAAGCTGGCGGCTCTATATGCACCGGTCCGCTTATCAGTGTCACTTCAGCCCCCCGGAGCATCGCCTGTCTGGCAACGGCATATCCCATCTTTCCGGTGGAATGATTGGTTATAAACCGGACCGGATCCAATGCTTCTCTGGTAGGACCTGCAGTAACCAGAACCTTTCTTCCCTTTAAATCCTTTTCACAGGCAATTTCCCGAAGAATATAATTTAACAGCACGTCTTCCGAAGGCAGCTTGCCGGCTCCGGTTGCTCCGCAGGCCAGATAACCGTTTTCCGGCGGAATTATGATTTTTCCGAAACCGGATAACCGGCGGATATTGTCCTGAACCGTGGGATTATTGTACATATTTACATTCATGGCCGGCGCCACAATAACCGGACCCTTCATTGCCAGTGCCGTAGTGCTTAGCATATCATCGGCAATTCCATACGCCATTTTTGCAATAATATTAGCGGAAGCCGGCGCTACCAGCATCACGTCTGCTTTCTGGGCCAGAGAAACATGAGCCACATGAAACTGGAAATTCCGGTCAAAGGTATCCACCAGACACTTATTATTTGTCAGTGTTTCAAAGGTAATGGGATTCACAAAATTCGTTGCATGTTCCGTCATAATCACATGGACATCCGCTCCCAGTTTCACCAGACGGCTGGCCAGCCCTGCAATTTTATAGGCGGCAATACTGCCGGTCACTCCCAGAATCACTGTTTTTCCTTTCAACATCCTTACACCTCTTCCATATCAGTTAACAGACCATGCTTTTCATATCTTGTAACACGGCTTATCCGGTTATTCCCGTCCACAAAAACAACTTTCGGCGTATGGGTTTTCGCCTCTTCCGGCGTCATTGCCCCATAACACATAATGATAATCCTGTCTCCTGTCTGAACCATTCTTGCGGCTGCTCCGTTTAAACATATCATACCGCTCTCCCGCTCTCCCGCAATGACATATGTCTCAAACCGGTTTCCGTTTTCAATATCCACAATCTGCACCTGCTCATACTCCAGAATCCCTGCTGCCTCCATCAGCGCTTCATCAATGGTAATACTTCCTACATAATTTAATTCTGCCTGAACCACCGTCGCTCTGTGGATTTTACCTTTTAACATTGTTATATTCATAATTTCCTCATTTCTTCGTTTCTGTATAATTACAGGCCTCTCTGTAATCATAATCTCCACACACAATTTTAACTGTTACTCCAATATAAAATTATCAATCAGTCTGGTTGTTCCAATATATACGGCTATGGCAACCAGCACCGGAACATCGGCCTGATGATGAATTTCAATGGAATCCCATCGCACCATCTCCACATAATCAATTTTAGCCAGGGGTTCTTCCGAAAGAATCCGGCACATTTCTTCCAGAACTCTGTCACCGTTTTTCTCTCCTGCCTGTATCATCGCCTTTCCCGCCTGAATGGAACGGCTTAATACCAAAGCTGCCTTTCGTTCCTCTGGTGATAAATATGTATTTCTCGAACTTTTGGCAAGACCGTCCGCCTCTCTTACAATCGGGCATCCTACCACTTCCACATTCATGTTTAGATCCCTGACCATATGGCGGATAACTGCAAGCTGCTGGGCATCTTTTTCGCCAAAATAGGCTCTGTCCGGTGTCACAATATTAAACAGTTTACAAACCACCGTACAGACTCCACGAAAATGAGTGGGCCGGCTTTTTCCGCAAAGTTCTGCCGTTACGCCATTCATATCCACATAAGCGGAAAATCCCTCTCCATACATTTCCGAAACCTCCGGACAAAAAACCATTGCAGCTCCGGTTTTCTCACACAATGTACAATCCGCATCCAGGTCTCTGGGATAACTTTCCAAATCTTCCTTTGGTCCAAACTGTATGGGATTGACAAAAATACTGACCACCACTTTGTCATTTTCCTCAACGGCCCGCTGAATCAGGCTCTGATGACCTTCATGAAGATATCCCATGGTAGGCACAAATCCCACGCTAAGTCCCTGGGCTCTCCACTCTTTTACCTGCTTTTTTACATTTGCTATCGTCTGTTCGATATACATGTCTTTCCTCCTGATACAAATTAAAATTCTCTATCTTAATATAACTTTTTGATTACCTCATCAGACATTCCATATGAATGTTCCTCTGCCGGAAATCTTCCCTGTTCCACATCTTCAATGTAGGATTTAAACGCCTCCTGCATGGCAGTCCCCAGTTCCGCATACCGCTTTGCAAATTTAGGCGTAAAATCCGAAAACAATCCCAGCATATCCTGATACACCAGAATCTGTCCGTCACATTCCGCGCCTGCGCCAATGCCTATGGTAGGAATAGAAATCTGCTTTGTCACCAGTGCAGCCAGCGGCGCCGGCACACATTCCAGTACAACCGCAAAAGCGCCGGCATCTTCTACTTCTTTTGCATTTTCTATGAGCTTCCGCGCCGCCTCTTCATCCTTCCCCTGTACTTTATATCCGCCAAACGCATGAATGGACTGAGGGGTTAGTCCTAAATGCGCCATTACCGGAATCCCTGCCTGCACAATGGCCTGAATCTGAGGGACAACCTCCCTGCCGCCTTCCAGTTTCACGGCATTTGCCCGTCCTTCTTTCATCAGACGTCCGGCATTCACCACGGCATCATAAACCGACGCCTGATATGACATAAACGGCATATCAATCACCACCAATGCGTTTTTTACTCCTCTGGCAACTGCCGCACCGTGATGAATCATATCTTCCATTGTTACGGAAATCGTATCTTCATAACCAAGCATAACATTTCCCAGAGAATCTCCCACCAGAATGCCGTTGATTCCTGCAGCATCCAACAATCCTGCCGTTGAATAATCATAAGCTGTCAGCATGGTAATCTTTTTTCCTTCTTCCTTCGCTTTCCGAAATGTTGCAACTGTGTGTTTCATTGTTCTACCCATGCAGATTTTCCTGTACCTTCAGGTCTTCTGCATTATCCTTTCTTCTCTTACTTCCATTTCTAATTTATTGCCGGAAAATCAATACAATTTCTCAGTTTTTCTCCAAAATCTTCCATATCCGGCTATAATCCCGTCCCGGATTTTTTTCTTCTGCAATTTTAGTAAGAACTTTTGAAAGACAGACATAAATCTCTTTTTCTTCTTTCGAAAGCGCCTCAAGATGATGAAGAACCGTCTCCCCATCTCCACGCTCCACGGGTCCGGTAAGCGCTTCTGTAACACCTGTTTTCACCACATTCTGACAGTTATGCAGAAACAATGGCGCCAGTGCCTGTTCACTGCCTGCTCTGTCAAAACCGCATTTCATCAGAATCTCAACGCCTGTTTCAAACAGGGCCGTAACCAGATTGCTGGCAAAAACCGCCGCACTGTGGTAGAGAACCTTCTGCCCCGGCCGGATAACCCGGACCGGATTTCCTAATGTTTCAAAAAACTGCCGCCAGAATTCCAGATATTCCGGTGAACCTTCAATTGTAAAATATGCCTGTGAAATTTCCCGATAGGATTGCAACCTGTCATGGATTGCAAATAAAGGATGGATAGAGTAACCAAACGCTGTCATTTGGTCAATTCCAGAAAAAACTGCGGAAGACATTGCTCCGCTACAGTGACAGATACATTTGCCTGTTAAAGGATATTGTCTCAGAGAATTCCATACCGTTTCCAACGCTCCGTCCGGAATCGTCAGAAACAGAGCATCACTGGATGTCAGTATCTCTTCGATTGTTTCAAAATATTTTGTACCAGTAAAATTTGCTGCTTCCATTGCCGATTCTTTCCGTCTGCCGTAATATCCGGATACATGAATATTATTCTCCGTCATATACTTTCCCAACGTAAAGCCGGCTTTTCCCGCACCTACAAATCCTATTCTTATCTGATGAATATCATTGTTCAATATATCACCTCCTAAAAGGTGATGCTTTTATGAAATCTCATTTTTTCAATATAAGTTCCATTTATATTACTTATCATTCCATGGATTTGCAGACAAGTTCTGTTCCGGTATAGTTTCCTTTGGAATACCATCCGTAAAACATTATAACATAAATGAATCATATGGCAATAAAAAAATCAGTTTTTTCGTATTATAAATAATACTGCAAAAAACTGATTTTCTATTTCTCTATCCGGTTCTGCCTCCCGGAAATGCTTTCGTTTCTGATACCGAAGCGCTAATTTTTATTCTGTTCTGATTTTAATATGATACCATTCACATCCCGGCGGAAGGAATGAAATACAGCCCATTCTATATCTTTCTCTTTCAATACCTCCACTGCCGTATCAAGCACCGCTTTTAAATCCCATGCAATAAAATCAATATACCCGAAATAAATTCCGCTGGCGCCTCCGATAAAAGTTACAGCATCTGCTCCGGCTCCGGCCAGAATCCCCTCCGATACCGCATCCCGGAAATCCAGTATCTTTCCGCTCCGGTCTTCCCCGGTAAAACCATGCAACGGATAATATAAGAATCCGGCAGCGATGCCATCCTTATGGTATACATTCATAGTATCAGCAACATTGTTCCAATACTGATTAATCAATGTCGGGCAATTAGTTCCGCCAACATAAATGTCCATCCGCACATCCGCATCTTCTTCCTCACTGGGTTCCGTTTCATATACCGTATAACGCTCACAGTACTTTTCCGCATCCATGATATCCCCGTCCTGCCCGGAAAACTTTTGATTGAGATATTCCGGCAGCTTCTCCAGACTGAAATATTCTCCGTCCGAAGGCTTCTCCAGCAGTTCCACCCGGCCGATATACCGCATGGCTGCAATCTCGCCAATCACACTGTCCAACATAATATACATCATCCAGTAAGCTCTATTCTCATCTTCTCTCAAAAAAGAAAGCAGTTTTTCACTATAAAGAGAAAGTTCTAATTCATCCTCTCCCTGCTGTTCCACCCAGACCAAAATATCCTCTGCTGATATATTCTGTCCAAATATCTGTAAATCAAAAGAGCCAGAGCGGGAGCCTGAATTCTGCCGTCCCACCAGAATATTCCAGTACTCCAACACTTCTTTCGGCGCATGTTTTTGAAAATACACCAGTTGAAACAGCTTTGCCTTATCTCCTTCCGGTGAAAGTATCAACTCATGTTTCCTGCCGTTATATCCCAATTCAAACGATATATCCGAAAAAGCCGGCTTCAGCAGTTTATTGCACTGCTCTATGATTTCATCGCCCTGCCGCTTCTCATCGATGCCCCGCCGTAATTCCTCTTCTCCTGCCAGAAAAGCTTCCCATCCCTCTCTGACTCTTTGACTGAACGGTTTCTCAAAGCGTGGCAGCGCCAGCGAACTCAAACAAAAATCAATCATTTCTTCCGTATCCTCATCCCCCGGCCTGGCTTCCAGCGCTTTTTCAAAATACGGAAGTGCCTCCCACGGCTCATCCAGAAAACAGTATGCATACGCCATACGGTAGTTCCAGCAATGATCCTCTTTTAATTCCTCTTCCACACTCTGAAGCAGATCTATAGCCTTGCGGTACATGCTTTCATCACCGTTTTCTCCTCCTGCCAGATTGTTATAGGCCCGTGCCAGCTCACTGACCAGCTCCGGCGTACGTTCTTCTTCCGGAACTGCCAGAAGGGCATCTGCAATTTTCTGATATTCTTCCTCTTCATTCCATGCAGCAATCTGCTCCAGTAAATTTTTATTTTTTAACTCTGCCATAATCTGCTCCTTTCATCAATCCCACCAAAAATACCATACGGTAGATTTTGTCAGACAATCTGCCATCATTCCCACGCTGAGGCCTTCACTCTGCCCTACCACATCCGGACACCATGCATGCTGTTCCAACGCCAGCTGCATCGCCTGCTCCCTGTTTACCGGAGCCGGTACCCTATATTCCAATACATCATGGGTGATAACCGCCGGTACCGCACGGTACTGCTCATACCAGTATTGGGTTACTGCCATCAGTTCCGGTGTATCCGGACATTCATTCCAGCCACCAAACGGCAGCCATGCAAATATCTCCCAGCAATGCTTTACCGGAATTTCTGCCAGTATCAGGGGATACGTTTTTTTCGTATAATAGTCCCAATAACCGCTGAATTGGTCCATCGCTTCACCGCCTGCGATTTCCCCCAGAACTTCTGTATCCCAGTCCATATTATATTCTTCCGCCTCTTTTTTTCGCTCCCCAATCCATTGCTCCATCACTTCCCTGCCGTCTTTCAGCGGATTCTGTATCATTTGTTTCCGATATTCCGCCACCCGTTCTTTTGAAAACTCACATTCTCCATTCCGGTCTTGTTCTGCATCCCCGTTCATAACCAGGCTCTCCCACAATATATCATCTACCGTTACCAGAACAGGAATAAATCCTTCCCTCTCTCCCCTTTCTCCTGCTTCATGGTAAGCCGCCAGAATGGGAGCATCATCTGACATTGCATCAAATACCTGACACGGGCAGTCAAGATACTCAACCATTGCGTTTATTAATTTCTGTTGTTTTTCCCTGTCATTTCTCATATTCCGGATTCTCCTTCTTCATTTGGTTTTATTATAACATATATTCTTTATCTGA
Source organism: Lachnospiraceae bacterium (assembly GCA_022794265.1). GTDB lineage: Bacteria > Bacillota > Clostridia > Lachnospirales > Lachnospiraceae > Bovifimicola. The sequence goes on from JAAWEK010000005.1 coordinate 12,988, forward strand.
ACTGCTTTATTTTACACAATATCTGATTTAATTCTTCCATCCATTGTTCTTTTGTAATACAGGTAATATGTTCTGTCCGAGTGTCATCAAGCATGGAACAACTTACGTTTTCTGCCGTGTGATGATAACGAAGCCCACACTTTTCCTGAACTCTGCGTGACTTATCGTTTCCATCAAAATAGCCACACCAGATTTTTTCCAGTCTTAATTCTTCAAATGCATATCGCATCAATTCGCAAACAGCTTCAGGAATCAATCCATGTCCCCAATAAGGCACTCCAATCCAGTAACCGATTTCTCCCTCATCTTCTCCCATAGGTATATTACTTTTCTCACCAAAAATGAGACCAACGCTTCCCACAGGTTCTCCCGTCCGTTTCAGAATCACCGCATAAGTTTCTGGCGCAGATAATACATCTCTTATAATCTCTCTGCTGTTCTCCACACTGGAATGTACTGGCCATCCGGCAACCGGACCGACTTCCGGATGTTTTGCATATTTATACAACGCTTCTGCATCCGTTTCTGCCCATGGCCGTAATATTAAGCGTTCTGTTTCTAACATCTGCTTTCCTCCATAATTAATTCTTATTGTTTTATTAATGACGGAATTCTTATCCCTATATATCTGCACCTGCTTTCATTTTCTATTATTTTCCGGTCTCCATCTGTCTGTAACATTACTGCTCTGCTTCCGTTACCGTGACACAGACAGTATCTCCCGGCTGCTTTCCTATTTTGCTGCGAATATCTTTGCGTATGCCAATGATATAACAGACAGAACCGTCTTCGTTTTTTACACCCATATTTACAATACTTCCACTGTACGGCTCACCATCAAAGGTAATTTCTGCTTTAACCCTGCCCTTGCCAAATTCGGCTCTGATATCGAACGGAAAACGTACAAAAGCTCCCCCTTTGTCCGGAACAGGTTCAATAACTGCTTCAAATTTATAGGTTTTATTCATTATTTATCCTCTCTTTTTAAATCAAAATTATATAAACTTTATGCTGCCAATTCTCTATACTGATTATAACATTCTTCATAAATAAAATAATTATTATATGTTTTATTGTACCACAAATAAGAAAACGTATGAATAGTGAATTTTGCAAATGAATTTTCTACATTTTTTCCCATTAGAACCCTTATTTTAAACTCTTTCAATCTATCAAAATACTTTTACATTATTCTTCAGCCACCGCACTGATTTTCTCAAAGCTTCTATCGTCTTCGTTTCGAGAACGCATCTGCAATCACATTCTTTTGCTATTCCCAATCTATCTTTTAAATCTATTTCCCCATCTCCAAGAGCAAGATGGTTTTTGGATGACAATTCAGAGCCGTCATGAATATGGAAATGAACCAATTTTTGCTGATACCTGAGAATAAATGGAACATCCTGTTCTCCTACAGACTTTGAATGCCCTATATCCCATGTAAGACCGAATTTATCACTTTGCATCAGATATTCGATTGCTTTTTTCTCATATTCCCGAAAGCCATTTGTATTCTCAATTGCGATTACTATTTCTGAGTCAGCAATCCATTCTTCGCATAATGTCCTAAAGGTTTCAAATGATTTTATGTAGATATCAAAATCACGGTCATACATCTGCACTTTCCGATTCGGAAGTGTTATGTATATGCCATGATTCATATGCATATTGATAATAAAAGGCTGACAAGCCTCTCCATATAAATTCCGTAGTCCAATCATCTTCTTGGCAACATTAATAGTCCTCCTTGTAGTTTCAAGGTATGCATGGGATACAAGCTCATTGAAATCAGCAATATTCAAATTTTCATCAAGATGTATCGTATAATAAATACCCGCTGTATTTGCAGCATCAAGAAAAAACTCCGTGTTTTCCAGTTTATTCAACTGATACTCCGGAAAGTTCATATTTAGTTCTATGAAGTTTAATCCAAGCTCTTTACAGAGATTTATGTTTTCTGTAAGAGATTTATTTTCGATTAAAGTAGGCATCCCATATTGCATAACGTTGCTCCTTTCTTCTGACATTTATATCATACGGTTTCAAATAATTTGCAACTTGTAAATTATAATAAAAATATTAAAGACATATATAAAAAGCTGAATCATTCAACGGATAGTTTTAGAATGAAACTTGATGTATAAATATCAACTCTTTTCCTATTATAAGACTGCTTCCCCGAAAGAATCATACTCTTTTCTTTATTGCCATCCGTTAAATATATGTCTGACAGTATATTCAAGTGGAAGCAGATCTGTAATGCGGTTCCATTCATCTGTGTAATCCACTTCGTTGGCGTCATCACAAAACGATTTAATTCTTTCCACATACCACTTTTCATTTTTCTTCTATTTCTTTTAGAGATATCCCTTTTTTATTTTTCCAAGCATTCCTGCCATTAATACTATATCCTACAACTATGGCAGCTGCAAGCGAAGGACTCGTAAATGCCCAATCCTGAGTAAAAGTAAAATTCTTATCAATAACACCTTTATCGAACAATACTTGCCGCTTATCAACAACTGACCTTGATAAGGATGATGCCACATTATCAGCAACTTTAGAACCTTTTAACACTGCAAAGCCTTCTGAAATTAGTTTACCACTCGCCTTAATTCCAGAACGATCCTGTAAAATATAAAAGTTTTCTTTCTCATCATTTTTACTCTTTATCGATGGTTCCAAAATTTTGTGCCCTAATACTCCCAAAATCAAACGCATATTGTCAATAAACTCATCCATTTCAGCACGATCCATTTCTGAAATAGATACTTCTGCTGGTATATTACTATTTACTAACTCATATCTTTTAGTTTCTTTCGCCAAAATGTAAAGATGATTTTCAAGATATTTTATATGTGCTTTATTTAAATTATTATCTTTGCTGATAAATGCAATACATTCTGTCCAAAAATCTTTTCCAGAAATATGCTGCTTTAATCTGCTTAATATATTTTCAGCTTCCCCTATATAAACTTGCTCGACATCTGTTTCGTCATTACGGCCAAAAAGAAAATATACACCTGTATTCTCTATATCATCCCTATCTGAACAACGATTAACATAAGTTCGAGGTATTTTATATGCCTTTCCTGTCCAATTAGAAAGTTCACTTGCCCATCTGCCATCTGCTTCTCCATCAATTAAAAATTGTCGAATTGTTTTTCCTCTCATTATTATCACCTCTTCGTGTTTTAATAATTATATCAGTTTCCTGCAAATATTTCCATAACCGATACTAATATATGAAAGACGGCATCAGCTTCACGCCAACGCCGCCTTTTCCCTCAGTCACTCCATTATAAAACAATTCAATATTTGTCAGACTAATTACCCATCCCCCGTTTTAAAACCTTATGCTGTCTAGGAAAAATGAATAAATCGCCAATTTATATGGTTTCATATTATTTATTTGTTTCTTCATTTATGATGATTCCCGCTTTAGTCATTATATTCATAATTGTATTGTATATCTTTTGCTCTGAATCTTCCAAAGAAAGTAGCATCAATTTTTTCATATCAATCATCTCCCAGGCAACCTTAATAACCAGACATTCAACAATTAAACTCTCTACTTTATTGATACAATCACAGAAAACTTTTGATAAGAATATACACATTGAACAATTCTAAATTTACTATTTTTCAGCATATCCATTTCTTGTTCAACCGAACATTCTCTGTCTAATTTTCTGCGTTCTTTCCATAACTCTATATCTACATTTGTTAATCCACTGTCTGCTAACCGGCTTTCCCAAAAGGAATCAAACCAGCGGTTCATTTTCTCCTGTCCCGCACTAAACTGATCATAATTAATAAAGAAACCGCCTTTGGGAAGTCTTTCGTATATTCTTGAAAACAATTTTGATTTATCCTTGTCTTCCAAATGATGAATCGATAAAGCAGATATTACTGTGTCAAAAACAGTATCCGGCAGTTTATTCATATAATTTTCAATCTGATAGGATATATTTCTGCTCTTATTAAATCTTCTTTGTGCAATATTCAACATATCCTCAGCAACATCTACAAGCATATACTCAGAATTCGGACACAGCTGATACCAGAAATACGTTAATAATCCTGTTCCCGCACCCAAATCTACAATGTTTTTGGGCTCATTTATATTTGAAACGATAAATTCTGTTGTATTTTTATAAAAATCTTCAAAACAGGGAATAAATTTTTTACGATTACGATCATATTCTTCCGCAATCAAATTAAATTGTTTTTCTACATTCATTTTTTTGTTTCCTCCGTAAAGACCGGCAGTGTGAAACCTATGACCCGAAAGGTTAATTATTACCAATACTGCCGTATATTTTTCCCACATGGCTTTACACTGCCATACCAACCTGTTCCAATAAAATCATTCCAAAACCGCACCATTGCATCCTGATGTAACCATTCTCGAATACCTCGCTAAATAACCTTTTTTTACCTTTATTTCAAAAGGAATCAAATCCTTTTTTCTATTTATCAGTTCTTCATCTGAAACTAAAATATTTATTGTATTTGCCAGTATATCGATTTCTATCATGTCGCCATCCTGAATCAAAGCTATGTTTCCTCCAACAGCTGCTTCTGGAGATACATGGCCTATTGCCGCTCCGCGGGTAGCGCCTGAAAACCTTCCATCTGTAATAAGCGCTACGCTGTCTCCTAAACCGCTTCCCATAATAGCTGATGTCGGATTTAGCATCTCGCGCATACCTGGTCCACCTTTTGGCCCTTCATATCTGATTACAACAACATCTCCTGCCTGTATTTCTCCTGAATAAATCGCATTTAATGCTGCTTCTTCTCCATTGAACACTTTAGCCTTTCCACTATGCTTCATCATATTTTCTGCAACGGCTGCACGTTTAACCACACATCCTTCCGGAGCCAGATTACCTTTCAGTACAGCAATTCCGCCCTGTTTGCTGTAAGGATTTTCTATACTCCTGATTATTGTATAGTCTTTAACCACTTTTCCGCATATATTCTCTCCTAAAGTTTTGCCATTACAGGTAATACAATCTGTATTCAGCAGGTCTGCCTTGCTGATTTCATTCATTACAGCAGCAATTCCTCCAGCTTTATGCAATTGTTCAATATAATACTCTCCCGATGGAACAAGATGGCAGATATTAGGTGTTTTTGCTGAAATATCGTTCGCTGTTTCTAAATCCAAACACAAATCACATTCATGTGCCACTGCAGGCAAATGAAGCAGACTGTTTGTTGACCCCCCTAATGCCATATCAATTGTAAGTGCATTTTCAAATGCCTCCTTGGTCATAATATCCTTTGGCTTTATACTCTTTTTAACCAATTCCATAATCTGCATACCCGTTTCTTTTGCCAGGCGAAGCCGTTCAGAATAAACAGCCGGAATTGTGCCGTTTCCACTAAGCGCCATTCCAAGAACTTCTGTAAGGCAGTTCATACTGTTTGCTGTAAACATTCCCGAACAGGAACCACAAGTCGGACAAGCAGAATTCTCATACATACGCAGGGTGTCTGCATCGATTTTTCCACTTTTATATTCGCTTACAGCTTCAGAAATATTTGAGTAGCTGATCTTTTTGCCTTCAAAATCCCCAGCCAGCATTGCGCCGCCACTAATAAATATGGAAGGCACATTCAGTCTTGCAGCCGCCATCAGCAAACCGGGAACATTCTTATCACAATTAGGAATAAACACCAACCCGTCAAAAGGGTGTGCCATTGCCATTGCCTCAGTGGAATCGGCAATCAGCTCCCTTGTAACTAATGAAAACTTCATACCTTCATGTCCCATTGCAATGCCGTCACATACCGCAATAGCAGGAAACACAAACGGCACTCCGCCGGCCTGTGAAACTCCCTGTTTAACAGCTTCGGTAATTTTATCAATATTCATATGCCCTGGCACGATTTCATTATAAGAACTTACAATACCTATAAAAGGTTTGCCCATTTCCTTTTCAGTCACGCCTAGTGCATGAAGCAAGGCCCTTTGGGGCGCCGCCGATATTCCTTGTTTTATCTTATCGCTTCGCATATCCATTGCCTCCTCGATTTAATGTTCCCCTATTATAACTCAATAGTTGTCTGATGTCAACATTGTTGTCTGCTCTATTTACATTTTATTATCAGCTGAAAAGCAGAAAAAACGGCATAGCCATAACCGACTATACCGTCTTTAAAGGTTTTACATTATAAATTTACAAATTTTATTTAATCTTTTTTTAATTCCAGTTTATCTATTGCGTGTAAAATATGAATCCGCATAGCATTTCTTGCACCTTCTGCATTTCTGTTTTTCATAAAATCCATAAGTATTCTATGATCTACAATAGTGTCTTCTGAGGCAGCCTTCTTTTTTTTTGAGAGTGTCACGCCTTTATCAATTGCCTCTTGTATCACCGGCATCAGCCTGTTCATAAAATCGTTGTGGGTCGCCTTGGCAATGGACCGGTGAAAAGCCTGTTCTTCAAGAGTCCTGTCTTTGCCATCCAATATGAGCTGCTCTATGTTTTCACCAATTGATATTATTCTCTGCAGTTCACTTTCAGAGGCACGCATGGTAGCATAATAGGCAGCTTCCGGCTCAAAAATCAGACGCATCTCATATAAATCATCAGCATTCATCTTAACAGCAGACAAAGCAGACAACTCATCCAAAGTGTTTTCCTCAAAATTTTCTTTAACAAAAGTTCCTCTCCCTCTTTGAATTTCAAGAACATTTCTCGCCACTAAAATTCTTATAGCTTCCCTTAATGTTGTCCGACTGACTCCAAGTTCTTCAGATAATTTATTTTCATTTGGAAGTTTATCACCCGCTTTAAATATTTTTTCTATAGTAATCATGGATAAAATCGAATCAGCCACATCATCAGATAACCGTTTTTCTTTGGACATATTATTAACTCCTGTTTATGTTTTTCATGATCAAATTATACCAAAAATTTGTATAAAATTCAATGCTTGTTGGACATGTGATATCTATACGAATTTAATGCTTTTGTCAATGCTATCAACTCAATCCACCCTTAACCATCCTATATCCACAGCCTCCCCTTTATCTATCCTGTCCCCTCAACTATTCCACCCCAAAAGCCGTGGATATGTTTCCACACAGTACAACAAACAAAAAATCCGGGAAACTGAACAATTTTCTCAAACTGTCCCAACTCCCGGAAATCCCTTAATTTCTGCACTTTTCCGCTTTCCTATTTATCCAGCAGTGACATTAACACAACACTCAACATAGCTCGATACCTGCTAATTGATGTCAGATAGGCTTCCTGTTCTCGGAAACATATCATATCAATTCGGAAACAAGTCCATGCTTGCCAAAAACCTTAATTCACATCTTAAATCTATGTATTTTTCAATAACATTTCTTTGCATTTTCCTTTAATTCTAATAGATATTTATCAAATTCAGTCTCGGCTTTTGCCTTGGCAATCTCTGCTTAGCGCAACCTTTGTCGGTGTAATCTTTTACGATATTGTTGGCCCATTTACGAAGCTGTACAGAACTCATAATCTACATTTAGAAGTCTTTTCAGTTCCTCATCACAGTTAATTGGCTCTGTAATCATGTAATCTCTATAATTTCTTTTGAGGTCATCCATGTCTTCAAGCAGTTTGTAATAGACTTTCTCCGAGCCCGGATTGTTAATGACATTCTATATGACTACAATTTTTATAATGCATCCTTTTTTTGTAGCGGTTGTTTATATAGTATCGACCTATAAATTTAATTCCCTTTTCAATATATCAATCAATTCCTGAGTGCGTTACTTATCAAACTGTATTGTCTGCTTGGCACTTCCTATACTATCTACAAACATTAAAACAACTCCTTTAAATCCATCCTTTTTTCTTGAATTCTTCAATACGAGCCAAATCATCAGCAGAAGGTTCATCAACTGGCACTTCTGTAAGAATATTCAAATACTCATTGTTCCATCTATTGAGTATCGCTATGACTTCATCTGAAACACGAATGTCTCGTTTCATAATAGAATCCATATTCCAGTCAACAATATCAGAAGTTCCTAGCGCTTTAGTAATAGCAATTTTAGATGCTGTATATTCCTTCTTTTTCTTTCCAAAGTATCCATTACCAGCAACAATATTTAACTTCTTCTCAAAAGGAAGTTTATTGCCTATATGCTCAATCTTTTCCTTGATGGTCACATCGGACTCATCCGGAAAATAATTTGTCTGCCACTTCTGTGGGAAGATATGTTCAATCTCCCATTTTGCTGGCAGAAGTTCTTCTTGCTGCTCATAGGCTAATGTTTTTAATAACATACGTACTGCGTTACGATTTGGATTTTGAATATAAGGTTCTAATTGTGCCATATCAATATTCCTAAACTCAAATGTAGGTACATCAGAAACAACAATCGCAGAATTTAGTTTAAGAATATCCGGCTTTACAGCATTGATAGTTGGTATCATAAGATACTTTGTCATCAATTCCATAAGAAGTTTATTTAAAAACAGAGCAAATCGCGCTTCGAAATTCTCTTCATTACGATAACATACATAATAAATTACAACAGGGTATTTCCAGAACTCATTCGGATACGAACTTAATGTATCAAGTGCCTGCTTGATTTTCATATTTTTAGACCAAGCTTCATTCTCGATTTCTTCACCCTTATAAACAACCTTCCATAAATTCAAAATCACAAAAAGGGTATCTATCAATTCTGGCTTATACAAACGTTCAAATTTATTACTAGCATAATACTTTCTCACACCAGGAGTCGTTGTTTTAGTATCCTGCTCCAATGCCCGGTAATAAAACATATTGTAATAGAAAAGCTGTTGGATACTTTCATTAGCATCTGTGGCTTGCTCATCTAAATCTTTCCATCGCTCAATAAACTCTTTTTTATCATTCGGCGCAAGCTGATTATAAATCTTTGCTTTGAAAATATCTGCATCTGACAAAGGCAACCCTCTGTCATTTAATGTTGAGAAAATTGTTAATGCTGTATCTTGCGTATCAGCTGTAATCGGAAGCAAAATCGCCTGATTTAATAAAGCATAAATAAACTGATACACCATCAAAGGATTCTCTGTAGAATGCTTATCAAAGAGTTCTTGGAAATAACGATAATTCTTCGAATAGTTATCCTTTGCATTCTCATCGGCATGACCCGTTTCCAAAATAGAACGAAGAATTTCATTTCCATCATTATTCACAACACGTGATGTCAAGAGAATGTTCTTATAATCAACTGTACCTGTAAGCTTATTAGTTCTCCAAATAGCCGGCTCAATTTTTCCTATAAAGTTATTTGCCTCTGCAGTTCTCTCAGATACAGGAGTTGCAACCAGTCTTGTGTAAATGGCCCGTAATAACAAAAACAGTGATGTAATACGTTGCTGTCCGTCGATAATTTCCTGTTCGCCCTCTTCATTTTCATATGATACGACACTTCCAAGGAAGTACGAACCCTCACGCTCTGTGCCACCACTGGTAGCTGTAAAATCCCATAAATCTTCAAAGAGTGTTTCTACCTGTTCATCCGTCCACGCATAAGGACGCTGATATTCCGGGATAACAAATGGCTTTGTTTTACCACTTCCCAAAAGTGCTTCTACACTTTGTTTATTAACTTCTATTGTTGTTGACATCTTTTAGGCCTCCTATAAATATTCATTTTCCAGAAACAGCACCGGAACATTAAACTTGGATTGTCAATACTTTTTAGACAACTTTTTTAAGGTTATTTTCCCGATATTGCACAGGGGGTTGATAACCAAGGGATGAATGTATTCGGCAATGCGTTTTGATTTGAATTCATTTCCCCTGTCTGTGTGAAAAATATGGATATCCAGATTTCCTTCTACTGTCATAGATGCCTGTTTTACAAGTTCCGCGTTTTTATGTTTTCCTGCACGATATCTGATGATTTCCCTATGAAAAAGGTCGATAAGTACACATACATAATTCCATTTTTTCCCTGCCCTTACATATGTTAAATCACTTACCATCGGGCCACCTGTTTTCCTTTTTCTAATAGTTCTTTTTTGATTTTTCGTGAACCATAATTAATACGGCTACATTTGAAAATTTCTGTAATATCAGAAACCAATTCTGATTCATCTTTTTTCTGCTATGCTTCATAAAAATAAGTACTTCTGTTCACCTGCAGGACGCGGCACATTGCTGATACAAAGTATTTGTGAGCATTTGCTTTTATCACATTTACTTTCGTCCTAAGATTAGCAACGCCTGTTTTAAAATATCATTCTCCATTTTTAGTTGCCGGTTTTCTTTACGAAGTTTTATAAGTTCTTCCTACACAGGAGCTCTGTTATCTTTTTCATGAAAAGAACTGGAATGATTGGCTTGTTTTACCAATTTGTCAAACAGTGAAGTGGAAATATCATATTCCCTGCAAATGTCACATCTGCGTTTACCAGCACGGTATAAATCTACCAACTGCTGTTTAAATACATCTGTATATTTTCTTGGCTTTCTTCTTTGTTTATGTTCGGTCAAAATGATCTGCTCATTTATATATTACTTTTATATTATATGACCTTAAAAAATCTGTCCAGTTTATTGTAGCCTATCCAACTTCGCAAAGTGCCTAAAATAAAGGACTTCTACGAGTTTTTCTTTTGTATCAATACAATAGTCTCAACGTGTTCGCCATTGTCCAAACTAATATCAAACAAATAACTCTTTCACTTTGTCTTTTGCATAAAAACAATTTTTCTGTCAATTCTTATCGCTTTTATTCACTATGCTGTGAAGATTTTTAATACTTTCCAAATACTCTTCTTCAACTGGTGACAAATTCTGTTCCTGATATTTTCTATATTCTTCTGTTACTTTTTCGATTGTTTGTGCATGACTTATTGTCCCTGCGCCCTGTAACACTTTTTCACCAGTATTTTTTAAAACATTATCAAGATGTTCCACGTAATCTGCCATATACATAGGATTATGGCGCATCGCTTGAATTTCTGCAAAATCAAAATATCCAGATACAATATTATTCAAAATTTTTAATTCTTCATCATTAAGATAATTCTTTGCAATGCTTATATCTTTTAATGCAGAAAAATCACCAGAAAAACTCTTCAATCCCATAAAGGGCTGACTTGCATCGGCACGCTCATATATAACCTCTGCTGCCGTATGCCCATGTGCTACATAGTGCAATTTGTTTTGCACCATTTTGAAAAAAGCTATAGATTCATTGCTTTTCGGATTGTAATCTACGCTGGTAGCATAAAGGTCAAGTACCTGTCGGTACATCACTTTTTCAGATGAACGGATATCCCGTATGCGGTCCTATAATTCTTTCCAGTAGCTTCCTCCGCCTAAGTTTATCAAACGCTCATCATCCATTGTAAAACCTTTTATCATATACTCTTTTAAACGTTCAGTTGCCCAACGCCGAAAATTTGTTGCAATTTTAGATTTTACTCTATATCCAAGGGAAATAATCATATCAAGATTATAGAATTGTGTTATAGTTCTTTCCATCAGCCGCAGTTGTTCGGAATTTCCGAACAACTAAAGTTTCTTCCAATTCTCCCTCTTCAAAAATGTGCTTGACATGCTCGCTAATATTAGATTTACTGGTTTGGTATAATTCACATAATTGTGCCTGTGTAAGCCAAACAGTCTCATCTTCAAATTTAACATCTATTTTCGTCTGTCCGTCGTTCGTTTGATATATGATGATTTCACTGTCTGTAATGTTTAATTTATCTTTGTTTTTCTCCGCCATTTGATTTCCTTTCTACTTTTATATTTATGAATTATCCTCTTAAGATTTCATCTATTTGTTCCGATTCAATTTGCTCTTTTAAATAACCGATTTTTGTTTCAATATAATTTTTATGCTTTATCCACTTTAAACCTATACAGCTCGGTAACAATGATTCGAGAAACTCAATCCAAGCAGAATATATAGGTACTGCACTACCTGACCAGCTCCATGAAGTAGGTACTAATGGTATCCTTTCAAAATCTTCAAAGAGCGGATTATTCTCAAGGAATAGCAAAATATATTCTCTTTTTCTTTTGGATTCTAATTTTGATACAACTGAAAATAGGCAATACATTTTTATTTCATCATTGCAGAACCGGCGAATGCATTGCTGGATCCACTCATCTTGCTTTTCCAACAGTTTTTGCTTATTTTGTCTTGGTAATAATAAAGTCTCCAAAAAATACGACACCGACAACCTTGGAAATCGAGAATTTCTTATCAATTGTTCAAAAATTTTATTATATATTTCTATAAAATCGTTCAAATCAAAAAAGCCACAAGGCCTTTCTTGATGGTCTCTAAAAGAGCCCTCATTTCTAATTAATAAATAATCTATATACTTGTCCAATATAGAAGGTCTAACCAAATATATTTCCTTCAAAAATTGTCCATCATAATCATGATGATTATCATATGACAACGTAGCACAGTATATTTCTTCAAGCAATTCCAAATTACAACTAAATTTTTGAATCACTTCCTTTGGTGTATTATGATGGTAATTAAATAACAAACCAAAATAAATATCCACTATAAAGGGGGAATACTCTTTTTTTGCCAAAATAATTTTGCAGCCTTCTATTAATGCTAGTTCATCTATTTCATTATACTTCTTAAGAAAATCCACATCACGCATTGATGATGAAGTAATATCTCTGTCAGAAGTATCTTTCAAAAAATCATAAAGCTCATGTAGATGCCTTTCTGTAATTAATTCCAGCGGTAATTCATGATAATATGCATATACCCAAGCATTTTTCTGACTATACTCTTCACCAATAATAATTTCATACACTTCTGAATCGGATAATAAGGAAAATAGAGTGTCTACTAAATGATATGGATGTAAATTGTTTGGTGTATCGTTTTTTATATAATATTTAATTGCATCAACATAGCAATCCTTTTTATCAGAAATAGCATCAAAGGCAATACCTAATCCTTTACCGACCTCCCAAGATGAATGATCATCAAATTCAGAAATATCACTGCAAACATCGATTAGCTTCTTAAACATTTCTAAATCACAATTCGAAGTGTATTGATTAATTGATTGCTGCTTTAGTTTTTCATGTTCTTCGTAATCAACTTCTATTTTGTAATCTGGTCCTTTAAGAAGAAAATATAGTTGAATGTATTCTCCTTCAAAATATTCAGAAAATAATGACTCGCAAGAACAGTTTTTATTGTTAAGCACTTGCACAATTTTGTTCACCAAAAGACAATTTGTCAATTTATCCGGCGGAAAATTTGACTTCAAAATTAATTTAATATATTTTAAATCAAATTGTAAAACAGGAATGCTTATATCCTCAATAATGCCACCATAAGAACTAAGGAGTTTCCTAACTTTTGCTTTATACTTTTCAATTTTACTCAAAGAAAATAAAGATTCCCAAATTAAATTTCGATATTTTTCAACACCTTCAGACATAGCTAATGAAATCTGATATATGGTTAATGTATTTTTTCGTCCTCCCTTTGCTGGTGAAAAATGTAATTTCAAAAATTCTTCTGCTATTTGCAAAAAGAACCTAACAATAAATTCTTGTTTCCAGTCATATGAATATTCTTTTATTTTTTCAAAAAAAGTTATTTGAGTGTAAAAACCATAGTGCACAGAATCCCTATGAATGCCAAAATATATATTAACTGCATGGTAAAATTCCATAAATAAATCTGGTCGCTTTAGATAATATTGAAAGAACAAATCACAAGCTGTCGGCAAATCAGTCATATCTGCAAATCCACCAAGAATTTTAATAATATCATTTTCTACATTCTGATAGTTTTTTCCTTTTTCAGTATCTATATCGCTCCATTCACAAATCACTCTTTCTTCAGATTCAATTTTATTTTGCAAAAGTATGAGTGTTTCCGTAGGATTAATACGAAAAAAGACTTTTACAAATTTAAAGAAGATTGGCGATTTTTCTGTTGATAATTCATCCCATAATGATTTTATTTCTTTCTCAACAAATTTTAAAAGAGTTTCATTTCTAAATATATAGAGCAGTGTATTAACAGAAGATATTGTTCGTTCCCTATAGTTTTGAAAGCAAACATTAATCATCCTTGATAAACTAAGTAATTTTTTATCAAAGAAAACATATTTTAACAAATAATTAGATAAACATTGCTCAGAAAAATGAACAGCTTTATCATTACAAATATCGACAATTTCCTGCTCGTGAAGCATACGGATATTTTCAATAAAACTATCTCGATTTAACCCTTTTTCCTGTAAAATCGGTAAAAGCGTATCCATGTGATCTATATGGATTGCTTCCAGAAAAGCAATTATACCAGCAGTTATACACAGATTCTTGTTAACAAGTAATTGATTCTCTTCTAAAGTAGAACCATAATAATCTTCATATAATTGTGACACATCATCAATAGAATTCAAACGATTTGAACTGCATGCCACCTTCCCTGCAAGTATAGCTATACGGGCATTTCCTTCTGCAATTCTTATAATTCGTTCTTGATAGTCTTGATTTGAAATGCCCAATGAAGTTTCAAGCAATTCCTTAATCTCGTGATCTGAAAATACATTTATATTTACAATTTCATACAAAGTGATTTCTCGAACATCATTTATTACTTTTTGAAGTGCATAATCCCTCACTGTAATAAGTATTTTTATATTGTACCCCTCTGGTTTCATACTAACATAACGAATAATATGCTGCAGTCCCGACAACTGATTTGCATCATCAATAAAAAGGAAATAGTTTCCAGGTGTGTCTATAAAAAGTTTCAAATCCTCATATATTGGTAATGCATTACTGTGAATACAGTAGACCTTTTCATTCTTAATATCTGGGTGATTTTTTACATAATGCAAAGCTAAACGGGTTTTTCCCGTGCCTGCTGAACCACTGAGTATAACAACATCCGCCTTCAGATAAGCATTGTCAATATCTTTAAATTCTTTTTCTCTGAATAAAAATTTAGTATCAATTGGAGCAGCCATTCTATTTGAGTTGTAAGTATTAATAAAATCATCATATGATTGAATTTGGTCCGTACTTATTGATATTCCCAAAAAATCACGTGAAAGATTATGATGAAAAAGATATATATCTTCTGCAAGCTTATCAATCCCAATAACTGTAAGCTTAATCCCTATATCTTCACATATATCTTTTACTTCACTATCTTGAAAAGGAGTAAGATTTGATGAAGTATGGCAATAAATAATTTCAGATATTTTGTCATGTGTAATGCCTGTCTTTGATGTATCAAGACATTTTACAAGATCATCCTTAATTTTTGTAAATAAATTTGTCTTTTGAGTTGTATATTCCACAAAAATATACTTTCCATTTGATGCAATAAAATAAGTATCAGGTGTACCTAAAGTGGTCTTTCGTGTACCTGCTTCTCCACCAAGAGATACTATACTCGGATAGCCTATTTTATATAAATAAGAATCACAAAGATTTTGAAATGATCCTGCATCCAGTTGCAGTATTTTTTGTTTGATAGTTTCAATATTAGCCATAGCCAACACCTCTATTATTTGAAATCTTTTTGTCCCACTAAATCATCTTAAAATATTTAAATGCATCCTTTATTGCTTCCTCTTTTTCAGCAGGGCAAATTAGTTTTTTTAAACTATCACTTTTGGGTTTGTTATAGTTTTCTCTTTCCTTAATCCCGCATTTCTGTTTTATCTGCGCGATATACAAATTGCTTACCTTCAATCCCGTATTCTCCAGTACATACTCCTTAATCTCCTCATAAGTCGCCTTACTCTCCGCCGCTGTCAAATCCATTTCACTCATTTCTAATTCCACTTCTATATTCTGTTTTGCATGAAGTTTGGAAAGCAACACGATACTTTCAACATGATAACTCCCCGGAAACATATCCACCGCGCACCCCTTCACCACCTCATACCCACGTTTCGTCAGCACCTCCAAATCCCTGGCCAGACTCGTCGGCTTACAGGAAATATATACTATCTTCTCCACCCCATAATTTATAATCTTCTCCAGCGCCTTCGGATGAATCCCGTCTCTCGGCGGGTCCAGTACAATTAGATCCGGTTTTTCCTCAATCCCGTCGATTACCTTCAGCACATCTCCGGCAATAAACTCACAATTCTCCAGACCATTCAGCTTTGCATTTTCTCTGGCTGCCTCTACCGCCTCCTCCACAATTTCAACCCCGATAACCTTATTTGCCACTGCCGCCAGCATTTGGGCAATGGTTCCGGTACCGCTATATAAATCAAAAACCAGCTTGTCCTTCGTCTCGCCTATATACTCTCTGACCTTTTCATATAACTTTTCGGCCCCCAGAGAATTTGTCTGGAAAAAGGAAAACGTAGAAATCTTAAACTTTAATCCCAAAATTTCTTCATAGAAAAACTCACTGCCATACAACACTTCTGTTCGGTCACTTCGGACCATATCTGCCAGACCGTCATTAAAAATATGCAAAATCCCTACTATTCTGCCCTCCAGGTTCAGACTTAATAATAATTCTGTTAAATCGGATAAATCCAAGGCAAGGGAAGAGGTTGTCACCAGGCTGATGGTCATCTCTCCTGTTTTGACCGCCCTGCGCAGAAGTAAATGACGGAGATATCCCTCCTTACTCATCTTATGGTAAAAAGGAACAGCTCTTTCCTTAAAATAATCCAAAACGGTCTTCAATATAAGGTTATAATCCTTATGGACAATCTTACAGCTATCCGTAGTAACAATATCATAAAAACTTCCCTTCTTATGCATTCCAAGAGACAACTCTCCGCCCTTACAGGCATCTCCAAATGAAAACTCCATCTTATTTCTGTATCCCCATTCCTGCGGACTGCCGATAATTCCCTCAAACTCATACGGCTCCTCCAAAACGGAATCCAGAATTGACCGGACCATACCGCTTTTCAATTTCAATTGATTCTCATAACTGAGGGTCTGGAAGGAACAGCCTCCACATGTTCCAAAATGCGGACACTCCGGAACAGCATTTTCAATTTCTCCTTTGGATAAAACCTCTAACAGACGACCCTCATACTTTCCCGAACGCTTTTTGGATAACTGAAATCTAATGGTCTCCCCAGGCAATGCATCCTTTACAATAATCTTATAAATCATTTTCTCTGTTGACACAGTATCAGCCGGCGGCATCTCTGCCTCCGGCTTCTCTTCATAATAAATAATTCCTTTATTTGGAAATACAAACTCCTCAACCGTTCCTATATAAACCTGTCCTTTTTTCACGCCGAAAACTCCTCTTCTATTTATCTTTTCCACCAGGCAACAATAAAATCCTGAGAGCCAGAGCTCCGCCACCAAAGATTAAGATAAGCATCATTATGTATTCAAATAAAGAAGCACTGCGAAACCTTAAAGTAACTGATGACATTACACCCAAAATAATGATTAACGCTCCTAATACCGTAACTATCTTTCCTATAAATGTCTTAGGCAGCGCAATCCATAACACAATACCCAGAATTAACGGAATAACAATCAATCCTCCAGGCAGACTTCTTCCTCCAAACATTCCCCAGTAGCTGACACGGGACATACTGAAACTGGATACCGTAACATTATTGGAGAAAATAAACAGACCTCCAATACACATAGCTACTCCAATCAGTAGCAGAATCAAGTCTTTTCCTACCGAATTCTTTTCATACATAACCACTTCCGCCTTTCTCTTTCTTAATTTATCAGACAATCAAAAACATATGACCGCAACTGTCTGTCGTTTATTATGTTTAATTTATATTTTAAAACCAACTTGTAATATGTTTGATTCAAAAAAACTGCCGTCAATATCAGCTCTTTGAAAGTTCTGCAAAAATTTGTGAAATTGACATAAAATCTTTGCTAAACCAGGGCTTTATTTCCGGCAGTATTAAATATTTCATATGATAACCATGATATCAATTAACATTCGAATTCATCTTCAAAAAAATCTTCGTCGAATTCATCCTCGTCTTCATAATCATCCTCGAAATCTTCAAGATAATCCGGCTTCAGATACTTGTAAATACCATAAATCACTGCAGCTATAACAAGAACTGCACCAATTACGGCAAATACACACACCGCCTTATTCTTCTTATCTTCTGCTTTTTCCTGCCTTTTCAAAAAATCATTCAGCTTTGTTGCACTAATCAGGCTTTCAATCTTTTCCATAATTACACGACCTTTCTTCCGCAGATGCGGATATGTTTATTTTCTAAGATAGTATATGCTTTTTCACCCATATACATTAGTATAACATTATTTGCTAAATTTTACTATACTTTTTTCAATTTAGCAAAGGATGCAAACATTTTTTTAGGTCCTGCTTTATCAAACTCTACGGTAACCTCATAATCTCTGCCGCCTTCCACAATAGCTGCCACCTGCCCCTCGCCGAATTTCACATGACGGACCCGGTCACCCACACCATACTCAAGGCTGCCCGCCTTGGTCACCGTATATTGTTTCGGTTCATACGGCTTCGTATTAAAAATAGGCTTTGCATTGGAAGCAGCAGACGGTTTAATAACTCCCTGTCTGGAAGCCATCTTTTCTGCAGATACATTGGCATCCATCAGCAACCGGGGAATTTCCTGAACAAAGCGGGACATCTTGTTATACTGTGTTTCTCCCCGGACCATACGCATCTTTGCACTGGTAATGGTCAGACTTTCCATGGCCCTTGTTATGGCAACATAGCACAGGCGACGTTCCTCTTCCACTTCCGTTTTATCGTCTGACATAATGGACATATAACTTGGAAACAATCCATCCTCCATACCGCATAAAAATACCTTTGGGAACTCCAGACCCTTTGCACTGTGAATCGTCATCAGCGCCACATAATCACTGTTTTCATCCAGCGAATCAATATCGGATACCAGCGCCACCTCTTCCAGAAAACCATTCAGCGTCGGTTCATCTTCCCGATTCACATAATCTGCCACCTTTGTTATAAATTCGTCTATGTTCTCAATTCTTGCCTTGGATTCATCCGTATTTTCTGTTATCAGTTCCTGCAGATATCCGGTTTCCTCCAGAATTTTATCTACCAGTTCCGTCAGACTGACATATTCCGCTTCTGCCCTCATTCTCTGGATAAAATCCACAAACGGTTTCACTTTGGAAGCAGACCGGCCCAGAATATCCATGGCATTCTGATTCAGCAGGGTCTCATAAAAACTGATATTATTGGCATCTGCAAAGGTCTGTACCTTATCCACGGTTGTCAGTCCGATTCCCCGCTTCGGAACATTAATAATCCGTTTTACTGCCACATCATCCTTACCATTATCCACAGTTTTCAGATAAGCAATAATATCCTTAATCTCTTTTCTCTGATAGAAATTTACACCGCCAAATATTTTATATGGTATATTTTCTCTGATAAAACGTTCCTCAATCAAACGGGACTGTGCATTTGTCCGGTACAGACAGGCACAGCTGTTATAGGAATAATCACCACTTTGTACCAGAGTACCAATTTCATCAGCAATTACCTGGGCTTCATCCAGAGCGTTATCTACCTGACGGAATATAATCTTTCCGCCTTCGGTCTTATCCGTCCAAAGCTTCTTATCCTTCCGGTTTTTATTGTTGGCAATCACTGCATTGGCTGCCTCCAGAATCATCTTTGTCGAACGGTAATTCTGCTCCAGCTTGATAACCATGGCATCCGGAAATACCTTTTCAAAGTTCAGGATATTCTCTATATTGGCGCCGCGGAATTTATAAATAGACTGGTCATCATCTCCCACTACGCACAGATTTCCGTATTTCGCCGCCAACAGACTGACAAACCGGAACTGAACTGTATTGGTATCCTGATACTCGTCTACCATAATATATTTAAAACGTTCCTGATAATAATCCAGCACCTCCGGACAATTTAAAAACAGTTCCACCGTCTTCACCAGCAAATCGTCAAA
Source organism: Lachnospiraceae bacterium (assembly GCA_022794265.1). Lineage (GTDB taxonomy): Bacteria > Bacillota > Clostridia > Lachnospirales > Lachnospiraceae > Bovifimicola. The sequence continues at coordinate 32,916 of JAAWEK010000005.1, forward strand.
ATCCAGTGCATTATTTTTTTTCAGTCTGTCCTGATATTCTTTATAGGCTTCTCCAATCCGTTTTTTACTATAATCTCCGGTATGTTCAAGAATATACTGTTCGGGAGAAGTCATTTCATTTTTGGCATTGGAAATAGCGGCCAGAATTGTCTTTTCTTTTAAATACTTGGTATCAATATTCAGTTTTTTACAGATATCCTTCATTACCGTTTTGGAATCATCGGAATCGTATATGGTAAAATTAGTATCATAGCCCAGTTTATCAATATACCTTCTTAACATTCTCACACAACTGGAATGAAAGGTACTAACCCATATGCTCTCGGAACCGAAACCTACGATATTGTCAATTCGTTCCCGCATTTCTCCCGCAGCCTTGTTGGTAAAGGTAATCGCCATAATATTCCAGGGATTTACCCCTTTTTCTTCAATCAGATATGCTGCCCGGTGAGTCAGCACTCTGGTCTTGCCAGAGCCGGCCCCCGCCAGAATTAAAAGCGGACCATTCACATGAAATACCGCTTTTTGCTGCATATCGTTCAGTGTATCGTAAATACTCATGTATCAACTTTCCTTTTCTTTCATTTATGCCAGTTTGGTACCGCAATTCGGACAAAAATTAGAACCTGTTGTCTTTGTTCCGCAATTCGGACAAAAATTCGGCATCGTACCTGTCGGATTCGCCGCCTGATTCATATTGCCCTGCATGGAGTTTACCATCTGCTGGCCCATCATCATGCCAACCTGCATACCTGCCATCTGACCGGCCATATTTGCCATACCGTTTGTACCAGAGCCTCCCCGGCTCATACTGTCTGCCATAGCCATCTGGGTATAACGGTTCATATCGCCCACCATACTCTGGGAAGCGGCCTTTTCCTGCATCCGCTTTACGGATTCCGGATAATTAAAGCTTTCAATGGCAAATGCAGTTATAGTAATCCCAAGCTTAATGATTTCCATATCCAGGTCATCCTTGATACCCTTTGCTATATCATAGGCATTTGCCTGCAGATTAAACATATCTTTCCCCTCTCTGGTAATCCACTTCATAAGCAGCTGGTTCAGCATAGAGGTAACACGTTCTTTTATCTCATCCACCATATACTGTTTTTTTACTCCGGCAATCTTCTCAATAAATACCAGATAATCGTCTATTTTACAGCTAAATGTACCAAAAGCTCCAATTGGCATACCACCCGGAAGCCCCGGCGCCTGAATGTTGATTGGTGTTTTTGTTCCCCAGCGGATTGTAAACTCTTTGGTATTGATAAACAACACCTCTGCCCTTACACCGCTGTTAAAGCCAAATTTAAATCCTTTTAACGTAGATAAAAACGGTATAATCTGAGATTCTATATCAAAACTACCCGGATCTTTAAAGATACCTTCAACTTTACCGTTATACATAAAAATGGCATCCTGTCCCTGACGGATAATCAGCTTACTGCCTTTCTTAATCTCGTCATTGTTCCATTTCCAGAACATAATATCATCTCTTGATTCCTGCCATTCTACTACATTTGAAAACTGACTGCTGAAAAGTCCCATATCCATTCCTCCATCTGACTATAATAATTCTTCAAAAAATAAATCTGTCTCTTGTATATCAATTTCCGGCTCTGAGCCGTAATCCAAATATCTCCCTGTTTCACTGCTGCCCAGAGTATTCCTGTTTTTCTTTTCGTTCATGGCAGCCCTGATACCAAAGAAACCTGCCAGCAATGCTATATTAATTCCTTTCTTTTCCCACATATTTATGTATAGTTATTATAATCTTTTTAACATACAAAAAAAGGTGCCTGAAACAGGCACCTGATAATTACATACCCATCTGAGCCTTTAATGCTGCCAGCTCATCATCAAGTTCCGGTGACTCTGCTGATGAAGAATCATATTTTGCCGCCAGATTCTCAATATCTGAATCTGCCGCCGACTCATTTAACTCAGACATGGCATTTGCCCGGTCTAACATATTATTTGCCTTTGCTTCCATTCTGTCAAACGCTGACATGGTGTTATTGGCGCCTGCAACGCTGGAACCGATTTTATTAATCTTTTCCTGTGTCTTGGCTACTGCAATCTTTGCCTTAATAGAATCCTTACGCGCATTTAAATCTGCAATATCTTTTACCAGTTTATCATGCATCTGTCTCATCTTTGCCGCATTCGCCGATGCAACTTCATAAGTCTGGGTCAGGCTTGCCTGCTGCTGAAGCAGTTGATTTTTCTTTGCAAGGAACTGCTTCGCATCGGAATCATTACCGGCAGCTACTGCCTTTTCTGCATATCTCTGATACTTTGCTATTTCTTCAGTACATTCGTCCAGCACACGTTTGCTTCTTGTTTCCTCTGCCATAACGGCGGCTGTCTCTGCCTTGACCTTTCCAAGATCACTTTCCAAATCCCTTAAGTACTGATCAATCATCTTTGCAGGATCCTCTGCTTTATCAAGCAACGCATTAATGTTCGCCGACATAATGTCTTTAAATCTCGAAATAATACCCATTTCAAAACTCCTCCTAATCAATTTTTCTGCCAGATAAACATTGTAATTTCTGTCTTCCAACTTTTGTACTGATTATACAATATTTAACCATAATTGTCACGACTTATTTTTAAACTATACTCTTTACTAATGTGCATTTTTTAAACTTTGTGACATTTCCCTCTTGTCATCTGGTTTTTCGTACTATATAATAGTATGGATAAGCAATAGAAAAATATATTGCCTGTAAGACTACAGGAAAGGAACGACTTTTAAATGACAGATTCTGAAAAACTATTGGCGGAAGTCATATCAAAACTGGAATTAATCAAAGAAGCAGACATTCCTTCTATTGATTTATATATGGATCAGGTAACTACTTTTATGGATACTCATTTAAAATGCAGAAAACGCTTTGATGACGATAAAATCCTGACGAAAACCATGATTAACAATTATGCAAAAAATGAACTGCTCCCTTCACCAGAGAAAAAGAGATATTCCAAACAGCATATTATTATGTTGATTTTTATTTATTATTTTAAAAATATATTATCCATTAATGATATTAAAACCATTTTAGGACCCATTTCGGATAAATATTTTAAGGATTCGAAAACTATTTCCCTGGAAGAAATCTATAATGCGGTATGCGATTCTGTAAAAGAGCATTTGTCAGATATCCGGCAGGACATCCAGAAGAGCATCGATGAATCCAAATCCACTTTTACCGATGTTCCGGAGAAAGACAAAGACTTCCTTCAGCTATTTTCATTGATAGTATCCTTGAGTTTTGATGTCTATGTAAAAAAACAGATGATTGAAACTATTGTGGATTCATTAAGCTCTGAACAACAGTCATCGCCTCTCCATGAAAAAAATAAAGAGAAGTCCAAAGAAAAATCCAGGGAAAAGTCCGGTGACAAAGAAAAAAACAAAAATACAAAATAATAGAAAGATGACCGATTTCACCGGAATCAGTCATCTTTTTTTTGATTTAATCTTTCAAGCACCATATCATAACCATCGCTGCCATAGTTCAGAGAACGGTTAACCCTGCTGATAGTGGCTGTAGAGGCCCCTGTTGCTCTGGCTATTTCACAATATGTTTTTTTCTCGCTCAGCATCTTTGCAACTTCATATCTCTGGGCCATGGACTGCAGCTCATTGATAGTACAGACATCCATAAAAAACTTAAAACATTCTTCTTCGTTTTGTAATGTAAGTACTGCTTCAAATAAATGATTCATCTCTTCATTTCTGATTTTATCCGTCATACCTTACCTCATTTTATATTTATTAATGTATTCTTTTAAACGCTCCGGGAAATAATTCATAAGCAGTTCCTCCGGAAATCCTGTCTGATCTATCAGCTTCATCGCATATTGATAACAGCCCACCTTATCTTCAGCATGGGCATCACTGCCAATAATCACAGGAACATGATATTGTTTACATAGTTCTAATATTTTTATGTCGTTCTTTTCCGGATCCGTGCGGAAACTGCCAGGGGTCAGAGATGAATTGTTGATTTCCAGCAGCGTTCCATATTCTCTGGATGCCGCTACGATTTCTTCATAATTCAACGGAACCCGGCTGTCATCTGGATGACCGATAATATTAACCAGCGGATTTTTAATGGCTTTTACTATGGCATTTGTATTTTCCGCCTCGCTTCCGGAAGTATATCCTATATTATTGTGGATACTGGCAATCACCACATCCATTTCCCTTAAAAGACTTTCCTCCATATCCACTTCACCGTTATAGCTGATAATATTTAATTCTACACCCAGACACAATTCCACACCTTCTACGCTTCTGCAGGCATTTTTCAGATTCTGAAAATAAAACTCGTGGCATGTCCCTGGCATTGTCCGGGAATGTTCCGTAATTCCCAACAGTTCCAGACCTGCTCTGGCTGCCGCATGCGCCATTTCATTAATCGTATTATATGCATGTCCGCTGGCTACTGTATGGGTATGCATATCTAATAAATATTTCTTCACACCAATCCTCCGTCTGTCTATTACACTTTAAATTGCTAAATCATTATTCTATTATACTATCATTTTTTCATATTGATTGCAAGCATCTACATTCCCAACTGCCTTTTGTTGAAATTTATCAAAATAAAACAAAAAATAAATGATTTATTTTACATATTGACAAAAAAATGATTTGACTAATGATTATAGTTATGATATGCTTATTGAGGTAGCATTTCGCTTACCAATTTTTAATTTTTTTTGGAGGTATCACAATGAACAAAGGTACAGTAAAATGGTTCAATAACCAGAAGGGTTACGGATTCATTTCTGATGAGCAGGGAAATGATGTATTCGTACACTACTCAGGACTTAACATGGACGGCTTCAAGTCTCTGGAAGAAGGCGCTGCTGTTGAATTCGAAGTAGTAAACGGAGCAAAAGGTCCTCAGGCTACAAACGTTACAAAATTATAATCAGTAAGTAAATGGTGTGCCTTTTTCAATATATATAAATTTCGGTTTTTTATTTTGAATGAGCTATATTATTTAACAGAAATGATTACAAAAAAGCTATCCTCTACCGGATAGCTTTTTTTGTTAATTCCTTCAGTTCTTCCACATTAAACTTATAATTTGTATTACAAAAATGGCAATTTACTTCGATTTCTTTTCCATCATTTATCATATTTTTCAGTTCCTGTTTGCCCACACTAATCAAGACCTTCTCCACTCTTTGTTTCGAGCAGTTACAGTTAAACTGCGTCGGAATCCTGTCCAGTATTTCAACTCCCAACTCTCCCAATACTTCATTCAGAATATCCTCCGGCGTCATTCCCTGTTCCAGCATCTGAGTGACCGAAGTTATTTCCGATACTTTTTCCTCCAGTCTCCGTACAATGGATTCATCTGCAAATGGCATAAGCTGAATAATAAAACCACCTGCCTGTTTTACCGTATTATCCCTCTCCATTAGTACTCCCAGGGCCACGGCCGATGGTACCTGCTCTGAGGAGGCAAAATAGTAAGTCAGGTCTTCCGCCACCTCACTGGTGGTAAGAGCTACCTGGCTGGAATAGGGTTCTTTCATTCCCAGATCTTTAATGACTGTCATGGTTCCATATCCGATGGCGGCGCCTACATCCAGTTTGCCCAGATAGTTTGGTGGTATGATTACATTAGGATTTCCCGGATAACCCTTTACATTTGCATGGGAATCCGCCGTAACCGTTAATCCCTGAATCGGACCATCCCCCTTCATGGTGATTGTCAGAAGGTTGTCCTCTCCCTTCATCATACTGCCCATCATGGCAGCTCCGGTCAGCAGCCTTCCTAATGCTGCAGTCGCCACCGGACTGGTATTATGCACCTGTCTGGCATGTTCCGTCAATTCTCTGGATGTAATGGCAAATGCCCGGATCTGACTGTCCGCTGCCGTTGCCCGGATAATATAATCTTTCATGAATCCTGTTCCTCCTTCTGATATTCCCGTGCTATCACGTATATACGTTCACTCTCTGCTTTTACCTGCTCATGGGTAAATGCATCGTAAGCCGTCACAAATTTAAGTCCGGCTTTCTCTATTAATTCTATCACCCGGTTCAGAGAATATGCCCGTTGCAGATGGTTTTCCATATATCTGTCATAGCGTCCGTCCTCTCCCCGGATAAATAATGTCAAATCGTACTCATTTATCATTTCTTCTTCATAATAATTATTTTCCCAGATAAAGCTTCCTTCCTCACGATTTTCCGCTATGGTGGCATCCCCAATCTGTCTGTATTTATACTCGGTATTTAAATCAAAAATAAACAGTCCCCCCATATCCAGATAGTTATTTACCAGTTGAAAAACCTGTAATAAGTCTTCTTCCTCTGTTATATAATTGATGGAATCACAAATACTTATAATGGCCCGTACGGTTCCGTACAATTCAAATTCCCTCATGTCCTGATTCAGATACAATATATCATATCCTGACTGCTCTCTTTTGGAAACGGCAATATTCAGCATTTCATCTGCATTATCTATACCTATCATATCATAACCGGCTTCAGCCAGCAGTTCCGTCATGGTTCCGGTACCGCATCCCAGGTCCAGCAGCAATCCGTCGCGGATACCATATTCATTTAACAAAGCAATGAGATACTCTCCCCATTCCCGGTATGGAATATTGTCCATAAACATATCATATACGCCTGCAAATTCCGAATATGCTTCCATTTTTCCTCCATCTTTCCTGTCCCATTTACAAGTGTCTGCATATTAATATAACTTATTTTTTAGCTAAAAGCAACCTTGATTATTCCCGGCAGATATTTTATAATCTAGTACAGTGACTTTTATCTTGAACAGCGCCGTTATGATAACCGTTAATCATTCCGGCGGAATGGAGACTGCTTTGAAAAGAGATTATATATATACCCATATCAGACACATCAGTTTAAGATTATTCAGTATATCTCTCATACCTTTGACACTTATAATCATTCTCGTGCTGAATATACCTTTTTCTGATGTTTTTTATCCAAGAAATCTGACCTATGCCAATTCGGCGGCGACCGTTTATGATTCCGGCAGCGAATATGTGGAAATAACCCTGAACAATATCAATTATAGCGGATATGATTGTATTCGCCACGGAAAAATCTACGGCTCCTATTATTACAGTCTGGTGAATAATTCCTGCACCTTTATTCTGATTGATACATCCGAAATGGGCGAAATACCGCCCACACTAACCAATTATACCATAACCGCCAGACTTGTTCCTGCCGATTCCCTTCTGGATGAAGTTATGCAGTCATTCGCCATGGATATTGGCTGGACCTTTGAAGGTCTTAAAAATGTATCCTCTTCTGTTGTAATTGATGAAACGGAATATAATCTGGCTTTTTATACTTATCTGGCTATCACTTTTGCATTTTTGTTTCTTTGCATTATAAGTTTTATGATTGCAAACATTATTTATTTAATATTTCCGGGACTTTATCCGGCATGTATCAATTTCCGCAGAATCAGCAACGGTCAGCGCAGTTTAGTACATGTAAACCACGAATTATCCCAGCATGTGATTCTTCACTCAGGCAATATATCCCTGACGAAACATTATCTGGCTGCATTTTCACCTTTTCATCTGGAAATCGTACCGATTAACAAAATCATATGGGCATATGAACATACAAAATGGCATCGGCTGCTTTGGATTAAATCAAACCTGACATATTCCCTATATGTCATATGTCATAAGAATATACACATCTATTCTCCCCGGAATACAAAAGAGGATATTGATGCCGTCATTGATTATTTCAAAAGCAGATATCCGGATATTTTAATCGGATTTTCAAAAGAAAACAAACTGGAAACCAGACAGAGACTTCGGGAACATACCAAATAAAATATTCCTGGTATTCCTTGTTCCAGTGTTATAAAAACAGCCGGGAGAATTCCCGGCTGTCAAACATTCACTATTATATTTATCTTCCGCAGCAATGCTTATATTTCTTACCGCTGCCACACGGACATGGGTCGTTGCGGCCTATTTTCGCTCCTTTTACTACGGTATGTGAAGACTTCTGCTCTTTATATAACTCTTTTCTTCTTTCCTCTGGAATCAAATCATTCCATGCTTCCAGATTATATAACCAGTCAGCCTTACACTCTACCATGTTCTTATATAATATTTCTTTATCATAACCAAGATTAACAACAGTGTCCTCTGTCATCTCCTCGATTGGATTTTCCTGTTTCAGACTTTCATTGATTCCATCCAGGAACCCTACCATAATTAACAGCTCGACGCCGTACTTTTCAGCCAGTTCCTTCACTGTTCCTGTAACTACTTCATCAGGATTTGCGAGAATCTTCTCATATATTCCCTGTTCCAGCGTAAAATAATGAGCCCAGAATCTGTTACTGTCCTGCTGACTCTTCTCAGATGAATATGCAATTCCTCTCCAGGTCTCTAATAAAGTCAGTTCTCTCTGTTCTTCCATGTTAACCTCCATTTTAGCAAATTGCCGGTTTGGGCAATCAAATAGTATTTCGAGGAATAATTATATATCATATGGGGAAATTTTTCAAGTTGAACTATTTTCAATTTGCTTTCAATCACAATTTTTTCAGCTTTTATCCCTGATTTGACATCGCCACAAATCGGTTCAGTTTTTCCAATGCCATTCCTGACATTACAACCTCTCTTGCCCTTCCGGCTGCCTCTGCCAGTGTGATATCCGGCCTTGCCACATAGATTCCCGCCGCCGCATTCAATATTACCGCATCCGTCTTTGCTCCCTCTCCGCCATTTAAAATTTCTCTGGTAATAGCCGCATTTTCTTCTGGTGTTCCGCCGGCTATCTCTTCTTTGTGATATCTGGGAATACCCAGTTTTTCAGGCTCTATTATATACGATTGAAATATTCCGTTCCGATATTCACATACGGAAGTCGGTGCACTGACCGAAATTTCATCCAGACCATCCTGTCCGTAAACCACCATACAGTTCCTGACCCCCAGTTTTGCCAGTACTCTGGCCATAGGCTCTACCAGCTTTTCATCATAAACTCCCATTACCTGCATATTGGCATTTGCCGGATTTGCCAACGGTCCCAGAATATTAAATATGGTCCGGATTCCCAGTTCCTTTCGAACCGCCCCCACATACTTCATGGCGCTGTGATATTTCTGTGCGAACAGGAAACAAATTCCGATTTCCTCCAGCATCCTCTGACTGTTTTCTACCGAAGTGGATATATTTACTCCCAAAGCTTCTAAAACATCCGCTGCACCGCTTTTGCTGGAAGCTGCCCGATTGCCGTGTTTCGCAACCGGTATACCAGCAGCCGAAATCACAAGAGAGGCTGTCGTAGATATATTAAATGAATTTGATTTATCCCCTCCGGTACCAACGATTTCCAAAACATCCATTTTATGTTGTAGCGGAGTAGCATGCTTTCTCATGCCTACGGCTGAAGCCGAGATTTCATCAATGGTCTCGCCCTTCATCATCAGAACGGACAGATACGCACTTTTCTGTACCTCTGAAGCCTCCCCGCTCATAATCTCATCCATTACCTGTTCTGCTTCTTCATAGGTCAAATCCTGTTTATTCGTTAACTTTAAAATTGCTTCTTTAATCATAACGATTCTCTCCTTTTCATAATATTATATACTTAGGTGATTGCAAAACCCGTAGCCCCAGACCGGAAGTTTCAACGGATTGCAATAAAATTTTCTATCATCTTTTTTCCATCCGGTGTCAGTATAGATTCCGGATGAAACTGAACACCGTATATCTCATATTCCCTGTGCTCTACCGCCATTATTTCTCCATCCTCCGCTACCGCCGTTATCCGCAATTCTTCCGGAATGGTATCTTCCACAGCTGCAAGAGAATGATATCGTGCCACTGGAATCTCGGAAGCCATGCCATAGAATAATTTACATTTGTTGTCTGCTTTAACCATAGACATTTTTCCATGCATCAGCTTTTTTGCATAAGAGACTGTACCTCCAAAAGCTTCACAAATCGACTGATGACCCAGACACACACCCAGAACCGGAACTTCCTTTCCTAAAGCTTTTACAGCTTCGATACAGACTCCTGCATCTCCAGGTCTTCCTGGTCCCGGCGATAAAATAATCCGTTCCGGATGGAATGCCTGAATTTCTTCTATTGTATATTCATCATTACGGATAACCTTTATATCCGGTTCAATTGCGCCCACCAACTGATACAGGTTATAAGAAAAACTGTCATAATTATCGATTAACAATATCATTACTCAATACCTCCTTCAGCTGTCTCTATTGCTTTCATTACTGCCTTTGCTTTATTGATGCATTCCTCAAATTCATTTTCCGGTACGCTGTCCGCCACAATTCCTGCACCAGAGCGAACAAATACTCTGCCGTTTTTCTTAAATGCAATCCGAATGGCAATACAAACATCCAGATTTCCGGTAAAATCCAGATATCCAATGGCGCCTCCATAAATTCCCCGTTTATTGTTTTCCAGTTCATTAATTATTTCACAGGCCCGGATTTTTGGCGCACCAGACAGGGTTCCAGCCGGAAGTACGGCATCGATTGCATGAACAGCGCTTTTATCATCCCGGATTTCACCTTTCACCGTGGAACCAATATGCATAACATGAGAATACCGCTCCACTGACATATATTTTTCCACTTCCACGCTTCCGAAACGGCTGATTTTCCCTAAATCGTTCCTGCCCAAATCCACAAGCATATTATGTTCTGCCCGCTCTTTTTCATCGGACAACAGTTCTTCTTCCAGCCTTTTATCCTCTTTCTCCGTCTCTCCCCTCTTTCTTGTGCCTGCCAGCGGAAATGTATGCAGCGTTCCATCCTGAAGTTTCACCAGTGTTTCCGGCGATGCTCCTGCAATCTCAATATCATTGCCGGTAAAATAAAACATATAAGGTGATGGATTTAATGTCCGCAGTACCCGGTACACATCAAGCAGACTTCCTTCAAAATCAGCTTCTAACCGGTTGGATAATACCACCTGAAAAATATCACCTTCCGTAATATAATGTTTTGCCCTTTCTACCATTTCGCAGAATTCCGTTTTATCAAATAACTTTCGGAATTCTGAGGTCACATGTGCCGGTTTTATCTCTGCCAGCGCTCCCTCGGAAATGATTCGGGAAATCATTTCAATTCTCTCCATACCTTGTTCATATTCCCACCGAAAATTTTCCGTCTTAACATTGGTTATGATTATAATTTTTTGCCGGAAATTATCAAATGCAATTACATCATTAAACAGCATTAAATCCACATCATTAAATTCCTCCTGGTCTTCGGCATCCAGATTTAATGAGGGTTCGCTATATTTAATATAATCATATGAAAAATATCCTACCAGTCCTCCTGTAAAAGGTGGAAATCCTTCCAGTTTCGGACTTTTGTTTTCATCAATAATCTGTTGAATATAACGGCCCGGATGCTTTGTCAATATATTCTGAACTTCATCTTCCGCTTCGGAATCCGAAGTCTTCCTTTTTATAGTCATTTTTCCATTGACGCATGTTAAATCTAACACAGGCCGAAATCCCAGAAACGTATATCGTCCCCACTTTTTATTATCCTCTGCGCTTTCCAGCAGATAACAGTGTCCACTGAATTTTTTTAATTTCCGAAGAACCTCTATAGGAGTCCGCATATCGGAATAGATTTCTTTCTTAATCGGAATCACTTTATATTTTCCTGATTCCGCAAACTGCAATGCTTCTTCATAAACAGGAGTATACATAATTTCTACCTGTGCCGGCTGCCGTTTCTCCAGCTACGATTGAAAATATACTATGACAGCCGCACCTTTCCTTTCTTTTTCATTCTTTCAACCATATACATAAGACACAAAAAAATCCCTGACAGAGTTTACCTCTGCCAAGGACGAATCATTTATCCGCGGTGCCACCTTGATTCACGGATATCCAATAATAAATCAAATATCCATGCGCTTTACAGAATACCAACATATTCCTGACAACTAACGTGTGTCTTACGTCATAGAATACTTGGCTTGCGCCGTTCCCTATGCCCTCCGTGGTCCATTTAACAAGCTGCATCTCTGTCTGTTTCCACCATCCAGACTCTCTGTAAGCGCATTTCATGTTTTTATCTCCACATCAACGGTTTAATTAATTAAAATATTAAACTGTCATCATTATACAACATCCAACTGATTTGTCAATATAAATACAACAAAAAATTAGTTATTTTGTTGTATCTTCTCCCCTCAGCAATTTTGCAACCCATAAAAAAACATATAACAAAGCGGGAACAATAACCGTGGCATACAGAGATGCCATAAACAGGGAATGAGAAACAGAGTTTCCCAGTATGGCAAGAACCAGCGTTGTCAGATAAAGTCCCAGAATTATTATGACTGCCGTCACTGCCATAATCTGCTTAAATCTTTTCATAACTTATCCTTTCGTTCTCTATTTCATACTGCCGGCAAACCCAATCGCAGGCATTGTAATCTTTTTTTGATAATATAACTTAATATTATTATAATCCATTTCTCTCATTGGTGACAGATTGTCATTAAAAAAATCCTGAACATCATTTTCAAGGTATAATTCCATAGATTCCAAAGTCAGAAGTTCCTTACGGTATATATTATAAAAATTTTCCTGAAAATATTCCCGAATTACCATAGGATAACAATAATTATACTTCATCTGCATGGCCAGCTGATTCACAACAGCGTTATCCGTATCTGCCATCCATTTATAATCTTTCTCCAGTATATGACTTACTTCTGTTTTTGTCAATTTTGTCTTTTTTTCATTTACGATAGATCCATTTATTGCTTTAACATATAAATACAGTTCACTGGAATCATACCGGTTCATTTGTATACGAAATTCCAGTCTTTCATCTTCTGAATCTTTATCAGCTGATTGTCTGTTTAAAACTGCAGGTATACCATATTTTTCCCCCATGGAATCAAAGATAATCTCTCTTACAAAACTGCAGTCTCTTATGTATCTGTCACTCTCATTCATAATCATTATTTTAATATTTGTATATTCTCTTTCATTAATATTTTTTACAATTTCTCGAATAATGTCCATTGAAAAACCTCCATTTTATAGTCTTTTTGTTTTGCTACACATATAGTATAACTGCAAAATGTGAATATAAAATGGAGGGTTTGTGAAATGAAAATGCAGTAAATGCAATAAAATTATAAAGAATTCATAAAAAATAATTTATAATCTCATATAGTAAAATTATTATAATACTCAGACAAAAAGTGTACTGGTTCCAATACGCTCAGCTCCGGCATCTATCATCTCCAATGCCTTCTCCATGGTTTTGATACCGCCGGCTGCCTTGATTTTTGCCTTATCCCTGACTATACGCTTCATAAGGATAACTTCATCGGCGGTTGCTCCGCCTGTACTGAAGCCGGTAGAAGTTTTCACATATTTTGCCTTCGCTTCCAAAACAATTTCACAAGCTTTTATGATTTCTTCTCTTGATAACAGACAGGTTTCAATAATAACTTTCAAAGGATACGGCCCGCAGACTCTCCGTATTTCATCAATTTCAGCCCTGACATAATCAAAGTCACCGTCTTTAAACGCTCCAATATTCATAACCATATCAATCTCATCAGAACCTGCTTTAATCGCACATATGGTTTCATTCACTTTCACTTCTGTGGTAACTGCCCCCAGTGGGAAACCCACAACCGTACATACCTTCACACCGGTGTCCCGGAGCATCTCTACGCACATTCTTGTCCTGTACTGATTCACGCAGACCGTTGCAAAATGTTTTTCTTTTGCCTCTTCAATCACCCGAATGACATCTTCCCTTGTAGCATCCGGTCTTAAAATCGTATAATCAATATACTCACTTATGTTCATATCAATACCTTTTTACCGCGTCATCTGCGGCACCCTTTCCCTATTTTTCATTAATACTGTACATTCGGTGCAGTAATTATCTGTAAATAATCTCATGTCTTGCAGGACCGTTGGATACCATGGTAATCGGTGTTTCTATTTCTTTTTCAATAAATTCCACATACTTTCTGCAGTTTTCCGGTAAATCTTCGTATTTCTGTATTCCCCGGATTTCACAGTTCCAACCCGGAAGCGTTTCATATACTGGTTTTGCTTTTGCCAGTTCTGCGGTAGTCGGGAAGTCTTTCGTCACTTTACCATCAATCTCATATCCCACGCATACCTTAATCTCATCCAAATATCCAAGAACATCGATAACAGTCAGCGCCACCTGTGTTGCGCCCTGAATTTTACAGCCAAATCTGGAAGCAACACAGTCAAACCAACCCATACGTCTCGGTCTGCCTGTCGTTGCGCCAAACTCACCGCCGTCACCGCCGCGTTTTCTCAATTCATCCGCTTCTTCTCCAAATATCTCACTTACAAATTCCCCTGCGCCTACCGCACTGGAATAAGCTTTTACTACCGTGATAATATCCTTGATCTCATACGGCGGAATCCCTGCACCAATAGCTCCATAGGCCGCCAGAGTCGAAGATGAAGTAACCATCGGATAAATTCCAAAATCCGGATCCTTCAGCGAACCTAACTGTCCCTCTAATAAAATATTCTTTCCTTCTTTAATCGCCTGATGCAGAAATGATACGGTATCACATACATACGGCTCTACCATATCTCTGTATTCTTTTAAAGTAGCCAGTAGTTCTTCCGGATTAAGTAGCGGCTTATGATACATATGCTCTAACATCACATTTTTCTGCTCACAAATCCGCTGAACTTTTTCTTCCAACAGTACATCATCAAATAATTCTGATACCTGAAAACCTATTTTTGCATATTTATCTGAATAAAACGGTGCAATTCCTGACTTTGTGGAGCCAAATGAGTTCTTACCCAGCCTCTCTTCCTCATACTGGTCGAACAGAATATGGTACGGCATAAGAATCTGTGCCCGGTTGGATACAAGAATCTTCGGCTTTGGAACACCCTTGCTTACCAGTTCGTCAATTTCCTTTACCAGATAAGGTATATTCAATGCCACACCGTTTCCAATCACGGATGTCGTATGATTATAAAATACACCGGAAGGCAGTAAATGCAAAGCGAACTTACCGTAATCATTTATGATTGTATGACCGGCATTACTTCCTCCCTGAAAACGGATAATAATGTCGGACTTCTCAGCTAACATATCAGTAACTTTCCCCTTGCCTTCATCGCCCCAGCATGCGCCAACAATTGCTTTAACCATAGTGTTAATCCTCCTTCGTCATCATGACTATATCGACAAAAACAATGCCGACATATATAGTAACATATATATAATAATAAGTAAATTCAATATTATATATATTTTGTTATTTTCAAACAGATATCCCTATGGTGTATATTTTATTCAGACCATTCTCTATTATAGTATATATTCGATAATAATCAACTATTATTTTTTTGAAAATTTAATTTCCAAATAAGATTCCACCAGTTTCAGGCATTTCTCCAGACTCAGTTCTTCCGAATTGATACACAAATCATAGTTTCTCGCATCATTCCACATGCGTCCGGTATAATAGTAATAATAATCCGACCTTCGTTTATCGGTCCGGTATATAAGCTGTTTCAATTCTTCCCTGCTGAGACTTGAAAAATCCCCCATACGGTTTACACAAGTTTCCACTGGCGCATGTACAAACAGTTTCAGAACATTTTTATAATCCTTTAATATGTAATCCGCACATCTTCCGATGACTACAAAGGATTCGTACTTCGCCAGTTCCCGGATTACTTTCGCCTGATAGGCAAATAAACTGTCGTTAGATATACTTTCCTCTGAATCCGGTTTGATAACCTCTCCTCTGTAAACATTGGATGCCACTTTATAGAGCGACGTTCCCTTTAGCTGTTCATCAACATGTTCAAATAACTGCTTATTAATACCCGTGGCATCTGCAGTCAGATTTAAAATCTCCCGGTCATAATAATTAATTCCTAATTTTTCCGCCAGATGTTTTCCCAGAGTTCTTCCTCCGCTTCCGTAACCTCTGGCAATAGTTATCACAAATTTATCCACTTGTAACCTCCAAAAAACAATATCAGTTTTATTATACCGAAATGAGGAAAACAAATCAATGGAGAAATTGGGCTATTTCCATATGTTAAAAAGCTATTATGATTAAAAATTTCATTTTTTATTGACTGAAACCGAACTATTAGAGTATACTAAAAAATAATAGCCTAACAAACTATTAGGAAAGGAGTTTTATATGCTATTAAACAATTTACCCAAAGATCCTGCAATGCTTCTAAGTTATGTCAACACTCAGCTCAGAGATAATTATGATGATCTGGTGGAATTCTGCGCTTCCAATAATATAGACATTAATGATATTACCGGCCGCCTCCGTACCATCAACTATTGTTATGATGAACACACAAACCAATTTGTATAAAGCTTACATGGATTTTATTAAAAAGGATATGATCAGCATTTCTTTTCACTGACCATATCCTTTTTATTAATTTCAGGATTCACTGATGTGCAATGCCCTCAATGCATTCAAAATTGCTATTACCGCAACTCCTACATCCGCAAAAACGGCTGCCCACATATTCGCGATTCCAAATACGGCCAGAAGCAGTACCAGAATCTTTACCCCGATGGCAAAAATTATATTCTGTTTTACGATTTTTATAGTTTTCCTGGCTATCCGGATTGCCTTTCCGATTCCCAGGGGATTATCGTCCATCAGTACAATATCGGCAGCTTCTATGGCAGCATCGGAACCTAAACCACCCATGGCGATTCCGATATCTGCCCGGGCAAGAACCGGTGCATCATTAATGCCGTCTCCAACATAGGCCGTCCGGGCTGCATTCCGGGTATTCAGTATCTTCTCCAGTTCATTTACTTTATCTTCCGGTAAAAGTTCTGCATGAATTTCATCTATTCCTGCTGCCTTTCCAATTTCAGCCGCAATATCCGCCCGGTCTCCGGTAAGCATAATCGTCTTTTGGATTCCCAGCCGTTTCATCTCGGCAACTGCTGCTTTTGTATCCTCTTTTAATTCATCAGCAATCACTATACAGCCGGCAAAGCAACCGTCTGCCGCAACATATACAAGGGTGCCGTTTTTGTTTACCATAGGACAGGAAATTCCCTCCTGTTCCATTAATCTTGCATTTCCCACAACAATTCTTTTGCCCTTATGATTTACAACGGTACCAAACCCGGCCGTTTCCGTTATTTCATCCCCTGTCATTTCCGACTGAAGCTGCCTGAAATCCGTGTGAAACCGCTGAAAATAATATTCTTTTACGGAACGGGCAATAGGATGATTGGAACAACCCTCACCAATGGCTGCACATTTTATCAAATCATCCTCGGAACCGTTTACGGTCAGAATTTCCTGTACATTAAATACGCCTTTTGTCAGGGTTCCGGTTTTGTCAAATACGATTGTATCGCAATTTCCCAACGCCTCAAGATAATTGCTGCCTTTAATCAGTACGCCATGGGCAGAGGCACCGCCAAGACCGCCGAAAAAGCTTAACGGAACTGATATGACCAAAGCACACGGACAGGAGATTACCAGAAAAGACAAGGCCCGGTACACCCATTCTGACCAGACATCTCCGCCCCCTCCCAGTACCAGCGGCGGAAGAATGGCTACCAGCAGCGCCAGCAGGCAGACAATCGGAGTATAATACTTTGCAAACCTGGTTACAAAATTTTCCGTTTCAGCTTTTTTATCAGTGGCATTTTCAACCAGATCCAAAATTTTTGATACTGTGGATTCTCCAAATTCCTTATTAACCCTGACTTCAATAACGCCGTCACGATTAACGGAGCCGCTGATTACCGTATCCTCCACCGTAATATCCCGCAACAGACTTTCCCCGGTCAGCGCTGAAACATCCAGACTGCTGCTTCCGCTTGTTACCACACCGTCCAAAGCAATTTTTTCTCCCGGCTGCACAACTATGATCTGTCCCACAGAAACTTCCTCCGGAGATACTTTTGTAAGACTACCGTCAGAATTTCTGACATTGGCATAATCCGGACGGATATCCATCAATTCAGCAATGGATTTCCGGGATTTATTAACTGCATAGCTTTGGAACAGTTCTCCCACCTGATAAAACAACATAACAGCCACGGCCTCCGGATAGTCAGATACTAAAAATGCACCCACAGTTGCCACTGTCATAAGAAAATTCTCATCAAATATCTGACCATGTAGAATATTTTCCGCAGCTTCTTTTACAACGTCTCCTCCGGCTATCAGATAGGAAAGCAGAAAAATGCACAGTTTTATGGTATCAACCGTGTCACTGCCAAAGCCGGTCATATCCTCCAATGGCAGGAATACCGCAATTAAAAGAATAAGAAAAGCCAATATAATTTTATATAAACGTTTTCGGAGTTTTTTCATGTTCTCCTCCTTTCCGGGTATTCAGAATCCAATACACGTTATCTTATTATCGATACATCTTTCTCAACTTTTTTCATAACTTTTTCAACTTCGTCTAATACTGATTCAAAGGAATCGTCATCAGCATCCAATGTCAGTTTCTGAGACATAAAATTAATCTGAACATCGTTCACTCCATTGACTTTAGCCGCTGCCCGCTCCATCTTTGCCGCACAGTTTGCACAATCCAATTCCTCTAATTTAAAAACTTTTTTCATAAACACACCTGTCCTTTCTTCTATTTGTTTCTGTTTCCATCTCATTCGGAAATATGCTCAAATCCCTGATTCAAAATGGTTTCAATATGGTCGTCGGATAGGGAATAAAATATTGCTTTTCCTTCTCTTCTGAATTTTACCAGTTTCATCTGTTTTAACATCCGAAGCTGATGAGAAATTGCCGACTGGCTGGCATTTAAAATCTGTGCCAGATCACATACGCACATCTCCGACTGCAACAATGCATATAATATTTTTATTCTGGTAGAATCTGCAAAAACCTTATAAAAATCTGCCAGATCATATAATATTTCTTCCTCCGGCAAAGTAACTTTTACCTTATTCACTATGTCCTCATGTATATGGATATATTCACACTTTTCCACTTCATTCTCTGCCATGTTTAAACCTCCTTTCATCTTTTCCGGATATATGTCATATCTATACTATACCTTGTACATATGAGCATTTATTCATATGTATAAGATATCATAAGATATTGTGGAAGTCAAGGCATAATTTTAAAAATGGTCTCAATATTCTCCTGCCCCCGTCTGGCCATCCAGTTTAAATGAAATATCATATAATTTACCAGTTATGATTTTCTATATCATATCATTGTCCAAAAAAAATTGAGACTATTTTCATAGTCCCAATTTCCTGTTGCCTCAAAACTTTTCAGACATACTTTGATTTAATTCAAAATATTCCCCTGATTTTAATATTCAATAAACTGTGCAAAAGAAATATCCACATTCCCGTCTATCACTTTAAAACTATATCCATTATTTTTATAATATTCAATAATCTGCGGCAACGCTGCCAAAGTCTCTGACTTGGCTCCACTGTCATGGGCAAGCATGACCACATGCTTCCTGCCTTCCGATTCCGCCGTAATCTTCTGTACCATACTGTCCTTCGTTGCGGCAGCGCTGCCGTCCCCGACGCTGACATTCCAGTCCACAAAATCAAAGCCACGCTCTTTCATGGTACGGGCAATATCCCTTACAACAGATTTTCCATAACTGTTGGTACTTCCTCCTGGAAACCGAAAATAGTTCGGCCGTTTTCCGGTTACATTGCAGACATATTCATATACCTGGTTAAAATCTGCCAGATAGGCATCTACTGACTGATAAATACTGTCATAATCATGGGTAGCAGTATGTATCTGAACAGAGTTGCCGTTTTCAACAATCTGCTTATAAACAGCTTCATGCTGTGGCTGATAGGTTACAAAAAATGTAGCATGGACTCCATAGGAATTCAGAACTTTCAAAAATTCCGGAGTGAGATTGGAAGGACCGTCATCAAACGTCAGAAAAACCACTTTTTCATTTTCATCCGGTTTTTCTTTGATTCCGTTCTGATTTACGATACTTTCCAATTCCTGATTTCTTATGGACATCTGCTCTTTCTGGCTTTCCAGTTCCAATACCTTATTATTTAAATCAGCAACCATGCTTTCATAAGAAACGCTGGCCTGATCCAGCTTATTATTTTTTTCTTCCAAAGCATTCACAGCCTTTAAATGTCTCTGATTTTCCTTATCTGACTTTATCAGCCGGACCATAAGCAAAACAACTATAATCATCAGCATAAGCATGGTAACAGCCATAATCAGGGTTCTGGCTTTATACCTGATATTTTTTTCTTCTTTATGCATTGTATATTTACACCTCACTTATTTTCTCATTGCATGTACCGTATATTCTTTCAGCATTTCCCATTCTTCCTGAAACACACAATTCTCAATACTTCCGTCAAACAAAGCCGCCGAACCTTCCTCATAATCCAGCCAGCGAACGGATTCCACTTCTTCTTCCTGCAGCTTCAACTGTCTGGTATCCAGGCCGGTACCGTCATAGATATATACATGGCTATACTCATAATTCCGAAAAGGGGTTCCACGGAAACTCGTATCACAGGTTCCCTTATGCACTCCAATCAGATATAGCTCCTGCGGCGCCACCTGGATTCCCAGTTCTTCCCTTAATTCCCGGACTGCTGATTCTGTAAAATCCTCTCCTGCCGGAATATGTCCGGCGCTGGAAATATCATAACAACCAGGAAAAGAATCTTTATTCCTGCTTCTTTTCTGCAACAATACATCAAAGCCCTGTTCCTTTCTTCTTATCACCCAGACATGAGACGTTCTGTGCCATGTTCCTAATTCATGTACAATGGAACGTTCTCTGGTCAGCCCCGTCACTTCAAATTCCTCCGACAATATATCCAGCAATTCCAGTTCCCTGCCGTCCAGCACTGCCCGTTTCAGGGTCTTTCCCCGGTATTCCAGTTTCAGTTCAAAAAATGGATGGTTTTCCCGGATCAATTTTAAGAAAATTTCATCTCCGGTCCAGAAATACAGCTTATGTAATTCCTTTTTATTTACAAACTGCAAGTCTCCCTCCTCACATTCTGTAAGTTCTCCTTCAAAGGCATCCGCTGTATATAAAAACATATATTCCCCTTCCGCTTCATCGGATAAAAAAGTAACAATCCCCCGTAACCGATAAGAAGTCAGTGTAAGTCCCGTCTCTTCCTTTACCTCCCGAAGCAGGCATTCCGCAGGGCTTTCCCGTTCTTCCAAATGCCCGCCTACTCCAATCCACATATCTTTGCTGATATCGCCAGGCTTTTTCGTCCGGTGAAGCATCAGATATGAGTCATCCTTTTCTATATAACACAAGGTTGTTAATCTCATTCTTTGTATTTCTCCATCCTGTAATACTTATATTTATAGATTCTACATTATTGTATCACACATATGAAAAATACACTACTAATTATAAAAATCTTAATATTATATGGGAAGAGTCACAATAAATTCCACAATATCATGTTCACTTTCTGCGGTAATGGTACCACCATGCAGGGAAACGATTTCTTTTGCTATAGCCAGACCCAGCCCCGTTCCTCCATTGTTGGTGGTCCGGGCTTCATCCAGCCGGTAGAATTTTTCAAAGATTGACATTAACTTTTCCCGTGGGATTGTCTTTCCTTTATTTTTAAATGAAATCCTTATCTGATCCCCCACCTGTTCGGCGGAAATCAAAATTTCGGAATCCGGATAACTGTATGCCGCTGCATTTTTTAATATATTATTAAACACTCTGGCCAGTTTTTCGGAGTCGGCATGAATCGTCAGATTTTCATCGGCATGCAGAACCGTTGTGTTTCCATTTTTTGATAAAATGGGCAGCAGTTCATCCGTGAGCTGCACCAGCATATAATATAAATCAATGGTTTCTTTCTCCAAATAAATATGCTGCAGATTATATCTGGTAATCTCAAAAAATTCATTAATCATTTTCTCCATACGGTATGCTTTTTCCAATGTAATATGCACATATCTCGTCCGCTGCTCCTCCGGCATATCCGAAATTTCGTCCAGCAGACTCAGATATCCGATAACGGAAGTAAGGGGCGTCTTTATATCATGCGCCAGATACATCACCAGATCGTTTTTTCGCTGTTCTGCCAGCTGTGCTTCCAATCCCCGCTTTTCCAGTGTTCTCCGGACTTCGTTTAATCTTTTTTCCGTGGCTCCCAGCTCAGGGCTTAAAACTATTTCCTCATGATTTTCTTTGAGCAGTTCATCAATCCCCCGGTTAATCTTATTGAGATATTTTGGAAACCAATTGAGAAAAAAACGAAATATTACAAAAAAGAAAATAATGATGCCGAACAATAAAAAGAATTCCAGATGGTCCCGGAATATTGCATCATAAAGTGCAGCTGCACGCCAGTAATCCATATGTAAGATCCGTTGAAAAATTGCAACGACCCATTCGGATACTCTGCCCTGCCAGAACAACAGATAAAATATCCATATAGATAAAACAGAAGCCATCATCACCAGTATGGTCTGCCGGAAAATTTTACCTTTTAACAGAGAATAGTCTGCTGTCTTTTTTCTTTCAATTTTCAATTTTATAACCTACCCCCCATATCGTTTTAATATACCGGGGAGCATCTGCCGTCTCATTCATCTTTTCCCGTAAATGCCGTATATGAACCGTAATGGTATTATTGTTTTTGCTGTAATACTCATCTTTCCATATTTCATGAAACAGCTCTTCTGCACTTACTACATTTCCTTTCTTCTCCAGCAGAATCCGTAGAATTTCAAATTCCGTAGGTGTAAGAAGCAGCGGTCTTTCATTCAGGAAACATTCATGAGTTTTTATATTCATCACCAAACCGGAATGTATAATCACAGTTTCCCCTTCCTGATCCGCCGAATGCCCCGAAGCCGCCATATTGTATCTCTTATATCTGCGGAGCTGAGCTTTCACCCGGGCCATCATCTCCAGCGGCCGGAAAGGTTTAGTAATATAATCGTCTGCTCCCAGTGTCAGACCCGTGATTTTATCAATCTCCGTATCTTTTGCTGTCAGCATAATAATAGGATAATTATATTTTTCTCTTATCTTTCTGCACAGGTCAAATCCGGTTATATCCGGCATCATAATGTCCATCACCGCCATATCCAGTGTTTCAGACTCAATACAGGCCAGCGCTTCCTTTGACGAATAGAACTTACATACCTCATATCCCTCATTTTTTAAATATAATTCTATTAAATCAGCAATCTCTTTCTCATCATCTACGATTAGTATTCTGTCTGGCATTTTTCTTTTCCTTCCTAACATCGGTTACATTTTCCGGCTAATTTAATATTTCCTCCACAGCCCGGAGCAGCATTTCCATTTCCTCATCCGTACCGATAGTAATTCGTAAATAATTATCAATCCCTGGTGTGTTAAAATATCTTACATAGATATCTTTCTCTTTCAATGCCTCAAATATCTCTTTGGCATTACGTCTTATATGGGTAACAAATAAAAAATTGGTTTTGGAATCGGTACAGATAAATCCTAATTCTTCCAAACGTTTTTTCGAATTTTCCCGGGTGCGGATAATTTTTGCAAGGGTATCTTTAAAATACTTTTGATCTCTGATTGCCTCAATCCCGATTTTCAACGAATACTGATTCATGGTATACGAATTAATAGAGAATTTTACATTTTCCATAGCCTGAATCAGTGCCTGACTACCCAAAGCATAACCGATTCTTACTCCTGCCATGGACCGGGATTTGGAAAACGTCTGTACCACCAGCAGGTTATCATATTTCTCCAGCAGAGAAACTGCAGATTCCCCGCCAAAATCCACATATGCCTCATCTATGATTACAATCACATCCCGGTTATGTTCCAATATATCCTCCACAAAGCTTAACGGCTCGCAAACAGCCGTAGGCGCATTGGGATTCGCAAAAATAACACCGCCGTTTTCTTTGTAATAATCCTCCGCATGAAGACGGAAATTTTCATCAACTGGTATGGTTTCATATGGAATCCGGTAGACATCTGCCCATACCCGGTAAAAAGAATATGTAATATCCGGAAACAGTACTGGTTTTTCGGAATTAAAAAATGTCAGAAACGCAGTGGCCAACACATCGTCCGATCCTACTCCCACAAAAACATTTTCTTTCTTCATTCCATAAACCCCGGCTATCTCCGTGCAAAGCGCAGTACAGTCCGGGTCCGGATACAGCCGCAGACAGTCCGTATCTATTCCCTGGGAGGCAAACTGAACTCCTGGTGCGGGAGGGTAAGAATTTTCATTTGTATTCAGCTTGATAACCGGACGCTGAGGTTGTTCGCCCGGAACATAAGGAACCACCTGTCTGATATTATTTTCCCATGCTTTCATATATATATTATCCTTTCATTTTCTTTTTCTATCAGGCGATTGCGAAACTCACGACCACAGGTCAGAAATTTCAGCATATTACGCCTTTGTACAGTCAAAAATCAAAAATATTATCTGTTTATGAATTCTTTCGCCAGTTTTTCAAATTCCGGCAATGAATTACGAATCGTGTCCTCTGACACACAGTAGGAAATTCTCACATATCCCGGACAGTGAAATGCGCTTCCCGGAACCAGCAAAACATTATATTTTTTTGCTGCATTCACGAATTCCATTTCGTCTTCCGTCGGTGTTTTTACAAACAAATAAAACGCTCCTTCCGGTCTGACACATTCAAATCCCATGCGCTTCAGATTTTCATAAATCAGTTTCCGGTTCCTGTCATAGGGTTCAATATCCACAGTAACACCTGCTTTCACACATCGACCGATGACTCTCTGCATTAAGGACGGTGCATTTACAAATCCCAGGATTCTGGTAGCCACATTGGCAGCCGACTGTATCTCTTCACTATCCGCCGCTTCATCCGGAATCACCAGATAGCCAATCCGCTCTCCGGGAAGAGACAGGGACTTACTGTAGGAATAAGCCACAATGGTATTGTCATAATATTTGGGTAAATACACTGCCCCGGCACCATCATATACCAGCTCCCGGTACGGTTCATCAGATATGAGAAAAATCTCCGTTCCATACTCTTTCTGTTTCCGGTTCATAATCTCAGCCAGATTTTTTATGGTCTGTTCAGAATATAACACCCCGGAAGGATTATTCGGATTATTGATAATAACTGCTCTGGTTCCCGGTGTTATCATGCTTTCAAAAGCGTTCAGGTTTAACTGAAAATCCTTCGTATCTGCCGGCACTACAAGCAGTATTCCGTCATAATTTTCCACATAAGCACGATACTCGCCAAAAAAAGGTGCAAATACGATTACTTCATCTCTGGGATTCAACAGGGATTTTAAAATTACATTCAGTCCCCCGGCCGCTCCTACGGTCATAACAATATTCTCCTGACGGAACTTTGTATCAAATCTCCGGTTCAGGGAATCTGCTATTGCGGCTCTGACATCCTCATATCCGGAATTATTCATATATCCGTGTACCATAACAGACAGTTCTTCATCTACAATATCCTTAATCATTTGGTTCACCTGTTCCGGCGCTGGTACATTGGGGTTTCCGAGGCTGAAATCATATACCTTATCTTCTCCATATATTGCTGCCAGCTTCTTACCTTCTTCAAACATTGCCCGAATAACCGAACTTCCCTGTACAAAACCTTTCATTTTTTCTGAAATCATTCTGCCGCCTCCTGCTTTTCATTTATTATTCTCATTTTTTATATTGCATGATATAAACTGTAATAAATCCCCTGCTGCTCCAGCAGTTCCTTATGGGTTCCCTGTTCTGCAATACCGTTTTCGTCCAGCACCACGATTCTCTGGGCATTTCTTATGGTAGACAGCCGGTGGGCAATGACCAGGGTGGTTCTGTTCTCTGCCAGTTTTTCCAAAGACTCCTGAACAACTTTTTCACTCTCATTATCCAATGCTGATGTAGCCTCGTCAAATATCAGAATCGATGGATTTTTCAAAAATACCCTTGCAATGGATAGACGTTGTTTCTGTCCTCCCGACAGTTTAATCCCCCGCTGCCCGATATCCGTGTCATAACCGTTGGGCAGACTCATGATAAAGTCATGGGCATTGGCATTTTTCGCTGCTCCGATTACTTCCTCCCTTGTAGCGTCCGGTTTTCCGTAACGGATATTCTCAAATACCGTTCCTGCAAACAGATATACGTCCTGCTGCACTATACCGATATTGTCCCGCAGATTTTTTAACTTAATGCTTCTGACATCCATTCCGTCAATGCTTATTTCCCCCTCTGTAACATCATAAAAACGTGGAATCAGACTGCACAATGTAGTTTTTCCCGCACCGGATAATCCTACCAGTGCCACATATTCCCCTTCTTTAACCTGAAGATTCAAATTCTTTAATACATAATCATCGTTATCCGGATACTGAAAGGATACCTGTTTAAACGTAATTTCTCCTTTCAGTTTCTCTGGTACATAACTTGCATTTTCATCCGAAATATCCGGCTCAATATCCAGAATTTCCAGAAATCTCTCATATCCTGTTATACCATTTTGAAACTGTTCTGTAAAGTTGATTAGCTTATTGACCGGCTCTATGAAATTATTGATATATAACAGAAATGTAATCAAATCCGATACCGATATGATATGACTGGTTATAAATATTCCGCCTGCAATTATCACTATAATGGTAATCAGATTAGTAAACGCAGACAATCCCGAATGATAGGTTCCCATATACAGGTAACTGTTTTTTTTGCTTTCCAGAAATCTCCGGTTGCCTTCATTAAATTTTTCAATTTCAATCTCTTCATTTGCAAAAGATTTCACAACCCGGATACCGGAAAGATTATCTTCAATCTGTGCATTGATATCTGCCACTTTCTCCCGGTTCCGTTTAAATGCACGTTTCATTTTCACATTTACGATATAGGCGTATACAAACATCACCGGAATGATGGCGCAGCCCCACAGGGCCAGTTTCCAGTTGATACACATTAAAATAATAAAGGAACCGGTAAATTTGATAATCGATATGACAATATCCTCCGGTCCATGGTGAAACAGCTCCGAAATATCAAATAAATCATTGGTAATCCTTGACATGAGCTGCCCTACCTTCTGATTATCAAAAAAGGAAAAGGATAATTTCTGATAATGATTAAAAATCTCATTCCGCATATCATATTCCATCTTTGCCCCCATGACATGACCATAGTTCGATATGAAAAAGTTGCTGTATGCGGCAATCAGTACCAGGAAAATCATAACCGCTGCCAGACAGATTATCATATGCAGGGCCCGGTCTTTTTCCCAGAGAATTACGGTCCCCGTAATATATCTGACAATTATTGGCAGAACCAGTGCAACTGCGGCACTGAGAAATGCAAAAAACATATCCGCAAAAAAAATAGATTTATATGGCTTATAATAGGAAAAAAATTTTTTCCAGTATATCTTTTTGTCACTCATCCTCTCATCTCGCTTTCTTTTCTCTTCCATAATTATCGTTGATTGTACCACCCAATTTTCCAGTTGGCAAGATTTTTTATGGATACACCAGTCAGGTACCACATAGTTTATTTGTACAATTTATTTAAAAATGATATAATGGATTTTATCAACAAATTTTTTAAAAAGGAGAACACCCATGATTAATTTTGATAATTATCTGAATACAGACTATATTTTTTATCTGGAAGGAATCCAGTATCGCAAACTGCAGCCTGCAGCTTCAAATACCTCTCTGCGTCTGGCCTGTCAGGATCATCTCGATGCAGACACATCAGAAGCAGGAAAACTGAAATTAACCTTTACCAGAAAACTGACGTTTGAACCCGCCGGTATCTATGAGCTGACCGTTTCTTACGGTGCGGCGGCAACCATCAATGCACAAGGACTTACTGAAGTCGACTGGAAAAATATAAATGCGGCAGACGAAATTCGAAATGGTAACTGCACCTTATTAAATAACCTGATCAGCAGAACCTCCCTGCAGATTGGTCAGATTACTTCCTCATCAGGACAGGCTCCGGTCATCACCCCGCCGGGAATCGCCAGACCGAGACAGTAGGAGACGGTCAAAGGATAAAAACATAAGTCTGTAACCGTATAGACTTTTCAAAAGCAAACGGGCTGTTTTAGTGATAAACAGCCCGTTCGCCTCCAATATATTTTGCCCTTGTTCTGGCACATACCACATGGGCATTGCCAATCCTGTTCTGCTTCGTCCGTACCGGAACGGCCACTGCTTTCAAATGCATACCGATTAATGTATCTCCGATATCGATTCCTGCATGAGCCTGTACCGTTTCCACCGCTACAGCATGTTCCAATCCCGCATATGCTGCAGTAGCAAGGGAGCCTCCTGCTTTCAACTGCGGCATCACATTTACAATTTCCAGCCCATAAGCTTTGGCACAGGCCTTCTCAACGATAAGCGCCCGGTTCAGATGTTCGCAGCACTGAACGGCAAGAAATATATGATGTTCCTTTGTAATATGGTAAAGTTCGTCAAAAATGGCGGTTCCAATATCTTCACTGGAAAAAGAGCCGATTTGGTGATTTGCCACCTCGCTGGTGGAACATCCTACCGCCAAAATATCGCCTTCCTCCAGCAAAGCTGCCTGAAGCAGCTCTTCTGTGATTTTTTTTATTTCTTCTTTTATTTTTATAATATCAAAATTATTATCTGTAGAAATACCATTTTCCATGATAAAAACCGCCTTTCGGATTTAATAGATTTAGTTATAATGGTACATCAGAAAACAGAAAATTTCAAGGAGTATTTGTAATGCCATATGTACACTCCAATTTATGCTTCTCCAATCTTCTCTGCCATTATAAATCCATTTCTCCTATGCGTTTCCAACAGCTGAAAAAGATGGACCATCCAGAAAATCCTCAATAAATTTCTTCAGACCTTCCGGTGACTGATAGGTTTTGCAGAAAGAAAACTCCTGAGAAATTCCGTCAATCTCCTCCATTGCTTCTCTGACTTCCAGCATTTTCTTCGGTATGGCTGTAGTAAAATTTAACTGTGCAGGGTTGATTCTGTGATTCTGGATTGCGTAATTGACTCTGTCTGCACAGTGGCATGTCCCGTTTCCGTATTCGCCACAGTATTCTTTTAAGAAATCAGCCACCTTCTTACGAATTCTTGAGAGACGTTGGCGATATGCCTCTGGCGTAATTCCCAGAATATCTCCAGCAATTCTGCTATCCACCTTAAACATCGTTCCAAGAATAAAGATGCAGCGGCTTTCAGCATCCAGACACTGAAGCATTACATTGGTACAGGAAAGCTTAAGTTCCTCTGCCAAAACGGACTGCTCCACATTTTGTGTCAGATCCGGCACATCATTGATGTCTGCATTCCTGATATCATCGCCATAAAACTCAAAACTCAGGGGAAATTTGGCAAACATATGCTTCTGATAACTTTTCAGATGGTTGGACGCAATGCTGAATACCCAGGTTGAGAATGAACTTTCCCCCTTAAACGAGGACAGATGAGTAATAAGTTTCAACAGGATATCCTGTGTCGCGTCCTCTGCATCCGGAAAGGTTCCCAGCATACGCAGGGAAAGGTTGAATATCAAATCCTGTACGCTGACAAGAACGGTTTCCAGGGCTTTCTTATCTCCTGCAGTGGCTTTTTGGATTAAATCCGATAACTCTTCGTTTGTAAAATGATTCATGGTTCCTACTTTCTGAAGTGCAGGTCATATTTCATACGGAAATGTGTCAGTCCCAAAACCTTGCGGCACTTCATAGCAAAGTTATATCCGTATATATAATTAGACGGCATTTTTCTGTCTGTGTGACAGAAAAAAAGCTCCTCTTTTTTATTGCATCCCCATCCAACCATACAGCGGATACAGTGAAAACCATTTGGCAATATCAAATCCCAGCAGCTTCAGCAGCATGGGAACCGCCAGAACCAAAAGCGCAAAAAATATGGTCTGCACCTGATTCTTTCTCCATAGCGATATGGCCATTGTAAACAGTGTTACCAAAACCATGGACAAAATCTGAGAAAACGCAAACAGCAAAATAAAACATAAAACCGGCATGGAAACTGGAAAACCGCTGAAATGGGGGATGTCCCTTATCGTCGTACCAAGGCTGTCCATGGGATAGACTGAGGAAATACGGTATAGGCGGCACAGTAACGGAATCAATGTCAGCGCTGATGCCATCAAAGTGCATATTAATGCCTTGCGAAACAGTATCTTTCGTTTCCCGGCTTTTGTCGCACTAATCAGGAAAAAAGAGCCGGTCTGAAACTCCATGGATATGACTCCGCTGATGGCAATAACGATTCCAACAGACAGAATCATGAAGTCAAACGAAAACACATCTTCTAAAATACCGAACAGATAAAGATATCCTGTATCATACACAAAACTGCCGCCATCCGCTTTAATGTGTTCATACTGCGTTTCCACCCTCTGAAATGCCGGGTAAAATGCAAGTGTCATATTTGCCTGTGATTTCAGGACATCCGCCGTATCGCCGCTCAGTTCTCCCGTCCTTACCATCCCGTCAATCTGCTCTATTTTCTGAAGCGCGTCCTCATACCGCGCTTTCTCG
This sequence comes from Lachnospiraceae bacterium, assembly GCA_022794265.1. GTDB lineage: Bacteria > Bacillota > Clostridia > Lachnospirales > Lachnospiraceae > Bovifimicola. The sequence goes on from JAAWEK010000005.1 coordinate 63,522, forward strand.
GATAAGACAAGCAACTCCTTTTCGTCTGTCAGTCCTCCCTCCAGCTCCGCCATCATACTTTGATAATACTGCTCGCCCACGGACGGCGTGTAGGTGCGGTCATGACTTTGGTATGCCAGCAGAACCGCAAACAGCAACAGAACAAACAATCCACGGTTGGTTATCAGCAGCTTATAGCTTTCATGCCGAAAGATACTGGTATGAGGACGGAACAGCATAGAGACCGGCAGGCGCAGCTTCTTCATCTCAAAACTCTGCATCTGGCAGAAAAATAGTAAACTCCCGATGACCCCTGCCACACAGATCAAAAGGATCAGCCCAAGAGACAGGCTCAGTCTGGAAACCGGATACCCAAACAGATTAAAATTCAGGTACCCGCCGTATAGATTCTCTGTTTTCATCAGTCCCACCGGACTTAGATATTTACACACAGACAACACCGCTCCGGCCGGAATCAGATAATACAGCAGTGCGCTGATACCGATGATACTTGCTCCTGCCAGGAACGGCAGAATCGCAATGCCGGAACCGATGCAGAAAACCGTAAGAACCGTACCGATGCCGAATAATACCAGCGCCTTTGTCAGCACAGAAAGCAGAATATAGCCAAACAGGTTAATGGACAGGCTGCTTTCGGTATAAACATCTATGGACTGTATGGCCGCCCACGGATCAAACCACCCGGTGCCGGCCCCAAAGAATACAATACTGACCGCATAGAATAATGCCGTTAACAGCATACAATGAATCAGCAGTGCCGTCAGCTTTGCTGCAATGCTGTGCAATACACCATTCTTTGTACTGCGGGTAATAAAAAACAGCTTTTTGTCTTTTTCCTCCGTAATCAGGCTGCCCACAAACAGCATCATGCCGAGTACCAGCAAAAGATCGGTCCATATCCCCTGCATGGCAGACGTAATTCCCATTGACAAAGTAAAGCGTATGTTGTCGTCTGTCAGTCCTGCGTAATCCGCCGCACTCTTTTGCAGATTACGCGAACTGTAGGTATCCCCGGATTGCCCGCCAAAAACGGATATCCCACTGAGAATATCTTTTTTTTCCTGAATGGATCTCAAATACTCCCCATAGCCTGATACTTTTTGCTGTTGGCGATAAATTTCATCAATAAACATTTGTTCCTGTTCGAGTGAAACGGTATATTTCAGATAATCACCTAATTGATACAGATCATAATATTTTTCAAATACGCCGGGATTGTTTTGCAACTCTTGTTCCGCCAAAATATTACCCATCTCATCATTCAGGGACTGCATGGCAAGAATATTCTGCACGAAGCACACACCGTCTATTTTTTCTTTCAGTCCGGCAATATACTTCTCTTTTTCCGTTTCATTTTTTCCGGAAAGTTCTGTCTGAAGCCGTTTATAGGCAGAAAGAGGCGCTGTTTTTTCATTCGGTAAGGAAGTGTACCAAAGTAAAAATAAATGAATCAGGAATAATATACACATTGATAAAAGAAAACTGCGTTTTCTCCATATTTTACTTACTTCAAAGGGAATCAGCCGCATAGCTCTCCTCCTCTCCAAAAATGTGCATGTATACCTCCTCCAAATCCCGACTTTTGCCATATTTACGGCAAAGCGATTCCACCGTATCTCTGTCAATCACATTGCCAGAGCGAATCAGGAGAATTTCCTTAGCAATCGGTGTAATATCAGACACTACATGGGTAGACACAAGAATAATCTTATCTCCGGCAAGCGTCTCGATTTGTTTCCGGACGCGTACCCGCTCTTTGGGATCAAGTCCGGCGGTGGGTTCATCCAGCACAATCAGCTTTGGATCCCCTAAAACTGCCTGGGCAATCAGAATCCGCTGTTTCATACCGCCGGAATAGCCGCCAATGGCTCTGTCCGCAACCTCCTGCAGATTTACATAAGATAACACCCGTTCAATTTCGCCACTTACCACCTTTTTAGGGATTCCCTTGAGCGCCGCCATATAAGACAGGAAACGCCTGCCGGAAAAGCTATCATATAGTCCTTGCTGCTGTGGAGCATAACCAATCAGGCTGCGGAAACGCCCGCCCAGTTCCCGGATGTCAGCGCCATCCCAAAGGACTTTGCCTTCCGTTGGCCTGATATTGCCGGTGATGATGTTCATCAAGGTGGATTTTCCTGCACCGTTTGGACCAAGCAAACCGTAAATCCCACAATCCAGTTCCAAAGATATATCATTTAGCACAGTTTTATCCTTATATTTTTTCGTAATACATTTCAGTGTCAGCATATTCATCCTCCCTCAATATCCCGGGCCAATCATCTCGATTTTGCGGTAATTATCTCTTCCGTTAAACAAATCCTTCTTTGAAATCAGCGCATGCCTGTATTGATGAATTTCATAGGAACCGTCATGATTGTCCGTTGCATCATACTCATAGATGAACAAGACGTCCGTCTCTGTCTCTCCTCGAAAATCCAGTGACCAGCCATTGCACAGATTAACAAGGGGCGTGCTGGTAATCTCCCCCGATTTTGTATCAACAAAGTACCATGCCGGATCCTGGGAGAGATTCCAATCCCGGCAGCAAAGCATGTCGCCTAATGTATCCATAAGAAAATTTTGAGGGAGCGCACAGAGCGTCTTTTTTTCACCCGTTCTGATATCCAGTGCCTCAATATTCTGATTTTCGCTGGAGGAAAGATACAGGCTGTCTCCCAATAGTTTTACCGAATTTTCATATCTGTTCGTCAGTTTTGCAATTTCTTTTGGTTTACCGCCCTCTCTGTTCAAAAGTGCATATACCTCAAAGGAATTTTTATATAATTCTTTATGCACATCATCGTTCCATGTTTCATCCCGGGTAATCTCCCTGCCGAAATCAGTGCCGCACAATAGAAAATCATTTTGACAGCAGTCGATAATCTGCCATGAAATGTTATCGCCAAAATCCATGGAACAGATCTCGCTCAACGATAGGGAGCCGAAATTCAAAAACATCAGCTTCCGCTCAGACGAGGTAGTATAGGTCTGATTGCCGTCTTTATCTGATGATAGCTTTTTGGTTATCACATAAATTCCCGTATCATTACCGATTATCTTATCCTCAAGGGTTAGAGCCGCGTCAAAGGTAAAAATTTTTTTACGTCCGGTTCCGTCAGGATTCGCACGATACAAAACTGCGGGCTTGCTTTCCACCGAGCTGCCGTCATCTCCGAAATTAGCAGATCCCTGGGAGACCGAACCGTCGGAGTCATATTCACGGCTTAAAATATATAAATCATCTCCAAATACAAAAAGGAGAGTGCTGGATACAGGAAATTCATCGCATGAGAATACCGAGGGACAATCGAGAGAATCGTGCCTGCATCCTGCCGTACTACACAGATAAATTTCCTGCCCGGAGGCAAAATCCATATACATGAGATGTGTTCCGTAGCTGTCGTCCCGCAGCTTCATTGTTTCCATGGTTAAATAATAATAACCATTTACCGTGTTACAGGCGCTCTTACCATAACGGTTTGATAAAAGCCGCAAATCTCCGTCTTCAGAAGATTTACTGCTGCCCATATTCTGCTGTGAATCCGGATTTTTTCCGGTGCTGTCGGATGTCTCCGTTTTTCCGCCGCACCCACACAATGATGAACAGATAAGTGCAGCTATCATAAAAAGAACAAATTGTTTTTTCATAGAAAAAGACCTCCCTGTTTTTTCTTATAGAGAGATCTTAACGGATAAAAGTCAAAAATCAGTCAAACGGATAAAGAAATTTTTACACAGGCTCCTCCAAAGGTGTTTGACAGCTCCAGCTTACCGCCGTGCTTTTGGCACAAAAGCCGGCTGACAGAAAGTCCGATTCCCATATGACCGTCTTTATCGGCAGCAAGCAGTTTTTTTCCTGTTTCATTCAGAATTTCCATTGGAAAACCCTTCCCGTCATCTGTTATAGTAATCATAAGTATCCTGCCTTCCAAAGTAAAAGCAAGCTGTATTTCCCGTTTCGCATAGCGCAGCGCATTATTCAGAATATTCTCCAAAACACGATACAGCAAAGCAGGGTCAACCTGTATTTCTTCCTGCGGCATATGGCCCTTTATCTGCAAAGTAATTCCTTTTTGTTCTGATAAAATGGATAAATCCTCCGAAATGTCCTCCAAAAGCTTTCTTGCGTTAACAGCCTTTCGTTCAAGCTGTGTTTCTTCCGTTTGGTTTAAGACCCTGACAGATTCTGTGTACTGCTCCAGCCGTTTTGCCGCCGCGCCTAGATTATGTGCGATACGAATCGTTTTCTCCCTGCTCATTTCACCGCTTTTAAATCCCTCTTCCAGATACTCAGTGTACCCTTCGATAATAGCTATGGGATTGCGCAGATCATGTGCAACAGACGCCTGCATCAGCCGCCGCTCCTCCAACATATTCCACATCGTTTTGTTGTTTTCGCAGAGTATAGCACGCATATTTTCAAACGAACGGCATAATTCCCCCATTTCATCCCCGCAGGAGTAGACAATCTCAAAATCCAGGTTTTGACTGGCAATCTGCTTTGTTGCATCTGCCAATACAGAAATCGGTACCTTAAGCTTGCGACGGTAAAAATACATACAGCACAGCAAAATTGCAACAAAGGCAAAAAACGTCGGAGCAGTAAACATGATTATACCGCTGATCTGATAGGCAAGCTTTCTTTTAGGAGACAACGAATCCATACCTGTTTCAAATTTTTCAATGGAATAGCGGGCCTGTTTTATATCTTCCGTAACCGGGACACCATCGTATTCCATTTTTATAAAAGGCAGGGATGAAAGGTCGTCTCCGAACTCCAGCAAATAATTACTTCTAACAACAGTTCCGTCAGTGTGGGTTTCTTCTATTGTAAGATAAGCTGCGTCCGGATCCGGCAAAAGCCAGCACCGAAATGCAATGCAGCAACCGATAATCAGAGCAGATGCCAGCACTACCATTCCAATCGAAAGGCAGATTGTCAGTATCAGAAAGCGGCGCAGGGGCAAATCCTGCCATCTCCTTTTCAGTGTTTCCATCTGTATCCCACACCCCAGACTGTTTCGATATATTCTTCTCCCGTTGCCTCGTGGAGCTTCGCACGAATCTTCCGGATATGTTCCTTAATAACATCTGCACTGCCCTCTGCATCATATCCCCAGATCCTCTCATAGATTCGTTCCCGGTCAAACACCTGTCCGGCGTTTGCCAGAAGAAACTCAATCAAATCAAATTCTGTTTTCGATACTTCAATTTCAATATCCCTGTAAAAAATGCGGCGTCTGGAAAGATTCACAAGAAGATTTCCCGAAGTCAATATGGAAGCAGAACTACTACGCATGCGTTCATCCCGTCTGAGATGTGCTGCGACTCTTGCCGAAAGTTCTTTTAAACTGAAAGGCTTGGTGATATAGTCATCGCCTCCATACTGCAAGCCGTTTATTTTGTCCTGCTCGGTAATCCTTGCCGTCACAAAAAGAATCGGACAGGAAACATGGTCTCTTATGTTTTTGCAAAATTCCAGGCCGTCTGTTTCCGGCATATTGATATCCAGTATGATCAGATCCGGATGTTCCGGCAACAGCTTTATGGCGTGACCAGCACAGTTTGCGGTAAATACATCATAGCCCTCGTCACCTAAATGATCCGAGAGTAGCTCGGTAATCATTGCCTCATCATCCACCACTAAAATTTTATGCCTCACTCCTACACCTCCTCAAAAGCGAATATATCGGCTATTTTATTCACCATACTTCCTGCTGTAGATACTTCCACATTCCTTACAAGTAATTGCAAGCTGATAATCCTTTAATTTTTTAGTCAGTATTGTGAGCAATGGAGAAGAGTCCTTTGGACAGCATTGACGGTTTTTTATTGTAATTAACCCATCGTCACAGAAACTGCCCATAGCGCTATCCTCAAAATCAATCAATATACTGCCATGACTTCCACAGTTACACTCATATTGAAATTCCACCCTGTCATATGTAGCATAACACAAATATCCAATATTTTCGCCACATGCTGTACAGTAGGTCCATCCTCCGTAACCGGCGGCCAGTCTTGTATTCTCTAAATTTTTTGTTTTGATTTTCCTCGCCATATATTATTTTTCCTTTTCAGTTTTATTTAAACATTTTTTGATATAGCCAACCATATATTGCCAATATACTTCACCCGCTGTTTTTACAGATGCAACTTTATAAACAGCGTGTCAACCCAGAGCGTGCAAAAACAAAAGAACACAGCAATTGCTAATTTACCGTGTCCTGTCTGCATCACCCATACTGACTTTTATTGTTTGTACTGACCAGCTTCTATAAAGATTCCCTGTGACTTTATTTCTCTGTCAAGTCTGATTTCAAATGTTATAAAAGTTGCATGGTGAATTTTAATTATATTTAGGTGTCCAATTCATTGATAATATGAGGAATCTGTGCCATCATATTATCAATATCTTCAAACATTGCACTTTTTGTTGTTCCAAGATTGCTGGCCCAGTCAATATGTTTTACTACATTTTGATATTCTTTCTTTGTATCATCAAAGAATCGGCATAATATCTGCAATTCATTTCTGGAAGTGTCAATAACCTTTGAAATATCAGATTGGACCGTTACAGCACCTTCAGCTGCCTGTGTAATATTATGAAAAGTCTGATAGGTGTCGTTTACTTTGTCCAGGCTTTGTTCCAATGCCTGCTGGGAATTATCAATGCTATTATTGAGCTGATTCGTACCATTCTGCATATTAATAATACTGTTATCCACTTCTGCAACTAATGCTTTGATTTCTTCCGCCAGATTTTTAACTTCTACTGCCACAACTGAAAATCCTTTGCCCCGTTCGCCCGCTTTAGAGGCTTCGATGGAAGCATTAAGCGCCAGAATATTAGTTTGATCAGCAATGGATGTAATCTTTTTCATACACCGTTTGATATTTCCCACCGCCGCCTGAAAGTCCAGAAACGTATTTTCCATGTCAGTAAAATAGGTCTCTACCTGTTGAGAACTACATCTTAATTCTTCAACCTTGTTCTGTGCGTCATCAACAGAATTTGAAATTTCCTCTTTCACATTGTCAAACTGACTGGATACCTGATTAATACTTGAAAAAGTCTGTTCAAAATTTTGTAATTTTTCTTGAAAGTTGTCTGTTTCTACAAGCACATTTTTGAAAGAACTGCTGATTTTGCTTAGTTCATACAGGGAGTCTACTTCTTTTTGAACCAGGTCTCCATGATATCCTTTTAATGTTTTCATTACATATAGTATCGGATACAAGCTCTTGTTTTTTTGGGATTTATCCTTTTTCCATTTCTTAAATAACATAATAGTATCCCCCTTTACTCAAATGCTACACAGGTCATTGACTGATTCACGAACTGGTTGTTATAATGTTCCCCATATCCTACAAATCCAACATGGTTTCCTAATTTTCCCATTTCGTATAAATATTCCTGCATGTAATTATTTTCAGTGAACAGTAAATATCGAAAGAGGCAGTTAACGGAAAATACTGCTGATGGATGTGGAAAGTCATTATGTATGGTCTGTATAGTGTTTTTTATGATATTTTTATAATCACCCAACTGCAGCAAAATAAGTACATCTGAATCATTTACCTGTCGAAAACATGTCAATGCGTTTCCTTCCACATCTTTAATAGATATGATACAGGTATCTTTGCCATTTATTTTTCCAAAGGGATTCTTAAAAGTCTGCGTTAATATTTCTTTTTCAGTTACATGAAGAATATTTTGATAGGTCTGTTTAGCAGACTTTCCATTTAACTCTCCAAGTACGTATCTGGCCTTGTCTGTTTTAGAGGCGATAAATCGATAATTACTCAATGGCTGATAGATGTTTTCTTTATAAGCCTTAACTCTGCCACCTCTATTTTTCACCAGTGCATAAACAACCGCATCTTCATAAACCTTTCCATTGGCAGATACTTTGCCTGCATCACCGGTTCCGCCGATTAAAGAAATATTTTGGGATTTTAATGCGCTATATATGGTAGTTAATACACATGCATCATTTCCTGTACAGAAATCCAGACACACAGTGTCCTTATGTGAGGCACCGACTTTTTCTATATCCTTTTCCAGACGTTCAATATATTTGACCGGCATAACAGATACCTCTTCTAATACATTGGCCACGGCATTGACTCCGTCAAAAAAAGCTATGACACCAACGCCTTTCTCCACTACTTTGGTATCATAACTCATGCCAATACATCCAATGCTTGGAACGTTTGGAAAAAGATCTTCCAGTTTCTTTACATGTTCTTCAAATTGCTCACTGTTAGATAACAGCATAATCAATTCCGGATTATTTAATCCACGGACTGCTTCTTCTATATTTCCGCTTTGACTCATACCAAAAAATTGTTTCAATGTGCTGACCCTCGCTTTTTTTCTATTTTTGGTAACTATTAACTAAAAAAATTATACTTTATAATAATAATGGCTGTCAATGATTTTTTGTGACAATTCATCCTTCTGGCTAAACAAGTGATGATTAGATAGGCTAAAAAAACGAACAGATTTTTTTAGGTCAATTAATATAAAACCAATGAGCAAAGGAACAACCAATATAACCAAAACAAAACAGAAAAGAAGACCACACAAGTATACAGATGAATTCAAACACGCTCTAGTCAATTTATACTGTTCCGGCAAAAACAGATGCGATATCTGCCGGGATTACGATATCACCCCTTTTACATGTTTCCCATGACGCAGTGGATGGCATGTGGCAGTTTCTGTGCAACGCATGTCACGATAATAACGAAGAAAAAAAGTCTCACTTCACGCAATCTATATGCGTGATGCAGCCGTTGCCCAAATTACCCGGCTGCCATTCGGCTACACTGTAGGCCGCAAGCATATAGGAGCCGATTGGAATACAGATACTTGAGTGTGAAAAATAATCAATTTACTATTCAATGAATCTCATTTTTCTTCCCATAATATCAGGGTTGTCTGGGGGTTCTGGCATCTGTACAGCATCTGAAAAACTAAAGTATTCGTCATCTTTTAATGCTGCTGTGCGATCTGCCCAGTACTCCAGCCAATCCAGAAAATGGAATGGTTGTCCGGTCTGTGCATCTTTCATCGGAGCTGCACCAAAATCATTGGCAAAATCCCAAAACCAGACCGTTCCATAAGTATCAGGGTCCTTAGAATTTACAACCAACATACTGTACATACCACAGCCTTCTTCACAGAGAGGAATAAATCCCCCCTCACCCTCTTCGTCATCTTCGTTTTCATCCATTTCCTCCTCTGTCAGATAAATCATAATCAAAGGCTTTTCCATCGTATAGGGAAAAGGCTTTCCCAGATTCGGCAGTTCCAACTCTCTATCACTCAAAGATTCCAACCCGTAAAATGGCTGACTTCCTCCAGCAGCAATCGTCGTGATAAATCGGCGGTAATCCTCCGGTAACCGGACACCATGCTTCTTCTCAAAAGCAGAAACTCTTTTTTCTGTCATCGCAGGCTTCCAGACAGGAGGCCATTCTCCACAGTGAATGACAAATTCTCTGTCATGCAGGTCTTTAATTTTGGACATAATACAGTCAATCCGCATATCATATTGTTCTGGTGCATTCATAAATAAAATCCCTCCAAACGCCATAAACTTTACAATGATTACAATACATGCTCATTTATGAGAAAATTATATAACAAGTCCCACTTAGTTACAATACCGGATCTATGATACACGATATCAAACCGGTGGAGCAGATATATTCCTTACAAGATATACACCTTACAGAGCCCGGCATGCGGCTTTCCAGCGCCAGACTCCTTACAAAACTAATTATTCAACATCTGACACACATACACACTTACAAAGATTCGTGGAGCTACCAATGGATTACCTTTAACATATCATTAAATCTTTCTCTGCCATAGCTCCCTGACCAAAATCCCATCATTCTTTTTTTCATGACAGTCTTTTTACAGCTCCCTGTTAATAAGATGTCCAATCGATGTAAAACCATGTCTAGATTTTCCTGTGACGATTTAACACAAAGGAATGCACAAGTGCAAACTCACTTGCTATAAATTTAGCATTTTCAAAAGGTTGCAGACTTTTAGAAGATAAGATATAACAGTTATTAAGTGATATAAAATAGGTCTTATCAAAATTCTAATTTTGTATTAAAGTATAACAAATATTCCTATTCAACTGGTTTGGGGAAACCAAATATCAGCGACACTTTCATTTTAATACATCAAATGTTCCTATTCAACACTGGACTATCGTAATGACTGTTCCTGCAACAAGTTTATTTAAATACATCAAATGTTCCTATTCAACGGTTCTTTGTTTAAACCAGCATATTCAGAAAATGCCATTTAAATACATCAAATGTTCCTATTCAACCGCCTGAGTATATCAGGGAAAATGTTTTTATGTGTCATTTAAATACATCAAATGTTCCTATTCAACATGGACATAGCAGAACGACTCAGGAAAGTACAGATCATTTAAATACATCAAATGTTCCTATTCAACAGCTTTACTTTTAAAAAAATTTAACTGTGCTTCTTTATTTAAATACATCAAATGTTCCTATTCAACATAAAATGAGTAATAAAAAAAGATTAAAAGAAAGCAATTTAAATACATCAAATGTTCCTATTCAACAACTGGTAACTTATAAAAATCTATGTCAAATTCATTATTTAAATACATCAAATGTTCCTATTCAACTTAATAAAGGAAATTCCTGGCATCGTTTCTTGTGGATTTAAATACATCAAATGTTCCTATTCAACCTATAATAATAGTCCTTTTTTGTTATGCAATTAGTTATTTAAATACATCAAATGTTCCTATTCAACATACCAGATCACAAAAGGAAGGATATTTTTTATAAATTTAAATACATCAAATGTTCCTATTCAACTTAAAAAACCCATGTGCAGCGAAATAGTCCAACGTCATTTAAATACATCAAATGTTCCTATTCAACTACGATACATACGCAATTGTGGAAAATTTCAAGCAATTTAAATACATCAAATGTTCCTATTCAACAAATAGGTTGTTCGATTAAAGGGAGGAAAAAAAACAATTTAAATACATCAAATGTTCCTATTCAACGGAAAAAGTAATATCCTTAGCAACGGATTTAGTAAAATTTAAATACATCAAATGTTCCTATTCAACCGTTACTGGCTGCCATCTGCTCTACTGCTTCCGCATTTAAATACATCAAATGTTCCTATTCAACGCTGTGCTGCCTGTTTGATGTATTCGTTTGTACTCAATTTAAATACATCAAATGTTCCTATTCAACTTTAAGGAAACTGCCGATGGAGTAACTTCCACAGAATTTAAATACATCAAATGTTCCTATTCAACAAAGCTTAACGAAATCGAAGAAAGTTATTGTTACAAATTTAAATACATCAAATGTTCCTATTCAACCAGCTTCCGTAATGTCTGTATTTGAGTTAATGATATTTAAATACATCAAATGTTCCTATTCAACTGTTCTGTTTTAAACTACTGGCATTATTTCTGTTAAATTTAAATACATCAAATGTTCCTATTCAACCCAGACATACCACATTTTTTTCATTTTTTTCCTCCATTTAAATACATCAAATGTTCCTATTCAACCGTGCAAGGAAAAATTAACGAAATGGCTAAATAATAATTTAAATACATCAAATGTTCCTATTCAACAATATACCAATATCTTACTCCATCAGCAGTCCCCATTTAAATACATCAAATGTTCCTATTCAACAAGGTTCAAATTGGTAAAACAAATGACTTTATTGTATTTAAATACATCAAATGTTCCTATTCAACCCACCAGTTTTACCACCTTTCTCTTCTCCATTATCCCCCAAAAATCCAATATTTTCAACATGTTTCTCAAAAATTTACCAGCCATATTGTACATATTTATTCCCTTTTCTCCATACAAGGCTATTTCTGCATTTTATGTTATTTTCATCTCCTCCACCTGGTAAAATCAAAAACATATCTTAACCTCAATCACTCTATATATATCTCAATACCCCACCTCCATTTTCACATTCCACCTCTGCCAACGCCCCGTTAATCACTGTCATTCTTGGCCCCCGATGCCCGAAATCACAGTCCAGTATCACTGGTACACCCAAATCACCCAGAGCATATAATACGGCCTCCTCATAATTCGTATTGGTATAATCCTTATAAAATAACGGTCTGCCAAATATAAATCCACTGCTATACCGGAACCATCCAATTTCTTTCAGCTGCCACAAAAACATCATCAGACTTTCACCGCTCATATCAAAAGATTCCAGATACCACAAAATCCCATCCTCTTTATATTTCTGGATATATTCCGGTGTATTATCATACTTTGTGCCTTGCAAAAAAATTAAAACATCCAGACATCCACCCAGAAGACGACCGCGGATTTTCACCTTTTCTGAACCGTCATTCCCTGTTCCGGCTGTTTTCCAACGAACTGGTGTATCCTCCAAATATCCTTCCAGCCCGGTAATACGCTCTGACATTTCCCTCTGATATCTGTCAAAGGAATACTGCTTCCTGCAGCTACCGGATAAAACGCTCAGATTATTTTCCACACTGCAGTGCCACGGCTCCATACCAAATTCTCCAAAATTACTGCCATAAACTGCCGCCATATCATATTTCGTTGTCAGAGTATGAATCAGTCCGGTATTGTCCGAATATCCCTGAAACCATTTCGGACTACTTACCCAGCGCTCAAAATCTATATACGCCAGCATTTCATTCAGGAAATTTCCGCCCTTTGCAGCAATAACCGTCGTTACATCGTCATCGGCAACCAGTTCATTGAGTTGCCTGCCACGCTCCGCTCCAGTACTGCTCCTACCCTTTTCATCTGTGGTAAAAACATTCTCCGTAAATTTTATTTTAAATCCACGGCGCTCCAGCTGCTCCTTTCCATTGTCAAATCTGGCTTGATCCAGCGGGTCCGATACTCCGTCGGAAGTTGCTGTCACCCCGATACTGTCTCCCTGCTTTAAAAATTCCGGTATAATCATTTCAATGTCACTTCCTTTCCCAGTGTTACGGAATACAAAATCTTTTCTGTCACCGTTTTTCCAGTAATCTGCTCCACTGCCCGCTTATACAATTCCAGCTGTACATAGTAGTGATTAATCAGCTGGGATGTGTCCCTTACAAAGTCTGTTTTGTAATCTGCTATTATAATCTCGTTTCCTTCTATAAAATATACATCAATAATTCCCTGAACCAGAACAATATCCCCCGCTGGCTCCACTGACTTCGGAATCTCCATCCGCTGTTCCTTTCCCATGATTGCCGCAACCCGCTTAAATTCTTCAATCTCCGATTCATACAATCCCAGAACAAACTGAGCCTCCCTATACAACTCTCCCCTCTCAAATGCTGCCTTCATCCTCCTGCCCAGATTACTTTCGGCAAAGAGCAGAAAATCCCGGTCCCGGATACAATCCCGCTCCTCTTTCGTTAACAGGCCCGCCTCCACAAAGCCCTGAACCATGGCCTGAATCGACGAAAAGGTATGTTCCCGTCCCAAATCAAACAATTCAAACACTTTGTGATATACTGTTCCCCGCAAAGCCCCGGTCAGACGATTCCTGGTTTTTATAAATTCAGGAATTGTGGGATTTTCAAGAGATTTTATCTCATGAGAAGTTTTCTCATGAGAAGTTTTCTCATGAGCATTTATCTCTTCTGGCTGTTCCCCAGGGTCAGGCAACATTTCAACCAATTGTACAGTCTGCACTTCCTCCCCTATTTCGTAACTGATTTTCTTAATCTCAGAGACACTCATCTTTGCATTCATTCCGGTTTCTTTTTCATAGGGATAAGTAAAATCCAACCGCCGGATTATTTCATTCCGAAGCGGCTGATTTCCCGTTATCTCTGTAGGAAGATTTTCCAATGCTTCTCTGTTTCCCTTTTTCATGTACTGTTGCTCTATTATGTCCGTAAAAATATCCTTTGGTGTTACATATATAATATCCACATGAAAATCCCTGTCATATAACTTCAAATCCACAGGAGGATCTATTCCCAACCTGTTATATAGAGACTCAAATGCCCGGTTTCTGCACAACGCAGGACATATCATATCAAAAAACGAGCGGGCTTTCATTCTTACAGCATAGGGCAGCACTTCCGTGTCATACATCCTTGCCGCCGCTGCCTGCTCCAGCTTCTTTCTGTTTACGGATTTTGCGGTAAAAATCAGCTTTTCCTTTGCCCGGGTACAAGCTACATACAATAGACGTAATTCTTCCATTACTGTATCCAGCTCCATCTGCCTTGCAATCAGAAACTTATTCATACTTTTCCGAAGCAGTCTCCGCCTGACATCCACATAATCCATACCAATTCCCAGTTCATGATGCAACACTGTTTTACTACGACTGTCCATCATATTAAACTGTTTTGTAATATTTGTCAAAAATACTATTGGAAATTCCAGACCCTTACTCTTATGAATCGTCATAATCCGGACCGTATTATCCGACTCCGAAACCGCAGACGCTTCACCCATATCCAGCTCAAATTTCTGCATCTTTTCGATATAGCGCACAAAATTAAACAACCCTTTATATACTCCGTTCTCATACCGGGAAGCCTGTTCTTTCAGCATATCCACATTGACGCATCTCCGTCTGCCAGAAGGCATTGCTTTGATATGTTCGTAGTATCCAGTCTGATTCAGAAACAGATTAATTAAATCATAAATCCCGGTATAACTCACCATATTTCTGAACTTCTCCAGCAATTCCAAAAAGCTGCTTATCTTCTTATCCAGCGCCAGCTGATAATCCCCTTTGTACTGTTCCGTCAGTCTATGTTCTTCCATACAGTTTTTATTCATTTTATATTCCAGCAGATTGTCATATAAATTTTTATCTTTGCCGGAGAACGCCCGAACTACTGCCAGTTCCTCATCGGAAAACCCTGCTGCCGGAGACTTTAACACCGCTGCCAATGGAATATCCTGTCTTGGATTATCCACGATTTTGAGAAAATTTAATATAGTACGAATCTCTATAGTATCAAAATATCCGCGTTTGGATTCCATATAAGCTGGAATACCCTGCTTCATCAGTTCCTCATTCACAGCATAGACTGCTTCATTCACACTGCGGACCAGAATCACAATATCTGAATATTTGGCGGTCCGATACGCTCCGGTCCTTGTATCCCTGACCTGTAATCCCTTTTTTTCATCCACCAGTTCTTTGATTCTGGCAGCTATGACTTTGGCCTCCATTTCGTCCGCCACACCTGGAATCTCTTCTTCCGTCTCCTCTTCCTCTTCAGGATTCACCAGTATCAGCTCACTGTTATAATTCTCCGCCGCTCCCGGAATCTCATACTCCGCACCGGGATTTAACTGATTCTCCTTGTCATAATCAATGCCGCCAAAATCGGCGGACATATTCTGCCGGAATAAAACATTAATAAAATCCAGCACCACAGACCTGCTTCGAAAATTCCTGTCCAGTATGATTTTAATATCCTTCTCTCCGTCCATGGAATAAGTATTATATTTTCCAATAAAAATATCCGGCCTGGCTCCTCGAAATCCATAGATACTCTGTTTCACATCCCCCACCATAAAACGATTGTGAATCCCTTTCCGCTCTTTGGAAATCATGCCCAGAATCGTTTCCTGAATCATATTGCTGTCCTGATATTCATCTACCATTATTTCTTCATAGAATTCCGAAAGTTCTTCCGCAGCTTTGGAAGGAACCACCTTTCCGTCTTCCACTCTGGTAAGAATCTCAACGGCAAACTGCTCAAAATCATTGAAATCCACAATATTCTTTTCCCGTTTTTTCTTCCGAAACAAATCCATAAACCGAAGAGTCAGTCTCACATATTCCTTTGCTGTCGGTTCCAGCTGCTCAAGTCCGGCAATCAAATCCTCCAAAGAATCCGCATAAATCTTCTGAATTTCCGCCACTGCCGCTTTTACTTCCTTCCGCACACTCTGAGCCTGTGTTTTCTTTTCTTCATCTGTTTCATCGGAAGCGCTAATCCTTGGAAGCCTGTCAAAGACGAATTTCAGCAGACTCCGTCTTTTGTCAAAATCCTTTTCTGCCAGAACCGATTCCAGATTCTGCATATCCGTTTCGAAAATCCTAACGTATTTCCCCGGCCCGTTGATGCTCATGGAGAGTTTTCTTCCGTATTCACATTTCATCAGCGCCAGTTTCAGAAGTTCATCAGCATAAGCCGTAAGAGTGAGAAAATTCGTGCTGTTCATAAACTCTACCCTATTTCTGACAGAATACAGGGCAATGCTCTGCTGCAACCACTGCTCCGGCCACGGATAACCGATAGCCTTTTCATAAAGGTTTAAAACCATTTTCTCAATCTCCCGGTCGCTGTTCCTTACCGTAAACTGGTCAGCAAAATTCAGAAATTCCGGCGAGGCTGCTTCATATTCCTCTTCCAGAAGCTCCTTTATCACATCCCCTTTTAACAGTTCGATTTCATTGGTATCCGCCACCTTAAATCCCGGGTCCAGTTCAATATCAATAAAATGCTCCCGCACCAGATTCAGACAAAAACTGTGAATCGTGGTAATACTGGCATTGTGAATATAAGACTGCTGCTTCTGCAGATGCTCATTCTCCGGGTGTTTCTCCAGTTCCAGATCTATGGCTTTTAATATCCGTTCCCGCATTTCACTGGCGGCGGCATTTGTAAACGTTACTACCAATAATTTATCTACATTGAGTCCCTGTTCTCCGTCCAGAATTTCCTGAATAATCCGCTCCACCAGAACGGCAGTTTTTCCGGAACCGGCAGCGGCGGAAACCAGTATATTTTTATTTCTGGTTTCAATTACCTTCCTCTGCTGTGTTGTCCACATGGGCATGATGATTTTTCTCCTTTCTTCCGGCCCTTTCCCGAATGACGCTCCAAACCTGATCTTTTCCCGGATTGGAAAGTTTACGGTATTCATATCCGGCAATATTCCGGTCAAATCCGCAGACCGATTTATATTTGCAATACATGCAGGGAGCAGAAGCAGTATCCGGCGTTCCTCCTGCTTTGGTCCTCACATAGGGGTTCACTTCAATACATCCCTCCATGATTCGTTTCCCAATCTCTCCTACTTCTCTATGAACGTAATCCAGCAAATTCTCAAAATCCCCTGGTTCCACACAGGCAGAAGATTCGCTTAAACTGCCATTTTTGTTCACAGTTACCGGTATTACCGGTGAAGCATAGGCGGTGCTGCCCCGCTCTCCAATCCGTACATCCAGGGCTTCCAGAATATTTTCTCCGGAACTTAACAAACCGTTGGGACACAATTCTTTAATATACTCTTCTTTTTCCTCTATATCCGCCGGCGACTCTTTCTCTTCTGTCAATTCCCCTGCCGCATCCAGAGCATCACCGATATTGACGGACTCCTGTCCACCGCTGCTCTCTATCACCGGATTGTCTATGTTATAATACAACATACCGGCAGGATAGACATTTTTACCCGGAAACCGCTTTCTGGTCAATGCCAGAGCCGCCTTCATATAAACCACCAGCTGTAACTGCAGATGATGATACACATCATTGATATTAAACTTTTTCAACCCAGATTTATAGTCTACAATCTTGATATATATGTCATCGCCACTATGATAGTAATCAATCCGGTCTATTTTCCCGTGAAGCTCCATTCTCTGATGATTTCCGTATACATGGGACAATTCCGGCAGTCCCCGTTCCGAAGCAAACTTAACCTCAAATCCTCCGGGAACAAAATTTCCCTGTTTTACCTGCTGCTGCAACACCCAAATAGTTTTATCCGTAATATTTTTTATCCGTTCAAACATATACCGGTTTCGGGCAGAATCATAAATAGCGCTGTCTGCATACTTTGCCTCAATTTCTTTCAGAGATTCCGCTATCAGATCTTCTCTCTGCCGGTCCCCGATTTCCTTCCAGGATAAATGATTTTCTTCCAGTTTTTTTGAAAAGATATCAATAGCCTCATGGTAAATATTCCCTATATCCGTATATTCCACTTCAAATCCTTTGCGCTCCACCAGCTGCAGCCCATAATCCACAAAATGCTTATAGGCACACTGGGCAAATTCCTCCAGCCTGGACACGCTGTTATACAAACTGGAACCATACAACATAGTTGCGGCTATGCTGCTCATGGTCGTCTCCCCCTGCTCAAAACAGGCGGCTTCTATCAGAGAATTAAAATCCGTCTCCCTTCCGGCCAGTTCCCGGTAAATCTCCCGGAACATTTCACTTTTCTGACCATCCATATATTCATAAATATTTTCTGAAACATACCGGTATGCCGTAGCCTGATTGGTAATCTTCAGGATAGGTGTTTTCTGTTCTTCCTTTTCCTGTTCCCATATCTTTATATCCGGAAACAACTTGCAGATATGTCCAATCAGATAGGAAGGACGGCAGGAACTTCCGTCGCCGCTGATTCTCTTATAGGAAAGAAATAATTTTTCCGACGGTTTGGTCAGCATCCGGTAGAGATAAAACTTCTGAATAAAGGCATCCTCTCTGGCAGTGGGCGACAATTCCACCCCGCTCTCTGCCAGAAAACTGCGTTCTGCCTGAGTCAGAATTCCTTTTCTTCCTGAGACTTTTGGAATCAGTCCATCATTGACACCGATTAAAAACAGTACCCGGATGTCCTTTAATCTGGTTCGCTCGATATCGCCCACAGATACCCGGTCCAGCGCCGGCGGCACCACTCCCACCTTGATTTCCTCAAATCCCGCATCCAATATGGATACCAGCTCCTGTATCTGTATCTGTTCCTCTCCAATCAGAAATACAGTCTTATCAAAGAGTTCCATAATCTTTCCATAGGTCTGTGCATACTCTCCGGCCAGCGACATTTTTCCTTCCCGCACAAACTGTTCTTTCCGCTCCAGCACTTTCCCTTCCAGATTCAGCCGGACCCCGAACTCATAAATGGCTGTCACCGCCTCCTTTACGGTTATGGGTTTCCCCGATTTTTTCCGTTTCAGCGTCTGATATAAAAAACCGGTATCTTCAAGCAGCTTATCCCTTGCCTGCAGAATTCTTTCATCTTCCGTTTTAAAATTACCGCACCATCGCTTATAGCCCCGGATTCCTCTTTCCAGCACATGGTTTTCCAAAATATCAATTTCCTCCCGTGTCAGGGATGACATATAACACCTCAGATACCGGAACACGCTTTCATAGGAAAAATTTTCAGTGATAATTTCCAGAACTGCCCGTATGGTTTCAACCATGGGATTAGCAGTGATACTTCTTTTATAGTCAATGAAACAGGGAATATCATGTTGTTCAAAGGCTTCTGCCAGAACCCGGTGATATCCTTCAATATCCGCCGTTAAAACTGCAATTTCCCTATAGCGGATATTCTGCTCCCGGACCAGGGATTTTATGGATGAAGCCACATAATCCGCCTCCTGTACCGGTCCCGTGGATACGGCTATAGCAATACTCTGGTTTTCATGACTCTCATTTCTCCGCCGTTTTCCCGAAACATTCTGTTGCTTCCCGAACCGGAATATATTCTGTTCCAGAGCCGCCAGGTCATCAGTTACAGAAAACCTCTTTGGTTCTGTCAGAATCAAATCATTATGTACCTCTGCTCCATACTCTTGGGCCAGTTTCTTTAGACGGTTTACCGTCTTAATTGTCAGCAAGAAGATATCCTGTTCCTTTTCACTCTGCAGATGAGCCGGACCGGCATCCCGAATCGTCAGGGTGACGGTAACGCTTTTGGCATATTTCAGGAGCGCTCCAATTACCTGATACTGTACCGGAGAAAAACCGGTATATTCATCAAAGGTAATATGACAATTCCTGACCATCCGGGAATGGGGAATCAGTTCACATGCCCGGGTCAGCAATTCTTCATTCATGATAAAGCGGTCTTTTAAAAACTTCCGAAGTTCCGTCTGAATCAGCAGAATATCCTGGCATTTTGCGTATAGCAGCGGACGGGTTTCCGACCGTTTCAAAATTTCCTTCAGTTCCTCTTCTCCGATGCCATACTGGCATAATTCTGAAATCACTGATTTCATTTCTTCAATAAATCCTGCCATCTTAACCTTTGAACCGAAAACAGAAAGCCGCTCCTTATTCTCTTCTATAATCTTTCGAAGAATCAGACATTTGCCGGTATCGTCCAGCACCCTTAAACTACACAGTCCCGCCTCTTCAAAAATCCTTTTCGCCAGCCGCTCAAAGCTCAGGATATCAATACTCATGGTCCCCTTTCTGGGACTTAACTGAACAATTGTCTTCTGTGTCTCCATGGTAAACTGCTCCGGCACTATAGCCATAAAAGACTCATCCGGACAATCCATGCTTTTCCTCACCACATTCTGATACATCATAAAAGACTTGCCAGTCCCGCTGCCACCCAGAATAAGCTGTAAACCCATGGGATATCTCCTTTCCTATACAATACTTCCACTATCCATTTTTTACTATATTCATTCATCACACCGTTAAAATCAAAAGAAATCGAAACACTCCGGCGGAGGCGGGACTCATGGGCCATGGGCTTACAGGTTCGTTTTCACTCCGTTGGTCATACAATTCAAGTTTTTTGTTCGCTTTGGACGGACAAAGAAACTTGAATTGTTCGCCCAAAGTCGCAATTCACGAACCTGTAAGCCCATGGCCCATGAGTCCCGCCTCCACCGGAGCATTTCGATTTCTTACAATAAGCTATCATAAATATGGTTTTTCCTTAATATACTGAACTATAAATAATCGATTGGAGAATATGTTATGAAAGATAATCCTCGCATCATGGTATTCCGGCTTAAAGAATTGATATATACCGGCATATTCATCATACTCGGCATATTACTGATCATTCTGATGATCTATATGTTCAGCTCCAAAGGAAGTTCTGACAAAAATGCATCCGCCGGTGAATTATCCACAACAGCAAATGACTTTACGGGTTCCATGAAAACAGCGGCGGAAGTTACTACGCCTGCCGAAACAGCTCCCAGGTCAGCCGATGAGGATCAGGCCTCAGCTGAAACAACTTCTGCGCCTGGACCGGAATCCCCTTCCACTGCCGCAAACCAGTACATCCCAGGCGTATATACGTCTTCATTGATTTTGAATAACAGCACACTGGAAATACAGGTATGTGTGGATTCCAACCATATCAATTCCGTTTCCATCAATAATATGGACGAAGCTGTTACCACCATGTATCCTTTAATGGCCAATTCCATCAATGATATTTCCAACCAAATCGTAAACAGCCAGTCGCTGGAAAACATTACATATACCGAAGATTGCCGTTATACCTATATCATTCTTCTGGATGCCATCGCAACCACTCTGGAAAAAGCCAAAGTACAACCGGCAGTCTGAAAGCCATACAATATCATTTTTCCAGTTCTTCCAGGCTGCGAAGCCACAGGGAAACACAGGCATCGCTTGGCATCCTTAAATCTCCTCTCGGAGATACGGCAACGGTTCCCACTTTCGGACCATCCGGAAGACAGGAACGTTTAAACTGCTGACTGAAGAACCTTCTGTAAAAGATTTTCAGCCATTTCAGAATTACTGTGGTCTCATATGTTCCATGAAATGCTTTTTGAGCAAGAAAATAAATTTTTTTCGGCTCATATCCCAGTCTCAACACATAGTACATAAAGAAATCGTGTAATTCATAAGGTCCTACCAGATCTTCTGTCTTCTGGGCAATCTCCCCGTTTTCCCCAGGTGGCAGAAGTTCCGGACTTACCGGGGTATCCAGCACATCTGACAGCACCTTTCGCAGTATTTCATCACTGCAGGTATCTGCATAATACTGTACCAGATGACGAACCAGCGTCTTTGGAATCGAGGAATTAACCCCATACATAGACATATGGTCTCCGTTATAGGTTGCCCAGCCTAACACCAGTTCCGATAAATCTCCGGTTCCCACCACAAATCCATTATATTCATTTGCCAGATTCATTAAATACAGGGTTCTCTGTCTTGCCTGAACATTTTCATATGTCACATCATGTATGGATTCGTCATGTCCGATTGCTTCAAAATGCCGGGTGACCGCATCGGAAATGGGAATTTCCAGCAGTGTGGCTCCTATTTTATTTATCATGGTTACTGCATTGTCATAGGTCCGGTTCGTGGTTCCCAATCCGGGCATGGTAACCGCAAGAATTTCCTTCCTGTCTCTGCCCAGCAGGTCAAATGCTCTGGCAGTAACCAGCAATGCCAGCGTGGAATCCAGTCCGCCGGATATTCCTACCACAGCCGTTGCCGCTTTGGTATGTTCCAGTCTTTTTTTCAGTCCCATGGACTGCAGCATCAGTATTTCGTCACAGCGCTCTTCTCTTTTCCGCCTGTCCTTCGGTACAAAAGGCATTTGATCCACATGCCGCTCCAGGCAGTATTCCCTGCCGGTAACGGGACTGTTGCCCATGGAAAACGTTACCACGGTATAATCTTCCCTGTAACCGCTCTGATAGGTGGTCATTCTCCGCCTTTCATTTTTAATCCGCTCCAGATCAATATCCGAACGGATGGTTTCATTGCAGAATCTTTTGGATTCCGCCAGAACCGTACCGTTTTCCGCTATGATATTGTGGGCGGAAAATACCAGATCCGTGGAAGATTCCCCTTCTCCTGCATCCGCATAGATATATGCACAGACCAGCCTTGCCGACTGTCCTGCAGCCAAATTTTTCCGGTAACATGCCTTTCCGGTCACTTCATCACTGGCAGATAAATTTGCGATTACCGTTGCTCCGGCCATGGCGTGGGAAATGCTGGGCGGATTAGGAATCCACAGGTCTTCACAGATTTCCGCCGCCACCGTAAAATCCGGCTGTTCCTTCCAGCGAAATAACAGATTTGTTCCCATAGGAACCGGATAGCCGTCAATTTCCACGGTAACGGTCGTTTCAAATCCTGGTGTAAAATGCCTTGCCTCATAAAATTCCGAATAGTTCGGCAGGTATTTTTTCGGAACCAGACCAAGAATCCTGCCTTTATACAATACGGCCGCCACATTATAGAGCTTCCCGATGTGTTCATACGGAAATCCCAGCAGTATCAGCATCTCATATTCCGCCGCATAAACCGCTGTCTTAATAACTTCCTCTTTGGCAGCTTCCAGCATTGCCGACTGCCAGAATAAATCGCTGCAGGTATATCCGGTCACACATAATTCCGGCAATACCAGTAATTTGACGCCTGCTCTGTACGCTTCCTCTATTTTCTCCCGAATCACGGTACCGTTATATTCCACATCTGCCACTTTTATCTTTGGTGTCGCTGCGGAAACTTTTACAAATCCATAATCTGTATTCTGCACTGTGCTTTTACCCTGCCTTTCCGATTTTTTCTGAAACTCTGTGCATGTTGCATCCGTTTCCATCGTCTATATGTAAGTATAAACGGATTTCGCAATTTTATCAACCGTTACTGTCAGACTGTACAGGCTGTAAGAGTAAATTAATGTTTGTTTTCCTTGCTATGCCCTTTTCAGTGTGATATTATAATCTGTAATATACATACAGACGTTTTTTCAAAAAACACCTGTATTAACATAGCGTTTAGAAAGGTATGAGTGAATATTATGACAACAAACGAAAAAGCTCTGGCTCTCCATGAAGAATGGAAGGGAAAGCTTACCACCGAATCCAAATGTACCATCCGTTCCAGGGAAGATCTGGCTCTTGCATATACGCCTGGTGTTGCGGAACCATGCAAGGTTATCGCCGGAAACCAGGAAGCCGCATACACATATACGATTAAACAAAACACCATTGCCGTAGTCTCCGACGGAAGCGCAGTTCTCGGTCTGGGTAATATCGGTCCCTATGCCGCCATGCCTGTTATGGAAGGAAAAGCCGTATTATTTAAGTCTTTCGGAGATGTCAATGCATTTCCAATCTGTCTGGACACTCAGGATTCAGAAGAAATCATCCGGACATGTATCAATATTGCTCCTGCATTCGGCGGAATTAATCTGGAAGATATCTCCGCACCGAGGTGTTTTGAAATCGAATCCCGGTTAAAAGAACTTCTGGATATCCCTGTATTCCATGACGACCAGCACGGTACTGCCATCGTGGTACTGGCAGGACTGATTAACGCTTTAAAAATCACCGGTAAAACACCGGAACGCTGCCGTGTTGTGGTAAACGGAGCAGGAAGTGCCGGAATCGCCATTTCCAAATTGTTAATATCATATGGATTTAAAAATCTAACCCTTTGCGATATCAACGGTATTCTCTGTGAAAGTTCACCAAATCTGAACTGGATGCAAAAATCCATGCTGGAAATCACCAATCCAGACAAGCGCTCCGGTTCCTTAAAGGATGCTCTGGCAGGCGCCGATATCTTTGTAGGCGTTTCCGCACCAAATATTGTAACACCGGAAATGGTACAGTCCATGAACCAGGATTCCATTTTATTTGCCATGGCGAATCCGGTTCCGGAAATCATGCCGGATACCGCAAAAGCTGCTGGTGCCAGAATCGTAGGTACCGGCCGCTCGGATTTCCCGAACCAGGTAAACAACGTCATAGCATTCCCAGGTATCTTTAAAGGCGCATTGGAAGGCCGTGCCTCCCAGATTACGGAAGAAATGAAACTGGCTGCTGCTCTGGCCATTGCAAACGTGGTTTCGGAGGATAAACTCTGTGATGACTTTATTCTGCCGGAAGCTTTCGACCCAAATGTAAAAGATGCCGTATGCAGAGCGGTGATGGATAATATAAAACCTGATGGCAGAAATATTAAGGCTTAACGCCTATTTACGGAAACGGTTCGGAATAAAAGTTTACAAGCTGGCATTAAACGGCGGTATGAGTTGTCCGAACCGCGACGGAACGCTGGGAACCGGCGGCTGTATTTTCTGCAGTAAAGGAGGCTCGGGTGACTTTGCGGCCTCCTTTCTTTTGCCTGTACCGGAGCAGATTCAGCAGGCAAAACAACTTATATCCTCCAAAATTTCCAATCAGCCGGCTGGATATATTGCTTATTTTCAAGCATATACCAATACCTATGCCCCTGTGGAATATTTGCGAAAAATTTTTTATGAAGCCATAACCCCGTCAGATATCGTTGCTCTGTCCGTGGCCACCCGCCCTGACTGTATCGGTCCAGAGGTACTGGAATTATTGCAGGAACTGAATACCATAAAACCCGTATTTATAGAACTTGGTCTTCAGACCATTCATCCGGGAACTGCCCGCTTTATCCGCCGGGGATATGATTTGAACGTATTTGATGAATGTATTGGTAAACTGCATGCCATATCGGTTGATACGGTGGTTCATTTAATCCTGGGGCTGCCTGGAGAAACCCGGGAAGATATGACAGCTTCCGTCCGTTACATCAGCAGACTTCCGGTGTCCGGTGTAAAACTCCAGCTTCTTCATATATTAAAACATACGGACCTGGGAATTCTCTATGAAAACCACCCGGAAGAATTGCCAGTTTTATCTTTGGAAGAATATACCGGGATTCTCGGGGACTGTATCGAACACCTGCGGCCGGATATCGTAGTTCACCGTCTCACAGGAGACGGACCCAAATCGCAGTTATTGGCGCCCATGTGGTCTGCAGATAAGAAACGGGTTCTCAACTATATCAACCGCTACTTCAGCGAACATAATATTATTCAAGGAAGGAAATATACAGATTATGGCAATTGAATCCACAACTTTATACAAATTAATTATTCTTTATATGTTAAATAAAGTAAACTTTCCTTTGACAAATTCACAGATATCCGAGTTCTTTTTAGAGAAAAACTATACCTCCTATTTTACTTTACAGCAGGTAATCACCGAACTGGTAGATTCCCATCTGATCAGTATTGAAACGGTCCGTAACTCTTCTTATTACCATATTACCTCGGAAGGCAGCGAAACGTTAGGTTTTTTTGGCAATAAGATACCAGGTGCCATAGTGGATGATATGGATATCTATCTGATGGAAAATAAATACGAACTGAGAAATGAAGTGGGAACCATTGCGGATTATTACAAATCCACAACTTCCGATTATATCGTACACTGTCAGGTAAAAGAAGGACGGAGTACATTGATTGAAATAAACGTATCGGTGCCTACAAAAGAAGAGGCATCCTCCATGTGTGCCAAATGGAAGGATGCCAGTCAGGAAATATATGCTTTTATTATGAAATCATTGATGAAATAAGTTCCAGTATTTCGTCCCTGCCCTGTTTCGTCGTTGCGGAAAAAGGAATTACCGTTGTATCCGGAAGCACATTCAGACCGTTCTTCAGCATCTTAATGTGCTTTTGTATCTGGCTTCTGTTAATCTTATCCAGCTTTGTAGCTATAATAATAGGTTTATAGCCGTTATAATTAATCCACTCATACATATTGCGGTCGTTGGCGGACGGCTCATGTCTGATATCAATCAGTAGCAGCACCGCTTTCAATTGGCTGGAAGTCTGAAGATATTTCTCAATCATCACTCCCCATTTCTCCTGCATTTCTCTGGATACTTTCGCATATCCATATCCCGGCAGGTCCACAAAATATAATTCTTTATTTACATTATAAAAATTAATCGTCTGTGTTTTTCCCGGCGCCGATGAAGTTCTTGCAAGAGCCTTCCGGTTCAGCAGTCCGTTAATCAATGAGGATTTTCCCACATTGGATTTTCCGGCAAAGGCAATCTCCGGCATTTGATTGTCAGGCAGTACGCTTGTTATTCCGCATACGGTTTCCAGTTCTGCATTTTTTATCTTCATTTATATTCACACATTTTTCCTTTCTCATTCTACAATCGTATGTTCCAGTACCTCTTTCATGGAATTCACATACACAATCTCAATTCCCTGTCTGATTTCTTCTTCAATTTCTTCCACATCCGGCTCATTATCCTCTGGCACCAAAACTTTTTTAATACCGAATAACCTGGCTGCCAGAATCTTTTCCTTTAGACCGCCGATGGGCAGTACATTTCCACGAAGCGTTACTTCTCCGGTCATGGCCACATCGGAACTAACCTTTTTCCCAGTTATGGCGCTGAACAATGCCGTGGCCATGGTCACACCTGCCGACGGTCCGTCCTTCGGAACGGCTCCCTCCGGCACATGCAGATGAAAATCATTTTCCGTAAATGTTTTCTTATCTATTCCGTGTTCCGGCGCAATCATTCTTACATAACTGTATGCAATATTGGCAGATTCCTTCATTACGTCTCCCAGTTTTCCGGTTAATTTCAGCTTTCCGGTTCCGGGCATCATATTTACTTCAATTTCCAGCGTATCGCCTCCCACGCTGGTCCATGCCAGTCCCCGGACAATGCCCACCATATCTTTCTTTTTCTTCTTTTCATCTTTGTATTTGGGATTTCCCAGCAGTTCCGCCAGATTCTTATCCGTCACCCTTAACTCTTCAAAATTACCCTCCAGTATGCCGATAGCCGCCTTTCTGCACAACTTTCCGATGAGACGTTCCAGTTCTCTTACACCGGCTTCTCTGGTATATTTAGTAATGATGGAATTCAATGCCTTGTTGGTAATATTCAGCTGTTTCCTGTCCAGACCGTTTTCCAGACGCTGCTTTTTAACCAGATAATCTCTGGCAATGTGTTCTTTCTCATTGGATGTATAACTGCTGACCGGAATGATTTCCATTCGGTCCCGCAGAGGTTTCGGAATTCCGGAAATATCATTGGCAGTTGCCATAAAAAACACTTCGGATAAATCCACAGGCATTTCCAGATAGCGGTCCACAAATCTTGAATTCTGCTCGCCGTCCAGTACCTCTAACAATGCGGAAGAAGGATCTCCCTTATAATCTTTTCCCAGTTTGTCTATTTCATCAAACACAATCAGCGGATTGCTGACACCTGCATTTATCAGGGCTTCCGCAATTCTTCCGGGTTTGGCACCGATATATGTCCTTCTGTGTCCACGGATTTCGGATTCGTCACTGACACCGCCCAGACAGATTCTGACATACTGTTTGTTCATGGCATCCGCCACCGATCTTGCAATGGAAGTTTTACCGGTTCCCGGCGGGCCCACAAGACAAAGAACCGGGCTTTTATAATTACCGGTTTTCCCTTTGGTAAATATTCTGACTGCCAGAAATTCTATGATACGTTCCTTTATCTTTGTCAGTCCGTAATGGGCGGAATTTAAAATCTCTTCCGCTTTTTTTAAGTCCAGATTATCCTGAGATACTTTATTCCAAGGCAGCGACACGATGGTCTCCACATAATTCTGAATTACATTGGCTTCCGAAGACTGCTGGGACATACGTTTCAGTTTCTTTAATTCTTTGTATAACTTTTCTTTTACATAGTCCTTTGCATCCAGATTGTCTACCTGACTCCTCAATTCACCGGCAAACTCATCTTCTCCTTCATCTCCCAGTTCTTCCCGTATCAGCCGCATCTGTTCACGAAGCACATAATCTTTCTGATTTTTCTCCACTCTGCCTTTGACTTTCTTCCGAAAATCATTTGCAACCGCACAGATTTCAATTTCATTGCTGAGCAGAACCGCAATTTCATCCAGCAGTTCATCTACATTATCCAGTTCGAAAAGTTCCTGCCGCTTCTCATTGGTTATAGATAAAATATTTACCAGTTTCCAGATATCTCTATATAAATTGGAACTCTTCATGATTTTAGCTGTATATTCGTTAGGAATCTTCCCATTTATTTTTGAAAAAACATCAAATTTTTCCCGAATCACCTCTAATTTTGCCTGATACACAGGAACCGCCCAAATTTCATCCGCAAGTTCCTCCGGCTCCGGCTCTATCACCAAACGCAGATAATCTAAGTCTTCCGCCTCATAATCGCCATATATTTTTGCCCTCTTCTGACCTTCAATCATGATACGGTAATTATTATCTCCCGTTTTAATCGCCTGCTTAATCAGTGCAATGGTTCCGTGCCGATACAGATTTCTGGTTTTTCTTTCATCAGACGAATCCTGTTCCAGTGCAGCCAGCAATATCTTCTTATCCTCTGCCATGGCATTTTTAAATGCCTCATAGGATTCATTATCTGTAATATCTATATGCGCCAGAACTCCGGGTAAAATAGTTCTGTTATTTGTCACAATTGCCGGAATATCCAGCAATTGAATTTCAGTCTCCTCTGATTTTTTCATAGTCTCCTCCACTCTGTCAAAACAATATAAATCTAAAATTGGATTGCGGCATAACACTGCAATCCAATTCATTTTAAGTTAAGACCGAATTATGGTTTTCAGGCCCCGAATCTTTTCTTGGTACCTATCTTTTTTAATTCTTTTTCATTCAGCCGGATAATATCAGGTTCCGCATTTGATTCAATCACGTCTTTTGTTATTATACATTTATCAATTGTTTCGTCTGACGGAATCTTAAACATAATATCCATTAATGCTGATTCCATAATGGAGCGCAGCCCCCTGGCTCCGGTCTTTCTTTCAAAAGACTTTTCTGCAATTAATTCCAGCGCCTCGTCAGTAAATGAAAGGTCTACTCCGTCCAGTTCAAACATCTTCTTATACTGTTTTACCAATGCATTCTTCGGCTCTTTCAGTATCCGTATTAGTGCTTTTTTATCCAGGGATTCCAGTGAAACTGTCATCGGAACTCTTCCGATAAATTCAGGAATCAGACCGAATTTTACCAAATCCTGAGGCATGACCTGAGGAAACAGCA
Source organism: Lachnospiraceae bacterium (assembly GCA_022794265.1). Lineage (GTDB taxonomy): Bacteria > Bacillota > Clostridia > Lachnospirales > Lachnospiraceae > Bovifimicola. The sequence goes on from JAAWEK010000005.1 coordinate 93,193, forward strand.
CATCAATAACTTCTTCCCTTCTGTCCGATATCTCTGCGTTAAATCCGATGGATTTCTTATCCATCCGGTTTTCAATAATCTTTTCCAGACCATCAAAAGCTCCGCCGCAGATAAACAGTATATTGGTTGTATCGATTGGTATCATTTCCTGATTCGGATGCTTTCTTCCTCCCTGAGGCGGAACGGAAGCCTGTGTTCCTTCCAGTATCTTCAGTAATGCCTGCTGTACGCCTTCACCAGAAACATCTCTTGTAATGGACACATTTTCAGACTTTTTGGTTATTTTATCAATTTCATCAATATAAATGATTCCGTACTGTGCCTTTTCCACATTATAATCAGCCGCCTGAATTACTTTTAAAAGAATGTTTTCTACGTCCTCGCCAACATATCCGGCTTCAGTAAGAGTTGTAGCATCCGCTATGGCAAATGGAACATTCAGTAATTTTGCCAGTGTCTGTGCCAAATAAGTTTTACCGGAACCCGTCGGTCCAAGCATCAATATATTACTTTTCTGAATCTCAACATCTAACTCTTTCCCTGACAATATCCTTTTGTAATGGTTATAGACTGCTACGGATAATACCTTCTTTGCCTCGTCCTGTCCGATTACATATTCGTCCAGAAATTCTTTAATCTGTTCCGGCTTCAAAAGATTGATATCCAAATCACCGCCTCTGCTGACTTCTTCCTCAAATTCCTCGTCAATAATATCTCCGCAAATATCAATACATTCATCGCAGATATATACACCATTTGGTCCGGCAATCAGTTTTCTAACCTGGTTTTGAGATTTTCCGCAAAAGGAACATCTGCATGATTTCTCATCTATATTTCTTGCCATACAATAAACTTTGCCTTTCTCTATTCTCTATAATGGCCCATTTCCGTTAACGGGCATTGAACTATCGACTCTCTATTACTTTATCAATCAATCCGTATTCTGTTGCCTCTGCAGCTGTCATATAGTTATCACGTTCCGTATCCCTCTCAATGATTTCCAGCGGTTTTCCCGTATTTTTAGCAAGAATCTCATTTAATTTCTTACGTGTCTTTAAGATATGCTCTGCAGCTATCTGAATCTCCGTTGCCTGCCCCTTTGCACCGCCTAACGGCTGGTGAATCATGATTTCCGCATTCGGTAATGCAAATCTCTTACCTTTTGCCCCGCCAGACAGCAGAAATGCTCCCATACTGGCTGCCATGCCGATGCAAATCGTAGATACATCGCACTTTACATAATTCATTGTATCATAAATGGCCATACCTGCCGTTACAGAACCTCCTGGACTGTTTATATATAACTGAATATCTTTCGACGGGTCCTCCGATTCTAAAAATAATAACTGTGCAACTACCAGACTGGCTGTAGTCTCATTAACCTCTTCCCCCAGAAAAATGATTCTATCCTTTAAAAGTCTTGAATAAATATCATATGATCTTTCACCTTTTCCTGTTTGTTCAACGACATAAGGTACTAAACTCATCTGAAAACCCTCCTACATATATATTTTCTTAATGGGCCCGCAATATGCGAACCCATTTTTTCCTTTTTTACCGGAATTAAACTTCTTTGGCAGATTCTGCCACTAAATCTGCTGCTTTTGATACTGCAATATCAGATTTCATGTTTTCTTTATCTTTCTCCGTTAATAATGTCTTAAGCTTATCCGCTTCCATCTGGTATGCAGAAGCCATATCCTGAATTTCTTTTTCCAGTTCTTCTTCCGATATCTGAATTTCTTCTGCCTTCGCAATGGCTTCCAGAACCAGTCTGGACTGAATCCGTTTCAATGCCTGCGGTTTCATCTGTTCCAACAGCATATCAGCAGTTAAACCTGTATACTGGAAGTACTGCTCTACCGAAAGTCCCTGCTGGCTTAACCGTCTTGAAAAATCTTCTGCCATCTGTCTGACCTGGGTCTCAATCATCGGCTCAGGAATTTCCATTTTTGCATTCTCTATAATCTTTTCGATTGCGGCATCTTCTTTTGCAGCTTTGGCTTCTTTGGCTTTGCGTTCTTCAATTTTATTCTTAATACTGTCTTTATATTCCGCAACCGTTGAAAATTCTGAAACATCTTCCACAAAATCATCATCCAGTTCCGGAAGTTCTTTCTTCTTTATTTCTTTAACCGTAACTTTGAACAACGCAGGCTTTCCTTTTAATTCCTCTGCATGATACTCTTCCGGGAATGTGACATTGACTTCGGTCTCTTCGCCGATATTCTTTCCAATCAGCTGCTCTTCAAAGGTATCTATAAAGGAATGGGAACCAATCGTCAGCGGATAGTCTTCTCCTTTGCCACCTTCAAAAGCTTCACCGTCTACAAATCCTTCAAAATCTATAACTGTCATATCACCGTCTTCCACAGCTCTGTCATCTACGGTTATGATTCTGGAATTCTGTTCTCTCTCTTTATCTATTTCAGCCATGATGTCCTCTTCCGTCACCTCTGTTTCGCTCTTCGGAACCTCGACACCCTTGTATTCACCCAGTTCAACTTCCGGTTTTACCGCAACTTCCGCAGTGAATATGAACTCTTTTCCTTTTTCAATCTGTACAACTTCAATCTTTGGCTGTGATACTATCTCTAATTCGCTTTCAGACGCTGCTTTTTCATATGCGGCCGGAATCATGTCATTAGCGGCATCTTCATAGAATACACCGACTCCATACATTTTCTCAACCATCTGACGCGGCACTTTTCCTTTCCGGAATCCCGGTATGCTGATTTTTGATTTCTGTTTCTGATATGCTCTCTGTAAAGCGCTTTCTACTTCCTCAGCAGATACCTCAATCGTCAGTTTAGCCATATTTTTTTCCAGCGTTTCCACTTGTAAGCTCATTAAATTTTCCTCCATTCCGCCCTCTGTAAGGCTTGCTATTTTTCAGCAGTATATCGGTTTTTATTCATAGTGTTATACAATATATACCAATCAGAAATACTGCAGTAATTTCAAAATTATTCCATTTTCATTGTAACATCGTTGTATTATATCATAAAGAAATCATTTAGTCTATCTTTTTTTCTCTGGTACCAGCGTTTCCACTGTCTCCAGTACCTGAGTAGCTCCTGTATTAAATTCAACAACCAGCTTTTTAACCTCATATAACCTTCCGTTTCTCTTAATATTATTTCTCACCGTTCGGGTAGCAACAATATATTTTGATGTGGAACAGCTGATGGTGACCACATCCCCGGACAGCAGTTCAATCACCGCATTGGGAATATCAGAGTCCTGCCACAGCTGATTGCCCGGGTCCGTAATCAATTCTCTTTTGGTGGTTCCCTGTTCCGGCTGCCCGCCCGGTTCCTGCCCCCCGTTCTGTCCCGGCTGGCTGTCTGGATTCTGTCCTGTTTCTCCCGGCTGGTTATTACCGGAATTTCCTGGAATTATTTCATTCGGAACCCCCGGGTCACTGGAAATAATCTGGTCCTGATTTACCGCTCCCACAGTTACATGTTCATCATCCGTAATGGTCACTTTAACATTATCTGTATATGTGTCATCTCCATACTTGAATTTATATTCTACATTATAGGTTCCCGGTTTATCATATTTAACTCCTGATGCATTTACCTGTACTGAATAATCTTCTTCTCCTTTTGCAAAATCCAGCATGGAAGTATAATCTATATCCGTCCCAATTGGCGATATGATATTATCTATATTAACCTCCGGCTTATCTTTGGAAAAGTCCACCTTTCCTGTTGCTACCCCCGGTTCTTTTCCATAAGAAATTTTCTTCTCTTTTCCGCAGCCATACAGCATACATACCGCCATTACCGTCACGGCCGCACAGATAATGGGTCTTTTTCCAAATTTTAATTTCTCTTTCTTCATATCAATTTCCTTTCCATTCTTACAAAAACTGAATTTTACCAGCTATCTCATCGGATTTTTCTTTGTCCGCCAGTATCCGAATCAGCTCCAGACCCAGCTCTATGGAAGTTCCCATTCCTCTGGCGGTGGTTATATTGCCATCAGTAACAGCTTTTTCCCTGACATATTCCGCACCCTGCAATTTATCTTCATATCCCGGAAAACAGGTTGCTTTTTTCCCTTTTAACATTCCAAGCTGTCCTAAAACGCCAGGTGCAGCACAAATAGCCGCAATGTTTTTTCCGCTTTCATTAAATTTCCGAAGAGCCTGCACAACCCCGTCATGGGCTGCCAGATTCGGGGTGCCCGGTCCTCCCGGCAGAAATAACATATCCGCATTATCTGTATTGATTTCATTAAATAATTTATCGGTTTTAATTGTAATATTATGAGAACCCGTAACTTCATACTGGCCGGTTATGGATACAGTTTCAATTTCTATATCCGCTCTCCGCAGTAAATCCACAACTGCCAGACCCTCGATTTCTTCAAAACCTTCCGCAAAAAAAGCATAAACTAAACTCATGATTCCTACCAAACACCGGGTAAAACGCCCCGGGGTAATCCTTTCCACAAAATTGTTATAAAAACTTGTTCCTCTACTCCGCCATGCTGAGAGCAATTCCGCTCCGCTCCATTCCTCTCACGGGCTTCGCCCTATAAAAGAATTTCGATATATATTTGCTTTCGTGCCAGCACGACACCACTTCCCTCTACTCCGCCATGCTGAGAGCAATTCCGCTCCGCTCCATTCCTCTCACGGGCTCCGCCCTATAAAAGAATTTCGATATATATTTGCTTTCGTGCCAGCACGACGCAAATATATATCAAAATTCTTTTGCATGGCTCATGGCTTACGTGGACATTATATCATATATCCTGGGGTTTTTCTAATATGTTTATAAATTCTTCATAAAATTATGATAGAATTTTATTGGTTCGGGATGTATGATAGTTATGTAATTTTAAATGAATAGCGAGGCATTGGCATTTTTATGGAAATCGAACGCAAATATCTCATCCGGCAAATTCCGTTTTCTCTGGAGAATTATAAGTTTCACCAGATTGAACAGGCTTATCTGTGTACGGAACCGGTGTTACGAATCCGCAGGGAGGATAATAATTTTTATATTACTTATAAATCCAAAGGACTGATGATCCGGGAAGAACATAATCTTCCTCTGACAGAAGATAGTTATCATCATCTTCTTGGAAAAGCAGACGGTAATATTATAACTAAAAAACGTTATAAGATTCCATATACTAATATGAGCGGGAGTTATACCATTGAACTTGATATTTTTTCAGGTATCTTCGAGGGATTGATTCTTGCTGAAGTTGAATTTAAAACAGAAGAAGAGGCTCTGGCTTTTCTTCCGCCGGACTGGTTCGGCAAAGACGTTACCTTTTCTTCAAAATACCATAACAGCACATTAAGCAGTTTACATTAAGCAATTGCAAAACTCATGATTACAGGTTAGAAGTTTATATTATGGAAAGGAGTCTGTCTTATGAATACTTCCGCTATTTTTCACCGCGCAGTTGATAATTTCTGTTATGCACTAAACAAAGATGACGTTGTTATTAACATCAAAACAGATTATGATATCAAAGAAATCACCTTATGCCACGGCGACCCCTTTGGCGCAGGCATTATGGGAGGCAATGACCGTTTTAAATACCAGAAATCCCTGTTTACGAATTGCAAACGTCTGAAAAACCACCTGTTCTGGAGTATTACGGTCACACCAGAGTTTAAGCGTCTGGCCTATTTCTTTATTATAACTGATTTGGACGGAAATACTTTATATCTGCTGGAGGATAATTTTTACACCCCGGATGAATTTAAGTCTTACAAGGGCCGGTATCAATATTTTTATTTTCCCTGGATGAATACTTCCGATATTTTTGAAACGCCGAGCTGGGTAAACCGCACTGTCTGGTATCAGATTTTTATTGACCGCTTCTGTAACGGAAATCCGGAACTGAATCCCAAGGATGTAAAGCCCTGGGGCGATGCAAAAAAGCCGGTTAAATATCTGGATTATTACGGCGGCGATTTGCCGGGTATCACTTCAAAGCTGGATTATCTGGCGGAACTTGGCATCACCGGACTCTATCTGACACCAGTCTGCAAAGGCCGCAGCAATCATAAATACGATACCGCCAGCTACTCTAAAATCGATCCGCATTTCGGCACGGACCAGGATATGATAAACCTTGTGGGTTCCGCCCATAAACATGGTATAAAAGTAATGATGGACGGAGTATTTAATCATAGCGGCGCTTTATTCAAACCCTGGCAGGACGTATTAAAATATGGTCCTGAATCCAAATATTATGACTGGTTTATGATTAATAAATGGCCGTTTCAATCCGGTACTCCTTTTAATACCAATGCAAAATCCGGAAATTACTATACCTTTGGTTTTTTTGATAATATGCCAAAACTCAATACCAATCACCCAAAGGTTATAAAATACATATTAAAAGTATGTAAATGCTGGATTACAAAATATGATATCGACGGACTGCGTCTGGATGTAGCCGGAGAGATTTCCCACACATTATGTAAAGCCCTGCGGCGGGAGTTAAAAGCGTTAAAACCGGACTTTTATATTTTAGGCGAATTGTGGCATGATTCCACACCATGGCTGAGAGGGGATGAATATGATTCGGTAATGAATTACCCGTTTCAGGACGGTATCAATGATTTCTGGACGGACACCAAAAAAACTTCCGTTGATTTTGAATATGCCGTTAATCGCTGTTACTCCCTGTATATGAAACAGGTAAATGATGTTTTATTTAATTTACTGGATTCCCATGATACCATCCGGCTGGTCACCAAACTGAAAAGTATTCCGCAGTTTTACCAGCAGCTTGTAATATTATTTACCATGCCTGGTACCGTTTGCATTTATTACGGTACGGAAATTGCCATGGAAGGCGGACGTGATCCTGACTGCAGACGTTGTATGCCCTGGACGGATATTGAAAACGGAGCATATGCTGACAGAATTTCAACCATAAAATCTCTGATCAACATCCGAAAGAGCCTCCCGGCTGCAAGAAGCGATAACTACTGTTTTAATATCATAGAAAATGCGCCGCGAATATTATCTTATACCAAATATGATAATAGCGGAAAACCTTTAAATATTATTCTAAATTGCTCCGATAACGATTACCCGTTTGAAATTCCAGGTAAAAAAATTATATTTGCAAAATTTTATAAAAATAATATAATAAAACCAAATGGATTTTTAATTTACTGATATTGGTGGCAATTGATTAATCGTTTTGTACACCTGACAAAGATTGGAGTAAACAAATGGAATCACAAAAATATAATAAATTAAAAGAAAACGTTGAACATGGAGATTTTACATTCCCCTATATCTGGTATTACACGGAACTTCCCGACTATTATACCAGTTTCCCTATGCACTGGCATGAAGAAATGGAGATTATCAATGTTTTTGAAGGTGAAATGAATATTAATATCAACCTCACAAATCATGTGATTCATAAAGGTGAAATTGCCGTAATCAAACCAGGAGAACTGCACTCATTCCGCCAGTATAAAAATTCCCAATGTAAATTTCTCTCCTTGTTGTTTCATCCCTGTCTGTTATATAATAACTTAAGCGACTCAACGGCCATGCGGTTTATAACACCGTTTTTTGAAAATAAAATAACCGGTCCATCGATTATCATTCCTGAAACTCCCGGATATCAGGAAATTCTGGACAACGTCGATCGTTCTTTTGAAATTTATGACCAAAAGCAATCGTATTACGAATTAGAACTAAAAGCAAAACTCTTTGATTTAATTTATTTAATCCTGAGCCGTTGCTGTACGTCAGATAACTACCAGAAAAACCTAAAAGCTTCTACCAGCCGCAATATCAAAACAGTAATCGACTACATACAGGCCAATTACAATACATGTATCTCTATTTCACGGCTGGCGGAACTTTTGAATCTGAGCGAACATTATTTTATGCGTTATTTCAAAGTGCATATCGGTATCACCTGTATTGAATTTATCAATGATTACAGACTGAACATGGCCGCAAAACTGCTTTCCGAAACCAGTAAACCCATCAATGAAATCGGAACCGACGTGGGAATTACTAATATTTCCTATTTCAACCGCCTATTTAAAAAGAAATTTAATGTTACTCCAAAAGAATATCGTTTTAAATATCATAAAATTGAATAAATCAGTTATATCCAGAAAATCATTATATACAAAAACTGACAGGTATTTTATCAAGCCTGTCAGTTTTTTATTAAAAATTTATTTTACTGCTGTTTTTTTGCCAGAAACGGCATTGTTGCCAATCCCAACGCTGAAACAATAAACAATGTAAACCACATAATAACATCCGTTTTATCGGCAGTATCCGGAATATTATTTGTATTGACTGAAGTTTGCTGTCCTTCGGAACCTGATGGTTCATTACTGTTATCCGGATTATCTGAATCCACTGGTTTCGTTGGTGCTGTTGGATTTTCCTGACGATTTGAAGTATCCGTTTCATCTGTCGCACCTAAATCTTCCGTTGTATCATTCTCCCAAGAATCGGTTTCTCCGGATTCAGTTTCTCCAGATTCAGTTTCCCCGGATTCATCTGTTGTCTCTGAATCTTCTTTGTAATTATTAAACACAACAGATATCATTTCTCCTGTCCTGATTATTCCCTCTGCATTTTCTGCGGTCACAGTATAATCATCACTGTCGCTTTCAGCTACCTCATAGTTTATACCTTCCGGCAGACCATTTGCGGATATATTTTCACCATCTGTCAATTCAAAGGCAGCAACACCGTTAACAAAATTCATTTCTCCATAAATTCCGTTAATCGTGCTGTCATCTAATGTAACCGTAAAAGAAAATTTCTGTGTCTTATCGGCAGCCTCACCAGAAACTACCTTAGATACCGTTATCCCTCCAGCACCTTTGTTCGTTGCTCTGAAATTAATTGGTGTATGTTGAAACTCAACCTGAATAGAAACACTTCCATCGATAAGACCAGGATTATCACTATCTCCCTTGTTGGAATTTATCCAATTTTCAGCTGCTTCAACTGCATTGCCATCACTTTCGTTAAATATAACTTCTTTATAATCCTGTTCATGAAGGTCAAAATATGTAAGAACAATCTTTTCAACTGCATTTCCTACTGCAGACGTAATTGTCAGTGAAACATTTGGTGAATAGCGGTCAATATATGTTACATTTTCTGAAGACTCCGCCTTGTTTCCCACTGTCGGTGTTAATTCCGGTGTTCCTCCTGTCAGAGTAACCGTGCCACCCACACTGAATCCAAACGGTGTTGCTTCCATAATGTAATGTTCCGGTGCCTCTTCCTCAATCAGACAATAATCTCCGTCAGGCAATTCGTCTTCTATTTTGATTTTTCCATTTTTATCCGTAGTATAAGAAGTCTCACTATACAGTTCATCCGGAACATAGTTTCCGTCTACGACATCAGCCTTATACAGACGGAATACAGCTCCCTCCAAAAACTTCAGTTCATTGGTACCTTCCGCTATTTTTTCTAAATTTATAATTGTCTTTGTTGAAGACCGTGTAACAGAAACGGGGTTATAAATCCGAATGGACTGATCAAATAAAAATTTCAATGTGCTGCTGCCAACAGTGTTTAAATCATGTTCATCCACCATCCAACTGCTAATCTGGCTGTTATCTGCACCTTCAATTCCAATTTTGACACTTCCGCTATGTGTCAGTCCGCTCAGATTAACCATTTCTTTTGTCCATGCCGTTATCTCACTTCCTGAAATATCGCTATCAACAATCCGGCAACCGTTATCTCTTATGCCTATTCGTTCTCCATCTCTTTCAATCAATGGAATTTCTATGTCCGCATTATACGTCTTATCTGCCTGGTCTTCCTTAATCAGAATGTATGGCAACACTTCTATCTCAAAACTTCTTGATTCCAGTCTCGGCCACTCTAATCTTCCACCTGTAGTTGATGGATATTTATGTATCGGATTTTCTCTAAAATCAATATACAGATTTCTTCCGCTCTCTCCAAACCATTTTTCACCATTCAATACATCAGCATCTGTTTCTCCCGTTTCAGCAGCAAGTGCGGTGATATGCTCAATGTCCAATGGTGATAAATCGGATATTTTATTCTTCTCTAAATATATCTCACCAGCTTTTCTCAGCCATTCAATACCGGTTATATCATGAATCAGTTCATTATCTTCTTTAGGTATTGTTGTTTCCCTCTGATAATCACGCAACATTTTACTTAAATAATTAAAATCAGGCGTATCCACCAAAGTTGCCCAATAAGCTTCGGCTTCCTCTTTACTGTCAAATTCTTTTTCTATGTTTTCTACAACATTTCCAGTTGCTGTCTCCACCTTTTGGGCTGAAACCTTATAAACAGTCTTTTTCTGGAAGCCACTGGCATAAATATTTCCCGTAAACGTTGCCAGTACCTCTTTTACACTTTGAATCCCATCTCCAAAATGATTATTACTTTTCAAGCCATCATATACTGCTGATGCAAAAATATAATCCGGAATAACCGTTTGAATTTGAGAAATACCATGCTCTCTGTCTGTCCCATCTATAGTCTGTGAACTTCTTGTAGTATTTTCAGCTCTAACAGTCACTACACTCATTCCAAGAGACAATATCATTATGAAAGACAGAATCACAGCAATTATGCGTTTATAGTTTTTATTCATTTTCTTTATTAACTCCTTAATATATCGTAGTAGTTATTTTTGTCCCTCTCCAAGGACAAATATGCTTAAGCTTCTTTGTCTTTGGTATAACAATAAATAGCTATTTTACCCTCTCCTTTCTTGCTTTCAAAATACCAATGTGATTAGTATACACCAAAAAAAAAATAAATTCCAGTTTTTTTCATTCTCATAATACTAATATACTACAATAATTTTGCTATCTTCAGTTCCTTTTTCTTTGACAAATCTATAATTTCTTCTCCTGTCATTACCATTGGTCTGCCTAATGCTCCCTTATTAATCATCAATATTTTTGCTTCCTTCCCATTATTCAGCAACACTTTATTGCTGACATAAATCTCTGCTGTTTTCTCCAGAAACAGCAACAGATATCTGGGGTCATAAACCGAAATTTCATTCTGAAAATAACCAATCACATCAAACGGACAGATTCCCTCCCGATATACCCGGTCTGCCGTCATCGCATCATAGACATCAGCCACTGCCACGATTCTGGCCATCTCATCGGTCAGATTACCTTTTAATCCGCCAGGATAACCCCTGCCGTCATATCTCTCATGATGCATCAGCGCTGCGTTTTTAATTCGCTGATCAATCGGACAGTCTTTCAGTATCTCATATCCATATACTGTATGTTTTTTTATAATTTCATATTCTGAATCCGTAAGTTTTCCGGGCTTGCTGATAATCTCCTTTGGAATCTTTACTTTTCCGATATCATGCAGCAGACCGGCAGCTGTCAGAATGTATGTGTCTGCTTCCGAATAATTCAGCCATCCGGCAATCATATTACAGATTAGCGCCACATTCATGGAGTGTACATATGTCAAATCATCATATCCCCGCATACAGTTCAGGACATCCAGCATACTATTTCCGGTTTTATTGGATTCAATAATATTATTTACATCCTCCAGCATCTGCCGGAGATTAACTTCCGAATTTTTAACTACTACATCATTCAGCAGGGATTTAAATTCATTCACCGATGTATGAAAAGTCTTTGTAAAATCTTTAAATTCTTCCTTCTCTTTTATTTTTTCGAAATACCCTGGCTGTTTAAAAATGTCACTGTCTTCCAGCCGGTTTTCTTTGGAAGAACCACCGGATTCCTTCTCATTGATTCTAATGATAACAATTTTATACTCCTCCATCCGTTCAATAATCATTCTGTTTAGTATTGTTCCATATGGAACAATCAATCTTCCTGTATTATCATAAATATCATTTGCCAATTCCATTCCCGGTTCCGCTTCAGACAATAAAACTCTCTTAACAGCCAATAATATCTGCCTCCTTTATCAGCTTCTGCCTGTATTCCTTCTCTGCAATGGGCCTTGAAAAATAATATCCCTGAATTTCATCACAGAATATATCTCTCAAAAATTCATACTGTTCCTTTGTCTCCACTCCCTCTGCAACAATTTTCATATCCAGAGATTGTCCAAGGGATACAATGGTAGAAACCACGATATCAACCTTCCGGTCCCCGATATCATCCACAAAACTTTTATCCAGTTTTAAAATATCAATCGGCACATTCTTCAGCATATTCAGGGAAGAGTATCCGGTACCGAAATCGTCCATCAATATTTTAAAACCGATATCATGCAGTTTATCTATAATTTTATTCAATATGCTTTCTTCCGAAAACAGAGTTGTTTCCGTCAGTTCAAGCTGGACATATTCCGGTGAAACATCATATTTTTCAAGAATTTCCCTGTATTCTTCAATAAAATGAAGATTATAAAACTGAAGCTGGGAAAGATTTACGGATACCGGAACGACTTTATACCCTTCATCCAGCCAGCTTCGAATATCCTTACACACCTGTCTAAACATATATTTATCCAATTCAACAATAAACCCATTACTTTCAAACAACGGAATAAATTCATTTGGAAAAATCATTCCCGTTTTGTCATTATACCAGCGCACCAACGCTTCCGCTCCGTTCAGTTCACACGTTCTGGAATCATATTTCGGCTGATAATACACTTTAAACTCCTGCCGTTCCAATGCCCGTTCCATCCGGCTTTCAATCTCCTGATCCCGCAGGATTTTTTGTCGGAGTTTCTCGTCATAAACCGCATAGAACTGATTGTGCTTTCCCTTAACGGACTGTTTGGCAAGTTCTGCCCTGTCTATGGCATTGTCCAGTACAAAATCATCATCTGTTTCTTTGTTTATTATGTAAATACCGATGGATAATATAATTTCATAATTTTTTTCATTCAGAGATTCACGCTGGCGCACCATTTCAGAGAGCGCTTCAATCCGTTCCATCATTTTCTGTTCATCTTCATAGTTCAGCAATATTACAAACTGATCCGCCCTTCTGTGTGCAAAGGTTTCATCCTGTCCGACTATTTCGTTAATGATACTCCAAATATAACGTATCACCCGGTTTCCTTCTTCATATCCGAAAATATCATTGATTACTTTAAACTTATCAATATCGATGCTTACCATTGCATACGGCTTGCCATCCCCATCTTTTATAATATCCGCCGCATCCCTTTTAAACTTTTCAAACGAAATACCACCGGTTAACTCGTCCACATATGCAATCCGCTCAATTTTTTTATGGTTGCTCCTCTGCATATGTCTGACAATCAGAAATGTTATCAAATACAGAATAATAAAAAAAGCAATTACAATATATGCTGAAGATATCACTTTGTCATTGCCGGTCACCATGACGTTTTTGGGAATCATCACCATAATATACCAGTCATGGTTTTCCAACGGACGATAATACATATAGCTGCTGCCGTCAAGCCATATATTCAGTCTGCCTTCCCTGGCAGTCTCCATACCATTGCGCAGTTTATCAATATCCGAATCATCATTTTTTCCTGAAATTTCAAGTTCATCAAACAGATTATTTCCAATCTGTATCCCCGCCGCATTGGAAGACTTGCATACAACCGTACCGTCTCCACTGACAAGCAAAGTGATACCATCATTCGGATATTCTTCTATACGCAATGCCTGTTCAAAATAAAACTCTTCGCATATTGCAAAAATCACTCCGCTTATGATGTCATCCTTTTCAATCGGCACACTTAATACAAGTACCTGATTACTGATGCCTTCCACGAACATGCTTGTTATCCAGGATTTTCCCTGCATTGACATTTTAAAATTTTCGGATGTGGAAACATTCAGCTTCATCCCGTTCGTTGCAGCTAACCTGCCTTCCGTATCTGCTACACCAATACTGATATATCCGCTGTCTTTACAAAGTTCTTCTAACAGTTTTGTCTGCTGCTGAGATTCATAATCATCCAGGTTCGTTAAAATCTTTGAATATCCTTTGATATTCCCATAAACCTGCATCATCATCCGGTGTGTTTTTTCTGCCCCTGACTTTGAAAAATTCTCAAGCTTATTCGTAATTTCTTTGTCGTATTCTTTTTTCAGGTATTGTGTATAACCCAGACTTGCTATCACAGCGAAGATAATCAAAACCGCAATCACAACTATTGTAGCCGGCAAATTCTTTTTTGCCCATTTCATAGTATATCCTCCGCATTCCAATCTACGATTACCTATAAAAAGTATACCTTATTTTCGGGGTTTAATCAATCGGTTTCTACAGATTTACGATATGGTTCAGCAAACCGTATAATATTGTGCGGATAAGCCCGGAACCTTCAGCGTTATACTGCCGTTTACCGATTTATACAGCTTCTCGCCGTCATAATCCGCTGTTCCTCCAAACTGCCGCAGCCCACTGTCCAGCAACAGCTCTAACCTACAATCCTGCTGTAAATTCAGTTTATAATCTTCATAATCCTGTTCCGAAAAATTAAATACTGCTATCAAGTCCTGTTTCTTTCCGTTTCTCTTCATAACATATATACATTTATCTTCCTGATGACAGTCCAGCCATTGAAAACCGGATTCCTCATAATCATTCCAAAAGGAAGGATTTTCCAGATAGATATGATTTAATTCTTTTATAAATTCATGAAACTGCTGATGTATGGGATATTCCAGAAGATTCCAGTCCAATTCCCTCTTTTCATCCCATTCCCGGAAGTGTGCCAGTTCATTTCCCATAAAATTCAGTTTTTTTCCCGGATGTGCCATCATATACATATACAACGCCCTTGCCTGCGAAAACTTGGTTTCATATTCTCCGTTCATTTTCTGAACAATCGTTCCTTTTCCATGTACCACTTCATCATGGGACAAGGGCAATAAAAATCTTTCACTATAATAATACATCATGGAAAATGTCAGTTTATGATATGCCGCCTTTCGTTTTCCCGGAGTTTCCTTAAAATAATTCAGTGTATCATTCATCCAACCCATATCCCATTTATAATCGAATCCCAGACCTCCCTCCTTTACACTTCTGGTAACTCCCTGATAAGAAGAAGAATCTTCTGCACACAGGATAATAGAAGGATACATTTCTTTTAAGTTCTGATTCATCCGTCTGACAAATTCCACCGCATTCTGATTCACGCCTCTTGCCGGGTTTCCCTGCCAGTATATAATATTGCTGATGGCATCCATCCGCAATCCGTCAAAATGGTATTTTTTTATCCAGTAATGGGCCGCAGACTGTAAAAAGCTCTGGACTTCTCCTCTGGAATGAATGAAATTCTTGCTTCCCCATTCACTGTCTCCTACATCCGTATGAGGATATTCATATAATGATGTCCCGTCGTAATTTGCCAGTGCATAATCGTCTACCGCAAAATGCACCGGCACAAAATCCATTATGACGCCGATTTCATTCTGATGACATTTATCCACAAATTCCATTAACCCGGCGGCAGTTCCATAGCGGGACGTAGGACTGAAAAATCCTGTATTCTGGTATCCCCAGGATTCATCGCAGGGATGTTCGCTTAATGGCATGACTTCTATATAATTATAACCATATTCTTTTACATATCTGATGATATCATCTGCTATTTCACTATAAGAAAACCACCCGTTTTCATCTGATTCATTCTTTCTCCAGGAACCCATATGCAGCTCATAAATATTTAACGCACCATTGCGGCAGTCCGAACGTGATTTCATCCAATTCTCATCCCGGAACCGGTATTCAGATAAGTCCCGTATAATCGAAGCGTTATGGGGACGAAGTTCCATTCCAAAACCATACGGGTCACAGTGATCGATAAATCCGCCATCTCTTTTGTAAATTCTGTATTTATATTTCATACCCTTTCCGGCTTTTTCAATAAAGCATTTAAAAAAATTCCTGTCATTTTCCCGCTCCATCCAGGTTTCACTCCAACCGTTAAATTCCCCAATTACTGCTATTTTTTCAGCATTTGGCGCAAACGTGGAAAATTCTGTACCGTTTTCTCTGACATGGGCTCCCATGTATTCATATGCATCAAATATTTTACCAGTATAAAAACCATATTTATCCATCTCAGCTATTCTCCTTTTTTATTGACTGTCGTCCATTATTTAATTATAATCAATTATAATTAAATTAACCGGAAATACTATCTACACTTTTTATGAAATGACAATTATTATACTATTTCAGAAAATTGTCTATCAGACGATTGAAAAACTTCCGGCTTATGACCATATATTTCTCAGCCGTTTGAATAACAGAAAAAAGAAAGGAATCATTTATATGGATTTGCGTGTACAGAAAACCAGAAACAGTATCATAAATGCTTTTATTGAACTTCTTTCCCGGAAGCCCATTGAAAAAATCACAATTAAAGAGTTAACAGATATAGCGCTGATTAGCAAGGCAACCTTTTATCTGCATTTTAAAGATATTTATGATTTGTCCGAGTATCTGGAAAATGAACTGCTGGAATCGATTATAAAGGACATTCCCCATCCGGAATATCTGGTTACATCTCCCAGAGAAGGTATCCGGGAAATAACCACCTCCTTTTCCGCCCACAGCCAGATGGTCAATATTTTATTTTCCCGGAATAGAACAACTCTGCTCCTGGAACGGCTGGAGCCAAAACTGAAAGAACTGATTTTTAAAAAATTTCCGGAATATAAAAATCACCTGGAAGCAGAAATACTGTTAACCGTTCTGATTCAAGGTGATTTTCATGCATATGCCCAATTTTCGGAATCCAATTTTGACGAAACTGTAGATGTACTTGGACGTATCTCCGAATGTCTGATTACTAATTTTTAAATCCCTCCTTCTTTAAATTTTACTATCATTTCATTGGTAAGACTGTAATCTTCATTTTCCGCCTGAATTTCCTCTCGGGAAAACCAGGCGGCTTCTGCCAGTTCTTCCACCTCCAGTGTGATTTCCGCACTGCCATCCAAATCTGCAAAATATCCGCATAACAACGTTCCGGAATTCGCCCATGGCTGGCTTTTATAATACCGGATATTTTTCACCCGCAGTCCCACTTCTTCCATAACTTCCCGTTTCACAGTTTCCTCCAGAGATTCTCCGATTTCGTTAAATCCTGCAACAAGCGCATACCTTTTATAAGGTCTTCCTGCATATTTGGTCAAAAGCAGTTTATTTCCATTTATAATGCCAACAATGATTCCCGGTGATATCTTCGGATAAATTTCATTTCCGCAATTCTTACATTTTAACATCCGGCTTTTGTCATCATGTATCAATCTGCTTTTGCATCTTCCGCAAAAAACATTATCCCTATACCAGTGAAACAAATGATATCCTGTCATTCCTGCATACACCTGATGTTTCGGAACGGTTCCCCGGAGTCTGTCTATACGAATAAATTCCATTCCTCTGAGATTCCAGTCACTGCCAGTCTGATTCCCCGCGATTCCCAGAAAGTAATGAACCTCATTAATGCCAAACAAATATCGATATTCCATTCCGGTATCTCTGAGGTCTAATGCCATTGGATAACGAACTTCTCCCTTACTCCATTCTTTACTGCAAATCAGTATTTCATCATCCTGAAATAACAATATTACACTATTTTCATCTGGTTGCTTCATAATATATGAATTATCAAAATGGTATGGACTAATCTCCTGTATCATATTATGCCTCCAATTTCAAAGTAACTTTACGCTATAGCTAATTTTTTAATATAATCCTATTCCGAGAACGCTATTTGATTTCCTGTAATATTCATTATAAATTTTTCTCCGAATTCCTCCCGAATCCGATGGATATTATCATCACCGGTACAATGGGATACCGCCAGAAATTCTAAATCCAGTTTTTTCAATTCTTCAATTGTACGATTCAACCGTTCCTCTCCTGCATGAATCAAATGAGTCCCTCCTATGATTCCTCTGATTGGTCTTCCTGCAAAATATTCCTTAACCGTTTCCACTATATTAATGATTCCCACATGGGAACAGCCTGCAAGAATCACAATCCCTTTTGTCGTTTCCAAACACAGGACAACTTCGTCAGAAAACCGGTCAGGATAATATTCCGAATTTCGTCCGATATAAAAGCCGGCATTCAATTTTTCAAAATCATTTTTCATTTTAAAATCCCGGACCAGCCACATTCCCTCATCCATTTTATATATACGGCTATTTATTGTATGAAAGGTTGAACCGCTTTCTTTTATAACCGCTACATTATCAGGCGTTACCTGCTCTGCACCATCTTCTGTAAGAAAAGGATTTCCATTATATACAATAGAACCATCCTGATTTTTTCTATATTTCCTATCAAAAAAGTTTCTGCCTACATAAATATTTTTCTCAAAATATTTTTTCAGAAAGGATTGCAGACCACCAGTATGGTCATAATGTCCATGACTTAATATGATATCATTTATATCGGTTAAATCTATATTCATTTTATCCGCATTATCCAGAAATATGCCGGTCTGTCCGGTATCAAACAACAGCGAATTTCCTTTATATTCCACCTTCATGGATAGACCATGCTCTCCCGGAACACATAAAACCATATTCGGATGATTCTCTACAAGCGTAGTTACTCTAATCATTATTACACCTTACTTTATTTCCGTGATATCTAATATAGTACAATATATATGGCAGCAATGGAAATCACAATCTGTATGATTGCAAACCGGAATACTGTATGGGTATTAGACCAGTCCCACACCTTTCTCACATGATCGTGAAGTGGTGTGCGAACCTCTTTTAAAATATGGATTTTGAAAAATCTCAATAAAAACACTTTAACAAGGCCAATTCCTCCATCCAGAATTAAAACGGCTGCCACCAGCAGATATAGTACCGGACTTCCCGATTTCAATACAGCTGCTGCAATAAATAATCCCATGGCTCTGGAACCTGCATCACCCATTAAAAGCCGGCTTGGAGTCGCATTAAACCAAAGATATCCCAAAATACTGACAATAAATATCAGTATTACATAAGAGAACTTTGTATCCATTCCACGTATTAAATTAATGATATAAATAGTAGATAAAGTTATAATTGTAAGTGTCCCGGAAAGTCCGTCCACTCCATCTGAACAATTTGTAACATTTATGGATACCCATACCAGTATGACAATTAATATTCCAAATATTACTTTTGGAATTGTCACCTGTTTATCTGCAATTGCTATGTAGATTTTATTTGAATTAAAATTCAAAAAGGTAACAGCCAGCATAACTGCTATTATCAGGTCTAAGAGGCCCTTTTTATATTCCCCCCATGGTGCTTTGGCACAATCATCCAGAAATCCAGTCATCATGGCAGCAATTACCAGTATCAGATAAATAGTAATTTCCACATTCATTTTTGCAAATATGGCGGTTGCAAATACAAACACCAGAATAAATAAAAATCCTGCCCCTCTGGGTTTTCCTGCCGAAAGGCTTCCGTCATGGGCATATGCCCGTCCCATATCCTTCGGCAGTATTCCTGTGCATTTCCACAACAGTACAATAGTCAGAATAAACGCCATCATTATTCCCAAAAAAGCAACCGTTTCATAATTTATATCACGAATAAAATAATTTATCATTGGTGATACTCCTTCCGTATTTTTCAAATTAAAAGATAGTATAACACTTTTAATATCTTCCGTGAACTACTTTTTACATTTTTCTAAAGGAATATTCTCAATTGAAAAACCGTTTCGTTTGTGTTAAAATTTTAACTGAATATAGCGGATTGTGAAACTTCTGACCTGTGGCTGACCAGGCGTTTCACAATCTGCCAGAGAGCGTTTGAAAAATGTGCTAGAAAAGATAAAATGAAAGGATATATGGTATGAATAAAAAAGAAATATCTGAAATACGCAAACTGTTTACTCCCGAAAATTCAGTTATTACAAGAATCTGCGGTTGTTACATAGATGGTGAGAAAGAGATTAAATGTAAAACGAAAGAAGCCTTTCATTCTCTTTCTGAGGAAGAGGCCTTTAAATATTTTGAAATTTTTAAACACAGTCTGTCCGGTACTCTGGGAAAAAATCTTCTCAATCTGGAATTTCCTCTGGAACAGGAAATGGAGGGCGGAACCCAGGAATTTCTTCTGAGGCTCCGGAACAGTAAACTGGAAGATGACGAGCTGTTGGATGAATTTTATAATAAAATCATTGAAAACTATGAATATCCTTCCAACTACTATGTAACTTTGATTCATGCAGTATATGACGTTCCCGGTAAATCCTCTGCCGGTGACGAAATGTTTGACGCTTCCGACGAGGTGTATGACTATATGCTCTGCAGCATCTGTCCGGTAAATCTGGATAAATCCGGTCTCAGTTATCATGCCGACGACGGAAGAATCGGTGAACGTACCAGAGACTGGCTGGTTGCCCCGCCTGCCAAAGCCTTTTTATTTCCTTCATTTAATGACCGGACAGCTGACATACATAGTCTTCTGTATTATTCCAAAAATCCGGAAGAATTACAGCCGGGTCTGATAGAAAATGTATTTGGTGCATCAGAACCTATGAGTGCCGATAACCAAAAGGAAACCTTCCATACGATTATCACGGAAACTTTAGGGGATGAATGTCACTATGAAGTGGTAAAAAATATACATGAGACATTAAATGAAATGATTGAGGAAAATAAGGACGAGCCGGAACCGCTGGTTATCACCAAAAATGAAATCCGGCACATTCTGGAAGAAAGCGGCGTACCCAATGAACAGATGGAATCTTTTGAAAAAACATATGATTCCACAGCCGGTGTCAATACATCCATGCTGGCTTCCAACATTGCGGAAGTCAGGAAATTTAATATTCAGACACCGGATGTAATTATAAAGGTAAATCCAGACCGGACGGATTTGGTACAGACAAGAATTATAGACGGCAGACAATGCCTGGTCATTGCCGTGGATGACCATATTGAAGTTAATGGAGTAAATGTCCGCACCATTCGGGAACAGTCTTAACTGAATTTATCATATTTATAGGTAGTGTAAAATAGTTTGTGTCTTTGGAAATAAATAACTCCTTTTGGCTAAGAATTATGATATGTAAAAATCTGTTGTCAGATATCCTCACATTTATGCTGTTTCCAGAAGAAGTAAAGATGCAATCTGTTCCCATTACTGATTAGCCAGTTCATAGCGTCTTAACATAATACCCTCTCCCTTTTTCTTTATTTTACCATGAACGAAGGGGATTAATAACCCCAGTTCACTGGACAGATGAAATAATCAAAGTTCATTTATCTATGGAAGCGGGATATTATTATGCCCCGAAAATTCCGGTCATCGGTCAAAAAATTTACATTGAATACTTTGTCATTATGTGTCGATTTCTGCCGAACAATTTGTGTTGAATTTTTCTTTATTTTAATTTAGAATTATAGCAGAATTTGACAATAATTAACAATGGAGATGAATCTAAGGGTGAAATGGATTCTTGAAATAGAAGAGCAGTGACAGTAAGGGCGGGTAATGGATTAAGAGCAGTTCATGTTGAAAAAGCAGGGCAGATAAATGCAGCGTTGGATAATGGATTACAAAGTGGATATGATCCGGGAGCAGATCCAAAGTTAGGGGCAGCAATCTGTGCCTTGAAAAAGAAAGCTAGTGGCAAAAAATCAGTAGACGAAATGTTTACAGATAAATCAGTTAAACATTTGGAAGAAATAGATGGTTTTGATAAAAAGCATGGAGGCATTAAAGGGGCACACACAATGGACAGTTTTAATAAGTTTTCAAAAGAAGTAAGACCTGTTCAGATAGTAAACAAAACCAAAATAAGTAATGGAATATATGAAATAAAGTATAAGGTTGCTAAAATAGATAGAGGAAACCCTGTTATTAATGCGGATGGGACATATGATTTTGTGAATGCAGAATATGTAAAAACTGTTATTGATACGTCTGAATTAGATATTGATAAAATAGTGTCTATGGCAAAAGAGGCATTTGATTCAAGAGAGGTGTATGAAACTCCAGGAAAACAAAAGTATATTAATGGAATTTCAAAAGATGCAGTGAAATTTGAAGGATGGATTAATACATTAACTAATGAATTAGATTCATTTTATCCAGTAAGGGAATGGCAATTTGATTATTAGAGAGGTAAGTTATGAAAGAAAAATTTGAAGAATTGTTTTTCGAAGATAAAGAAAAATATGCTATAGTTATTGCTTTTTTTGATTGGATGATAAGAAGTGATTTTAAAGGAATATTAAATACGTTAGCTCAAGATATGAGTTATGGAAATGAAGTATTAGGATGTAATTTGCCATCACTTTTTGAAAACGAGGATGAAGAGGGATATTTTGATGATGGAGTAGAATTTTATATGATTGATAAGGATATAAAAGTTGATTTTCATATGTATATAAAATGTTTGGAATTAGCATATGGGATTTATATAAAAGAAAATGGTGAAAATGAAGATATAAAGAATAATTTGATTAATATTAAAAAGAGGTATTTATGAGACCATTTAAAGTTTGTGTAAACCTCTAAACTGATGTCAGGGACTATCCCAAAAATTCTTATCAAAAAGGAGTATTTTTATGGATACTCCCACATAAATCAATTCAGCAGATGATATCCTGTCTTTACCCGTTCCACACAAAGTTCCCGCTCCCGAACCTGACAGCCCAGATATATCACCTGAACCCCGGCCGCAACTGCCTGCTCCAGCACCAGTCCAAATTCCGGATGTGTTTCCACGTTGGGATATACCACATCAATTCCTTCCATCTGAATCACAAATATCAGATAACATTCAAACCCCTGTGAAACAGCCTTTGTTAATTCTTTCAAATGCTTCACTCCACGCTCAGTAGGAGCATCGGGAAAATATCCGATTCCGTTTCGTTCCAATGTAACGCCCTTCACTTCCACCAGACATTTCACTACATCACTGCTGCTTCGCTCACAATAAAAGTCCAGCCGGGATGTTCCATAAGTATATTCCGGTTTTATAAAAGTAATATCTGCCTGTTGTTTCAGCCATTCTGCTGCCACCTTATTGGGAGCCTGACTATCTATATTTACCAGCCCCACCCCCTCTTTATAGACGGAAATCAAATCATACTTTGTTTTTCTGGCGGGATTGTCCAATTGTTCCAATATTACCTGCGCTCCCGGCAACAGCAATTCCCTGCATCTTCCGGTATTTTTCACATGAACGTTTTCCTGTGTCCCATTAACCATCACATTTGCAATAAACCGATTCGGTCTGTTCATAAAAATTCCCCTGACAATGGTTCCGTATTTCATTCTATTTTTCTCCATTTCTATCCTTTATCCGAAAATGCAGTTCTTTTAATTCCTCTGCTTCATCACAGATTTCCCGCAGTCCGCAGGCAGAACAATTTTTAATAAATAATAAAAGGAAGCAGCTATCCTCTCAACGCCAAATGTCAGGATAACTACTTCTTAACCAGGGCAGAAACCATCCTTAGATGCTTTCCAATTATTTTCATTGTAGCATATGCCTGTTAAAAAGTAAATGTGCATATGCTCTTTGTTTTTATATCGTTATCCATTTGTTATTAAATTTATTATCTTATGCATTTTTCTGCCAATAAACTTATCTTTATGCAACACTAACTGAAAGTCTCTTTCAATACATGAATCCTTAATCGGTACTGCAGTCAGCTCCGTATACCCTTTTAACAGTTTGGGTGATAATATGGAAATCCCTATACCGGCTTCTACGGCGTTTAAAATAGTCTGCGTATTATTACAATTCCATAATACATTTAACTTAACGCCTGCCCGCTCATAAGCCTCGTCAATGACCATTCGTGTTCCGCTGTTCTCTTCCCGGAGAATCATGGGTTCCCCGTTAATTTCCGAAAGGCTGATGACTTTTTTTTCAGCATATTTATAATCTTTTCTGCAAATCATCATCATTTCATCCTTCATAAAGGGTATGGCTTTCACATCTTCATCCGTTATTCTGCCTTCCACCAGTCCCATATCCAGTGTATTATTTAATATACCCTGACGGATATTTTCCGTATTATCAATCCGGACCAGTATATTGGTTTCCTTTATCCGGCTGATATATTCCGGCAGTAAACTGGTACCAATCGTAACCGTTGCGCCGATTCTGACCGGTGTTATATCCTCTGCCGAACTCATCTGACGCTGGATTTCATTTTGAAGATTCAGCATTTTTCCCGCATAAATCCTTAACTTTTCCCCTGCTTCAGTAATATACAGCCGTTTATTTAACCGCTCAAATAATCTGACATTATATTCCTTTTCCAGTTCCGCAATACTGCCGCTGACCGTCGGCTGGGATATAAACAGTTCTTTTGCGGCGGTACTCATGCTTTCACTTTCGGCAACTTTTAAAAAAATTTCCAAATGTCGTATTGTCATAAATTCCTCCATATATTGCCTGCCGGCTGATAATTAAATTATATCATATCTTTGATTTTTGTATAGGTTTTTTCCAATATTATATATAATTTTTATATATTTTACTTATTTGTTAAAATCGATTATCATAGCAATACAAAAACATTTCTTTTAATAATTATCACAGATAAATAACGTCCTTGGAGAGGGACTTTAAACACTACTACTCTTATTATACGAGGAATAAATGATATGAATCATTCAGAAAACAAACAAACTGCAAAAAACCAAAATATTTTACGTATCCTATGGCAATTATTTACGGCGACCTTTACCCTGAGCGCTTTCACTTTTGGCGGGGGATTTGTTATCGCTTCCCTGATGAAACGAAAATTCTCTGATGAACTGGGTTGGTTCAGTGAGGAAGAAATGCTGGATATCACAGCTATTGCCCAGTCTTCTCCCGGACCGATTCCCATCAATGCCTCGGTTATAATCGGTTACCGGATATATGGCATAACCGGCTCCCTGGTAGCCGTACTGGGAACTGCGCTTCCTCCGATGATCATTATTTCCGTGATATCCGTATTCTATAACCAGTTCCGCTCCAACCGTATTATCGCCATTGCTTTACAGGTAATGCGTGCCGGCGTTGCCGCTGTAATCTTTGATGTGGTATTGAATCTTGCAAAAAATGTATGCAAAACAAAACGAATTTTATACATCGGTCTGATGATTGCAGCCTTTACCGCCGTATGGTTCTTTAATCTCAGCGCAATGATTATTATTTTTGCCTGTCTGTTTATCGGAATCATGGATGCAGTAATCGATACCATAAAAATCAGAGAAAAAAATATGGATTAAACAAATTTAAAGAAAAGAAGGTTTTTATATGCTGTTACTACAATTATTTTTTAGTTTTATACAGGTCGGACTGTTCTCAGTGGGCGGCGGCTATGCTGCCATTCCACTGATACAAAATCAGATTGTTGATATTCACGGTCTTATGACTTTGGAAGAATTTACGGATTTAATCACCATTGCCGAAATGACCCCCGGCCCGATTTCCATTAACTCTGCCACCTTTGTAGGTATGCGTCTTGCCGGTATTCCCGGTGTTATTCTGTGTACCTTTGGCTGTATCCTTCCTGCTTTTATAATCTGCAGTTTATTGGCATACTTTTATTATAAATATAGAAAACTGGGAGCTGTTCAGACAATTCTTGCCTCCCTGCGGCCTGCAGTTGTGGCTCTGATTGCTTCCGCCGGTCTCTCTATCCTGCTACTGGCATTGTTCCAGGCAGACAAACAGAATCTGCAACTAAATAATTTTCATATTGTGGAAGCCGTTTTATTTGTAGGTGCATTATTTATTCTCAGAAAGTACAAGGCCAGCGCCATTACTATCATCTTTGGTACCGGAGTGGTAGGAACACTGGCATATCTGGTGATTCCGGGACTTTCATAGATAATATCGCTGAAATTAAAGCGCTGGTTTGGGATAGAAATGTATTTTAGCATATTTAGTCATATATGCTTTCTATATATTCTTTTACATTTTCTATCCCAACAAAATTTTTTAAGCCTTGATTTAAATCACATTCATAACAGCCATATTCTTTTATCCATAAAAATAATTTTAACCGTTTTCTTTCACTTCATCACAAGCCTTCGTTTTATAAATATGGCATATATCAATTAAAAAATTGTCTCATAAACTTCGCCCGAAATGCATCTAAACCTAAAATATCTCTACCGAATACAAAAATACGGTAGACATGTTTGTCCCTGGAATAATTCGGAACATCATTTCTTATGAATTCTATATTCATGCGGTTTAATTCTTTTTCTGCCTCTTTTATTTCAGATTCTTTCCAGGCCCATGCAACTAAATGGGCCCTGGACCATTTATCTTCCGCTAATTCATTTAATGCATAATCTACCAACTCTTTTTCTGTCCGGAATGATTGAATCAGTTCTTTCTTTCCGCGCTCTGAAAACGCAAAACAATATTCACCCTTTGCTTTTTCTATTACAATTCCTTCCGATGCATGATGTTTTCCTATGGTTAAATATCGAAAAGAATAACATTCATTTTCTAAATATTTTTCTAATTCTTCTATTGTATTCATGTGTCCTCCGTAGTAAAAATTTAGATTTTTAATTTATCATCTATCAAATACATTTTTATCAATTATTTAAAATTCAACGGAAATTCATGTGTCTGATTAAAATATGAATAAGTCATATATAACTTAAACAATTCTGATAATCCGTTCATATAATAATATTTTTTTCGGACTTATCATCTGGTCATTATGGTAATGTCCGAAAAACCATTGATTGTATTTACAATTCTTCTTTATTTCCTGAAGATAATCTGTTAATTTATCGGATGGATACATACCTTTTCCCATTATTTCCTAAGTGTCGGTAGAACAACAATGAGTAATAATATAGTTTACATTCCAATTATGTTTTTCCAGATTCTGTCTTCCTTCCTCAAATTCCCCTTCAGATGGCATTTCTTCTTTCCACCATGAGACATGATTGATTCTGTAGGATTTCTTTTGTCTATCCAGTTGTCTTTTCTTTCTCCTATAATCCGGTTCCGTTTTATCCAGTATCCCGCCGGATATATCATGACTTCGTGCGCCTCCAAATGTAAATATTTTCAAACCATCAATTTCATAAACTTGTCCACGCATCAAATGAATAACTGACGAACGAATAAACTGCACTTTTCCACCATTCCAAGTGTTCGTCTCTATAGTTGACAGCAAATCATAATTTTCATGGTTTCCATCCACCCATAGCGTGGTAAACGGCTTTTTCTCTAACCAGTTTCTCCAATAGTTCTGTTCCTTTGAATTGTCCCAAAAACCAAAGTCACCACAAATAATCACATAATCGTCTTTTGTCATGTACTTCTGCTCCTGAAATGTATCTGTATTAAATCTGCAGTAATCTCCATGACAATCTCCTGTAATGTAAATCATGCTATTCTTCCCTATAATAACAATTCCTTACAACAAAATCTGCCTCAAATATTGAATTGTTTTAAATTATATCATAGGCATTCCGGTTGTTCCACTCACATTATTTTTTGAACTTGTATTTCTGTTGATTTTCTTATACACCTTCTATTATAATTCCTTCGAAAATAAATCAACAGACAAAGGAGCTTTTATATGATTACTTTAAAAATGCTGACAGAAAAATATTTAAATTATTGTGCAATACAAAAAGAATTAAATTTTAAAACCATTAAAGCCTATAAAATTGATTTAAATCAATTTATTTCTATCCTTCCATCCAAATATCTTCCAATCAGTAAAGATTGCCTGCTCGCTTATATTACACAAATTCACAATTCCTATCAGCCGAAAACAATTAAGCGAAAGATTGCAAGCGTAAAAGCTTTTTTTCGTTACCTTGAATATGAAGAATTCATTGAATCAAATCCATTTAATAAAATCGACATATCTTTTCGCCAGCCGATTCGGCTTCCTAAAACTATTCCTGCCAATATCATTCAGAAATTTCTATGCACCATTTATCAGGAAAAACAGATTCCTGCAACTTTGTATCATAAAAAGGCGGTTATCCGGGATATTGCTGTCATTGAATTATTGTTTGCTACCGGAATGCGTATTTCGGAACTGTGTTCTCTGAAGCAACAGGATTTGGATATTGAAAACAGACAAGTGCTTATTTTCGGAAAAGGTGCGAAGGAGCGAATATTGCAGATTGGAAATGGGGAGGTTATTTCGGCATTGGCTGAGTATAAGAAACTTTTTGAAAAGGAATTGGCAGATTCCGAGTGGTTGTTTGTGAACCGGCTGAATCACCGGCTTTCGGAACAATCTGTGCGATTTATGATAAATAAGTATGTGAAACTGGCAGGGATTGAGATGCATATTACGCCTCATATGTTTCGACATTCCTTTGCGACACTGTTGCTGGAGGCAGATGTGGATATTCGGTATATTCAGAAAATGCTGGGACATAGTTCTATAAATACTACGGAGATATATACCAGTGTGTCTATGCATAAGCAGAAGGAGATATTGGAGGAGAGACATCCGAGGAATGGGATGAGGGTGGAATGAAGGATAATTAATAGTTATCACCTATTTATTATTAAATAATTTGTTTATATATCTAAGGAGGATTAAGTATGAATAATACGCCTGAATTAAGTATAATAGTTCCAGTATATAACGTCCAAAATCATTTAGAATTATGTTTAGATTCAATAATGAATCAATCATTTAAAAACAGTGAAATAATTATTATTGATGATGCTTCAACTGATAATTCTGCTAGTATAATTCATAAATATGAAAAAAGCTTTCCTGAAATATCCGCATATTTTATGACTAAAAATGTAGGTGTCGGAGACATAAGAAATTTGGGGATTGAATGCGCAAATGGATCCTATATTGGGTTTGTAGATGGAGATGATTGGATAGACAGTGACTTTTATTATAACCTCATGTCACTTATCAAAAAAGATAATAGTGATATTGCAGTATGTGGTATTAAAGATGAGTTTAATAATTTTATATCTGGTCATATTCGTTATAAATATGAAATTCATAATTGTATAAATGGAAAATATGCTTTAAAATTATTAACAAAATCTGAAAATTTCAATTCATTTATTACTCCTATTGTTAATAATAAGATATACAACAAAACTTTTATTATTAATAATAAAATAAAATTTAATTCAAACCGAAGTTTTGAGGATGATTTTTTTTCTTTCTTTGCGTGCCTCTATGCGAAACGAGTCAGTTTAGTGCCTAATACTTATTATCATTATTTTCAGCGTGCTGATTCCATTACACATGTTTTTTCAAAAAATCTTATAGATGATTGTTTTGACATGCTGATACAGATAAAAACGTTTTTAGAAGAAGATAAATTAATGGATAATTATATAAAAGAATATTATTCATTTGTAGAACGTTGCATAAAGTCTCTTTTATCTATGATGCGTCGTAAAGAAAATGATTCATGTATACAAAAAAAATATATTAAATACATATTTGATATAATTGCTCACAGTTTCAATATGCATATTTTAATTGACTATCTTGACACCAACCGTATTTTTGATTTTTGGGGAGTGAGGTGATTTGCAATTGATAAGAATGCTAATTAAACGATTGTTTCATAAAAAAACATTAGAATTACATCTGACAGATCATTGTAATTTAAATTGTAAAAGCTGCTCTCATTACGCACCGATTGCAGATGAGTTTTATATATCTTTAGGCGAACTGGAAGAATACTATAACAAAATTAAAAATCGTGGGCTGATTTTTTTCGATACCCTTAGATTAATGGGTGGGGAACCACTTTTACATCCACATATTACTGAAATAATTGAATTAAGCCGAGTCTACTTTTCAGATATAAACATTGTTCTTGTAAGTAATGGTATAATTTTAAAAGAAATGCCGAAGAAATTTTGGGATGCTTGTCAGAGAAACAATATCATTATATCTGTTACAAAATATCCTATAGACATAAATTATAATGAGCTTATGACCTTTGTGAAAAATAAAAGTATTCAAATGACATTCTACGGGAATAATATAATTCCAAATTTTCGACATATAGTATTAGATACCCAAGGCAAACAAAACCCATTGAAAAATTATTTAGTATGTCATTGTGGTGGTATTTATCTTCAATTACGAGACGGGAAAATATATTCTTGTTCCCAATCAGCTTACATTAATATAATTAATGAGCGTTTTGGTATGAAATTCAAACATGAAAATAATGATTATCTCCTACTAAATCAAATAAAATCTATAAAAGAGATAAAAAAATATATTTTAAAACCAAAATCGTTTTGTCGTTATTGTAATTTGAAAATGACAACATGGAACAATAAATGGGAAATGTCTCAATACAAAAAATCAGAATGGCTATGACGATTATATTTCTGAAATAAAACAATTTATTTGATAATACATAACACTCAAGCTGAGACTGTTTCACGTTTTGTGTAAACTAAAAAACTGATATAAGATGTGTAAATAGTTACAATGGGCAGAGCTGGGTTTTCTGGTTCTGCCCTTGTCTGTATTATACAAAGATTTTTGGAACTGTCAATACAGGCCGGAAAGCTTTTACAGATTCCTGCCGGAAAGGCGTTCCTCGAAGTAAATCTCTAACCGGGAATAAATCTGCCCCCAGTCCTGACGATGCCCGGTCCATTTTTTCGTGATGTATGTCATTGCCAGATACAGCATTTTTAACAGGATGTCATCCGTCGGGAATACGGTCTTTGCTTTGGTGACCTTACGAAGCTGCCGCTTAAAACCTTCTATGGCATTTGTGGTGTAAATAAGCCGCCTAACTGCCTCAGGATACTTGAAATAGGTGGAAATGCTTGCCCAGTTATCATGCCACGATTTATAAATTTTCGGATATTTGGAATCCCATTTATCCCGAAACAGCTCCAGCTCATTTAAGGCAGTTTCTTCCGTTGGGGCGGCATATACAAGCTTTAAGTCCACCATCAGCTTTTTTATATCCTTGTAGGAAACGAACTTTGTGCTGTTCCTGATCTGCTGGATTTCCGTCTGCGGATAGACTGCCTCTATTGCCTGGGGAAAGCCTGTAAGCCCGTCCACACAGGCGATCAGGATATCCTCCACGCCACGGTTCTTTAACCCGTTCATGATGGTCAGCCAGAATTTGGCGCTTTCGTTCTCACCAACATACATGCCAGGAGCATCTTTCTTTCCTTCCATGTCAATCCCCAGGGCATTGTACACAGCGCGTTTTATGATCCTGCCCTCACAGCGGACATGGTAATGGATGGCATCCAGAAAGACTACTGCATAGACCTCCTCTAAGGGGCGTTCCTGCCATTCCTTTACGATAGGGAGTATCTTGTCGGTGCCCCGGCTGATGGTGCTGTCTGAAATGTCTATGTCGTAGAGCTCTTTCATATGGGTCTCGATATCCCCGGTAGTCATGCCTTTTGCATACATGGAAAGTATTTTTTCCTCCATGTCCTGTGTCACTGTATTCTGGTATTTTTTGATAAGCTGTGGCTCATAGTCTCCGTTCCGGTCACGGGGGATTGAGACATCCATATCTCCATAACTGGTATGCATTGTCTTTTTTGAGTGTCCGTTTTCTTGTTGCGGTAATCATACTTTGAGTAGCCGAGCTCTTCGTCCAGTTCCTCATCCAGTACGCCTTCGAGAAGGACGGACATCATGTCACGCATGACGGAGTTTACATCGGTGCCATCTTTGATGCGGATATCGTTATCTTTCAGATAATCATGCATCATTTCTCTCATTGCTGCTTTTTGTGGACTGTCATTTTTTCTTCTTGCCATAAATAAAACCTCCAAACTGTGTAATCTTATCTTACATCAATTTGGAAGTTTACACAAACTTTGGGATAGTTCCCTCAAGCTCCAAACTATAGAATATGGAGAGACTGAGCCTTTAATAATATAAGGTTTAATTTACAATACATCTATTCATATATTGTGAATAGTTATCTAAGAATGTTTTGGCATACTTTTCATCAGGAGTATTATCTAAACGGCATATCGTCTTATATATATGTTTAAGAAGGAAAAATTGATGTTGTTCTATAATCTTATTTTCGTAAATTTCCATCCATTTTAGAATATATTTTAACTCTGAAAATGTACCTATTTTTCCTATTGCTTCAATAATGCTTGAAATTGTAAAATAATTTTCCTCCCTTTCAAGCTGTTTTAAAAGAGCAGTTATTCCATTATATAATCGTTTTTCGCCAATAATATCTGCCATATGTTCGCGTATATGACAATCTGAATCGAAAAGAGAATCAATTATCATTTGATTGATTTCCATGTAATTTGTTGTCATTAGAAAACTTTCCAATTTATAACGATTTAAATCAATAGTGGTTGATTTTGAACGTGAAAAATAGCCAATTATCCACGGCATTGTTATTTTTATTAATTTTTTTCTTTTAGCAAGTACTAACATTAAATCGGTTTTCCATGAAAGGATTTCTTCTTCCATATCATCTATGCAAATGAATAATTCATTTAAAAAATTATACACAAATGATTCACCTATTTTAGACGAATGACAATATGCCAGAAGATTGTAATATACATTTAGCAACCCATCTAGATTTTCGTTCTTACCTTCTTTTAATAAATGTAATATTAAAACCTCATAATCTTTATAAAAATTAATTAATTCGCTATCATCATATATATCACTTTTATTATTTAGAATATTGGTTATCATTGTTATATTTTCTCCAAAATATTCCTGAAGATAGTCGATAAAGCTTTCTCTTGACTCACAAATTAAATTTGTAATACCACACAAATTTAAAGTTTCATGAAAATCAAATACGTACTTACTTTCTTGAATAAAATTAAGTATAGTTGCTGTAAGGAATCTAAGATTGTTAGGGTCATACTCTATATAAGTTAAATGTGTTAAATCAAATGGCATTTTGGAATTCTTTTGCTTTATCATAAGTATATTTTGCGCATCTTTAAAAGAATGTGCAATCCCTAATTCATAAAAAACGTTAGGGTTATAATTTGTTAAATCTGCAATTATGTATCGTGATTTTAATATTTCCATTAGAATCTTGTTTAATATAGGTTTTGATCCAACAATTTCATCAGCTCTATTACAAATAAATCCATTGTCATTTAAATCCTGTTTTATCATACCATAAATGTAATCAAAACTTGAATTAAATGGCATAAGCATAAAACATCTGTTTTTTTCAATAGGTATTCGTTCATTGATAAACTGACGGGGATAAATTTTATAATCTTTCACTTAGTTAACTCTCCTTTGTATGAATTTATTCTAAAGAAGTATTGACTCAATACAAATTTAAATCATACTTCAAATAGGTAAATACTTACTATTCTAATTATCTTTGTTTTAAAAATGCTAGATAATGGATTTTTATCTGCATTAATTTATACTTGGATAACTATTAATTATCCTTCACTTCATCCAAATCCATAACATATTCTTATTAAAAATCTTACCACTCCCGACACAATTCGTCAAACATTTTTCATCGACACCTTTCGACAATTCTTGTCGAAAAAAACATCCTTCCTCTCCCTATCCAATTTCACTTTACCACTTCATCAACCACTTCAAAACAACCCTTTTCCTTCTCCCCCACACATCTCCCACAACTCCATATCATCCCCCCCGCCAGTATCCCATAAACCATTCCCCCAAACCAAACATCCGGAATCCCTGCCATCACATGATACTCCTTAAAATTATCAAACCCACCAAGCCCCTTACACATCATCAAATCCTGCAGCACCCTGTTCATATACGAATACAAAAAATACGGTATATATACTGCCCCAAGGGTAACCACATATGTCACAATATTCCTATGCGACAGCACCGCCACCCACATAACAAACACTCCAAACACCACCGCAAAAAATGCCCGTGTTACCACTGTCAGGCAGATATACTGCATAACCGACATATCCAGATTACTGTTTTCCATAACCGTCAGGCTTCTGATATCCGCATTTAGATTTCCCAAATCAAATTTCACATACTTTGTTACGAATTCCAGAACCGGAAATAAAAAACCGATGCCGGCGGAAATCGTCAGTACCACCGCCAGCCGGTTATAAAACAGCCGGCCGGTCCCATACCGGGAAGACCTTATCATCGGAACCGTTCCGCAGGAATAATCCTCTGTAAACACCGGGGCAATCAGAAGAATAAGAATGACAAGCATTACGACATCCATTTTCATATTCTCTATATAATCCTTAATTCCGATATCATAAAAATATTCGGGCGTACCATCAACCCCGGAATAATAACTGCTTTTTTCCACAATATACTCTACCGTACGAATCCGGTTTTTAGCGCTTTTAATGTCACCGGAAATCTTCCGGTATACTTCCGCACCAATCTCATTATTTTTATACTGCTCCTCATACAATTCCTCGTCACTAATCAGATTCTGCAGCCGCTCATACTCCCGCTCTATCCAAGCCTGCTTTTCGGCGGTATATTCCCCCTGCAGTTCCTCCATATAAAACCGGTAAACTTTCAGATTAAAACCTTCAAACATAACTGACTGGGACTGCATGGACAAAAATATCTCTGCAGCAATTCCCACCAGCAGCACAATTAAAATCTTTTTTTTGCAAAACAATTTATAGAATTCTAATTTTAACATCGCTTATTCCGCCTCATCATTAAAATAGTACATATACACATCCTCTAACGTAATGGACTCCCTGCTGCTGCTCCATTCCTCGTCTGCAATCAGTTTTGCAGCCTGCTCCCGCTCTTCAAATCCTATGATATTGCCTTCCTTGATTAAAATTACATACTTCGCAATGGAATCGATATCCGACACAATATGCGTGGACAAAATAATGGTTTTATCTTCTGCCAGATTACTCAGAAGATTTCGGAAATTTAATCTCTCTTTTGGGTCCAGACCCACCGTGGGTTCATCCATAATCAATATCTGAGGGTCCCCCACCAAAGTCACCGCAATCCCCAGCCGCTGTTTCATTCCGCCGGAAAAAGTTTTCACCTTCTCATTTTTATGCTCCGACAGATGAACCATTTCCAGTACCGTATCCACTCTGCCGGCAATTTCGTTTTTTTGCACTCCCCGCAGTACTGCAAAATATTCCAATGTCTTACCTGCTGTAAAATCACCGTAATACCCTACCCGCTGGGGCAGATATCCGATATTTTTACGATATTTCTCCTTCAGTTTCCGTATCTCTTTTCCATCATAAACGACTGTTCCGGCCGTGGGTTCCAGAATATCCGAAACAATATTCATCAGAGTCGACTTTCCGGCGCCGTTCGGCCCAAGTAAACCATAAATTCCATTTTTAAATTGAATATTAACATTATGTAATGCTTCTTTTTTCCCATACCTCTTACTAACACCTTTAAGCTCCAACATCCCGCTACACACCTCGCCTTCTAAATCTTCTGATATACAATGGATAACCGGCCGCTGCAATTATTACGGCAAGCAGAATATTTACCAAAACCGTAACGCTGAGAACGGAAACTGGATAATTCAAAATATTCAGCGGTTCATATTTCTTTAAATAACCTATACCATCGCCAATCAGAACAAACGGCGAATACATACGGACATAAGAATAGAAACCACCCTGCTGTATCAGGGTTCCCAAACTTGTTACATAACTGCCGGAAAAATAATAACACAGACCAAAACCGCCAATGCCAATAAACGTATTGATTGCCAGCGGAATAATATTTTTTTGAAAACAGATGGATATCACAGTGAATATACAAATCAGCACCAGATATCCCAATGCCCGCAGTGCCGTGATTACAATGACCAGTTCTACCAGATTCAGATGATACGGCGAATAAATAAATAATTCTAAATTTTGAACCGCATCCATCCATTCACTCATATCCCCATAAGTAAATGACAACAACACCATACTGACCGTCTGCAACAGCGATAACAGAACGGCAAATCCCATGGCAACCGCCAGTTTCCCTGCATAAGTATGTCCTCTGCCCCGATAGGAAGAATACACCAGTGTAAACGTCCCCTTCCTGTGTTCAATCAGAAACATGCTGCAGGAAACAATCACCAAAAGCACAATATTTACAAAATCCACGGTTTCCGCTACGGTAAAAATGCCTGCAATATCTTCCAGTCTGCTACCGTCATGTATCACCAGTTCCACATTACTACTATACATTTTCTCTATTTTTTTATTAACTCTGGCATAATATGTATCCCTGGATTTCTTCAGACGCCCGGCATTTTTCACCACCTGCTCCCGGTATTCTGTTACCTGCCTGCAGACATCCGCTTTGCTGTACAGATACTGGTATTTTTGAAAAACCAAAAACTCATTATTATTCTCCGGATTTGTTTCCATAGACACCTGTTCTTCCATATAAGCCCGCTTTTCGTCAGTTAAAGTGGTTATAAGATTCATTCGTTCTTCCGAATAACTTCCCATACAGTCTTTATATGAATGTTCCGATTCCATATCCACACTTTTTTCATTCTGTTTTTGACTAATATAGCATTGATAAGAATAATACACTCCATAAAAAAATGTAATTAACAGTCCGGCCAAAAGTATTATATTCAAATGTTTTTTTATCTCAAACCCCATTACCATCACCTGTTTACATATTGAATTATTCCAATAAGTATTCCTTATAATTTTTTCCGTCCAAAGACATTTCTGCAATGCCTCCTTCAAACCAGCTATACATTTTATCATTTATGCATAGAATACCACTGCCTGCATCCATATTCTGATATTCCGTATAATCTGCAATAAAATTGCCTTTTACATCATAAATAGATTTCTTTGTATCTGAACCTCCATAAATATATCCATTATGTACAGAAAACATCAGCATATCATCTGCAAGTTTTTCAATACTGCCATCTTTCAATGAATAACAATTTAATTCTTCAAATTCATTGGAAAAATAAATATTTTCATCATCATTGTCACAGGCAAATACTTTTCCATCCCAGTCCATCATTTTGGATTCCTTTGTCTCCAAATCAACTTTTACCAGTTTATATAAATCATTGACGTAATAATATTGATTTTCATAAATCATTCCCCACGGAAATTTCCCCACATCACCGTACCAGTAAAGTACCTGAAAATCCCTGTTCAACAGATAGGCATGCCGATGTCCCTCAACCTTTAATATATCATCACTGATTACTCTCACATAAAATACTGCTGTACTGTCATCCACAGCCAAATCCGCATCCATCTCTTTTGGAATCGGATTGTCAAACACAACTTTGCCCGTATCACAATCCAGAATATATCCTTTGTCTTCGATTGCTCCACCATTGTAATGTGCCTCATTATAGGATTTATAAAGTTTACCGCCAAACACAAAGTATTCTCCGCTGTTAATAAAAGCTTCACAGGATTCATCTTCATGAGGACATGATGCAATCTGGCAATTTACTGTTAATGTACCATCCTTATCTAATTTCCAGTAAGCTTCTGAACCATTATCAAAATACTTATTCTCATCATCGTACAAGCCCCCCCTGTTATTCAGTCTCTCTGCATTTTTTAATTCTCCGGTTCCTCCAAAATAATTCAGATTTTTCTTTTCCTGTTCATTATTTCCACAGCCTGCAATAAATGTACCTAGAATAATTACACCTAAAAACAACCCTGCCGCCCTTTTATTCATTTATCTCAACCTCCGTATTCATTGCTTTTTTTACAACACAAAAATTATCATTCGTAAAATCAACCGTCACTGCAAATATGGTATGCTTTCCTTTTGCCAGATTCTCTGTTTTTATTTGCTTATCCATATATCCGTCTTCTTTTTTCTCCCACAGCAGATACGGTCTGTCATCAAATCCATTGTACAGTTCACCATCGCACACCAGGATTGTCAGATACTGTCCCGGTTCATACAAAGAATCTGCCGTATAATGCAATTCTCCATTGTCACTTTGAACAATATAGTCCATTACCTCGTCGACATGGTCGGAGATATCCTGTATATTCTTTTGGTAGAGACTGTACAGGTCTTCGGTAAAAATATATCCGCTTCCCGGTTCATAAGTTTCCGGCGGAACTTCCCCGCCTTCTGATATAATCTTCTTCTGACAGGCCAGAATATCATTTTCAAATATGGTTACTTCCCCTTTATCATAAAAAGGTATAGCCATAAATAACAGTTGTTTGGAGGTTTGTCCACTTACACCATAGGGAGTAAATATCACAGAATGTGTACCTTCCACAGCATTTTTTATTGTCAATGCATGCTGCACTCCATTTTCATCGCCATCCATAGAAAACGGTATCATTTTTCCGTCTAATATAAGCATACATAAAACCGGAATATCATTATAAGAAGAAGTCCCCATATTGGCATAGAGCTTTACACCGATTTCCAAAGGTTCCCCACTGTAAACTATATCCTCCCCCAGATATAAACCGTACTTTTTCTCGCCTGTATCAGGATTCGTAATGCATTTATATATATTAGCTGCAAACTCGGTAGAATATTGCCTGTCGGCTGACGGCACTTCCTGCTCTGTATCCCGGTTCTCAATGTTTTCCTTTGTCTCATTGTCAGTCGGCTCAGTATTACAACCGGCACAATTAAAAATTACTGCAAAGAATAGCAGAATATAACAGAATCTTATTTTCATATTTCATACCCACACAAATCACAGACTGACCTGTGATACCGCCCTGATAAACAGGTTGAAAGAAGGGCCTTTTACAATTTTCCTTTCTTTTGATAATTTCTTTCAACCTTCTTCTATTCAGAATTTCATAAACTTATATATCATTATTTGAAACATATTTACAGCCTCGCTTTAAAATTAAATAGTACATCATTATTTGTATTTTTAACTAATTATAAATTCTCTTTGTCATACTTCCATATGTATCATCACTCACAGATATCAATGCGGTACCTTTTCCGCTTGAAATGCTGATTGCCGCATCAGCAGATGCTGAAATTTTATATGCATTAACAGCGCTTGCTTTCTTCACAACATTCGATGTTGAATTACAATACAAAACAACTTCAATCCTAACATTATCATACTTATAGGCCTCTGGCTGCACCGCACTGCCCGTCAGCCTGTAAATTGCACCGCCATGTTTTGTGGAAGATAAGGAACAATCCCACGTTTTATTATATTTCCCACCAGTAGTCGTAAATGACTCCGCTTTTGATACCATTGTATTTCCCAGCATACCAATCGCAACTATTGCAGATAATCCTGCTGCCCCTAACACCTTTTTTAATTTCTTCATCCCATCGTTTCTCCTTTTCATATAATAATTTTTATAATGATGTACTACTTAACTCTCCGCTTTTTCTGATAAATATTTCACTTATCATGTAATATTGTAATATACACAAAATACCTCCTATACAACAAGACCATTGACCATTCAAAGTATCTTTTGTAAAAGAGGTATTTAATTAAAATTTTAAATTCAATTAATATGTAATTCTTAAAAACTATTTGAAATATTATAACATTTTATTTATAACAATACAACATATAAGCATTATTTTCTTTAATAAAAATACTAACGGTTACAATTCAGCCCAATACCTGAACCGTAACCGCAAAATCCAATCCTGATCAATCATTGATGCTGTTCTGCATACTCCAGAAATTCTTTCGTCTTTGACCAATATTTTATTCCCCAGTTTTCAAAATTCCACTCTTCCATATACCCGTTACATTCATAATCGATATAGTAAATCAATCCATCCTGAACCACAAAATTCGTCGGGAAATAGTCAATATTTAATCCTGCCGGATATAATACCTTACACATTTGCCTGACCTGTTCCAGATATTCCGGTTTCATTTCCTCCTGCAATATTAGGTCATATATGGTTGGTCCGTCTATATACTCTTTCAAAATCCTCTCATGATCCATATCGATTTCTATCATCTTTGGAATCCGTATTCTGGTTTCCTGCAGCCGCTCATAATCATGTTTTTCTGCCTCGATTTTATTTCCAAACTGGTAATAACTGCATGGCTCATGATGAATCTGCTTTAACACATAAAGCTGATTCCCTTCTGCTGCCAGATATGAGTATCCTCCCTTCCCCTTTCCCAGGAGTTTAATAATCTTATATTCCTTCCCATTTACCGATAACGCTTCAATATTTGAATATTCCATGTTTTCAACCATCCTTTCCTGTTTTTAAACTGCATCCTTTTTCTCAATGCCATGAACAACAGCCAATGCACATATCAAAGAACCAATAAATAATATTATAGGAAGAATTGCATTATTACGCAGGGAAAAATCACCCACCGTGCCGTTCATTACCAGAAACAATAAAAAGGAAGCAATAATCGCTGCTTTGGATGAATGTAGCAGATTCCCGATAAACAGTGCAATAAATCCCAATGTAACCGTAAGAATTGATTTCAGACAGACCTGAACATAAAATTCACGGCTCATCATATCAAATCCCAGACCGAAACTCTGTTCCATACTTCCCGATGGCAGATACAGCAAAAGATAAATCATAATTTTTCCTATTGCCAGTGCCGCAAAGCAGAATATCCAGACTGCTGCCATTTCAGAAATTATGATACGTTTCCGCCGGATGGGATATCCAAACATCAGATTCCGAATCCCGTTTTTTGCAGGTGCTATGACAAACACAGACATCATAACCGCCGTAAATACAAGAAAACAGAGATTTGTAAACATTTCCACCTGTACCATCATCGTGTCCATTCCCGGAGCCGAATCCGGTACCCCGGTCTCGGGATCATTGGCAATCCCCAGATAACATTGCGCAAACAGAAACATGCCCAGCGCCGCAATAATAACAAACGCTGCCAGTATATACTTTAAAATATTATGTTTTTTCCATTCCAATCCGATTAATTTTAACATTTATTTTCCCTCCCCTATCACTTTCAGATAATAATCTTCCAAAGATTCTGTTTTTACATGCAACGCTTTCAGGGCAATCTTATTCCTGCCAAACAGGGCGGAGATTTGTTCAGTCGGAATATCCGTATTATAAATCCGCAGCCTGTTTTCCTCCAAAATTTTAAAATTCCGGAGATTCATTTCAGAACTCAGCAGATAAGAAGCCTTTTTAATATCCGGCGTTACCAGCTCAATATATTCCATGCCCAGTTCCGAAATCATATCCATGGAAATCTCTTCACACAATTTTCCTTTCTTAATGATACCAATGGTATTGGCCATATTCTGAATTTCGGAAAGAATGTGGCTGGATATCAGAATGCTGATTCCATACTGCCGGCTTAACCGGACCAGAAGCTGCCGCATTTGCTTTATCCCTTCCGGGTCAAGCCCATTTGCCGGCTCATCCAGTATCAATAATTCCGGTTTTGTCAGAATCGCTCTTGCAATTCCAAGTCTCTGCTTCATTCCTAAAGAAAACTCTCTGACTTTTTTCGATTTATCATCGGATAATGCCAGCACATCCAGTACCTCTTCAACCGCATTCTTTCTGTAATATCCCAGATATTCGCAGTGCAGCCTTAAGTTTGCCTCTGCACTTAATCCTTCATAAAACACTGGAAATTCAATAATACTCTGTATTCTCTTGAATACTTCGTATGAATCCGGCCGCAATTTCTGTTCAAACAAAATAATTTCACCGGATGTGGGCTTCCATAAATTTGTTATCATTTTCATCGTAGTAGTCTTACCGGCTCCGTTCGGTCCTAAAAAACCATAGATTCCGCCTTTTTGTATATGCATGTTCAAATCGCTGACCAGTGTTTTATTGCCGATTTTTTTTGTTAAATTGTGGGTGGTCAAAACATACTTCATCCTTAATATTCCTCCTTAAAATTTTTCAAAGAATATAAGTTTCACAATTACTTATCTCTTTAAAAATAGTTTATCAGGAATACCTTTCAAAACTCTCAAACAATTCTTACAAATTTCTTTCATTTATAATTCCCTTTGCCTGATTCGCAATGTAAACGTTGTCTTTTTATACGGAATACTGGTTACTGAAATGCTGCCGCCCAGCCGCTCCGCCATTCCTTTGGCAATCGTAAGACCTAACCCGTTTCCCTGCATATTCTTATTACGGGAATCTTCCAGCGTATACATTCTGTCAAATATATGTGAAAGTTCAGAAGCTTCAATCCCTCTTCCTTTATCCGTCACATCTATATACAACGCATCTTCTTCCCGCCTGACTTCCAGGCCTAAATATTTCCCGTCATTCCCATATCTGAGGGCATTGCTAATCAGATTATTCAGAATCCGTTCCAACGCCTCTTTTGAAGAATAGATATAAAAAGATTCCTCCGGAATCCGTACGTCCACATCAAAATCCTGTCCTGTCAGAATATCATAATAAGCCAGAATGATTTCTCTGCACAATTCATTAATATTAATTGTTTCCATGACAAAATCCATATCCCCGGCTTCCAGTTTTGCCAATGTGAAAAATTTATTAATCAGCTCCATTACCTCATTGGCCTTTTTCTGTACTTTTAATAAATTATCATCCTCCTGTTTCGCCGTCATGATTTCCAGATAGCCCAGAATCACCGTCATAGGTGTCTTAATATCATGGGATACATTCGATAACATCCGCTTAATTTCCAACCGGGAACCCATATAATCCGCTTTCACTTTTAACTGGTTTTCTAATAATCCGTTTATCTGATCTATGAGATATTTCATTTCTTTTTCAGATGTAAAAGACATTATCTTTTCCGAAGAATCACGCTCCATAATCCGGCTGATATCCTGTGCAATTGTCTGTATCTGCCGTTTTCTCTTTTTCTCTTTTATACACAATATAACAATGACCATTACCAAAAAAATTAATATAATTAGTTTTATATCCGGGAACATTTCTCTTTCAACCTCCAAACAAGCTTCCGCAGAATCCATACACTCCACAGAAATAAATCTTCTATCCCTAAATTCCCAGTTTATAGCCAATCCCCCATACAGTTGCAATATATTGCGGCTT
This sequence comes from Lachnospiraceae bacterium, assembly GCA_022794265.1. GTDB lineage: Bacteria > Bacillota > Clostridia > Lachnospirales > Lachnospiraceae > Bovifimicola. The sequence continues at coordinate 136,101 of JAAWEK010000005.1, forward strand.
CTTCGGATTATCCTCCACCTTGCTTCTCAGCCGGCTGATTAATACATTAACAGCGTTTTCATCTCCAAAATACTCCTCCTCCCAGATTATAGTATATAATTGTGCCTTCGTATATACTTTTTTGGGATTTGTCATAAATAGTTTCAGTGTTTCAAATTCCTTTGCCGTTAACTCAATCCTTTGCCCCCTCTTTTCCAAAGAATGCATTTCCTGATTTAAAACCAAATCTCCAATACTGATATTCTCCGGCTTCTTCTCATTTTCCCCTGCAGAATACTGACCCGCCCGCCGGATATGCGCTTTTATCCTTGCCACCAGCTCTGTCAGCGAGAAGGGTTTCGTAATATAATCATCCGCCCCCAGCCCCAGTCCAAAGGCTTTATCCGAATCACTGTCCTTTGCCGACATAATGATAATCGGTACCACGCTGTTGGTTCTGATTTTTTTCATAACTGTCAGACCATCCATTTGGGGCATCATAATATCCAGAAGCACTAACTCATATTGATTTTTATCCGCCAGTTCACAAGCTTCTTTTCCATTAAATGCAGATTCCGTTTCAAATCCTTCTGCTATCAGATAGTCCTTCACCATAGTGTGCAATTCAATGTCATCTTCAATAATTAATATCATCTGCCTTCACTCCAAAAATAAATCTTTTTTCTCTTCCCAAATCCTTTTTGCCTTCTCAGTTACCATCGGATTCGGTACTATTTTCTTATATTTCAAATCTGCATCCAGCAAATCAGCCTCCATCAGGATAACCAGTTCCATTGGAATATCTGTTCCCAATAAATCTTTGTCCGAATGATGTAAAATTATATCATATACTTTCTCCACAAATACAGTATCCCATTGCTTCGTCAATGTAAATTGTTTAAAAATTTCTGCACTTCTCCGGGCATGGTATTCATTATCTCCGGCTCCATATCCGACATCATGAAATATCGCTGCAGTAATCAGTACATTATAATCTAATTTCATGCCTTCTGCCAACAGCTCCGCCCACTGTACCACTCGTATAATATGTTCATACCGTTCCCGAAATCGCTGGTTCGGATTTGCGGAGAGATTTCCATAATTATTATCCAGATTCTTCCTAACATATTCAAACATTTCTTCTCTTGTTGTTACGAATCCCAGAGTTATTACTTTTTCAATTAATCGGGGCTGAATGAAAGGATACGTCAGGCTGTCCGGTAAATCCGGCAAAGTCTCCATAAATACAATTTTTTCAATCTCAAAGTGCAGTTCCGGTTCAAATCCCCTAATCTCTGCATAATACAACATTCCAATATTTTCTTCCCTAGTCTCATTCCCCCTGGTCTTTCCTATCACAGAATAAACCCCAACGGATTTTAAATTATAATCAACTGCCCCGGTTTCCTCATACAGTTCACGCCTGGCCGCCTGTCGGACAGTTTCATTTTTTTCCCTGTGTCCACCCGGAACTTCATATGTATTCCTCTCTTTATGCTTGCACAAAACCCATTTCCCATTAAAGCGCGAAACAATTACAACAAACTTTATCAATGAATCCTCAATAAAATCATAAAATTTGACTTCCATCCTCGTATTTCTCCTTCAAATTCGGTTTTTGTATTTTATTATCTGTTATTTACTCTAAATGTTTCCATTCTCCCAGCAATTTTTCAACAATGCTTCGCTGCGCCTGTTCACTGAACACAAACACCTCATACTCCGTTCCTTTGGCGCTAATCTGCGGCTTTAATGCAATTCCCAGCTCCTTTCCTTTTTCATATACTGTTTTTTTCCAGATACCTTTTTCATAGTTCTCTTCCAGATAATTTTCTGCTTTCAATTTCCGCATAATCGCTGCACCGCTGGTTTTCTTCATAACCGACTCATCTCTCAATTCATTCAGTTGATTCGTTAATGCCGTAATTTGACATTCCGGCACAAAAACTACCTGTCCTGCCATTTCTTCCGTCAACACAAAGTCTTCTTTTCGATTCTTTATTCTGCCCAGTTTTTCCCGGGCAGTATCCGGCTCCGTATTTTCCGAATCCTTCATTTCTTCATAATATAATTTTTCCCTGTTTCCACTTGTAAACTCCTGAATCACCTGCAAAAAACGCACTCCGTATTTTTCATATTTATTTTCACCAACCCCGTTTACATTCAGCATCTCTTCTCTTGTAAACGGCAATTTGATACACATATCAATCAATGTCTTATCTGTACAGATAATATACGGCGGCATTCCTGCTTCTTTTGCCAAAGTCAGGCGCAAAACTTTAAGCTGCTCAAACAATTCCAATCCTCTTGAATTTAAAATGTCTGATGTCCGGTTCCATTTAGATTTTTTCTTTGAAGCGTTATTTGCAGCAGCCTCTCTGTCTGCCAGTTCCTGTTCCTTCGAAGTCAGCTTTGGTATTTTAATCTTTACCACACTTGTTCCCTGCAAAATATCCATGGCTTCTCTTCTAAGTTTTACGATTGCATACTTGTCTCTGGTAACATACAGATACTCCCGCATAATCAGCTCATTGATTACCTGTTTTAACTGTTTCTCCGGTGTTCCCTGTTCCAATCCGAAACAGGAAAGGGCATCCAGTCCATAAGAAATCAGTTTTGCTTTTTTCTCTCCTCTCAGCGTCCCCACAATTACATTCATACCAAATCGTCCTCTTGTTTCCCGAATACAATTCACAATATTTCTACACATATCAGTAACATCTATTTCTTCATATTCCATCAGACAATTCGAACAATTTCCACAGTTGCAGAAAGTCTTTTCCCCAAAATATCGTAAAATATAAGTTCTCAGACATTCTTTCGTGGTACAATAGTACGTCATCTGCCGCAGACGTTTCATATCCTGTTCCCTTAGCTCCATACTTTCCTCTCCCCCGATATCCGCTCTGACCTCTTTATTCTCAATTAAAAACTGATTAATCATTACATCCTGGGGAGAATATAACAAAATGCAGTCCGCCTTTTCCCCGTCACGTCCTGCCCTGCCTGCCTCCTGATAATAATTTTCCATACTCTGGGGCATATTATAATGAATCACATACCGTACATTGGATTTATCAATCCCCATTCCAAATGCATTGGTAGCCACAATAATCTGAACTTCATCATAGATAAACGCATCCTGACTATTTTTCCGCTCCTCATTTGACAGTCCTGCATGATACCTGGCAGCGGAAATCCCCTGACCTTTCAATAACTCAAACACAAGTTCCACATTTTTTCTGGTGGCGCAGTATATGATGCCGCTTTCCCCTTTGTGTTCCTGTATGTATTTTATCAGCGCCCCGTTTTTCTTCTTATCCTCATTTACTTCAAAATACAGATTCTCACGGTTAAAACCCGTAACCAGAACATTGGGCTGCTCCAGTTTCAATACGCATAGAATATCTTCCTTCACCTGTTCGGTTGCCGTTGCCGTAAATGCACTGATAACCGGTCTTTTTGGAAGCAATTCAATCAGTTTTACAATATTCAGATAACTTGGCCGGAAATCCTGTCCCCACTGTGAAATACAATGGGCTTCGTCCACGGTAACCATAGAGATATCCACACACATCACAAACTGCTGAAACATGGGCGTTTCCAATCGCTCCGGCGCAACATATATAATTTTGTACTGACCTCTCGATGCATTAGACAAGGCCATGGAAATCTGTTTTTCCGTCAGGGAACTGTTTATGTATGCCGCATGTATTCCCGCTTCATTCAAGGCCCGAACCTGATCTTTCATCAAAGAAATCAATGGTGAAATTACCAGAGTAATTCCTGATAACATAAGCGCAGGAATTTGGTAACACAGAGACTTTCCTGACCCTGTCGGCATAATTCCCAAAACATCCCGCCCTTCTAAAATACTGCCGATTAACATTTCCTGCCCTTCCCGAAATGTCTCATAACCGAAATATTTCTTAAGTACCTCTGATTGATTCATATTAATCCTCCAATGTATTTAAATTCCAATAATTTTATAGTAAACTGTGGGAAATATAAAATCAATCATTATTTATGTTCTATATATAGTTTTCTCATATTTATTCCCCATGCATATCACAGACCTGCCTGTGATACTGCCCCAATAAACAGTTTGAAAGAAGGGTATTTGGCAATTTACCTTTCTTCTGATAATTTCTTTCAACCTTTAACCTGCAGAAAAATAAAATGCCTGTAGAAACATCCTGGCATATGATGTTTCCACAGGCATTTTTATACTAAACCGGTTGTTCCTCCCCATAATTTTCCGTATTCATTCGAATCGGATGGCGGATGACGGTTTTTAATTTTTCCGGTGCGGTTCTTCTCGGGTCTCCCAAATAAATCTCATGATGATATCTGCCCTTCCCAAAATCCTGCTGATATCCCATTTTCAAAATATATTCATCCAGTCTGGCAATTGTGGCAGGTTCATCATCATAGGCTCCGATATGCATAACCTGGCAGCATAAACCTTCCGTATACCTGACCAGTTTTGCAGATGAAGTATCCAAAAACGGTTTCTTTTTTAAGAGATTCTCTTTTGCCCACTGAAAAATCTCCTCTGTCACGATTTCCGGCTGCCGTATCATGGAAATCCAATGAAATTTTTCCTTATCCGTTACATTTCTCCCATCAAATGCAACCTCATCTGTCCACCATAATCCCTCCAATGGCGGAACAACATAATTACCCTTTATCAACGCATCCATATAATCCTGTGGAAACCATTTCTCCAAAATGAACGTTTGAGGAATACTGCCAAATTTCAAACCCATTTTAATCCCAAAAGACAAGCCATATAAAATTTCAATGGACTTTTTGTATTCCTCACTGGTATTTGGATTTCCGCTGCCTTCCACCTGAATATAAAGCATTTCGGGAATATCAATAACCGCAGGCGTTTTTTTCGGCACATAGATATCTTTACAGACTTTTTTATAATCCATCTTATCCATTCATTTTCCTTCTTTCCATAAAACTACTGCCTGCTCCATCATTCAGACAAACCTATATAAATATGAATCTCTGCCTGTTCCATATCATCATTCTGATATTCTTCAAAATCACAGATAAAAGAACGTGATAAATCCATTTTCCAAATTTCCTGCCAGGCAGCCGCCACTGCCTGATGCATATCTCCTGTTACAATAAATCTGGCATATTTTCCTGCCGGTATTGTCATCATTCTTATATCCTTTGCAAACTTTCTACATTCCAACAATACGGAATCCTTCTCTTCTTCCGTCAGTTCCGTTTCATATGCAGTCATTACCGTATAATCTTCCCGCTCATTTCCCGCATACTCTGTATAAATACCCAATGCCTTATTATTGACTTTTCCCGGAATTTCTGCATAAATACCCTCGGAATAAAATCTCTTCCATAAGCCGCCTATTACCATTCCCATATCCGGCGCCTGATTATTGGTTCGTGCGGCAATCCCTAAAACTGTTTTAGCTGTCAGTGTTACAATCTCATAATTCATATTCTGTTCCATCCTTTATATTTATTTTAAAGTTGCTTCTTTCAACTTTCAGAATAATCTTACCATTATAAACACGACAACTATATGTCATCATTAAAAAGAATCTTATCTATGAATCATATTTTCGGCAAATATGTTGTACCAGCTCTGCCATTTCCCGGCGTAACTCCTGCGGCTCCAATAATTCCGCTTTATCACCAAAACCTAAAAGCCAGTAAAACAAATAGTTTTTATCCGTAAATCCATAGGAAAACAAAATTTTTCCGTCCTTCTGCTCCCGAAAACTTTCAATCCCAAACTCTTCTATTAATCTCCATTTCATTTCCGGTTCAAAAAGAACTTTGACCTGAATGGATACCGGAAATATATGATTTGAAGAAAAATCCGGCAGTGAAATGGATTTCGGTTTAAATTTTTGACATGTAAATTGTAAATTCAGGATACGGTTCAGTTTAAACAGACGAAAGTCAGATTTATCAAGACAATATCCCCAGACATACCAGGAAGACCATTTGAATATCAGCCGGTAAGGCTCTATAATTCTCTTGCTTTCTCCTCCAGACGAAAAATAAAGAAAAGATATCCGGCTGCAGTGGGATATCGCCTTTTGTATCAGTTCAATCTTAGGTGTTAAAGAAGATTTCTTCCAGGTGGACAAATCAATAATTATATGATTATCAGAGGTCAGAACATCAGAATTTCCAACGGATAATTTTTCCATTAACTGCTGATAACGGTTTGATCCGCTAATAGTATCAAGACTTTGTAATCCTGCCAGAATTGCCTGCATATCCGAAGAAGTAAGCAGCATGCGTTCAATCCGGTATCCCTCCATAATGGAAATACCTCCGCTCTGTCCCCGTGTGGTAACAATGGGAATACCGGCCTGACAGATTGCTTCAATATCCCGGTTAATTGTTCGTCGTGATACTTCAAATTTTTCAGCAAGATATGGGGCTGTCACTTTTTCCTGCTGCAACAGAATTGCAAGGATTCCGATTAACCGGTCCAGTTTCATAAACGAATATAGCTCCCTTCTTTCATCTATCTTTGCCATCACTTTTCTCCTACCATTTTACATTACCATTCCCTTATCGTAAAGGAATTTCTTCCCGAAAAACTTCTGCAGTTCCTAAGTTGCCCCCTTCCTTTAAATACCAGTACCTTTTTACGTTGAATACTTTGATTTAATTGATAAAATAACATAAAAATACCTCCAAGTAGATTCAGATTATTTAATGTATCTACTTTGGAGGTATCATATCACAATAAGTAGTTCTGTCCTCTCCTATTTCACTGACCCTGATATAAATCAGTTCTTTTCAATTGTTAATCCATTTTCTCAATTCTACCATTTGAATATGTATATCTTCCTATCCCAAATGTGTAGTTCATCTTATTATTGTTATCCCAATTACCATTTCCATCGTTAAAACATACAGATACCGAAGTTTTCTCTCCAATATAGATTTCAGCCTTGTGGGTATATCCTGTAATATCAGAGGATTTCTCCATTTTTATCCCCGGAATACTGGTCCAGACAGCATCAATACCATAATGAATATACGGATTTTCATATCCTTTATAATAAATTGTGATTTTGTTTCCTTTTTGTTCCGGTACCAATATTTTTGTAATTTTACCTGCACTATATGTATAATTTCCGGATCCAAAAACATAATTTTCCTCATTATTATTATCCCAATTACCATTTCCATCATTAAAACATACAGAAACAGATGTGCTATCACCTAATGGAATCACAGCTTTATATGAATATCCTTCTATATCCGTACATGCCTCCATTTTAATTCCTGGCGTATCGGTCCAGATTCCGTTTACACTATAATGGATATACGGATTCTGATATCCTTTATAATATATTGTCGTTGTATTCTGTTTTTTTTCATCAACAATTATCGTCTTTGAATAACTAAGATAAATTCCCTGTGTTTCCCTTGCATAGCCTGTAATCAGATATGTTCCTGCATGTTGCGGAGTCCAATAATATATATTATTCTCCGACTCACTCATAATATATTCATCATTTACTTTAATCGCATACAGGTTATATCCTTTACCACCTTCCGTATTAACCGAAAGCATAGTTGTGTTTCCCAGTTCAAATCTGTCACCAAGACTTGAGCCAACAGAAGTTACTTTAAATTCTTCATACTTCTTAACTTCAAATTCAAAGGTCTCTTCTGCTACCGATACATCATCTTTTGCCAGTACGGTAAGCACATATTTTCCCGGTGTACCAAATATCCAGGATAAACTGCTGGAAGTCATATAATCCCTAAGGGTTCCACTTTGTCCTGTTGTTTTATTATTATACAAAAATTTATATTTTACATCTCCGGTATTATTTGCTGTTTCTACCCGGAATATAGCATTAACTCCTTCAACAAATTCATTGCCTGCGCTGGATGTAACAGATAAAATCTTTAATGTCTTTTCAGGCTTTGTTATTTTGATAATCCTTCCATTGCTATATGTATAATATCCGGCTCCAAAGGAATAATTATTCCCATTATTATTATCCCAGTTTCCTTTACCGTCGTTAAAACATACCGTTGTTGATACACCATTTCCTAAATTTATTTCCGCTTTATGGGTATATCCTTCAACATCTGTACATTCCACCATTTTAATTCCAGGTACACTTGTCCATATTCCGTTGGTACAATAATGAATATATGGATTTTCATATCCTTTATAATATATTGTTGTCACTAAATCAGGAAAGTTACTATCATCCGTCTTAAATGCCTCTGAATTATCATTTGTAATTCCATCCAAAACGGTTCCCTTTTTCACCAACCGGACCTCATATCCCTCGATTGCACTTCCTTTATTATAAGAACCTGACAGGCTACCGTTTTTTGTCCAACCCAGCCACCCATAATATCTGTTATGCGTCCGATAGTAAACATCATATTTACCTGAGAATTCTCCTGTCAATCTAATCTGAATTGTCTCTATTTCGTTTGTTTTAGAAATTAAAGACTCCCCGTCACTTTTCCATGCACTCCAGCCTCTGCCTTTTAAAAATGCCCTATACTGAACATTTCCTGCTGGCAACATACTGATACTTAATCCATCAATAATTTTCCCCTCATTCTGTGAGCCTGACAGTTGTCCGTTAAATGCAAAAGGCTGAAAAGCCGATTCATTATCAGGCAGAGATGTATATTTAATTCCAACCACATTATTGTCAATCAGTTCTTTTCCTGCCGCTAACTGTTTTGTTACATCATCACTGTTAATGGCATAATTTATTTTCCTGATAATTTTGGATAAATTAACATTAACCTCATAATTTCTTTCTGTATAATCACTGTAATAGTTTTGTATCTCTTCTATGGCACTGCTCTTTTTATTATCAACTGCTATATCTGCCCCGCTTCTGTAATGCTGCCGGACAAAGTCCAATTCTTCTTTTGTGAAAACATCATATACTTCTGTTCCATCCGGGTTATAGTACTCCTGTAATTTTGCCAGAAACAAATCAAATTTATTTAAACTGGTTACAGGTTTATAATTTCCATTTCTAATGTCTGAAAAAGTTTTCTTAAACGGCTCCCATGAGATTTTATCCTTAACTTTCAGCAATAAATATGTTAATCCGTCACCGGCAAATTCTTTTAACAGCTTCAATTTTTCTTCATAATCTAATTTATAATAATTGATTATATCAGCGCCAACATATTTTATATCTGGTCCCCAATTATAACCCATGTACACAATACCCTGTATTTTCTCAAGTACATATGCCATTTTGAAATTTGCCATTATTTCGTTGTCAAATACCCATTTGGCATCATTATAACCAATTTTATCAAATGAATGTCCCATCTCATGAAGTACCCCAAAGTGATTATCTCCTTTGTCGTTAAAATTCTTTATGGCAAGGGCAAAATCTTTCGGAAGCAATATCGGATTAAAATTTCCAATCCCTCCATACTGGTTTATTACCGGCTGCCCTGTATTGATAATAGCCAGATTATCACCATTAAACGGAGTACCTCCTGTTAATTCTGCATATGATTCATATGCTTTCTGCAAATCATCCACCCATTTATTATAATTTGCAGTTGTTGCCTGATTCACTACATTTTCATCCATATATACGGTTATATTATCTCTGGCAAATTTAACCTTATCTGTAATTGGATATCCCGGATAACTGCCCTTTGTTATTTCAATATTGTCAAAATATGCCGTTCCGGAATTACCTCCCCAATAATGTCCCAAAGCACACCGTATGGTAGCCTGTCCTCTGCTGGATGACTTAAAATAGACTGTAACCTTTGTCCAGCCAAAAGTTCCATTTTTCCAATTATTATATTGGTCAATCGTATAAGCACCTGTCTCCTCCAAACCGATAAAGACACCGTCTGTAAATTCATCATTAGAAACGTTTTGTCCTTTTATATATCCCGTCAGAATATATTCCGTATTTGGCTCTAAAGTTATCGTTTGCTCTACAAAGGTGCATTCTTGAGTTGTATTGGTTATCTTTAAACAATTGGAACCATTAATTCCTCCGGAAACCACCTCTGCATTGTCTCCCACACTCCAATATCTGGGTAATAATTTCCCATTTGAAGCAGAAGTTAATTCAAAATCAGAATTCAGAATAGAAACTCCTGTGTGTGCGCTTTCATCACCAAATATCCCTATAGGCATATTGCTCATAACAATACATACCATAAGAATAAAGGCAACGATTCTCTGCCCTTTCTTTACCGCATTTTTCATGCTAATTCCTCCTCAATAATAATTTATTAATATAAAAATCTTATATATGAAATAATTCAATATATAAGATTTAAATATTCCCCACCCTGGTATTTAATTTTATCGTATCGTATTTTTTTCTTTTATTTCTCTACTTTATTTTACATATAATACCATAATAATACATTTTTCTCAATCCCTTATTTAAATTTTATTCCACTTTCCATATCAAATCACTATATATCAGTTCCCCGCACTTTCATAAATCCGGATTCCCTTTTGAAACACCAGATATGCCACACCACAAAATACAACCGCAATTATCCATTCAATCCCAATAACTCCCAGATTACTACCGCTTCCGAAAAATCCTCCAACTCCCAGAAAATAGCTGGCCGGCAGGTACGCCACAAAGGCAAACGGAACAATCCATGTGATGATAAACCGAATAAGTTTTGCATATATCTCTGTAGGATATTTGGCAAAATCCGCCATCTCATATGCGGTCTGCAAAAACGGTCCGCTGCATTTTACCCAGAACGCCAGCGAAGCAAAAAACAGCTTAATGGAGGTATAAATCAATGCTCCTGCCAGAACAGACAGAATAAAAAAGAAAATATGTACGGCATCGATAATCACCACACCCTTCATCATGGAACGTACAATCAGAATGCTTCCCACCAGCAGTTCTCCCAGTGCATCCGGCTGCAGTTTTTCACCGATGATCTGAAATAAAACATTCATCGGGCGCAGCATATAACGGTCAAAATCGCCGTTTATTACCATCCGCCAGGCTACCATCCAGATATTATCCGTAAATAAATGGTCAATCCCTCTTGGTATCTGTGCAAAACCGTAAATAAAAATCAACTGGTCCAGTGTCCAGCCCTGCAATGTGGGAATCTGCTGAAACACCAGATAGAGAAATGCGATTCCCATAATCTGTGTGAAGAAAAAGCCGAATAACCCCATCAGAAAATCTACTTTTGACTGCATGATAACCTTAAAAAATTGAGAGATTAATACTTTGTATAATCTTAAATAACGTTTTATCATTCTTCCATTTTTTCCTTTCTCTGAATTTAAAGTTTCGGATGATTCAGCCTCCCAGCACCACCAGACGCCTTGTAACCTTTCTCCAGATCAGACTTCCCAGCAAATACAGAAGAATCACCCATGCGGCCTGCCGTCCCAGAACAAAAGCCAGTTCTTTATGATCATATTTTCCCAGATATATCATAACCGGAGTATAGACCATAGAGGAAAACGGAAGAAAATCAAATACTTTCTGTATCACTCCCGGAAAAAAGCTGAGGGGTATCAGTTCTCCCGTCAGGAATTTTAAAAGTGCTTCTTTTACCATCATCAGACCAAAAATATATGTAGTAAAAAAAGCTATCATTCCAAAACAAAAATCAAACATTACAAAGATAAGAAAACTCATAAAACAACTGATCAGATATAACAGAATATTTTCAATTCCCGTGACCGGCATTCCCAGACATTTATACTTATAAATTTCCAGTCCGATCCAGATAAATACTCCAGGCATCAGAAAACGATACACCATATCGCCCATTGCCCTTATAATCAGGCTCATACGATAATCAATAGGTTTGATCAGATTCATCGCCACATTTCCCTTGACCACATCATCGCTGACCCAGTCAGAAATTGAAATGGCTACGATGGAACTTGTTACATAAACCATAAAAACATAGACTACCATTTCATCTTTCGTCAGTCCGCCCAGTGAACTGTTGTCCGTACTTCCATAGATAGCCATCCACAGAAAATACATAATAAAAGAACTAAACAGACTGATAAACATAAACAGATAAAATGCACCCTTATATGCCATCTGACGCTTTAATTCATTGGCGGCAAAGGGAAGATATATTTTCAGTTTCTTTCTCATATTATTATTTCCTTTCACCTATTTCTTTTCATTGGTAATTCCATTATTATAGATTTGCTTTACAATCTCCGCCAGTTCCGTTTCCTGAATCTGAATATCCTGTACTTCCGTTATCTCCATAACCGCATGAATGACCTGGGGTACCTGAACCTTATGCTTGTTAAATGTAATGGACAAAATATTTTGTTCCTGGTCCAGTTCCGTTTTACAGTCTTCCTCCGGCACACCCAGTTTTTCTGCCAGATTCAGATTCAATGCCTCTTTGGAACGTTTTACCTCCATGGAAATCTTCCTTCTGGTTCCATAGGTATCTTTCAGTACCTCCAAAGAACCGTCGTATATCTTCCAGCCGTTATCAATTATTATGATACGGCTGCACAGCTCCTCAATATCTCCGATATCATGTGTGGTCAGAATAACCGTTGTCTGATATTTTTCATTAATTTCTTTTATGGCCGCCCGGATATTATCCTTTACCACCAGGTCCAGTCCGATGGTTGGTTCATCCAGGTACAAAACTTTTGGATTATGCAGCAACGCAGCTCCCAAATCGGCCCGCATTCTTTGTCCCAGGGATAATGTACGCACCGGACGGTCAAAAAACTCCTGAAGATCCAGTACCTTGTTTAAAAACTCCATCTGCTTTCTATATTCTTCATCCGTCACATTATAAATTTCCTTCAGAATCGTAAAAGACTCACTCAGCGGCAAATCCCACCACAACTGTGTTCTCTGTCCAAATACGACGCCTATATTTTGTGCATTTGCCTTTCGATTCTTGCTTGGATTAATACCATTAATCAGGCATTCTCCTTTGGTTGGTGCCAGAATTCCTGTCATCATCTTAATGGTTGTAGATTTTCCGGCGCCGTTGCTTCCGATATATCCAACGATTTCTCCGTCGTCAATGGTAAAAGATATATCTTCCACCGCTTTTTTAACAACCTTTTCGTTTGAAAACAGGCCTTTCACTGCGCCTCTCAGGCCTGGATATTTCTTCGGAGAAACAAAATCTTTTCCAATATGTTTTACTTCAATCATATAAAATCTCCTTCCGCTGTCTGAACCCTTGCTGTATTCCATGTCCGTCATATATCTTTCGTTCCACATTAGCTTACCACAATCTCTTTCCTCTTGTAAATCCCGATTTTAACTATAAAAAAAACAGGAGGCAGAAAACTCTTCTGCTCCCTGTATTTTCCAAAGATTTTTTTAATGACGGACGGAGAAATATCGTGTTAATATTTCCTTAATATGATTATAGCGTCTGGCATAGGAATTCTCTACCCGGATTAGCTGCAGATTATGGTCCCGGCAGATTTTATTCTTTTTTCTGTCCCGTTCCCGGACAACAGCATCTTCAAAATGTTCCTTTCCGTCCAGTTCGATGGCCAGCACCGGAATCTGCTGCCGGTTCTGCTGCTCATAAACCACAAAATCAAAGCGCCCGCTGTAAAACAGGTCGCTGTATGTAACATTGTTCTGAAAAACCTGTGAAATTGCCACCTCTTTATAGACTACAAATCGGCTTTGGGACAGCCAGAGATTTTCCAATGCATGATTCAGATTCTTTAAAAAGGCTTCCTCCGTAGCAGAACTGAAAGGTTTTACTCCTAATGCCCTGGAATTTGCCTTCTTCTGTGTTACCCTGGACTCTCCGTTTGTTTTCACATACCGGATTAGTTCGTATAAATCGTCATCTCCGTCATTCTGATGCAATCTGGCCAGATTATCGGTATTTGACAGTACGATTAATCTGTCTTTCGCTCTGGAAGTCGCCACATTTATTAATTCCTTGTTGTTTTTCAGCCATTCATAAGTCCCCGCCTGGGTCTGCTCCGTGATTGCCGTGGAAAACAGTACCACGTCCTTTTCGTCTCCCTGAAATGCATGAACGGTCCCACAGGTCACATGCCCCAGATTTTCCCTGCTAACGGCTTCTTCTATCAGTTTTTTCTGATTAACAAAAGGCGTTATCACTCCGATAGTCTTGTCCCTGTTCATTCTGGCAAAATTCACGATTTCTTCCACCTCTGCCGGAGCCGTATTTTTATAATCCGTTCTGCTATTCTTTACATCGATATACACCAGAGGCTGTTTTTCCCCGCTTTCCGACTGTATCTGCAGTCTGGAATTATAATATTTCTGATTGTTAAACTCTATGATTTTCTTATGACACCGGTAATGATAGTGGAGTAAAATCTCATCGCTGACAGCATCACAGGCAAGATATGTTTTATAAATGGAATTTTTCCGATAATCATATTCCTCCGAAACATTATATTTTTTCTTCAGTTTCTGATTTACCATCTCATCCAGAAGAATCACCGGATTTAACTGCTGCGGGTCTCCCACCAGCATCAGGCTTTCCCCGCGGATAATCGGAACCAGGGATACCGCCGTATTGCACTGGCTTGCCTCGTCCATGATAACCATATCAAACATTGGCTCCGGTTCTCCCAAACGGTGGGCAGAGATACAGGTAGTAGCCAGTACCGGAAAAATTCTCTGCAATTTTTTAATATTATCCCTTTTGCCCAGATACTTGTTAAACTCTTCCAGTTGTGTCTCTTCGTCTTCCATCAGAATGATATTTTTTAATTCCAGATTCTTCGGTTCGTCCAGTCTTTTAATATATCTGGCTGAAGTATAATACAGGTATTTTTTCAGTTCTTCCGTATCATCTTCTAACAGAGCCAGGGCTTCCTCATCCGTTATCGTCCCCGCTTCCCGGATTTTCTTTTTTACCTGTTCCATCTGTCTTCCGCTTAAATCCGCCTGAAAAGGCAGCATCTGCATCGCAGGCTGGCAGATATCCTCACATTCCAGCAGCCTGTTTAACGTTTCCCGCCGCTCCTCCCAGTCCAGTAATTCCTCATATCGTTTCAGAAGATTGGATAGTTTTTTTATTTTTTCAATCCTGTCTTCCCTGTTTCGGTCCAGCGTAGCCCCGTATATGGTAATATTTCTTGTCTGTTCATATATATCTTTCATATGCAGCAACGCTTCACGGACCTTTTCGGTATTGCCCAGACGAAGAATGGGAAACGGAATCTTACTGTTCCGGTAAGTAATTCCCAACAGTTTTTCAACCACTCCGTTAATCGGATGATTATTATAAGAAGCAAACAGTACGGTTTTTTCATTAAAGAATGCCGTCAGAATGGTGTTGATTATGGTGTTGGTCTTTCCGGTTCCCGGCGGTCCCTGAATATAGGAAACCGGATATTTCATGGCATTATTGATAGCCAGAAGCTGATCCAGATTTACCCGTTTATTAATCAGTACAATGGGATATGCTTTGGTACGGACCGGCCGGTTCAGTAAATCTCCGAAAAATGCCCGGACTGGCACCGTAATCTCATTTTTATTGTACATGTTTATAATGGCTTCATATTCCTTATGTAAATCCAGTATGATATCCATGCCCATTCCTATAATATAGGGCATATCATCCACACCCATGACCTGTCTGTTATGCTTTGTCACACAATCCTTGATTTTTTCCTGATTCCGTTCAAAATTTTTCAGCAGTTCGTAATCCTCTGCATCCAGATATCTCCGTACATTCTCGGTTACGCCGTTTAAGGTATATTCTGTACAAATCGTTATTTCGTCATCAGGCCGCAATACCTTTTGTTTTACATCCAGCTCCAGCTTCCGATAGGCCAGTACATACAAACCTTTTGCGGTATGAATACTAAGCACATTCATCCCCAATTGCTGTATTCTCAGTTTTCCGCTGTGTCCTTCCTGTTTTTCTGTTTTAAACTGAAAGTTTTTTACAATAAATTTAAACTGCTCATCACTTAACTCATACATTTCACCCGTTAATTTTTCCCTGTCCAGAAACCGGACCAGCTCAAAGTCCGAATAATAAGGTATGGTATCCATACGGTTGCACAGTTCCAGATAATTCAGGATTTTTAAATTGGCGGCGTTATCAAACAGACTTTTATATTTATGGGGATTCAGATAAATGTCCTGTACCAGTTCCTGATTTACCGGACAGTAAGAGCCTTCCACAATATTAGAAGACCTTATGGCATCGATATATATGGTATCAAAAGCACCTGTGGTATATTGTCCCAAATGCAGACCATCCACAGCAAGCGACCGCTTTCTCACGTCCAGATTCCTGATTCCAATCCAGTATTTTGTAACTTCATTTTTTTTATTCTGGTACTCTATACTCAGCCATTTTCCCTCATGAATGGCCCTGAAAATGTCACGGTAAATAGTATTCATATTACAATCCCTTGTGTTATTTGATATTGTTTTACAATGTCGCATTATATTACAGATATTTTAACATAAATAAATATTTTTTCAAGCCATTCCAATCAAATATCAAAACCTTTTAATTCCTCTTGTAAATTATATATGAAAGTCCTCCTGATATCAGCTCCGTAAAACAGAAGGCCAGCCAGACTCCCTCCGCATCCATCCATCTGCTGAAAATAAATGCAGCCGGAATAATAATAACAACATATCTTAATAACGAAATATATAAAGACGGAACTCCTTTTCCCAATCCCTCCAGCGCGCCGGAACAGGTCACGGAAACAGCTGAAACTATAAACCCTAAACTTATCATATGCAGGGCGGTCACACCTATTCGTACCGTCTCTTCATTGGAAGTAAATAATCCAATTAAACTTTCAGGCATAAGCCATGATAAAACCGTTCCCGCCGCCATAACTACCATGGTCAGATTCAGCGCTGTATGATATATCTTTTTTACACGCCCATATTCGCCTGCTCCGTAATTATATCCGATTACCGGCCGGATTCCCTGGATAATGCCGTTTGCCGTCAGATATATAAAGGTCTGAAGCTTATAATAAACTCCTAATACAAGAACATATTTTTCAGAAAACTCCGATAATATACCATTTAAAGCCGAAATTGTCAGAGACGGCAATGCCATATTAAACGTAGCCGGAATTCCTACCGAATATAGTTTTGCAATCACATGTTTATCCGGACGTATACAGTCCCGTTTTATTTTCACTGGCATCGGCCGTACTATATAAAACAATATATATACTGCAAGTGATACGCATTGCCCAATTCCGGTTGCATAAGCCGCCCCCGCAATACCCATAGCCGGGAAACAGCCGATTCCGAAAATCATCAGCGGGTCCAGAATAATATTCACGATAAAACCACACATCATACTGAACATGGATATCTTCATTCTTCCCACTGACTGAAAGATTTTCTCAAAGGATATTCCTAACGTAATGATTACAGAAAATACAAACGCCCGGTTAGAATATATCAATGCTGATTCTATAATCTCATTGCCTGATGTAAACATCCTTAAAAACCACGGCATTCCGCCAATACACAAAACCGTCAGCAACACACCATGTATCATATTCAGTATAATTCCCTGCGTCACCGCCTGATTGGCACGCTTTCTGTCATCTGCTCCCAAATAAAATGCCGCATTTACATTGATTCCAATCCCAAACCCCACCGCAATGGAATTAATCAGATTTTGTACCGGATATACGAGGGCCAGAGCCGTCATGGCATCTTCACTTAATTTTGCCACAAAAAAACTGTCAACAATATTATAAAGCGAATTGACAGCCATAGAAATTACCATTGGCAATGACATAGACAATACCAGCGGCAGTATCTTTTGTTCACGCATAAATGTCTGATTCATAAATTCTCTCCTTTTGAAAAATTAAAAGCCACACAACTACATACGGTAATTGTGTGGCGAAAAAAGATTTCTCTTGAAAAATCCACTCCTAAAAAGGTTTTATATTTATAAAATAACATAACTTTATCCGGTTGTCAAATTATCCTCTGTCCATATATATTGCTTTCTTATATAGAACAGTCCCACCAGGTCCGCCAGAAACCAGCCGGCAGGAATGGACCACCATATGCCCAGAACACCTGCCGACGAAACAGAAGCCAGTAAATATGCCAGTACAACCCTGGTTCCCAAAGAGATTACCGTCAGCACCAGAGACATTTCAGGCTTTTCAATCCCCCTGCAGAATCCATACAATAAAAACAATATTCCGATTCCACAGTAAAAGCTACCTTCAATTCTTAAATATTCCGCACCGATTCCTATAATCTCCGACTCTCTGCCGGTTACAAAAAGCCGCATCAGATAAGGCGCCAGAATAAAAATAACCGCCGATACCGCCAGACAGAACACCGTGGAAATCTTTACCGCCTGCCGTACGGCTTCCCTGACTCTGTCTTTTTTTCCTCCGCCATAATTCTGGGAAATGAAAAGAGAAAATGCATTGCCAAATTCCTGTGCCGGCATATAAGCAATGGAATCAATTTTTACTGCTGCCGCAAATGCCGACATAACTGCCGCCCCAAAACTGTTTACCAGTCCCTGTATCATCAGAATCCCAAAATTCATTACCGACTGCTGAATACATGCCGCTGTGGAATGGCGTATGATTTCCGTCATGATTCCCTTACGAAATATAAAATTCTCCGGTTCCGGACGAAGTTCCGGTTCCCGGACCCATACGTAAACCACAATACCAATGCCGGATACCGCCTGTGCAATGACTGTTGCCTGGGCAGCACCCGCTACCCCCATGTTGAACACTACCACAAATAAAAGATCAAGCCCTATATTCAGTACCGCCGCAATTCCCAGAAAATACAGGG
The DNA here is from genome assembly GCA_022794265.1 of Lachnospiraceae bacterium. Classification (GTDB taxonomy): domain Bacteria; phylum Bacillota; class Clostridia; order Lachnospirales; family Lachnospiraceae; genus Bovifimicola. The sequence goes on from JAAWEK010000005.1 coordinate 154,883, forward strand.
GAGCAACGGAATTCCCAATCCCCCGCAGCAAAAAGGCAGAATAATTGTAAAGAAATACAAAGAAAATGCCACAGAAAATAATCCTCACATATTCCTTCATTAATCCATAGACCTCTGCCGGAACCTGAAGTATATGTAAAATGGAATGAATCCCGATAAATGCAAGAAGGTTTATTACAATCGTGACAAACGCAATAAACAGGAATGAAGCTACCATACAATCCTTCATTTTCCGTCTGTCATTTTTACCAAAGCAGACAGAGAAAACAGCGCCGCTTCCCATACACAATCCAATGATAACGGAATTCAGAAAAGTCATCAGCGTGTAGGCGGAACCTACTCCCCCCAGGGCATCGGAACCCAGATACCGGCCCACAATCAATGTATCCGCAATGTTATAGCACTGCTGCAGGAGGTTTCCCAGTATCATAGGACCGGCAAATAACATCATAGTTCCGGTTACGCTTCCCCGGGTTAAATCCTTTTCCACAACTGCTGTCATTCCTTTCTCTTTATTCTGTATACCCCTGCCTGAAGATTCAATACCCAGACCATTTTAATTTAAAGATTCATATTTTTATCATAAATTTTCAACCATATTATAGGGCAAAGCATTGGAATGGTCAACAGGAACATTTCTTTTATGCCAATACAAATACATAGTCAGATTCATCTTTTTCCCATACACTTAAAAATGTTTTTTGTTCCAACCGCAAGGACCATGGAAACCGTACCTGCAAACAGGAAGACGGCTGCCTCCCATCCCTTACATACATCAAACAGGACACCATAAAAAACATTTCCAGCCGGCTGTGCGCACATGGACACAGTTAATATGACCGCTATAACCTTTCCCAGTAAATTTCCAGGTGTTTCCGCCTGAATAAAAGACATCATCTGTACCGTGAAAACAGTGGAAAATACCATTATCACGAAGCAGCATATGGTCATTACAATATAGTTTACCAGCCCGGAGGAAAAGAATATCAGGGACGCTCCCACTGGAAATACACAGGCGGCACAGATAATAATCAGGTTTCCCGCTTTTTGTATTCCCAGCTTTTTTGCAAAAATGCCTGCTCCGATACCGCCGGCCAACCCTCCGGCCGCCAGCGCCCCCTGTGAGAAACCATACAGACGGTTTGCCAGCCCTGCATCCAGACGCAATACCTCCGTTATCATATACGGCAGTCCTACAATAATTATGGACGACAAAAACAAATTGACTCCGCAGGTAACCAGTACCCCCTTTCCCAAAACCGGCTTTTCTTTTCTGATAAAGCTGATACTTTCAGAAAAGTCATTCTTAATTATCTTCCGGACACCAACACCGGAATCCTGTTTTAAATAAGGTATTTTTATAAAAATTTCCATAATCGAAGATAACAGGAAGCAAAAAATACCAATCCATAAGATAGGCTTTAATCCGTATACACTGTACAGAATTCCGCCAAGAACAGGTCCCATTAAATTAGCAAAAGAACTTACCGTGTTGACGACAGAATTGGCGGCCATAAACCGGTCAGGACTTACCAGCGCAGGAATACTGGCCTGTACGGACGGCTGATAGGCGCCTGCAATTCCATATAAAAGCATCATCGTCACCGTCATCAGAAACGTCAGGTTAACATTCCCCAGCAACATGGAAAAGACCATAATAACTACTGCCGTAAAAAAATCCAATATAACCATAATGTTTCTTTTATTTACCCTGTCAGCAACAATGCCGCCCAGAGGCGATAAAATGATTGCAGGTATAATCGCCAAAGCCGTTACGGTACCATAAACCGAAGATGAGCCCGTCTGGTTCAGAAGATACAGCGGCAGTGCAAACCGGATAATGGCATTTCCGAACAGAGAAATAATCTGACCGATAACCACCATTGTGTAATCTTTTGAAAATAACTTCTGATTCATTTTTATTTCCTTTCTTTTTACAATTTCTTTCAATCTTTAAACCTCCATCTTTTCTATTCCTTTGGAAAGAAACCGATACATTCCTCCGGCTGCCAATGCAGAACAGATTCCGGCAGCTAATATACTCAAAACCGTATGTTCCGGCATACTTGCAATGAAATTTGGAATAACACACACAATCAGTAACGAACATATAACCGCTGCCATAACCGAACGTTTTATCCAGCCTACCGCTGCAGATATGATTCCGATAGCAAAAGATATGATTCCCGATAAAAAGCCGGATAACAGCACCTGTAAAATTAAAAAAACTTCTGAAGACCGGGGCATAATTCCAAATATTTCCGCTGTAATATACATGACCCCCAAGACGGCTGTATTGCTGACGAATGCCGCTCCCGTGGTAATGCACATTATAATCATACATTTAACATTTAGGATTTTCTTTCGCCTGACAGGATATGTAAAAAGCATAACTGCATTTTTTCCGCAGTACTCGTCAACAATCATCCTGGCCCCGGCAACCGCCGAAAAAACACTGTAGCAGGCAATCGTCAAAGCTGTAGTCAGTGCGGATAATCCATTCCATTCTGTAAACAGGTCTCCTTCCTCTGGCGTATCTCCCCCCAAAAAGAGAAATAAAATTCCCATTGCCTGCAGACTTATGTATATTCCAAGTACTGCCCACAGATAAGAAGATTTCCGTATCTTCATCATTTCAATTTTAAACAGATTCATTTTCCATCTCTCCTCATATAATTTATAACATAATCTTCGAATTTTTCATCACTTTCCGCTTCCTGTTCCGCAACTGAAAATTCCTGTTTTATATAACCACCGGATAATATTCCTATACGGTCTGCCGTATGACGGATTTCTCCAACCATATGGCTTGACAACAGGATAGACATCCCCCGTGCCGTCAGCTTTCGCATAACTTCTCTCATTTCCGTAATTGCAACCGGGTCCAGTCCGTTCAGCGGTTCGTCCAGAATCAACAATTTCGGACTGTGAATGATTGCCCTGGCAATGCCAAGCCTCTGCCTCATTCCCAGAGAATAAGCGGAAACGGATTTTTTTCCTACATTTTCAAGTCCCACCAGAACTAAAGTTTCGGTTATATTCCCCTTTTTCCCCATTAATGCAAGGTGCATGGAGAGTATTTCAAATGCAGTCAGATGCTCATAGAATACCGGAATTTCAATCATGCTACCGATATTGGCCAAATACTCCCAATCCTCACCTCTTTCTTTGTCCAATACCCTGATAGTCCCCCGGTCAGTCTTCTGCAACCCAAGAATCATTTTCATCAGTGTAGTTTTTCCGGCTCCATTGATACCTAAAAGTCCATATATTTCTCCTTGCTGTACTTTAAAACTGCAGTGATTAATTACCTGTGAATTACCATAGCTTTTTTCCACCGAATTTACTTCTAATATCGTATTCATTATTTCTCCTTTCAATACCGACGTCCGGTATGTATTTAGTTTTAAAATTATCTGCCCCTGATATCAGGGCAGATTCTTTAAATAATAAAAAGTAAAACTATAGTTTTCGTTATTTGTTTTCCCAATAGATGCCGGTCAGTTCCTGTAGCCGTTCCAACAATTCATCATCCACAATATCCAGACCAAATCCCTGCATCATCTGGCGGAATATCATAAATTTCCGAAACGATTCGGCCGGTGTGCTTTCAAATATCATGGGATTCGTCCATATATTTGCAACAAGAATAATCAACTCCGCCAATTCCGCCGGATAATCCGTCTGAATAGATCCATCTGCGATTCCCTGTTGAATAATCGGCAGAATATAGTGTGGCGCCGCTTCATCCACCGTTTCACGAAAAATACTGTAAAGCAGTCTTGGATTGTTTCCTAAATCCGGAGCCACTGTAAATATGTCATTCTGAACCGGTCTGGAAATAGATTCTTTAAAAATGGTTCTTAGTTTTTCCTTTCCACTCAAATCCGTACGGTCACGGATTGCTATCAGCATCTTGTTGGATTCTTCCGTCATTTTGTCCGTAACGGCAACCAGAATATCCTCTTTTGACTTAAAATGGTGATAAATAGCCCCTTTACTAAGGCCACCCAGATGATTGATAATATCCTGTATCGATGTATGCTCATATCCCTGTTCCATAAACAGCCGGAAGGCTACATCTAAAATCCGGTTAACAGTTTCCTCCGGGTGTTTGTTTCTTGCCAATATTCCTGCACCTCCTGACATACCATTGGTATGTTTATATTATCATACCAATAGTATGTTTGTCAATCTTTAAATGCTTCCATTTCTATGCACTTCCACCTCTCACCTGATACATCATAGTATACATCCTGTTCCATGTTGATTTCTTTAAACCCTGCTGCCTTGTAACAGTAATACGCAGACGGATTATTTTCAAATACACCAAGGGTTACTTTACTGACCTTTAATATCTCAAAGGCAAATTTAAGCGCAAGCATAAGCATCGTTTTTCCATATCCTCTGCCACGTTTTGAATCATCTACTATAACAAATCCAAATCGTAAAACCTGTTTTTGTTCATCGGTAAATCTCATAATTAAATGTCCAACAACTCCGCTTTCATCAAATGCCGTCATGGGATAAAAATCATCGGGATTCAGACAGTTTCCATTACATTCAATATACTTATGATTCATATCATCTTCCGTAACCGGAAAAGTCTCATATCTGTCAGTACATACACTCTTGTGATGTGATTTCCCTTTATGGTTCCCGTTCCAATGATTCTGTTATTTTCCAAAAGAACATAAGTGTTTCCATTTTCAATATCTTCACCGATATTCTGTTCATTATGAAACTCAAAAAACATATCTACAATTTCCATGAGATAATACCTGGGATAGACCTTCTTAATTGTATCCTGTACTATTTCGTATATATCTTTTTTTTCTTCAGGTTCTGCCAATCTGTATTCCATATAAATCCTCCTAATGTTTCTGTTCTTTAAAAGGGAGTGTTAGAATTTCGCAATTCTGTATAATTTCCATTAGCAATAAACCCATGATATAAATGATATAGGGGCACAACTGAATATATACTGCCGTCCGATTGCTTCTTCTTTCAACTGTATCAGTTCTTTTGAAAAAGAATTAGAAGCAATCGATAAGGCAATCTTTTAAACAGTCCAGTGTTTAAAGGTTTATTCTTCCAGTAGTTCCAAAAAAATCCGTATTATTGTCCCTTCTCCGGGACGGCTCTCCAAATCAATTTTTCCGTTCAAATACTGTACTGCGTGCTTTACAATGGAAAGCCCTAAACCGGTCCCCCCCGATTCCTTGGAACGGCTCTTATCTACCCGATAAAAACGTTCAAATACTCTCTCCTGATGTTCCGGAAGAATACCAATTCCAGAATCCTTTACAGAGAGTACTGCATAATTCCTTTGTCTTTCTATGGAAACTTCTACTGTACCGCCGTCTGTATTGTACTTAATGGCATTTTCGCAAAGATTAAATATGATTTCCGTCAAAAGCTGCCGGACACTTATGATATTAACTTTTTCTCCCGTTACAGTGACTTGAATATCTTTTTGATCTGCCATATTTTCAAGTCCTGCAACAACCTCAGTGGCAATTTTGTATAAGTCAATCTGTTCAAAAGGCACATTACATCCCTCGTCCAGTCTTGATAAACGGATAATATCATCGATTAATGTGACAAGTCTTCCGGCTTCCGTGCGGATATGCCCTACGAAACGCGTCATATCCTCCGGTTTCACAAGACCGTTTTCCATCAGTTCTGCGCTTCCCATAATAGTTTGCAGCGGCGTTTTCAATTCATGAGATACATTCGCAGTAAACTCCCTCCGGTTTCTCTCCGCAAAAGCTGCCTCCGTTATATCAAATGCAAGTACAACCGCCCCGATTACCGCTCCGTTTGATTCAATACGATTGATATGAATTTGATATTCCTTTCCCTCTCGTTCTATACGAATTTCACTGTGTCCGCCTGAAAATGCATCCTGTATTGCACGGTTTATATCCTGGCTTCGTTCCACTGTCAGAAAATCTTTACCCCTGCAGGAATTGCTTGCGTGGAACAACTTCAATGCGGCAGGATTGATGTTCAGTACCATATTTTTTTCATTCAAAAGCACAAGTCCCTCCGTCATCCCATCGGTAATCTGCGCAAATTCATCATTTTTCCTTTGGAGTTCTGACAACTGCCTCTCTATCTGCCTGCGCTGTTTATTGATACGGTTCAGCAAAGGTGCTAATTCCTCATAAGTTTCATTTTCCAATGGTTTCTCCAAATCAAGGCTGTTAAGCGGTTCCATGATATGTTTGGAAATCCGGCTGGCTAATACCCCTGATAAAATGAGAGCCACAACAATCACAATAAAAATCGGCTGCAACATTCCTAATACAAGAACCCATATGGTGACGCTGCTGATTGAAATTCTGAGCACCGAACCGTCTTTCAGCCTTCTGGCACAGTAGAGCGTTTTTTCCAAAAGCGTCGTAGAATAGCGTGAGCTTTTTCCTTCCCTGCTTTGCAGCGCCTGCCGTATTTCTTCCCTGTCCCCATGGTTTTCCATCTCTTCCATGTCAAACCATGTGTCATATAATACTACTCCGTTTTCAGCAACCCAGGTAAGACGGTACTGGCTCGACTGTAATCCTTCAAGATACTCCTTCCCGTTCTCTTCAACAGCCGCAATAGCCAAAGTAAGTTCATCCTCTAACTGTTTTCCCTGAACATCACTAAAATAGCGATAAAGACACCCCATGATAATGACAAGGCTTGCAATGAGGACAGCGGCCGCCACGGCCATAATCGACTTAAAAATTTTCTTTGCCATGTTAACCTCCATCGTTATATCCCTTTCGTATCATTTGCACGTATTTCCAATCGGTAGCCTACGCCACGCACTGTTTCAATCATTTTCCCGTAATCCTCCAATTTCACACGCAATGTACGGATATGCATATCAACCGTCCTCGTTTCACCGACATAATCAGCTCCCCATATATCATTAAAAAGCTGGTCGCGGGTAAATGCAATACCCGGGTGGGAAAGAAACAGTCTAAGAAGTTCAAACTCTTTCAAGGTAAGCTGGATTCTTTCATCATAAAGTGTAACCGTATGCTCGTCTAAATTGACAACAAGACTCCCTGCCTTCAGAATATGCTGTACTTCTGTAGGATTGCACCGTCTGAGTACGGCTTTCACACGGGACACCATTTCCATCATTCCAAAAGGCTTCACAAGATAATCATCTGCCCCCAGATCAAGGCTCTGTATTTTATCATATTCCATGCCTTTGGCAGTTGCCATGATAACGGGAATCCTGCACGTGTCAGGATTACCTCTTAAAAACTTCAACAGATTTATGCCATCCTCTCCAGGCAGCATAATATCTAAAATGATTAAATCCGGCTTATTGCTGCATAAAGCCTCCCGAAAAGCCGCTGCATCCGGAAAGCCTTCTGCTTCAAATTCAGTGGAATTAAGAGTATATACCTCAATATCTCTGATGCTTGCATCATCCTCTACACACCATATTTTCATAAATCTGCTCCTTTGCGTTCTCCTGTTACAGAATAATCTACCCACTCCGCAATATTGACCGCATGGTCCCCAATGCGTTCAAAATATTTGGCAATCATCAGAAGATCCAACGCATATTCACCATCTGCCGGCTTTTCTGATATCAGCCTGATAAGCGATGACTTGACTTTTAAAAATAAGTCATCTACCACATCATCACGGTCTATTGCCGCACCGGCCAGAACAACATCCTGCTTTACAAAAGCATCAATGCTTTCTGTAACCATCCGGCTTGCCTCTTCTGCCATAAAGCGAATATGACCACACTCCTCGCCTGTCCTGCCATCAAGAAACGTGATAATTTCCGCAATATCCGCCGCCTGTGTCCCGATACGTTCCATATCGGTTATCATTTTAAGAGCTGCGGAAATCTGCCGCAAATCCCTTGCCACCGGCTGCTGCTGTAACAGCAGTTTCAGACACAATGTTTCTATTGTACGTTCCTTCTGGTTAATCTCCCCATCCAGTGATAAAACCTTATCTGCCAGCTTCGCATCTCCCATCGTCAACGCTTTTGAAGCAACAGCAATCGCTTCCTCACACATAGCCCCCATCCTTGTAAGCTCATTATTCAGTATGGCAAGCTGTTCATCAAAACGACTTCTCATTATCCAAACCTCCCTGTAATATAATCTTCGGTCCGCTGGTCCGCCGGTTGTTCAAACATCTTTTCCGTATCTCCATACTCAATTAAAGTGCCAAGCAAAAAGAACGCCGTATTATCGGAAATCCGTACAGCCTGCTGCATATTGTGGGTTACAATAATAATAGTATACTTACTCTTAAGCTCCATTGCAAGTTCTTCAATTTTTGATGTTGAAATCGGATCAAGGGCGCTTGTAGGCTCATCCATCAGAAGCACATCCGGCTTCACTGCCAATGCCCGGGCGATACAAAGCCGTTGCTGCTGACCACCGGAAAGTCCCAAAGCCGACTTTTTCAGCCTGTCTTTTACCTCCTCCCAAATTGCAGCGTCCCGCAGGGAATGTTCTACGATATCATCCAGTTTTGCTTTTTTTTTAATTCCATGCGTTCTCGGTCCATAAGCAATATTATCATAAATACTCATAGGGAAAGGCGTCGGTTTCTGAAAAACCATACCAACGCTGCGGCGGAGTTCATTGACCTCCACGTCTGCATCAAATATATTTCTGTTCCTGTAATGTACTTTTCCTGTAATCCGCACATCGGGAATCAGGTCATTCATGCGGTTCAATACTTTTAGAAAAGTGGATTTTCCACAACCGGAGGGACCGATTAAAGCCGTAATACTCCGCTCTTCAATTTCGATATTAATATCCTTCAAAGCCTGGGTATTGCCATACCAAAGACACAGGTCTTTTACTGTCATAACATTACTCATATGTTTTCTCCTCTTCGTTTCAGCCGGCGCAAATCCGATGTCCCCTGGACATCCTGCGTCCTTCTTTGAAAATATCTGCCCACCAGCGTAGCTGACAGATTGATAAATATAGTCAAAATCATCAGGATAGTGGCAATGGCAAAGGCAATTCCAAATTCTCCGTTTTCCTTTGCATAGACATATAATGCAACTGTCAGTGTAGCTCCTGCACTGTTAAGTCCCCTAAAAATCCCATTCAAAGCATGGGCAAAACCCGCCGTAAAAAGAAGCGCTGCCGATTCCCCAAGAATACGCCCGACAGACAGGATACATCCTGTTATTACACCGTCAATACAGCCTGGAAGCACAACCGTATAGATTACACGCCACTTGCCGGCGCCCAGTCCAAAAGCGCTTTCACGCAGGCTTGCCGGCACTGTTTTCAGACTCTCCTGTGTAGTACGCATGACCGTAGGCAGATTCATAATTACAAGTGTCAATGCTCCTGCCAGAAGGGACGTTTTCATACCAAAAAACTGACAGAAAAACAACATCCCGACAAGACCATAAATAATAGACGGAATACCTGATAAGGTTTCAGCGGCATACTCAATCATGGCTGCCAGCTTTTTGTTTTTGGCATATTCCGTAAGATAGATTGCTGCGCCTACCCCGAGAGGAAGAACCAATACCAACGTTGCTACAACAATATAGACTGTATTGAGTATATCCGGCAGTATCCCAATCCGGTCAGAAAGATAACTCGGCTTTGTAGTGAGCAATTCCCATGACAGGTTCGGCAGTCCTTTCCACAATACATAACCGATTAAAAATAATACCAATGCACATGTAATGCTTACTGAAATTCCCATCAGCACACGCATAACCGCTATATATGTTTTCCTTTTCAGGGAAATGGATTGTTTTTGCATTTTCATCTCTCCTTACTGTGTTTCAAAAAGAAATTTAATACGGCATTTATCAGCATGATAAAAAGAAATAACACCAATGCAATCGAAAACAACGCCTGCTTTTGCAAACTTCCGTCAGCCGCATAAGACATCTCACTTGCCACGGCGGTTGTAAGGAAGCGGACGCTCTGAAACATTTCCGGCATATTCGGGGCATTCCCTGCCACCATTATAATAGCCATTGCTTCGCCGATGGCCCTGCCGACACCCAAAACTACCGCTGCCGCAATACCGCTTTTTGCCGCCGGGACAGACACCCGAAATGTCGTTTCAACCGGTGTCGCGCCCAGCGCCAGAGAAGCATCTTCGTACTCTTTTGGAACAGCTTCCAGCGCCGTAAGCGACACTTTGATAATCGAAGGCAATATCATAATCGCAAGTACAATCATTGCCGCAAAAAGACTTGCACCGTCCGGAATACGGAAAATAATTCTTATCCCCGGAACAAGCACCATCATTCCAACAAGCCCATATACAACGGATGGTATGCCAGCCAATAAACTTACTGCTGTTTCAATCACAGCTTTTACTTTAGAATTTGCGATTTTTGCAAGGTAAACTGCTGTCATAAAACCAATCGGTACCCCAATAAAAATTGCACCTGCTGTACCATAAATGCTTGTAAGGATAAAGGGTAAAATGCCGTACTGTGGCTGCGCCGATGTAGAAGCCCATTTTTTCCCAAACAGGAAATTCCAAACGCCTATTTTACGGATAGCCGGAATTCCTGATATGATAAGATAAATGGAAATAAGAAGTACACAACCAACTGCAATAAGACCGAGTATCAGGAATATGCCATGTATGACATTCTCCATGAGCTGCTTTCTGTTCTTCATTTAACGCCACCTCTCATAACACTTAATTCCCGGGGGTAATGAACCAGACACCGTGCCTGCACCAGCATCCGGTGAATACCTCGAGGGGCAATAATCCCCAGGATTATTGACTTACTGATACTGCTCCCGCAGAAGATATAATCTCATTTGCTTCAGATGAAGTAATATAATCAAAGAATTTCTGTGCTGTTGCCGAAAGTTTCGTATTGCTCTTTGTTACCAGTACAAAAGGACGCTGCACTGCATAACTGCCATCTCTTACTGTTTCTTCCGTAGGTTCAATACCTCCGACAGATAGAACTTTTACTATTTCCTTTACAGATGCAAGCGAAGCATATCCGATAGCTCCCGGATTACCTGCCACGGTAGTAATCACATCCCCGGTAGATGTAAGTTCCTGACGGTATTTACAGACATCCACAGTACCCGTGATTGTTTCAAAACCATCTCTTGTACCACTTCCTGCTTCACGACCAATCAGGACAATTTCCAGATCCTTGCCGCCAATGTCTTTCCAGTTTGTTATCTCACCCGTATAGATTTTACCAATTGTTTCAAGGTCAAGGTCCTTTACCGGATTATCAGGATTTACTATAACAGCGATGCCATCAAGAGCAAGTACGGTTTCTTTCAGTCCCTGCGCCTTTTCTTCTTCTTTCAGGCTGCGGCTGGAAAGACCGATGTCACAACGTCCCTCTGCAACAGCTGTTATCCCGGAACCGGAGCCAGTCGGATTATATGTAAAGGTTACGCCGGAATTGCTTTTCTCAAAAGCTTCTCCTAAAGCACCAATTACCTTTTCCATAGAAGTAGAACCATCCGTAGATACAGTTCCGCTATCCGATTTTGTGCATCCTGCCATAACTGCGAGCAGAAACAACAGCAGAACGGCAGAACCAATAAATCTTTTTGTTTTTTTCATAATATCATTCTCCTTTTCTTTCTGATATTTTATCCTACGCCTATTATGATAGGTGCTGACTGTAAAATCCAAAATATAGCTTTTGTCAAATCTTTGTAAAATTAAAAGGACTTATTCTTAAAACCTACATATAAAAAATAAGTCTATAGCCTCTGTATGAGAGACCTATAGACTTATTAAATGATTAAAAAACCCGATTATTTATATCTGTCTTTGGGCGACAGTGAATGGAAAACCAGAAATCCGTATCGCCATTTTTTTCATCAACTGGCAATCATGCTTCGTAAAAAAATCTACTCTCGGTTCAAGAACCTTGATTTTTTCCTGTTCAAGTGCTATATTGATATTTAATATACTATGCTGTTGCATAGGAGTATTAACAAAATGAAGGGAGGCAAGTGGAAATGGCAAAAAGCGATCAGCCAAAACAGGAAGATATGAGTACGCGGGATAAAGTCCTTTATACCTCTGCCACACTTTTTTGGGAAAAAGGCTATGAGAAAACGTCCTTGCTGGAAATTGCCGCCCGTGCGGGGGTCAATCGGGGGTCTGTGTTCTTTGCGGTCAAGAATAAAGAAAATCTGCTACGTATTCTGGTTTCCTATGTGCTGGAAAACACCTTTTCTTCCAGCTATCTGCTTGTTGGAAAAACTGACGACCCAGTTTTGAGCTATGCCGTTGAAACAGCTTTACAGCTTTATATGGCGGAGAGCCGGGAGGAAGTGCGGGAGCTGGCTGCCGCAGCCTATACCCTGCCAACCACTTCTGACCTGATTTACCGCAAGACAGCAAAACGACTTTTAGAGCTGTTTGGGCCATATAACCCCGGTTGGCAGGAACGGGACTTTTACGAGCATGAAATCGCATCCGGCAGCATTATGCGCGGCTGTATGGCAAAGCCATGCGACCTGTACTTCACGATGGAGCGGAAAATGCGGCTGTTCCTGGAAACCACACTGGGTATCTACAATGTGCCGGAGGAAAAAACCAAAGAGGCCATTCAGTTCCTTTCGGGCTTTGACTTTGAGGACATAGCAAAACGGGCCATTCAGGAAATGCTTGGAGTTTTGAAAACGAAAAAACTTACGGAATAATTTCTAAAAAAGGAGTGACAACCTATGAACTTCTGCAATATACTTACGACAGACAGACAGGATAATTCTGTCCTTTTTTGCTGTTCAAAAAAAGTTCATCAGATAACTATAGGCGCATTCTGCCCGCAGTTGCCATACTGTGGGCGGGATGCACCTTTTTGCTTTGCTTCTGGAACAAAATCTTAAAGAAAGGAAATAGGCAACATGAAACCAAAACAACGATTTTTAAGCCTGCTGCTTTGCGGCACCATGCTGTTTTCCCTCTATCCGGCGGCCGTATTGGCAGAAGCAGCCGCACAGGACAGCGACATTTCCATAGGCGCAAGCGGCTTATGCGAACACCACACCGAGCATGACGAGGACTGCGGCTATACTGAGGGCGCAGAGGGTACGTCCTGCAATCACGAACATACGGAGGGTTGCTATACCCCGGCCACCGAGAGGACGCCCTGCGGCTTTGTCTGCGAGGAATGTAACCCACAGGATAGCGGCGACCCCACTCAGCCGGAGGACGTTGTTACCATAGAGAGCGTACAGACCATGATTGACAGCTTACCGTGGGAAGATGAAATAGCGCAACTGGACATGACCCGTTATCTGGGAGCTGCCGCCGCGTTGGAGAGGCTGCATGAGAAAGTCGCCACACTGTCTAATGCTGTGATGTTGGAAGACTATAACGACCTTGCAATCGTGTCCGGCACCGACCACCTTGCAGGGGGACAGGGCAGCAGCATTTATTACGGAAACTACTATCAGAGCGACGCAAACGGGCAAACGAAAGACCCCGTTAAATGGCGGGTGCTTTCCAATGCGGACGGAAAATTATTCCTGCTTGCTGACCAGAACCTTGACAGGCAGATATACCATGAAAGCGATATAAGCATCACATGGGAAAACTGCACCCTGCGCAAGTGGCTGAACGGAAGCTATCAATCCCCAAGTGATTCCGGTTTTTATGACGCCGCCTTTTCCAACAATGAACAATTACATATTACGGAAACAACAAATACAAATGCTAACCATCCAACTTATAACACACCGGGTGGAAAAGAGACACAGGACAAGGTCTTTGCCCTATCCATTGCGGAAGCAGATAATGGTGATTATTTCCCAGGTGGTAATAACAGCAGGAAAGGAAAGAATACCGCATATGCAGCGGCAAAAGGCGCCTACGGTGGTGCCGGAAACAACGGCGATTGGTGGCTGCGCTCCCCTGGCTCCTATGCTGATCACGCGGTTAGCGTGTATGACACCGGCAGCTTCAACCTCACTGGGCGCTATGTTGACGTTAAAGACGTCGCAGTGCGTCCCGCTATTAATTTGAATCTGAACTCTGTACTCTTCACATCTGCTGCCGAAGGCGGCAAGCCGGATGGTGGTCCGCAAGCTGTTAAGAACTATTCGGGTAACGAATGGAAATTGACCTTGCACGACAGCAGCCGCAACAGTTTTGACGCAGATGTTATTGCATACACAGGAACAAAAGCAGTTATTTCCTACCAAAACGCTATCACTGGAGGTAATGAATATATTTCTGTTCTGATTGCAGACGACGCAGGAGCATATACTCACTACGGCAGATTGAAAAATCTGACAGATTCCAGCGACGTAAGCGGTACAGTAGAAATCGACCTTACAGGTATTGATATGACGGGCAAGACCCTACATGTTTTCAACGAGCAGTACAACGGCGACAAAATGACCGACTATGCAAGCGAATTGAAAAAGGTTGAAGAACTGCAAAAAAACGCCTATAATATAAACTTTACCCTGTCTAACGGCCTATCCACAGACGGACAGGGCTATTGCTTTATGAGTGCGGACAGCTACAACGCAACGCTGACCCCAGACCCTAATCATGTGCTGCTGCCTGAAAATCTGACGGTGACAGTAGGCGGTAAGCCGCTGACTGCGACGACGGAGTACACCTATGAAAACGGCACACTGACAATACCAGCCGCCAGCATTACAGACGATATTGAAATCACCGCAAGCGGCGTTGTGAAGACTTACAGTATTTCCGTAACGGACGGAAGTGGCACCTTTGAACAACGGCATATCGGCTATGACGCTGCCCCGGACGAACAGACCTTTACCATTGAAAACACAGGCAATCAGAAGATAACGAACTTGCAAGTTTCCCTTTCTGGCGACGGCTTTATTCTGACACCGCCAGCAAAGACAGAGCTTGTCCCAAACGATACCACCACCTTTACCGTCCGGCCAAACACAGACCTTGGGGCAGGAGAACATAAGGCGGAAGTCAATATCACTGGCAGTAATGTAACGGCGACCGTCCCACTGTCCTTTACAGTGAGCGGCCATAGCTGGGACAACGAGTGGACGCACAACAACACGCACCACTGGCATGAGTGTACCGTTGGAAGCTGTACGGAAAAGAAAGACGAAGCCGAACATAATTTTAACGACGGCAATTCCTGTACCGTCTGCCCTTACAGCACCACAGACGCTGAAACGCCGAATATTATAGGCCAGCCACAAGGCACAAGCTATACCGTTGGCGATACAGCAACCCCTTTGAGCGTTACTGCAAGTGTGAATGACGGGGGCGACCTCTCCTATCAGTGGTACAGCAATTCGGAGAATAACACGATAACCGGCAATCCAATCAGCGGAGCGACAAGTGCAAGCTATACGCCGCCCACAACGCTAGCGGGTACGACATATTATTATTGCGTTGTCACCAACACCAACAACAGCGCAACGGGCGCAACGACCATGGCAGCAACTTCCAACACAGTGGAAATTATAGTGAAAGCTACCCCTACACCGACAAAGTACAATGTAAAGGTGGAGAATCACGGGAACGGTATGGCTTCCGCTTCTCTCAGTCGTGCCATAGCAGGAACAACAATCACACTGGCCGCCACGCCGGATGCTGGCTATCGTTTCAAAGAGTGGCAAGTAGTTTCCGGCGGCGTGGTAATCAGCGGCAATACGTTCACCATGCCGACAAATGATGTAATCGTTAAGGCGATTTTTGAAAGCGACGGCGGCACAACGTCACCTACCCATACCCATAACTGGAATACAGCGGCTTGGACACAGACTGACACTCTCCACTGGCATGAGTGTACCGCTGCGGGTTGCGACATTACCGACGACAGCAAGAAAAATGGTTATGGCGTACACGTCTATGACAACGATACCGATGAATATTGTAATACTTGCAATTACAAACGCACAGTAACCCCGCCCTCGACGCAGGAATATGCCGTAACGGTGCAGATAAATGGAAAAGGTACGGCTTCTGCTTCTCCTGATTTTGCGGCACAAGGGGAAACAATCACACTGACCGCCACGCCAGACACCGGCTACTATTTCTCAAAATGGGAAGTAGTTTACGGCGACGTGTCAATCAGCGGTAACAGCTTCAATATGCCCGCAAATAATGTGACCGTCAAGGCGATTTTTGAAGAGGATTCTGTAAAAACGAAAATCGAAACAGCAGAAATTACCGAAGTGCCTGATGGCTTGAAAAATACCGAGTTTAATACCGTAGAGAAGATTAAAAATGAACTTACTCGTGTACTCATGTCACAGGCGGGTTATACAACAGGTAATACCGCACTTTATGATGTAAGGCTGCAAATCAGCACAGACAGCGGCCATACATGGGTGGACGCTACCGAAGCCAACTTCCCCGCCGAGGGCATTACGGTTGTACTTCCCTATCCCAATGGCACATGGAAAAATACGCATGATTTCGTTGTGACCCATATGTTTACTGTAACTTCGCCACATCTTGGCACAACGGCAGGACAGACAGAACAGCCCGCCGTTTATAAAACGGACAGCGGCATTAAGGTTACATTGAATGGCCTGTCCCCGGTTGGTATCGCATGGAAAACGATTGACAGCGGTACAGGAGATAATCCCGGTTCCGGCGACGGCGTCACAAGCACAACTTATTACAGGCTGACCTTTGAAACCAACGGCGGCAGTAGGATTGATAGTATCAGAAATGCTTCCGGCACAAAGATAGATTTAGCCGGATATCAGCCCACCCGCGAGGGCTACGATTTTAGCGGCTGGTATGCGGATAAGGCTTTGACAGAAAAGCTAACCTCTATCCGGCTGGACAGAAACAAGACCGTCTATGCGGGTTGGACAAAGCAGGCCGCCCCTATTGACCCGGACAAGGAAAACCCTAGCACAGGCGACAGCAACAATATCACGCTTTGGGCGGGTATCCTCCTTATTTCCAGCATGGCGATAGCGGCATTACTCGCTTCATACAGGCGCAAGAACGGCGGTACGTCCTTTCTTGCATAACAGCATATAAAAATATCTGTTGGGGACACAGCCGAGAGGGCTGTCGGTTAATACCGATTTTTAAGGCTCCTACACCAAAACAAGCATATCCCGTAGAACTCCTTATTTTTCAGCCAAGGATGTTCTGGCAGATATGCTTGTTTTTTCTTTAGTCGTCCTATTTTTGGAAACAAAAACCCCCTTTTTCAGTTTTCAGGATCCGTTTTTGGATTTCTGTCTTCTGTTTTCCCTTACTATGGACAAACAAAATCGGCGCATTACTCATTACGGCCGGAACATTAATAATGGTCATATAGTTACCTTGGAATCATTTTTCTTCAAATATAATTTGTAAAACGTTCCAGCCACTTTGCCACCCCATCATCATTATTGCTTTCTATAACTCCCGTCGCAATCTCCTTCAATTCCTGCACCGCATTATCTACCGCATAGGATTCATCCGCCATCTCAAACATACTGATATCATTTTTTCCATCCCCAAAAACAACTACCCTGTCACAACCAAACATTTTTTTTATCTGCCTCGTTGCATTAGCCTTTGTAGCTGCCTTTGGCATTATTTCAAGCCATTGCCTTTTTGTATAAATTTCCTCCTGATAAACACAGGTATAATTTCTTCGGTATTTTTCATATAATGGAAATAATTTTGCAGCTTCATCAATACATGTAAAATAAAAGATTTCTCCAGCAAACAAATCCTCAATTCTATGTACACTATTTTCACGCACATCATTTTTTCTTGTAATAAGAAATTCTTTCATTCCTTCCGAGCATTTTTCTTCCATAAAGGAATACTTCTCCACTCCGTCTATAAATGAATATACAATCGGGTAAATATCATATTTTATCAGGTCTTCAAGAATATCTTTTGCCTCATTGCCAAAAAAATTTTTAGAAAGAAATGTTCCATCCCTGTTATTTACAATCATGGTGCCATTATATACAATAAGGGGAATCCCTGCTGTCAATCCGGCGGTTACCTTTTTTGCAGTCTGATATGACCTGGCAGTTGCGTATGAAAACAGCATGCCTTTTTCTACCAAACGATTGATTACTCTATTTGTATACTCTGATGTTTTTTGTAAACTGTTTAATAAAGTCCCATCCAAATCTGACACATAGAGTGTTTGTCCTTGATGCAAATAATTATTTGCCTCCTCTAAAATCTGCATTATCAAAGCTTTTTTCCCATCTGAATAGGCAGCCCTGTCTGACAGATATTTTTCTGCCAGCTCAATTTTTAAATCTTCATATTCTTTTGCCACTTTGGGATTCATATTCAAGTAATCTCTAAATGCTATATAATTGTTCCACTGCACTCCTTTGTATTTTACAATATGTATATGATGCGTTCTTGTGTTCTGTTCAAAATTTCCCATAACAAACAGCAACTGTTCCGGTTGGTCGCTTCCTATATAAATAATCTCTTCATTCTCTAATTCAGACTTATATTTCAAAATCTCATCAACATTTTCCAGTCCAACAACAATGTCTATAATCGGCTTTGCATATATATTTGGTATCGCTGTACTACCCACATGCTGAATATCCTTAGCTGTATTACCCAGAATTACACTCAGTTTATCTATAATGCGTTTTGCATTTCTTTCCCACATAGGATTATGCTTTTCAAGTTGCACCGTTCCTCTCTTTAACCCTAACAACTTTCTATTCATAAATATCTGCCTTTCCTTTTAACCATTCCACTGACTTGACTAATGCTTCAGGCGTAATTTGCAGCCTGCATAAAACCATATTAGGTATCGCCATAAATTCAGTACATGAACACCGGAGAATGATAATTGAAACATTGTCATTTCCCCAGTGTCTTTTTATATCTTCAGCTATTTTTCTGTTTATATTCTGTCCCCCACTCTACCATAGCGTCTAAGACTGGTTTCAAACTATACCCCGTTTCTGTCAAAGTATATTCTACCCGTGGCGGCACTTCCGGATAGACTTTTCGGGTAAGTAAACCGCTGTCTTCCATTGAACGCAAATTTGCAGTTAAAACTTTTTGAGATACATTCCCCACAGATTTCTTTAATTCCCCAAATCGTTTCGTACCGTCTAATAAATCACGGATGATTAATACTTTCCATCGGTCACTGATTAGCTTTAAAGTAGTCTCCACCGGACAGGCAGGTAAATTTTTCATCATAAAAAACCCCCATTTTTTCACAATAGTTTCTTTCTGGTAACTATAGCACAATAAAGTGCTTACTTTACGGATTTTTTCTATGGGTATATTATAATCTTGCAAGCGAGAAAAAACAAGCCGCAAGAAAACTAAATAAAAATTAGGAGGATAAAACTATGAAAATCGCAGTTATTTGTGCAAATGGCAAAGAGGGTAAGTTAATCGTTGAGGAAGCTATCACAAGAGGGGCAGACGTTACAGCCGTTATCCGTGGCGAAAACAAATCAGCAGCAACAAATATTATCAAAAAAGACCTGTTTAATCTGACCACAGCCGATTTAGAGGGTTTTGATGTTGTGATTGACGCTTTCGGGGCATGGACACCAGAAACCCTGCCGCAGCACAGCACTTCCCTGAAACATCTTTGTGACCTTTTAAGCGGCAGCGAAACACGGCTTCTTATTGTCGGCGGCGCAGGCAGCCTGTATGTAAATCCGGAACATACTGTACAGGTAATGGATGGGGTTGATTTCCCGGAAATGTTCAAGCCTCTTGCTAAAAACATGGGCAAGGCTCTTGATGAACTTCGCACCAGAACAGATGTAAAGTGGACGTATATCAGCCCTGCCGGAGATTTTCAGGCAGACGGAACTAAGACCGGAAAGTACATATTAGCCGGTGAAGAACTGACATTGAACTCCAGAGGAGAAAGCATAATCAGTTATGCCGATTATGCGGTTGCCATGGTTGATGAGGCCTTAAACGGAAACCACATCCAACAGCGGATTTCTGTTGTAGCAGAATAAGCAAACCATTATTCAGTCAAATGTGTCCTCTGCTCCATAAAAGCAGGGGACTTCAAATGTCCCATGCGGGCAATAAAAAGGAGGTCACTATGACACAGACTGAAAGACTTGCTTTTTTGATAAAATATCTGATAAATGAAAACAGAAAACTAAAATCAATGGATTTTTCTGCAAAAGACATAGCAGGAAAACACCTGTTGCGTTCCCTTATGAACATTCGCCCGCCCAAAGCAGTTGCAGGAGAATTTTTAGAAGTACAGAACGCATATTTACAAGAGGAATGTATCCGGAAAGGTATTGTTTTATTATCTGATATTTCACCGGTACAACCGGGAATTTACTTATGGCAGGGAGATATAACCCGTCTGTCAGTAGATGCTATTGTAAATGCGGCCAACAGTGCTTTGTTAGGCTGCTTCGTTCCTTGCCATGGGTGTATTGACAATGCGATTCATTCTGCTGCTGGGGTAGAGCTTCGCCTGGAATGCTCCCGTATCATGGAAAAGCAACAATCAGAAGAACCAACAGGAAAAGCCAAAATCACAAAAGCCTATAATCTTCCCTGCCGTTATGTTCTTCATACTGTCGGTCCGATTATCCACGAAGTTGTTACCGGACAGGATTGCCATCTGTTATCGGACTGTTACCATTCCTGTCTGGAACTTGCAGCAGCATATCAGCTGAAAAGTATTGCCTTTTGCTGTATTTCTACGGGAGAGTTTCATTTTCCCAATGAAAAAGCCGCCGAGATAGCAATACAAACGGTACAGGATTATCAAAAGAAAAATCAAAATCGTTTGGAGGTGGTATTTAATGTATTCAAAGAAAGCGACTATGAAATATACAAACAGTTATTGGGGTAATGCGAAAGCAAGACATTCCGTGGAAAAAGTGAAAGAGAAAATTGAAAGCGCAGACGCTATTGTAATCGGTGCAGGTGCAGGACTGTCCACATCTGCCGGATTTACTTATTCGGGGAAACGCTTTGAAAATAACTTCCCGGACTTTATAGAAAAATATGGCTTTAAGGATATGTATTCCGCAGGCTTCTACCCATACAAATCATTAGAAGAACATTGGGCATACTGGAGCCGCTACATTTTTATCAACCGCTATCAGAATGCGCCTAAATCCGTCTACAATGATTTATACAAACTGGTACGGGACAAGGACTATTTTGTTTTGACAACAAATGTAGACCACTGTTTCCAAAAGGCTGGTTTTGATAAACACAGGCTATTTTATACACAGGGCGATTACGGATTATGGCAATGTTCCAAACCCTGTCACAATAAAACTTATAATAATGAAACCATAATAAGAAAAATGGTTGCCGAACAGGAAAATATGCGTATTCCATCCGAATTAATCCCTTATTGTCCCATTTGCGGTGCGCCTATGTCAATGAATTTACGTGCAGATAATACCTTTGTTGAAGATAGCGGCTGGCATATGGCAGCAGAACGGTATCAAAATTTTATATACCAACATAGAGAATTGAAAATTTTATATCTGGAATTGGGTGTTGGAGGCAATACACCGGGAATAATCAAATACCCATTTTGGCAAATGACATATAACAATCCCAGTGCTGCTTATGTGTGTATCAATCTGTCAGAAGCCTATATCCCGGCAGAAATAAAAGAACAGTCTATTTGTATTAATGATGATATAGGAGATATTCTGAAACAGCTTGCAGTAAATATATCTTAACAGATAATTTCTGCCTTTTGCCTTAACTAAATGTGTATCCCAGCAAAACACAGGTGACACACCATTTGTTGCTTCAACAGTTATTGACTTTAATCGTTTCTGCACTGCCTTTGTCACTCCAATTTCCATCTTTTTATCACCATCCTAATGTACAACTCATTTCATGCCATTCTTCACCACCCCATGTTGAATTAGCAATTCCACGATCCACAAAACCGAATTTCTTATACATCTTCACTTTTGAATTTAAGCAGGTTAGAAAAACTTCTCTTCTACATTTTTTCCATTCTCTTCGCAGATACTGAAATACAAGTTCTCTGCCAAGTCCCTGCCTTCGGTATTCCGGTAATACATCTAACCCCAGCAGCATAATATTTCTGCCTTCCGGATTATGCAAACCAGCATCTGTAAAAAATTCATCTCTGAAACGATATTCATCCGTAGAAATTCCATTCAAGAATCCTGCTATCTTTCCTGTTTCCTTATCTATTGCAACTAAAAATAATTCTTGTGCTGCTCCGATTCTCTCTATCATACTCTTCTCTGAACATGCCTCATTCGGTGGAAAACATGTCTGCTCAATAACAACCGCCTGCTCTGTTTCACTCTGTTTTATATTTCTAAATTCAAACTTCTCTAAAATATCCTTATCAAACAAATTATATTCAGCAATTAACTGTCTGGCTCTTTCTTTCCCTTCTTCCGATAGATACACACATTTACTTTTTTTCGGCTGATACAATAATTCCTCCTGTTCCATTTTTTCTAAAGTATGGAAGTCATATCCCTTCCAACTATTTTCTAAATATCGGCAATACTCATTATTTTCCTGAAATCTTGTAAGATATATGAGCATAAGTGATAATTCTTCAATTGCCTGTTCTCTTGTTTTCTTCTCCATTTCTATACAACCTTTACTATTTTTACAATTATTATAGCAAATCCGCTCCTATTGACAACACATTTTTTTTAATGTTACGCAATAAAAGTCCATAAATCAATATTTCATACTATTTATTGCATAACACAAAAGGAACATTTTATTGCTGCTTTACTAACTTCTGCCACCTTTCGTCATTTTTTAAAAATCCATAACTTTCTTCATCGCAAAAACATTTTAACAAATTTTCTTTCACTTCTGCCATAAAGTCCTCTCTTATTTCTTTAAAGTCCATATGTTCGTAAAGTGGTACGTTTCTGAAATCTCCAATTTGTTCCACACATGAAAGCATTTCTTCCATTACAGCAACTACCGCTTCAGAATCTTTTTCCAGTGTTGCAAGTTCAAGTCCACTTGAAATCTCATAATATTTTCCCATTTCAAAGCACCTTGCCAGTTCCTTTTGTTTTTCTACAAGTTTATGCGCTCTTTTTCTATCATTGTCCTGCAATGCAAGCTTTCGCAGCGGGCATTGTCATGGCCTCTTCCGCCTGCACTGTTCATGCTTTGCTGAATTTCATATTTACAGATCGCTTCCCGGTCTGCGTTCGTAATTCCGTTTGGCTTCCGTTTGGGCTGATGGTTAAGACCAATCTCTTCCATGATACGATAAACAGTATGTTCACTTGGAATATCAACATTTTCAGGTTGTTTCCGGATCAATGCCTGGTACATCCGGATTCGCCCATAAGTGTCATTGCATTCGTCTTCCTTACAGATTTCCATCATAGCATCTGCCAGCGGCTGATACTTCCAGGGCCGGTCTTTATCAGCAGGATATTGATAAAATCCCTGTCTGCTAACATGCAAAATCCTGCAGCAAAAAGAAATATCCCCCTTTAATTTGCCGTCTTTTGTTCTTAAGGCAATAAACTTCATTCTTTCGTTTTTGCTGACTTCAGACGGCTCGCAGCGAAAAAAGCGCTGGCTTCCTCCAGAAAATCGTTTTCTTTCTTCAAACGGCGGATTTCTTTTTCCTGCTCCTTAACCTGCTGGCGAAGCCTGGTCAGTTCTTCATTAAGCGTCATGGCGCTTTGAGGAGTCTGTGAGCCTGCTCCCAGATCAAGATTGACAAGCCGGTTGGCTCTTACCCAACCATACATGGTATTCTTGGGCACCTCCAGCTCTTTGGCTGCCCTGGCTTGTCCGATTTCCTTTGCATGTTTCACTGCCTGCACTTTGTATTCATGATCATATTGTCTGTTTTCTGCCATTTTGTTCACTCCTTATTCTCTGGATTATATATCAAATCCTTGAAAATTGGGTGTCAACTTTTTTTATACCACATCAGCAGCCGTTTGTATAATATCTAACTTAAAATCATCACTTATATCTAAGAAAACTCCTTCCTTTTCCATTTATTACTTGTCCACTTCCGTAAAGAAGTATTCCAACGTCTCCACAAACATATTATGTTCAAACAATTCCTTAATTTGCTCCCTATTCATCCAAGCAACCTGTGCCACTTCATCCGTTGTGGCATAACTCAAATCAACCTCGCCATCATATTCAAACAGCCAAACATCCATAATATCATTATAAATCCTGCCATCTATAATTTTTCGTGTTTTTGTAAAAAGAATCTGTCCATTTTCCAGATTCAAATCAACGCCAACTTCTTCCTTTGTCTCTCGAATTGCTCCAATCAAGCTATCTTCACCTTTCACAACCGAACCACCTACACATTCCCACATTAACGGATATGTTGGTCTGTTTGCAGAACGCTGTGAAATCAGATATTCTCCTTTAGAATTTCGAATCCACACATGTACCACTAAATGGTAACCATCTATTGGTAACTGCTCACCCCTTACATGATCTTTCCCGATAAGTTCTCTGTTTTCGTCATATAAATCCCAAATTTCTGCATCCGGAACATACTCTATGATATCGCCAAAATCTGCATTTAAGGTTTTGCAAATTTTGCTAAGGATTGTAAGGCTCACTTCTTCATCCCGTCGTAATTTTGTCATTGTATTAGGGGCGATTTCTGCCTTTTTTCGCAAATCTGATTTGCTCATTTTTTATCAACCAATAGTTTCCATAACTTGTTATATGATACAGCCATAATAACATCTCCTATTTATCCATAAAAATCTTTTTCTGTTTCATATCCACCTTTGCAACAACACCATATTGCAATGCACATCTTGGTGTTGCATGTCCGAAATTCACATTATAAACAATCGGAAGGTGCTTATTATCTATCACCTTTATAAGAATGTCTTTATATTCCTGATAGTAAACCTCATCCAGCCCCAGCTTATAAAACATTAAATGATTCACCGTAGTATCCGAAAAACTGGTAAATAGTTTAGGGTGCTTTGCTACCGCTTCTATAAATTCCGCATCTTCCATCAAATAAGGCAGAAGTCTGTATGTATCATCACCACCAATGGCACAAATAACCCCTGCAATAGAGTCATCTAAAAAAGCATCTTTTAAGTCTTTCGCTCTTGTCTTGGGATGTTCCTTAAGTTAATCCATTCCCTTTAATGCATTTGTCATAAATACCGGTTCCAGTCCATAATCTTTTAATCTTCTTACACCTATTTCTATGACTGCAAAACTCTTCGCCTAACATTCCACTTGATAAACTGACAATTGCTACCTTGTCACCTTCTCTTAGTTTTCCTGCATATTGCATAACTATAATCCTTCCTTTTATAAAACAGGGCTACTTCTTATCCGCACGCTGCTTACACTTAAATTCCTTCTTTACATGACAATGCTCATGCTTACCTACCAACTTATCGCCTTCAAAATCAAGCTCAATAATATAAGGCATCCAATCTATAATCCTAAGAAAATCTTCACATCCAAAACTGTTATCATAAAAATTCAATATGGTACTAAGGGCAGTGCCATGTGTTCCTATCACAATCTCTTTATCTGTATTATCTGACAGAATTTCATTTAGTGCTTCCATATTGCGCCTCTGAACCGTGGCAATGGACTCTCCACTTTCTTCATGGTACTCATGGTCAGCCCAACGTTTCTGAAACATTCCGTGGTTATTACCATCCAGTCCTTTTTCGCGTTCTCTAAGTCTCTCATCCGTTATGATTTCTTTTCCGAAAAAAGCGGCTGCCTCTGCAATAGTATCAATACTGCGCTTGTATGGACTGCAATAAAACGCATCTATTTTCTTATCCTTGAAAAATTCCAATACAATTGCAGAATCTTTTTTTCCTTCTTCCGTCAAAGGTCTTATTCTGTCTTCCTTCCAATCATGTTCCGGCTGTGCGTGACGCACGAAATATACTTTGGTCATACTGTGTCCCCTATCTCTTTTCAATCATCAAATGATGGAAAAATGCAATATCCTTATATCCATCCATATCCGATACCCGCATCTCGATTTCCACCATTTTATCCTGCCAGTCAGCATCCTTATGAATTTCCTGATTTTGTTGCATATCCCAGAATGTTCTCATACCTAGCGTTTTTGTAATCGTAAGTTCCGGGCACCATTTCTCAATATCTGTATCCTCATAATAATGAATCGCTCCATACTTGGAAGCCATTCCGTCATTGCCGTCAAGCAATCTATAGGCATGTTCAAAATCATTTAAAAGTACAACCATCTGCATAACCCTTCCTGCACGGTTATGCTTTACAATAGAAATCTTCCCATCACTTTTTAATATTCTCTCAAACTCTTTTATAATATATTCTCTATCCGTTGCGTACTCCAAAACATTGTGACAGATAATCACATCAAAAGTATCATTATCAAATTTATGTAATTCTTCAATACTTCCGATAATTTGTGTATAATGGTTTTCTGTCCATCTTTCCTTAACACTGTCTTTGTCCGGTTCAATTGCAGTTACATCGTTATGCTCTGCCAGATAATTTGCAGTTACACCAATACCACTGCCGAAATCAAGTATCTTTTTATCGCGAATATCACCCAACTGTCTCCAGACAATTCGCTTCATAAGGCATTCCCATGGTTGTAAATCTGTTACATTTCTACTCATTATCCCTGTTCCATTCCATTTCCATAAATTATAAAATTGTACACTTTTTTATGCAGCCATTTATCCACGCCTCGTATTCATCAGGCGTTCTCCTTACAAATTCGCCCCAATCGGTCAAACATTGTTAAACATCATTTATAATTCCTCCGCTGATTCTCCTCTTGTATCTTTATCCGTTTTACAACAAGCATTATATGTAATCACTATTTTCTCCTATATCTTTGTTACCGTACATTTGTGCTACAAAATTATAAGCTTTATCATTATTATTAAAAGCAACAGTTCTTCCCTGAAATTTTTCAAGTTCAGCAAATAGTGAACCTCTCATCTTATTAAATTCAAAAACCCATTTTATATTGTACAGTAAAAACAATACTGTAGGTTTCGAATTGTATTTTTCTTTTCCCATCTTTTGGCGTATCCACCGCAAAAATACTCTCTTTAATCTTGTACATGTGGGAATATCTAAAACAATAATATAATCACAGCATTCAAAGCTTTCCTTCATCGATTTTCTTGGTGAGCCTTCCACTATCCAATCGCTTTATGAAATAATAGCCCTGAATAATTCATCCCTCTCCTGCTCACTTCGTTTTGCCAATGTTGTTTTTCCACTTGTGACAGAGCCTATGATATCAATTTTCATATGCTACCTCTCTAAATTTCCTATTTTAATAAGCATAGTCATATCCTTTATCTGTCCCTTTCTTCAATGATATGAATGGTCTGTACCAATGAAATGATTTCATGTAGTTTTTCTTTTATAAATGCCGGTTTTATGACAGCATTTTTAACCTCGTCAAGCAGGAGCCAGACAAGTTCTTCCCCATTATCCGTCTGTGTTTTGCAATGATTGATTTCTTCATCTGAGCAATTCATATAGTAGTAAAATTCTATGGTATGGCAGTCCTTTCCGTCAATGATTCCTCCATATCCTTTGAAAAAATTCTCACAGACAACGGAAAGATGGCAAGCCTTAGCCTTCATCCCTGTCTCTTCCAAAACTTCTCTTTCCACACATTTTTTTGATGTTTCCCCCAAATGTACACCACCGCCTACAAGATAATAATACTCACCTATAGAACTTTTCACAAACAGCATTTTATTATCATAAACC
Source organism: Lachnospiraceae bacterium (assembly GCA_022794265.1). Lineage (GTDB taxonomy): Bacteria > Bacillota > Clostridia > Lachnospirales > Lachnospiraceae > Bovifimicola. The sequence goes on from JAAWEK010000005.1 coordinate 182,546, forward strand.
AGAAATGCACCTGTCCGATACCGATACCAGTAATTATCTTTTGTAAATCCACAATCGTACTTCATCTTTCCAATCCTTTCCCTCCTTTACATGTTATGTTTGGTGTTTCCTTAGTTCCTTCCTCTTCCCTGACAATTTAATAAAAGCATGCCAATTCAAATCTTTCCGGCATTTTTAACCGGAATTATGCTGCAATAGAAAATCAGATAATTCTTTCCGTCCAGATTCCCCAAAATCCAGTTTTTTCTTTTCAATATCACATAGTAGTAATCCTTGCTTATTCCTTTCCAATTCTTGCAGTATTGTAAAAACCCTGCTCTCTTTTTAGAATTGTGCCCGCTACAATATACTTATCATAAGAATTGCTCAATTTCTGTAATTTCTCATAAACAGAATCCAATTTAAGGAAATCCACTTCTAATGATTTGCGAAAATCCCTGGGTGGATACCCCGTCAATGCACACCTTGGAAAGATGAGTAGTTTTACATTTCTTTCTGCCGCCTCCCCGATTGCGTTCTCTATTATCTCAAAGTTATTTTCAATGCTTTTTATAACAGCAAACTGATATGCTCCAATCTGCATCTATGATTTCTTTTGCCCGCTTTAAAACAGGCAATTCTTTGTTTGCAACAAATCTTCTCAATTTTGTATCACAACATTTTTAATATTCCATGACTGCTTCTTCTAAAATTCTTAATATAAATTCCTTCTTGCCCTCCGTATAGGAAATCCTGTCATCGGGATACTTCCGTGTAAGTTCCATTTTTAACGCTTCATATTCCTTTGCAATCTCCTCATTTCCATTAAAATAATCTCTGAATGCTATATAATTATTCCACTGTTTTTCCATGTATTTTACAACATGAATATGATGTGTTCTGGTGTCATTGTGAAAATCACCCATCACAAACAATAATTGCTCTGGCTGATCGTTTCCTCTGAATATAATACCATTTTCTTCCAGTTCTGTTTTATGCAGTAATATTTTGTCAAAATCCATTGTACCAACGGCAATATCTATAATCGGTTTTGCAGCTATATATTTGATCGCAGTACTGCCGACATGCTGAATATCCAATACATCTTCTTTCAAAATCCCCTTTATAAGTCCTATCGCGTAACTTGCCGCCTGTTCCCATTGAGGGTTATGCTCCTCTAAAATTACCATTCCCCGCTTTAATCCTAATACACAAGGTTCTGACTCAGTTCCATTTCTACTCACTATTTCAGCTCCATTTCATCTTTCATGTTCACAAATCCATACTTTTCATACAATGGACATCCCATATCAGTCGCTTCAAGGGCAATCTGCGGTATCCCCTGTTCCTTTGCTGCTTTTACCAGCAAGTCCAATGTCTGAAATGCAATTCCCTGTCTGCGATACTCCGGTGCCGTATACATATTCATAATATAAGCCTTTTTACCTGTTGGGTTATGATATGTCGGCATTACCTGATAGAAGCTGACACCGCCTGCACCGATAAATTTATCTTTATCATATACCAAATATGCGATATGCTCTCCTGATTCCAACGCATGTTGATAATACGCTCTCGATTCTTTTAAAACTTCAGACATATCCACATTATCAGCCAGTTTATTGGCCGCACGAAGTACAACAATTCTGGTTCGTACCAATTCGTCAATATTTTCTAAAGTTGCTTTTTTGTATTCAAATCCTTCCATCATTCTACACCTCTACAAGCAAAGACTTTCCCTTAGAACATTCTCCGTTATCTCCCCTATCCCGCATTCTTCAAAGGAAATTGCTCCTACTGGTTTTCTATCATAATAAATTATATACTTTTGACTTTTAATAATAGAATTTTCCATGGAATCCTTGCTTTTTCCATATCCAGGGCATTGTCCATACCGAATATAATCCGCATAGAATGTAGCATCATATATTTCAATTAAAAGTAAGGCATCCTCTATTTCTGCTTGTTTATATTCTATCACTCACATCACTCCTAAATTCGAATATAAAACCTTTCTGAAAAATTCTAAAAAACCATCTTCCACAGCCACCTGCTCTAATTTATCTTCCGGCAAATCGTAATAGTATTTGCCGGTTTTTATATCAATAGATATGCTATCCAACGGAAATCCTTTTTTTCGAATCGTGCTATGAGGCTTGTCTGTCATAATAAACGGCTCACTCTCCATAGATGGCTCCATTGCTTCATAAACATGTTTTTCATCCATTACAAAACAAATGGCGTTTTTATACCTTGCCACAAGATTTCCATGTTTTTTTGCCAAACCACAATAATAATCCAGCATTTCATCATCCGATAAGCATCTCCCCTTCACATTGCGAACATGAACACCCGGTTGAACTTCATCAGGAACATTATCAAAATACAAGCCCGAATCACAAGAAAACACAGGCATATGAAAGGCCTCATAATATGCCATTACCTTAAGCCTTGCATTATTAAGAGGCGTGTCTCCGTCCTCAATCACATCCGGAATCATCTTTCCTTCCGCTTTCAAATCATTTAAGCCAACTAATTCTATATCTAAACGTTCAAGACGACTTCTCATTGCAGATAACTTTGCCGGATTACCGGTTCCATATAATAATTTCATTTATGTTCTTTCCTTTTCGCTTTATCGTTTACATCGCAATCTCACCATCAAAATACTGCTCCTGAAAATGAATCTGTTCTCTGATTTCTTCTTTCGTAAAACTCGTTCCTTCCGGTGCTACAACCCACTTTTCTTCCACATCATCATTTCTGTGTACAATCGCAATAATTATTCCTGTAAATGTTTCTACAGCTTCATCTACACCTAATATGTAAGCATCCTGTTCCTCCCCATCCGGTGCCATAACATCTTCCACATAGGCATAGTTGATGGGATAATATATATCTTTATGCACAGAATGATAACTACCTAACGGTCTGTCAACAGTTACAATCACTGTTTTGCCAATAACAGAATCCATTAACATTCTAACTTTCCCTAAGTTTTTTTCCAAATCATCAGCGCAAGTCGTTCTTCCTTGCTTCTTTTTGTGGTATATCAGGGATTCGTCGGAAGCCAGAAATAATCATCCGTATCCATAAATTTATAACCTAATTCTTCACTAATTTTCCTACCCAATGTAGAAGTTCCTGAGCCGGACGCTCCATAAATATGTATAATATTTTTCATCTTCTCACCTATGCTTCTTCCAAAATCTGTCTCTGCACCTTTTTACTAAAACTGTTAAATACTGTTCCATACGCTTGATCGATCATATTAAGCAGCTCCTCATCCGGAAAATTATCCAAATAAATGGTGTTCCAATATGGTTGCTGCACCGGTGGACAATGATACCCTCTGACCACCTTGCCCGGATACACCATACGATAAAACTCTCCTGCATCTGCTGTACATTTCAGAGTAATTTTGTAATCCTCCCTTTTTGTACTTCCCCGTTATTTCTAATGTATTTCCATCCGGATCAATAACATTAAAATACCAATATGGCATATGAACATTGACCTACTTTAACGGAGAAACCTCACCTATGTTTATTGCTTTTAAGCTCCCATATTCCATCTTCAAATCTTCAACTACAAAATTAAAAACAACAATATTATTCTTTGAAGTACCAGTATCTCTATAGAAATCAGCTATATATGCCTGATTAAACCTATCATCTGGTTCTTTACCTATTAACTTTGCATCATAATTTTTATTATACAAAGCAATTTTATTACTAAACTGAACCCATCTGTCATCGTTAGCATAAAGCGGTTCTTCTTGCAATAATTCTTTATAGAATCTCACCGACTTTTCCAAGTCTTTCACAAATATATACATTGTTCCAAGTTCCATAACTACCTCCTACACAACAAATTCAAGAACGCCTCTGCCAACATTAACTATCTATCAATAAACTCCACTTCTCCTAGCATATCACAATATATGTTCTTTTTCAACGAACTCTCGCAATTTCTTGCGATTGTATCTTAATCAATGGCATTATAGCAACATCTATGTATAAGTACCACAATAAAGCAATTCGGGTGTTACAGCCTCTGCCATAGCACCCAAAACATTTTCATCATCGGCTCCGTCCGCCTCTCTCAATCTTCTTCTCTCGTATCTCCTCCTCATAGATTCTGTCAAACACTTCATAGCGTCTCTGCTAATCCATATCAACTCCCAGCCTGCCGATGACCTTGTTAAACAACTTATGTTAATGACGGTGTTAAAATGTAAGAAAAAGGCGTTTAAATTTTGTAAGTTTTTCAATACATCTTAAGATGTGATACACTCTTATAAATATTTTATAGGAGCAATTAACCAATGAAAGGAAACTTATGGATGGAAATTAGAAACGAACGCAAAAAAGGATTGAGCTATACAGAAATAGCATGAAAACATCATATTGATCCCAGAACCGCAAAAAAATATGCAGAGTCGGATAGCAGGCCTGTGTATACGCTTACAGCACCCAAACCTTCTAAACTGGATCCTTATAAACACTTGATTGACATGTGGCTGGAGGAAGCTCCTTACAGTGCTGTGCGCATTCACAAAAAACTGGTGGAACAGGGGGGTGACTGCAAATATACGATTGTCCGCCAGTATGTAGCTGCAAGAAAAGCTGATTTAAACGAAAAGGCAACCGTAAGATTCGAAACTATGCCCGGTTTACAGGGACAGGTTGACTGGGTTTTTTTTGAAAACTATAAAGTTTTAGAAAATGGCGAATACAAAAAATTATATTGTTTTCTTATGGTCCCTGGATACTCCAGAATGAGATATATTGAGTTTGTGACTGATATGAGTACAACCACATTAATCAAATGCCACATCAATGCATTTCGATATTTTGGCGGTTATCCGTAGGAAATTCTTTATGTTAACATGAAGCAGGTTGTTGTAAAAAGAATGATGAAACAGTCAGAAAGTGAACTGAATAAGCAGTTTGAGGATTTTGCCGGTTTTTATGGTTACAAACCCATTTTATGCCGTCCTTACAGAGTCCAGACAAAAGGAAAGGTAGAAAGAACGGTCAGGTATGTCAGAGAGAACTTTATGGCAGGCATTAAATATCATTCATTAGCAGATTTAAACAGCCAAGCTTATGCATTGTGCAATAAAATCAATGCTAAGGTTCACGGAACAATAAATGAACGTCCCATAGACAGACTTGCAGATGAAAAGCTTCTTCCCTTAAAAAGAGAATACATTATAGACAAGATCAATTTAAGAAGGGTTGAAAAAGACTGCCTCATCAGCTATGCCGGCAATAAATATTCTGTTTGGGCAGAATACGTCGGCAGAGATGTGGCAGTCATTGTCCTCGACCATATTTTGGCAGCATACTTCGGGGGTAAACAAATTGCTCTGCACAAATTATCTTACAGCAGAAACACCCTCAATGTCAACAAAGAACATTATAAACCTATGATTGTAAAATCAGGTTTTGATATTGAAAATACATTGTTAAACAATCCTGATTTAGTGGATTTAAGCATTCCAGAACATTCACTGAAAAAAATATGACGAGCTGATGGGGGGTGCGGATTTATGAGTGAAACTGTATACGAACGGATAAAGAAAAACCCTGACGTATTAAATATGAAAAACACTTCCCTCATACTGGATAACTATCTTGAGAAAGCGGTCCATGATAAGAAAAATATCGTTGAAGTCCTTGATTATCTGCTGGCAGAAGAAGCAAAAACAAAGAACAGATAATGGAACTTTCCACTATGCGTTTTGTTGAGAATAAAGAAAACGTAGTGTTTTTAGGAACACCCGGCGTCGGCAAAACGCACCTGGCAGTATTTTGGGGAATGATAGCTGCACAGAATAGATATTCAACGTATTATATCAATTGCCACCACCTAATCACACAGTTGAACAAAGCTCATTATGAAAACTGGCTTCAGGAACGGTTGAAAAATTATGCAAATTACAAGGTATTGATTATTGATGAAATAGGATATCTTCTTATGGACATGTAGGGAGCTAACGTATTCTTTCAACTGATAGCCAAAAGATATGAAAAGAATACAACCATTTTTACATCTAACAAGGCATTTTTGTCATGGAATGAAGTGTTTTCAGATATAACAATTGCCTCGGCAATCCTGGACAGGATTCTGCACCACTGCCAGGTAATCAGTATAAAAGGAGAAATCTATAGGTTAAAAGAACGGAAGGAGATGATGTCAAATACGAATACTATTGTGAATACTTTATTCGAATCAGGCAGTTAATTTTTTGCCTTAAAAACGCAAAATTTAAACGCCAAAAAACTACAAAATCAAAATTTCATTGACACGAACACCAATCTTGAAGTTGCCAATAAATTAACGGGCGTGCTGACATACACACCCGCTTCACACAGCATTGCAGATTACACAAGCAATCAGCACACCGCAATCTATCACAGAGAGGTTGAATAGAAAAATGCAATCGTAATGCAATGAGAAA
>JAAWEK010000012.1 GCA_022794265.1 Lachnospiraceae bacterium
ATATGGAAGTCATGAAAGTGTAAGAATTAATAATAATGAAAGTTATTTAACTGGATATAGTGCAATAAAAGAGCCAACCTGTGGATATACTGGAGTTAATGAAGAATGTAATAAGTATGGAACTACAGAAGATATTACACAACCGTGGAATACACAAGTTGGATATTTAGCCAGTACGACAGGAAATATTAGTGGAATCTATGATATGAGTGGTGGAGCTTGGGAATATACAATGGGAGTCCTGCTTGATTCCACGAATACAATCCCATGTAGTGGAAGAGAAGAAGGATTTCACTCAGGATTTAAAGGACCTTATTGTTATACAACTGGTTTATTTAATGATGGAATCGATTTTCCTATCTCAAGATACTATGATGTTTATGAATATGCAAATGTTGATGAAGAGTATCAACATCGAATATTGGGAGATGCAACTGGAGAAATGGGTCCTTTTTATTCTGTTACTTATGGAAATCAAGTAAAAAAAATTAGTTCTTGGTATAAAGATGAAGCTTCATTTGTTCTGTTTACTGGATCTTGGTTTGTTCGTAGCAGATCATATCATTATGGTGCAAGTGCAGGAATATTTACTTTTTATGATGATTATGGAAGTAACAATTCATTACTTAGTTATCGAATTGTTCTAACACCACAGGAGGTTTAGTTTATGAGTAAGAAAAAGAAAATTATTTATAGTTTAGGAATATTAACAATTGTAGCAATCGGTTTCATTGGTGCTTCGTTTGCTCTTTGGACTCAAAACTTTACTCAAAGTGGAGAAAATACAATTGCAAGTGATTGTTTTCATATTACTTTAAAAGAAGATAAAGGGATATTACTTGAAAATAGTTTTCCAATGTATGATAAAGATGGAAAGAAATTAACACCTTATACATTCCAAGTAAGTAATGAGTGTAGTAGAAAAGTAGAATATCAATTAAACTTTGAAACAACCAATCATACTACCTTAAATGATTCTTATGTGAAGTTTATGTTTCAAGAAAATGAACCAGTGTTATTGACTAGTAAAGAAAGTACGAAAGTAACCTTAAGTAATGGAAAAAGTGCTTATGTATTAGAAAAAGGATATTTTGAAGGAAATACAACGAAAGATTACAGTATCAGAATTTGGATGGATGAGGGAGTTACGCAAGCAAATCGTGATGCAATGAACAAGTTATTTGAAGGAAAGATTACGATAACAGCAAGTTATTTAACAAAGTATTATGAGAGTATTTTAAATGGAACAGACCCAGTGTTAAAAGATGGACTTATTCCAGTAACAATCAGTAATGATGGAACGGTAAGAAAAGCAGATATTACCAAGGAATGGTATCGATATGAGAAGCAAGAATGGGCGAATGCAGTGATACTAGAAGATGAAAATCAAGTATACAGAGATGGACAAATCATACCAGAGAATAATATCGAAAGTTATTTTGTCTGGATTCCAAGATATAAATATAAGTTATGGAATATGGGAGAGTATGAAGGATTATCCGAAAATATAGATACAACGCAAGTACATACGATAGAAGTGATATTTGGAACGGATACAACGGTTGATAGTGATACAGAATGTAAGACACCAATGTTAAGTGGAGAAAGTGGTAATTGTAGTATAGATAAGTATATGACCCATCCAGCATTTCTTGCTTTTGAAACCAATGGATTATGGGTAGGTAAGTTTGAGACCGGATACAAAGGAGCAACGACAACAAGTGAAGCAGAGAAAAATGAAAATAATCCGAGTAAGGTACAAATCAAACCAAATGTGTATAGTTGGAGAGGAATCCAAGTAGCAAATGCCTATTTAAGTAGTTACAACTATAAAAGAGAATACGATAGTCATATGATGAAGAATACGGAATGGGGAGCAGTAGCTTACTTACAACATAGTGCATATGGAAGTCATACAAGTGTAAGAATTAATAATAATGAAAATTATATAACAGGATATAGTTCTGTAAATGAACCAAGTTGTGGATATACAGCAACAAATGAAGTATGCAATCGTTATGGAACAACAAGTGATATTACGAATTTATGGAATACCGAAGTAGGAGTGAAAGCAAGTACAACTGGAAATATTACAGGTATTTATGATATGGCTGGTGGAGCACATGAAAACGTCATGGGAATTATGCTTTCTTCCGACAATAAAACCTTATGTAGTGGAAGAGATATAACTTATAATTCAGGATTTAACGGAGTATATTGTAATGTAAATGGATCTCCTCTACATACAATGGGTTTGGATTTTCCAAGTGATTCCAAATATTATGACGTTTATACTTATAGTACAGATGATAAAACCAATCAACGAAGAATTCTTGGGGATGCAACCGGAGAAATGGGTCCCTTTTCTTCTAAAATGTATGGTTCACAACTTAGTCAAATTGGCTCATGGTATTCGGATGAATCTTTATTTGTTAATTCTAACTATCCGTGGTTTATTCGAGGTAGTCATTGGAGTAGAGGAGAATCAACTGGCGTGTTTGCATACCATCATTCCAGTGGCCCAGTAGATCTTTATTCTGGATTTCGAATTGTACTAGCAACAAAATAGTTTTTATAAAAAATAAAAAAACGTGTTAAAATATTCTAAATAAGGAAAAGTGTTATGAAAAATAAAGAAATATTAGAAAAAATTAAAAAAATGCCTTCGACAGAAAGAAGAAACATAAAACAAGAAGATTTAATGAAACTGATTAATCTATTAACAGTAGAAGAAATTGTAGAATTAAGTAACATCATCGGCTACCCTGTTTTTACTAGAATGTGTATGGGCCCATTACAACATAAATTTGTATTACTCCAAGATGGAGCCGCAGCAATTATCGTAAATGACAAAGATGAAATATTACTACAATCAAGAGCAGATAATGAAAAATGGGGATTACCTGGAGGTTGCCAAGAACTTGGAGAACGTTTGGAAGATACCATGATTAGAGAAGTGAAAGAAGAGACAAATCTTACTATTACGGAAGAAAATTTAGAATTCGTTACGATAGTTTCAGGAAATACTAGAAAAAATGTTTATCCAAATGGCGATGTGGTATATAACAATACAGCATTATTTTGCGTCAAAAATTATCAAGGAGAAATCGAAAAAGATTACGAATCCAAAGAATTAAAATTTTTTGCTTTAAACCATTTACCAAAAAAACAAAATGATCCAGATTTAATTGAAGTGTATAAAAATTGGCTCCAAAATAAAAAGCAAATATGAAAATTGAAACTTTCCAAGCAGGAAAGTTTTTTATTCAAAATCTTAAATCGACAAGGTTTGATATCGATTCATTTTATAATAACTCTGGTGATGATATGACCCTCTATC
>JAAWEK010000004.1 GCA_022794265.1 Lachnospiraceae bacterium
AGGCCACATAAATGATAACTTCGTCGTCCGTTATTTTATGCTCCAGATAATCTAAATGGGGATCCAGTCCCTTGATAAACTCATCCATGGTATCAGCTCCTGTATACGCTTTCAATCATATACTTAGTATACCATGTTAACCTGTTAAATAAAAGGCTTGTCTCAACTAACTTTGGAAAGATTCACTTTTTTAGACAACTTTTTTAAGGTTGTTTTCCCTGTATTGTACAGGGGTTTGATATCCTAAAGAGTAATGTATCCTGTGATGGTTATACCAGTGTGTATAATCCCATAACTTTAGTTTCAGTTCTGGTAAATCCGCAAATGTTTCATAACATACGAATTCCGTTTTTATGCTCTTAAATGTCGCTTCCGCCACTGCATTGTCATAAGGGCATCCTTTCTGGCTCAAGGAACGCTCTATGTGGAATGTTTCCACCAGTTCCTCAATTGTCTGGTTTTTGAATTCATTTCCGCGGTCTGTGTGGAACAGTCGGAGATCTTCAAGGTTTCATTCCCTGCTTTGAAAGGCTGCATTTACAAGCTCGGCCGGTAAGATGCATTAATGGTAAATTAATATATTATATAGATGGGGTGACCAATCCTAAGAAAGGAGTAGTTGTAATTGTAAGGGATGGAAAAATTCAATCGATGATGCCAAGTAATATTAAGTCCTTTAATAAATTACAATAAGATGCAAATATGATGAAATTAGAAATTAAAAATATTTATGCAGATGGTTATGAAAGATTTGCAGAGGTTGAAACCTATGATAAAAAAAATATAACAGTACATTTTATTGAATATAATGAGTATCTTAATCAGAAGAATAAATCTGAATTAAAGAAAATTGGCGATGTTTTAGATGGAAATATTCGAATTGATTTGGTAAGCAATTCATATAAAATTAAAGATGAATTAATGTTTAGTCAATCAATTGAAAATTCCTCGCATATAGTTGCAGTAATAGAAGTAGAGGAAGTAGTGGATGATTATTCAATTCATGCAAAAACATCAATATGTGATGAGAGAATTTTAGTCGAGTTTGAGAATAAAATGTTTTATCATTGTGGAGATAGAGTGTATGTTGAAGGGTCATTAGAGATAGATTAATTGGGAAGTAAGACTAAATTAGATTATGTTACTTTAAATGGATTAGTGTTAGACAGTTACACCAGGCAAGATAACCACAGTGTTAGGCACATATAGAAGTGATACAGTGCAATTCTTGATGAGTTAGGTAATGTGAAATCCCTTGATTTTGGACCAAGAGATGGTAGTTTTAATTTATTAAATACGCCTGACGAATTATATGTTTCTCCTAATCAATTTTGGAATGAATATAGTAAACCATGGTTAAGTAATGTAATAGAAAGAAATGATATATTTAAAATTGTAACAGAACCTACATGGGATAACTTGGATTGAACAAATATATATACAGGGGAAATAGATATTATAGGATTCGGATGAAAGTATACATATTTGAGAAAACATGGATATTCATTTGATAGTGTTATGAAAACTATGTTTAGGTAGAGGTGAGAACAGTGGATAATTTATGGACGAAGATTAATAATGAGATACCAATATATATGATAGAATTGTGCCAAAAACACAATTTGAAATGTGTAAAAGTATCTGAATTAAAAACAGCTATGGTAGGAGAAGATTTTACAATACTTATTGCTGTTGGCAGATTTGATATTGAATTGTACTATTTGTATAAAAAAGGGAATAAAATAATTAAACATCCATGTGGAAGTTATTTTGCACAAACATATGATAGCAAAGATAGAGAACATCTATTAAGTGGAGAGGGAGCAGATATTTTTGTGAGAAATTGTATTCTGATAACTGAACATGGATTGTCTAGTAAATGGAAGGATGTTTTAGAAGGAAATAAAAAGTGGTTAGATAAATATAAGAGTTCATCTCGTTATGCAACAGAGAAGTTGACAAGCGATGAAATAGCTGTGTTAGCTGATATATTTATTTAATTATGGTTATACTTTAAGACTAAAAAAAACTTAGAGCAAAATTTGTCCTTAGGTATACGAAAAAACGAAACATCATATGAAGTTCCAAAATGCTGATATAAACGCACATTTTGTATCAAAAAAATTTGTTATGAAAGGTGGGCTTTTTTATGTGTATTAAAAAGTAATTCAAAATAAAATTATTCTATACAAAACCAGTCAAGTATTTATTTGTTTGTAAATGAAAGAGTTCCAACTTAAGTAGATAAATTTGTAAAAAATGCCTTAAGATTAGGGAAGCAAGCTATATTTACTATACAAACAGTAGGGGACTATCTGTTGTATCATTTTAACAACATTGGAAGTACCAGCGCGGTAACGGATATTGAAGGAACCATTGACCATGTGTATACCTACGGCACTTATGGAGAACTTTTGTCCGGAGAGACGAAGGATATCCGGTTCATGTATAACGGCAGGTATGGTGTGGATATGGAAGAAAACGGACTGTACTATATGCGGGCCAGGTATTATAATGTGGATATCAAACGTTTTATCAACCAGAATGTGGTGGAAGGAAGCATTGCAGCCAGCACGTCACTGAATAAATATGCATAATGCCAGGAAAATCTGGTGAAACTGACGGACCTGTTTGGGTTAAGTCCGTTTACCAGCTGGTCGACACTGGGGCATGCACTGCTGGATGTATTAGGATTTATACCAGTGATTCCGGCTACGGTAAACGGGCTCTGGTATATGAAAGAAGGGGATTATTTTTTAGCGGTTGCTATTAAGGAGAGAATTTTATGAAAAGATGTCCATGTTGTGGTTATTTAACGATTAATGATTCTAATTATAAGTTGTTTGGAGCTACAGAAGAACGTTTTTTGAATATGGTTGGTCCACCGCATGGGGATGAGATATAAACTATAAAAATCGTTATATTGTTACTCATCCAGTAGACGTAAAAAATCTACTGGCTTTTTTCATGTCTAAAATTCTAGACAATCACTTCTGCAAAATCTTCCATTTTTTTGAAATTCTCATATCAACTAATTTTCTTTAGAACATCTGGTGATAGTGTGTCCGTTCAAAATCCTACATAGAAGAAAAGTGCCGAGAAAGTCACTATAAGGATTGAAGAAGGAAAGTTGGATTTACTAAAAGAAAAAATACTACTCGCCCATTGACGGTCTGGATAGTGGGAACGGAGTAAAATGCAGATTGCTTTTCCTGATTGGATGTGCTATGATTTCACCAGTACATACCGACAAATCGGTATTTGGATGGGGTGACATTTTGGAAAATAAATGTATTGTTTTTTATGAAAGTTGGCAAATGGAATGTTGTGGAACACCATTTTCTACAGGAGATAGTATCAAATGGCTTGTATATAAAACGAATCACTTAAACAGTTCTGTTGATGTGGGAATAATAGACTATTGCTATGAAGCGCACAGTTCTGAGTGGAGTAATTTACTTGTTTTATCCGGAAAAGTAGGTAAAATTAAAGTATTGTATCAGAAATATATACCATCTCAGAATAACCCACGATTATTAGTTCCCGTTAATGGCAAAATGATTGAAATTGATATAGCAAAGGGATTTGACAGAAAAATAGATGAAATGGAAGCAAGTGGATATATTGTGTCTATTAGTGAATATACCATCAGACAAGCAACGGAAAGCGAAGTGACTTTTAGATAAATTCTAATTTATTTATTAACTGATTTAACTTTCCACTAATTTCAAGGCTTTGCGATATGCCTAACCTTAAAATATGTATCCTTTTCCCTTGTTTTTGCCCTTATGAGCAAGCTACAAGGGAAAGCTTCGATATTCAGTTTTTTAATTTATTCCCACAATCTTATCCAAGAGTTTTGCAGAATCCCGCTTTGCTTCCCTTGTGGCATGTGCATAGACATTCATCGTAGTGCTTACGTCCGAGTGTCCTAAAAGTTCCTGAACATCTTTTGGCTGCGCCCCGTTTGACAACAGGTTTGTCGTATAGGTGTGTCTCAATGTGTGGAAGTGGAAACCTTCCAATTCCGGTACTTTCCTTGCCGCTGTCCGGCAGGCTGTTTCTACAGTTGCGGGAAGTTCAAGACAACCATCCTCCCTAAGACATACAAAAGAAATTTCCGTATAATCCTTCGGCGTATTTTCTGTCATTCCCAAATTGTAATACTCATAATGCAACCGATTTTTCTCGATGAATTCCTTATAGAAATTCCTGTGGTAGAGTTCGCCATACTGCATACAGTTTTTAAGCTGCTGTTTCCTTGCTTTCTTCAAGATGTCAGCAAGGGCATTCCAAAAATCAACAATTCGAACTTTCTTTCTTTTTGTCGAGCCGATTTCGTGTTTATGAGTAGCACCGTTGTAGCGGACACTCCTGCGGACTGTCAGATATTGTTCCTCAAGATTGATGTCCTGCCATGTCAGCCCTGCCACTTCCCCAAGCCTAAGACCTGTAAAATAGGCTATCTGCACGGGCAGAATTGCATCTCTGCTCCGTTTTCCAAGTTGTGCAATCAGCTTTTGGTACTGTTCAAATGACAGCGGCTTGATTTTGCCATTTTCGGTATCCGTTTCCTTCGCAAACAAATCCATTTCGTCCTTTTTGTGCCTCATTACCACATGCTGCATAGGATTGAACGTGATGTACTGTTTCGGGAACACCGCAAATGATGTGGTATAAAAAAAGTTGACACCCAATTTTCAAGGATTTGATATATAATCCAGGGAATAAGGAGTGAACAAAAATGGCAGAAAACAGACAATATAATCATGAATACAAAATGCAGGCAGTGAAACTTGCAAAGGAAATCGGACAAGCCAGGGCAGTCAAAGAGCTGGGGGTGCCCAAGAATACCATGTATGGCTGGGTAAGAGCCAACCGGCTTGGCAATCTTGATCTGGGAGCAGGCTCACAGACTCCTCAAAGCGCCATGACGCTTAATGAGAAACTGACCAGGCTTCGCCAGCAGGTTAAGGAGCAGGAAAAAGAAATCCGCCGTTTGAAGAAAGAAAACGATTTTCTGGAGGAAGCCAGCGATGGAAAACTTTATGTGTCTGCTGTTTTTGACTGTTTCGATTCCAGTGTGATTGGTCTGGCAATGGACACAAATATGAAAACCCCGTTATGTGTACGAACACTGGAAAATGCCGGCAAAGCATATCCGGATATCCGAGGAGCAATTATCCACAGTGACAGAGGCAGCCAGTATACCAGCCGGATTTACCGGGAAGCGATCTGTAAATATGGAATTGAGCAAAGCATGAACCGTGCAGACGGAAGATGCCATGACAATGCCCGCTGCGAAAGCATGTGGGGCAGAATGAAATCCGAACTGTCATATGACCGTTATGAAACGGAAAAGATGACCACAGAAGAACTGAAAACACTTATTTGGAGATATTTCATCAGCTACTGGAATAATCGGAGGCTCTGTTCTGCTAATGGAGGTCTTACCCTTTGGTAAAACGATAGCAATACTATAATTCCCTGACAGAAACTGCATAGGAATCAAAATCCTTGAGGAAAATGTGTCAACTAATCTTGACAAAATCAGAAATCGGTTTATCAATCTTCCAAACCTGCGAAATAAGAAACCTTGCATAATCATCATTCCAATAACCTTTTTGTGTTCGTAAAAGGTATTCCAGTTTTTGATTCCAAAAATCCTTTGTGGCTGTTTTTTCCTGAATATACATTTCTCCATCAAGTGGTTTTAACCCTAAGATCTGGTCTGTTGACACCGAAAAATAATCTGCCAGTAATGGAAGAATGGTAATGTCTGGCATACTAACTCCCGTTTCCCATTTGCTGATTGTTTGAAACGATACGCCTATACAATCTGCCAGTTCTTGTTGCGTCACCCTATGTTTCTTACGCAGGTCGGCAATTCGCAATGCTATCTTACTCATATGTAAGATTCCTCCTGTCATAAATACGATATTTTATATGTATACCATTTTATTTGAATTATAGCAGACATTAAAAGTTTTGTATTCCCACAAAGCAGAGAATATTTTCGCTTGTTGGGAGAAATATGTAATTTTATCATTATTTTTTAGGTGCATAAACCAAACAAATAAAAAATATTGGAAAGGGTTGACTATTTTGAGTAATGTGGTATTATACTATTAGTGGTGAGTCCTACCGCAAAGTGGACTGCTAAAAGCGTTAGCAACTCTAATGGAGTTACTACACAAATGGCTATGTGGAAACGCATAGCCATTTTTTACGAGGAGAGATATGCAGACAGGAAAAGATAACAGGGTTTTCATTGGAATTGTTACTATTTGTGGTATTCATAAATATTGTATACCGCTTTCATCTCCAAAGGAAAAGCATAAAAAGATGAAAAACTCTATGGATTTTTCAAAGATTGAAGTAAATGGGAAGCTTTTAGGAGTCCTTAATTTCAATCTGATGATACCTATTGAAGAAGAACAATTACAGCTTGTCGATACAACTATTTTTAAGAGAGATAGGGAAAACATCAAATATTATAAGCGAATGTGCGCCCAAGAGTTAGAATGGTGTCAGACCAACAGCGAAGTGATTTGCAATAAGGCAAATGTTTTGTACAAAAAATACATTTCCAATGATTCATTTGCAGGCAGAAACCGCTGTCTGAATTTTCCTAAATTAGAGGCAGAATGCGAGAAATATAATTCGAAAATAAAGAGAGGAACAAACTGAACATCTCTTTATAGGCATTACCACATTTTTAAAGAATCTTCCGCATCTACCCACATTTGCAAGTTACCATCAAGTGCTAATCAAATCCATCGGGAATCCGATGAATTGCATATATCAAGCGGTTCGTCTATTGCCAGCGTATCCAAAGCACATTGAGAGCAGGGAGTAGTCTTTAATCCTTCTTCTGCTGTATTACAGTCGATCCGTAAGATATATCGGTTAAAAATGGTTACATCAACGCTGTTGTACATACAATAGAATCATAGGGCAGATTCTATTGTCAAAGGGCTATTGTATTATGCATATATAAATCTCATATCTTATCTGTCCTTTCTTTTCAAATCAAATTTTCGGAGAAATTAAAAAAGCATTTCAATCAGTTCTTCTCGCCTGATTTATTTTGTGTTATACTTTGTTACAGAATTTTCTTTCTCTTATTTTTGCCCTTATAAGGGTTCATAACACGAGGGAAAAGGATATAACACAAGGGAAAGTCTAAGGGCAAACTCACTTGCTGTAAATTTAGCATTTTCAAGGGGTTGCAGACCTTTTGAAGATAAGATATAACAGTTAATAAATGCTATAAAAGTGTCTTATCAGAATTCTCATTTATCAGTGATAAAAAGTAAAACAGGGCGGCGGGGTTGGTGTTGTCTATCCCGCCGACCTGTCTGTTATCGCCCCATATCCTGCGTCATACGGAGTGATTGCTCACAAGTTCATCGGCTTTGCATCTGGCTCTGTGATGACTGTAATTTGTAAATTCTTTGCTTCAATCAATGTTTCCTGTTTACATTTCGGACAATAGAGAGGATAGTTTCTCGAAATTATATCTTCTCTAATTTTGGTGCAGGCTTTGTTACCACAAACAGGACAGCATATCCATTCAATTATCATATTCTGATTTTCCTTTATAATTTCGCATATAATATATTAACACTATGATAAATGACAGGCTTTGGGCAGCTGCTATTCTCACAACTTGCAGCGCATCTGCTCCTGTAACAGATATTACATGAAAAATATTAACGATTATGTTATTAACAAAATGGTCGCTCATACTCATATATAAACTACCCGTCATTTTTACAAGAAGAGAAAATTTAAAACCTATAATGCCAGAAGTAACTATTAGCATAATTATATTTATCAAAAGTCCGCTCACTCCAATCATTCCATCGCAATAACTTCTGATAGGAGCAATAATATGCCATATACCAAACAGACAGGAAGAGATTATCGCACTTACAACAAATGAATATTTATGTTCAAGTATTTTTTGAAACAATCCCCTAAACATGCCTTCTTCCATAACCACATTAATGATATTACCAATAATACAGATAACAAAGAAAATCAAAGATGTCTGATTACCAGTATTTCCATCAATAGCATAAGCACTCACATAAATCTGAACCATTGCAAATTTATTCTGGACAACAAGAATAAAGATTTCAATCATATATGCTACAATAAACATCGACAGCCCAAATCCAAGTCCTTTTAGCAAATTGTGTAATACACTATTTTTTTTAAATCCTATGTCTTTTAGATTCATGCCATACATTTTTGCACCGACATAAAAAATCATAATGCCTATGAGTTTGTGAATGAAAGCCTCACCCCAAAATGTTTGGTCTGTTCGTAATACAAAATATTCAAAACTCCGAAATACAAAACATAAAATATAAATTAGCAATACAACAAGTAATTTTTTACTTTTTTTGTTTATCATACTATGACGCTCCTTTACAAAATTATATTTGCTACTCTTTTTTTATAATTTGGATAAGTTCGTTAATTTCATCTGCTTCTTGTTTCATATGCAGTATGTTTAAAATTATTGAAATCATATATATTGTAATGCTCATGACAACAAGGACAAAAAGCGGCGTGCTTGTATACCAGTCAAAGATTGCACCAAATAATAGTGATATAGCAACAGTCAAAATAATTTCTAATGCAATCTCAACTACTAAATACTTTATTTCTATTTTGTACATTAATAAAAGTACCAAATGAACAACAACATTTAACAAAAAAACTTGAAAGACCGTTTTAACAAAAAGAAATTCTGCAGTATAAAATGTTGCAATAATTGAAAGCAATATCAGAGAAAGCCCTGTTGTTGCAAAAATATTTATAAAACCTCTTTTCATATGCTTGTTTCTCCTCTCAATACTTTTTTTACTTCATCTAAATAGTTGCGGTTAATATAAACTCGTTCACTATTTTTTAGTGTCGCTTCCATCCTGCTATTAAAAATCGATTTAATGCTATCCATGTAATGTATATTCAAAATACATGATTTACTGATTTGAACAAAACCATATTTTTTCAGTTGCTCTATAAGCTGATATAAACGGAAATCTGTATGATAGACTTCTCTTTCAAGATAAACAAAGGTTTGTTTATCAACACTTTCTATATAATAAATATCTGAAGCATTTACCATTCGTTCTGTTCCGTTATTATCACATTTAATCTGTATATCAATGGATTTCAATAATTTTACAATACGTGGGAGATTTTCTCTGTCTTTACCATATTTAATAATCACTTCAATATCGGTACAAGATAAATCCTGTTCTAATTTAATTACCATCAAGGCATCCCTCCTTGTATAAATTATATCAAAATTTGTGCTATAATTGAATGTGCTGAAAGCTGAAATACATTTTTAAGCAACCAACATACATAACAAAAGCGAAGAAAATTCAAAGGACATGAATTACCTCATAATCATGACTTTGACTGGCTGGCATTTGAACGGTTAAAAGAGGAATACATTTATCCTTTGTTTATAAAAGAAAAGATATTTGATTTGCCGCAAACTCTTATTTTGCAGACTGAAGTCGAATAGTACAAATCAAAATTGTAAGGGCGGGAGGATTGTATGATAGAAACAAGTATGATATACTTTGAAAAGTATCGCGCAGGCATATTATTATTTGAGGAGGGAATACAATGCTTGAAAATATACCATCTCAATCAACTATGGCTGAGCTGCTTGGATCAGCATTATTTGAGGTTTGGCAAGAACTATGTTCGGTTATTGATGAAAAATACGAAATGGAACGATTATGGAATACTGGTGGTAAGAACTGGACTTATGAGTATAAATATCGCAGAGGTGGTAAAACACTTTGTTGCCTGTATGCTAAAAGTAATTGTGTTGGATTTATGATTATTTTCGGGAAAGATGAAAGAACAAAATTTGAAAATATAAGGGATACTCTATCTAATACTGTTTGTAAGAAATATGATGAAGCGAAAACTTATCATGACGGGAAATGGGTATTGTTTGAACCGACTGATACTTCTGAATTTAGTGATTATATTAAATTGTTGGCTATTAAAAGAAAACCAAATCGGAAATAACAATTCCGCTTTGATTGAGAAACCGGGGCGACAGCGGCAGTGACACAGCCAGTCTTTTTGGGACGTTTTGTCCCAAAGCTGGGGCGGTGTTTTGCATAGTGCCGCCCTCTTTTCATACCTGGACGGCTCTTTTCCCATACCCCTAACCGGAGTTATGTGGATAAATGGATAGAAACTGATAGGGCAAATTTATAATATACAGAGTGTATAAAAATTTTAATATCAAAATATTCTTTTGGAGGTAAAATACAGTAGACTTTTTGCAATAGGATTGATATAATGAAGATATATATGTATTTAATTATGTTAATTAAATATTAATAAATGTGTGAGCAAGGAAAGTATGGGTTTGGATATGAAAAATTTAGCTACTGATAAAAATCAACAACAGGAACTGCAATTTTCCATGACTGAAAATGCAGAATATAAAGAAGCACAGAATCAGGAAATAAGACTGGGAATAGAAGAGGGACTGGATGTTTCCATATATTCCAATTCTGATTTTGACTGGCTGCAGATGGAGCAGATACGTATGGGACTGAAAGATAAAGTGGATGCCTCCGTATATGCCAATCCTGCCTACAGTTATGAAACAATGAGACAGATACGGCTTTCCCTTTATTCTGCCATTGATCTTATTTCTTATCTTAATAGAGGATTTACGGATGAAGCATTGGAGGAGATACGGCTTGCACTGTTAAATAATCTGCCTATTGATACATGGCTGAAAGATGATATGTGTGCGCCGCAGATTCATGAAATCCGGATAGGCTTAATTGAGCAGCTGGATGTATCAGTTTATGCAGATTCGAAATATAACTGGATGCAGATGCAGGAAATCCGTCTTGGATTGGAAAAGAAGCTGAGTGTGTCATTATATACAAATTATCTGTTCAGTCATCCCCAGATGAAGGAGATTCGGCTGGGATTAGAGGCGGGATTGGATGTGTCCTCATATTGCAGCCTGATTTATTCTGCTACAGATATGAAGGAAAAACGCTTGAGTCTTATCAATGGGAAAACGGCAAAAGAATCTCAGGCAAAGGTAAAAGGCTCAATTCTTGACTCTTTTACGAAAAAAGAATTTGTTATTTCCATAGAAGAAAATGGTAACAAGGCATATGCTTTTATACCCTGGGTTCCGGGTAATATGGTTACAAAGGATGACATATACAACGATTTGGAAAGACGTGAAATCGTGTTTGGAATCAGACATGAAGCCATTCTGGATATGATAGAAAAGAGAAGGATGAATGAAAAAATTCTGATTGCCGAAGGAATTCCGGCAAAAAAGGGCAAAGACGGCTGGTTTGAATTTTTCGTGAGGTTGGATCTGCCACGGATTCCGGCACCGCTTCCGGATGGAGGAGTGGACTATGTTAATATAGAAGCTTTTGAAATGGTAGATAAAGGTGAAAAATTAGCAGTTTATCATCCGGCTGAAAAGGGTACAAACGGAAAGAATATATATGGTAAGACCATACATGCGGAAAAGGGAATGGAGAAAAAACCTCTGCGCGGCACGGGGTTTATTATCGCACCGGATGGGGTAACCTATATTTCAAAGTTGAATGGAAAATTTGAATATATTAACGGACGAATGATTATTTCCAATATGCTGGTGGTTCACGAAGATGTTACGTCTGTTACCGGCAAGCTGGAAGTAGACGGTTCCGTATATGTAGTCGGCAGTATCTATTCAGGGGGCTATATCAAGGCTACCGGGGATATTATCATTGAACACAATGTTGAAACGGCAAGGCTGATTGCTGGTGGAAATGTTATGATTAAAAAGGGAAGCTGTTCCAGACATGACTGTTTTATCGAGGCCGGAGGCGAGGTTTCGGGAAAGTTTTTTGAAGCTGCCAATATCAATGCCAGGGGCAATGTCAAAGCCAATTACATTATGAATAGCAATATCAATACTCAGGGCAGAGTAATCGTATCGGGAAGCAAAGGGGTACTTCTGGGGGGAAGAATCTGTGCGGTAAAAGGCGTGGATACTTTTAATCTTGGAAACAGTTCTCATTTGAAAACAATTTTAGAGGTAGGAAGAAATGAATTGTATGAAAATCAACAGGCAGAGTTTGCTGAAAAAAGAGAACAGATTTTAAACGAGTTATCAGCTTTGGAGATGGGCCGGAATAAGATTATTCAGTTGATAACCGCAGAGAAAGAGGTGCCGGAAGATGTGTTGCGGAAAGTCTGCGCAACAATTACGGTTAAAAGTCAGGAACTGGCCAATCTGGATGCCGAAGTATCCAAGCTGGCCAATCTGACAGAGCAGAATTTTATAGCGCCTGTTTGTGTCAGGGGAAAGGCGCATGTGGGTAGCACTATTGTTATAAATACAATAAAATATATGTTGTCAATGGAAGTGAACAGGGTCATTTTTAAACTACGAAACAAACAGGTAATAATCGTAACTCTATAAAAAGAAAGAAAGTATGGGATAATCATGAAACGTGATACAATATTAATTTTTGAAGACAATTCGATTGACCGTGAAATTCTGGTTGAATTATTCCGGTCGGAATATAAAATTTTAGAAGCAGCCAATGGTCAGGAAGGGATTAAATGTTTAAACAATCACGCCTCTTCTATTGCCGTTGTTCTGTTAGACTATATGATGCCGGTAATGGATGGATTTGAGGTATTAAATCATTTAAAGAAAACTAATTTTTTGAAAACCATACCCTTTATCATGATTACCGGGGAAAGTTCCTATAAACTTGAAAAAAAGGGCTATGAATACGGAGTAGTCAGTTATATTAAGAAACCTTATCAGCCGGAGGTAATAAAACAGGTAGTCAGTAATGCAGTGGGTTGGTTTCAACATAAGATGCAACTGGAAATGATGGTAAAA
This sequence comes from Lachnospiraceae bacterium, assembly GCA_022794265.1. Classification (GTDB taxonomy): domain Bacteria; phylum Bacillota; class Clostridia; order Lachnospirales; family Lachnospiraceae; genus Bovifimicola. The sequence continues at coordinate 12,938 of JAAWEK010000004.1, forward strand.
AAACAGAATGAAAGTATAAAAAAACAGAATAATCTGTTAAGACAACAGACAAAACGGCTGAATCAGTTAAATGAAGTTCTGGTAGATTCTTTAAGCAACATTGTGGAGTTCAGAAATCTGGAATCAAAACAGCATGTGAAAAGGATTCGTGAATATTCTTTGTGTCTGGGAAAGAGTGTAATGAAACTCTATCCGGAGTATAAACTTACATCCGATAAGCTGCTTCGCATAGGATGGGCTTCTTCTCTTCATGATATCGGAAAAATAGCCATTCCGGATAATATTATTCTAAAGGCTGGTAAACTGACGCCGGATGAATCGGAACTTATAAAATCTCATACCACCAAGGGGGCAGAGATTATACAGTCTGCCATTTCTCTGAATGATAAGGAAATTTATGATTATGCTTATGATATTGCCAGACATCATCATGAAAGATATGATGGAAAAGGTTATCCTGATGGCATCAAGGGAGATGAAATCAGTATTGCAGCTCAGATAGTTTCTTTAGTGGATGTATATGACGAACTCACTTCCAAGCGTGTTTATAAAGCTGCCTATGAGCCGGATAAAGCCTATCAGATGATTATTAACGGACATAGCGGTGCATTTTCACCTAAATTGCTCAAAGCTTTTTCAGAAGTAAAGGAGGATTTTGAAAATCTGCTGAGAAATTATCAGAGCGAGGAATAATATGAACCCCATATTAATTGTAGAAGATGACACGAATATAAATAATTTGTTAAAAGAGGCATTGGAAAAAGAACAGTATGACTGTCAGCAGGCCTTTTCCGGAACGGAGGCTAAAATGTTACTGGAAGTCCGGAAGTACTCCGTAGTACTGCTGGATTTAATGCTTCCCGGTATTTCAGGAGAAGAGGTTTTAAAAGTTATTCGGGAACAGGGCAAAATCCCGGTTATCATACTGACCGCCAAAGATGATTTGGATGCGAAGGTAGACATACTAACCAGCGGTGCGGATGACTATATTACAAAACCTTTTGAGATTAAGGAAGTGATAGCACGGATTCAGGTACAGCTTCGCCATGCAGGGCCAGGACAGGAAAATCATTTATTGAATTATAAGGAAATGGTATTGGACAGGGAAAGTTTTTCTGTGGAGATTCATGGGCAACAGTTGCAGAAAATAACAAAACAGGAGTTTTTTATACTGGAACTGTTATTAAAACATCCGAAAAAGGTTTTCAGTAAAGAAGAGATGTTCGAGTATGCATGGGAACAGTCGTATATGGGTGAAACGAAGACTCTGGATGTTCATATCAGCAATATACGTAAAAAAATACGGGAAATAACGGAAGAAGAATATATTGAAACCGTATGGGGTATCGGATACAGGCTTAATCCTTAGATTTTACTCTTTTTTTACTTTTTATTTGCCATTTATAAGGAATCTTAAATTATAATGTGAAACAGCTGGTAATAATTATAACTGGCTATTACATTAAAGGAGATGAATGGATTGAGTGAAATATTGCTGGAAACCAAAGGTCTGACTAAGCAATTTGGTCATCACAAGGCGGTAGACAATGTAGATGTACATATAAAAAAGGGTTCCATCTATGGATTTATCGGAAGAAACGGTGCGGGAAAAACTACGTTTCTGAAGATGATAAGCGGACTGTCGAGTCCTACTCAGGGAGAAGTACATTTGTTTGGATATACTGGAAAGGATTTGTGCAGAGTCAGGTCCAGGGTCGGTTGTCTTATTGAAGCGCCGGGGCTGTACGGAAATATGACAGCCTATGATAATCTAATGATAAAATGTAAACTCATGGGTATTAAGAAAAGAGGATACATTGAGGGAATTTTGGAACAGATTGGTTTAGCGGATACGGGAAATAAGAAGACGAAAAAGTTTTCTTTAGGTATGAAACAGAGGCTGGGAATTGGTCTGGCACTGGTGGGAGAACCGGATTTACTGGTTTTGGATGAACCGATTAACGGATTGGACCCTCAGGGAATCGCAGAGGTTCGGGATACCATTTTAAAGCTTCAGAAAGAGCGGAACATGACTGTATTGATATCCAGTCATATTCTGGAGGAACTGTCAAAAATCGCTACCCACTATGGAATTATCCATAACGGCTGCCTGTTGCAGGAAATGACAAGGGAAGACCTGATGAACTGTTGTAATGAGCGGATAGAGATATCAGTCAACAATCCGGAGCGTGCTATACCGGTACTGGATAAAATGGATATTAAAACATATAAGATTGTAAGTAAAGACCGGATATATGTCTATGGACATTTAGACGAAAGCGCAGCGCTGAATACCCAGCTTGTAAAAGCAGGACTGGAAGTAAGAGAACTGTTTATTGCAGGAGAGGAACTGGAAAGTTATTTCTTAAATCTGACAGGAGGTGCTGTTAATGCTTAATATGATAAAAATGGATTTGTATAGGATGTTTAAAGCCAAGAGTTTGTATGTGATATGGTGTATTTTAATTTGTCTGCTGTTTCTGTCAACCTGGTTAACAAAGACCGAGTATCAGGCTGCGGTTAAAAATCAGGATGAGTACCAGAATGAAATGGAAGAGAACGGGGGAGAATCAGAAGCAGATTTGGTGTTTGGAATGCAGACGGTGGTACCCACCGAAGTCGGAGAAGAAATTACGGTATTTGATATGATGTTTGCAAATATCAGTGGAAGAAATATTGCATTATTTCTTGTGATTTTTGCAGTGATTTTTGCTACTGCAGATATTGGAAGCGGATATATTAAAAATTTTGGCGGTCAGGTGAAACGAAGAGAAGGACTGATTATTTCAAAAGCATTGGCGTTGCTGGTATTTACCGGGGTTACCCTGTTGATAGAGTTTTTGACACAGGTGGTTTCCAACTATATCGTTCTTGGTTATTTAAAATGGGGTGATACCGGCAGGATGTTCCGCTATATAGCATTGCAGCTGTTGCTGCATTTTGCAGTGGCAATGATAATCATGACGGTAGCCATACTGGTAAAAAATAATGTATTTAGTATGATATTTGCCATCTGCCTTTGCATGAATATGATGGTGGTAGTATATAGTGGAATTCAGGTGTTGCTGAAAAAGATTGGTTTGGGAAATCTGAATCTGATGAGGTATACCATAATGGATAAGATTGGCAATCTGTCCATGAATTTCAGTTCTGGCATAATGGAACGTATGATAGTTCTTTCGCTGGTTTATATCGGTATAACAGCAGTGTTCAGTATGTATATATACAGGAAAAGGGATATGTGCTAATGTATTATGTTATAGCGGTATTGATATGTATAATATTATTTTTGGTTTGGATTATAATGAAATATCAGCGGCAGATAAAGGATATCTGCCGCCAGTTATGGTTCTTGAAGGATCATGACAGCAATATGATGATCAGCAGTGAAATCCGTTATGGAGGAGTGGGATATCTGACGGATACGCTGAATGAAATCGTTGAACTGCGGAAATGGGAACGAAAAATATATCTGGATAAAGAAAAGTCCATATCCGATATTTATACGAATCTTTCCCATGACATCCGGACACCATTAACTTCCTTAGACGGATATTTTCAGTTATTAAAGGAAAGTGAGATTGGGGAGGAACAACGGCATTATATAACGGTGATGCAGGAAAGAATTTCCAGTCTGAAGGATATGCTGGAGGAATTGTTTACGTTCACCAAGCTTCAGAACGATGATTATGTACTTGAATTATGTCCATGTTCCTTAAACAGGATATTAAAGGATACTTTATTTTCTTATTATGATATCTGGAAAGAGAATGACATTGAACCAAAGTTTGAAATTACCGAGGAATCCCTGATAATTGAAGGAAATTCCCAGGCATTGGGACGAACCATCAGAAATATTATTAAAAACGGGTTTGAACATGGGGAAAAACAGTTTGAAGTATTACTGGAACGAAAAGGACAGAAGGCAGTGTTGTCTTTGAAAAATATGGTGCCGGAACCCGGTAAAATTGATATCAGTCAGATTTTTGAACGATTTTACAAAGCGGATGAAGCCAGAAGTGACTCGTCCACTGGCCTTGGCCTTTCCATTGCGAAGGAATTCGTTCTTCGGATGAATGGAGACATACAGGCAGAAATGGAAGAAAACTGGTTTTGCATAAATATTGAATTTCCGTTGACAAAACAGACAGCCGGTTAAATTGTTATAATAAATTTTTGGCATTAAACGGAACGGACTACCAGAAGTCAGACCGAACATCTGACTTCTGGTAGTCCGTTCCGTTTAATGCTTTTATTTTTTATGTACCAGATCTCTCCAGGCAGCCGGATGAAATAATATCAGCAGCGGAAATAATTCCAGACGACCGGCCAGCATATCAAACATTAATATGAATTTTGAAAATGGTGTAAAGATTGAAAAATTCTGGGTGGGCCCCACCAGCTCCAGTCCGGGACCGATGTTGTTTATGGTGGCGGTTACCGCAGTGAAATTGGTAACCAAATCCTTTCCTTCGAAAGATATGGCAAAAACCGATAACGTAAATATTATCATAAATGTTATGAAATAAACGTTAATGGAGCGAACAACTTCATGTTCCACCGGTTTACCGTCAATTTTAATCTTTTTAATGCTTTTTGGGTGTATGTATGAATTTAATTCTTTAATAACCGTTTTAAACAGTACCACAAAACGGGATACCTTTATACCGCCTCCGGTACTTCCGGCACAGGCTCCTATAAACATCAGCAGGACAAGAACAGTTTTTGAAGCCTGGGACCATGCATTAAAATCCACGGTGGAGAAACCGGTAGTGGTTATAATGGATGCCACCTGAAAGGATGCATCTTTCAGAGCGGTAAAGGCGTTGGCAGCAGTATTGCAGATATCAAAAAATATGATTGCAACGGCAGCGGCAATTATAAGAAAATAATAACGGATTTCTTCTATTTTGAACGCCTTCTTAAATCGTCTCAGTAAAATCAGATAATAGGCGTTAAAGTTTACACCGAATAAAATCATGAAAATGGTTACAATCCATTGAATATATGAAGAGTAACCGGCAATACTGTCATTTTTAATTCCAAATCCGCCGGTACCTGCCGTTCCAAAGGATGTAGTCAGGGCATCAAACACAGGCATTCTGCCCAGCAGCAATAGAATCACTTCCAGTATGGTCATTCCGAAATATATCAGATATAGCAGCCGGGCAGTGTGCCGCACTTTTGGAACCAGTTTGCCTACGGAAGGACCGGGACTTTCGGCACGCATGAGATTGATATGGGAACCGCCGCTTAGCGGTATAATGGCCAGAAGAAATACAAGGACGCCCATACCGCCAATCCAGTGCGTAAAACTACGCCAGAATATGCTGCAGTAAGATAAGGCTTCCACATCGGATAATATGCTGGCGCCGGTAGTAGTAAAGCCGGATATGGTTTCAAACAGCGCATCCGTTATTGAGGGAATCTCTCCGGTAAGTATAAACGGCAGGCTGCCAAATATACTTAAAATAATCCAGCTCAAGGAAGTGGCAATACAGCCCTCTTTCAGGTAAAAAATAAAATTCCGGGGCTTTTTGTGGGTAGCAGCAAAGCCCAGAGCCCCACAGATCAGTAAGGTGATGAGGTAAGCAAAACCTTCATCTTCTCCATAAATGATAGCAACAATAACCGGAAGAATCATTAAGATTGCTTCCATTTTAAGAACCTGTCCTAAAATATATCGAATAATTGAATTGTTCATGATATCCTCCGAACCCTATTTTAGTATATCCTGTATATCATTAAATCCGCTGTGGGTTGTAACAATCATAACAGTGTCTCCGACTTTGATACAGTCCTGACCGCTTGGAATAATGATTGAGCCGTTTCGGTTAATAAAAGAAATCAGAAGATTCTTTTTCAGGGCCAGATTCATAATCGGTATATCCGTTACAGAAGAGGCCTTGTCCACACGAAATTCAATGGCTTCCACACGGGAATTAAACATATGGTATAAAGTTTCAATATCACTGTTCATGGAATTTTTCTTTGCACGGACATAAGCGATGATGGCTTCCGCTGTAATATATCTCGGATAGACCACGCTACCCAGATCAAGACTGCTGATTACGTCCATAAAGGTATTCCGGTTGATTTTTGTGATAACTTTTGCGTTGGAAACCCGTTTGGCATGAAGAGTCAGAAGAATATTTTCTTCGTCAATGCCTGTCAGTGGAACAAAGGATTCACAGAATGCAATACCTTCTTCTTTCAGCAGTTCTTCATCCGTTCCGTCTCCGTTTATGATGATGGCTTTTGGCAGCAGTATGCTTAATTCCTCACAACGTGTTTTGCTGCGCTCAATGATTTTTACGGATATTCCCATACTGATTAGCTGTTTTGCCAGATAAAATGCGGCTTTACCACCGCCAATGATCATGGTATCCTTTACCTGATTGGTTTTAAAACCGATTTTCTTTAAAAAGAATCTTGTTTCATTGCGGGTGGCAACAAAAGATATGTAATCTCCTTTTTTCAGTATAAAATCACCGGAAGGTATAAAGACATTACCCTCCCGTTCTATGGCGCATATCAGTAAGTTTGTGGTAATATCTTTACCGATAGAAGCGATAGAAGTACCGTCCAGAATATTTTTATCCGGCAGTTTAAATTTTACCAGTTCAGCCTGTCCATGAGCAAAAGTGTTTACCTCCAGAGCGGTAGGAAGATAGAGTATACGTGCGGCCTCTCTTGCAGCTTCCAGATCCGGATTTATTATCATAGCAAGTCCCAGTTTTTCACGCAGATATCCCACTTCTTCACTGTAATCCGGTGTCCGGACCCGGGCAATGGCGGCGCAGTTGCTGACCCGTTTTGCCACGGTACAGCAGAGTAGATTTAATTCATCGGAATCAGTAACGGCAATGATTAAATCAGTGTTTTCAATTTCCGCTTCCACCTGAACCACATAACTGGCTCCGTTCCCCACAATTCCCATAATGTCATATAAATTGGTTAAGGCCTGGATTTTCTGGGGATTTTTGTCGATTATGGTAATGTCATGGCCTTCCCGGCTCAACTGTTCAATCAGTGCAGAACCGACTTTTCCGCAGCCAACGATGATGATGCTTAATCCCTTTCTGGTTGGATGAATAGACCTGCTCATTTTACAATTTCCTCCTGATATAAAACGTTTCAATTGATTTTAAAATAATACTATTAATATAACACCATATGAGAAAAAAAACATCAATAATTTGGAAATGTTTTGCAGAATTTATGGTTATAGATTATTTAAAATATATGTCGTATTATGTCGAATAAAGTCAAAACATATTTATTGACAAATAGTCAACCACAAATTAAACTTTAGATATAGTAAATTCTGTTAAACAGAAGAGCGTAAAGGATTCAAAGAGATAAAATCAGGGAGGTATATTAATGAGAAAAAAGATAATTTACGGGTTTATTTTTTTAATGGCGCTGGTGGGAATGATTAGTATAAATCAGGCAAATGTTCTGGCACTGACATACACCAATGAAGACGGTTCATATGAATATTATTATATAGAATCGAGAACCAGGGTATCCATCCATAAATACAGCGGAACGAAAGAGAAAGTAACTATTCCGTCAAAAATAGAAAATCTGCCTGTAGGTACAATTGTATCTGCATTTCAGGGAAATAAAACTGTGAAAGAAGTTATTTTACCTTCCACTGTTACGATGATTACAGATAATACCTTTTATGGGTGTTCCAATCTGATATCCGTTAAACTTTCGGATTCCTTGGAATCAATAGGAATAAGTGCGTTTCAGAATTGTACGGCATTAAAAGAAATTAAAATACCGGAAACGGTAAAAATCATAAAAGACAATGCATTTATGGGGTGTTCATCTCTTCAAAAGGTGAATATACCTGCTAATCTGACTCAATTCGGTATTTCTGTATTTAAGAATTGTATAGCGCTCAAAGAGATTAGTTTTTCGGGAAAGATTTCTGAAGTACCAGAAAGCACCTTTAGCGGCTGTTCCTCTTTAACAAAGATTATATTAGGAAATAACATTGAGAAAATAGGAAATATGGCATTTGCTAATTGTGAAAATCTGACAGAAACAGTATTTCCGACTAAGTTAAAATATATTGAAAGCAGGGCGTTTTACAATTGTAAAAGCATGAGCGAAATGTATCTTCCGGATATGATTGAGAAGATTGGCTCAAATGAAAGTAATATTTCAGATACCATTCCTGTATCAACAGATATATATCTGAAAAGCGGTACGGTTCTGGCAAAGAAATTTGATGGTTATGGTATAAAATATTATCCAAAGCAGGATATTTCAAAACTGACAGTAAAGCTTAATACAGAATATTCTTATACAGGAAGTAAAATAGAACCGGTATACAATATTACGGATACACAGGGCAAAGTATTGGAAAAGGCTCATTTAATAAGTTCATTTTCAGGAAATGATTCTGTAGGAACCGGAACGATAACTATTACAGGTAAAAATAAATATTATGGAACTGTAAAAAGGGAATTTACGATAAATCCGGCTAAGGTTGCCAGTCTGAAGCTCAGCAGACAGGAAAGCACAGCTCTTGGTTTTTCGTGGGGAGCGGTGAAAGATATTAGCGGATACCGGATAATGCTTAAAAATTCTGCAACCGGAAAATTTGAAATAATCAGGGAAGTGACTTCCAATAGCGTTGTATTTGCATCTTTAAAACCGGGAACGGTATATACATATAAGATAGCAGCATATAAAAAAATAGGAACAAAAATATATGTGGGTGCAGAATCAGATGAATTTGTAATCAATACTCTTCCGGATGCGCCTGGAAATCCGGTATTTAAAAGCAGTACAACAGGAACTGTAGAACTCCAGTGGAAAGCACCGTCGGCAAAAGTAAAAGGATATGAGGTATATCGTTATAATTCCGGAACAAAACAGTATGATAAGATAGCTGCAGTTACGGGAACATCCTTTAAAGATACCGGACTTGCGGCAGGAACGAAATATGCATACAAAATCCGGGCATATATACAGTTAAACGGAAAGACATATTATAGCTCATATACGGAAAAAACAGATGCAGTAACACTTCCGGCTGCTGTAAAAGGTCTGAAACAGGCAGAAGATTCCACATCCACAACTGTACGAATAAAGTGGGATATTTTAAATGGAGTATCCGGATATGAAGTGTATAAATATAATGCATCAAGTAAAACATATAAGCTGGCTAATACAAGAAAAAGTTCATCTGTTCATTCATGGACAAATTCTTACCTGACACCTAATACGGAATATATGTATAAAGTCAGGGCATATGTAACTTTGAATGGAATAAATTATTATGGTTCCTTTTCAAATGTAGTTAAAACTTCAACTGCCACAAAAATACCAGTTGTGAATTTAACCCAGTCAAAGAGCACACAGGTTAAAGTAAGCTGGGATAAAGTAGAGGGTGCCACTGGTTATGTCGTATATTATAAAACCAGTCCGGAGGCAGAATGGAAAGCTCTTACACAAAGTACATATAATAATACAACATATACAAAATCTTATCTGAACAAAGGACAGAAATATTATTTTAGTGTAAAAGCAGTGAAATTATACAATGGGATAAAATTAAAGAGCGGAATGACCAGCAAAAGCATTACCTTGAAATAAATTATATAAAGTTACTGGTAATTGAGAAACTCGCAAATTTAGCACAAGAGTTTCTCAATTGTTTATATATAAATAAAAGATTAAGGTTGAAAGAAATTATCAAAAGAAAGGAAAAGTGCTAAATGCCCTTCTTTCAACCAGTTTATTGGGGCTGTATCACAGGCAGAACTGTGATATGCATGGGGAATAAAAATGAAGACAAAATTAAAAAAATTTATTGCCTTTGTACTTGCTATGATAATGTTTGCAATTTCGTTTCATATGGATAATTTTTATATTGTTAAAGGTGAAGAATCTGGTGAAAATGCAGAGACAGATGTATCCGAGAATCAAACGGATGCTTCGGATTCCGAAGACAGTACTGCCCCGGTAGTTATTGATTTGCCGGAGGGAGGGACTAAATATGTAAATACATCTTCATGTATGTTAACATTAGAGGATACGGAATCAGGGGCAAAAGGTATCTATTTCTGGACCGAACTGCAGACAGAATCCGATGCGGTATTAATAGAATGCAACGGTGAATCTAAATTGGAAATCACAGATCTGGATAAAATCTTTAGCCAGGGAAAAGGAACCGCATACTTCAAAACAGTGGATAAAAAAGATAATATTTCCAGTGAAAAGTATACAGTCATGTATTCGAATTTTTTGGATTTTGATATACAGCAGTCAAATAATAAAGATACTTTAGAAGTTTTACCTGCTAAAACAACAGATGCCGGGGTAATCTATTATACGAATAAAACAGAAATATATGTTCAGAGAAATGACATATATAAAACCATAGAAATGAGGCAGATTGCTCCGGAAACGGCAGACATTGAAATCAATGAAGACAGTAATAAGGATTATTATAAAGCGGAAGGTCTGTTGGAAGGTGCGGAATATGAAATTATCGTGACGGATAAATATTCAAATACTGCGGTAAAGAAAGTAGTATGTGATACAATTGCTCCAAGTCTCGATATTGCTGACAGTAATAATAATATTTGGATTAACAGCGGTATTTTAGATATCAGTAACATTACAGAACTTACATCAGGGATTAATTGGGATGCTGTAACAGTCACCGGAGGAATAATCAGTGATGATCATACGACACTGAACCTTTCGGATTCCAATAAAGAATGTGAATTAGAATTGATTGATTATGCTGAAAACAACAACAGATACAAAATAAAAAAAGATATGGAAGTCAGTGTATCCGTCAAAAAGAGGGAATCGGATAAAGAGCTTAGGGCCACCGATGAAACAAAAAGCAAAATTATAATATTTTCTCCGGGAGAAATATTATTTGATTTCAGCAATGAGGAATCAGGAATTAAAGATTTTAAAGTTACTAAAGATCAGATGGAGATACCATGTTTAAGCGATTCAAAAAACTGGTATTTTAATATAAAAGATAAGGCATATGGAACATATGAGGCAGAAGTGGAGGATTTTGCAGGAAACAGGAAAAGTATTTCGGTTGTGTATAAAGAATCTGAAATAGATTTGCAGGTTTATAAAGATAACCCGGAAAATAAAACAGATGAGGAACTGAAAGAAATAGAGTGGGGATTTACAGCTATTAAAGGCGGAGAAAATACAAAAAATTTATATGGAAATGGTGAGAAAATTTATTTAAAATATACGGATGATGTAGACCCGTCCAGTATTACAATAATAACCGATAGTTTTGAGAGTAAAAAAATATTTGATGAAACAGAAAATACTTTTTTACAGGAGGGGACAATATCTATAAAGTATAAAGGATGGAATGATGAAACAGAAAAAACAGTTACTGTGACATACGATTCTGTGGTGAATTGGAAAATGGTAAACGGTTCCAGTGAGATTCAAAGCAATGAGAATTCATCACAGAAAGAAACGCTGTTTGATACAATTAATATCAGGGATAATGGTGACAATTCAGGTATTTCAAGGATTTATTATAAAATGAGTGGAGATGTGGACTGGATTCCAATCGTTTCGACAGATATTAATGAGAAAGCATATGTAGATAGTGATGGTACTACAAATATTCAGATTTCAGAATTTTTTGATATGGTGGGTAATGAAAAAAAGTATAAAATAGTAGATATTCAAATAGAGGATAAGGCCGGAAATACATTTGATACAACTGTTCAATATAATTCTACTCTGGCAAAAATTGGGTTTGACGGACTTACTGATGTGGAATTTTTTGAACAAGTACCGTCATCAGAAGCCAATTCTTATACGTATTATATAAAAAATAATATTAGTGACATTAGTATAAATAGCTCGGTTAATATCTATACAATTCGTATAGGTGATGAGATTATAACTGGAGACGAAGTCAATGCAATTAATGACAGATTATTTGGGAACAACGCTGTACCAAAATGTGAAATTATTTACAGTTCAAAAAATGATAATCAGCAATACAAAACAACCATAATAAAAGATCTGACTGCACCGACATTTGATTTAGTATACAATAGCAGTACGGTTAATAATCAGTGGATTCAGTCTTCCGTAGTAACAAAGGATTCGGTTATAATTTTTGTTCAGAATCTCGAAGACCAGGGTTCCGGAGTAAACAGAGTCGTATTTACCCTTGGAGATAAAACACTGACAAAGACAGGGAAAGATGCTGAAACTCTGACTTTAAAGGAATTGACAGAGGATTTAGGATTTACGGATGGAAAAAGCATTGTTAAGGCGGAAGCATATGATAATCTGAACAATAAATCTAAAGCTATGGAAATTGAACTAAATTATGATTCAATACCTCCGGAAATATCAATTACAACAGAAGATAACAATATATGGACAGATGATTCTGCCAATGTATGGATTGGAACAACAGATGTTAATAAATACATAATAAATGTTAAGGCTTCGGATGGAGAATCTGGCATTATTAAGTTGGAATTTTCTGTAAATAACAAAACATATGACGTAAACATTGAGAAAGAAACTCCGCTTTTAGATTATCCGGTTAGTCTTAATAAATTAAAAAATGAATTTACTCTTCAGGAAGGGAAAAATATCATTAAAGTACGGGCATTTGATATGGCAGATAATGTATCCGCATATCAAACGGTTACTTTATTTTATGATAGTACTCCACCAGAATTTAAGGAAGAGATAGTGGATTCGAAAGTATGGACCGGTCCGGATGGAAATAAATGGATTAAGGCGGGAACAAAAGATACAGAGAACATAATAAAAATAAAAGATTTAAATGATGGGACTGATTCAACTGATTTGGGATCAGGAGTAAAAGAAGTAGTATATGAGTTAAATGGAAAGAAAATAGAAAATAAAGGTTCAAATGCAAATAAAAGTGTGAAATTAGGTGAACTGAAAAAACAGCTCTCTCTGAAAGAGGGTAAGAATACGATTACCATCCGTGTATGCGATAATGTAGGAAATAAAACAGAAAGACCACTGATTATATATTATGATGAAACTGCGCCGTCTGTTTCTTCAAAACTAAATACAGTCAAGTTATACCAAGACGGGAAAGATTACTGGATAAAAGCAACTGCGTCCAAAACAGATGTTCTGCTAACCGTAAAGGCTGCTGATGATTCAAAAGCTGTAGAAATCAATTCGGGAATCGGAGAGATTAAACTGAAAGTTGGGGAGCAAGAACATACTGAAAATATTACAAATAATTTATTGAAAGTTAATTTGGGTAAAATATTAGAGAATTTTGAATTGAAACAGGGTAAAAATACTATATCCATTACTGTATTTGATAATGTAGGAAATGCTTCTAAAACAGTAACGGAAACAATCTTTTATGATACATATAAACCTGAAGTAAATTATAAGCTTAATAATTCGAAACTTTTGAAACAAGACAAAAACATCTGGATTTTATCCTCAGCTAAGAAGAAGGATTTCATTATTGACGTATCCGGAACAAAGGATAAAAAGGAAAAAGACGAAAAAGTATCAGGAATAGGGAAAATAAAGCTTACTCTCGGAAATAAAAGTATAACTCGAACGGATTCTGATTATAAGAAAAAGATAACTTTGTTAGAACTAGCAGAAGTGCTCAAAATTAAACAGGGCAGCAATGAAATATATATAACGGCATATGATAAGGTAGGAAATGAATCTGCTAAAAAAAAGATAACCTTATACTATGATACGAAAAAACCAGTGATTCAAGCTTCACTGTCAGAAAATGAGATATGGAATAATACCCCGGATCCGAAAGGTAAATGGATAAAGAGCGGAATTAAAGGAAATGACCGAATTGTTAATATTAATAAACTAACGGATAAAGATGAGAAAAAAAATTTAGAAGGTTCTGGAATCAGCAAAGTGGTTTACAGTCTGGGAGAAAATGTAATAGAGAAATCTTATGAACAGGGAAAGGAAGGGCTTAGCTGGAATGAACTTAAAAATAAAATGAAGATTAAGGAGGGCTTAAATGATTTAAAAATTGTTGCATTTGATAACGTTGGAAATAAGTCAGATGAAATTATAATATCGTTTAATTACGATAAATCTAAACCGACCTTAAAAACTAGTATTAATCAGGACGTAATCTGTAATAGTGACAATGGCGTATGGATAAAAGCCGGAACTTCACAAGAAAAAATAATTATCAGAGCGGATGTTTTGAATGACAATAAAATAAATATATCTAAAGTCTCAGGGATTGAAAGGATTGAATATAAGCTGGGAAAGAAGAAATTTCCTAAAACAGAAATTAAAAGTCTGGCAGATGCAGGAATAACATTGAAAGAATTAAAAGAGAAACTGGGATTAAAGGATGGAAAAAATATAATAGATATTGTGGCATATGATAATGTGGGGAATCGGTCGGAGAAGCAGACAATAACAATAAATTATGATACAAAGTTACCTGAAAAACCAACAATTCGTCTGGCTGGTAGAATAACCAGTGGGGCAGAAAGCGGGCGGCATTATGGATATTTCTTTAATCAGGACGTTCATCTGCTGGTTCAGACAAGTGATGGGGAGGATGGTTCAGGTATTGCATCAATAAATCTTAATAGTTCTCCGATAAGTCTGAATGGAGATAAGATACTGAATGTAGGATTTAAGGGTAAATTATCTTTATCAGTTACCGATGTAACCGGAAACAAATTTGTGGATACAGAAGAACCAGGTGTAATCATAGAAGATAAGGAGTTACATGATAAATATTCTGCAATACATATTGAGATACCAGAAACAGCGATGAAAGATATAACAGGGCTTCCCCTTTATAATCAGGAAATATTGCCTGTGGATATCCGGATTAATGATGATTTTTCGGGAATACGTTCAGTCAAATGGACCGTTACATCCGATGAACCGGATAAGGCATTGCTGGAATCAGGAACAGTTAATATTGATGCAGACGGAAACGTAACGTTTATACCAGGAACAGGAGAAAACCAGCAGAGCATTGAGAACAGTTTTCTGTCGATTCAGCAAAAGGATTTCAATCTGGTTACGAAACTTGGCGGAACACTGAATATCAGAGATAACAGTAATGGAATCACATTGACGGTCTCTTTAACGGACAATGCGCAAAATACAACGACAAAAGAGATACGATTCAGTAATGATACAACGGTGCCGACAGTAACAATATCATATGACAATAATAGTCCGGATGGAACATATCGGACAATGTTCAGAGAGGAACGTACGGCAACCATTCGTATTCAGGAAAGAAATTTCAGACCGGAGGATGTGGTGGTATCTGCGGCAACGGCAGACGGTAAATCAGCCGTGATAAGTGACTGGACAGAGACAACAGGTACCGGAAACAATGATGATCAAACTTATGTCAGCACTATTAATTATAGAGAAGATGGTGAGTATACATTTAATATTTTTTACAGAGATCCGGCCGGAAATGAAGCAGTAATGTCGTTTGCACCGGGCAGTGAATCAGTTGATGCATTCACGATTGACAGAACAGTTCCGATTATTAATGTAACTTATGATAATAATGAAGGAAATAACGGATATTTTAAAGATCGCAGGATAGCCACGATTACAATAAATGAACATAATTTCAGTACAGACAGAATAGTTATGAGTGTACAGAAAAATGGAGTATCGGAAGGAGTCGCATTTGGGGAATGGACGTCCAACGGTGATATTCACAGTACATCCATATCGTTTGATGATGAGGCTCAATATACGGTACAGATTTCTTATACGGATATGGCAGGAAATACTGCTGTACAGACAATAAATGAAAGTTTTTATGTGGATAAGACGGAACCTGAAGTTATTATTTCAGGAGTAGAAAGTCAGAAGGCATATAATTCGGATATTGTAGGATTTAAATTTGAAGCTAAAGATTTCTATTTTGATAAAGCAGTGTTTAATCTGGAAAAAGTCAATAGGGATGGAAATAAAACAGATATAGAAGTAAATGAGAGGCTTCTTGAAAACGGTAAAGAAATTTTTTTGGAAAATATTACAGAAGACGGAATATACCAACTGTCATATATGGTTACTGATAAAGCGGGAAGAACGGTTCAGAATGAATTTCGGTTTTCAGTAAACAGAAATGGTTCTTCCTATGTCATCGACAGCAAAGCAACAGCAATAAATAAGTCATTCTTAAAATCAGTTGAAAATGACATTGTAATCAGGGAAGTAAATGTCAATGATCTGGATATGGATTCGATACTTCTGATATTGACCAGAGGCAGTAATGCAATTGAGTTAAAAGAAGGGGCGGATTATTCTTTAGAAAAAAGAATATCAGAGAATACATGGTGCGAATATATATATACGATAAAGAAATCATGCTTTGCTGCAGATGGAGAATATAGTCTTACCATATCTTCAAAGGATGCATTGGGAAATGTTTCGGTAAGTGATTTGAATAATAAACAGGCAGATATTTCATTTGTTGTAGACAATACATTACCATTGTGCAATATATTAAATCTGAAATCTGATGCAACTTATGGTGCAAATGAGAAAAAAGTTGAGATATCTGTAAGCGATAATATCAGACTTGCAAAGGTATTGGTATTTTTAAATGGTGATGAGATAATAAATCTGTCAGAGACAGAACTTGAAATTCTGGCACAGGAATCTCAAAATATTTCGTTTGATATTACAAGCAAATCTACGGCGCAAAACCTTGAAGTGGTATTTGAGGACAAAGCAGGAAACAGTGATACAGTAAAAGTTAGCAACTTTTATGTAACGACAAATCCGTGGATTCGTTTTAAGAACGATTCGACTATGCTGATATTGTTTTTAGCGGTGGCCATGGTGATAGCTTTTGGAACTGTTGGAACTGTAATTACATTGAAGAAAAAACATAAAAATCACTAAAAATAATATATTCGTTTTTGTAATGGTATCTTTATATATAAACCTTCAGACCGATGTAAAATAAAAATACATGGTATGAAGGTTTATTTCTTAAAAAAATCTTTAGTTATATATTCTGGTCTTTCACATCTGAAAGTTGAAAAATCAATTCAATTAAGCTAAAATAGAAGTGTAATCTTCCAAATTTTGGAATATGAAAAAGAAATTATTAAAAAGGAAGTTGCGGTATCGGCTGCAATACAAATGGTAATAATGATGGAGAGTAAATCGCTGAACACAATCGTAAACGAAAAAGCGAATCTGATCTGGGCTATCGCTGACAAGCTGACAGGCGTTTATAAGCCCCATGAATACGGAGAAGTAATTCTTCCGTTAACCGTGATTCGGCGTTTTGATTGTATTTTGATGGCTACGAAAGATAAGGTACTTGACAGGTATGAACAGATAAAAGATTTGGAACATAGGGATGAAATATTAAAAAATGCTTCCGGTTTTGGCTTTTATAATATATGTAAATATAACTTTGATACATTGCTGGAGGACCCGGAAAATATTAAAGAAAATTTATTTGATTATCTGAATGCTTTTTCTGAAAACGTCAGAGATATTATAGATAAATTTCGTTTTTACGGGCATATTTCCAGAATGGCGGATAAGGGAATTTTATATATGGTGATAAAGGAATTTACATCAGAAAAAGGAAATCTTCATCCCGAAGAAGTGTCAAATCTGGCAATGGGATATATATTTGAAGAAATCATCCGGAGGTTTTCCGAGGCACATAATGAAGATGCTGGTCAGCATTACACGCCCAGAGAAGTAATCGAACTTATGGTCAATATTCTGTTTTATGATGACAGTAAAGTATTAAGCGGACAGAATGTGGTCAAGACAATATATGACCCTGCCTGCGGTACAGGAGGTATGCTGTCTGTGGCGGAAGAGTATCTGGATAAGATTAATCCGGATGCCAGAGTAATGGCATTCGGACAGGAAATCAACGACCAGACCTTTGCAATCTGTAAGGCGGATATGCTGATTAAAGGAAATAATGCCAATGATATCCAGGATGGAAATACATTATCCGACGATAAATTTAAAAATCAGAAGTTTGATTATATTCTTTCCAATCCCCCCTTTGGCCGTGAGTGGAAAAATGAAAAGGAGATTGTGGAGCAGGAGGCAAAAACTGGCTTTCAGGGAAGATTCGGAGCCGGGATTCCATCTGTATCGGACGGGCAGATGCTGTTTCTGCTGACTGCCATTTCCAAGATGAAGGACAAAAAGGACGGAGGCTCCAGAATTGCTATTATACACAATGGTTCTCCGCTGTTTATAGGAGATGCAGGAAGCGGGCCATCCAATATCCGCCGGTATATACTGGAAAATGATTTGCTGGAAGCCATTATTGCTTTGCCCAATGATATTTTTTATAATACTGGAATTGCTACATATATCTGGGTTCTATCCAATAAAAAGAGTTCCAGAAGGGTGGGGAAAGTCCAGTTAATCAATGCAAATGAAAAATGTGAAAGAAGAAGAAAATCACTGGGGAATAAGAAAAATGACATTCCTATCCGCTATATTGAAGAAATTACCCGGATTTACGGTGATTTTAGGGAAAGTAAGATTAGTAAGATTATCAGTAATTCTGAATTTGGATATTCTAAAATAGTAGTGGAACGGCCGATGCGGAACGATAACGGGGAATATATATTAAAAAGAGGGAAACCGCAGCCGGATATAACCCTGCGGGATACGGAAAATGTACCTCTGGATAAAGACATAGATGAATATTTTGCCGAAGAAGTACTGCCGTTTGCACCTGATGCATGGGTTGATAAAAGTAAGACAAAGATCGGATATGAGATTCCCTTTGCGAGATATTTTTATCAGTATGAGCAGTTGAGACCATCGGCTGAAATTATGACAGAGATATTGGATTTGGAGAAGGAACTGGCCGGTGGTCTGGAAAAGATTTTTAAGACATGAGGTGGTGCTTGTTGTGCGAAAGATGAAGAAATGCAGTGTGGGCTGGATAGGAAATATCCCCGATAACTGGGAATTAAATAAAATTGGTTATATTTATGAAGAACGGAATGAGAAAACCAGTGAAAAAAGTCATATGCCCTTGTCTGTTACGCAGAATGGAATCGTTCCAAGGCTAGATAAAGTTGTTAAGGGTGAAAACAGTAATTGTAGAAAACTGGTAAAAAGAAATGATTTTGTGATTAACAGCAGGTCTGACAGAAGGGGGGCCTGCGGAATATCGGAGCTGGACGGATCTGTTTCGATGATTAATCTGGTACTGAGACCAAAACAAAACGTAAACAATCTGTTTTTCAGTTATGTGTTTAAATCGGATATGTTTGCGGATGAATTTTACCGGTATGGAAATGGAATTGTTGATGATTTATGGTCAACAAAATGGAGCAATATGAAACAGATTTATGTTCCCTGTCCATCCGTTAAGACCCAGCAGATGATTGCAGAATATCTGGATCATCAGTGTAAATTAATAAATTCGGTTATGGAAATACAGGAAGAGCAGATAATAAAACTGCAGGAATACCGGCGAACCGTTATTACGGAAACCGTCAGTAAAGGCTATGACCCTGCGGTTTCTTTTAAGGACAGCGGTGTGGACTGGATCGGCAGGATTCCTGAGAGCTGGCAGGTTATAAGGCTTAAATTTTGTACGGAATTAAGAAATAAAAAATGGATTTCAAAGAGCCGGAAGCGAAGCTATATCGGATTGGAAAATGTGGAAAGCCATACTGGTAAATATATAGAGACCGATAATAATTATGATTTGACCAATGCGCTGATTTGTCAGCCAGGCGACGTAATTTTCGCAAAGTTAAGACCATATCTTGCAAAAGCTTTTGAGGTCAATAAGAAATCCTGCTGTTCCAGTGAGTTTGTGGTGTTCGGAAACTTTACAGGCAACAGCGCTTATCTTAAATATGTATGTTTAAGCGACTGGTTTGTGAAAATCGTGGATGCTTCCACATACGGTACAAAAATGCCCCGGGCAGCTACGGATTTTATCCGTAATATGCAGATTCCCATGCCGGAACCCAGGGAACAAAAGGAAATTGCGGAATATCTGGATTCGGTCTGCCTTCAGATTGATAAAGAGGTAAATAATAGAAATCGTCTGCTGGCTCGTTTGTCATCTTATAAAAAATCGTTGATTTATGAGGCAGTAACGGGGAAAGTTGACGTCCCGGAACAGAAATCCATTTCATAATTTCCAAGGTATAAAATGCCTTCATTTACAGATACTAGTATCACAATAAATATATGAAACATAAGATTTGTAAATGGAGGAGTAATAAATGAAAGCAACAGGTATAGTTAGGCGAATTGATGAACTGGGAAGAGTGGTTATCCCAAAAGAGATTAGAAGAACACTGAAAATCCGGGAGGGAGATCCGTTGGAAATTTTTACCGACCGGGAAGGAGAAATTATATTAAAAAAATATTCGCCTATCGGAGAAATGAAAACATTTGCTATACAATATGCGGAAAGTATGGCTCTTAATACGGAGCATATTGTGATAATTACAGATAGAGACCAGGTAATCGCAGTAGCTGGAGGAAAAAAAGATTTGTTGAATAAAAGTCTGACAAAAGACTTTGAAAATATTTTGGAAAATCGTATGCTGGTAAAAGAAAATACAAAGGGAATCAGGATAACGGATATTGATACCGAGCGTAATTCCAAGATTATTCAGCCCATTATCTGCGAGGGGGATGTTATCGGAGCGGTTGTGGTTATGGGAAAAGATGAGGCTGCCAAATTATCCGAAATGGAAGTTAAGATAGCAGCCATAGCGGCGAATTTTCTGGGCAGACAGATGGAAGCATAATACAGGTGACAGAAACAGGCGGAACAGCTGACAAATGAAGATAGGAAGTATTATTTAGAAATAATATTCAGGTAAAACAATGGAAAATTATAATATTGAGGACTTTAGAAAAATTATTAAGACACTGCGTTCTCCGGATGGCTGTCCCTGGGACAGGGTTCAGACCCATGACAGCATGAAATCGTGTCTCATAGAGGAATGTTATGAAGTGCTGGAAGCAGTTAATAATGAAGATGATGAGAATCTTAAGGAAGAGCTGGGAGATGTTCTGTTGCAGGTAGTCATGCACAGCCGGATTGCTGAAGAGAGAGGAGCATTTTCCTTTGATGATGTGGTGCAGGGTATCAGCGAAAAAATGATACGGCGGCATCCGCATGTATTCGGAAATGCGGCCGGAGAAATTGCTGAAGCCAGTACCGTGGATTGGGATAAAATCAAACAGGAAGAAAAACGAAATACATCCCGGGCAGGCAACGGTCCGCTGACAGACATTCCAAAATCTCTTCCGGCACTGATCCGGGCGCAAAAGGTTCTGAAAAAGTCGGATAAAATATACAAAGATGGAAAACCCGCCCTGGAGTCCATTGAGTATATACAAAAATTGCTGGAAGAATTACGGGATACTGTCTTAATAAATAGTGAAAAGAGTTTAGAAAATAAGCATAATTCAAATAAAATTGGTGCAATTATTTTTGAAATTGTAAATATTGCCAGGGAATTGCAAGAAAATGCCGAAAATTCCTTGACAAACATGGTAGAAACGTTTATAAATAAACGTGAAAGCAACGAAGATTAGAAGTTTGCTTATCTGAGAATAGAAAGAATATAAAATGACGGAGGAGGAGTTTATCCATGAACAAAGCTGAATTAGTAACAGCTATGGCTGAAAGAACCGAATTATCTAAAAAAGATGCAGAGAAGGCATTAAAGGCATTTATTGATGTTGTATCTGAGGAATTAAAAGCAGGAAATAAGATTCAGTTAGTTGGATTTGGAACTTTCGAAGTAGCTGAAAGAGCAGCCAGGGAAGGAAGAAACCCACAGACAGGTAAGACTATGCCGATTCCGGCTTCTAAGTCACCTAAGTTTAAAGCTGGCAAGGCTTTAAAAGATGAAGTTAACAAATAATTTATAGCCGGATATTTGTTAAAAGCAATTGATTGAATGAATATGAGATTGCAAGCTTAATTGCCCTGCTTCGGAAGCAGGGCAATTTTTTCTGGTGTGCCAAGCATGGCACTAATCTAGTCAGTGAAAGTCTGACCACGGGTATTTACCGCCAAGTGTAACGGAGCGCAAGTTGGTGTCAGTAATGACATGGATGAAGGAAGCGCATAGCAAAGTTCTTGAGCCTACGAATAGAAACTTGATAAGGCAATGAGGTGGGTAAGGTTGCCAGACAAACCGAAGCCCTAAGGGTAAACGTATAACCGAAATTGTAAATCAAGAGGTTGTGGAACGAAAGATTAGTGTCTTACCTTGGGAGACCCTACCCACAT
>JAAWEK010000034.1 GCA_022794265.1 Lachnospiraceae bacterium
CTCTTTTGTAAGTTTTGCAAATGCAGCGGCATAAGCTGTGTAACGGATAGCTGCCGGTTTGTGGCCGAATTCCACCTGTGCTTTTATCTTCATGTGCAGTTCCTCCTTTCTTTTAAATATGGTTCTCATTTTAGTTATTTTTTGAACTATATCTATGTCACTAAATGACAATTTTTTAAAAAAATTGTATTTATTTTAGTACAATCTGAATTCTGTATATAAAAAACGACCATGGAGTGATCATATTCCATAGTCGCTTTATTATTTCTTATGCTTGAATTCCCTATATAAGGATAAAAAAGGTATTACTAAATGCAAATGACAATTTGCTTAGTAATACCTTTTTAAGTTATGCAATGTAGAGAGCTTGTTTCTTGCTCTTTAATTAGGAATTAATCGTATTTTAGATACTTTGTCAGTATATAATGGCAAAAACTATTAATCTTTTTTAATATAATCAGTTGTTACATAACCAGCCAGTCCAGATTTTGTTACACAATAAACCCAGTCTCTACCATCCCAATGACAAAAAGCTCCTGTTTGAACTCTATCGTCCTTATACAATAATCCTACTATGGTCGCTGATGTACTAGGTGATTTTCTTATTCGAACTCCGTCACCTGTAATTGTCGCATTTCCATACTTTGCCTTTGCATATGTTACCACTTCTGTTGTATTGTTTTTAACTTCTTCTGCCCGAACTGGCATAGCCACTGGCAGAATCAAAGTTGCACTCATCATAAGTATTGATAATGTCTTTACTAATTTCTTCATTTAAATAACCTCCTTGATACCTTATAATTACTCCTACATTGCAAGTATAAGTATACAACATTTATGTATAAATGTATAGAGTTTTTTGTAAAAATTTGACAAAACATGATAATTCAACAAATATTTGAAAAAAATCAGGTAAAATTTCTCTTACCTGATTAATATCATCACTTTACTATATAAAATCCTATAGTTAACTTACCGTCTATCTAGAAACTCCTCGTTTTTTCTGTATCTTCTGTTTCTTTTTATCTGCTAATCCTTTTATTTCTTCGGTTATCTCCTTTGCCCAATCCGGTATTTCATTAAAAATACTTTTTACTTCATTGATACTCACAATATTAACAAGGGATTCTCCGCTATTATCATATATTTTAATACAGTCACAATATGGCAGTACCGCCTTCAGATTATCAAGACTTCGGTAATATCTGCGCCGAATATCCTCCTCTGATACTCCGTGACCGCCGTTTCGTACTCTTGCTTTTACTCTTTCGATTGCGAGTTCCGGAGAATCTACACCAACATAAAGAAGCATGATAGAAAAGCCTCTCTCTTTTGCTTTTTTAATGTTGTTGAAAATACTCCTCCCTGACAATGTCGTTTCCTGGCAAAAGGATATACCTTCCGTGAGATAGCGGTTCACCCGATGGATTGCCTCTTTCGATGCTGTCATAATATCTTTGACATTTCTCCAGTCTCCGCCGCTCTCCATTAATATTTCATCTGCATTCACCCGTTTCATTCCTGCATCCATATGCTCGGAATCATACAGGGTAGACTTGCCAGCACCATTGACTCCTGCATAGATTCTATAAACGATTTTTTCCTGCATAATAATACCTTTGGTTCTGCATAGCTCTCCGCTGCTCATCCTTAATCATAAAATTGCTAATCTGTTGCATTAGGTTGCTCTGTTTTTCTGTCAGATCCGGATCCATCATAAGATTTTCTCTTTCATTTATATCTGAAGTATCCATTTCATTATAAAAATCAAGAAACAATTGCTTCATTTTATTATAATCACACATAATATTGGATTCCTTTCTTGGTTATACTTTATAAAAATTATAACATTAAATATAAATAGATACAAACAGAAATTGTATTAATAATACTTCATGTTCTTCGTCTAAATCTGTTAATAATTTCATCAATACCAATTCTAAACAGTCCATAAATAAAATATAATGCTAAAAATGTAATGACATAATCTAGTCCCTTAAAGGAAATCCATTTTAAAAATGGTGAAATAATATAAATACTTATAAAAGCTATACAGACTTTAATAATTCGCTTATTCTCTTCTGGCATATATCTATAAGCTTCAATTATATCTGCCTGTGGATAACCCAACTTGTTTCTTAAACTATTATTATAATAATATATATTATTCTGAAATCTTACAAATGCACTTTTAATTTTCTTATGGCTTTCACCTTTTTCAATCAAATCAATGCAATATTGATAAATATTTCGGGTACTTTGACTCAAATATATATCATTTTCAAAAAAAATTCTTCCAATTTCTTCCCAAAATCCATCCTGAACCCATTCATCCATTGTCTGATTTCTCATTTTTTTGTATAATGGATAGTAAATATGCTCATATGATTTTTCAATCTTATCTAATGGTCTATTTTTTTGATATGTATATACGGCTATATATATTGTAAAAATTCCAGTAATTATTACTGGTGATATTTCAGATAAATACTTAATAATTGTTTCCAAAATTAATCACTCCTTTTATTTCTGAATAAAAGAAGCACATCAACTGGTAACTGTACTTCATTGATTTATTATAGCTACTTTATCTATTTTTTAGATTTTTTGTCTATCCAAATTTTAAATGCACGTTTTCCATAATCTTTCGCATATATACGCGTACCATCTTTGGTAGTAATCCATGCTCTGAAAATGTACATAGCAACTCCTCCTTCCGCAATTTCTGCTTGCGAAAGCCTTCCAATAGTGCTATAATTAATTTGTGAGAAAAATTATAACCAGTTGAACTGTCAGAAGACTTTTCAACAACCAGCCAGACATCTTGTATGTCTGGTTTTTTCTATGTTAAGGAAATAATCCATAACATTTATGCTATATTATGACACTTTTTATACTGAATCTGTGCAGCTGTCATTGACATTCCACATTTATCAGCAATTTCTTCAACTGACATCTTAGAAATCAGATGAAAAGGAGCCATAATTTCTGCTGCAAATGTATTAGCCTGCCACTCAGGATCCATATATGCAGGAACATCACCCCGGGCAAAACTCACTCTATCTGGTGTATGTAAAAGATAATGACCTAATTCATGACATAATGTAAAACGATCACGCGGATTTCCTGATATTGCCCCAATATAAACATCTTCTCTTATCTTCATTACATTTTTTCCAGTATGAGTAACTCCATAGGCTCCTCCCATTTCAGTAATAGGAACAATTTCATAATTCAAATCCAGTTGTGGTAAACACCATTCAATAAACTGAACAATCGGAAAATATAAAACATTTTCTAGTCCAAATATTTCTCTAAACCGCTTTGCAAATAGTCTAATGCTTTTTTTAGACATTGGTTCAACCGATACTTTTTTCATCAAATACCTCCTTAACTGCCAAGTATCTTTCGAATTCTGTTTTTTTCTGTTTCCTCAAGGGTATCTAACTTTCTTGCAAACTGTAACATTAAATCCCTGTCATCTTCAGTCATTGCTGTTAATTGTACTATATTGGTTTCTCGAGCTTCTTGTATACACCGGCGTAGTTCTTTTTCTTGTTCAGTATTTAGTTCATAATCTTTAACAATAATATCTTCCCATCCTACCGGTGGCTTTGCCTTTCCATTCTCGACTTTAGATAAGAAAGCTGCTGATACACCCAATTGATTTGCCATATCCATTAAAAGCTTTCCCTCATCTATTCTGATTTTGCGGCAAAACTTTCCAAATTTTGTCAACATGACATCATCCTCCTAAAATGTTCAACGTTTTCCATTACCTCCTAATAATACATTATAACTTAAATTTTGTCAACTAAATTTTTTTAACGTTAATTTTTTAATTATTAATACTATCTTCTTTATTATCTTTCTTTGCCAGTATTACTGGCATTTCTCTTTTTCCTCTTTGCAGCTCCATATTCGTTTTAGTCATTACCCTTTATGCTGCCACAAGGAAATTTTGTTTTTTAGACGAATATAATGTCAAAGACATTTTCCCTACAGTCATATATATTTTTTTATATTATTTAGAAACATATAAAAGAAAGAATGATATAATCCATGCCTGAATTTCCTGTTTTCCTTATAAAATAAAGGATTTCCTTTGTTTTCTATGTGTATAAAACTGGAATATTCTCCAATATACATCCGTATGAGACTGGAATCCCTTACATACCACTGGAATATCCACCGCCTGTTTTGCACAGAACTGGAATAAATCAGTAATAAAAAAGGCTTCCAGATGGAAATGTTTCCACCAGAAACCAGGATGAAATAAAATAATTGGTTCTCTTTTTCATTTATTATCTGTTATCCTCTTATGTTTTCTTCTGTTTTTCGAATACCCAGACATTTTTTGATACGCAAAACAGACCTTTTCAAGGCCCTTTCATGATTGTAATAACCCAGGAGCATGATAGTGAATCAAGTCCCGTAATGCTTTATGTACATTATAACTGTTTAACACACCTGTACAGGTGCGTTCCATGGAGGTATACAGGAGGGTATCAATCTTACATCCGGCCTGTTCCGCCAGCTTCCGATACTGCCGGATTAAATCTGCAGTATCTGTAAGATTCTGGTCCGAATCATTAACCGGGATTTTCATTCGCCGGCAGAATGTTTTTACCTTCTGGATATAAGATTTTCGCTCTGCATAATTTTTTGTTTTCTGATTCTGTGGGCGGCGCAGACTTTCCTTTAATACCGTAATCACAGAATATACAATCCCCTCCTTCTGGATATCTGCAGTTCCAATCCATTCCTTCAGCTCTTTAAAGTATTCTTTCATGGAACGTACATCCACCTTTAAAAACGATTTTAAGACCCTTAACTGTTTTACCGGATGAAACCAGAGCTTTCTTGCTTTCTCGGCCTCTGCGCCGGAATACACAGGGCTGTTGGCCATGGTAACTGCTTCCGCTGCTTCCACCCTTTTTACAAAGTACATGCCGAGCCTTATGGCACCGGCTTTGCAGCTAAAAAACTGTTTATTTGTAAACATGGCAATGTTTAAATCCACATAATCCCTATAAATAGCTTCCCCATCCATAAGAAAAGAATTACCTTGGAGCCGGATATCCATATCTGCCTGGAAGTTTTTCTCCCAGGTAATATAGGATTTCTCCTCCAGGCGGTCCCGGACATAATAAAATCCGGAGATGGACAGATTCAAATCTTTCGCCATATCGGCATAATATACACCAGTCACAAGACCGGCCACATCCTGATGGGAGGCCAGCCAGAAGAGAAAATGTAATTCATTCCTGGTCAGTGTCTTATCATTCATAATTCGATTGTAAAGGTCAAATTTCATTTTCTGCATCTGGCTGCTCCTCCTTTCCATGTTTTATATTTTATCTGTTTTTATATTTATCATCTGGCCATTCCACGGTGCATGGCAGCTCTGCGGGCTGCAGGGTCCGGGGTCTGCTGCTTCATCCCCTGCCTGGGGTTCGGTTCTGCGCCTTCCCCAAACACACGGCCTTCCATCGTATATTTTTTCTGCTCCTGCTGTAACCGCTCCACTAATTCCATCCGTCTGGATCGGATTTCCTGGTAATTCTGCCAGAACCCATCCAGACTTTTCCGTTCTTCCGGGGTCTTTGCCAGTTCTTTTGCTTTTTGCAGCAATTCGTAGGCATCGTGCTCCTCTACCCGGATACTTGGCAGTTCCAGATACTTCATCAAAAAATAATTTTGAAAGCCGTCAATCGGCGGCAGGCTGCCTTCTTTTATCAGAAGGTACTGTTTCAGTTCTTCCGCATTTACTTTAATATCTCCTTCCGGCATCATGCATGCCAGCATATTCGAATACTCCATTACATACCACCCTTTCCTGTTCAGTTTTTATATATTACCGCCGGAATGCTCTGTTCCGGCTTTGCGAATCCGGTATTCCCCTGCTCTTTACAGACTGTTCCTGCTTTATCTTCCTGACTGCCTGTCTGATACTGCTTTCCTTGTCTTCCCATGCATAGGCATACCCATCCGGCGCAAAAGCACTTTTACATTTTCCATTGCAACGGTCAATTACGGTCTGGTAACTCATGAAGTTCTTTCTTCCTGCCTCCCGGGCAGAAGCATATACCTCTGTAATTTCGCCATTTTGATTTATCTGAAATACCGACCGGCTTCCGGACCGTTTCCCTGTCTTTTTCCCAAGCTCTTTCCGCTGGATATAGGCAATATTATTAACATAGTTGTCCGACTGGCAGCCATTTTTATGATAGGTGACACAGCCCTCCGGCACCGGCCCCAAAAAAGTCCGGGCAATTACCTGCATAAGCGGCTCCTCTTTGGCCTTTCCATCTTTTGAAAGTTTGACTACAAGCTTCCGTTTTCCGTGCCTTTTTTTATAATAGGCTGTCATCTGTCTGGTTTTTCCTGATTTATAAACCCTGCGTACATTTCCTTCTGTGTCGGCCTGGTATTTGCCATCATAACCAGGAATGTCCTTCCATGTCTCTATCATGGTAATCCCTCCAGCATATCAAAAATCGTTACCTGCTTATACCGCATATAGTTCATCCATACCACCTCCTGCCGGGTTCCGCTGTGTTCTGCACTGCTTTTAAAATATTCTTTGTGCCACCCCTTCAGATAGTCGTTATACATATCCGATTCGTATCCGGATATCATTATTTTCGATTTGCTCTGTAATGCTTTCTTCAGCAGTTCTTCGTGGTCAGAATCCGACATTTCATATTTATATTGCCTTTTGTTTCGGGTGCTCCATACATATGGTGGATCCCAATACTGAAAAACATTGGAATAGTTAAACCGTTCAATCACTTCCAGCGCCGGCCGGTTTTCAATCTGTACTTTCCTGAGCCGTTCTGCTATGTCCATGACCCATTCCGGAAGCCGGTACCAGTTCCACAGGGCATACATGCGTTCCCTGCCCTGCACATCATTTTTCCAGCCAACTTTATATCCGTTGGTCCGAAACCCGTGTCCCTGCCAGCATTTTATTAAAAATACCAAAGCTTTCCGATAAGAATCCTCTCTGCAGGCTTCCGGATTCGAATCCTCCAGCTCAAAGGCACTGTCATAAATTTCCCGGCTAAACGGGATAGTCATTATTAATCTGGCAAGCCTGCCCGCATCCTCCTGAATACAGGAAAACAGATTAACAACATCATGATCCAGATCGTTA
The DNA here is from genome assembly GCA_022794265.1 of Lachnospiraceae bacterium. GTDB lineage: Bacteria > Bacillota > Clostridia > Lachnospirales > Lachnospiraceae > Bovifimicola. The sequence continues at coordinate 7,160 of JAAWEK010000034.1, forward strand.
ATGGTTTCGATTGCAGAAGACGGTTTATTAAACAGTAGTGCCCCACTGCCAAAGAATGGTTCCACATAACTGTGGTGAGGCGGAATAAATTCTGCTAACTGCCCGGCTATCTTCCATTTACTTCCGGGATATTTTAATACCTGTCTCATTCAGACGTTCCTTTTCTCTAATTATAAATTTTCTCTAAAGCACTTTATCTATGGTATAATATGTGTTATGATAAAATCAAAAACATTATAATATAAAGTAATTAGAAAGGAGAGAATGTTATGCTGCATACTGTCATTGACTCATGGACTATTATTGTGTCTATTGTCCAGGGAATCTGTATCGCTTTGAAGCCATTTTTTACAATGCCATGCCTGCCATGGACACTCTTATTTATTGCATATTCAGTCCTTAAGAAAAAAGCTTTTCGTTAACATATATCCTGCCTGAAACA
>JAAWEK010000014.1 GCA_022794265.1 Lachnospiraceae bacterium
GAAGTAGCTCCTTTATATCCAGTTTCAAACTTTCCTACCCACATTCCATTTGTTTCAAATGATGTAAATGCGGGATGAGTAAGCCAAGATCCTACTGTACTTCCTGTACTCTTTGCTACATCCTTTGTTTCAAAAGACACATGAATCACTTTTGTAAGACCATAATCCGTACTAACTCCATCTTTTCCAGTATAATTTCCAGCATTAAATATCTGATATTTATATCTTGGTATCCATACAAAATAACTCTCAATTGCTTCCTCTGGAATAATATCTCCATCATAATAAGTCTCTGTTGCATGATTGAGTATGACTGCATTCGCCCACTTCTGTTCTTCATACTTGTACCATTCCCAACCAAGACTTGTTTTCTTGACTGTACCATCATTATCTATTGTTACTGGGATTAAGCCATCTTTCAAAACAGGATCGGTTCCATTTAAGATATTCTCATGATATTTACTTACAAAGTTAACTTGACACTTTGTTCTACTTTGAGTCACATTTCGAAGTCTTAATGACCAATTTTCATAATCCCATACTCCAGTTGCATCTTTATCACATAATATACTTTCAATGGCATACCCACTATCACGAACCGGAAAATTCGTCGTACTACTTCCATCAATGGTAAGTCCAATCAAAGATGAATCAACATTTTTCTCACTCATTTCAAACGCATAATATCTAATATCACATAGAAAAAACACAAAAATCACAAATACGAAAACAAAGATTAATTTTTTACTCATAAGAAAAGAACTCCTTTATTCTATCATAGAAGTTCTTACACAGTTTACTTGTTTCTTAACACCAAAACTATACTGATAGAACAATGCGAAAACTACGTCCCAAAAGTGACGAGCCATACATATTACCAAAAGCAAGCACACCACCATTCGATCCATGATCAAAACGTGCACCACGATAAAACCAAGGATACCAAGACCAGACAAACCAAGCTTCATCATCATGCCATGATCCAACTTGTCTTACCTGTGACCCATATGTTCTATCAGTAAACGGTCCCATCTCTCCTGTTGCATCTCCAAGTATTTTACGATTATACTCTTCATCTACAGTCGAATATGCATACGTATCATAATATCTGGTATCGGTTGGAAAATTAGATACTCCATTTTTCAAAGAATCAGTTTGACCAACATTACAATAGGGTCCATTAAATCCACTATTGCTCGTTGCATCTCTTCCACTACATGGTATAGAATTTGTTGAATTTAACATGACTCCCATTACATATTCCCATGCTCCACCACTCATATCATAAACTCCACTATAGTTTCCAGTTGTACTGGCAACAACACTTGCTGAATTAAAATAATTCACAGTGTATGTTCCATCTTTACCAAGAGTATCAATATTCTCATACTTATTACATTCTTCATTCACCCCAGTATATCCACAACTTGGTTCATTCACTGCCGCATATCCCGTAATATACGCTTCATTATTATTAATTCTTACACTTTCATGACTTCCATATTGACTATGTTGAAGATATGCTACTGCTCCCCATTCCGTATTTTTCATCATATGACTATTATAATCTCTTTTATAGTTATAACTTGTCCAAAAAGCATTAGAAACTTGAATACCTCTCCAACTATACACATTTGGTTTAATAATCACTTTTTCTGGAGTTCCTATTGTTTCATTCATAGGATTTTGCTCTGCTTCTGTAGTAGTATTTGCTCCCTTGTATCCCGTCTCAAACTTGCCTACCCACATTCCATTCGTTCCAAAAGATAGAAATGCTGGATGCGTCATATATTTTCCAATACTACAATTACCACTCTCTCCACTTAACATTGGTGTCCTACATTCTGTGGCACTATCAACCGTTGTATCCGTTCCAAATACCACTTCAATTTGATGCACTTGTGTAGTATCTATATTTTCGGATAATCCTTCATACTCTCCCATATTCCATATCTTGTATTTATATCTTGGTATCCATACAAAGTAACTTTCAATATTACTCTCTGGTATGATTTGTCCATCTCGATACACTTGATTTTCATCTTCTAATATTACTGCATTCGCCCATCTCTGCTCTTCATACTTATACCACTCCCAACCTAAACTTGCTTTTCTTACCGTTCCATCACTATCTATCGTTATTGGAATAAGTCCTTCTTTGAGTACTGGATCTGCTCCATTTAAAATATTCTCACTGTACTTACTTACAAAATTAATCTGACACTTTGTTCTACTTTGACTCACATTTCTTATCTTTAATCCCCAATTAGAATAGTCCCATACTCCTGTGGCACCTTTATCACAAATAATATTATCAATTGCTAAACCACTATCGCGACTGGGAAACGTATTGCTACTACTTCCATCAATCGTTAGTCCTATGAATGAATTTCTTTCAAAATCAGTAGTATCTATCTCTAACTTAAAATACTTTAAATTCACTACAAAAACAAACAAAATTATCCAAATCATAATCAACTTTTTTACCATAAGAAAAGAACTCCTTTATTTTATGATAGAAGTTCTTTCTTAGATTCTTTGTTTATTAACACTAAATTTATTATACACAAAGTACAATACGAAAACTAACATCAGCATTTAACGATCCACGGTCAAGTC
>JAAWEK010000023.1 GCA_022794265.1 Lachnospiraceae bacterium
AAATCTTCTTTTCTCCGTTTATGCGTGATGAACGACTCATAATCATCAATGTGTTGATATTTTTCGCATGGATATTGTTTGCATTCATAGCAATATTCAATCTTTCCATGTTCAAGACTGCATTTCGCAATTTTGCATGATTGATTACCATTGCCGCAACCGCCACAGTAATTTCCTAAAAGCATAGGGCATAGTCCGCAATTCAGTCCGCAAAGAGAAAATAACTGGTTTTTGCGTTCAAATCCTTTCATAATATTAATCTCCTAACTTTACATTTATCTGAAATTTATATTTTATACAGGTTTAATCAAATGGTGTTCAAAAATGTTTCAAATGTTTTTATTATTCATTATAATCTTCATCTCTACAACTTCCGGTTTGCTTGTCTACCTTGTATTACATATCCAGAAGTTTTACCAAATCCTCCACGGAAGCATCCACTTTCACAGAGACTTCTTCCATAGTCATACCAGAAGCAAGAAAACGCTTTATCACCATTTTCATATCCTCTCCGACCTCTATGATATGCCCGTCCAAATCATAAAACCGAACCACTCGCTGGCCCCAGCTATGTTCAATCACCTCTCCCAGGTATTCAATGTTCGGATATTCTTTCAGCTTGTTCAGAAAACCGTCAAAGTCCTGTTCCTCAAAAACGATTTCCGCATTATTTGATTTTTTTAGTATCTTTTCTTTCGGCAGATTCACAAGCCAGTCAAAATCCTGTTGCAATGCCAAGCCGCAAGTAAAAGCAATGTTCCTACCGTAATCCTGGAACACCTCTAATCCAAACAAATCCTCATAAAATTTCCTTGCGGCGTTAATGTCGGCCACCGATATAAGCATACATACATGTTTCATGCAAATACTCCTTTCAAACTGTGATTTCCCATTTTCACAAAAGGTGATCTATCATTTTCTGTAAAGTCAACCGAATTTGTTACTGGCATTCACGGTTGAACATTTATTATACCATAGAGCAGCCTGTATCTCTATATAGCTAAATAAAAATCTGCCATTTCCTCAATATTATCACAAGAAAATAACAGATTCTTTATTACATGCATACTCTCAGTTTTATTGCTCTATTGAACTTCACAAATAATAACAAACACATAAATTTTATAAAAGGATGTTTAAAAATTTGTCTATTTCACAAGGAACGCTCTTTCATTTAACATCCCGAATGCTTCTTATTGAATTTTCTAATCCCTCACAGGTAATCAGCCAATGATTCCCGTTATAATCGATAACTGCATCCTCACTACCATAATAACCTAAATAAATAAGGTTTTGTTTCTCTTTTGATTGAATTTTGATATAAAATTCATCAGTGGGTACATCTACTGTCTTATGCTTCTCCAATTTCTTCAGATGTTTTTTAGATATATGGTTGAAACTATCTAATAACTGTTGTTTCTCCTGTTTGGATAATAATCGGTCATCCGATGTTTTCATTTCATCATTCTCATTCAATTCATGAAAATAATGAATCAAACTGCTATAGCGATTACTATACAAGAAAAACATTACACTGCTGACGGAAAATAAAACAATTATAATAGCAAAACCATAAATCCATTTACAATTTTTCTTTTTCATTGTAATTCTCCTAATCCAGCTATTGAATAATAATCAGTGACTGCTCTGCTTTTTGATACAACTGTTGTAGAAATTCTTTTAGTCCGTCACAGACAAGCCAATAATCTTTACCTTTATATTCTATTAAAGCATCTCCAGATACAATAAATGATTTCCACAATAAATATCTTTTTCCTTCAAGTGTAATTTCTAAATAAAATTCTGTACCATTCGAACGGCTATCTGTCGATTTCAGTAATTCAATATCATCTTTGTCCATAGATTTAAGATAACTTAACAGTTTCTTCTTTTCCTGCAAAGATAAAGTATATTTGTCCTGTTCTACCACTACTGTCATTCTATCTTCATCCAGGCTTTGAATCCATTGACGTATTTCTTTAGTCCTGTCAATATTTTTCCATATCCAGATTCCGGCAACCATTCCGATAATTAAAGCAAAAAAGAAAATATCATATCCCCATTCTTTTAAATATTTTTTCATATTCTTAACTTTTGTATGCTATAAATTCATTTAAATTAATGAATAATTACACAAATTCCTTTCTAATCATTTATTCATCTATAACCGACTCCAAAGCAGTAAATGCTCCAAGCAACTTGTCTCCATCATACGCTTTCCCAGTTAATTCATATACTGGTTGAATCGTATTATTATCATATTTATTTGCTGAATCTTCCCAATAGCTAACCTTAATATTGTCAACCACTACTTTTGTAGCTCCATCTGGTACAGTTATAAAACCTTCATAGTTATTTAATTTAGAAATCGCTTCATCTACAGATATTATTTCGTCTACATTGACTGTTTCATTAATATTCCTGTAATTGGCTGTTATTGAATGAACCTTTCCATCATCTGTTAATTGAACAGATACTTTTGAATTTCCAAATACTTTTGAATCATCTATCCCTCTGGTAAAAACGACTTCTTTCGAAATAATCATTTTATCATTCGGGTTATCAAAATCATAACAGGTACCATAAATAATTCCACTAAATGTATACCCTTCCATAAAAATCCCCAAATCATTAATGGTTTCACTTGCTATACGTTTACACTCTTCATCGCTCAATGTCATTTCACATAAAGTGTTATCAGCACTTGAATAAAAGTTAAAACAACCATTGTTCTGAACTGTAAGTTTATTTATATCACCATATGTAACACCTTCGCTAGTAATATTCTTATTATCCACATTGATATTAAATTTTTGCTGTATATTATCAATAACAGAATCATCAATTGATTCATTGAGTATATATACTTTTCTCAAACCATCATCTTTACTTATTTCTTTAACCTGATCAGTCTTGAGATGATTTTCTGTTACAAATACGTAATCACTTGCATTAGTAGATGCTGGAAACTGAATTTGAGGAATTCTAAAAGTATCAGTTTTATTTTGATATATTATAATCAAAATTACTACTACACTAAGACATAATAATGTGATAATTATTTTATTTTTCTTACACATATATTCCTTCCCCCTTACTTTAAATATATAATTAACTTGCAGATATCTTTCACCAAAACCATATTTTTTAGGTTTTGTACTATATGTATTCCTTGCATAAGCTGATATCGGTCTTTGTCCACTTCATTTAAAAAAATACAATTATAGGTTACTACCCATTTAGTTATCGCATTGATACCGCCTTATATTTTCCTTCCGCAACAACACCAATTTTCAAATAATCATCCGCTTACCCATCAGTTACCATGCATGTTGAAAAACAAATGCAAGAAATGATACATAAAATCTTTTTTCTCATTAACTGTTACTCCTTTCGCTTACGTGAACCAATGAGCATACTTGCTCACTTTTTCTATAGTATTTTAATATAGTTTTCATTAGTATTATTAATCTACTAATTTATGGAAATTCTATCATATGATATATTAGGATTCAACAGAATTATTTCGACAAAATTCGACAAAACCAATGTGAACTTTATTTAAGAATACATTCAACACTTAACAACAGAAAAGCCATGTTATCACTGCTAATGAGAATCCAATAATCATTATCACAATTAGTTTCTAATATGTAAAGCCCATAATCTTCTGATTCATCAGACATAAATGCTTTATCTCCGAAACAAAAGTGAATACCATCCAAGTGTTTCGCATCAACATCTTTCCTATACAATACCGGCTCAGGTTTATCATAGATTACTTTCATTTCAATAATTAGTAATTGCCCTTTCACCCCTAATTGTTTTAATATTTACAATATGCTTAATATTCTATGATATGATACAGTCACAATTATTAACAACCTCCCATTATAAATTCATTCCAAATAAAACAAAAAAAATGCCACAAACCGCATTATTTCAGGGTTTCTGGCACTTTTCAGGGTTGGGCTATTCATTTAAGAATAACAGCTCGTAGGGGAATCGAACCCCTGTTTTCGCCGTGAGAGGGCGACGTCTTAACCGCTTGACCAACGAGCCATACAAAAATCGTACTGTGATAGTATATACTAATAAATGGATTTTGACAAGTATTTTTTTTAAATAGAACCAAATTTTACTACATCAATATCGCATTTTATATTCAGGTATTCATATATAATTATATTTATTGAATGATGTATTATTAATCATATCATATGAAATCCTCTTGACGAACGCTTCTGTTCTTTGATACAATAAGCGTACGTGATTTTCACGTCTGCAATTTCTTCGGGTCCTGTACCCGTCAGAATTGTTAATAAAATGTATGAATACAGCTTTATGTCAGAGCAGGTGCGCCAACACCGTTTGAGCATGATATAAGCTGTATTTTTCTATTCATAATGACTTGCCTGCCATTCATATCCAAATTTTACCAAACATACGTTCGTATGTCAATCCAAATAAATTACCTTTGACACAAACATATGTTCGTGTTATAATTTTATCAGTAACCAGTTCCGATCTGCCATTTTGGCGAGTGGCACCCCGGACATTACATTTTATTAACATCCCTATATTTCCAGTAATTTTACTTCGGAAAATACTTTATCTGAGGACATTATAATGGCAGGCTTTTTATCCTGTCTTAGAGCGTGTCTGAAAATTCATTCCAGCCAAATGCATACCCCCTCTTAGCGTGGGATTTTTGCCGGATTCAGTCAACGTAGCCCGCTACGTCTCCCTTATTCGACCCAAATCTCCCACAAAATGTGGTCATACATCTGACAGAAAGCAATTTCAAGACACACTCCGGAAAACTGCGCAAAAATGCCAGAAATCCTGCTGTTTTTTGTTTTCGGAAAGGGTCTGTAATTATACTAAGGAGGATAAAAAAACAAATGATAATGGAAAAATTTGCAGCTGTCAGTCCCCTGGCCGGCAGACCTGCCGAAACCTGGACAAACGAAACATGGCAGGAATATTTTGAACTTCTGAAACTCAAAGTAAAACCCTCCAGGGACAAAAAAATGAACGACGAAGCCGGCTTTAACCGGATAAACGGAATTGTTTCCCAGGATACTTACTCCGGTGAAACGCAATATTTCCGGTACCGAAATTATATAAACGATATATTATACACAATCCGCTCCAGGCATCATGCAGTGGACTACTGTTATTACATATATCAGGTCGCCGATTTATTGAAATATGAACCGGAACTAAAAACCAGACTGAACACAACAGAAGAATCCCTGCCTTACATTGAAGTATGGCTGGAGCAATAAATGCAGGAGGTGCGGATATGAAGAAACAGCAATTTACGGTAGTAAAACTGCCGCTGAAAAAAATTCTGGAGCAGGACTGCAATGTAACTTTAACATACGACGAACAAAAAGAATACCTGGTAGAACAGGCGGATTCCCTTCTGTTTGATCAGATTCTCCGTTTACGCGGAAACGATTCTCCACATATTTCCGAACTGATCCTGATAGTTGCCAAAAAGAACCCCAAACAGGAAAAACAGCTCCGGACCGTTCTGGATAACGGATTTTTTTATAACGGCAGACGATATATGAGATTCGGAAAATCGGCTTCCCAGGGAAAAGCCGGTATAACCGCTTTTGTTTCGGAAGACATCCATGAGGAATTATTCCGAATCACCCAGATGGACATTCCGGTAACCAAATGCGTTATTTCCAAATATGAAGCCCAACGCTGTCTTTTATTCAGTTCCTGCACCATTATAAAGGACTATATCCCAAATATCATTATTATTGGCGAATATGAAAAGGTTTTAAAAGACCAGTATGTACGTTATGTGGTACAGAAACAGAAAGAAATTACGGATAAAGAGACCGGAAAACAAAAAACCATCTCCATCCGCGAAGTGGAAGAAGGATATAAAGATATAACGCTATCCCCGTTTGACGGCTGTGGCTGTCACGAAAGGGAGTTTGCCCAAAAAACCAGTCAGGCAATGGGACTGGATTACACCGCCATTGGAAATCAGATCCGGCTGCCCTTTATAAAAGGCTATTCTGTCTATGTTCCTTTCCGGGATATCTTACATGAGATGGGAATCCATGAACTCAGGGATATCTACGGCACCTCCCATCCGGTCGATACCATTGACTGTATCTGGAATACCAGTATGTTTAAGGGGCATGGGATATTTTCTGAACAATACGGTTCCGAGGCATGGAACATGTATATAAAGACATTAAAAAAATATCAGTTTAAACTTGGAATCAGCAAATACAGCCATCATATGAAAGATATCAATCCCATGGCACGATTGAATTTTCAGTATCTTCAGTGTCTGGATCTGTGGAATAACAAATATATTGAAAGCTTCGAAAACCATGATAAAAAATATGACATTCTGGCTCCCGAAAACGAAGGAAAGATCATTCAGACTGCCAGATACACCACCGGTCTGTTTGAGAAGATTATCAAAGGCGATAAATTTTATACATATAAATTTATGGGTATCCGGGATACGGAAGATTACGAACCTGCCAGCGCTTACTTAAAGGCCGTTTTAATCAACGACACCATGCTGAAAGACCCGGCGGTCAGACAGTTTATCTACGGAAAACTAAAAAAATATATTACCCAGTCCAAACTTGGAAAAATATATGCCGACGGATTTTATCATACCGTCGTCGGTGATATGATAGGATATCTGGAATTTGCTGCCGGACTGGAACCGAAAGGCTGTCTGGGTGCAAAAGAATTTTTTGCGAAAACCATGCCGGAGGGAAAGGTTCTCTCCTTCCGTTCTCCACTGGTAGACCCTTCCGAAGTCAATGATGTCCGGCTGGTTTCCAATCCTATAACCGAAAAATGGTTCCGCTATTTTAAGAATCAGGACCTGGTTATGATTAATATGTATGATCTGTCCGCTCCCCAGCAGGGAGGTATGGACCAGGACGGAGATGCGGTCTACCTCTGTAGAAATTCCATTCTGGTGAACTCAAAAATCCAAAAACCCATAATCATAGATATTGACGATAAGGCTACAGTACGTCCAAAGCCATATAATGGAGAATCTGTCACTGAATATGAATTAATGACCAGAGACAGCCGGATTGGTGAAATCACTAATACCGCCACCAGTATAGAAAACAAATATACTACCAATCCCGAAATCAGAAAAACTTATGAAAATCTTACTTCCCTGCTTCGAATTTTTCAGGGAAAAGAAATCGATTATCTGAAAACAGGACTCCGCTGGCAGATGAATTCCGGACTGCGGAACCACTTAAAACAGCTTCCCTGGTTCCTGCTGTATAATTATCCGGGCAAACTGCAGACCTATGAAAAAATAAAAAAGAAAAACCGGACTTCAGGTTCTTCTGACGGGCAAACAACGGCAAATGGATTCCGCTCCCCTTCTCCCATGAATGAATTATGCGATTATATCAATACCTGGGAAAAGAAACACCTGCTCTGGGATACCTCCGTTGCCGATACCGGTCCGCTGCTGGTCAATGCTTCTTTTTCTCTGAATAACAAAAGAATCCGCCGGCAAATTCGTCATTTAATTAATGAATTCGGCGTAGCATTTAAGGAACTTGTAAAACGGAAACAGCAGGAAGCCTCCGAGGAAGATTATAATGAAATTAATCTTTTAATTGAAACTTACCGGCAAAAGCTAAGACAGACAGAGGATATTCAGAGTGAAGAAGAACTGGCAAACTACGTGATTCATATATCCTATAGCAATCATTCCATCTGTAAATATCTGGCATGGTTCGGTTATGGTGATTATCTGTTGGAAAATCTGAAAAGAAACTCTCCTTCCAAAAACAAATGGTCCATCCGGGAAATCCCGGAACCAACCGACAATTCCTATGAATATCTTGGCAAATATTATTTATTTGAGGAGGCAGAACCGAATGTATAATATAGAAGATAAATATTTTTATGAGATTCTGGAGGACTACCAGACGGAAACTCCCAATGGACAGGAGGAAATATTCAAAGCCTTCTGCTCCCTGATCTGGTCCAGCGACAATAAGCGCAGGGTCTATGAAAAGGAAATTAAATTTCATATACCTTCCAGACTCATTCAGACAGAAATCGGCAGTATCTTTAATACCTGGTCTTCCATTTCCTATACCGCATACCGCTCCGTCACCAAAAAAACGGATTTTGTCAGTCTGCTCCGTCAGAAAGTAAATAATATCTATTCCGCTTTGTTTGACGAACGAATCTGTCAGCAAAAAGAATATATGGATTTGCTCAAAGTTCCAAAACAGCTCTATCTTCGCTGGATTCATGGTGAAACCTTTCTGCCGGAAGCCTTAACCGCCGAAATTGACGATGCGGTAAATCAGGCTTTAAATATGAAAGCTTCCTATAAAAAGCAGAAAATAAAACTGGAATGGCAGGAATATAAACGTTTAGTAGAACAGTATTTCCATAAGATGTTTGATAATTATATTTCCCTGGATGACTATGAAACAAAAGATTCCATAATCGTTCAGACAAATGGATGGAATGAAGATAACTTTTGCATCAGTTATTTCTGCAACAGTCTGAACGGTTATATCAAGAATTATCAGAAATCCTATTTCGGTTTAAAGCGGGGACGGAACAAACATTACGGCAGATGTCAGGATTGCGGCTGTCTCTATGAAAAGAATAAAAAAGATACCCGCTCCAGACACTGTCAGAACTGCTATCTAAAACACAGAAACCTGCGAAAAAAAGAAACACAGAGAATACGAAGAATACAAATGAAGTCAGTCCAAAAGTATTAAAATAATTCTTTAATTCCTCTGTTTTACAATAAATTCAGCAATTATAAACGTTGTTATATATACGCAATAGGTTCTGAACCACATCAACAGTCATTTTCTCATAATGCTTTTCTCTTCTATTGGTTCGTATCCGATTCCTGTATATACAAACGGATACGGACTCCTTTCTGTTCCGACTGTTCTATAAAATTTTAAGGAGGAATACCGTGAAACCAGATTACTTTGATTTATTATCCCCTGAACCGATTTATCTTGAATCTGTGGGCGGAATAATATCTCCCACATTAAAGGAAATACGAACCATCGGCTATCACACCTATCAAATGTATCTGACCATACTGCTGCTCCGTCCGGAATCTTATTTCGATATGATACGGCAGACGGAATATTTTAATTCTTTGTCAGCGGATATCAAAAATAAACTCAACTCCTTTGATTTAATCACCGGAAACAAAGAAATGTGTTCCATAACTGAACATGCCTTAAATTTCTTTCTGGAACCGGATGTACGCTACAGCAACACTCAAAAGGGCTTCTTACTCTATGATAAACACACGCCGGATATTCCGGCAGGCGTCATTCATAAAGACGTATGGCCACAATTATGCGATATCATATTGCAACGTAACTACATCAGACAATCCGGAGAACAAACGTCGGAAATCAAAAGCAAACGTGCTCTGGCTATTATGCAGAAGTTGAAAAAAGGCAGAGAAACCCATACTAAAAAAGGAATATCCGACAAGAATATGGAGATTGGCAACATTATATCTGCCGTAGCCGGAAAAAGTAATTCCCTAAACCTGATTAATATCTGGGATATTACCATTTACCAGCTTTGGGATTCTTTTTACCGCATTTACAATCATAATATTCTGGATATCCAGTCAATCAGCGTGGCTGTATGGGGCGATAAAGACAATCATTTTGATGCTGCTGGCTGGTTTAAGAGCCTGAACAACGATACCTGAAACAGGTTGACTAATTTAATTTTAAAAAAATGAAAGCGAGGAACTAAACATGGGACTTAATTCAAATATGGCAAACAGAGAGGTTTGCGACTTAATCTTTTTAGACTATGCTACAAAAAAACCGTTTTTAAACTTAGACTATGCCAATGTAAGCACCACAGAGCTTACCGGTGAATCCGTATTCGCATATGGCGGCAAAGGACATCCAAAGAAAGTTCAGTTCTCTGGTGAAAGAGGCGGTACAATTACCATCGAAACACAGATTCAGTCTGCAAAATTATGGCAGTTAATCACAGGCGGTGACGTTTCAAAGTCTGCAAAATTTGTAGTAAGAAAAGAAATCATTACAGAAGACGGTACAGAAGTTACACTGCCGGATACACCGGTTGCCGGAACAGTTGCTGTATACAAATCGGAGGATGACTGCGGAGAAGAACTTGCATGCACCATTGCCAATTCTTCCATAACACTTACAACTCCTGTTAAAGCAAATGAAACTGTTATCGTTTACTACATGAAGGAAGTGACAGACAAGGTTCAGAGAATCAGCGTCAAATCTACAAGCTTCCCTAAGAATTTTGTGGTTTACGGAGATACGGTAATGAAGACAGAGAACGATGAAGTTCTTGGATACCGGATGATTGGATATAAGGTTGCTCCTCAGAGCAATATGTCCTTATCCTTCTCTAACAACGGAGATGCCGGAACCATTACCATCACAGGCGACTTAATGGCAGATTCCGATGACAACATTCTGGACCTGATTCTGTTGGAAGACGAGTAAAAACGACCATTTATCGAACTGTAGTTCGTTTTTGGATTTGAAGCAAAAATATATTTTCTAAAAATCCTCATATTATTAAATGCCGTATCCATCCTTCCAATGAATACGGCATTTATTGTATGAGATATTCTCCTTTTTCCCACAGGCTGGACCTGATTTATCACTAATAATGAATTAATGATTTTATTTTATCTTTTTTTACCGAAAAGGAAGGAAAATGCCCTATGATTAATATTTTAACATTGCTTCCCGTTCTGGCCTGTGCTATTGGAATGAACATTGTGCTGGGAATGTATTATAACATTGGAGTTAAAAAGTTTTCCTTTAACATCCAAATCTTGTTGACAGGTATTCTGAAAGCCTTAATCATTGCCGGTACTTTTATGGGACTGGCATATTGCTTTTATTACATAGATTTTCGGACATTCGGAGTGACACCGCAATTTATTCTGAATTCCGCAATTACATTATATGTGGGCAAAGTCCTTGTCTCTCTCGGAAAAATTCTGGGACTGGAACTGAACCCTGAACGAACGGATAAATAATTTTACCAGGGAAAGGTGGTCATAGCGAAGGGTGAATGAATTAAAGGAATTATATACCATCGATTTCCTATCTGTATTTTTAAGTGTTGTTATTATTTTAACCGGATTGAAAATTATTTGCGGAACCCTGGAGTGGTGCTGTAAAACCTTCGGCATTGAATTCAAATGGATGCGTCAGAAACAGGAAGAACACCGGCTTCTGATAAATACTTCCAATCGTATGAAATTGCTGGAGCAACAACACAAAATCGATATGGAACATTCAATCAGTCACAATAATGAAATTAAAAATAATCTTATTAATCTGGCAGCTATTGTTGATACCATCAATCATAAATTAGACAACATGGAAAATAAAAATGATGCCAACGAGCGGGCACAGTTAAAAGACCGTATTGCCCAGGCTTACCGTAAATATTCCAAAACAAAGGAATGGACCTGTATGGAGGAAGAGGCGTTTCGTGATTTAATTGCCGATTACGAATTACATGGCGGAAAAAATTCCTTTGTCCATTCTGTCTGCGAACCGGAATCCTATAGCTGGAAGATTTCCGATAGATAAGAATTTGTCTGTTAACCATTAGGAACTATTAAAGAAAAAGAAAGGAATATGGCAAAATGAATTTAAATTTTAAAGACCGTTTAACATTAAAAGAAAGTATTGAAATGATTAATGAAGTATGCAACAGCGTATTTTTATCAAAAACAGAATCTGCTTCTGCTGCTTATCTGCCAGAGTTATATGATTTTTCTTTTCGCTTGTCCATTGCAAAACACTACGGCGGTTATGAGTCTTCCGGGGATGCCGAACAGGATTATTCCGTTGCCATGAGTATCGATAAACAGAAACTTGCCGTGGACCTGCTGCAACTGGAAGGAATCGAAACCGCCATCCGGGAAAAAATCAGTTTCCGGAAAGATGTCATCAATAAAGCAAATATTCAGGTGGTATCTGGCTTTGATGCTTTGGTATCTCCGATTGAACATCTGATTCATACAATATCAGACAAACTTTCCGCGATTAATATGGAACTGTTAAATGAATTGTTAAACGGAACTGATGGGAAGGAACTTATGAAATTATATAAAGCGGAATAGAAAAAATAGTGGATGCACAACAGGAGTGAGGATAAATCCCCGCTCCTGTTTCTGTATTATCTATCGCTTATGTAATGTTATATATTTACATAGATGTGAGAATTAAAACAAATATAACAAAGACAATTGCGAACCATGATCCGAGATGCCGGAATTTCTTATTATTTAATCTCAAATCAATAACAGCCAAAATAAAAATTTTAAAGGAGTGAGTTCATGTCAAACACCGAACCCGGAGGACAAACCTCTGCAAACAATATTACAGAGCCATTTAGGACAACTACGAACACTGTTCAGGAAATGACAGATTCGTTGGAAGCGTATATCGTTCGTTTAAATAATATTAGTCCTATTGTGGTCGCTGAAGAAATTGAAGAAATCAATAACAATCTTTCCGAAATGGAAACTGCCTTTCAGACCACCAGTGTTTCCGGTGAAGGCCTTTTAAGTGTTTTTAAAGGATTATCTTCTGTTTTTACAGGTCTTTTTAATCCTGCGGAATTCAATGAATACTTCCAAAACGCAATTGAAAATCTCAAAGAAATTGACTCCATTCTTACGGATATCAGTAAGACGAGTAATCTATCATCTTCACAAATAAAGAATCTGGAAGACCATTCTTATCAGACAGCAAGCAAATATGGAAAAAAAGCATCGGACTATCTGTCCGGCGTTCAGGATATGGCTGGTGCAGGATATAATAATTCTACCGAGATGGCAGAATTAAGTATGTTGGCACAAAGTGCCGGCAACTTAGATGCTTCTCTTGCCAATGAATATTTAATTGCCACGGACAGCGCCTATGAATTTCAGGGAAATATTCAAAAATTAAATCAGGTATTAGATGGTCAGAATGCCATTGCACATAAAAATGCCCTATCTTTAGCTGAATTAGCGGAAGCAACAAAACTGGTTGCATCTCAATCAGCAGAATCCGGTGTTGCAATAGAAAAAACTACTGCTGCCATGGCTACCATGATGTCTGTTACCGGTGAGGATGCAGATTCTGTGGCAGATGCCTGGAATACAATTCTGGAAAACTTTCAACAGGTATCCAAAAATACAAAGGGGCTGACCGAATATGAAAATGCCTGTCAGGCATTGGGTGTGTCTCTTAAAACCGTAAAAAACGGGGTAATACAGCTTCGCGAGCCAATGGCCGTGCTTAGTGATTTATCCAAAGCCTATACAGCCCTTGGTGATAATGATGAAAGAAAAATAAATCTTTTGAATTCCGTTGGTGATGAAAATGCCGGAAATCAATTAGGCAGCCTGTTAGAAAATTGGAATACATACACAAAAATGCTGACAGAATATTCGTATAGTTCCGGCAGTGCCATGCAGGATGCCATGAAAAGTACCGAAAGCTGGGAAGGCAGTTTAAACCGCCTTTCAAATACATGGACGGCTACGGTTCACAATGTTGTGAAATCAGATGATATGACTATTTTAATAGACATATTTAACAAATTATTGGGATTAACAGAAAAATTAACCGAATCCCTAGGAGTTTTCGGCAGTATTGGATTAGGCGCCGGACTAACCTCATTCGTTAAAAACTTTGCTTGACTCTGAAATAAGAGTTACAATTATAAACTCTCCTACAGTTTTAATTGGGCAATCATAGCCAAGAAAATAACATAGATGGCGTTATTGACAAGACTATGGATACATGGAGTTTTTAATAAGACTCTGCAAACGCTATAGCGGAGTATAAACTATACATGGAGGAGTAAATGCTCAAACCCTGAAATACAAATCAAACCGTAATCCTACA
Source organism: Lachnospiraceae bacterium (assembly GCA_022794265.1). Lineage (GTDB taxonomy): Bacteria > Bacillota > Clostridia > Lachnospirales > Lachnospiraceae > Bovifimicola. The sequence goes on from JAAWEK010000023.1 coordinate 13,950, forward strand.
GAACGGATGAGGTTGCGAAACGCAGAAAAAATTGATTTTGTTGGTATATGTTAATATCGGTGAGAACGGATAGGTTGCTAAGTACCGCAGACAACAGGTTGAAAATCGGATGAGCAGGACGGCACTCCACTCTTTAGAGTGTAATTGTATATAGAAATGAAGAATTATGTGCAAAACACAGAGAGCAATCCCCACAGACATACCCATCCTCCAAGCAGGCCGCAGCCATAATGCAGTATCTGCTTGTAATGCATAGTGCGTATTGCGATTTTATAAGTTTCAGTAATACGCTTAAGTGTGCGTTTCACTTAACGAGAAAAATTTATCATCATGTTTCATTGTTTTAGATGTTTATAAAAACAAGCAATTATTAAAACTTACTTCCACAATTTTTACATCTCCACGTCTTTCCATTATCCCCCATTCCAAAGATTCCAAAAGCTGCCATTTTGGCAATCTTCCTTGTAGCGGTTATTTTTGCAAGATTTGTAGAATTACAGATTGGACATTTTGGTTTATTCAACAAATCCTAAGCTATCTGATTATTTCGGATTATTTCTTCTTGTGATAATTTAGGTTCAAATACAGGAGCATAAAACTTCTCATAAAATGTATCATAAAGGATTGTTGCTGTATCTTCGTCACAGTTACAATATGTTTGAATATAATTTATTCCTTCCTGTTTTTGTTTGGCTTTCATAAAACCATATAGTGCATAACATGGCTCCTTATCTTCTAATTTTCTTAACATATTTTTCATATCCATCATAATACCTCTATTCTTTCTTATTTATTTTATCTATTTATAAAATTGTAATAATTGAACTATAGTTTAAACCACATTTGACATAATACAAATCTATATAATCTAATATATAAGAATCTTTTATAAAAATAATTCTAAAACTTACTTCCACAATTTTTACATCTCCACGTCTTTCCATTATCTCCCATTCCAAAGATTCCAAAGGCCGCCATTTTGGCAATCTTCCTTGTGGCGGTTATTTTCGCAAGATTGGTAGAATTGCAGATTGGACATTTTGGTTTATTCAACCAATCCTGTGCTATCTGATTATTATGTGCAGCTTCTGCCAGTGATTGAGGGGTTGGATGATATATATCATAAAAAAGTCTCTCGATATAACAATCCAAAAGCATTTTAGCCATATTTTCATCACAATTACAATATGTTTGAATATAATCCATTGCTTCCTCTGTTCGTTTTTCTCTAACAGGTTCATTCAATGTCAAAAATGCTTCATTTTTTTCTAACATACACAACTTGCTAAAAATTTCAAAAAAATCTTTTACCATATTTTCATCACACTTGCAATATTTTTTTATATAATGCATAGCTTCTTCTTTTTGGTTTTCTCTTATTAACTTTTTTAGCAAACGCCATAATTTTTCATTATTATATATTCTCAATATACTTTTTACATCCATAACTAATAATGCCTCCTAATCTATTTTATAATTATTATACTATAACAACTTTGACTACGCAATTTAAAACTAAAGGAGAGTCTTTAAATGCTTTCAGTAAAATCAATAGTATAGTAAATAATAATACAATCTCATCTGAAGATGCATTAGTTGAATTAACCTCAGCCTCCAAAGAATATTCCACAGAAGCATTAAAAATGGCTATTGCCCAAACCAAACTAGATGAAACCCAAATTGAAGCAATCTTATCTGCAAAAGGACTTACTGGCGCAACCCTTGAAACCACCACAGCAGAATTAGCTCAAATCACAGCCACTAACCAAACTGCCGCTTCTCAGGCAGGAGCCACCGTTTCAACCAATGTTTTCTCTGCTTCATTAAAAAAACTTGGTTTAGCATTCAAAGGCTTAGTTGCTGCGCATCCTGTTTTAACCGCCATGGCCGGAATTGCCGTTGCCGCATTTGCTGCAGTAAAAATTTATGATGCCCTGACGGAATCCAACGAAGAATACATCGCAAAGCAACAGAAAATCGTAGATACTGCCAAAGAAAATATCAAAAATTATGATGATGAAATATCTTCCCTGGAAAGTTTACAGGAAAAATTAAAGGAAGCAAAAAACAACAAAGAAGAGCTTGCAAAAATTCAGGGTGATTTAAATAATTTGATTGGATATACTCCAGGATTACTGAACAATGAATCTGGAGCTTATGATATTGCCAACCAAAAAATTAAAGACAGAATTGCACGGATAAAAGAATTAAGACAGGAAGAATTAAAAATAACTGCACAAAAAAATATCTTTAATAATCAAAAAATTGATAATACATTCGGAAGAGATTATAAACTCAGCCATTATTCAAAACAAAAAATACATAAAAAAGATTACTCTTTTTTACAAGTAAGGTTTGGCGAATATTTGGGTGACTTAGATTCCGAATCCTTAACTCTACAGGAAATATACGATATTCTTAAAAAAAATGGATTTGGAAGAGATAATAAAGATGGGTACCCAAATATGTCAGATGCAGAAATCTGGAGCAATTTAATAGATGTTGCTAATATGGATGCTTTGCTTGGTCTTCCTTCTGATAAAGAAATGCAGAAATATTTTGATAAGCAAACTCAAAATGTACAAGAAATTTTTAAAGATTCTGGTATTTTTGACAATTCAGAAAGTATATTTTCCACAGAAGAATTAAATGCGATGATTCAAAGTCTTGTAGAAGGCGGATATGCTTCCGATTTGGAAGGTATTCAACAAGCAATTGAAACTATAATGAATAATGATGAATTATCCGGACTCATCAATCAATACTATAATTCGCTCTTTGATGAATCTGTTGATTCCGATGCCTTATACAGTCAAATAATAACTCAGTTTAACGAATTAGAAAATCAATATCCGATGCTCAAAAGCATTCTTGAAAACTTTTACAACAATATGGGTAAAGATGTGGAACAAGCAGGCATGATAAATATGAATTCCACTCTTTTTAATTCTATTAAATTATTAAAAGAGAATATGGACTCTCTCACCTCTTCCACTTCTTCTCTTTCCTCTGCACTTGCAACCCTTTATTCCGGCGATTACAATTCCAGCGATTTGTTATCTTCCATATCCACCATTAACTCTGCCATTTCTCAATTCGGTGACAAAGTATCTATTGATTGGGAGCATATTTCTTCCGTTGATGAATTACAAAACGAACTGTTAAAAATATCCGAAGTCTATGCAGACACAATGATGTCCAAAGCGGGTATTGATGACAGTGCTTTTGCCAAAGTAATAAAGAATTCAATAACAGAAACAGTAAAACTAAAAGCACAATTAGATGGTGTTAATTCAGCATTTGATTCCTTACAGAATAATTACAATACCTTAAATGATACAATTGCTACTTACAATGAAAATGGATATATAACTATTGATCAAATACAATCTCTGCTTAATATGGACAGCAAATATCTTGCCTGTCTTGTAAATCAAAACGGAACATTAAGTTTAAACCAAACGGCTTTTGCCAATCTGACTAAAATTCAGATTGAAAATGCAAAAACCGTGGCATTAACCAAATATGAATCTGAAGTTGCACGAATTAAACAGGATGCATTTACAAGGTCAAATAAAGAACTTGGTGATAGTATTAGTTCACAATCCGATGGACTTGTCGGAAACCTGGATTCATTAGCCGGACATTTTACAATTTTGTCAGGTGCTGTATCTGTCACAAAAAAAATATTTTCCCAACTGAAAAACGTTACTAATGAATTAAAATCTTCGTCAGAAATTGAAGCTGAAAATAATTATCTTGACGAACAGGCAAAACAGGAATTAGAAGAAGCAAAAAAAGTTTATGAGGCCAGTTTGCAATTAATCAATCAAACAGGTACTGCCACGGATAAATCCCTAAATGAAATATTTGGAAACAAAAATGACTCTGATTCATCAACTACTGATTTCACTTCATCTACTGCCGATTCTATATTCAACTGGATAGAAACCCGTATCACCCGTCTTCAGCGTCACTTTCAAAACATGGTAGACTCCGTTACCGGCTATGTATCCACCCATTTCAAGCTGAACAAAATTGATGAAGAACTCCGCAGTCTGGACGAACAGATTTCTACCTATCAGTCCGGCGCAGCCATCTATGTTCAAAAAGCATATAGCATCCCTCTGGCCGACAACTTACGCCAAAAAGTAATCAACGGTGAAATCAGTGTACAGACGCTAAGTGATGAAAACCTTGTCAATGCAGTGAATGAATTCAAAGAATGGTATGAAAAATATTTGGATGCCATTGACCAGGAAGTAAAACTGAAAAATGACAGACAGGCAAAAATCCGTGAAAAAATGGATATTCAAGCCGCTTCCTATCAAACCCGGCAAAACCGGCTTTCTGCCGCTGCCGACCGATTGAATGACACCATTGACAGCAAAAATTCCCGGGGGAAATTGGTAAACACTGCCTACTATCAGCGATTAATCCAAAATGCCGGTCAACAGATTGCGGGCTACACTGCTGAAAAAACTCTGTGGCAGAATTATCTGACCACACTGGAACAGACTTCCGATGAATACGCCAGTGTCATGGACTCCATCGAGGACATCGATTCTTCTATCCGCTCCTGCATTGCAGACCAACTGGAATGGAAGAAAACCATTGCGGAAACCGACTATAACCGGCTGGTTTCCAAATATGAATCCTTAGAAACCAAAAGCGACAGCCATACCAGGAAACTTGACTATCTGGAATCCATAGGCGGTTATGGCTCCAAATCCGACTACAATGCATTAATGAATCTGAACCGGAAACAGATTCAAAACTTAAATGCACAAAATGTGGAATTAGAAAAACTGCGGAAAAACTGTGATGCTGGAACGGACTTATGGAAGGAATACACAAAAAGTATTCAGGATAACAATTCTTCTATTCTGGAACTGAATCAGTCTGCCGCAGAGTATGCAAAAACCCTCTATCATCTTCCAATTGAAAAAGCCGCTTCCAAAACGGAACTCCTGAAAGAAGAATTTGATTTACTGGAAAAGAAAATGGAATATTCCGGTTCTTATTCTTCTAAAAATAAATATCTGGATAAAGAAAATTCCAACGAATACCGGCAGCTTACCGCTTACAGGGAAGCCGCCGCTGCTATCGGAAAATCCTTTTATGGTGTAAAATCCAACCTTCTGAAACATATTAATTTTCAATCCTTAAACGGAAATGATATACAGATTATTCAACAATGTATACAAAACGGAACTGCCATCCCGGCTTCTCTCATTGCAAAAATGGATGCTTCTTCTGCTGCCCAGGCAAATAAATATAACGCCTCATTAAAAGCAAAAAAGGAAGCCGACTATAACTATGAATCCTACCGTTATGACTATATTGCAAACAAGAGAAACCGTGCCCGGCAGAAGCTGGAACATATTAATAATTATTATGACACGGAATTAACGAAATGGACGGAACAGTCAAACCTTTATAATGCACAGTTTTCCCTGAAAGAAAAACTGGGTGTTACACAATCCCGGACCGATTACAACCGACTGCTTGCAAACAGCAGAAAGCAGGAAAATCTGCTGAATCATCAGCGGGCAGCCCTAAATGCACAAATTCAGAAAAATCTTACATCCGGTGTTTGGAGTTATAATAGTGAAGAATACAAAAACGCAAAATCCACACTATCCGGAATTGATGAAAAAATTTTAAAGGCAAAAACGGATCAGGTGGAATGGAATAATGCCATACAAAATATTCCCTTCAACGCCATTGAAAAGTTATCTTCCGTATTAAATCTTGTAAAATCCAAACTGGAAGGACTTATAAACCTGGCAGAAAAACATGGAACCACCGCTTCTCCTTCCGCACTAGAAAAATTGATTTTCCAATCAGTTTCTTCCGCAAATCAGGCACAGGAATCCATTGATCTGTATACCGGAATGATAAATCAGAAACTTACCAACGGGGACTGGGCAACGCTGACGCAAAAACAGCTGGCTAAAGTCTGGAAGTATATCGAAACCGGAGATATCAGCCGGTTAAAAAACTACTTTACCTATACGCTGAACATAGACCCTGCCACTTTGGAAGAATTTTTCAGTGACATCGATAAGATTGCCAGTGAAACCGATAAAAAATTTCAGGCAGAAATTCAGGCGGAAGAATATCTGGACCGTTTTTTTGACCTTTATATCGATAAACTCAACGAAGTCAAAGAGAAACTGAATGAAATAAATGATGCCAGACAAAAAGCACTGGAGCTGGAAAAACTGGAAGCCAGCCTGCAAAAAGCAAAGGATAACAAGACCATATCCATCTACCGGGAAGGCATTGGTATGGTATATGAATCCGACCAAACCGCTATCAGAGAGGCTCAGGACAACCTGGACAACTATTATTATGAACAGATGGTGGATCATCTGGATAAGATATCAGATATACTGGAAGAATTAAAAGAAACATTTAATATCTACACAGATAACGGAACTCTGAAAAACAATTATGAAAGTATAATTGCCGAAGCCTTAAAAACAGCTTCCGACTTATACTCTGAAGGATTGCATTCCATTGGCAGCTCTTCCGGCTCCTTTGATTTTTACAACAATCTTATGCAATTAGGCGGACTTCCCGCTTTCCTTCAGAAACAAAATCTGGCAGATATGGCAGACAGAATGAAGGAAAGTATTTCTGTAATTTCATCCGCCGCTGGCAATAAAATAACAAATATATCCCTGAAACTGGATAATGTATCTTTGCCAAACATTAAAAACAGTCAGGATGCAGAAAAATTTATTCAGGAATTAAAACGCATTAGTTTAGATGCACAACAATTTGCAAACAAAAAATAATTTATCCGGGCTGTTCTTTCCCAAAGGAACAGCCTGTTTTTAGGAGGTCAGACTTTGAACAATATAAATATAAACCGGATTATACTGGAAGCCATTGAAACAGTGGTGGAAAAAAAGATAGAACGAATGAATCTGCCTGACATCTATACCGGAACAATCGTCGATTCCTATGCAGGAGGATATATCGTGTTATATAACGGTACAAAATCCAAAATACCGGATTGCTGTATCCGAACAACCGGAAGCCAGGTTCTTGTCTGCAGACTATCCGGTGGCAGCTCCTATATCATCCATCCTTCTGCTGCGTTATCCCAGCAATCAACCAGGGAGGTGTAACATGACAACCGTAAACATAAAACCCGTGCTGTCCCGGACTGTGGGATTTGATGCTTCAAATGAATATACGATTAACTATAAATGGGAGGGACCCTTTACCATAACTTCTGCAATCCTCACCATCTATCAGGATAATGCCGTCATTCAGACCATAGAACATAACGGCATGCTCTGTTCCATTCCAATTCCGGCAAATACGCTAGTCAATGGAACCAAATATAAAATAACCGTAAAAGTCAAAAACAATGCCTATGAAAGTCTGGAAAGTTCCGCTCATATCCTGTATTGCGATACCGCCCCGGATGTTTCCGTTGACGGAATCCTGCCGGTCATCACTTCTTCCTGTGTTACCCTGGGTCTGAATTATCATCAGGCAGAAGCAATACCGGTTCATTCCTTTCGCTTATCTGTCTGGGATGCAAATGGAACAAATCTGATTGACCAATCCGAAGAATTATATTCTACCGATTCTGTCTATGTATTCGACGGATTAAAAGATAACGAAACCTATACCTTCCGATTATACGGAACCACCATTCATCAGACTCCATTTGAATATTCCGTTACAGCCTATGCCGATTTTATCCGGCCCGGCATCCGGCAGGGAATTGAACTCAGCCAGTCGGATTCTGACGGAACCATCACCATAGATGTAACCGTTATTCCTGTTTCCTGTGAAAGCAATAACATATCATTTACGGCTGACAACACCGCTGTTGATATCACCCGGCCCGGAGCATTTGTAACCTATCAGGGCGGATTCAATATTAAAAATGATTTTACTTTACAGACAGAATGCAGAGCAGTTTACGAAAATTGTAAATTGCTGGATCTGTCCGCCCAGGAAAAACCAACCGACAGAATTGAAATACACAGTGCCGTAAAAAACAATTATGAATACCATACAGTACCAAAAGGAACTAAAGAATCCTATCAATATGGCGGCTCCTCTTATATCCGGAAGGTACAGAGCCGGGAATTTTATCTGATATTAAAAGTCTTCGACAATCCCTCCGGCGAAATTCTTTTAGTGGAAAGCAATCATCTGGATGCCGATTCCATCCGTGATAAATCGATTAACATATGGTTACAAAAGAAAAACAATCTTTACGGATTAAAAATTGCAGAAAAGGAGGAATGATATATCATGCTGCTTGGTAATACCTATATGGGAAATCCACAGAAAATCAATGCTGCTGCGCCTATGATAAATATATCAAAAATTACACTGACCGGAGGCATCTTCGATACATTAAAATTATGCAGTGGCGCAGATTATGAATATGCTCCGGCCATCCTGCCGGAATCGGATAACAATACCGTATTATTGTCCAAATTTAACGGAACCCTGGCAACCAACGATATTGAGTTTCAGATTGGAAAAACCAATTATTTTACTATTAAACGACGGGAACAAAGAGATTCTACAACAAAATTCACAGTCATCGGAAAAATTTCCTCCCAGGAAATCATCTATGATGAATCCGCCAATACCTATCATTTTACCTTTTCTGACCGGACCCCGGGCTTTAGTACCATCTATGAATACTCTGTATGTGCTGTATCCGACAATGTGGAAGGGGCTGCATTTACGAAAACCATTTCATCCAGATTTAACGGACTGGTACTTACCGGTTCTGACAATGAAAACCGGATTGTTACTTATGCCACACAACTGGAACCATCTGCCACACAGCAGATTAATGTAAAAACAAACCTGATTACAACGCTTGGCAGTCCCTACCCTTTTTCCTTCAACAGCAAATCTTCCAATTACCGCAGCGGAACCGCAAGTGGATTATTTCTTCCCTCTTCGGGCGATGTCTACGATTTGGAAACTGCAGGCCGCTATCAGGAGGATTTTATACAATTTCTCACCAACGGAAAACCAAAACTGCTTAAAATGTATGATGGCAGAAAATGGCTGGTGGCAATCCATGACAATATAGATATTGACTGTTCGGAACATGCCGATAAATCAATCATATCCTTTAACTGGACGGAAATCGGAAACGCTGAAGATTATGATGCTTTGGCGGATTATGGTATTATTTCCACTGAATTTTCAACAGATTAACCGGTTGAAAGAAAAATTAAACGAAAGGATTATGGGTATACACATGGAAATTACACAGACTGATTTAAAAATTTTAAAAGAACACCACAAAACAATTCTGGTAAAATGTTATCTCTATCATATGTTTTCAGATAAACAAAAAACCGTTCTCAATACTAATTATAAACCCATTGGAAATCTGGAAGGAGAAATTACGGATGGAAGCTTCAGCATGGATGCTTCTTCCGATATCCGGCGGACCTTAAGTTTAAGCCTGTTTGTTAAAGATTCCTCACTGGAAATCGGAGAGGATAAAAAAATATGGCTGGATAAATTAATCGGTGTACAGATTGGAATCGAATACGGACCAAAGCAGATCCGATGGTATCCGCTGGGTATTTTTGTTTTAAAAAATGCAAATTACAATTACAGTGAAGATACCAATGAATTATCTCTGGAATGCAGTGATTTAACCTGTCTGCTCAACGGGGAACGGGGGGGAATTGTCCGGGGTGCCAAATCTGTTTTAATTGAATCCGGTGCCACTGTAACCCCTGTGGTCACTGACATAATACAATTCGACTATGCAGGATTCCTTTTAACCCATGAGCATTACACTATGTGGAATGACGATATTCTGTTAGGATTTACAATTCATATATCAAAGAAGTTTCAACCGTCTTCTTCCAAAAATTCCCCTCCCGTCTATATCAATGTAAATAATCTGGGATATCTGCCACTGGTAGATTCCGATTTAAATCCCATCCGTCTGTATAAACTGGAAAATGATAAACCCTACAGTTTTAAATACACAAAAAAAGTAACGGGTAATGAGGCAAAGGAATATTTAATTTTTAATGAAATGAATACCATACAGGGAGCAATGGAGAGCTGTCTCCGGCAATTCGGCGGTATAGCCGGATATAATATTGCCAGTATCGGTTCCACTCAGACAGCAACCCAGGACAATCCTTATCCCTGCCTGATTCCCTATGACTTAAATTTTGACTGCGGTACTTCCGTATATGAAATCATCACAACCCTAAGGGATTTATACAGCGGATATGACACTTATTTTGATGAGAACGGAATTTTTATTTGTGATGAAATTCCCAATGGAGCCGATGAAGGCTGTCTGTTTGACGAAACCGTACTGGAAGAACTGGTAATATCCGAGCAGGACAGTTATGATTTAACTTCCATCAGAAATATAACCGAAATCTGGGGTAAATCACTGGATACCCACCATTACTGTCCGCTTCCTGCCCTGACTGCAGATAGCAAAAACCGGATTCTAAAAATCGCATTACCGATTGAATATTATGCTACGGATGAACAGGGAAATCAGAATCAGCCATATACCTATATTTCCAATGAATTAATTGGATTTACCTGTCCGGATATCTCCGGCATGTACAGCAGGAATATCTTAAATTCCTACCGTGTACAAATAAAAATCAATGATTTAGAGTATATGAATCTCATTCAGGACTACACAAGCGGTACACCGGTAACCGTTGCCGATTTGCTTGACAATACCGGATACTGCTTTAAACCAAACTATTCTGACACAAATTCCATATGGCATGCCATATTCTACGGTGCCTTTGAAGTTCATGCCGTAGATATCCTGCGCAATACGCTGCCTGCTTCCGAAGAAATGGAAACATACAGAAAACAATTTAATTGTAATAACATTCATATTACCCGGATTCCCGATGCACGGTTTTCCGTGGAAAAATGCGGGGAGCTCCACTGTTGTTTGTCGGGAGGTGAATATGAGAACATTTATACTGCAGACCTGGCAAGACAGCGGGCCATCTATGAAAACTGGAAATCTGCAAGGTTTACGGATGGCCTGACCGTTACCACCATTCTGATTCCCTTTCTTGATGTAAACAGAAAAATCAAATATAAATCCAAACGGACAAAGAAAACAGATACCTATCTGATTAACAAGGTATCTTTTTCATTTTCCGATTTTACCACAACCATAGAAATGCGGAAATATTACTCTGCTTATCCGGAACTAACCACCTAAGGAGGAATAACCATGACTTTACCAAATGAAATAAAAGAATTATTATCTGCAGCTTATGTAGATATCAGTACGGAAAACGTTGAAACTGTAAGAACATATAACCGCCTGATGGAGACCGCTATAGAAAGCGGAAACTTTTCAGAAGTGAATTCATATTGGAACGAAAATGAAAAAACTTTAAGCGAAACCATTTTGAAAGCTTCTACTATTAATAATATCCAGAATGCAATTCTGGCTTTGGAAAATTATATTATAGAAGGAAAACAGACGGTAAAAACAGGTAATACCCCACCGGATGATATGACTGCCGGTGATATCTGGATACAGACCGCTGAAAATAATCAGATTCTTGCCATTTACCAATGGAATGGTACCAGGTTTGAAGATTTTTTAATCCCACATCCGGAAATTACTCTGAAAGATGACAGCACATCTGCTTCTTCTATGAATACCGGAACATCAAATAGTTTCAGTTTTACTACAATAGATAATGTAACAAGAGACGAATCCGGTCATGTCTTAAATATAAATATGAAAACCATTACCATACCAAAAAATATTTATATGGGAACAGCCGAATCTTCCAATAAATTTAAGCTGCTTGGCACCCTGACCACCGACGGTACCTTAAGTAACGGTAATCTGGCATCCTATTCCTCTCTTCCCAATGACTTATATTTTATCCCCGCTACCGGAACGATTGTTGCCAGTCAGTTAAAAGGAAATGCAGAAACCGCTTCTAAAATATCAGTCAGTGAAATAAATCCTTCTTCTGCCAAAGTATTTTATCCTACCATGGTATATAATGCCGTGGCAAACGATAATTCTTCATTATATGATAACAAAAATATCCATTATTCGATTCTGACCGGTACAACCACAAAAGCCGGTCAGGCCTATCTTATTTTAGGAAATCCAGAACCGCTGGAAAGTGAAGAGAATTCTTTCGGTGCTCTTCGGCTCTATGGACAAAATTCATATTATGCATCTATTTATGACAGCCAGAATTCTTTAACTGCCAACCGTACAATATCTGTTCCAAATAAAAACGGAATCATGGCCGTAACTTCTGATATAAAATGGGACACTCTTGGATACACTCCTATCAATCCTACTTCCTGCCAGCGTATTACAAAATATTATAATGCCAGTGCAACTGCAAAACAGCAAAAACATGTTACTATTACATTTCCATGTACCATTCAGGGAACAGGCTGTCATCCCAGAGATTTAATCCGAATAACCGCCTTTCACAATACATCATCTTCTTCCGGAGTCGGAACTGCCATACTAAAATATGCAACCGTTTCCGGTACTGCAAGTTTCGAATCTATGGGCGGAAACAGCTTAACCATTGAAACATATAAAACCACCCAGGGAACCAATACTGCCACATTACAATGTTATATCGACATTTATCCTTTTGGATTCTTATTTATAGAAGCCTCCGATGAATGCAGTGTAAAAATCGCAAACAGTTTTTAAACCAAACAATAAATAAGAGAAAGGAACTTTGCAGATGAATATTAAATTAAATGAACACATAATTGATGCCATCAGTTGTAATTGTATTGGTAATCAATTGACAATCTATCAGAATACCGTACCTTATGCTGAAATATTAAAACATATCCACCCGGTCAATGATATTCGGATATTAAAATATGATGGTTCTGTCATTGAAAACTATAAAAACATGGCTTTAGACAACACAAAGCAGCCGGATGAAAATCAGACGGAAATGAATCTTACATTTGTCTTAGCCGAATCCATGGATGATAAAGATATTTAATATAACAGTAAGATTGAAAGAAATAATACAAGAAAGGAACATTTGCAAACTGCCCTGCTTTCAATCTTTTTATTTGGGCAGTATCACAGACAGTTCTGTGATATGCATGGGTATAAAATGAAAATCAATATTCACGCCGGCCACAATCCCGATGGCAGGACCGCCTGCGGCGCAGTTGGCCTGCTTAAAGAAAGTACGGAAGCCCGTCTTGTAAAAAATAAAGTGATTTCATATCTAAAAGAACTAGGACATACGGTTTACGACTGTACCGTAGACAACGGCAGCAGCCAGTATGACGTCTTAACAAAAATCGTCGGAAAGTGCAATTCCCATACTGTCGATCTGGATATCAGCATACATTTTAATTCCGGCCGGAACGATGCTGTTGGAGACGGCAGCATTGGCGGCACAGAAATATGGATATATCATCCAGACAGCGCCGCATCCCGTTATGCCAAAACCATTTTGGAACGTATATCTGCTCTCGGTTTCCGAAACCGGGGGATAAAAATAAGCAAAGACTTATATGTCCTTGCCAACACCAAGGCAGAAGCCTTATTAATTGAATGTTGTTTTGTGGATGACAAAGACGATGTCAGTCTATACAACGCCGGCGATATGGCAAAAGCAATCGTAACCGGAATTACCGGCCAGTCCGTATCCATTGGTTCTGCCGGTTCCGTGCAGGCCCCCGGAAACCATATTCCATGTGCAACCGTTAAAGATTTCACAAAATGGCTGAATTCTTATCTGAAAATAAACCTTCCCCTGGATAATACCTTTGATGAATCTGATAAAAAAGCGGCAATTACGGCATTTCAGCGGATGGGCGGTATTCCCGCCACCGGTTGCTGGGGCATGGATTCCATTAAACTGACAAATCAGAAGAACATGCATATCCGTCTGGGCAATAACGGAAACCTGGTAAAATTACTGCAGGGCATGCTGATTGTAAACGGAATTTACTTTGGTGAATTACACGGAATCTATGACTTAAACACCACCAACACCGTCCTGCATTTTCAAAAATACTGGAATCTGAACCCGCATGGAATTGCAGGTACCCAGGTATGGAAAAAACTACTGGGATAATAATAAAACCATGAATCCCGGTTCCGGTTAAATGCTGCTATTAATCTCATACAGATATGCCCGCCCCTTCTTTCCAATCATGTGTATAATATCCAGATGCCGCAGAATCTGAACAGCGGCTCCGGCAATTCCCGGACTTACATGGGCGGCTTTTGCATAATCGGCTGCCGTAAAAGTCTCCCCCAGTTCAATGGGAAGCATCTGCATATAATCCTCATTTTCGTCAATTCTCAATTCTCCGGCAAGTTTTATCGGAATCCTGTCATATCTGGTAGAGCCTTTCTTTTTATCCCGGCTCCATCCGTTTAATAGCCGTATTTCTTCCATATCAATCAGCAACAGACAGATATGCAGATGTTCATTTGCCAGATAATTTTTGATCCGATATAACTCTTTAAATGCCTGATAAGGAGTTCCTTTCTTCGGAGACTTTCTTCCGGCGCCAATCGATCCGGTTTCTTCGTCCAGCCAGCGCAGATATTTAATGTGCGGAATGGGATACACAATCGTAACTTCATAATTTTTCAGAAAACATTCCAGTTTTTCTCTCAGTTTATTAAAATTAGCAGTCTGTATCTCAATAATCGTTCCTTCCCGATAGATATCTGCCACATAACCATCCACCGGAATCTCATGATAATCCGTATCCGGCTCCATATAATGCTTTACAATGGCATGAACCGTCTTCTCACTTAAGGTTCCGATTCCATATCTGGCGTGCGGAACCCCTAACATTTTATTCTTTGCAATCTCAAAGCGTTCCGCAGCGGACTGACTTATGTATTCCATAATATTCTCCATTCTGATAACAACACTACTTCATAATATCAAACAGTGATATTTGGTTGGATTCCGGCAAATCACCTAATATTCCCAGGTCATCCATAAAATCAATAATGGTTTTGCTGACCTTTGTCCGCATCCGGAAATCATCCTTGGATAAAAAAGGTCCGTCCTTTGCCGCTTCCACAATGGAATCTGCAGCTTTATCTCCCAGACCGTCAATGGCGCTTAATGCCGGCATAATCCTGTTTCCGAAAATCTGAAACTTACGTGCCGCTACCTGAAATAAATCAATCTGTTCAAATTCAAATCCTCTGGCATACATTTCCTGCACCAGCTTCATATCCTTTAATACGTCTTCTTCTTTAGCGGATAATTCTTTTCTGTCTTTCCGCTTTTTAAAATCCTCGATAAAATATTCCAGTTTTTCTTTTCCCCGGCACATATATTCATAACTGAATGCCGAGGCACGAATACTGAAATAAGCGGCGTAATAGGCCAGTGGATAAAAAACTTTAAAATATGCAATCCGGTAAGCCATCATAACATAAGCGGCCGCATGGGCCTTTGGAAACATATATTTAATCTTCTGACAGGATTCAATATACCAGTCCGGCACATCATGCTTTTTCATTTCCTCTATCCATTCCGGTTTCAACCCTTTTCCCTTACGGACAGACTCCATGATTTTAAAGGATTCCTCGGAATCCAGCCCCATACTGATCAGATAAATCATAATATCGTCGCGGGTACAGATGGCAGTGGAAATGGTACAATCCCCTTTCTTAATATAATACTGGGCATTATTCAGCCATACATCCGTACCATGGGACAGTCCGGAAATCCGTATTAAATCGGAAAAGGATTTCGGTTTTGTATCCTTTAACATCTGAATAACAAAATCCGTTCCAAACTCCGGGATTCCAAGGGAACCCAGCTCACAGCCGCCAATATCCTCCGGAGTAATATCCAGAGCTTCGGTTCCGGCAAACAGCGACATCACCTCTTTGTTATCCAGCGGAATATCTTTGGCATCCAATCCTGTGATATCTTCCAGCATACGAATCATAGTTGGATCATCATGACCCAGAATATCCAGTTTCAGCAAATTATGGTCAATGGAATGATAATCAAAATGAGTGGTAACGGTTTTGGTGGTCATATCATTGGCCGGATGCTGCACTGGTGTAAACGTATTGATATCCTTGCCGATGGGCAGTACAATAATTCCGCCGGGATGCTGACCCGTGGTCCTCCGGACTCCGGTACAGCCTTCCGCAATCCGGGTAACCTCACACCGGCGCTTCCTGATTCCCCGCTCCTCGCAGTACTTCCGGACATAACCTTCCGCAGTTTTATCAGCCACCGTACCAATGGTTCCGGCCCGGAAGGTCTGGCCCTTGCCAAAGATAACCTCTGTATATTCATGGGCTTTGCTCTGATATTCACCCGAAAAGTTTAAATCAATATCTGGTTCCTTATTTCCTTTAAACCCGAGAAAGGTTTCAAACGGAATATCAAACCCGGCTTTTACCAGCTGTTCCCCGCAGTCCGGGCAGACCTTATCGGGCATATCACAGCCGGAAGCCCCTACATACTTCTTCACCTCTTCGGAATCAAAATCATAATAATGACATTTTTTACAATAATAATGGGCCCTTAACGGATTTACCTCGGTAATCCCCGCCATGGTGGCCACAAAGGAAGAGCCTACGGAACCTCTGGAACCTACCAGATAACCATCCTCGTTGGATTTCCACACCAGCTTCTGGGCAATAATATACATTACCGCAAATCCATTGGAAATAATGGAATTTAATTCTCTTTCCAACCGCTCCACAACGATTTCCGGCAGATGTTCCCCATACATTTCATGGGCGGTATTATAACAGATATCCCGAAGGGTCTGGTCGGAATTCTCAATAACCGGCGGACATTTATCCGGGCAGACCGGAAACATATTTTCCACCATATCCGCAATCTTATTGGTATTGGTCACTACAATCTCGTAAGCTTTTTCGCTTCCCAGATACTTAAACTCCTCCAGCATCTCTTCGGTGGTTCTTAAATATAACGGCGCCTGGTCATCTGCATCCTTAAACCCTTTGCTGGCCATAATAATCCTTCGGTACACTTCATCCTGGGGGTCCAGAAAATGTACATCACAGGTGGCCACCACCATTTTGTTAAACTGATTTCCCAAATCTACGATTTTCTTATTGATTTCAATCAAATCTTCATTGGAATGAATATTTTCATGTCTTTCATCTTCAATCATAAACCGGTTATTGCCCAGGGGCTGGATTTCCAGATAATCATAAAAATTCACTAGTCCGGCGATTACTTCTTCTCCCTTTTCCTCCAGAATCGCCTGATACAGTTCCCCCGCTTCACAGGCGGAACCAATAAGCAGACCCTCCCGGTGTTTTAAAAAATCGCTTTTCGGTACTCTGGGCCATCGGTGATAATAAGTGACATGGGAATCTGAAACCAGACGATACAGATTTTCCCGGCCGGTTTCATTGACGGCCAGTATAATGGCATGATAAGAACGCTGTTTCTTTATATTTTCCACAGAAACGCTTGCCATTTCATTCAGTTCGTCCAGTGTATAGACATCCCGGTCTTTTAACATCTTTACAAACTTCACGAATATCTCTGCGGTACATCCGGCATCATCCACCGCCCTGTGATGATTTTCCAGTGAAACATTCAATGCCTTTGCCACATTATTCAGCTTAAATTTACTAATCTGTGGAATCAGGATTCTTGACAGCGGTACCGTATCCACAATGGTAAAATCATGAGGCAGCTTCTGTTTTTCCGCCTCATTGATAATAAATCCCGTATCAAATTCCGCATTGTGGGCCACCAGTACACAATCTTTGGCAAACTCCAGAAATTCCGGTAATACCTCCTCGATTTCCGGTGCATCCATAACCATGCTGTCACTTATTCCCGTCAGATTTTCTATCTGAAAAGGGATTGGTTCCTTTGGATTGACAAATGTACTGAACCGGTCCACAATTTTGCCGCCAGATACCTTTACCGCACCGATTTCAATAATATTATTTTTCCGTACGCTTAATCCGGTGGTTTCCAGATCAAACACCACATAATCATCATCTAAAGACTGATTTTTAGAATGAACCACAATCTCCTTTAAATCATCCACCAGATACGCTTCCACTCCGTAAATCACCTTAAAATCAAAAGGCTCCTTAAAACTGAATTTTCCTTCCAGCTTCTGCAGTGCATGCCAGGCTTCAGTAAATCCCTGTACTACGCCATGGTCGGTAATGGCGAGGGCTGTATGTCCCCATTCCTTACACCGGGCAATCAGGGATTTTGCATCTGCCACGCCGTCCATATCACTGAGTTTTGTATGACAATGCAGTTCCACACGTTTTTCGGCGCTGTTATCCATACGCTTCACCGAAAAATCCGTGGTCTTCATAATCCCATTCACCGAACTGATGACCAGATCATTATCAAATTTATCCAGAACCGTAATACCCTTTACCTTGATATATGTACCCTTTTTCAGATTTCCCCGCAGCTCCTCCAGATTTTCATCCCGGACAAACATTTTAAACACAATAGAATCCGTATAATCGGTAATGGTAACACTTAAGATTGTCCTCTCATTCTTAATTGGCCGCTCCTCCACCAGACGAATCTGCCCTCGTACCGTTACTTCACCCATTTCCCCGTCAATATCTTTCAGCTCCATGGCCGGAGTATCGAATTCACGTCCAAAAATAACATTAGGATTATCGGAGCGCCGGTAACCTCTCTGAAACCCTCCTTCTTTTTTTCTGAAGGAATCACTGGTTCCTGCGGAAACCTCCCTGCCTGCGGTATTTCCTTTTGCCGGTCTGCTGCCTGCAGGATTTATCTTTCCTCCGGATGCCTTCTCTCCGTCCATTTCAGGATTTCTGTTCTTCGAAGCCTGAATCTTCTCCTCTACTCTGGCAACAATAGCTGCCACCTCGTTTTCCATCTGAATTTCATTGAGTTTGGCATACCGGCTCTGCTCTGGCTCCAGATATTCATATCTCACTTCTATGGGAATCCCGCATCGCTCGTTAAAAATTTTTTCCAGTATCCGCTTCAGTTCCCCCGATTTTACGGTAGAAATAACCGTTTCCGGCACCTTTAACACCATGATATCTTCCTGAAACGATACTTCCGCCCGGCTCAGGATACTATATTCCATACGGCTGTAATGATAGATTTCCTTCAGAATACTATCCCGGTAAGCTTCATACAGATTTTCAGGATTATACTGTGCCGACAGATGAAACTGTTCAATAATTTTAATCCGTACCCCCTGCCTTGCAAACAGTTTTTCAATACATCGTTCCACTTTAAAGACCGCCTCTTTCTGAATCAGGCGGTCACTGTCAATATATATACGAATACAATTTTTTGTGCGGTTATTTACCACACGTTTTACCATCACATTGCCGAATATTCCTGTCAGTTCCCGGTTTAACTGCAATGTGGAAAATACTTCTAAAAAATTCTTTGGTTCCATATCCGCTTACCATCCTGCCGTCATTTCACTTTTTCTGCCATCTGTTCCAGTTCCTTTTCAAATTCGGAAAGCAGTTCCGGCTCCGGTACTTTCCGGATGATTTCACCTTTTTTTATAATCAGACCTTCCCCATGTCCGCCGGCAATTCCCAGATCCGCTTCTCTTGCTTCTCCCGGTCCGTTAACCGCACAGCCCATGACAGCCACCTTTAAATCCCCTTTATATTTTGTCACAATGGATTCTACCTGACCGGCCAGTCCAATCAGATCAATCCGGGTCCGTCCGCAGGTAGGACAGGATACCACCTGTATTCCTCCGCTGCGTATTCCCAGTGTCTTAAGAATCAGTTCCGCCGTCCGGACCTCCTCTACCGGATTACCGGTCAGAGACACCCGTATGGTATCGCCGATACCCTGATATAATATAATGCCAAGACCCACCGATGATTTAATATTGCCCGAATACAGAGTTCCTGCCTCGGTAATTCCCACATGCAGAGGATAGGAAGTCTGTCCTGCTATAAGTTCATGAGCCTTAACACACATCATAACATCCGAAGACTTGATACTGATGACCAGATTGTCATATCCCATGGATTCAATCAGACGTACTTTATCCAATGCACTTTCTGCCAGACCTTCCGCTGTCACCCTTCCATATTTCTCCAAAATATTTTTTTCCAGAGAACCGCTGTTTACACCCACACGAATGGGTATTTCCTTCTCTTTTGCCACATCCACAACGGCCTGTACTTTTGACCGGTCCCCGATATTACCCGGATTAATCCGTATCTTATCTGCGCCATGTTCCATGGCTGCAACAGCCAGACGATAATCGAAATGAATATCCGCCACCAGCGGAATCGATATCTGCTCCTTAATTTTGCTGATTGCCCTGGCGGCTTCCATCGTAGGCACCGCGCACCGGATAATATCACAGCCTGCCACAGTCAGCTCTTTAATCTGACTGACTGTAGCTTCCACATCTTCTGTCTTTGTATTGGTCATGGACTGAATCAGTATATCATTTCCGCCTCCGATATATCTGTCGCCAATCCGCACAACCTTTGTATGCTCTCTCACCATTTCATTCTCCTGACAATATCAAAGTATGTCTCTTCTAAAAATTTTTTATAACAATTTTCCAATATCATTTATTAAAATCAGGACCATCAGAACCATTAGAACCACCATACCTACCAGATGAACAATCGCTTCTCTCTCTTTCTTTATGGGTTTGCCCCTGACTGCCTCAATAAACAGAAATACCAGCCTGCCGCCGTCCAGTGCCGGTAACGGAAACAGATTCAGGACGCCCAGGTTTACACTGAACAATACAATCAGATATGCAATATTTAAAAACACATACCTGGCTCCGTCACTTTTTGACTCCTTATAGGCATCTCCTACAATACTTACAATTCCTACCGGTCCGGATACGTCATCAGTACTCACCTGACCAGTAAACAACATATAGAAACTCTTTAATGTAGATTCCATATCATAACGAAGTTCCGTAAAACTATAGCGCAATGTCTGAATCGGAGAAGCATCCACTCTGTACATACTGAAATTAAAACCAGTAGAATACGCTTTGGTTGGCGTCATGGTAAATGTCAGAGTTTCCTTATCTCTGGTCACGGTAATTTCTACCGGCTCACCGGTCAAAGGCTTCTGATCCAGTAATTCTTTTAACTCGGAACCGCTTGCCACTTTATTTCCGTCGATAGACGTAATAATATCCCCCTGTTTGATTCCTGCCTGGTCTGCGGCACTGCCTTTTACTACTTCCGTTGTCTTACACGGATCTGCAGTATCATAATATGAAACGCCCATACTGTAGCGTTCCGTAGCCGGCATTTGAATCTTATGCTCCTTCCCGTCACGCTCAAAAGTAATATCAATATCCTTCCCGGTAGTGGAATGCATATACTGATATAACCACAGGTCTCTGGATATCACTATTTTTTTTCCATCATATTCTTTGATAACATCACCTTCCTGCAGTCCAGCTGCTTCTGCACCGGAACCTTCAGCCACATGCACCACGGAACACTGATCCCATCCTTCCATTCCTATGATTACAATGGACAGTACAAATGCAAGAATAAAATTAAAAATCGGTCCTGCGGCTATAACGGATATTCTGGCCCATACCGACTTACTGTTAAAAGAATTGTCACTGTTATCATCCTCATCTTCCCCCACCATCATGCAGGAACCGCCGAACGGTATGAGTTTCCATGAATATTTCGTTTCTTTCCTGGTAAAACTCACAATCCTCGGCCCCATGCCAAGAGAAAATTCCGTTACACCGATTCCGTTTTTCTTCGCCAACAAAAAATGTCCAAATTCATGTATCAGTACCAATACACTGAATACAATTAAAGATAAAATTATACTCATTCTCTAACCCTTTCCGGACGCCTGCATGCGCTCTCTTACTGATTCATATGCTTCCTGTTCCGCCTTTAGAATCTCATTCAGATTAGGATTTTCCACCTTTTTATGTTTTTCCATGGCGTATTCAATAATTTCCGCAATTTCCAAAAACCGGATATTTCCTTTTAAAAATTCGCTGACCGCCCGTTCATTAGCCGCATTAAATACAGTGGGTAAACTTCCGCCTGCCCGTCCGGCCCGGTAAGCCAGCTGGAATCCACGAAACGTATCTCCGTCCGGTGTTTCAAAACTAATACTTCCAAGCTTTGCAAAATCCACCCGTTGGGTATTCAGCGTCTTCCGGTCCGGATAATAAAATGCATACTGAATCGGAAGCTTCATATCCGGTGTTCCAAGCTGTGCCATAATACCGCCATCCACATACTGCACCATGGAATGAATCAGACTCTGAGGCTGCACCACCACGTCAATCTTATCAAAATCCACATCAAACAGCCATCTGGCCTCAATAACTTCCAACCCTTTATTCACCAGTGTGGCAGAATCTATAGTAATCTTTTTTCCCATGGACCAGTTGGGATGATTTAAAGCCTCCTGCACGGTTACATCTTTCAAATCTTCCCTTTTTCTGCCTCTGAACGGACCGCCGGAGGCCGTAAGAATGATTTTCTCCACCTGCTCCTGTTTATTTCCCTGCAGTGACTGGAAGATGGCGCTGTGTTCACTGTCCACTGGCAGAATCCTGACCTGCCGTTCTTTCGCCAGAGGCATTATGATATGCCCTGCTGTCACAAGGGTCTCCTTATTTGCCAGAGCAATATCTTTTCCTGCCTGAATCGCAGCAATTGTCGGACGGATTCCAATCATTCCCACAACTGCCGTCAATACCATATCTGCTTTTGGTATCACCGCCGCCTCAATCAACCCTTCCATTCCGGAAACCACCTTCACATCCAGGTCTCTGACCGCCAGCCGTAACTCCGCCGCTTTGGATTCATCAAATATACAGACCAGTTCCGGCAGGAATTCCCGAATCTGCCGCTCCAGCAATTCGGTATTGCTTCCCGCCGCCAGAGCCGCAATCTTTAAATCCTGGTTTTCCCGCAGAATTTCCAGTGCCTGTGTTCCAATGGAGCCTGTTGACCCCAGTATTGAAATATATTTCAACCTTCTCGCCTCCTGCCATATTATTTTATCCCAGAATTGTGATAAAATAGTAAATAATCGGTGCAGTAATTATGACGCTGTCAAATCTGTCTAAAATTCCTCCATGACCCGGTATCAGTTTTCCGTAATCCTTAATTTCATGGTTTCTTTTAATTCCCGATGCCGCCAGATCACCAATCTGGGATATCAAACCTCCCACTGCACATACCGCCGGAAACAGAATCATGGGATTTTCCAGAGAAATATGTTCCTGAAATATATATGCATATACAAATCCCAGCAATGCGGCTCCTGCCACACCGCCGATACCGCCTTCCACGGATTTTTTCGGACTTAATACCGGAGCCATCTTATGTTTTCCGAACATTACGCCTACCAGATAGGCACAGGTATCGCATCCCCAGGAGCATAGGAATATTAGCCATACCACATATTTACCGTCTTCCATACCCCGAACCTGATAAATATAGGATAACATCAATACGACATAAAACATTCCGAAAAAGACTGCCATTATCTCATCTGCACAAAACTTCGGAAATGTAAACACATAAGCTGCCAGTAAAACGATGAGATACAGAATAAAAAACAGCAGGAGATATTCAGATAAATCCATCCGTAACAATGCATAATATGCAGCAGTTGCCAGATATCCCAGAATTCCCGGCAGTTTCCTCTCCATTCCGAATACTTTTGCCAGTTCATAAAATCCCAGCAGCGAAACAGCACCAATGGTAACCAACAGCACATCTTCTCCAAGAATAATGGTAACAAGAGCTATCACAACCAGAATAATCCCGCTGACGGTTCTTTCCAGAAAAGACCTGGTCATAAGTTTTTTTATCGCCGACATATTACACCTCTTCTACTTTCCCATATCTTCTATTTCTCTGATTGTATATTTCAATCGCCTTAATCAATTCCTTTTTATTAAAATCCGGCCACAATACATCGGTAAAGTAAAATTCCGTGTATGCCATCTGCCACAGCAGAAAATTGGACAACCGCTCCTCTCCGCTTGTACGGATTAATAAATCAGGATCCGGAATACCGGCTGTATCCAGATACCCGGCTACAGTCTGCTCCGTCAGTTCCTCCGGATTCAGCCTGCCCTCTCTGCCATCCCTGAGCATGGCCTGCATGGCCCGGATCATTTCATCCCTGCTGCCATAATTTAATGCAATGGTAAAATTAAGCCCCGTATTGCCTGCAGAACTCTTCTCCAGTTCTTCAATCCTGCTTCTGATATCTTCACTTAAACGGGACTTTTCACCAATGACCCTGACTTTCATATTGTTATTGTTTGCACGTTTCACGCAATCTTTCAGGTAGTTTTTCAATAACTTCATCAGAAGGGAAACTTCCTCCTCCGGACGATTCCAGTTCTCCGTGGAAAATGCATAGACCGTCAGATATTTGATTCCTAAGCTGTCCGCATCTTCACATATCTGTTCCACCGTTTTAGCCCCCTGTACATGACCGTAGTTTCTCGGCATCAGTCTTTTTTTAGCCCATCTGCCGTTTCCATCCAGAATGATGGCTACATGTCTGGGGATATTCATAGTTTCGGTTTTTTCTTTTTTCGCCATAAAACCTCCATAAGTAATAAGGGAAAAGGGATTGCTTTCACAATGTAAAGCCTCCCCTTCACAGCATAACGATACATATTATTTTATTATACGGTCATTATTTCCTTTGTTTTTTCATCTACTGCTTTGTCTATCTCTGCCACATATTTATCTGTCAGCTTCTGAATCCTGTCTTCCAGCTGTTTTAATTCATCCTCAGATACTTCGCCGGACTTGTTTGATTTCTTAAAGGAGTCGTTGGCATCTCTTCTGATATTTCTTACGGCAACTTTGGCATTTTCACCTTTTTTCTTGATGTCTTTTGCCAGTTCTTTTCTTCTCTCTTCCGTAAGTTCCGGAAATACCAGCCGGATACATTTGCCATCGTTGGTGGGTGTCAGACCTAAGTCAGAACAGAGAATCGCTTTTTCAATCTCTTTGATGAGACTTGCTTCCCATGGCTGAATCTGTATCATTCTTGCTTCTGGTACGGATACGTTGGCAACCTGCTGAATCGAAGAAGCGGTTCCGTAATAATCTACGGTAATCTTATCCAATACATGAGGGTTTGCCCTTCCCGCCCGGATTGCAGAATACTCACTATATAAATTTTCCACTGATTTTTCCATTTTTTCTTCACATTGCGTCAATTTCTCTTCCATCTTATCCTCCATCTTATCTGCGATATATTTAAATTGTTTATTCAGTGCTAATCGGTTTAATCAATGACCGTTCCCGTAAAATCACCGCTGACTGCACGGATAATGCTGTTTTCCTCATTCAGGCCAAAGATTTTCATCGGCATATTATTTTCCATACACAATACTGATGCTGCCAAATCAATAACTCCAAGCCTCTGCTCTACCACGTCGCGAATGGACAGTCTGTCATATTTTTTTGCCGAAGGATTTTTCACCGGGTCACTGTCATATACACCATCAATCGCCTTTGCCGCAAGAATACAGTCCGCTTCGATTTCAACAGCCCGCAGTACCATACCCACATCTGTGGAAAAATAGGGATGACCGATTCCACCGGCAAAAAAACATACGGTGCCGCTACTGAGACACTCTATCGCCTGATCTTTGGAAAACAGACTGGTAAAGGTACCGCACGCAAAGGGTGTAAATACTTTCGTTTCCATTCCTTCCGTCCGGAATATTTCAGAAACATAAATACAATTCATGACCGTGGCCAGCATTCCGATGGAATCCGCCTTGGTCCTGTCAATTTTTTCACTGGTTCTGCCTCTCCAGAAATTGCCTCCGCCGATAACGATTCCCACCTGTGTTCCGTGTTCTGCCAGTTCTTTTACCTGTCTGGCTACCCCCACTACGGTAGGCTCATCAAATCCTGTCTTTTTTTCTCCTGCCAGTGCTTCACCGCTGAGTTTTAATAACACTCTGTTTAACCTGTTCATATTCCAATGTTCTCCATTTCCGTACTATAATTCAAAGATATCTTATTGCTTGCTGAACGTCTTATCAAACAATGCAGCGTAGTCGATATCCGCATAGCACTGCGAAATCATACCTTCAATTGCAGCGCCGTTGTTAATCTGTACGGAGCGTGAACGTATATTTCCCTGAACCACTGCCGTTCCATCAACAACTACCGGGCCATGCACATCAATATCGCCCTGTATCGCTCCGGCAATCACTGCTGAAGTTCCATATATATTTCCGATGATAACAGATCCGTTTCCGATTTTAATACTTCCGTCGCTAGTAACATCTCCGTCAATCTTGGCGTTATTTGTAAATACTTCCGCAGCTCTGGAAGAACCCACGATAGTTCCTGCCACTACCAGTTTCCCACGGCAGGAAACATTTCCTTTAATCTTACCGTATACATTCATGGAACCTTCTGAAATAATATTACCATCAATCATGGTTCCCTTGGTTACTTCCGCTACCTCTTCAGATACCAGAGAAAATGTTTCTTCTTCCTCTTCAAATAACGGCGTCTCATAAATCGGCTTTTCACCTCTTAATGCCGCCTTAGTTGCTTCTTTCATCTTTTCTTCATTCATTTCCTGCGCCTCCTCCGGTTCCTCTGTCAATTCTTTTTCCAACTCCAGTTCCAGTTCCCTGTCAAAACCAGAATCCGGAGAACTATCCTCTGTTTCATTGTCCGTTTCTTCCGTATCACTGTCATCGCTACCGAACAATTCGTTTAACATATCCATGTCAATGTTTCCCTCTAACACCGAATCATCCAGTGTATTAACCATTTCATCCTCCTGTGCTTCTGTTGCAGTTATTTCATCATTTTCAATTATTTTGTTCTTTGACTGCTTTGCCATATCTTCTTCCTCTTCCTGAATCTTAATTTCAACGTCACTCTGACCTTCAGCCGTCTCTTCTTCTCTGGCAGTTTCATCACTGCTTACAAGCTCATTTACAGCCTGTGATATTTCACTTTTAAAATCTTTTAAAAAACTCATCCTAAGGTCCTCCATATATCTTCAACAATTGTCAGACTAATATTATCAATTCTCTGGTCAATCTGATTCATTTTAAACAGTATGGCAATCCATAGTATTATAGAAAGAAGAATCACTGCTGCCATTGTATAAATTATAACCTTTTTATAGAGGTTAATGCGTTTTCTGCGTTCATCTTTCTGAAGTTTCTCCATATGGTCTACTATGTTTTCCTGAACTGCTTCTTCATAATTATTCTGTGTGGATGGCATAATCTCTCCTCTTTTATATTTTAATAGTAATATAATTACTTTTCTGCCATATAGAATATATTCTACCACATATAGGTGAATGTGCAAAGTGAAATTTTCATAAATAATTTTTTATATCCGGAATGCCAATTACCCGCCTATTCTTAGTAAAACAGAAATCCGTTTTTACAATGCATATTACCTAAACGGTTGTTTTTTTACCCAAATGGTTGTTAAAGAAAACTTGTCTTTTTAAGCATTCTACAGTATTATTAATATGATTTTTATATGAATCAGGAGGTATATCATGAGAATAGCTCTTGTAGATGACGAGCAGGAAGAACTTGACCGCCTTTCCGGTATAATAGCCAGACAGCTGGCTTTGGCCGGATACTTTAAAAATCAGATTGATTGCTTTCCCAATGGTGAAACATTTCTGACAAACCTGACATATGGCAGATTCGACCTGATTATTCTGGATATTTTCATGGACAATCTTTCTGGTATCGATGTTGCCCGAAGAATCCGCCAGACAGATAAAGAAGTCCGTCTGGTATTTTGTACTTCCAGCAACTCTTTCGCCAGTGAAAGCTATGAAGTATGTGCCAATTACTATCTCCGGAAACCTTATTCTGAAAAGAATATTTCCGATATGTTCCAACGATTAAACATGGAAGAATATGAACTCAGACGTTCTGTTTTCCTTCCTGACGGACAAAACATTATATTACGCAATATTCTTTATACGGAATATACCAATCATATTGTTACCATTTATAACAAAAAAGGAGAAAACATACGCACCAGAATCACACAAACAGAATTTGAACGACTGCTTATGGAATACCCATATTTCTGTATCACTTCCAAAGGTGTAATTGTAAATTTTTATGAAGTGGTTGAGCAAAATGAAAATGTTTTTTTATTAAGTAACGGCTGTACGGTTCCCATTAGCCGCAGAAAAAAGAAAGAGGTTCTGGAAATCTACACAAACTTTCGTTTTGAACGTTTAAGAAATGAGGTGACGGAATAATGCCTCCCCTTTACAGAATAGCCGAAGTGGTTTTATTTTCCATCCTCAATTTTCTGCCATACCTGGTGATAGCACTTTATCCGTTTCACAAAAACCTCCGTCATTCCATGCGGCTGACGGTTCTTCTGATTACCATTATAATATTTATCCAAATCGGAATCGGACTGTGCGTTGCTTTTCTGCTCCCTTCTCATAAAGGACTGCTCACAATTGCAAGCACCACCATATATTTCATATTTTATTTTGGCGCAGTCAGGGTACACCCCGGAAAAACATTATTTACCCTGCTTCTGATTTCAAACATTGCCAATTTTGTAGTGGTCAGTTCTAAATGTCTGGAAGGATTTTTATTTCCCGAACAGGCATTACAACAAAACCGATGGTCCTATTCCGCTCTTATGTTTACCATACAGCTTCTGGTACTGATTCCTTTGTTTTTGTATATTCGTAAATTTTACACGGATGCTGTCGGACGGGATAATATTCATATTTCATGGTGGTATTTATGGCTGATTCCCGCAACTTTCTATCTCATACAGTACAGCTACATTTACGGTAATACAACGTCCGGTCTGGAAATAGCTCTTCAGCCCCAATACACCGTTTTTTTGTTGTTAATCAATCTGGGAGAATTTCTTGTTTATCATATTGTAGTCTGTCTGATCCGGGAATACGATATAAATATGGAACTGGAACTGCAAAATCACCTGTTTGCCCTGGAAAATCTACAGTACAGCAGCTTAAAAGAACGAATTGAGGAAACACGGAAAGCCAGACATGATATCAAACATCATATCGCCGTTATAAATGGCTATCTGCAGGCAGGAAAAATTGACAAACTGAAGGATTATCTGGCTAACTACTGCAATTCCCTGCCAGATGACGGCTCCATTGTGTTCTGCCGGAACTATATTGTAAATCTTCTGCTGCTCCATTTTGCACAGCAGGCAAAAGAAAACCGGATTACATTTACCGTATATGTGGATATTCCGGAATATCTGAAAATTGCCGAAAATGATCTTTCCGTTATACTTGGCAACCTTCTGGAAAATGCCATTGATGCCTGTAATGCCCAGACAAACGGAGAACGGAAAATTATCATTCACGGAAAATCAGAGGGGAAAACCATACTGTTTACCATTGATAACACATTCGAAGGTGAATTAAAACAAAACAGTGATGGCATTTTCCTTTCCTCAAAACACGAAGGAACGGGTATCGGTATCGAATCCGTAAAATACATTGTCAGACGCTATAACGGTATATACCGGACAGAACAAAAAGATGGTATGTTTTATTCCTCTGTGTTGCTGAACAGCCATGAATAACTCAGATTACCTTATTGAAAAACCCCTGTACCGATAATATTCACTATCCGTACAGGGGTTTTGTTTCAAATATTTCTTAAATTATAATTTTTCAATTATTAATTCAGCTCATCAACCACTTTCTGAATTGCAGCCAGAGCATCTGCCGGAAGCTGGTTAAATCCACCCTCAGCAGTTTCCAGATTCTTAACATAGTTTAATCTGTCCATCATACGTGCCTTTAAAGTCTGAACATATTCTGCATTGTTTAAATCCGGAACAAATCCTTCCCACTCGAAGATTTCAATATCTTCAAACGGTCCCCACTGCTTAAATTCAGCCTTCTTCTCAACTACGGCTTCAATTACACCCAGTGTATCCTTCGGCTGTACTTTCTTGCCCATGAAATCACCAGTATTAATAATGTAGCAGTCTACATTCTTCTCAGCCACCAGTTTCTTAAACTTCTCATAATCATTTACCAGCGGATAAGTTCTGAATGGATTTGCATAAGGCTCTACAACCAATGCATTCGGGTCAACACCAGGTGCAAGTCTTTCTGCTGTCGATCTCTTTGTTGCCAGTGTAGCACCCATAACAGATGCAAGGGAAGCACCCTTTAACTTAACAATCGGAGGAATGGTCGGGTCCTTCATAATCCAGAATATAGCGTTTACAGGCGCATCTATCTTATCCACACGGTTCGGAGACCATAATTTAGACTTAATGGCACGTCCGTTACCATTTCTGATATCTTCTGTTACAAGAACAACTTTTCCGTCCTCATCCAGTGTAGCGGAACAGTTCTGCGCTGTTAATAAGTATTTATTATCTTCACATGCTGTAGGATAATCTGCTGTCTTGTCAAAATAAGTCGGCTCCATGGCAATCGAAGCACAGGTATCGGAATTAATGATAAACGCATCATCATGCAGTACCTTGATAGAAGGATACTTTCCGTCATGTTTTGCATGTGTAATGGTAGACTTACCGGAACCGGAAAGACCAAATACAGCAGCAACGAACTTAGATCCGTCTGCCAGTGTATATTCCTTCTGTCCGCCGTGGCAGGAAGCGTACCCGTTTCTGTTTGCCAGAGCCCATCCAAGTGTAAGTGTACCCTTCTTATGCTCGCCAAAGTATCTCATACCTAAGATTGCAGCACAGTTTGTATCTGTATTAAAGTAACATAAGCACTTTCCATCGCAGACATCTGTCTGATCAGAACCAACCCACTGCGGATCAGAGAAGATATAGATATCCGGTTCGTTTCCGTTGCCAATTGGCTGTGACTTTTTGTACATCTTAACATATTCATCTGACATATACTGGAAATTTAACATCCAGTTATATAAAATGTTCTCTTCGCCTTCCGGAATCAGAAGATGCGCTTTTGCCATAAATTCTGTGTCCAGACCGATGAATACTTCTGCATGATACATAGTCTTCCAACGTGTATCATAAACAGCATCCATAAGAATCTTGTCAAGTTTTGCACAGTTTGTACCTTCCTTACCAGTGATTCTTCTGGCAGCAGCATAACGGCCTGTAATGGAACCATCGTTAAATAATAATACTTTTGCATCCGGCTCCAGACCGAACTCTTCGCCTCTATATACCGGCATATCTGTTACGACAGTTCCCGGTGAATTCTTTGCTAATTCGTAAGCTTCCTTAAGAGTGTTAATCTTAATTACATTGTTACCGTAAAAAGCTGCTTCAATGATGGCACGGGTATTGGTTACCGGTGTACCAACTTTTGGAAAACCAACTTTGTTAGGACCAATTTCTGTTCTTGCATAATAAGCCTTTGTTGACATTATGTGTATCCTCCTTAGATTGTTATATTAGGAACGGATTTCCGGGAATATAAAAACCGGAAATTCGTTCTTGAAAAACATATTTATGTGAATCGAAATCTTAAAAATTATCTCATTTTTTCAAACAATTGTCAATGAAAATTTTTCTAAACTGGTTTAAAACGGATTACTATTGGGGTGAATTGTAATTTTGCCAAACGGACGCAGTTACGCCCGGTACCCCTGGTCTGAATGTTCCACTACAGGCAGACGGAAGTTCTAAGTGTTCTGCGGGAGATTATCTCAGGCGGACGCTACCGGCGGATATTCGGCATCCTGCCTCAAATCCGCCTTTTTCTGACCTCGTGTCAGAAAATAGCTGAAATCAAAGCAGAACACTAAGAACTTACAATCTGCCCTTCGTAATCACATTCGGACCAGGGGTACCGGGCATAACTGCTGTGTGTTGGATGAAGTAACAATGACAAACCGAATCAATCCGTCTGCTGAACAAAGGTTAAAAAAGATTTAAAAAAAAGCAGTTTTTCAGGCTTTTAAAATAATTAACCTGTGTCTGAAGGCTTTCACCTTTGCTCTTCTCTGTCAGATTTACAGAATCAGTCATATTCTTACCAGATGAGTACTTGTCAAAATATAAGATTGATATAATTTTCCATTGTAAATTCATCCAAAACACAGCATCTATGCCCGGTGAAATCGCTTCGAATGTGACTACGAAAGGCAGATGAAAGTTCTTAGTGTTCTGCTTTAAATTGTAGCTATCAACTGACACGGACGTCAGTTGAAGGCGGATTTGAGGCAGGATGCCGAATATCCGCCGGTAGCGTCCGCCTTAGAACATCTGGAGCAGAACACTTAGAACTTCATCTGCCTGTAGTGGAACATTCGAAGCGATTTCACCGGGCATAGATGCGTCCGTCAGACCAATTTACAAACCGCTTGCAGCAATCCTGCCTGAATATCACTCCATTTAATCCTTATAAACCGCCAGTATTTCCACTATATCATTATAACTCTGTTTAAATGCCTGTATCGCCTTAGGTGAAAACTGTTTCCCATCCTGGGACACAATTTCTTTATACGCATCTTCTATGGTCCAGCTTTCCTTATAGCTGCGTTTTGACACCAATACATCAAATACATCTGCAATGGCTGTTATGGCTGCCAGTTCATTGATTTCATCTTCTTTCAGTCCCAGATATCCGGATCCGTCCCATCGTTCATGATGTTCTCTGGCAATTTGTCTTGCATTTTCCATAATTGCAGAATTGGAATCCACAATATATTCCTCCGCTGCCAGAACATGGGATTTCATCATATTAAATTCTTCATCCGTCAATTTATCCGGTTTATCAATAATTGCTTCAGGTATTGACATTTTTCCTATATCATGCATCATAGCAGATAATGCAAAGTCATCAGCTTCCTCCCGGCTGTACCCAAGGGTTCTTGCCATGGTTCTGACATACTCCGATACCCGTTTGATATGGTTTCTGGCATTTCCGGACCGTCCCTCACAAACGGTTGCAAAGGAAAGAATCGTATCTTCCTGCCCTTTAATCAGGTCATTGTTCAGCTTTGTATTGATAAAGGCTATACGAAGAGTTTCATATAGCAGTTCCAATGCCTCATCAGCCGGACAGTCCTCATAACGTTCTCCCTTGTTTTCCCGCATATCCTCCGGCCGGTCAAAATTTACAAAACCCGCAAAATCTTTGTCCTCTCCAATCCACATATTCACATATTCCTGACGAATATCCAGCAGCTTCCCCCGATATATCAGGGGATTTCCCGGTTCTGCCAGCAGCTGCCCGGTTTCATCCGTGGCAGTCATAGAGAATCTGCCGTTAAAATCAAAGGTATAGTATACACCGTCTTCTGCCTTGATGCCTACTATACCTTTGTTAACTCCAAAAAGTTCGTGAATGGACCAGACCGTCTGTTTTGCCAGATGAATCAAATCCCTCTGATTAAATATTTTCTGTGTTTCAGTCAATATACTCTTTAACATCTCTTACCTCATTTCATCCTGAACAGTGATATATCTCTGAAAGACCGGGGCAGTCACATCTTCCATTGTACCAATAAAATCTGTAACCGCCCGGTATATTATGCCTGCTTTTCTATAATTTCATTTTTATTCTTGTAAATAGAGCCGGAAGGAATATATCCTCTCACCATGGACAGCGGATACACATTGGTATCAGAACCAATCACCGTTCCCGGATTCAATACGCTGTTACATCCCACTTCCACACGGCTGCCGAGAATTGCTCCCAGTTTTTTTAAACCGGTTTCCACCAACCCCTGCTCCGTCCGAATGGATACCATGGATTTGTCGGATTTCAGATTAGAAGTAATGGAGCCAGCCCCCATATGTGACTTATAGGACAAAACAGAGTTACCCACATAATTATAATGGGGTACCTGAACAGAATTAAACAATATACTGCTTTTTAACTCAGTAGAATTTCCCACAACAGTACCTTTTCCCACCACTGCAGAGCCTCTGATAAAGGCACAATGCCTGATTTCAGCCTCTTCATCTATTATTAAAGGCGCACCAAGATATGCCGTTGGTGCAACTTTCGCAGATTTTGCAACCCATACATGTTCGGAACGTTCCTCATATCTGTCTTTGGGCAATGATTTTCCAAGGGCAATAATTTTTTCCTCCAGTCCCTCAAAAACCTCCCACGGATATGTCAGTCCCTGAAAAAAACTTTTTGCTATTGTCTGATCTAAATCCAATAAATTTTCAATTCTCAGCATCTCTCTACCTCAATTTAATCTTTTATTCAACCGTTACCGATTTTGCAAGGTTCCGGGGCTGGTCAACATTACAGCCTTTCAACACAGCAGTATAATATGCAATATACTGCATTGGAACTGCTGCCAGCAAAGGCATCAGTAAATCATCTATTTTCGGCAGTTTCACCAGATGATTTGCCACATTCTTATCCACATCCAAATCCTCGCTGCAAATCATTGTAACCTTTGCCCCCCGGGATTTTACCTCTACCACATTGCTGATTGTCTTATCCATCAGGTCGCTCTGGGTGGCAACGGCTATCACAGGCATATCCTGGGTTACCAATGATATAGTTCCGTGCTTTAATTCTCCTGCCGCATAGGATTCTGAATGAATATAAGAAATTTCCTTTAATTTCAGAGAACCTTCCATGCTCAGGGCATAATCCAGTCCCCGTCCGATATACAAAAGACTGTCAGAATTTACCAGTCTGGAAGCGATAAACTGGCAGCGCTCTTTCATCTCCAAAACCTCTTTTAAATTATCCGGTATGGATACCAGAGCTTCCGTCAGTTCCCTGCACCGCTGCTCCGTGATGGCTTCTTTGACATATGCCAGTTCAAACGCTAAAAGATACATAATACTCAGCTGAACACTGTATGCCTTGGTAGACGCAACCGAAATTTCAGGACCCGCATGGGTATAAATCACATAATCGGATTCTCTGGCTATCGTAGATCCCTTTACGTTCACAATCGATAATGTAGCTGCTCCTCTTTCCTTTGCCAGCTTCAGTGCTGCATGGGTATCTGCAGTTTCTCCGGACTGTGAAATCAGGATTACCAGGTCTTCTTTCGTTATCAGCGGATTCCGGTAACGAAATTCAGAAGCAATATCAACCGTAACCTCTACTCTTGCCAGTTTTTCTATTACATACTTTCCAACAAGACCGGCATGCATGGCCGTACCACAGGCGACAATGTAAATCCTGCGGAAAGCCTTCAGCATCTCCCCGGTGATTCCGCTTTCTTCCAGATACGGCATGCCATTCTGGATTCTCGGAGCAATCGTTGTACGAATCGCTGTAGGCTGTTCATTAATCTCCTTCAACATAAAATGCTCATAACCGCCTTTTTCAGCCGCATCGATATCCCAGTCAGCGGTTAATACTTCCTTTTCTACCAACCGGTTATGATTATCGCAGATGACCACTGCATCCGCAGTAATCGCCGCTATTTCATTCTGCTCCAGCAGATAATAATCTCTGGTATATTTTAAAATTGCCGGTACATCGCTGGCAATAAAGTTTTCATTCTCACCAACACCGATAATCAGGGGACTGTCCTTTCTTACTGCATAAATCCGGTCCGGGAAATCCCGAAACATTATTCCTAATGCATAAGAACCCTGAACCTCATCTATCATATGGGCAATCGTCTGAACCGGGTCTCCGTCATAATAATAATCCAGCAGCTTTGCCACGGTTTCCGTATCCGTCTCGCTCTCAAAACCATATCCCTGGGAAATCAGAAATTCTTTTATCGGCTTATAGTTCTCAATAATGCCGTTGTGAACAATAGTCACTCTTTTGTTTCCGTGAGGATGGGAATTGATATCGGAAGGCTCCCCATGGGTTGCCCATCTGGTATGTCCGATTCCACAATGTCCATGGGGCTTTTTCCCCTGCAACATCTTCTCCACCAGGTCATTTAATTTCCCTTTGGATTTTTCAACCACAATTTTTTCTTTTTCGAACACAGCAATTCCAGCAGAATCATAGCCCCTGTACTCCAATTTACTGAGTCCGTCTACCAAAACATCCGCACAATCCCTGTTTCCTACATATCCAACGATTCCACACATTTAAAACTTTCCTCCTGATTCCTGCCATAACATCTATTTATAAAATTTTGCTATAACATCATAATTTTTTCTGAGTTCATACTGTCTGTCGGAATTCATTACCCCTAACGTTCTTCTGGTAACAAATCCGTCCAGTTTCGTCATATATTCTTCTTCCGTTATCTTTCCTTCGGCTACATAAGTCAGTCCTTTTTCCCAGCTTGCCGTCAGTTCCGGATTCAGCAGATGGCTGATGGAGGAATTCACCACTTCATATACCATCTCTCCCATCTGGGTAGGTGTTATTATCTGTGTCTTTTTATTCAGCGCAATATACTTAATATTAATCAATTTTTTCAGAATCTCTGCCCTTGTGGCACTGGTTCCGATACCGCTGCCCTTAATCTGCGCCCGCAGTTCCTCATCTTCAATTAATTGTCCCGCGCTTTCCATGGCCAGTACCATGGATCCGGAATTATACCTCTTGGGAGGTGATGTTTTTCCTTCTTTTACGGACAATTCCCTGCAGGTTAGTTTATCACCTTTTTTTAATTTTTTCAACAATTCTATAGAAGCGGCATCCAATGCCGGTTCCTCTTCCTCTTTTTCGGATTTCTTTTTTGCATAGGGATGTTTCGCAGCTTTTAAATATCCTTCCTCCGTCATCACCTTAAAGTTTGCAGTAAACAGCTCCTCCCACTCCGCCTGTTCACTTCCGTCCGGCCGGATTTCTTTCTTACCGTTTTTCATCATAAACTGCAGGGACAATTTCTGGTAAACTGCCGGCGGATAAAAAATACTGATAAACCGCCGGGCAATGATTTCAAAAACCTTTACCGACACCGCCGGAAGATTTCCCAGTGCAGACAGTCCCTGCCCGGTGGGTATGATTGCATAATGATCGGTAATCTGTTTATCATCTACATATCTGGTTTCCGCAATCGTTTTATAGCTTTCACCGCTTAAAACTTCCGTGGCAAAAGCAGCTACCGGAGTCCCTGCCGTCAGACCTTTAATATTTTTATAAATTTCTTTGGCTACCGCCGTTGAAAGAACTCTTGCATCCGTCCGGGGATAAGTTACACATTTTTTCTCATACAACTCCTGTACGATACGCAGAGTTTCATCAGGACTAATCTTAAATAATCTGGAACATTCATTCTGCAGTTCCGCCAGATTAAATAACAATGGCGGATTCTTTTTCTCGGTTTTCCTTTCCACACTGCACACCACAGCTTCCATTCCGTCGGCTTTGATTCCAGCTGTCAATTCCTCCGCATATTTTTTTTCCTTCAATCCGTTTTCTTTATAAAGATATGGAGATTCAAAATATTTAGACCTGGGATTTACTTTCCATTCCCCATCAAACGTAATATTTTCCATATACTCTATGTTTCCGATTACCCGGTAAAAGGGGGTTTCCACAAAAGAGCGGATTTCCCGTTCCCGTCGGACCACCATTCCAAGCACGCAGGTCATCACCCGGCCCACAGATAAAACAAACCGGTCCAGTTTTAAATAATTGGATATACTTCTTCCATATTTTAACGTCAGAATCCTGGAAAAGTTAATTCCCATGAGATAATCTTCTTTTGCACGCAAATAAGCAGCAGAGGATAAGTTATCATATTCCGACAAATCCTTTGCTGTCTTTATACCCTTTAATATTTCTTCTTCTGTCTGGGAATCAATCCAGACTCTCTTCCGCTGTTTTCCTTTTACTCCTGCCATCTGCTCTACGAGACGGTATATATATTCTCCTTCCCGTCCGGAGTCCGTACACACATAGATGGTATCAATGTCTTCCCGGTTCAAAAGTTTTTTTACGATATTGAATTGTTTCCGTACCCCGTCAATCACTTCATATTTGAATACTTTCGGAATAAAAGGAAGAGTGCTCATACTCCATTTCTTTAACTCCGGGTCGTAGCTTTCGGGATAACTCATGGTAACAAGATGCCCCACGCACCATGTTACCACTGCGTTATCACTTTCAATATACCCATCCTGATTTCTCCCGTTTATCTTCAGTGCTTTGGCAAATTCTCTTGCTACGCTGGGCTTTTCTGTTATAAATAATGATTTAGACATAACGTGTTCTTTCTAATTTCCGTTTATTTTCTTCCATAATAAGTTCTATCAGCTTTTCTGCCGGCATGGGTTTTCCCAGCAAAAATCCCTGAATGTTATCACAGTGCATATTTTTCAGATATTCAAACTGTTCCTCCGTCTCCACGCCTTCCGCAATGGTTTCCAGTCCCAGTTTTTTAACCATGGTAATTACCGCATCCGTAATAATACTGGTAGAATCATCCAGCAATATGGTATCCACAAAAGATTTATCTATCTTCAATGTGTCAATCGGTATATCCCTCAAATAAGATAACGAAGAGTATCCGGTTCCAAAATCATCGAGAGATACCTTAAATCCCCGGTTCCGCAATTCTTCCAAAATTGAAATCGTAGATTCAAAATCCTCAATTAAAACACTTTCCGTGATTTCGATTTCAATATGCTCCGGAGACAGATTATTTATTTCCACATAGTGCAGCAGAGTGTCTTTAAAATTCTTTTCCCGCAACTGTATTGCGGAAATATTAATGGATATTATTCCGTCATACCCATATTCTTTTCTCCAGACCGCATAATCTGCCAGTGCATGTTTTATTACCCATGTTCCTATGTTTACTATACAGCCGTTTTTCTCTGCCATAGGAATAAATTCTCCGGGACTGACATATTCTCCGTTTGACAGCTGCCACCGAATCAGGGCTTCCACACCTCTCAGTTCCTTTTTTTCTGAAAAATACTGTGGCTGGTAATACAGCATAAATCCCAGAGTATCCACTGCGGTTTTTAATTTCTGCTCCAGTTTCACGTTTTTCATAAATTTCTTCAGCATATTTTCTT
Source organism: Lachnospiraceae bacterium (assembly GCA_022794265.1). Lineage (GTDB taxonomy): Bacteria > Bacillota > Clostridia > Lachnospirales > Lachnospiraceae > Bovifimicola. The sequence continues at coordinate 52,873 of JAAWEK010000023.1, forward strand.
CAAAAACAAACATTCCGTTTTTTCCATGCTGTTTGACATTAAACATGGCTATATCTGCACATCTAATCAGGTCCACAGCTGTTTTTCCTCCGGAAGGATAAGATGCGATTCCGGCGCTTACGCTGACATAAACTTTACTGCCGTCACTGAGTTCAATGGGTTTCTCCAGTTTCTTAATGATATCCTTATAAAGATTCAGGGCTGATTCATCACTTTCTGCATCATAAAATGCTATGGCAAATTCATCGTTATTGAATCTTCCGACTTTCAGCGTATGGGTAACGTATTCATTCAGCATTTTTGCAAATTTAATAATCAGTTCGTCGCCCAGGATAAAGCCCACACTGTCGTTAATGATATTATAATTGTCAATGTCCAGATAAAGTACCTGAACTTTATTATAACTGTTCGGTATCTTTCCGACTGCACGTTCCAGCCGTTTTACAAAATAATTTCTATTATATACCCCTGTTTCATTATCAAAATATGCCATATACTCCAACTCCAGCTGTTTCTCTTTTAACTCACTGATATCCCTGAAAAAAGAAAATTTTTCTATGATTTCCCCATTTTCATCATAGCGGTTGGTTCCCGTATGGGATATCCACGTTCTTCCGTCATGTATCCGGTATTCTATTTCATATGAAGTTTCCTGATGACTTTCAATAATCTGCATCTTATCAAGAAACTTCTGTCTGTCTTCACTACAGATTCTTTCCGCAACTATTTTTTCATATTGATTTTCTTCATCATTTATTTCAAATAACTGTTTCCATTTCGGAGATATGATGGAATATCCGCTTTGAAAATTCGTATATTGGAAACCGTCATTGGATGCACTGGATATGTATTCGTACAGTTCTTCTAATGAATAATTATTTTTTTTACCAATCTGCTGTGTCTCCATACCATCACTCCTTTCTTCAGGTCTGTTCATCTAACGTAAGACTATATGAATCCATAAAATGTTCCATAAAATAATCCGCTTCCTGCAGATGAAGTTCCCGAACCGCCAGAAGAGTTGCCTGTTCTGCCTGTTCAAAATCCCGGTTACCCATCCGTTTTTCTTCCACACATTTAATAAATGCGGAAATCTTATCTGCGGCTTTTACTATCCGGCGATATTCCGGCTCCTGATTCTCTTCCCTGAGAATCCTGCCGTAAACCGGTCTCAGTTCTATGGGCAGGGAGTCCAGAAGTTTGTCTATAGCTGTGTCCTCCACTGTTTTATATGCCTCCCGTATTTCCGGTGCAAAATATTTTACAGGGGTTGGTAAATCTCCGGTTATGATTTCCGGTGCATCATGAAATACGGCATATACGGCAACCTTATCCGGATTTATCGTACCTCCAAAATAAATATTATTAATAACCGCCAACGCATGGGCTATAATACTTACTTCCAGACTGTGTTCCGAAATATTCTCGGTAATGGTATTGCGCATCAGCCCCCATCGGTTAATGTATTTCATTCTTGAAAGCATTGCAAAAAAACTGTAATTCTCCATCTGTTTTCTCCCCTCTTAAAAGATATAAAATTCGTATTTTGTCTTTGATACAAACCGCTTCCCCTTCAGAAGCACTGGTTGTACAAACTCCGGTATATGTATTGCATTCGGAAAAAACTGTGTTTCAAAACATACCGCTCCATACTTCTCATAAGTTACACCGTTTTTACCCTTATTTTTTTCACCCAATGCCCCTGCCGTATAAAACTGCATTCCGGGCATATCCGTATATACACGCATTCCTCTTCCGTTTTCTTCACATTCCAACACTGCTGCCTGTTTCTGTATTCCAAAAGAATCATTAATCTTATAATTTATATCGTATTCGTTAAATGGTGTAACCGGTTGAAATGGCCGGTTCAGACCGTCTCCAATCTTCTTTCGTTTTCTGAAATCAAATGATGTATCCCGGACGTCTGCCATACTTCCATCTGGTATCAGTCTTCGGTCCACCCTGCATACCCGGTCAGAATTTATTTGTACATAGTGCTGGAAAACAGATCCTGCATCCTGTTTTTGTAAATTAAAATAACAATGATTGGTCAGATTTAAAACCGTATCCGAATCTGACACACAGTCATAGGTCAGTGTAAGCGCATTATCCGATGACAGGGTATAGATAACATCCACCTTCAGATTTCCTGGAAACCCCTGGTCTCCGTCCGGACTAAATAAAGTAAATTTAACATTAAAACCTTCTTCATCCTCATAGGCGGCGGATTCCCACACCCGGTACTGATATCCCTGACTGCCGCTGTGCAGCGTATATCCTGCCCTGCTCTTTTCCAACATGTATTTCTTTCCGTTCAGAGAAAATACTGACCGGTCAATCCGGTTGGCACATCTTCCCACCACGGCTCCAAATGCCGGCCAGTTTTCAAAATAATACTCCGGTTTATCATATCCCAGAACCACATCATCCAGATTTCCGTTTCGGTCAGGGACTGATATTTCAATGATTGCCGCACCAATTTCACAGACTTTGACCGTCATACCGTTTTCATTTTTCATCTCATAATATGCGGTTTCTGTTCCGTTCCTGTCTTTTGTAAATATCTCTTTTTTTATATGCATCGGTCTTCTGCTCTCCAGTCTTAGCCGCAGCTGCAAATAAAAACAGCTCATATGGTGAGAATTCTATTATTTTCTCGAATATAAAGATAATTATATCATTTTTTGATATTATAATCAAGAACAAAGGCATCTGAACACAAAAAAACTCCGCATAATGATATGCGGAATCAAATTACATAATTATCAGACTTTCCCTGCTGCCACTCAATCAAATTTTCGATTGTAACATTGTCAATCACATGATTAATGGCATCATTTAATTTCTGCCACAATATTAATGTCGCACAATCATGCTGTCTCTCACACTCATTGACCTCTGATTCCAAACAGGACACCGGCGCTAGGCTTCCTTCAATCAGACGCAGAATACTGCCTACCGTATAATCTGCCGGAGCTTTTGTCAGCCGGTACCCTCCCTGGGGTCCTCGGATACTCTTGACATATCCTGCTTTGTTCAGCACTGATATAATCTGTTCCAGATATTTATCCGAGATTCCCTGACGTCCGGCAATTTCCTTAATGCGAACCGGTTCGCCATGGTCATTTACTGCTATATCAATCATCATTCTTAATGCATATCTGCCTTTGGTGGATATCTTCATTTTCCCTCTGCATATCACAGATTGCTCTGCAATGATTCCTTTCCCTTTTTCCATTTTGTATTTTAACAGACTCTGTTGTTATTTTACTATTCCTAAATTCTTAAGTCAACTTAAAATTTCTTTCTTCGGTTCCTCCAGCCCTTCGATAACCAGATGATTTTTCTGTGCATAATCCCACAACGCTGCGTGTATGGCTTCTTCCGCCAGCAGCGAACAGTGTACTTTAACCGGCGGAAGACCGTCCAAAGCTTCCATAACCGCCAGATTTGTTACTTCCATTGCTTCCTGTACCGTTTTGCCAATCACCAGTTCCGTGGCCATACTGCTGGTAGCAATTGCCGCTCCGCAGCCAAAAGTTTTAAATTTACAGTTACGTATTACTTCATTATTATCAATATCCAGATATATCCGCATAATATCACCGCATTTAGCATTTCCAACGGTACCTACTCCGCTTGGATTTTCAATTTCTCCCACATTCCGCGGATTGGAAAAATGATCGATTACTTTTTCACTATACATATTGCTTCTTCCTTTCTTCAAATAGTTCTCAAGCCATTGCAAAATCCGCGGTCACAGACCGGAATTTTCAGCGAATTACGCCTTGAGGTAAACAATTTAGTATTATTTATTCAGCACACATATTTTTGTCCGTGCAGATAATCTTCGTATATTGGAGACATATCCCGCAGCCGTTTCACAATCTGTTTCAGTTCCCCTACGATATAATCAATATCTTCTATCGTAGTTTCTGGTGATATGGTTATTCTCAGAGAACCATGGGCTATTTCATGAGGCAGACCGATTGCCAACAGCACATGGGAAGGATCCAGAGAACCAGAAGTACATGCGGAACCGGAGGAGGCACAGATTCCTCTGGCATCAAGCATAATCAACAGCGACTCTCCTTCTATAAAACGAATTGAAAAACTGGCATTGTTGGGAAGCCTGTCCACCCGGTCCCCATTCAGGCGGACATAGGGAATCTCCTTTAATACCCGGTCCACCAAATGCTGCCGGAGTGAAGTCATATATTCTGCATCCTGCTCCAGTCTCTGGTCCGCAATCTCTGTGGCCTTCGCCATTCCCACGATGGCTGGGACATTATGGGTTCCGGCTCTCCGGTTTCTCTCCTGTACGCCTCCATGAATCAATGCGCCGATTTTGATTCCGTTTCTTATATATAAAATTCCAATTCCTTTTGGTCCATGAATCTTATGACCGCTGGCGCTTAATAAATCAATCCCCAGTTCTTTTACATCGATTCTGATCTGTCCATAGGCCTGAACCGCATCCGTATGAAATAAAATATCATGTTTCCTGGCAATAGCTCCAATACGTTTTATATCCTGTATGGTCCCAATCTCATTGTTTGCGTACATGATAGAAATCAGAACTGTATCCTCACGGATAGCAGCTTCCAAATCTGCCGGATTCACCTTCCCGTTTTCATTTACATCTAAATATGTGATCTCATAACCATGGGTTTCCAAATATTCACAGGTATGAAGCACTGCATGATGTTCAATCCGGCTTGTAATAATATGTCTTCCTTTATGATTCATTGCTTCGGCAGCCGCTTTGATGGCCCAGTTATCCGACTCACTTCCTCCTCCCGTAAAATAAATCTCATTGGAGTCTGCACCTAAAAATCCTGCAATCCGCTCTCTGGATTCTTCAATCGCCCGTTTCGCCGTTCCCGCAAATGTATATATACTGGCAGGATTTCCGTACCATTCGGTAAAGTACGGTTTCATACTGTCAAATACTTCCGGATATACTGCGGTTGTTGCCGCATTATCTACATATATGTTAAATTTATCAGTCATTAATTTCATCCTTTCTTTAATTCCTACTATCGTTGTATGAATTATACTATACTCTTTTACTAGGAATTTGTCAAGGAAAATATTTAAGAACAGATGGAAAAATAAATATAGTTTCAGGAACAAAATATCATCCTACTCTTCCAGAATATAACATGAACCGCCTGTAACTATTTCATCTGATATAGTTACAGGAAGCTTGGAATCCAAACAAAATGCCGGTCTGACATAATTTAAATCACTGGAATTTGCAGAACCAAGCATGTTATTACTTCCAATCGTGTATGTACAGGATACTCTCCATGTATCAGGTGTTCTTAACCACCAGCTAACGCAACTTCCATTTTCAGTATAAGAAATCCGGTTTTTAACCTCATTAAAAAAAGCAATCGAATCCCCCTCTTGTTCTACAGAATCAATATTCAATTCGCCAATTGACAGTAAGAAAATTTTTCTGTTAATAGTTATTTTTTCATCACCGGAAATACCTATGGAATCATCTGAAATTATAGAAATATCTACACTTTTTATCACATCTGCAATTTCGTTAAATTGATTAAGAAATATACTATTCAAGAATACATCTATTTCACTGTTTTCATAATATGAATAGTATTCATTTATTCTCAATGGTTCATCTAAAACATTTCTTCGTAATAAAAGAGTATTTCCCTTATAATCATCAGTAATTACAAGATATGGGACATAAACATCATTCTCAAGCAGATATATCTCATGATTGGATTTATTCTGTTTGTTATAAGCTAAATCCGATAAAGTAGAAATATCCTTTTTTTCAGAACATGCTGAAAAAAAATTCATTCCCAATAATAACACTGCCAAAAAGGCAACTCCTCTTCTCATTTCCAAATAAAACCTCCCTCTTTATTCAAGTGTTCCATGATATAAAAACATGAATATGTAAAATCCATGTTATACTACGGGTATATATTATAACACTTTTTTCTTTTCTAATATATATATTAAACACACAAAAAATACACCTTAAAGGTTCATATTACACACAATTAAACAAAAAAACAGCGCCTACGTCCGGTAAACTAAGCGCCGTTTTTATACAACTACCAATCAAGCATTCATTTCATACTGTAAATAGTGAGATTGAAGAAATATCACAAAAAAGCAGTAACATTCATGCTGCTTCATATAACATACCCGGATTATTACAGCATCTCAACTACTTCTGCCCTGCACAGCAGTATGCCTAAATTTCCGTTTCTGCATCTCAGTTCATCAATAAATTTTTTTTCATCCGCATCTTTCTTAAAAATAAGCTGATAGGTCAGTTCGTACATGGAACCCATATTTGTAGTTCTCACCTTATCCAAATATATCTTATCTGTAAATTCCTGAAACAAATCATCAAACGCCCCCTGATAATTCAGGTTTTCGGGAATAGTTATGCGCAATGTCTTTTCCACATTCCGGATAACACCATAATTCGTCATCATCAGAATAAAATAAACAACTCCGATTATCACCGTAGCAACTGCCGCAAAAACAATATACCCCATTCCGGCGGCCAGACCGATGGCCATGGCAAATAATACATGGGAAATATCCTTGGAATCTCCAGGAAGACTCCGGAATCTTACCAGCGTAAATACTCCGGCTATGGAAAAAGCCCTGGCAATATCGCTTCCGACAAGTATAATAACAATGGATACCATGGCCGGAAGAATTACAAGAGTAATCGCAAAATTTGTAGAAAAACGTTTTCTCCGGTTTGTAAATATATATATTATACTGATGATCAGCCCAAGAATCAGGGCAACTCCTATACATATCAGGGCATCCAAAGGCACTATGCTTAAAGTTGTACTTCCTTCAGATGTTTCAAAAATTGTATCTAACATATTTTTCTCTCCGTTCCGCTGCGTTTTGCAGCTATATAATTTTTATATTCCGTTCCGTATTTCGAAAAGGAACAGCCGTAAATCCTCAGTTCCGTAAGAAGTTCCGACAACCAGACCGGCATACTTCCCACCGTTTTTATTTCCATGAGCCAGGTTCCCTTTTTTAATAATTCTTCTCCGTCATCCCCGGATTCCAACCGCAGACGTTCTCTTCTGGTTCGAATATTGGTATCAAAAGTAATACGCAGTTCTTCGTCCTCCTTTCCGAACAATGCCTTTCTGTCATATGCCAGATAGACCTTCGGCACAGGCTGATACAAATCCATAAAATACTTCAGTTCATTTAACACCTGTTCATTGATATAGGAATTTGGCATTGGAATTTTATTTTCCAGCAAAAAATCATAGGCTTCACTTAATTGCAAAACCGTTCTCCGCTTATTTACAACGCCTTTAAATTTTTTCTTGATTTCCAGAAAAACCTTATCCTCCAAAGCCGGAATACCGTAACTTCTAAGACGCAGCTTCTCCTTATACACCGGGCGGTCAATGGAGCGGCGTATCAGTTCATCATCCCATGTATCAAAATAAATATTACTTATGGAATAAAATCTGTTTCCCATGCAGAACCTGTCCTCAACCATATAACCGCTTAACTTCTCATTCAGAACATGATAAGAGTAATCATCAATAATATACTTCTTTTCCACACGGTTAAATACTTCAATTGCCATGTTTCTCCTGCCTTTCTAACTTTCTTCCGAAATCTTCAGTTCAAACCAGAAGGTACTTCCCATACCTTCCCTGCTTTCTACTCCATACTCCGCATGATGGAGCTTCAATATATTCTGAACAATGGATAATCCCAGACCGCTGCCCATAACCGCCCGCTTATGGTTCTTGTCCGCCTTATAATAACGTTCCCATACATTGTCCAGCTCACTTTCCGGAATTCCGGCTCCGGAATCTGCAACTTCAATTCTGACACTACCAGATGTTACACTTTGGCGAATCAGAACCTTTTTATCTTCCCCGGTATAATTCACCGCATTGCTGATCAGATTATATATAACCTGGTAAATCTTAAATTCATCCGCTTCCACTATGATATGTTCCCCATACTGAAATTCAATGATATATCCATAGGGCTCCAGCAGTTTGGCATACCGGTCTGTTGTGGCCTGAATACTTTCCGTCAAATCATATTCTTTCATTTCCAGAACGGTGACACCTGCCTGAATTTTTGACATGTCCAGCAGATCATTTACCAAAACGGTCAGTCGTCTGGTTTCGTCAATAATCACCTGTACATTTTCCGGTGTATTTTCGCCGGGCAAATCTCTCATTACCTCCGAATAAGCAGTAATCATGGTCAACGGAGTCCGTAGATCATGGGATACATTGGCCAGAAGTTCCTTCTGAAGCACATCGGTTTTGGAAAGTTCCTTTGCCGTATGATTCAGCGTATCGGACAATTCAGAAATTTCCCTGTAATCCTTTCCGTTGAATTCCACGGAAAAATTTCCTTTTGCCAATTCCTTAGCTGTATCATTGATTACAATAATCGGACGGGATACTCTTCTTGATATTATAAATGCTATGACTAAAGATAACAATATCAATATAATGGATATATAAACTAATTGAATCCGCAAGGTATGTACGGTAGCCCCTACCGGTGAAATCACAGAATTCAGAAAAACAACATATTCCGTTCCGGCGGCAACAGTCACCACCTGTATGGATACAACGCTTTCGTTTTCGGTATTCTCAGGCATATTCGGCATCCAGTTAAACCGGTCTGGTTCCCTGTCCTTTCCGGCAGGAAACCGGTTGTCCGGTATATCCTCTTCCTTCTCTGTCATCCCCGACTCTATTTCTTTTGTCTTTAATTCCAATGTGCCTCCCTGTTCCACAGCCTTCTGATAAAGCTGAACAATTACTTTCTGATGCAGCTTATGTATGGAACAGCCCGGAGTGGCTTCGGCCGAATACAGCTTTTTTCCTTCCGAATCCGTAATCAGAATACAGATATCATAATTCCCGGATATAGTTTCCACCGCTTCCGCCAGATTGGTATCATTGATTACAGAAATCAAATTCTCTTCGGCGCTTTTCAGTTCTTTTTTCTTAATACTCTTATAAAACACATCCAGATATACCGTCTGAAACAACCACAGCAGTATCAGCAGAATCACAATAAAACTTAAAAGATAACAGAAAATTTTCCATTTAATACTAATTCTCTCATGCCTCAAAACGATATCCCACACCCCGCAATGTGACCAGAAACTTCCGGTATTCCTTCAGACTGCTTCGCAACAGTTTTATATGGGTATCCAGAGTCCTGTCATCGCCATAATAATCATAGCCCCATACTTCATTGAGCAGTTTCTCTCTGGACAATGCGATTCCCCTGTTTATCACCATATAAAATAACAAATCATATTCCTTCGGAGTCAGCTCTGCCTTTTCTCCGTTTACTTTCACTATTCTGCTGGTAAAATCAATGTTCAGTCCCTCTGCTTCAAAGATGTCATGGGAATCAGAATTTCCTGTTCTGTTCTGATTTCTGGATATAACAACTTTTACCCGCATCATAAGTTCCTTTGGTGAAAATGGTTTTACCACATAGTCATCAATTCCCAATTCAAAACCATGAATTTTATCATATTCCTCTCCCCTTGCAGAAAGCATGATTATGGGTATCTCCCGGTTTTCCCGAATTTTTCTGCAAACGGTAAATCCATCCAGTTCCGGCATCATGATATCCAGTATTACCAGATTGAAATCTCTGGTTCTGCATAAATCTATCGCCTCTATTCCATTGGAAGCCTCGGTAATGGCATATCCCTCAAATTCCCCATATTTTCTTATAACTGTTCTGATTTTTTCTTCATCATCCACAACCAGAATACTGTACATTCAATCGCCTCCTTGTAAACAGACTATACCTTTTGAATGTGTTGAATATGTGTAAAATACTTAATGGATTTCTGATAGTTGCTTTCATATACTGATTGTGTAATTATAACATATCCCCATTGGTTTTCATTAAAATATAATATATATTTTACTATTTTTATTGAATTTTTCACGTTTTTATTGTAAAATATAAACAGATTTTAAAGGAATTATAATAGCGAAAGGAGTTTTAGTCAATGACTATTAATGAGTTTAAAGTACTTGTATGTGATGACTCCATTTTATCACGAAAGAAATTAAAAGATTGTATATTATCCATGGGTTGTGCCGAAGTATTTGAAGCTGCCGACGGAGAAGAAGCCATTGCACAGTATGAGGCAAACAGACCGAATTTGGTATTTATGGATATTGTAATGCCGAAAAAAGATGGTATCGAAGCCGTAACAGAAATTTTAAAAATCGATTCCAAGGCAAAAATCGTTATGGCCTCTTCCGTAGGTACACAATCATTTTTAAAGGATGCCATTAAAGCTGGCGCTTTCGATTTCCTGCAAAAACCGTTTGATCCGGAACAGGTAAAAAAATTAGTTAATAACGTATGTAAAGGAGGCTGCTAGATGTTTACACAGTTTTTTGGAAACTACTTATTAAATCAGAATCTGGTAACGCCTGAACAGTTAGTGGATGCTCTTCAGGAGAAGAAAAACACAAGAATGAAACTGGGTGTTTTAGCCATCAATGCCGGTTATATGACTGCCAGCCAGGTGGAGCGTGTTCACGAAATGCAGAGCAAAATGGATAAACGTATCGGCGATATTGCTGTAGAATTGGGATATATGACCGACGAACAGGTAATGGAACTGCTCCATTCCCAGCCTCTTGGCTACCTTCTCCTCGGCCAGGCCCTGGTTGACAAAGGATATATGACCAATACCCAGTTTGAAGATGCCATTCATGCATATAAAGAAAAGTACTCTCTGACTGACGAGGATATCGCAGATAATAAAAATTCCAAAGTAGAAAATCTCATTTCTTCTTTCTGCGATTTCTCCCAGACTTCAAATCCTACATTATACGAGGAATTTGTATCATTACTGATGAATAATCTGGTCCGTTTTGTAGGAGATGATTTTACGCCATTGGAACCTGTAACTGTTACAGATGTAAACGGCTTAAAATCCACTACCCAGAATATCACCGGTGAATTCTCTACTACCACATCTATTATGGCTGACGATTCTGCATTTATTGAATTTGCCACCAGATATGCTGATGAAGAGATTACCGAAATGAACGAATATGTAGAAGCTTCTGCTCAGGACTTTATCAATCTCCACAACGGCTTATTCACGGTTAATGTATCAAATAACCAGCAGATTGAGTTAAAATTAACCCCTCCGACACCGTTGTCCGATGCTGACCTGGAGAACTGCAAAAATGCACTGATTCTTCCTTTCCAGTATCCGTTTGGAATTATTAAATTCTGTATTACTCTTTAATATATGTCCTTGTTAAAAAAGAGATTTCCGATAGTAACAGACCGGAAATCTCTTTTTTCTTTCAATTCATCTATAACATATTTTCTATTAAATCTCCAAAAACCGTTTTACAACAGATTTCATTTCATCTACTTCACATACGGTATCATGAAGTACCTTTGCTGTCCTGATTTCTTCTATTGCATTCGGCACACTGACGCCGGATATTTTACTCAATTCATCTACCAGTGTGAAATCATCCATGGCATCATATTTTGAATCAATGGAATTCATAACATTCCTTGTAAACTTAAACGGACTTGCTGTAGAAGCAATCACTGCTTTTGTTGTATCGGCGGTCTCTCCTGTATATTTGTCATATACCACTGCCGCTACCGCTGTATGGGTATCTATCACATAGCCTGTCTCTTCATAAATCTTCTTAATGATTCCTGCAGTTTCTTCTTCACTTCCGTAATTACCATAGAAATCCTGTAATTTTCCCTTCATTTCTCCTGTAATACTATATCTGCCATCAGAAGAAAGAGCAGTCATAAGTTCTCTGTTTTTCGCTGAATCACAATCTGCAATCTTATAAATCAGACGTTCCAGATTGCTGGAAATCAATATATCCATAGACGGTGACATGGTTAAAATAAACTCCCGGTTCTTGTCATATGTTCCGGTTGTAAAGAAATCATATAAGACTTTATTGTCATTGGATGCACATATAAATTTATGAATCGGTAATCCCATGTTTTTTGCATAATAAGCCGCAAGTATATTTCCAAAATTACCGGTAGGAACTACAACATTAATCTCTTCTCCTTCCGTTATTTCACCATTGGCAAGCAGTTTCGCATATGCATACACATAATACACAACCTGTGGAACCAGACGTCCGATATTAATGGAATTGGCAGATGAAAACTGAAATCCCGCTTCATTCATTTCTTTCTCCAGTTCCTTATCTCCAAAAATAGCCTTTACTCCACTCTGTGCCTGGTCAAAGTTACCTTTGATACCTACCACAAATGTATTCTTTCCGGTCTGGGTCACCATCTGTTTTTCCTGAATCGGGCTTACACCGCCCTTCGGATAAAATACAACAATCCTCGTTCCCGGTACATCGGCAAATCCGGCCAGCGCTGCCTTTCCAGTATCTCCGGATGTAGCAGTCAGAATTACAATATCATTCTTAACATTATTTTTTCTGGCAGATGTAGTCAGCAGATGAGGAAGAATGGATAATGCCATATCTTTAAATGCAATGGTTGCCCCGTGAAATAATTCCAGATAATAGGCTCCCTCTGCTTTTACAAGCGGCGCAATTTCCTCTGTATCAAACTTTGAATCATAGGCTTTATCAATACATGACTTCAGCTCTTCTTCCGTAAAATCCGTCAGAAACTCTTTCATTACAATATATGCTGTTTCTTTATACGACATCCCTGATAATTCCTGTAGCGATACGCTTAATTTCGGAATAGAAGTCGGAACAAATAATCCTCCGTCGCTGGCAAGCCCCTTTAAAATTGCCTGGGAAGCCGTAACCGTTTCGTTTTCACTTCTTGTACTTTTATATAGCAGATCCATGGTATCCCTCTTTCTTTAATCTTTTTCCTAGGATTATAGCACAAGAATCCGATTTATACAAGCAAATGCCTAATTTGCATAAAAATAATGATCCCCATGAACAAATAATAACCTCAGTTTGCGGTTAAACCAGCTGTTGGAAGACGTGCGCATGGTAAAGTACAAGGCTCCTGAAGAATAATCTTCTCCAGCCATAGCCCTTCCCACACAATCAATGGTCCTCTGGGAAGGCGTCACATTATAAATCCTTTCATTTTTTACCGGCTCAAACTGATATACCCGTCCGTTATTCTGAAAAATAACCGACTTGACCGTATTGGGAAATGTCTGGCTTCTGACACGGTTAAAAATAACATTTGCAACCAGTATTCTTCCAATCTCATCCTGATCCCCGGCTTCCGCTTCTACAATGCGGATGAGCCAGTAATAATCATCGTCATTAATCTCAAATCCCACAGCATTATAAATCTGATTCAGTGCCTGTTCCTGCTGAACTTCTGTTGCGGTCTGGATTTCTGTTTGCATCTCTGTCTGTGGTTCTGTTTGTGATTCGGTTTCCACAGGTCTTTCGGATTCCGTTTGGGTTTCTGCGGCTACAGTGGTTGCCGGCTGTGTTTCCGTTTGTTTTTCCGTTGCCTTTTCGGTAGTTTCTGCCGACACAGAGGTCCGCTGGTCTCCTGCTGTTACGGATAACGCATTTCTGTCCAGCATCTTTTTCGCAGAACCCAACAGTTCCATATAGCCAGTCAGAGCATTACTGCTGATTCCAACGTGTTCCCGTTCGGCTGCTTTCAGCGAAGCAATTGGCTCCGATTCTTTTGTAATACTATTATCCTTCTGCAAATAAGATACTATATTTTGCAGATTATGATTTACCGGCTGTATTTCTGCTGTTTCATCTGTATCATCTTCTTCAGCGACTGATTCCCGGGATGTTCCTCCATCAGAATCTGTACTTCCATTCTTTCCTGCTCCATTAAAACTATTGGAATTCATTGTAACCAGGGCAAATAACGCTGTACCCGACACTACAACAAGTCCAGTGCGATACATTTTTTTAGAAACTGTTTTAATAAAACCAAAGAATTTCTGAATGAATGAGCAAATATTTAGCATTGATACTCCTCTTTTCATTTTTATTTGCAGACAATCCTGCATAAACTAGCTGACATTATATGGATAACTATTGAATGTGTCAATAGAAAAACCCTAATTTTGGTATGTTGGACGTACACATTTTTATTAGTTTTGTGCTTTTACTGTTCTTATGCACAATTTTTTTTTAATATAATACTATTCTTTGTATAAATTAAACAGTCATATTAATACCAAACACATGTTTTGCTATTAAGTATTTTTTACAAAAATTTTAAGAAATTTATCCAAACATAAGTTATGTAAACTTATATATGGAAATACTTTTATTTCTTAATAAATATTATTTATTAAATAGAATTTCCAATATTTAAAATGTTATACTATATATCATAAACATTTACTAAGCCATCGGGCAGATTGGGAGGAATCATGCAGTTAAAAAAAGGTGTTTTTCAGGCACAAAAAAAAGACGGAACTATTTATTTCCGTTCTTCATTGACATACAAATCCAAACATATCAGCCTCGGAAGTTTCCCTACGGAAGAAGAAGCCCATCAATGCTATATGGAAGGTATTTTTATTTTATCATCGGATTGTGGCATCAAACAATACCACCCCAATCAATTTCACTTTCTGTCATTTGAGAAGTATGTTTCGCTAGTAAACTTCAGAGATAATAATATTTATTTCAAAAATCCTATTTATCTGTTTTCCAGGTATTTTAAATATTATTATGATATCAATACCGAATATACATTTGATGTTGACGATTTATTTTTTTATTCCAAACATAAAATCATGAAACGTAATGGTCATATGTTTGTTGCCGACTATGGTATGCAGATCAATATTCTGTCCCGCTATGGCATAAAAAACTATGCGGTTCCCGGCAGAGACTATAAATTCATTAATGGAGACAATACAGATTTCAGATATAAAAATATACAGATTATAAACCGGTTTAACGGCGTAACAAAGTCAGAGAAAAACGGACGTATCGTTTATACTTCCAAAATCCATATCAACGGAGATTATATTATAGGAAAATATTCTGACGAATATGATGCTGCTATTGCCTATAATAAAGCTGGTGATATTCTGGTGGAAAAAGGAATCCTGTCCGGTTATCAAAAAAATTATCTGGAAAATCTCTCTTCTATTGAATATGCCGCCCGATATACCGGAATTAAGATATCAGATAAAATCAGAAGATATTCTGCAGTGTAGCCGATTTCATTCCATATGAAAAGAGTATCATTTACAGCCGTTTCAGACTGTAAACGATACTCTTCTTTTTGGGGCATGATTTTTTAAAAAAGTTTTTGTAATATATATTACATTTTACAACTGTATAATTACTTTAAGTAAGTTCCTGCAACTCCAACTTTACCTGGTGCCGGTGTTGATGCTGTATCTAATACATAAACTCTCATGTTACCCTTGGATGTTCTTTCAACAGATAATGTTCCGTTTGTAACATTCTTAACATTACCGGTTACTGCATCCACATATCTTCCGTTTGGAATGCCTGTAAAGGTTGCTCCGTCTGTAACGGATACACATACAAAGCTGTCTACGCCTTCAGCGGCATTTGTATATCTTCTCTTAAATGCCATTTCGCCACTAACGCCTTCTGTAGAATACTGGCCTTTTCTCAAAGCCGGAACTGCTGCACGAATCTTATTCAGTCTCTGGATATGTAATGATAATGGATGATTTAATGTTTCAGCAATTGCTCCTGTCGCATTGTTGTATTCAGCAAATCCCGTTACGTTGATAGATCCTTCGATATAATCACCAAAGTATGCTCTTCCTGTGGTAGAAAGCGGTGCATTAGGACCTACATCAATTGGAGCGCCTTTCATGAATTCTATTTCACTTCCGTAGTAGATACAAGGAATTCCTCTGAAAGTAAACATCAGGTTCAAATTCTCTGCCCATGTATCCTGAGATCTTGCAAATCTCTGATTCTCCGGTGCACAGTCTGGTGCATAGTCATGGGAATCAACATAAGTTACATTCCATGTAGCATCATTGTAATACTTGTCTCCGCCCACTGCTGTACGGAATGCGCTTCTTGCATCTTCAAAATTCCAGTGCATTGGGAAGTCGATTACACTTAAATCTGAACTCATGGAGTAATCAGGCGTATGATACTCATTGCCGTTCAGGAATGCATTGTTGCTTGTTGGCTGTGAATATGTGCTTCTGTTATCATCATAATGTTTTTCTGTTAAAGCAACATTCCATGCTGCATCCGTATCACTCCAACCATAGTCTTTTGTTTCATCCCAGGTATAGAACGGTGTTGATAAGTTTGGATTATCTCTGTACCATACATTTCTGTCTCTGGAACAAACTTCGGCAAACATGAAGAAATCCTCTCCGCCTGCTTCCATAAACTGATCCAGGAATACTTCGTTAAATGTTAATCTTGAAATATGTTTTGCTGTATCAATTCGGAAACCATCTACACCCATGTTGATATAATTGGTATAGCAATCAACCAGATACTTGTAGACAATCGGATTTTCCGTATTCAGATCCACACAGTCTCCTGCAATCTGAGCTAACTGTGAAGAATAATCATCCCAGTTGAAGTTTCCATAGTGATGATAGATATCCTTGGAATCATGGTTCACTCCATCGGTATTCTTCATAAGCGCCAGTCTTGCCTGATACTGCAGACCCGGCTGTAAGCTTTCATAATTAGACGGAAGGTTGGATTCCGGATGAATCTTCATACAATCCACGGTTCCTAAATCACCGGACTTTTCAAACATCGGAAGAAGATTGGTTTCTCCAAAGTTTCCGGTATGATTTAATACGATATCCTGAATAATCTTCATATCTCTCTTATGAACTTCATTAATTAAGTCCTGATATGTAACATCTGATGATTCATATCTGGAATCTACCTTGCTGAAATCCATCGCATGATAGCCATGATAATCATATCCGCTTGCATTCTCTACTACTGGTGTAATCCAGATTGCAGTAAATCCAAGAGCCTTGATATAATCAAGTTTTTCGATTAATCCCTTGAAATCACCTCTCCATGCCGGATCGCTGTCAGGGTTTTTAGCCTGTCCGTCATCCCAGCAGTGTACATTGTTGGATTTATCACCATCATAAAATCTGGTTGTCATTAAGAAGTAAATGGTCTCATCACGGAAGTCTGTACGGGATACCGTGCTTGTCGGTCTCTCGTTCGGTGTTGTTGTTTCTTCCTGTTTTGGTGTTGTTGTTTCTTCCTGCTTTGGTGTTGTTGTTTCCTGCTGTGGTCCCTCCGGATTATGGTCGTACCATTTATTGTCCTTATACCACCATTCACCGGTTGTACGGGTTAAATCAGCAGTCTGCTGACCATTGTAGTTAAAGATAAGATTTAACTTTGTGGTATTGGCAAATTCATAAGAATACCAGTTGTTTCCTTCTTTAACCATCTCCGTTCCCGGCCAGTTAACTGTCTTTAACGACGGAGTTGCGCTCCAGTAATAAATCTTTGCGCCTCCCCAGGTGCTTTTAAAATGCACCTTGATGCCATTAAATGAAGGTGTTTCTTCTGCCGGTGTTGTTGTTTCTGAAGATGTTTCTTCTACTGGCGGTGTCTCCGGCTCTTCCGGATTACGGTCGTACCAGGTACCATCCACATACCACCATTCACCTGCAGTTCTGCTCAGGTCTTTTGTCTGCTGATTTGATGAACCATTGTTGAATATCAGGCTTGCAGATTTTGCATTTGCGATGGTAAATCCATACCATTTATCACCTTCGCTCTTCATAGCGGCACCCGGCCATTCTACCGGATTATTATTACCACCGTTTAAGTTCCAGTAATAAATCTTCGGACTGTTCCAATCAGTCTTCAAATGAACAATAATCTCATCATTGGATGGCGCTTCCGGATTATAGTCATACCATTTTCCGTCCATAAACCACCATTCGCCTTCTGTTCTGCTCAAATCAGAAGTCTGCCAGCTGGAATAATCAAAAATCAGGTTTGCACTTGTTGCATTACTGATAGTGTAAGAATACCAGTCTTTTCCTTCTGCTGACATCTGTACTCCCGGCCAATCTACAGGATTATTGTTGGAATTATTAACATTCCAATAGTAGATATTCGGAGTTCCTGCTTCCCATTTAAAGTGTACGGTTATTTCATTCGATCCGTATACTTTGTCGTTCGATGACCATATGCCAAACCCAGTCAGCAGTAAAGCCACCGCGAGCAACGCCAGTAAAACTTTCTTCGTACTCGTCTTCATCCTTTTCTCTTCTCCTTTTTTTATTTTTTGACGCAAATAGCAGCCATATATTACAATGAAATCTTTCTGCATAGTATTATATGACTTATTTACATCCATTGGCACAAATTCACAATAATAATACCGCCCCCAGTAAGATAATTGTGAATATTTTGTGTCTGTACTTTAAAGTATAGAGGAGTTAACAAAAAATGTCAACATTTTTTAATACTTTCGTGCATTTTTTACATAAAAAAAGATAGTATTATACAATTTCAATAAATTTTTTATTAATTTAATGCAAAAAATATTAAAAAACACAATATATTATACCTTATAACCTCCAGAAAAAGAAAAACCACTGTCAGCTTTATCCTGAAGCGGTTTTTCTTTATTTTATTTATTATTAATATAATTAATCAGGCCTTCCGCCTTAATAATCTTCTGCATAAATTCCGGAAATGCCTGTCCCTGGAACTCCGTTCCTTTCGTCCGGTTATAGATTTTTCCTGAATCAAAATCTATTTCCACTTCATCGCCTGCTTCTATACCTTCTGCAGCCTCCGGACATTCAATAATCGGCAGTCCGATATTAATTGCATTCCGGTAAAAAATTCTTGCAAAAGTTTCAGCAATTACACAGCTTACACCGGATGCCTTAATGGCTATCGGTGCATGTTCCCTGGAAGAACCGCAGCCAAAATTCTTATTCGCCACTATAATATCACCCTGTTTCACCTGTTTTGCAAAATCCGTATCGATATCTTCCATACAATGTTTTGCCAGTTCCTGCGGGTCTGGCACATTCAGATATCTTGCAGGAATAATTACATCTGTATCCACATTGTCACCATATTTAAAAACCTTACCTGTTGCTTTCATTGATTGATTTCCTTTCTTTCCTGTTATTCTTTCCTATTACAATCCCAGTTCTTCCGGACCGGATATCTTTCCGGTAATGGCGCTTGCGGCAGCTACCGCCGGACTTGCAAGATAAACTTCGGATTCAGGGTCACCCATGCGTCCTACAAAATTCCGGTTTGTGGTGGCAACGGCCCTTTCTCCTTTTGCCAGTATGCCCATATGACCGCCAAGGCACGGACCACAGGTCGGTGTACTGACTGCCGCTCCTGCTTTTATAAATGTAGCTAACAGACCTTCCTCCATGGCCTGAAGGTAAACCGCCTGAGTTGCCGGAATTACAATTACTCTTACTCCTTTTGCAACCTTTCTGCCTTTCATCACCTCTGCCGCCGCTCTTAAATCCGATATTCTTCCGTTTGTACAGGAACCGATGACCACCTGGTCAATGGAAATATCAAAATCCTCATCAATGGTTCTGGTGTTTTCCGGCAAATGCGGAAATGCCACCGTAGGTTTTAACTGACTTAAATCAATGGTATATTCTGCTTCATACTCTGCATCCTCATCCGCTTCATATATCTTATATTCCTTTGTGGAATGTTCCTTCATATATTCCACCGCCAGATCATCTACCGGGAAGATACCATTTTTTCCACCAGCTTCAATCGCCATGTTTGTCATGGCAAAACGATCATCCATGGAAAGATACTGAATGCCGTCGCCCGTAAACTCCATAGATTTATATAAGGCTCCGTCCACACCAATCAGACCAATGATATGAAGAATAACATCCTTCCCGCTAATCCATTTGCCCGGTTTTCCGGTCAGATTAAACTTTATGGCAGACGGCACCTTAAACCATGCCTTTCCCGTAGCCATTCCTGCGGCCATATCCGTACTTCCCACTCCTGTAGAAAAAGCACCTAATGCACCATAAGTACAGGTATGGGAATCCGCACCGATTACCACATCCCCGGCTACAACAAGACCTTTTTCCGGCAGCAGTGCATGTTCAATTCCAACTTCACCGGTTTCAAAAAAATTGGTAATGTCATTGGCATATGCAAAATCCTTGGCACATTTACATAATTCTGCCGATTTAATATCTTTATTTGGTGTAAAATGGTCCAGAACAATGGCTATCTTATCTTTATCAAATACCCCTTCCACATTCATCTTCTTCATTTCACCGATGGCAACCGGAGATGTTACATCATTTCCCAGTACCAGATCCAAATCAGCCTCAATTAACTGTCCGGCAGTAACTGTTTCAAGTCCTGCATGCGCAGCTAAAATCTTCTGAGTCATAGTCATTCCCATGTATAAATTCCTCCTTTAAATATGTTATTTACTGTTGCTATCATACCATTGAATCTGTTATAATGCAAATATATAATACTAATGTCAGGCATAACTTTAGGTTATATTATAATGCAAATACAGAAAAGAGAAGTCCCATGGAATCATATAACACCTTAACCCAATATAAAGTCTTTCATACTGTGGCTATCCTTGGAAATATTTCAAAAGCTGCAGAAAAACTGTATATTAGTCAGCCCGCCATCAGCAAATCCTTAAAGCAGCTGGAAGAAAATCTCGGCGTCCGTCTGTTTAACCGGAATTCCAGAGGTGTCTCCCTCACCGAAGAAGGAACTCTTCTATTCAAACATATTCATTCTGCATTTGAAGAAATTTCCAAAGGAGAAGATACATTGCACCGGATGACCTCCCTTGGTCTGGGTACCCTTCGAATCAGTGCCAGCTCCACGCTCTGCAAATATATTCTTCTTCCGTATCTGAAAGGGTTTATCCGGGAAAATCCGCATATCAAAATAAATATAGAATGTCATTCCACCACCCAGTCACTGGAATTACTGGAAGCCGGACAGACAGATATTGGTCTGGTAGGACATACCCCGTTTCACCAGAAGCTTACCTTCCTGTCTATCGGATATGTAAACTACGTCTTTACCGCTACGGATTCCTATCTTAGCAATCTCCGGACCCGGGGGATACAGACCATCGAAGAGATTTTTGAAAATGCCAATATCATGCTGCTGGACCAGGACAATGTTTCCCGGCTTCATGTAGATAACTTCTTAGAATCTATTGGGCTGAAACCTCAAAATATATTGGAAGTCAATAATATGGAACTTCTGATTGATTTTGCCAAAATCGATTTAGGCATTGCATGCATTATATCCGATTTCATTCGGGATGATTTACAAAAACAGCGACTGACTGAGATTCCGCTGCCCGCCGCCATTCCTCCCCGGAAAATCGGCTTTGCATACAATGAAACGTCCATCTCATCCGCCGCTGTCAATAAATTTATTCAATATCTGAAAAAACACACAAAATATCTTTAATATTTCATTTCAGATATCAGCTTATAATTCTGAGAAATATCATATGTGTTTATCCTCTGGTCTCCCAGTATCAGATAAAACACATCATTGATGATAATACCTCTTATACTGCTTATATCCTCCAGTTCCATATCATATTTAAATCGTTCGGTAAATCCATGATTTTCATCATAGGAATATACCACATACCCCGGAACTCCGTAATCAGACCAGATTTCAAATCCAATCACATTCTTTTCTCTTGAAATAAGAATACTCTTATAATCCCATGTATCGGTATAGCGGTTTCTTTTTGATTCCATCTCCTCTTCTGTGACATTTTCCGGATCCGAAATGTCAAACATGGATAATTTATAACCAGAAGTTCTGACATCTCCGTCCAGCTCTTCTGTATCGAATCCAATGCCCAAAAGTTTATTTTCTTCCCAGAAATGCAAATAATCAGAAAATCCCGGTACTTTTAATTCACTGAGTATCTTTGGCGATGAAGGATTGGAAAAATCCACGGCAAACAAAGGATCAATGGATTTAAAAGTTACAAAATAACCAATATTTCCCATAAATCTTGCCGAATGTAACTCCTCTCCCTTTGCGATTCCTTCAATCTGTCCCAAAATATTCAGTGATTCATCCAATGTATAAACCCTGTTTTCATCTACTGTTTCAAATCTTCTTATTTTCCATTTATTACTTTCTTTCCTTATATATATGTCTTCTCCATATTTTTTTTCCAGTTCCTGCCGTATCTTCTGTTCCTGTTCATATTTCGTTGCCTTGTTCTGTTCTCCGATAACAGAATCCACAAACGAATCATCCAGCGTCTCTCTTCTGGCAGTAATGGTATATACATTTGCCACCGCTCTCAATCCCCCGTTATATTCATCCAGATAAAAAGACTTATCTATTGTTCCCCTTACTCTGGAAGAAGCTTTAAATTCCACTTTGCCTGCAATATAGCTGAATTTATTAATCACCGTATCAGAAGAATAGATTTCCGTCAGCGTATCTCCCTGCTCCGTTTCCCCTTTCGTCTCTTCCTGTTCCAAAAGATAAATGTTTTTCTGACTGACATATACCAGGTCGCTTCCCGATAAAATATTAATATTGGTTACTAAATCTTCAGGACTGTCAATCTCTAAAGCGGTAATAATCGTATATGTTTCCCCTCCGTTTTCATTTATATAAACAGAATTTGCCGAAACCTCTTCTCCATCCACACATGGGAGATATCTTCCACTGTCCAGAATATCATAATAAAAATTTGATAACACATACAGATAACCGTCCACAACTCTGCTTGTATTTAATTTTCCCTGTTGTGAATGTTTTGCCAGAAATTTGGGATGACTTTTATCACTGATATCAAAACTCAGAATATATATTTCATTTATATATTTTGATGAATCCTGCCAATACAGATATTCTTCATAATCGATATCATCCCTAAATGCAGACTCCCATTCCCCACCACCGTATGAAGATTTTTTCATTGCAGATATCACCAGTGTCAATCTGTCACCATCGATATACATTTCCTTTTCATCCAAAAGATTTGCCACATCACCAGCTCTCTCTGCTTCTAAATCATCTTTCAGGTATTCTTCCAACCGTATTTCGGAAATAGCAGCAGGATAACCTTTTTCTGCGGCTACAATACGAATACTACTGCCGTTTTTAGAAGCTATATAAATATACTTACCGTCTGTTTTTACATAATCCCCCTCCGATACGCCTTCCACCTGCTCATTGGTATCCTTATGATAATTTTCCTGATTATCCGGTACCTGGTCACCTTCTATTCCTTCGGGCAGCATTTCTGAACTTCCTTCATTATTTATCTGACCATTTTCATCTTTGCCCAATGTTGACCAGCCATATCCCCATAAATTTAAACTGTCATAATTTTTAATTTTATCATATATTTCTTCTCTGCTGGTCGCCGGAACCATGCCCTGTTCCAGTTTACCATATTCCACTTCCCCTACCCCAAGTCTTCCATTGGTCAGAGTAATAGTCCCTTTATAATTAACCAGCTGAAAAACCGATACGACACAAACCGATGCTACTACAGCAATAGCTGCTGTCTTTTTTAAAAATCTCTTTTTATTCTTTCGTACTGGAACAATTGTCGTTTTTTCCTTTAACTCCTGCCGGAGTTTCTTCATCATATTTTCCGGCAACAGACTGTCCGGAATCTCCAATTCCTCGGATTTATTACGAATTTCCTTCATTATAAATTCATCTGCCTCCTCCCAGTCCTCCATTCTGTCTTCCATATCCTGAATCACAATATTTCTTTTCTTCATTACAGCTGCACCTCCATCCTTTTCTGCATCTTTGCAAATGCACGACTGATTTTTGACCGCACCGTTGCTGCTTTCATATTCATTAGTTCACCAATCTCCCAGCTCTTATATCCTCCAAATACTGCCATAGAAACCAAATCTCTTTCTTCTGATGTCAGTTCTTCAAAAGCATGTTTCAAATCTTGTTCCTTCTCATATTCATTTACCGTTTTCAGGTTCCGATTTACTGATTCATCGTCCAGAGACAAATACTTTTTTGTCAGCTGTTTCCTTCTGGCCCTGCATTTATTCGATAAAATCTTAAAGACCCATGCCCGGAATTTTTCATTCCCCCTTAATTTTCTAATACCCTGATATACTTCTATCACTGTATCACTTACCATATCCTCGGCTTCCTGCCGGTTCTCCAGCATATAATAAGCATACCTATACATATCCTTATATATCTGCTGATATAATTCGGAAAAAGCCGCAGTATCACCTTCCTTTGCCTTTATAACCAATTCACTGACTGTCTCCAATCTGCCACTTCCTTTCATTTGTATTCCCATACTGACACTGAACCTCTGCAATATCTTCCAAACCTCTGAGCTGAAATCCAGCTTATCATACATTCATATATATGTGTATAAACATACTAAAATTGTTGCAGTAAAAATAGTCCCAAAAAAAGCCCTACATTGGCCTAAACTGCCAATGTAGGGCTTTCGGATTCCGTTTAGTTTATATAGTTTCTAAACTTCCTCTTATATTCCTCAACACGAGAAGATAATTTTTCAAAATCTTTGTCACTGATTTTGCCATCATTTCTCAAGTCTTTAATAATGGAAATAAACTCTTGAAAGGACTTATATGCTGCATCCTTATAGTTATTTGACAAATTCAGCTTTAGTTCTGCTTCTTTATCTTCTACTATTTTTTTAGTTTTTCCAAACAGCATATGAATATCTCCGCTTTAATGTTCAGTCTTTATAAATTATGCAAAAATTAATTATTAATCAGTTTGTCCTCTTCATTATTCCAGCTGTAAAGCTTTCTAATCTCTTCACCAATCTTTTCTGACGGATGTTCAGAAGCCAGTTTTCTCATCGCCTGGAAATGTACCTGACGTCCTGCCGGAGACATATCAACTAAGAATTCTTTTGCAAATGTACCGTCCTGAATATCAGATAAAACCTTCTTCATAGCTTTCTTAGTATCTTCTGTAATAATCTTAGGACCGGTTACATAATCACCATATTCCGCTGTATTGGAAATCGAATATCTCATTCCTGCAAAGCCTGACTGATAAATTAAATCCACAATCAGTTTCATTTCATGAATACACTCAAAATATGCATTACGCGGATCATATCCTGCTTCTACCAATGTTTCAAAACCTGCCTGCATCAATGCACATACACCACCGCAAAGAACTGCCTGCTCACCAAAGAGGTCTGTCTCTGTTTCTGTCCGGAAGGTAGTCTCAAGTACGCCTGCTCTTGCTCCGCCGATTGCCAGTGCATATGCAAGTGCAATATCCAAAGCCTTACCAGTTGCATCCTGCTCCACTGCTACGAGACATGGAACACCCTTACCTGCCTGATATTCGGAACGAACGGTATGTCCCGGTCCTTTTGGAGCAATCATGGTAACATCAACATCTGCCGGAGGTTTAATACAACCGAAATGAATATTAAATCCGTGTGCAAACATTAACATATTACCCGGCTCAAGATTCGGCTCAATATCCTTTTTGTACATATCGGCCTGTTTCTCATCATTAATAAGAATCATAATAATGTCTGCTTTTTTAGCTGCTTCTGCTGTTGTATATACTTCAAAGCCCTGTGCCTCAGCCTTTGCCCATGACTTACTTCCTTCGTATAAGCCTATAATCACATTGCAGCCTGACTCTTTTGCATTCAAAGCATGAGCATGACCCTGACTGCCGTATCCAATCACAGCAATTGTCTTGCCTTCCAATAACGATAAGTTACAATCTTCCTGATAATAAATCTTTGACATATGTTTTGCCTCCATATATATTAGTTTTATAGTTAATGTTATCTAATATGCAGTACATTTTAGACAACGATTAATCTCATGACCAAACCAGAATCCAATATGTATTACAAAAAAATCATTCCAGTTCTCCCGACAGCATGTCCGCCGTTCCTCTTGTCAGTCCAGTGATGCCAGTTCTTACAAGTTCCTTAATCTCAAATCCTTCCAGCAGACCCACAAAAGCATCCAGTTTCTGCTGGTTGCCAGTGAGTTCAATCATCATCGAATCCGTGGATACGTCAACAATCTTGGCACGGAAGATGTCTGCAACCGCAATTACCTGCTGACGATCCGTAGCATCTACTTTTACCTTGCATAAGATTAGTTCCCTGCAAACGGATGCCCCGTCTTTCAGTTCAATAATATCTTTGACATCCACAAGCTTTGCAACCTGCTTGCGAATCTGTTCCAATACTTCATCCTCTCCGCTGACAACAATAGTCATCCTCGAAAAACCGTTTCTCTCGGTCTCGCTTACGGTCAGACTGTCTATATTATATCCTCTTCTTGAAAAGAGGCCGGAAATCCTGCTGAGTACACCTACCGTATTCTCAACCAGAATCGATAATACCATTTTCTTCATAGAAAATACTCCTTACACTATATTCTTAATAATCATAGCACATTCGTTCATTTTGTCAAGAGTTTCATATCCTTACTCATCAAACTCTGCCATTACAAAAAACGCACTCCCCTCCGGACGAATGGCAGTCACTGTTCCTTTCAAACTTTTCAGCCGCTGCCGGAACGGTATATTATTAGACATTGCCAGCGCCGGTATGATGGTATAATAACATACCACTCCCTGCAGGGTCACCAGCTGGGATTCCTCCACCTCCACTTCATCACCTACATGAAGCAAATCAGGACGCTCCATTTTAAACTCTATCTCTTTCATGTTTTCCCTCCGTCTTATAACAAAAAAGACCGCTCCCACGGTCTTTTTTGTCCATATTATCTGTATAGCCATTCTCCTAACTGACGAATCGAATTATCCTCCTGCTCTTCCAGCTCGTCAATGATAAAAATCTGCTCCGGTTCTTTTGTAAAACCGGAAATCGCTTCCTTTGCTTCATTAAAACTGGAATATTGCCCGAGTACGCCTGTGCCGTCAGATTTTTCCCTATTGTAAACACCTAATTCAAAATACCGTCTCATCCCAAACCTCCATAATTTTATAACTGCTGTTTACATTTTACTACAAATAATCCAAAAAGTTAATAAAGAATTCAAAATTTAATCCTATTTTAAGATTACAATGGCATGTGGCGGAAGAACAATGGTATCCCCAACCTGATACGGCTGCTCTTCTCCGGTGGTCAGTATCCCCTGAATACAGGTATAACCGTATACACTTCTCGGTACCTCTGCATATGCCGTTTCTGTAGGACTTGTATTGGCAAGCACAACAATCTTGCTGCCTTCATAGGTCTTTGTCATTGCACTAATCTTCTCATCCGTTACTTCATTGACAGAGGCAACCTCACCTCTGGCCAGTTCTGGAAAGATATTTCTCAGTTTCACGGACTGTTTCACATAATTCAGAATCGAGTTTTTATCTGCCAGCTGTTCTTCCACAGATGGAAAACGGTTGATGACCATATTTTTATCCATATTTGCCGGACCATCACACTGACCAGTTGTATCGGCAGAGGACCAAATCATCGGTGAACGCTTGTTTTCATCAGCTTCCACTCCTCCCAGACCGATTTCATCTCCATAATATATATAGGTGCTTCCGTTGGAAATTCCCATAAGACCATGGGCAAACTTAATTTTGTCTTCATTAAATCCGAGATAATGAGCCGGCCGGTTCAAATCATGATTGCTTAAAAACAATGCCATAGCTCCGGTATCAGAATATTCCCTGACAGATTCCATGGACTTGATTAATGAATTTGTAAAATAATCGCCGTTATAAGTTGCCGTATTGGTTCCCTGGGCAATCATGGTGTAGACACCGTCATGGTTACCATAACTAAAATCAAATGCTCCATCGATTCCACTCTCGTAATAGGAAGCATAATCTGCGGTCCATGTTTCTCCCACAATATAGGCCTGCGGATTCACACTCTTTACATAAGCGTTAAACCACTTTAATACTTCTACGTTCTTTGCAGTGTTTCCAGAAAAATATTCTTTTGCTGCATCCAGACGAAAACCGTCTGCACCTAAATCCAGCCAGTATTTAACGATAGTTTCAAACTCTGCCCTGACATCCGGATTATCCAGATTCAAATCCGGCATGGACTGGGAGAATACACCTTCATAATAATAATCTGAAGTTCCTACCTTATAATAATTACCACCCGGATTGTCCTTTACAAATGTATAGTAATTTACATACTTGCAATCCGCTGCATTAGGCTCCTGTCCTTCCGGAAGCTGTTCCAGATATTTTCTTGCCTCCTGGAACCATGGATGTCCAATGGAGGAATGATTCATTACCAGATCTACAATAATCTTAATTCCTCTTTTATCACATTCTTCCGCCAGTTTTTTGAAATCCTCCGTTGTACCATAGGCTTTATCCACAGCACAATAGTCAGTTACATCATATTTATGATAAGACGGTGACGGACTGATAGGCATCAGCCAGATTCCGTTGCAGCCTAAATCGGTATCCGTTTCCGGGTTCCCATCATTTATGTAATCCAGCTTATCGATTACACCCTGCAAATCGCCCATACCGTCTCCATTACTATCATAAAATGAACCCACAAAAATCTCATAAAAACTCCTGCTGTTATCATCAATAACATTTTGCGTGGAAGCCAGATTTGCCGCAACTTCTTCACCTTCTAATTTAACGGTGGTCGTTTCTTCCGTAGTGGTTTCGGCTCCGGCCGTTCCGGTAGTTGTTTTATTGTCGCCTGATTTCCCGCAGGCAGTAAAAATAAATGAGGTACACAGCGCAAAAGCAAACGTTTTGGCCAACAATTTTTTTCTCATCTCTATCCTTCCTTTCGCATTGTATTTTCTATCCTATTATCCTATATTTCACATCATTATTCAAGCATTATTCTGCATATATTTTTCTTTATAAGTAAAGGCAGAGGTGGTCATGTAGACCAGAATCATCAGATTTACGACCATTTCAAATATCTGGAACGTCATGGCAAATTCCGAAACGGCAAAGGTAATGGCAACATACTGGCAGGCAGTACATAATACTTTTACCATCAGCAGAGTATTAATCCTCTTTACCTGAAACTGCCGGTTCATTCCCTGCAGACCGGTGAGCAGCCTGATATACATATAAATTGCCAGAATTCCCAGAATATCTGAAACAAGTGCCGCCGCCCATGCCGCATACACACCCATATCCGAAATAACACCATATAAATCCAGAATACAGCAAAGATAGGTGACGACAGCCGATGCAGCAAACAGCAGGATTCCCTGCTTTGCCACTGGCTGAAATTCCAAATTTTCTCCATGCCGCTTCTGCATTCTCCAGATTCCATAGACCAGAACCGCATAACCGATAAAATCCGGTAGTAAATCAAACTGTATATTTTCAACGCCCAGTACCAGATCAAAGAGAATAAAAATAAATGCCACAACAAATTTAATCATATAAACCTCATTTCCGCACGGATTGTGCTGCATTTTCCAGACTTTCAAGTCCAAATTTCTTTCTCACACGCATTAATTTCCTGCCGATGGGTTTTCTCAAAACCATCATAAAAATAACATTGGAAACTGCGTATATAACTGTAAACGGCAGTGATGTCAGCAAAGCTGTTAAATATCTGGAGCCGTTCAGATATCCGTCAATCCATAATACCGTATAGATATCCATCAGCAAAGAATAAATAGCTCCGGAAGCCGCCGAATACAGATACAGACCAAACCTGTGGTTCCGCAGGAACCCGGAACCAATTCCGGCAATACCTCCAATGATTCCCCAGACAATCATCTGAAACGGTGTCCATGCTCCCTGACCAAAATATAAGTTTGAAATTAATGCTGTCAGGGAACCGGTTAAAAATCCGGCTTCTTTTCCAAAATATATGCCAGAAATGATAACTACGGCCGTTACCGGTTTAAAACCGGGCAGTATTGCAAATACCAGTCTGCCAGTAACGGAAAGTGCAGTTAAAACACTTATAACCACTAACAGCCTGAAATCCTGTTTCTTTTTTTCCAGCATCACAAAAAACTGCCGGAACGCAATCAATAAAATCACCAGTACAATCCCATAGACCACTGCCAGATGAAATCTCATATTCCCACTTCCTTATACTTCTCATAGTAATCCAGCAGTTCATTTCCCTGGGAAACTGTAATCCTCTTTCCTGCCGCCTTTCTCAGAATCCGGCCGGTATAAGTCGTGAAATAAGTATTATGTTCAAAGAAATCCGCCGGTTCGGATGTTCCGAATATTTCACCGTCAAAAATCATGGAACAGTAATCCCCGTATTCCGCCGCAAATTCTATATCATGGGTCACCATTAAAATCGTTTTCCCCTGAAGTATCAAATCTTTCAAAACCTGTCCGAATTCTTCTTTGGAACCTGCATCCATTCCCTTAGTTGGTTCATCCAGTAAAATTATCTCTGCCTGGGATAATAATATCTTCATCAGGGCTGCCTTTTGTATTTCCCCGCCACTCAGGTCATAGGGATGCATATGGTACAGATTCCCAAGACTCAGCCGAGTTTCATAGTATTTTATCAGTGCTTCCGTCTCCTGTTTTGTCCTGCCATTTTGATATCCGGTATCCAGAAAATCCTCATAAATCGTTTCTTTCAAAAACATAAACTGTGGCGTCTGGCACATATAGGCAACGCTCTGTCTGTCCATATGTCCCCGGTATGGCTTATAAAGTCCGCCGATTACCGATAGCAGCGTGGATTTTCCCGAACCGTTCCCCCCCAGAAGACAATGAAGGGTATGCTGCTGAACAGTCAGTCCTGCCCCCCGTAATATATCTTTGCCATTTTTTTCATAACGGAACCATATGTTTTTAAACCGCAGCGCCGGAGAGTTCATATTTCTTCGGGAATTATCCGTTCTGACAGATTTACGCTTTCCGGATAAATCTTCGTCCAGTTTCTTAAGAAGCTCCATATTATAACGGCGGTTCAGATACCGGACCGCTTCTTTGACGTTCAGCGGACATTCTGCTGCTGTGCTTCTGTCCGCAAACATACGGACTGCCGAAGGCAGTGCCTTTATCAGACTGTCTCCGGAATTCCTTTGTTTCAAATAACCGTATAAATCTTTTGGTTTCTCATCTGCAATCAGCATTCCATCATCCAATACCAGTACCCGGTCCGCCAATGAAAAGATATCTTCCAGATTATGTTCTGCCATCAGTATGGTAATGCCATAAGTTTCGGATAATTTCCGAATCGTATGAATAAATTCTTCAGCCGTGATGCGGTCCAGTTTCGAAACCGGCTCATCCAACAGCAACACCAAAGGCTCCGTTACCAGTACCGCCGCCAGATTCACCAGCTGTTTCTGTCCGCCGGACAAATCCTCCACCTTTTTATGAAAGAGCTCCTCAATCCCAAAGGAAATAGCCGTCTCACTGACTTTCATCCGGATATGGTTATTATCATATTGAAAATTCTCCAACCCAAATGCCAGCTCGCTGTATACCTTCTCCGTAACCAATGCTCCCTCCGTATTCTGAGCCACATAGCCAATATATTTTGCCGACTCCAGGTAAGACAGCTCTTCCGCCGGTTTTCCCTGAAACAAAATCTCCCCCTGTCGGTTTCCCGCCGGCGCCACCTCTCTTTTCAGTAATTTTAATAAAGTTGATTTTCCACATCCGGATGCACCGCACAGAATTACAAATTCTCCGGCATTGACGCTGAAATTTAATCGGTTTAATGCCATTCTGCCGGAATCCGGATATTGGAAACTCAAATCCCTGACCTGTAATAGTTCCATATTATTTTTTCCTTTATCTCAAATATCCAGGGGATGCCTGATGCTCCGCCGCATAAACAATATATCAATATATTTCCGATACTCCGCTCCGGCCATCGGAACACCGGATAAAACGTAACATTCATACCGGAATCTTTCCATAATACCAAAATCAAAATTCCTGCTATCAAAAAAACAGACAAAAAAACAGCATCCCGCAGAGTAAACCGATAGACGGAATAAGAAGTCCGTTTTCGCATGCCATATCCTCTGGATTTCATGGAATCTGCCGTATCCAGAGCATTTTCAAATGACCATGTCATAACAATGGAAAAAGTTTTCATTCCCAGCAGCAGTTTATCGACATAAGAAGGTCTGTATTTTTTCATATTAATTTTCTGATAAGCATATATCTCAGACGCTTTTCGTTTAAACAAAGGAATAAACCGCATGCTCATAGATATAACCAGCGCCAAATGGGGCATAGCTCTTCCAGATACATAAATGAATTTATCACTGCTCATAACCTGATTCAGACAGCTGCCCCAGAGCATCATGGCTGACAGCAACAGTCCGATATATCCTCCGTATATTACAGCTTCCAGCGTGACCGCCTTTCCATTCATAAAAAACAGAATAGTCATGCCATTATGGGATATCATCGGATTGACACATGCCGTCCCACAGGTCAGTAAAAGAATCCACAAAACTGTCTTACAGATTTCCAATTTTTTTCTATGGCAGCTTAAAAAAAGGATAGAAGAAAAAATCCACAATACCAGTATTACCGGATTATCACACAACAGAATCAAAAGCAGAACCCCGGTAAAATATATAACATTAACGAACGGATGATAGGATTCAAACATATCAGTTCCCTCGCAGATCATTGCCGCCGTCGCAGCTGAACCGCCATTGTACAAAGTCTCCATCCTTCAGCTTTTTGCTGCTGCAACCCACACCGGCCCACTCACCGTTAACCATATACATCCAGCCGGAGCTGCTTCCACATGATTTTTCATAGATATACTGAATTCCTTTGACATAAACAGTACTGTAAATATTTGCAGATTCTCCCTGATAATCCAGTTGGATTTGATTTGCCCTTGCTGTCATCTTCAGAAGGTCAAAAACCGTACTTCCTTCGTTAATCTGATATCCGGTCTTATCCAGTATCTTTCCGTTTCCTATATA
The DNA here is from genome assembly GCA_022794265.1 of Lachnospiraceae bacterium. Classification (GTDB taxonomy): domain Bacteria; phylum Bacillota; class Clostridia; order Lachnospirales; family Lachnospiraceae; genus Bovifimicola. Next base: position 85,772 of record JAAWEK010000023.1, read on the forward strand.
ATCAGCCAGAACCTCTCCATCTTTTAAATCTTCCATATGATCTAAAATATTCATACAATCAATACTGATATATACTGTAATGGTATCCGGTTCCTGCTGTGGCTCTTCCGTTGTTGTTACTGCTTCTGTAGTCTCTGGAACTGTTGTTTGCAAAACCTCTGACGAGTCCTCCTCAGACCGGGATTCCGGTTCCGCTGTCTGTTCCGTTTCTGTGGCAGTTATAGTCGTTTCTTCCCAGGAAGTCTCCTCTGTTCTTTCTGATGATACAAAAACATCCGGTTCGGTTTCCGTTTCTTCTGCAGTCTCCCCAGTAACCTCCGTACTTAATGAATCTCTCTCTGTCTCCGCTGCTTCACTGTATATCTCCGTTGTTGTTTTATACTCATGAACCGCTGTCTCTCCCTTCACATCGGAAGAAGCCTCTTCCACGATTTTCAACGTAACATTATAATACTCTTCCCTGCTCTGAAAATCATTAAACATGCAAAAACAAATGACTCCTGCAAGAATCAGACACACCGCTACAATTTCTTTATGATTTTGGATAATTTCCATTAATTTATCTTTTATTTTTAAAATCCGGTCTTTCATAATCATTCACTCCGACCTTTATTTTTCCTCTGCACATCCGTGCAGGCTTCATTATTATACAAAAAAAACCGTCATAAAACAACCGGTTTTTGTTTTATGACGGTAATGATGTATATTCCTTTTCTATCAGTTTTTACTCTTTCCCATGATTGCAAGTAAACGAAGAAACAGATTAAGCAAATCAAGATATAACTCCATTGCAAAATATATGGCTAACGAATTAGCGTTGCCTGTAGTTGCCTGAAGAGAATGTTTCTTTAATTTCTGAACATCATATGCTGTTAATCCTACAAATATGATTACACCGATATAGTTCATCACCATATCCACTCCTGTACTGTGGAAAATCAATACATTAAAGAGAGTTACCACTAACATTCCAATCAAAGCCATAAGAGCAATAGCGCCAAAAGACGTCAAATCTCTTTTGGTTGTAAATCCATAGATGGCCATAACTGCAAATACAACTGCTGCCAAAACAAATATCTGCTGGATAGATCCGATTTCATATGCAAAAAAGATAACGGACAAAGTCATACCATTGATAATACAATATGCAGTAAATAAAATCCCTGCTGCTATGGCATTATTCTTTTTAATGCAGAACGATGCACCAATGACCACCGCAAATTCTATGATAAAGAACAGCATTACATTCTCAAGCATTGATTTAAACATAGATGGATTTGTTATTGTAATATATGCTGTAACCGCCGTAACCACTAACGCAATCACCATGATCATAAAAGATTTTGCTATTGTGTTGGTCGCAAGTTCCGCTCTGTCTACACTGTCATATATGCTTCCGGAATATGCCCCCGAACTTCCCTGCCCCGGATAGGAATAATTCATGGAATCATTTGTTCCAAATTCCGAATACTGCATATTATCCTGACCGAACTGATTATAATCATCATTATAATTTGCCATGCCTACCTCTTTTCTGCCTGTCTCTGACAGGACTTTTTAATATCTGTGAACATTGTTCATTGTTATACTATAACACTATAATCATATTCCGTCAATTATACAAAACGAAAATTTTTATGAATCATATATAATTTCTGCCAGATACTGTACCTGACTGATTATTTTTTTATTATAAAAGCGGCGCAATCATACGCAAAAGTGAATCAAACAGCCCGCCAAAAAACCCCTGCCTGGTGTCTGTTAAATATATTTCTCTGGAAATCTCAAAGGTATTCAGACAATCCTGCTTCAATTTTTGAATTGCCTGAGTATTATATAAAAAGGTTCCGCATTCAAAATGCAGATACAGGCTTCGGAAATCCATATTGATGGTTCCCACTACGCCGAATTTATCATCACAGACATAACTCTTGGCATGTATAAATCCCGGCGTATATTCATAAATCCTCACACCGGCTTTTAACAGTGGCGGATAATTGGATTTTGTTAAACGGTTGACGATTTTTTTATCCGCAATTCCCGGAGTTACAATCCGTACATCCACCCCTCGTTTGGCAGCCAGACACAACGCAGTCTTCATTTCATTGTCTATGACCATATATGGTGTGAAGATATATACATAATTCAATGCCTGATTGATTAATTCTATATACACGTTTTCGGCAATCGGCTCGTCTTCCAACGGTGTATCACAAAAAGGCTGTACAAAGCCGTCTGACCTGTCAAAAACCGGAAGTTCCTCCAAATGCGGCCGATAATTATTTATATCTGTATCATCTGGTTTATAGGCTCTCCATGCTTCCATAAACATTACCGTAAAATTCCATACGGCAGGACCCTTTACCATAACTCCGGTATCCTTCCAGTGACCGTACTGGGAACCGATATTGATATACTCGTCCGACAGATTAATTCCTCCGTTAAAAGCCGTGTGCCCGTCAATGACCATTATTTTTCTATGATCTCTGTTATTCATTACAAAGGATAAAAACGGAACCAGTGGATTAAACGCCACACACTGAATATTGCTTCCCATATTCTCTACAAATTCCTGATAGCCCGGTGGCAGAAGCGCCACACAGCCAATATCGTCATACATGATGCGGACTTCTACTCCCTGCTCCGCCTTCCGGACCAGAATTTCCAGTATCGTATCCCACATTTTACCTTCATTCATTATGAAATATTCCAGAAAAATAAAATGCTTTGCCTGTTCCAGTTCTTCACACATACGCTGGAACATCACTTCTCCCAGTTCAAAATACTCCGTACAGTAATTCGGATATACCGGATAATCACTGGTATTATGAATATAATCAGAAGTCATTGCCGCCCGGTTATCCTGCCGTCTGAATTCTTCCCGGGCAATTTCATCCATTAAAATATCTTTTCGAAATTCATCATGAAAACCCTTCATTTTTTTTCGCAGAAATTTAGACGGCTTTTTATCCCCAAAACAAAAATAAAACAGGCCTCCAAAAACAGGCAGCAGCAGAATCAGTATAATCCAGCCGATTTTAAATTCCGGATTCAAATCCTTAGAAATCACATATAGTACCATTAACGCACTGATTAGTGCAAATGCGGCACTGATTGCTGCAGAATATTCCGTCAGACGGAATAAGGATACAACAAGCCATCCAACCTGTAGCAGAATTAATACCACAGTCAGAAAAATTCTGTTGCATATTCTGTAGAACTTTTTTTTCACTCTTCTCTTCATTGTTTTTCCGGGTATCCTTTCGTAATGATTTAAATTTATACCAGTGTATGCTCTCTCCATCTTTCACTTTTATAACGATAAATAAAAAATACGGACCTGACGCACCAGTCGATTACCATTGCAATCCATATTCCGAATGTCATCAGATGAAAATACTTTCCCAGCAGTATACCGCAGATAATCCGGCAGAACCACATGGAGGCCACACCTATAATCATTGTATATTTTGCATCATTGGCGGCTCTCAATACATTCGGCAGGGTAAACGAAAGCGGCCAGATAAATATGGCGCAGATTCCATGAAATACTAATATGCGGAACGTATACTTTGAAGTATCTGCCGATAACTGATAGATTTTCATAACCAGAGGCAACAAAATCATAATAGCTATATTTACAACTGCCATGGCAATGTATGTATATTTCATTAGTTTTTTACAATAATACTTTGCCTGCTCATAATCACCAGCGCCGATACACCGGCTGATTACCGTTACCATGGCAAGACCAACTGCCATTCCAGGCAGTATCTGAAATCCTGCAACCGTGTTTCCCACTGCATTCGCTGTAATCTGTACGGTTCCAAATCCCGATACAAAACTTAATAACAAAATCTTGCCAAGCTGAAACATACTGTTCTCCACTCCGCTTGGCACACCTATGTATAAAATTTTTCTAATCATCTCTCTGTCCGGCTTGTAACGGAATGGTCTGCTGATATGAAGTACCTGCTTCTGATTTCTTAATATTACGACCACCAGAACAGCCGCTACGATTCTGGATACCAGGGTAGGAATCGCAACCCCTTCCACACTGAAATGAAATCCATAGATCAGCACTGCATTTCCTACGATGTTTAAAACATTCATCACCGTGGAAACCACCAGTGAAACACCGGAATTTCCCATGGTCCTCAATATGGCTGCACCGCTGTTATAAATGGCAATAAAGGGAGTTGCCGCCATTACAATCAGCATATACCGCCTGCTGTAATCCATAACATCGGCATCGATTTTTCCGAATACTTTTGTCAGAATAATGTTCTGACCCAGATAAATAATTACCATGATTACAATTGCTGCCAGAGTATTAAAAACCAGAAGCTGTTCCGTCGAACTACAGGCTTCCTTCTCCTTCTTTTTGCCCAGATACTGCCCCGCTACCACCGCACCGCCGGTTGCCAGCGCCGCAAACACCTGGTTCAGCAAGAGATTAATGGAATCCACCAGAGAAACTGCGGATATTGCCGATTCTCCCACTTTTGAAACCATCAGCGAATCCGCCAGTCCCACGGTAACCGCCAGTAATTGTTCAAAAATCAAAGGCATGATTAACTTTTTCAAATCTTTTGATGTAAATAACATAATCGTCTCCAATTTTAAAATAACAGGGTGACTGTCATCACCCTGTTCAATTATATTACGATTTTCGAATTGCTTCAATTAATTTTTTTCGGTTAATCCGGTAAATAATTTTATAATCAGTATTTTACATAAGTTTTTTCTTTTTAAAATACACAATGCAGACCGAAACGATTACGATTCCAAACACTATCACATAAAGATATCCGTATCTCCACTGCAGTTCTGGCATAAAATTAAAATTCATTCCATACCATCCCGTAATCACGGTCAGCGGCAGAAATATAGTAGTGATCACCGTAAAAACTTTCATGATACTATTAAGATTGATATCTAATGTGGCTTCATACACTTCCCTTAACTGGACTGCCATATCCATTAAAGACATAACGCTGCCCAGCAGACGGTTCACTTTTCCCGTAAATAAGCGTATATATTTTAAATCTTCCTCAGAAAACAGATGATTCTCATTTTCCTGTAATTCTTCTCCTACATCAATTAATTGCTCATAATAGTCCCGAAATGTGAGTAATTCTTTTTTAAACCGGAATATTTGCCGGTTGATCATATTATCTGGTACTGCATTTATCATATTTTCTTCCAATGCAGTAATGCGGTTTCCCATGGATTCCAAAATTTTATTATCCCCATTTATCATTCTTTCAAAATAGGCAAAAATAATTTTTTCCAAAGTAATGGAATCTTTATATTTTTTCAGGGCGGCTTCAAACATAGCTAAGGTACTTTCATTTTCGTCTTTTAATTTCACTATTAAAAACAGATTTTTTTTTATAAAATATGCAACCCTGTCCAGTTTTTCATGGAGCAGCGCCTGTTTAATAACGGTGATATAGCCGCAGCTGTAATCCTCATAAACATCAATATTGCTTCGAATACTTTCCCGATTATTTTCACATTCGGCAATTATATTTTCCGACAATCCAAAACAACTGTATATTTCCTCAAATTCATCAAAATTAATATATCCTGCATATACGTTGTCGTCTTTCATATTAATATCTTTCAGTTCAATGGTTTCATCAACACTTTTTGTCAGATTATAAAACATTCGGTTCCCTCATATTCATTTTTCCTCATTCAACAATGGCCGCCAGAGCCGCTACCGCTCCGTCACTGGCAGCCGTTACCAGCTGGCGGACCTGTTTGGTACGGCAGTCTCCAGCCGCAAATATTCCCTCTTCACTGGTTCTGCAGTCTTCCCCTGCTATTATATATCCATATGCATCCAATGTGAGAATATCTTTATAAATATCATTCTGTGGTTCCCGTCCAATTGCCACAAAGAGTGCCGCTGATTCTATCACCCTGCCATCCGATAATTCCAATGATTCCAGTTTCTCATTGCCATTGATGGCCGTTACCCTGCAGTTCATCAGATATTCTATGTTGTTTTTCTGCTGCAGCTGCTCTGCCATTCTTTGCTCTGCCCGAAATGTATTTCTCCGATGAATGATATATACTTTACTGCAAAGTCCGGATAAATATACAGCCTCCTCCAACGCTGTATTGCCTCCCCCATACACCGCCACCGTTCTTCCTTTAAAAAAAGCGCCATCACAGGTAGCACAATAGGATATCCCTGCTCCGGTCAGTCTTTCTTCTCCATCCAGACCCATCCGACGGCTTCGGGAACCGGTAGCAATAATAACTGTTTTTGTCCTATAAGTATTCACGTCTGTAAAAACTATTTTATACCGTTTTTCTTCCTTTAAAATCCGAATTCCGTCTGCTTTTTCAAACCGAATCTCCGCACCGGCACCCACCGCCTGCTCGTATAACCCTGTGGCAAACTGAAATCCGGAAACATGGCCGATACCCGGATAATTCTCAACCTCCGGAGAATAAATAATCTGTCCCCCATAAGATGTTTCTTCCAATACCAAAACCCTTTTGGAAGCCCTGGCTGCATATACCGCTGCCGATAGTCCCGCAGTTCCGGCTCCAATAATAATAACATCATATATTTCCAGTTCTCCAACCATGTTTCCCATAAAAATCTGCTCCAAACCATCTATTCTTATTTAAACTTCCAGCATTTTTAATATTTCCGTCTTCGGACGGACACCTACTGTAGTTTTCAGTACCGTTCCGTTTTTGATTAGAACCAGGGTAGGAATGGTTATAACTTTGTATTGAGCGGCCAGTTCCGGCTCTTCGTCCACATTTACCTTACAAACTTTTACATCCCCTGCCTCTTCGGCCACCTCATCCATAACCGGTAAAAGCATCTGACACGGACCGCACCACGCCGCCCAAAAATCAACTAATACAGGTTTATCTGACTGCATGACCTCAGTTTCAAAATTTGATTTTGTAATATGCATGACTGCCATATCTTGTCCTCCTTTTCATCATTTACATTCCCGTATATCTTCTATTATGCTCTTAAATTTTCTTTTTTAATCCTGTTTTAATGCAATTCTCTGTGAAACCACTGACCATATTTTTGTAAGTTTTTCCATATTATATGCCGCATTTGCAGGACTGGTGGATGGCAGTGTCAAATGATTAATTTTTATTTTTTCTCCAAAATATTTATCATATAATCTTCCCGCCAGTTTTCCGTTTGTAAATATTGCAGTTATCTCTGTCTGTTTTATGATTCCTTCAATATCTGCAGGAATTACATTTTTTATACTGCTGTCACTGGAACCGATAATATCACAGCTTTCTATCACATCCCATACCGCAATATTATTTTTTAACAAAAATGATATTTTATCCCGGACTTCTGCATGTTTTAAATAATCAACATCATATCCCATTATCATTGGCAGGACTTTCCAAAAACGGTTCTGCGGATGTCCATAGTAAAAACCCTGGATCCTTGATTTTACAGAAGGAAAACTGCCCAGAATCAAAACTTTGGAATTCTCATCATATACCGGTTTAAAACAATGACTTATATGTTCATATTCTTCATTTTTTCCGCTCATATCTTCTCTAAATTCTCTCCTTTATACTAAATTAAAGGATTGTGAAACTGCTGACAGTTAACTATGTGTTTCTCTATCCTCCGTTTTAAATAAAAAAAAGAACAGACACCAGTCACCTGATTTCTGTTCTCCTCCCTGTACCTTCAAAACTACACATTATATTTTCAAACTTTCAAGACCCTGTCTGTTCCCGATATTCTTAAAACATGTTCCCAGACCTCAATGGATAAGCCCTCGACCTATTAGTATCAGTCAGCTCCATGCATTGCTGCACTTCCACCCCTGACCTATCTACCTCGTCGTCTTCAAGGGGTCTTACTACTTGCGTAGAGATATCTCATCTTGAGGGGGGCTTCACGCTT
>JAAWEK010000010.1 GCA_022794265.1 Lachnospiraceae bacterium
AGGACGGAGCAGGTTTGCTCAATCCTTTAAATTACTATCTAAGATAGGTTGGAATATAAGTTGTAGAGCCGTATACGAGACCCGTACGTACGGTTCAATGAGAGGGAGATAACTCTTGCAGTTATTTCTCTACTCTATTTTAATTTTTGATTTTTAAAATAAATCTGCTTGCTTTTTTTTAGTATAAGTAATACAATTATAATCGGCAGAGATTTGGGTTTAAATACAGCTTATTAAGTGTGTATTTTTACATACATAAATATAGAAAAATGGAGGTTTGAATGATGAGTACTACATCAAATGTATCAGCAGGTAAGAGAATAGAAGCCTTACTTGATGATAATAGTTTTGTTGAAATTGGGAGTCTGGTAACAGCCAGAAACACTGATTTCAATCTGACAAAAAAAGAGACTCCGGCGGATGGTGTAATTACAGGATATGGCTTAATTAACAATAATCCTGTATATGTATACAGTCAGGATGCCGCAGTGCTTGGAGGTTCGGTTGGAGAGATGCATGCAAAAAAAATTGTCAGATTATATGATATGGCAATGAAAATGGGTGCACCGATTATCGGACTCATTGATTCGGCAGGTTTACGTCTGGAAGAAGCCACAGATGCTTTAAATGCTTTTGGAGAAATTTATGCAAAACAGGTAATGGCATCTGGTGTTATTCCGCAGATATCGGCAGTATTCGGAAACTGCGGCGGCGGATTATCTGTTATGACGGGGCTGGCGGACTTTACTTTTATGGCCGATGACGGACATTTATTCGTTAATTCGCCAAATACCATTGATGGAAATATCATTAATAAGTGTGATTCTTCCGGTGTGGAATTCCAGAGTGCGGAAGCAGGAAATGTTGATTTTTCAGGAGATGAAACTACAGTCCTTGAAAAAATTCGTGAACTGGTTTCCATGATACCTGCCAACAATGAAGAAAATATGTCGTATGAGGAATGTACAGATGATTTGAACCGGGGTTGCGAGTGCATTGATACTTTATCCGGGGACACGGCACTGGCCCTTGCTTCCATATCAGATAATCATGTATTCTTTGAATTAAAGAAAGAATATGCCAAAGATATGGTAACAGGATTTATCAGACTGAATGGGACAACCGTGGGAGCGGTAGCGAACCGTACAGAACGATATGACGAAGAAATGAATAAAGTGGAAGAATTTGATGCGGTGTTAACTGCAAAGGGATGCGAAAAAGCAGCAGCATTTGTAGAATTTTGTGATGCATTTGAAATTCCGGTTCTTACACTTACCAATGCCAAAGGTTTCCAGACGACTATGTGTCAGGAGAAGAAAATGGTAAAAGCAGCAGCAAAGCTTACGTATGCATTTGCAAATGCAACGGTACCAAAAGTAAATGTGATAGTAAAAGAAGCTTTCGGAACCGCATATTCTATTATGAACAGCAAGGCGCTTGGAGCAGATATGGTATTTGCATGGCCGGATACAAAGGTTGGTATGATGAGCGGAGATTCGGCAGTCAGAATTATTTATGCGGATGAAATTTCAAAAGCAGACAGCGCCAATGCATTTATTGGAGAAAAAGCGGCTGAATATGAATCATTGCAGTTAAGTGTCAATTCGGCAGCCGGAAGAGGCTATATTGACAGTATTATCGAACCTGTTGATACTAGAAAATATGTTATCGGCGCATATGAAATGCTGTTCACAAAAAGAGAGGATCGTCCGGCTAAGAAACATGGAACGGTTTAATGAGAGGTGAAGAACATGAAAAAAATCAAAAAACTTTTATTAATCGTATCTGTTCTTACCTGTATGTTTGCACTTGCTTCCTGTGGGGATTCAAAGAATGAGAAAACTTCATATACGTATAGTGAATCCGATCTTATAACCAGTGTATCCCAGGATATTGCAGCTATTAAGGAATTTACTGATCAACAGATCGATGGCATCATTCAGGATTGCGGTCCTTTTGAAAGTAAAAAAGTTCTGAAATCCGCGATGGAATCATGGAAGACTGCAAAAAAAGATGCAGGTAACATTGTAGAAGTCTATAAAGATGATGCGGGTGCCATGCAGTATAAGCTGACAACAAAAGATGATGACGTTATCATCAAAGTAAAAATTAAATGTGAAAAAAGAGATATTGTAACAAATTATACATTTGGTATCGTGAATGACACTCTGGATGTAAAAGAGATTACTTATGAAGCGCAATTTACAATGGGAGAAACGCTTATGAAGGCGGCTCTTAACACATTGATGGGAATTTCAACCGTTATACTTGTGCTGGCATTTTTAAGTATTGTAATTTCTTTATTCAGGTATATTAATCGGGCACAGAATAAATCGGCTGAGCAGAAAATCGGTTTGGATAAAACGGTTGTTCAGATTACCGAGAAAGAAGAAATTGCTGAAACAGAGGATAATACGGAGCTTGTAGCAGTGATTACGGCAGCAATTGCTTCCATGGAGCAGACATCAACCGATGGATTTGTTGTTCGTTCCATCCGGAAAGTTCCGAATTCTAAATGGAAAAAAGCATAAAAATATAGTGATATCAGGTTGGAAAGACCGAAAGAAATTAAATAAGAGAAAGGATATTGCAGACTGTTTCCGGTGGGAAAACAGAAACAGGTCTGTAAAGGTATAGACATGAAAAATTATAGAATTACGGTAAATGGAAATGTATATGATGTAGAAGTTGAAGAACTGGCAGCAGGAGCAGCACCGGTAGCAGCGGCGCCGAAGGCGGCTCCAAAAGCGGCACCGAAACCGGCAGCTTCAGGTGCAGAAGGTGCCGTAAAAGTAAATGCACCAATGCCGGGTAAGATTCTTTCCGTAAAAGTATCTGTCGGACAGGCTGTAAAAAAAGGCGAAGTAATCATGATTCTGGAAGCCATGAAAATGGAAAACGAAATTGTCGCTCCGGAAGACGGAACAGTGGCTTCTGTCAATGTTAATGAAGGTGCAAGTGTGGAAGCCGGCAGCGTATTGGCAACATTGAATTAATAATATATTCTTAGAAAATGAACAGGAGGCTATACAATGGATTACGTTGTTGATACACTTGGAAATCTATTGCATCAGACCGCATTTTTTAATCTTACGTGGGGAAACTTCGTAATGATTTTAGTGGCTCTGGTATTCTTATATTTGGCAATAGCAAAAGAATATGAACCGTTATTGCTGGTACCCATTGCATTCGGAATGCTTCTTGTTAACATGTATCCAGATATTATGTTAGCAATTAAAGATTCAGACAATGGCGTTGGCGGTTTATTGCATTATTTTTATTTACTGGATGAATGGAGTATCCTGCCATCCCTGATATTTTTAGGCGTCGGTGCAATGACAGACTTTGGTCCGCTGATTGCCAATCCAAAATGCTTTTTACTGGGTGCAGCGGCACAGTTCGGTATTTATGTGGCATATTTTCTTGCCATATTTATGGGATTCAGTGATAAAGCGGCAGCTGCAATTTCAATTATCGGTGGAGCGGATGGTCCGACATCAATCTTCCTGGCAGGTAAGCTTGGACAGACAGCCCTTATGGGACCAATCGCAGTAGCAGCATATTCCTATATGTCTCTGGTACCGATTATCCAGCCGCCGATTATGAAACTTCTGACAACCGAAAAAGAACGTAAGATTAAAATGGAACAGCTTCGTCCGGTTTCAAAATTAGAAAAAATATTGTTTCCGGTTATCATTACAATTGTAGTAGTTCTGATTCTTCCGACAACAGCACCGTTGGTTGGTATGTTGATGCTTGGTAATCTGTTCCGGGAATGTGGTGTAGTAAAACAGTTAACAGAAACGGCATCTAATGCACTGATGTACATAGTGGTTATACTTCTGGGTACCAGTGTTGGAGCGACAACGAGTGCAGAAGCATTCTTAAACTGGGATACGATTAAAATCGTAATCCTTGGTCTTGTGGCATTTGCCTTTGGTACGGCAGCCGGAGTCCTGATTGGTAAGATAATGTGTAAGATTACACATGGAAAGATTAATCCGCTGATTGGTTCGGCCGGAGTATCTGCAGTGCCTATGGCAGCCAGAGTATCGCAGAAAGTCGGTTCGGAAGCAGATCCGACAAACTTCCTGTTGATGCATGCAATGGGACCGAATGTTGCTGGTGTTATCGGAACTGCAGTTGCGGCAGGAACATTTATGGCAATATTCTTATAAATTACAGGAAAGGAACTGAAAAATTATGGCAGAACAGGTTAAGAAACCGATTAAAATTACAGAAACCGTATTGCGTGATGCTCATCAGTCATTAATTGCCACCAGAATGACAACTGAACAGATGCTGCCTATCGTGGATAAGATGGATAAGGTAGGCTATCATTCCGTAGAATGCTGGGGCGGTGCTACATTTGATGCATCTCTGAGATTTTTAAAGGAAGATCCATGGGAGAGACTTCGTAAGTTAAGAGATGGATTTAAAAATACAAAACTACAGATGTTATTCCGTGGACAAAATATTCTTGGATATAACCATTATGCAGATGATGTGGTTGAATATTTTGTACAGAAGTCCATTGCCAACGGCATTGATATCATTCGTATCTTTGACTGTTTTAATGATCTGGATAACTTAAAGACTGCAGTCAATGCCTCAAAAAAGGAAAAGGGACATGCACAGATAGCGTTATCCTATACCCTTGGCGATGCTTATACCCTTGAATATTGGAAGGAGACGGCAAAGAAGATTGAAGAAATGGGTGCGGATTCTATCTGTATCAAGGATATGGCAGGATTATTGCTTCCATATAAGGCAACAGAGCTGGTACAGGCATTAAAAGAGGGAACATCCCTTCCAATCCAGCTTCATACCCACTATACCTCAGGTGTAGCTTCTATGACATATTTAAAGGCGGTTGAGGCAGGCGTTGATGTTATTGATACAGCTATGTCACCATTTTCTATGGGAACCAGTCAGCCGGCTACAGAAGTTATGGTGGAAACCTTTAAGGAAACGCCATACGATACGGGATTTGACCAAAATCTTCTTGCAGAAATTGCAGATTATTTCCGACCGATACAGGAAGATGCACTAAAAACCGGATTATTAAATCCAAAGGTTATGGGTGTTAATATTAAGACTTTATTGTATCAGGTACCAGGTGGAATGTTGTCAAATCTGGTGTCACAGCTGAAGGATGCTCATGCAGAGGATAAATATTACGACGTTCTTGAGGAAATTCCAAAGGTGAGAAAAGACTTTGGTGAACCGCCGCTTGTTACTCCGTCCTCACAGATTGTTGGTACCCAGGCAGTGTTAAATGTTCTTCAGGGTGAGCGTTACAAGATGGCTACGAAAGAATCTAAGAAAATATTAAGCGGAGAATTCGGTAAAACCGTAAAACCGTTCAATCCGGAGGTACAGAAGAAATGTATTGGTGATACAAAGCCGATTACCTGTCGTCCGGCCGATTTAATCAAGCCACAGCTTGAAGAGTTTAAGAAAGAGTGTGAGCAGTATATTACTCAGGAAGAAGATGTATTATCCTATGCTTTATTCCCGCAGGTAGCCACAGATTTCTTTAAATACAGACAGGCACAGCAGACCAAGGTGGATCCGGCTGCCGCTGATACCAAGGATGGCGCATATCCGGTATAATTATAAATAATTCAGGCTGTTGCAGAATTGCAACAGCCTGTTTTTCAACCGATGAGTATTTTTGGCGGCATTCCGGATGGCAGGAATGATTTTTCAAATACGCTCTAGCATTGATAAGAAAGATGAGGCATAGAACAGTTAATGAGTAGTGATAAAACAGGACAGGATAGTCTGATATCCAGAATCAGTCAGAAATATGATACAATGAGTAAAGGGCAGAAAAAACTTGCCACATATATAACGGCAAATTATGATAAAGCTGTATTTTTAACAGCAGCAAAATTGGGTGAGACGGTATCGGTCAGTGAATCTACTGCGGTACGGTTTGCTACATTACTTGGATACGACGGTTTTCCGGAATTTCATAAGGCATTGGAAGAACTGGTACAGGAACGGTTGAATTCTATTTCAAAGATAGAGATTACGGAATCTAAATTATCCAAAGCCGAGGTATTGGAAACGGTCATGGTTTCCGATGCGGAGAAAATCCGCCTGACTCTTCAGTCCATATCCAAAGAGGCATTTGAAGAAGCGGTAGAGAGCATAATGAATGGAGAGCGAATTTATATTATAGGAATTCGGAACTGTATGCCTTTGGCCTCTTTTTTGGGATTTTATCTGAACCTGATGTTTAATAACGTGACAGTGGTTACCACTAACAGCGCCAGCGAAATTTTTGAACAGATGATAAACATCAATCCCCGGGATGTGGTCATCGGAATCAGTTTTCCCAGATATTCCATGCGTACACTGAAAGCCATGGAATTTGCCAATGACAGAAATGCAAAAGTTATATCTATTACTGATGATAAAAATTCACCGTTAAACCTGTATTCTTCCTGTAATCTGCTGGCTCGGAGTGAAATGGCAACTGTGGTAGATTCTCTGGTGGCACCAATGAGTGTCATCAATGCCATGATAGTCTCACTGTTTATGAAAAAACCGGAAATTGTAACGGGAAAGCTGGAAATGCTGGAACGGATTTGGGAGGATTATCAGATATACTCCAGTGATGAAATCAATGTGGCAGAGGACGAGGTGGCGATTCGGACATTTCGGTGAGGATGGATTGGAAGGCGGACGCCGTCAGAGGCGGGGATACGGACCGGCAGCGTGCGGTGCTCCGAAACTTGAACTTCTAAGGGAATAATGGGAAGGTTGGTTTAAGGCGGACGGATCCGCACATAATTCGCCCTCCATGGCTCACTATGTGCTTAAACGGACGTCCGTGTCCGTTTATTCCTGATTATCAAATTATTCCCTAAGAAGTTCTACGTTTCTCCGCAATGCACACCGCCGGTCCGTATCCCCGCCTCCGGCGGCTGTGCAATGGCGAAATCCCTGCATCGAAATGTGTGGGAGGGAGAATTTTGAAAGCCTTTAGTTTTTTGGAAAAACTGTGTATTGACAAAAGCTGTACATTAAAATGTTTGTGTGAGAAGAATTGAGAAGCCTGTAATTTTTGAAAGATTAGTGGTTAGAAAAATCCCTCCCCTTCTTCCACAGAATTGTTTGTTAGCATTTGCTCTATTTTCTTCCTTTTGCCAAAGAACAGCCGGTGGGCGGGGTGGACCAGCCGTTTTCGGGGCATTGCGGAGAAATTTAGAACTTCTTAGGGAATAATTTGCTATCAGGAATAAACGGACATGGACGTCCGTTTAAGCACATAGTGAGCCATGGAGGGCGAATTATGTGCGGTTCCGTCCGCCTGAGACCAATCTTCCCATTATTCCCTTAGAAGTTCTTAATTTTGCAGCACCGTCCCGAAAACGGCTGGTCCGCACCGTCCGCCGGCGTCCCTTTTGCCACAACGAAGAAATCCAAAAAACTAACAAACAATTTTAAATCTTATATTTGGAAAGGATATACCCATGTCACAAAGTGTTTTTGTTATTGGCGCCGGAGCTGCCGGAATGATGGCTGCTGTTTGTGCTGCCGCCAGAGGATATGATGTAACCGTTTTTGAAAAGAATGAAAAGCCGGGTAAAAAGTTATATATTACTGGAAAAGGCAGATGTAATATTACAAATGCCTGTGATATTGAAGATTTGTTTCAAAACATTGTTACAAATAAAAAGTTTATGTATAGTTCGCTTTATGGATTTGATAACCAGGCAGTCATTGATTTTTTTGAACAGCATGGATTGCATACCAAAGTGGAAAGGGGAAACCGGGTGTTTCCCATATCTGATAAATCTTCTGATGTTATCAGTGTGTTGAAAACGGCCATGCAGAAGGCAGGTGTCAGGATTCGGTATATGACAAATGTAGAGGATATTATTGTGGAACAGGATTGCGTGAAAGGTGTGATTTTCTCCAATGGAAAAAAGGAATGGACGGATAATGTTATTTTAGCTACTGGCGGACTGTCCTATCCGGTAACCGGCTCCGATGGTATGGGAATGGAAATACTGGCCAGACATGGACACAAAATAATCCCGACCCGTCCGGCTCTTGTTCCAATGAATGTGAAAGAAGAATTTATTAAAGAAATGCAGGGATTGTCTTTAAAAAATGTCCGAGGGGCATTTTACTTAAAGTCAAAGCAGGGAAAAAAGCCGGTTTATGAAGAATTTGGTGAAATGTTATTTACACATTTTGGCATAAGTGGGCCGATTGTACTGAGTGCCAGCAGTTTTCTGGCAAAATATATTTCCAAAGAGGAAGTTATATTCAAAATTGACCTAAAGCCGGCATTGTCATTCGGGCAATTAGATGATAGAATACTAAGGGAATTTGAAAAAAACAGAAATCGGGATTTTAAAAATTCTCTGGACGATTTGCTTCCGAAGAAGATGATTCCGGTAATGATTGCATACTGTGGGATTGACCCGTATAAAAAAGTAAATGTAATATCAAAAGAAGAGCGGCAGAATCTGGTGAAATCGCTGAAAGAATTTACCATGACGGTGGTATCTTTGCGGGGATATAATGAGGCGATTATTACACAGGGTGGGATCGATGTTAAGGAAATCAACCCGGCTACCATGGAGTCCAGACGGATTCAACATTTATTTTTAGCCGGAGAACTGCTGGATGTTGATGCCCTGACGGGAGGATTTAATCTGCAGATTGCATGGTCTACCGGGCATTTGGCCGGGGAAAGCGTATATTAAAGACGAAAGGATTTTAATACATGAATGGAACAATAAATGTAGCGGTTGATGGACCTTCCGGTGCCGGAAAAAGTACCGTTGCCAGACTTGCCGCCGGAAAGCTGGGATATGTGTATGTGGATACTGGAGCGATGTACCGGGCACTGGCACTGGCATGTCTTCGAAAGGGATTTGCTCCAGAAGATGAAGCCAGTATTATAAAAACCTGTCTGGAGTCGGATGTAACGATTACCTATGACGGCGGCGAACAGGTAGTATTGCTGGATGGAGAAAATGTCAATTCTTTAATCCGGTCCGAAGAAGTCAGCAGAATGACTTCTCCGGTTTCTGCATATCCACGGGTAAGGGAAAAGCTGCTTCAGCTGCAGAGAAATCTGGCTGCAGAGCATAATGTTATTATGGATGGCAGGGATATTGGAACAAATGTTCTGCCAGATGCTAACCCGAAGATTTATTTAACGGCTTCTGTGAAAACCAGAGCAGCCAGACGGTATGCGGAACAGAAGGAACGGGGACTGGACTGCACGCTGGAGAACATCGAAAAAGATATTGAAGAACGGGATTTCAGGGATATGCACAGGAAATGTGCACCACTGACTGTTGCTGAGGGAGCTGTTCTGTTGGATACATCAGATATGAATATTGATGAAGCGGTCAATGAAGTAATTAAAATAATAGACAGGTGTAAAGCATAAAATGAAAGTAAAAGTTGCAAAAAGTGCAGGTTTCTGTTTTGGTGTAAAACGGGCAGTGGAACAGGTCTATGAACAGATTGAAATCAATAACGGATTGAAGAAAATATATACCTATGGGCCCATCATTCACAATGAAGAAGTGGTGAATGATCTGGCGGAAAAAGGCGTAACGGTTATTGATTCCAAAGAAGAACTGGAACAGCTCAGTGAAGGTGTTATTATTATACGTTCTCATGGTGTTGAAAAAGAAATTTATGACATTGTTGAGAAAAAAGGACTGACCCTTGTCGATGCCACATGTCCATTTGTAAGGAAAATTCATAAAATAGTCGAAAATGAAAAGAATAAGAACAGGCATATTATTATCATTGGAAATGAAAATCATCCGGAAGTGGAAGGAATCAAAGGCTGGGCAGGAGATGATAAATCTGTTATCAGCACGGAAGAAGAAGCAAAAGAGTTTACTTTGCCGGCGGGAAAATCGGCATGTATCGTATCGCAAACGACATTTAACTACAATAAATTTAAATATCTAGTTGAAATTATTTCGAAAAAGGGTTATGATATAAGTGTTTTAGACACAATTTGCAATGCCACCCATGAGCGGCAGGCAGAAGCAAAGGAAATTGCAAAAGAAGTAGATGCCATGATAGTTATTGGCGGCAGACACAGCTCCAATACACAGAAGCTATATGAAATTTGCAGACAGGAATGTAATAATACTTACTATATACAGACACTAGAAGATTTAGACCTTAGTGAACTCAAAGAGAATAGTTACGTAGGTATTACAGCCGGGGCTTCCACCCCAAATAATATAATCGAGGAGGTTCATACTAATGTCAGAACAGAGTTTTGAACAACTGTTTGAAGAACAGGGCATGAAACAAATACGAACAGGAGAGATCGTTGAGGGCACAGTAATCAGCGTTAAAGAAGATGAAATCGTCTTAAATATAGGTTACAAAGCAGATGGTATTGTTACTCGTAGTGAATACACCAATACACCAAACGTTGATTTGACCACATGTGTTTCCGTTGGTGACACTATGGAAGTAAAAGTGCTTAAGGTTAATGACGGCGAAGGCCAGGTATTATTAACATACAAACGTCTCGCAGCAGAAAAAGGCAACAAGAGGATTGAAGAGGCGTTCCAGAATAAGGAAGTCTTAAAGGCAAAGGTTATTCAGGTTATGACAGGCGGATTAAGTGTTTCTGTGGAAGAAACCAGAATCTTTATTCCTGCAAGTCTGGTGTCTGACACTTATGAGAAAGATTTGACCAAGTATGCCGATCAGGAAATTGAATTTGTTGTAACTGAATTTGATCCGAAGAAGAGAAGAATCATTGGTAACCGCAAGATGCTTCTTGTGGCAGCTAAAGAAGCCAGAATGAAAGAATTACTGGAGACATTAAAAGAAGGAGATATCGTGGAAGGTACAATCAAGAATGTTACCAATTTCGGTGCATTTATTGATTTGGGCGGAATTGACGGATTACTTCATATTTCAGAAATGTCATGGGGCAGAGTAGAGAATCCACAGAAGACCTTTAAGGCAGGCACACAGATTAAGGTGCTGGTAAAGGAAATCAATGGCGAGAAGATTGCGTTGAGCCTGAAGTTTGATGATACCAATCCATGGTTAAAGGCGGCCATAAATTACCAGACTGGTACTATTGTAACTGGCAAGGTTGCCAGAATGACAGATTTTGGTGCGTTTATTGAATTGGAACCGGGTATAGATGCATTACTGCATGTATCACAGATTTCAAAGGAAAGAATTGATAAACCGGCAGATGTATTATCGGTTGGACAGGAAATTGAAGCAAAAGTTGTTGATTTCAATGAGTCTGAGAAAAAAATCAGTCTGAGTATCAAAGCTTTACTGGCTGATACGGAAACAAAGGAAGAAGAGGAAGAACAGACAGAAGAGGCATAAGCCTGGTATCTTCATCTATAATAAACATACGGAGGCTGGATAGTGGATTACGAACAATTCAAAGTTCAGATATATAATTTAACTCATATTGATTTAAACGCCTATAAAGAACGGCAGATGAAGCGCAGAATTGATGCACTGATTTCGAAACATAAATTTGAAGGCTATGAACCATATGTTGCTGAAATCTGTAAAAATTCTAAATTGTTTGAAGAATTCATCAACTATCTGACTATTAATGTTTCTGAGTTTTACCGTAATCCGGAACAGTGGCGGAATTTGGAAAATGAGATAATTCCATATCTGATTCAGACGTTTGGAAACCGTTTGAAGATTTGGAGTGCCGCCTGTTCCACAGGTGATGAGCCATACTCTCTTGTGATGGCGTTATCAAAATTTATGCCACTGTCTAATATTAAGATTATTGCAACGGATATCGACCGGCAAGTGTTGGAAAAAGCCCATGTAGGTCTGTATAATCAGAAAAGTCTGGAAGGTGTTCCGAAAGAATTTGTTGCAAAGTATTTTAATAGGATTGGTGAGAAAAATTTTCAGATTTCTGATGAAATTAAGAAGTGTGTGGAATTTAAACAACATAATCTTCTTTTGGATGCATATCCGGAAAATTGTGATATGATTGTCTGTAGAAATGTAGTTATATATTTCACGGATGAGGCTAAGAACCAAATATATCAGAAATTTAATCAGTCATTAAATAAAGGTGGAATATTATTTGTCGGCAGTACAGAGCAGATTATAAATTATAGAGAATTAAATTATTCCACTGTTAAATCATTTTTTTACAAAAAGAATTAAACGATTAGGGGCTGTCCTGAACTGAATGGGACAGCCTAATTAACTTGAAGGGAATATTAAGACATGCGTGTAATAGCAGGAAGCGCCAGACGGTTAAATTTAAAGACTGTGCCGGGCAGAGAAATCAGACCCACGACTGACAGGGTTAAAGAAACGTTGTTTAATATGATACAGAATGATGTACCGGGGTGCCTGTTTCTTGATTTATTTAGCGGAAGTGGTGCGATTGGAATAGAAGCGTTAAGCAGAGGGGCCGGACAGGCATATTTTGTTGATAATGGTAATATGGCAGTTGCCTGCATTCGGGAAAACCTAAGGTTTACAAAACTGGAGGATAGTGGTATTGTAATGGAATGTAGTGCGGTTACCGCAATATCCCGCCTGGAATCTAAAAATCTTTGTTTTGATATCATTTTTATGGACCCGCCGTATGGAATGAATCTGGAAGCAGAGGTACTGGACAGGCTTCAGAATTCTTCACTGGTGGGAGAAGATACGCTTGTTATAGTGGAAGCTTCTCTGGATACGTCCTTTGGTTATCTGGAGGATTATGGTTTTGAGATTCTTAAGACCAAGGAATATAAAACAAATAAGCACGTATTTATAACAAGAAAACGGTAATTTGCCAACAGATTGCATACGACAGGAAAGGCAGGATGGCAGAATGAAGATTGGAATTTATCCGGGAAGCTTTGATCCGGTTACGAAAGGTCATTTAGATATTATTGAACGCTCGGCAAAAATGGTAGATAAATTATTTGTGGCGGTTTTAAATAATAATGCAAAATCTCCGTTGTTTTCTGTAGACGAACGTGTTAATATGTTATGTGAAGTTACGAAGGATATACCGAATGTACAGATTGATGCATTCAGTGGTCTTTTGGTAGACTATGCAAAAAGACGAAATGCCACCATCATAATCCGGGGACTGCGGGCAGTCACTGATTTTGAATATGAACTGCAGATGTCCCAGACCAACCGGATTATGGATGAGAATGTGGATACTATTTTTTTAACAACGAGTTTACAATATGCATATTTATGCTCCAGTACAGTAAAGGAAGTGGCACTGTGCGGTGGAGAAGTGGGTAAATTTGTACCGGAATATGTAGTAGAGAAAATAAAGGAAAAGGTTAGTCTGTTAAATGCAGGCGAATAAGGAGGAATGAAGAGTGATTAAGTATGAACAGACACTTTCGGAATTGGAGGAATTCCTTGATAATTGTAGAAAGCAGAAATTGTCCAGTACAAATATCATTGTAAATAAGGATCAGATTGATGAATACATATCTGAGTTAAAAATGAAGACTCCTGAAGAAATAAAAAAATACCAGAGGATTATTAATAATCGGGACGCGATTTTAAACGCAGCGCAGGATAAAGCTGATGAAATGATTGAGCAGGCAAAACTAGAAACCAGTGAGCTGATTTCTGAACATGAGATTATGCAACAGGCATATCAGCAGGCGAATGCAATGGTGGAAGAAGCATCAGCTGAGGCCCAGCAGATACTGGATCATGCAGTGAATGATGCAAATGATATAAGAATGGGTGCAATGCAGTATACCGATGAAATTCTTGCAAATCTTCAGAACATTATTACTCATACAATGGAAAATATAACGATTAAGTATGAAAGCTTTATGAAGTCACTGAATAACAGTCTGGAAATTGTAATCGCTAACCGCAACGAGTTGGTTCCGTCTCAGGAGGAACAAAGTACAGAGCCCATTCAGACAGAAGAAACGGTACAGCAGGATATGGGCGGTGCGGAATTTGAAGACTATACGGTTGATTTGAGCTAATTGTAATTGCCATATGGCTGCCTATTTTATATCAGGATGATATTAAGATAGGCAGATTTTTGTTGTCTGTATCAGAGAGACGGCCTCATGGAGTTACAGGCTGATGTGGAACAGGTTTAAGGCGGTTAGATATAACAGTATGACAGATATGGCCATCAGTAGCCGGGCAGAAAAATATCTTCTGAGTGAAATATTTTTATTTGTACATACGCTTCGGGTCTGCATTAGTGTAGAAAATCCTCCAAAGGAGGTTGCTGCTATACAGCAGACAGCTTTTACCGGAAGCGGGTATACGGATTCCGAGAGATAGTAGGAACCGGTAGTTATTTCACAGAGAGAGGCCAGAAAATATTTAAAAGGAAGGTGAATTGGCAGCTTCTGATAAATAAAGGCAGATAAAATGGAGAAAATAATCAGGTAGCCGCAAAGTTTTATCATGGTCTTAAAGGATTCAAGAATACAGGTATCCAGTGTCTTGACGGAAAAAGGTTCCGGATGATTGTAGGAATCCGAATCCCTGCGGGACTGGAAGGTTTCAATACTTCTGTTTGTATGACTAGCGGTAAAACCAGACAGAATACCGAACAATATAATCGGAATATAGTATAAGAGAATAAAAAATATTTTATGCCGGACCGGACCGAGGAGACTAATCAGCAGATAATTCTGAAGATAACCGGGGCTGGTGTTATTGGAAAAACAAATAATCCGGTTTGCTTCCTTTTCTGATATCAGATGTTGTTCCAGTAAATCATTGGTGACTTTGGCTCCCAGAGGATAACCGCAGAAAAATCCCATGAATACGGCATATCCGCCGTACAGGCTGGTACGGAAGAACAGATGCATGACAGGATACAGAAGTTTCCCGATTATCTGAACCACGCCCAGACGCATGATGATGTTGGATATCAGAACAAAAGGGAAAATGGAAGGCATAAGAGCTGTCAGACAGAGATGGATACCAGTATTTACCCCTGAAAGGCAGATATCAGGGAACAGTAACAGCATGGAAAACAGGAACAGGATACAGCCAAGGGAAATTATATGTCTGGAATTTGTATTCATAAAGTACACCGGTTCTGTGTTGGTTACTTATATATATGAAAATTCATTTTGAAAAATGTGCAGACGAGTAAGGGATTATGAATTGACCAGTTTTTAACTTTATGATATGATTGCCAGAGAATTATTTTAGTAGAATAGGAGAGAACCCGTATGTGTGGATTTGCCGGATATATTACGACGGAAGGTGAGGGAGGACGCTATCAGCCGGATCTGATGGAAATGATGAATTCTATAAAGCACCGGGGCCCGGATGATGAAGGGTTGCATGTGGATGATATGGCGGGACTTGGATTCCGCAGGCTGAGCATTATCGGTATTAGCAACGGAAAGCAGCCAATGTATAATGAGGATGGAACCATTGTGGTGACATTTAATGGTGAAATATATAATTATCAGGAGATTAAAGAGGATTTAATCGGGAAGGGACATATTTTTAAGACCGATGCGGATACGGAAGTTTTGGTGCACGGATATGAAGAATACGGAACGGAACTGTTGCAGAAACTGCGGGGAATGTATGCGTTTGCAGTCTGGAACCGTGAAAAAAAGGAAATGCTGATTGCCAGGGATATCTTTGGGATTAAGCCGATGTTTTATACCCGGACGGACCATGATTTTGTATTTGGTTCTGAGATTAAGGCTATTATGAAATTCCCCAATGTAAAGAAGGAATTTAATGAGTTGGCATTAGAAAGTTATTTATCTTTTCAGTATTCCGTTTTAGATGAAACCTTTTATAAGGGTGTATTCCGGCTTCCTCCGGCCCATTATCTGCTTTGGAAAGACGGAGCAGTTGAAATTCAAAGGTATTATGAACCGGAATTTAATACTGATAAATCCATTACCTTTGATGAGGCAGTGGAACAGGTAAATCAGGTAATGGGAAACTCCATTGCTGCCCATAAGATTAGTGATACCGAGGTCGGCGGATTTTTATCCGGCGGTGTGGATTCCAGTTATATAGTTGCCAGAAGTAATCTGGATAAGACCTTTAGTGTTGGATTTGATTATCCAAAATGTAATGAGATACCATTGGCAAAAACTTTGTCGGATTATGTCGGAGTGAAAAATAAGAGTAAGCTGATTACCACTCAGGAGTTTTTTGAGGAACTTCCGAAAATTATGAATCATGTGGACGAGCCTTTATCGGATCCATCCTGTATTGCTCTGTATTTCCTGTGCAGACTTGCCAGTGAACAGGTGAAGGTGGTGTTGTCCGGAGAAGGTTCCGATGAGTTATTCGGCGGTTATAATATTTATAAATCTCCGCTGGCGCTTAAACCGATGATGAAGGTTCCGAGACCGGTAAGACGGGGAATGGCTAAGGTATTGAATAAACTTCCGATGAATTTTAAGGGCAAGAATTATCTGATTCGTGCGGGACAGGATTTAGAAGAACGTTATATTGGAAATGCTTATATTTATCATACAAATGAGGTTTATAAACTGTTAAAGGCACCGAAAAAGGTTCACACGCCTCAAAGTATTACTAAGCCGATTTATGATAAGGTCAAAGATAAAGATGATATTACAAAAATGCAGTATCTGGATATCAATACCTGGCTGTGGGGAGATATTCTGAACAAGGCGGATACCATGAGCATGGCTCACTCGCTGGAGGTCAGAGTTCCGTTTCTGGACAAAGAAGTTGCAAAAGTAGCATTTCGTGTCCCGGTGGAGCATCGGGTAGATAATCATGAAACGAAACGTTATTTCAGAAAGGCAGCCAATGAATTTATGCCGGATATCACTGCGGAACGTAAGAAGTTAGGTTTTCCGATTCCGGTAAGAAACTGGTTACGGGAGGATATTTATTACCGACTGGTGAAAGATACCCTGACCTCAAAGGAATCCCAACAGTTTTTCCATACGGATTATCTGGTGGATTTACTGGATAAACATTTTACGGGAAAATGTGATAATTCCAGAAAAATCTGGACGGTTTATGCATTTATTCTCTGGTATCAGAAGCATTTCAGTGCAGCATAAAAGGGACATATAAAATATATGCGCCGCAGTATTACGGCGGAATGGAGGAAGAAGTGAGATTGACTACCGTTGCCAGTGGAAGCAGTGGGAATTGTATTTATGTGGGTTCGGACAGTACCCATGTCCTCGTGGATGCCGGCATTAGCAAAAAAAGAACGGAAGAAGGATTACATTCCTGTGACATAGATTTAAAGGATATCAGTGCAATTATGATTACCCATGAGCATATTGACCATATTAACGGGCTGGGAGTGATTTCAAGAAAATACTCAATTCCAATTATGGCTACTCCGCTGACCGTACAGGCCATTCGGGAAAATAAAAAGCTGGGGGCGATACCATCTGAACTCTTTATAGAGGTTGCACCGGATGAACCCTTCCATGTGGGAGATATGGAGATTTGTCCTTTTCGCATCTCCCATGATGCAGTGGACCCGGTGGCATACCGGATTAACTGCAACGGACAGTCCGTTGCAGTTGCCACGGATATGGGAACTTATGATGACTATACGATATCCAATCTGAAAGGCCTGGATGCCATTGTGCTGGAGGCTAATCATGATGTAAATATGCTTTTGGCCGGCGATTATCCTTATTATCTGAAGCAGAGAATTTTGGGTGATAAGGGACATTTATCCAATGAGTCATCAGGACGTCTGTTGGATGAAATATTACATGATAATTTAAAATACATTGCCCTTGGTCATCTGAGCAAGGAAAATAATTATGAAGAGCTGGCATATCAGACGGTTACTACAGAAATAACGCTGAGTGACAGTTGTTATAAGGCCAAAGATTTTAATATCATGGTAGCTAAACGGGATGTTTGTTCCGGGCTGTTAAGTATATAGGAAAGAAGAGGTTTTGGAAAATGAAGAAATCAATCATAACCGTTGTAGGAAAGGATACGGTAGGAATTATTGCGAAGGTATGTACATATCTTGCAGAAAATCAGATTAATATTTTAGATATTTCCCAGACGATTGTTCAGGATTACTTTAATATGATGATGATTGTGGACATTAATAAGTCTGCAAAGGAATTTGGTGTAATTGCCGATGATTTGGCTGCAATAGGAACTGAAATCGGTGTACAGGTGAAGATTCAGCAGGAAGATATTTTTAATTCCATGCACCGGATTTAAAATGATTGAAGGAGTCCTTTGATATGATAAATATTTTTGAAGTGAATGAAACCAATAAAATGATTGAGCAGGAGAATCTGGATGTAAGAACCATTACACTGGGCATCAGTTTGCTGGACTGTATTGACAGTAATTTAGAACAGCTGAATGAAAATATCTATAAAAAGATAACAACAGTAGCTAGGGAACTGGTTTCCACCGGACAGCAGATAGAGAAGGAATTAGGGATTCCCATTGTAAATAAGAGAATTTCCATTACACCGGTTTCACTGGTTGGTGCCAGCGCCTGCCATTCTCCGGAGGATTATGTAACAATTGCCAGGACGCTGGACCGGGCAGCCCATGAGGTGGGCGTGAATTTTATCGGCGGTTTTTCCGCACTGGTCAGTAAGGGTATGACGTCTTCAGAAGAAAATCTGATTCGTTCCATACCGGAAGCGCTGGCATGTACTGAGCGGGTATGCAGTTCCGTGAATGTGGGTTCCACAAAAACCGGAATCAATATGGATGCTGTAAAGTTGATGGGCGAAATTATACTGGATACGGCTGAAAAAACAAAGGATTCCGATTCTTTAGGCTGTGCAAAGCTGGTGGTATTCTGTAATGCACCGGATGATAATCCTTTTATGGCAGGCGCTTTTCATGGTGTTACTGAGGCAGATGCCATTATTAATGTAGGTGTCAGCGGTCCGGGAGTTGTCAGAACGGCACTGACAAAAGCAAGAGGTGCCAATTTTGAGGTGCTTTGTGAAACTATTAAAAAGACGGCATTTAAGGTGACCAGAGTGGGGCAGTTGGTGGCTCAGGAGGCTTCCAGACGTCTGGGTATTCCTTTTGGAATTATTGATTTGTCTCTGGCTCCTACACCGGCTGTCGGCGACAGTGTGGCAGATATTCTGGAGGAAATCGGTCTGGAGCGGGTAGGAGCGCCGGGTACTACGGCGGCTCTGGCATTGTTAAATGACCAGGTGAAAAAGGGCGGTGTAATGGCCTCTTCCTATGTAGGCGGATTAAGCGGTGCGTTTATTCCGGTCAGCGAAGATCAGGGAATGATTGATTCGGTACAGGCAGGAGCGCTTACCATTGAAAAACTGGAAGCTATGACCTGTGTCTGCTCCGTAGGTCTGGATATGATTGCCATTCCGGGAGATACCAGTGCGTCTACCATTTCCGGTATTATCGCGGATGAATCGGCCATTGGTATGATTAACCAGAAGACAACTGCTGTCCGGGTGATACCGGTTATCGGAAAAGGGGTAGGAGAAGTAGTTGAGTTTGGCGGTTTGCTGGGATATGCGCCGGTTATGCCTGTTAACCAGTTCTCCTGTGAAGCATTTATCAACAGAGGAGGAAGAATTCCGGCGCCAATCCATAGTTTTAAAAATTAATATTATTAAAACAACAGGAGCGTAAAGTTATGGAAACAGAGCGATTAATTCTAAGAAATTTTATGGAAGACGATTGTATCAGTTGTTTTCGTAATTTTGGAAAAGATAAAAGCATTGGTCAGTTTATTCCGTTATTTCCAATGCTGCATTTAGATGAAATGGAAAGACTTATTAAAACACTTATTCCAAATCTTAATGCATGGTTAATTATAGAGAAAGATACCGGACAGCCTGTGGGATATGTGACAATGGATATTCCGTATCATCAGCTGAAAATTGGTGAAATTGGGTATCTTATTGGAGAAAGATTTCAAAGAAAAGGGTTTGCGGGTGAAGCGATAGCAATTGTTCTTTATGAGTATTTTATGAATAAAGATTTATATATGATTGAGGCAAAATATATGGAATGTAATGATGGTTCTGCAAATCTGTTGAGAAATCTGGGTTTCCGTGAAGATGGCAGATTAAGGGAAAGAAGAATTGATTTTCAATCCGGTGACAGAAAAGATTTAATTGTCTGTTCCATAACGAAACAAGAGTTTTTAGCCGGAAAATGAATATCTAAGCTCCGTATGTGGTTGTTCATCTTTTATTATCAACCCCATCTGGTGTTCATTCGGAATATTTTGTTTATACTTCTCCATAGCCGTCATACGATAAATAGCATCTGCCCGCATGGAAAGATTTAATATATGTTTTCCTGATTCATCCAGTTTTGCAACGGAAGCAGAAAGTTTTGTAATTAAAGGAGTCTGGGTCTTCTTAATGGATTTAAGAAGACCGGCTCCTTTTTTGTTAAATCCAAGAACACGGATATAGGGAAACTTATCTGCCAATTCTATCTGCCAGACATCCTGCTGTTCCAGCTGAAGAAGCAACTGGAACAGTGTACGTCGGATATAAGCAGATGTAATACTTTTGGAGTTTAGTGTATTCACAAATGATGATATATCCACAAAAGAATCTAACTGATTAAATATCCGATTCATTATGGTATCAGACACATCAAAATATGGTTTCACCTCTGTGCGATGATTAAAATAAAGTTCATTCAGCCGATAGCCTATGCTGCCGGAGAAATCATTTTCTACAATAGGAAAAAACTGCTGATATCTTCTGGATAAAATCTCATGGGTATTTTCGGGAATATAATCATGATATGTACTATCAGAATGTAGTATCATTTCCCGTATGGCAGTAGCGCTGGCAAATTTTCCATATTCATTTTCGCAGGTCTCTGTAGAATGATAGCCCGTATCGATTCTCTTCACCGAAATGGGACAGATGGAACTTTTTATTTTTTTTAAGGCGGCAAGATATTCAATGGCCAGAATATTATTGGGAGAACGCAGACATTGGGATAATTCCTGTTGGGATAGTGATATATTCCATTGTGCATCCTGAACGGACCGGATATATTCTATCAGGGCCAATTCCTTTGCATGGCTGAAAGCCTGTCCGGATTGAAGCTGTTTTTTCAGAATCCTTTTGTAAAGGGGAGGTTCCTTTAAAGAAATATCAGCTAAAGTTTTCAGCAATGGCAGAATATCGGTTTCGCATCCGAAGCACAGATAATCCACGCACCCCAGACTGTTTAATATAGATACTGCACCGTGAGCAAATACGGAAGCCTTGGCCATGGAATAGCAGAAGGGCAGTTCAATGACTAAGTCGGCTCCATTTAATAATGCTGTTTCTGTGCGTGTAAATTTATCCAGGAAAGCAGGACCGCCGCGTTGGACGTAATTTCCGCTCATAATAACAATTATCTGCCCGGCGTTTGTTAATTTTCTTGCCTGTTCCAACAAATATTTATGTCCGTTATGAAACGGATTAAATTCTGCAATAATAGCTACTGTTTTCATAAAGTTCTCCAAATTGAAATGATTGGATTTATTATAGCATTTTGTTAAAAAATTATCAATAAAATGTACTAAATTTAGTACGTTTCAAATATTTATTATACGCTTGTATACAATAGACAAACATTGTATAATTCTATTAGTATATGAAAAACGTATAAAACCATACGTTGAAAGGAGTCAGGAATCATGGGATTTATTGATAAAATAAAGGAAAGAGCGAAAAGCGATATTAAAACGATTGTACTTCCTGAGTCGATGGACAGAAGAACCTTTGAAGCAGCGGAAGTGGTATTAAAAGAAGGAATTGCAAATCTGATTATTCTGGGAACGGAAGAGGTAATTGCAGAGAACAGTAAAGGACTGGATATTTCAGGTGCACAGATTATCAATCCGTACACCTATAAAAAAACACTGGATTATATAGATGTTTTTTATGAACTGAGAAAAGCAAAGGGACTGACACCGCAGCAGGCAAAGGATACCCTGATGAATGATTATATGTATTATGCATGTATGATGGTGAAGTTTGGAGATGCAGACGGTGTTGTATCCGGCGCTTGTCATTCCACTGCTTCTACGCTGAAGCCTTCGTTGCAGATTATCAAATCCCGGCCGGGAACGAAACTGGTATCCGGATTTTTTGTAGTAGTAGTACCGGATTGTGATATGGGAGCAGACGGAACCTTTGTATTTGCAGATGCAGGTCTGAATCAGAATCCGAATTCGGAAGAGCTGGCTGCCATTACGGAATCTTCAGCCAAATCTTTCCAAATGCTGGTGGGAGAAAAGCCGATTTGTGCCTTACTTTCCCATTCTACCAAGGGAAGCGCCAAGCATCCGGATGTAACAAAAGTAGTGGATGCCGTGGAAATTTTAAAGAGAGATTATCCGCATATTACGGCAGACGGTGAATTGCAGTTAGATGCTGCTATTGTACCGGAAATAGCCAAATCCAAGGCTCCGGGCAGCAAGGTTGCAGGAAATGCCAACGTTCTGATATTCCCGGATCTGGATGCGGGAAATATCGGGTATAAACTGGTACAGCGTCTTGGAAAAGCAGAGGCTTACGGACCTCTGACACAGGGAATGGCAAAACCGATCAACGACTTATCCAGAGGCTGCAGTTCTTCTGATATTGTAGGTGTTATCGCCATTACTGCGGTACAGGCCCAGAACAGACATATTATGTAACATAAAGTAAGAAAGAAGGAATATAAGGTTATGAATATTTTAGTAATAAATTGCGGAAGTTCTTCCCTGAAATTCCAGCTTATAGATTCTGAATCAGAGGAAGTGCTGGCAAAAGGATTATGTGAAAGAATTGGTCTGGAGGGTGCCAGATTGGTTTATCAGCCAAAGGGGGGAGAAAAAGAGACAACAAATGTGGAAATGGAAAATCATAAGACGGCCATAGAGCTGGTGTTGTCTTCTCTTGTAAATCCTGAGACCGGAGTTATCCGCGATTTGGGCGATGTGGGTGCCGTTGGACACAGAATTGTTCATGGCGGAGAAAAGTTTTCTGGTTCCGTAAGAATTACGGAAGAAGTGATACAGGCGATTGAAGCATGCAATGATTTGGCGCCTCTGCATAATCCGGCAAATCTAATCGGTATCCAGGCATGTAAAGAGATTATGAAGGATGTGCCGATGGTTGCGGTTTTTGATACTGCCTTCCATCAGACCATGCCGGCAAAAGCTTATTTATACGGACTTCCGTATGAATATTATACCGGATATAAAGTGAGACGGTATGGATTTCACGGAACTTCCCATAATTATGTTTCTCATAAAGCAGCAGAACTTTTGGGCAGGGCATATGGAGAAACGAAGACTATTGTATGCCATCTGGGAAACGGAGCCAGTATCTGTGCGGTACAAAATGGTGCTTCCGTAGATACAAGTATGGGACTTACACCGTTGGAGGGTTTGGTCATGGGAACCCGTTCCGGAAGTATTGATCCGGCCATTATTGAATTTATCTGTAAAAAAGAAAACTTATCCGTGGATGAGGTAATGAATATTTTAAATAAAAAATCCGGTGTACAGGGAATTTCTGGCATTGGAAGCGATTTCCGGGATATCATCGATGAAATGAACAAAGGAAATGAGATGGCTAAGCTTACCATGGAAGTCTATTGTTATAATGTTGCAAAATATATCGGGGCGTACACGGCGGCTATGAACGGGGTGGATGTGATAGTATTTACAGCCGGAGTCGGTGAGAATAATCCTGTGATTCGTAAAAAAGTCTGTGAATATTTCGGATATCTGGGAATTGATATCGACGATGTTCAAAATGAGAAACGGGGAGAGGATTTGGTAATTTCCACTTTGCAGTCGAAGGTGAAGGTTATGGTAATTGCCACGGATGAAGAATTAAAAATTGCCAGAGAAACACTGGCAAATATATAGGAATCGAATGCAAGGGAATAAAATCTTATAAAAAAATATTGACAAAAAATGTGCCTATGGTTATAATAGTCAAGTGCGATTAGAAAAGAGGTATATTTATGCTGATTGACTTATCTCAGCTTTTATCTGTAAATGATAAAAGTGAAGATATTCAGGCTGAGATTGAGATGGACAGGTTTCAATCAAAAATGACAGATTACGTTATATCAAGGAAAGCACCGTTGCAGATTCATCTGATTAATATAGGTAAGAGAATGATAAGAATAGAAACAGTTATCGATATAACGTTGTTGATTCCCTGTGACCGGTGTCTGGAAGATGTGAAGTATGATTTGAACATCAAAGTGAATAAAGAAATTAATATGAATGAATCTGAACAGGAGAGAATCCAATCCTTAGATGAACTTTCATATATTAAAGATAATTCTTTAGATGTCGAACGTTTTGTCTATAATGAAATTTTGGTACATTTGCCTATGAAGGTTCTTTGCAGTGAGAATTGTAAAGGAATTTGTAATAGATGTGGGGCAAATCTTAATTCACAGACTTGTAACTGTGATACCACAGAATTAGACCCTAGAATGTCAAAAATTCGTGACATTTTCAACAATTTTAAGGAGGTGTAACAGGCCATGTCTATTTGTCCAAAGAATAAATCTTCTAAATCAAGAAGAGATAAACGTAGAGCAAACTGGAAAATGAGTGCTCCGAACTTGGTGAAGTGCAGCAAATGCGGAGAACTGATGATGCCGCACAGAGTTTGCAAAGCTTGCGGTTCTTATAACAAAAAAGAAATAATTGCTCAGGACTAATATTCTGTGCGTAGAGAAATCAAGAGTTTGATGATATATTGAATTCTTGGTTTTTTTATTTTTCTTATTGTATTATTTTTAGTATTGTGATAAAATTAACAAAGATAGTCCGAACATGTGAATTTATTTAATATAAGCCATTTCGCAGGACGGGCACGAATAATTAATTTATTAAATTCAATGGAGGTATCACATTTATGTCAAAAAAAGTAGTTTTAGCAGGCGCATGCCGTACAGCCATCGGTACAATGGGTGGTTCTTTAAGTACAACACCGGCAGCCGATTTAGGTGCAATTGTTATTAAAGAGGCGTTAAACAGAGCAGGTGTTGCTCCTGAAAAAGTAGACCAGGTATATATGGGTTGTGTTATTCAGGCAGGTTTAGGCCAGAATGTGGCACGCCAGTCTTCTATTAAAGCAGGTTTACCGATTGAGGTTCCGGCTGTTACGATTAACGTAGTATGTGGTTCCGGTCTGAACTGCGTAAATATGGCAGCACAGATGATTATGGCCGGTGAAGCGGATATCGTTGTTGCAGGCGGTATGGAGAATATGTCCATGGCTCCGTACGCATTAAAACAGGCTCGTTTCGGTTACAGAATGAACAATAATACATTGGTTGATACAATGGTAAATGATGCGTTATGGGATGCTTTCAATGATTATCATATGATTCAGACTGCAGATAATATCTGTGAAGATGAGAGATGGAAACTTACACGTGAAGAGCTGGACGAGTTTGCTGTTGCCAGTCAGACAAAAGCAGCGAAAGCACAGGAAACAGGAAGATTTGATGATGAAATCGTACCTGTTGAGATTAAGAAGAAAAAAGAGACCGTAATATTTAATAAAGATGAAGGTCCACGTCCGGGAACATCCATTGAAGGTCTTGCAAAGCTTCGTGCCATTAATCCGGGCGGAAAAGTTACGGCAGGTAATGCTTCCGGCATCAATGACGGTGCGGCAGCTATCGTTGTTATGAGCGAAGAAAAGGCAAAAGAGCTTGGTGTTACACCAATGGCAACATGGGTGGCAGGAGCGCTTGGCGGTGTGGATCCTTCTATTATGGGTATCGGACCGGTTGCATCTACAAAGAAAGTTCTTGCAAAGACAGGTATGAGTATTGATGAATTCGATTTAATTGAGGCAAATGAGGCGTTTGCTGCACAGTCCATCGCTGTGGGTCGTGACCTTGGATTTGATTTATCCAAATTAAACGTTAATGGCGGTGCAATTGCACTGGGACATCCGGTGGGAGCATCCGGTTGCCGTATTCTTGTTACATTACTCCATGAGATGCAGAAGAGAGATGCGAAAAAAGGTCTTGCCACATTATGTATCGGTGGTGGAATGGGCTGCTCAACCATAGTTTCCCGTGACTGATGTTTAAAATAATGATAGGGAATTGTGCAGGCAATTCCCTGCATTTGATTATAGCGAATAAGGAAAGGAATTATCACAATGGAATTTATTAATTATGAAGTGGAAGGAATGGTAGGAGTTATTACCATTAATCGTCCAAAGGCATTAAATGCATTAAACAGTCAGGTGTTAGAGGAACTGGATCAAACATTGGATGCTGTAGATTTAGATAATGTAAGAGCTTTAATTCTTACAGGTGCAGGCGAAAAATCATTTGTTGCAGGTGCAGATATCGGTGAAATGAGTACACTTACAAAAGCGGAAGGCGAGGCGTTTGGTAAAAAGGGAAATGATGTCTTCAGAAAACTGGAAACATTCCCGATTCCTGTTATTGCTGCCGTAAATGGTTTTGCTCTTGGCGGTGGCTGCGAAATTTCCATGAGCTGTGATATCAGAATCTGTTCTGAAAACGCCGTGTTCGGACAGCCGGAAGTAGGTCTTGGTATTACACCTGGATTTGGCGGAACACAGAGACTTGCCAGAATTGTCGGTGTTGGAATGGCAAAACAGATGATTTATTCCGCAAGAAATATTAAAGCAGATGAGGCATACAGAATTGGACTTGTCAATGCCGTTTATCCGTTGGAAGAACTTATGCCGGCAGCACAGAAGCTGGCAGCATCCATTGCGAAGAATGCACCGATTGCGGTACGCAACTGTAAGAAGGCTATTAATGACGGATTACAGGTAAATATGGACGAGGCTATCGTAATTGAAGAAAAATTATTTGGAGATTGCTTTGAAAGCTATGACCAGAAGGAAGGAATGACTGCATTTCTGGAAAAGAGAAAGGTAGAAGCGTTCCTGAATAAATAAAAATTTACGAGTTGTGACCGCAAGGTTTGCAATCGTCTATTATAAAAAGAATAAGAAAGAGAATGTAGGAGGTTCAACATGAAAGTAGGTATTATTGGTGCAGGTACAATGGGTTCAGGTATTGCTCAGGCTTTTGCACAGACAGAAGGTTATGAGGTTTGCTTATGTGATATCAATGAAGAATTTGCAGCAAACGGAAAGAACAGAATTGCAAAGGGATTCGAAAAGAGAATTGCAAAGGGTAAAATGGAGCAGGCTGCAGCGGATGCTATTTTAGCCAAGATTACCACAGGTGTTAAAACAATTTGTACCGATTGTGATCTGGTTGTGGAAGCAGCCCTTGAAAATATGGAAATCAAGAAACAGACATTTAAGGAATTACAGGAAATCTGTAAATCGGATTGTATCTTTGCAACAAATACTTCTTCATTATCCATTACAGAAATCGGACAGGGACTTGACCGCCCGGTTATCGGTATGCATTTCTTTAATCCGGCGCCAGTTATGAAGCTGGTTGAGGTTATTCAGGGAGAAAACACTCCGGATGAAATTAAGGATAAGATTGTGGCTATTTCAGAAGAAATCGGAAAGACTCCGGTAGAAGTAAAAGAAGCAGCCGGATTTGTTGTTAATAGAATCTTAATTCCGATGATTAATGAAGCAATCGGTATTTATGCAGATGGAGTTGCTTCTGTAGAAGGTATTGATACCGCTATGCAGTTAGGTGCAAATCATCCGATGGGACCTTTGGCTTTAGGCGATCTGGTGGGGCTGGATATCGTTCTTGCCATTATGGAAGTATTACAGTCTGAGACAGGGGATACCAAGTATCGTCCGCATCCGCTTCTTAAGAAGATGGTTCGTGCAGGCAAGTTAGGCAGAAAGACAGGCGTAGGTTTCTACGATTATTCAAAATAACAGGAATACAAAATTTAGTTTAGGAGGAACAAAATCGTGGATTTTTCTTTAAGTAAAAAACATGAAATGGCAAGAAATCTTTTTAAAGAATTTGCCGAGACAGAGGTAAAGCCATTTGCACAGGAAACTGACGAAACAGAGCATTTTCCGACAGAAATAGTTGCTAAAATGCAGAAATATGGCTTTATGGGTATCCCAATTGAAAAACAGTATGGTGGACAGGGATGCGACCCTTTAACATATACAATGTGTGTGGAAGAACTTTCAAAGGTTTGCGGTACAACAGGTGTTATCGTATCTGCACATACATCGCTCTGCGCTGATCCGATTCAGACCTATGGTACGGAAGAACAGAAGCAGAAATACTTAGTTCCACTTGCAAAAGGTGAAAAGTTAGGAGCTTTTGGTCTGACGGAGCCGGGAGCAGGTACCGATGCACAGGGCGTTCAGACAAAAGCTGTATTAGATGGTGATGAATGGGTATTAAATGGCTCTAAGTGTTTTATTACCAATGGTAAAGAAGCAGATATTTATATTATCATAGCTTATACCGATATTGTAGAAGACAAGAGAGGAAGAAAACAGAAGAAGTTTTCAGCATTCATTGTAGAAAAGGGAACACCTGGATTTACATTTGGAACAAAGGAAAAGAAAATGGGTATTCGCGGTTCTGCAACATATGAATTAATTTTCCAGGATTGCAGAATTCCGGCAGAAAATTTATTAGGCGCAAGAGGAAAGGGATTCCCGATTGCAATGCATACACTGGACGGCGGACGTATCGGTATTGCTGCTCAGGCTCTTGGTATTGCAGAAGGTGCATTAGAGCGTACAATTGAATATACAAAGGAAAGAAAACAGTTTGGACGTTCCATTGCTGCACAGCAGAATACACAGTTCCAGCTTGCTGATATGGCAACAAAGGTAGAGGCTGCTAAAATGCTGGTATACAAAGCTGCCATGAAGAAGGCTCAGTATCAGGAAGACCATAAGACTTCCTATTCTGTAGAAGCTGCTATGGCAAAACTTTATGCAGCAGAGGTTGCAATGGAGGTTACCACAAAAGCCGTTCAGTTACATGGCGGATACGGTTACATCAGAGAATATGATGTAGAGCGTATGATGCGTGATGCAAAGATTACAGAGATTTATGAAGGAACAAGCGAAGTTCAGAGAATGGTTATCTCAGGAAGTCTCTTAAAATAAAGCAAACAAAAATTTTGAAAAATTAAGGAGTGAAAATACCGTGAAAATCGTTGTATGTATTAAACAGGTTCCAGATACCAAGGGCGGAGTAAAGTTTAATCCGGATGGTACACTGGACAGGGCTGCAATGTTAACAATCATGAATCCTGATGATAAAGCCGGATTGGAAGCAGCACTTAGATTAAAAGAACAGTATGGCGCAGAAGTAACAGTTGTTACAATGGGACTTCCAAAAGCAGAAGAGGTACTTCGTGAAGCTATGGCCATGGGTGCAGATAAGGGTATCCTTGTAACAGACAGAGTATTAGGCGGAGCTGATACATGGGCAACATCTACTACAATTGCAGGCGCAATCAGAAATCTGGAATATGATTTAATTATTACCGGACGTCAGGCGATTGATGGAGATACCGCACAGGTTGGTCCTCAGATTTCAGAACATCTTGGTATTCCTGTTATTTCTTATGCACAGGATATTAAGATTGATGGAGATTATGTAATCGTAAATCGTCAGTTTGAAGACAGACATCATATGTTAAAAGTTAAGATGCCTTGTCTGATAACCGCTCTTTCAGAGTTGAATGTTCCTCGTTATATGACACCAGGCGGAATTTTTGATGCATATGATGCGGAGATAACAGTTTGGGGAAGAAAAGACCTTAAGGATGTAGATGATTCTGATTTAGGTCTTGCCGGTTCACCTACAAAGATTGCAAAGGCATCTGATAAAGTAAGAAAAGGTGCAGGCGAAAAAGTTGCGCTTGAGACAGATGAAGCAGTTGACTACATTATGAACAAACTGTTAGAGAAACATGTAATATAATTTGGAAGGAAGAGTGGTGACAGGAATGAATTTAGATGAATATAAAGGCGTATTTGTCTTTGCTCAGCAGGTTGACAACGAAATCAGCAGCATTGCATTAGAATTACTGGGCAAGGCAAAAGAGCTGGCAGGAAAATTAGATACACAGGTTACAGCAGTATTAGTTGGTTACGAAGTAAAGAATCTGGTTGATAAGTTAGCAGAATATGGTGCAGACAGAGTAATTGTTGTAGATGATTCGGAATTAAAGGATTACAGAACAGAGCCGTATGCCCATGCGCTTTCCTCTGTAATTAATGAGTATAAGCCGGATATCATGTTGGTAGGGGCTACGGCAATCGGAAGAGATCTGGCTCCCAGAGTATCTGCAAGAGTTAAGACTGGTCTGACTGCTGACTGTACCGTACTGGAGATTGGCGATTTCCCTATCAATGCAGTTCCGGGAAAAGAAAATGAGCAGAAACATAATCAGTTATTAATGACGCGTCCTGCATTTGGAGGAAATACAATTGCCACAATTGCATGCCCGAATAACCGCCCACAGATGGCTACCGTTCGTGCAGGTGTTATGCAGAAGATTGAGCCGGTTTCCGGTGCCAAGGCAGAAGTTATTGAATACAATCCGGGATTTGTTCCGAATGATAAATATGTTGAAATCATGGAAATCGTGAAAGAAGTTAGTGATGTGGTTGATATCATGGATGCCAAGATTCTTGTATCAGGCGGAAGAGGTGTAGGAAGTGCTGAAAACTTCAAGTTACTTGAGGATTTAGCAGATGCCCTTGGCGGTACCGTAAGCTGTTCCCGTGCCGTTGTAGATAATGGATGGAAGCCAAAGGAATTGCAGGTTGGACAGACCGGTAAGACTGTTCGTCCGCAGGTATATTTTGCAATTGGTATTTCAGGTGCGATTCAGCATACTGCAGGTATGGAAGAAGCAGATATCATTATCGCAATCAATAAGGATGAGACAGCACCAATCTTTGATGTAGCTGATTATGGTATTGTTGGTGATTTAAATAAGATTGTTCCGATATTGACAGAGAAGATTAAGGCTGCAACAGCAGAAGCTTAATCGGATGTTATATCAGAAGTAACATATTATGAACCGCTGGTTCCCAGGAATGGATTCCGTTAGTGGAAGCATTCCATGGAACTGGCGGTTTTATACTATAATCTGCCAGATGGTCAGGAGTTTTGCAGTTATTTGGTTAAATTTAGAATGTAAGGAGCTGCTTATGATTCAGGATGACAGAAAAAATCATTTATTTATTCAGGATTTACGTGTTTTATTTAAAGAAATATCTTTGTTTTGGAAATCCGTGATGGTCATAATATTTGCGATTACGCTGGTATTGGGTTTTGCCGTTGGTTCTGTTAAATTTGCAGACTGGTACCGGAAAGAAATTTTTCAGTGGATTCAATATATAATGGCACATATATCTGCCCTTGTTCCGATATCGGTTGGGGAAATTATGATATATATCGGGATAACTATGATAGTATTATTGGTAGTGGCAATAGTTGTCGGCTGTTTTTCGAATCCTGTATGTAAACGGATTCGAAAATATTATATCCGCATTGTAGTCTGTGTGTTGTTATATGTATATGCTTCAGAAACTTTTAATTGTTTTATTCTCTATCGGGGAGAGACTTTAGAGAAGCAGTTTATCCGTCTGGATGCAGAGTATGAAATGATAACACTGGAGTCTCTAAAAAATCTGCATCAGAAAACTGTGAAAAAACTGAATCAATTATCTGGGGAATTTAAGAGGGACAGCGACGGTTCTATCCTTATGATGAAATCCGGAAATGAAGAATATCAGAAGGAATGTAAAGAAGCACTTCGTAATCTTTCTGATGAATTTCCGTTGCTGAAGGGTTATTATCCAGATGTCAAAATGATTCAGTCCTCCAGTTTTATGACACAGCAATACCTGTTAGGGATTTATTTTCCGTTTTCCATGGAGGCGAATTACAATGAGAAGGCATATATTACAAATCTGCCGGCAACATTTTGTCATGAACTTTCTCATATGAAAGGGTACATATTAGAAGATGAAGCTAATTTTTTAGCATATCTTGCCTGTATCCGTTCAGAAAATACATTTATGCAGTACAGCGGCTATTTAAGTGTCATAAGGTATATTGAACGGGATCTGCTTCCATATTTGTCGGAGGAAGAAAAGGTGGAAATGGTATGGGAGAATAAAAAAGTGCTTATGGATGATATTTTTGTAAAAAGGGAAGTATTTGAGGAAATAGAAAAGAATGCTTTATTTTCTACGGATTTTATTTCAGAAGCCACCGATATCTTTCTGGATACAAACTTAAAACTTAATGGCATCAGTGAAGGTGTTGTTAGCTATTCTCAGGTGGTAAAGCTGATATTGTTATATGAGCAGTTGGATTAAATTATATTTATGGCAGCTATTAAGATTGGTTTCCGTATATTATGGTACCGCATATAATGTAATAATACTATATGGATTGTAGTCAGGTGTAAGCCTGAAACGTTGGGAGTTAATTGTGAATCGAGTTCGTAATTTGTTAAATATAGACAGACTGCATGAACAGGGAATTACAGGAAAAGGTGTGGGTATTGCCATTCTGGATACCGGAGTTTATACCCATACGGATTTGGCTGATAATATAGTTTGTTTTCAGGATATGATAAATGACAGGGTGGCATTGTATGATGATAATGGGCATGGTACCCATGTGAATGTACGGTAGCACGAACACCGATAAAGCAGGTAAATACACAGTTTGAGAACATTCCCGGAGGTGTCTATATTTGAAAAAGAAAAAAGGATATATTACCAGAGTATGTGAAATATGCGGAAATGAAATATATAAATATGGACAAGTTATATGTCCGTATTGTAATCACACCAATAAGAAGACAACAAGAAAGGAAGCGGTAAAAACTTCGTTGTAAAGCAAAATTAAATATGTTAAAATTATGATAGTGCCAAGAGCCATTAGGAATTAGATTGATTCCTAATGGCTTATTTTATTTTAAAGGTGGTGATAGTTGAATTGGAAGATTATAAAAAAGCAGAAAAAGACTATATTGCCGGAATGAAATATAAAGAGATAGCAGAAAAATATAATGTGTCAGTGAATACCGTTAAAAGCTGGAAGCAGCGATACGGATGGAATCGAAAAAGTACGCATACAAAAACAGAAAAAAGTATGCACACAAAACAGAAAAAAGTATGCATACAAAATCAAGAGGAAGAGATAAAAGTAAATTGCGAAGCAGATGGCAGCAGGGAAAGCCCGCAAAATGAAGAATTAACAGCAGAACAGCAGATGTTTTGTATTTACTATGCAAGAACATTTAACGCAACACAAAGCTACATAAATGTATATCATTGTAAATATGAATCGGCAGCAGTGCAAGCGAACAAGCTATTAAAAAATAATAAGATAAAAGAAGAAATTGAACGGTTAAAGGAAGTCAAGCGCCAGCAGATTGCTTGTGAAGTTGAAGATATTATTGAGCTTAATATGCGGATAGCTTTTTCAGATATGGGAAATTACATAACATTTGGTGATGATGTAATTAAATTAAACAAATCAGATGCTGTAGATACCCAGTTGATTCAGGAGGTAAAAGAAGGAAAACACGGGATAACAATTAAGCTGGCGGATAAAGGCAAAGCCATGGAACTTTTGGAACGCTATTTTATGATGAATCCTATGGACAAACATAAGATAGAATATGACCGGAGAAAGGCAGAAATTGATTTATTAAAAATTAAGAATGAAGCAAAAGAACCGGAGAATCGTGGAGTAGAAGAGAATAACAATTTTAAAAACGCACTAAGCGATATTGTGGAGGACACCTGGAATGAAGAAAAAAACACAGAAACAGAATAGTATAATAAGCATGGTACATTTAGAGGACTGGACAGAGACAGACAATAAAATACAAAGATTAAAACAGATAATTAAAGAGCGGAAATCGGCAGATCATACAAGGTTAAACCGGACACCTTTTTATTTTAAGCCTTTTAGCCGGAAGCAAAAGAAAGTTCTGACCTGGTGGTGCGACAAATCAACAGTGAAGGATAAAAAAGGAATTATAGCCGACGGAGCCATCCGATCCGGAAAAACATTAAGTATGTCATTATCATTCGTTCTATGGGCGATGGATAAATTTAATGGTCAGAATTTTGGTATGTGTGGCAAAACAACCGGTTCTTTCCGGAGAAATGTGTTAGGCACATTAAAACAAATGCTCTGGTCAAATGGATATGAAATCAAGGACCACAGAACAGATAATCTGCTGGTGGTATCCAAAGGAAGTAAAACAAATTATTTTTACATATTTGGAGGAAAAGACGAAAGCTCCCAGGATTTAATACAGGGAATTACCCTGGCCGGCTGCTTCTTTGATGAAGTAGCGCTTATGCCGGAATCCTTCGTGAATCAGGCGACGGCAAGATGTAGTGTGACAGGTTCTAAATATTGGTTTAACTGCAATCCGGATAGTCCAAGGCATTGGTTTAAAGAAAAATGGATTGATAAGGCAGAGAAAAAGAACATGCTGTATCTTCATTTTACCATGGATGATAATCTTAGCTTATCAGAAGAAATAAAAGCAGATTATGAAACAAGGTATGAAGGTGTTTTTTATAATAGATACATTAAAGGATTGTGGTGTATTGCAGATGGGCTGGTATACTCTATGTTCAGCGAAAAGAAACATACAATAAAGGGAGAATGCCCACAATACAAGAGCCATATTGTTAGCATCGATTATGGTACCGTTAATCCGTTCTCAGCTGGATTGTGGACTTTTAATGGAGTAGAAGCAGTCCGGACAAAAGAAATATATTACGACAGTCGAAAAGAAGGGAACATAAGAAAAGATGATGAGGAATACTACAAAATGCTAAAGGAATTAGTTAGAGGCAAAAACATTGAATGTATAATTATAGACCCTTCGGCCGCTTCCTTTATTGAGACAATCAAAAAACATGGGGAATATCGGGTAAAAGGCGCCAACAATGATGTTTTGGATGGAATTCGGGTAACTACTACATTTTTAAATACAGGAAGGATAAAGATACATGAGAGCTGCAAGGATAGTATAGAAGAATTTGGATTATATTCCTGGGATGAGGAAAGTGGAGAGGATAAGGTAATCAAAGAGAATGATCATGCAATGGACGATATCAGATATTTCTGTAATACATATTTAAGGCCAAGATTTAAATGGATAATATAGGAGGCAATAACATATGAAACTATTAAACTGGATAAAAGGAGTGATAAACAAGATGTTCAAGAATGATGTTAAAAGAATATTCAGTACAGATGTATTGATATCTTCAACAATGGCTGAAGCAATTAAATCCTGGAATGACATAGTAGGCGGTCAGCCGGAGTGGATAGATAAAGAAGATAATATTGATACTATCAATTTTGCAAAATTCATAACATCAGACACAGCAAAAAAGGTTTGTCTGGATATAGATATTCATGTAGACGGTTCCAGTCGGGCGAATTACTTACAGTCAGCAATTGACAGCTTTAAAAAAGTTTTAAGAGATAAAGTAGAGGATGCCTGTGCAGTAGGCGGAATTATGTTTAAGCCGAATGGTTCTGGCAATATTAAAAACTGCATTAATTATGTGGCAAACAACGATTATATAATAACAGAAAAAACTGCCAATGGAGATATTACCGGTGCTATATTCTGTGATTATATAAAACGTGGAACCGGAATTTATACACGCTTGGAATATCATCG
This sequence comes from Lachnospiraceae bacterium, assembly GCA_022794265.1. Classification (GTDB taxonomy): domain Bacteria; phylum Bacillota; class Clostridia; order Lachnospirales; family Lachnospiraceae; genus Bovifimicola. Next base: position 35,615 of record JAAWEK010000010.1, read on the forward strand.
GTTTGAGAATAAGTTATACATAATAACAAACAAGGCTTATTATAGTACGAACGACAAGGAACTGGGAAAGGAGATAAAGCTGGATGAAGTACCGGAATGGAACAACATTTCTCCGGAAGCAGCCATTGAAAATATAACGGCTCCACTATTTTCATACTTTAAAATGCCATTCAATAATACAATTGATTATAACTCCCCATTGGGTGTATCGGTTTTTTCTAACGCAATAAAAGAGCTGCAGGATTTAGATATTGCCTGGAGCAGAAAAAGCGGAGAGGTTGAAGACAGTAAACACATGACTTTTCTTGACAGCAATTCACTGGAATATTCCAAAACGCATAATATTAAGTTGCCAAGATTTGTAAAAGGAATTGATATGGGTGTCACTAATGAGAATAGTATCCATGAGCATGTTGCAACGCTGCTGACAGAACAGCGAATTAATGATATTAATTCCATTCTGTCCATGATATCTACAAAATGTGGATTTTCCCAGGGACAGTTCATTTTAGACAGGAAGACTGGACATATTACAGCCACACAGGTTGAGGCAGATGATAGAGAAACCATTGAGACAATAAAAGATATCAGGGATGCATTAAAAGATTCCATTGACCATTTAATTTATGCTTTAGATGTATATGCAACCCTGTATCATTTGGCGCCAGCCGGCAGTTATGAGACAAGTTACGGATTTGGGGATTTAACGTATAATTTTGAAGAGGACCGGGCCAGACATTGGAATTATGTTATACAGGGGAAATATCCCTTATGGAGATATTACAATAAATTTGAAGGAATGAGTGAAAGCGAGGCAAAAGCTATCGTGAAAGAGGCAAAAGAGGAGAATGCTCCGGAAGAAAAACCGGGAATCTTTAATGGAGGAAACCAGTAATGCTGACTTCAGATGAATTATATACAGTGGCAGACGGAATGATAGAGATATTTGATAAATTAAACGAATGGGCCATTATAGATATGAGTGAAAGAATTGTGGCAATGATGGATCTGGGAGTGGAATCATTACCAGGAACCGTCATTTATCTGCAGTGGGTAGCAGAACAGAGCGGCCTGCATTACAGCTATATGATTGACCGGATTGCAAAATTAAGCGATATCAGCAGTGAAGAACTCCATGAGCTTTTTAAGGCAGCAGGGATGACAAGCCTGGAACATGATAATCTGATATATAGTGAACATAAATTAAATGTGCCAAAACAAATAAGCTATGAAAGAATGAGTGAAGCAAATAAGCAGATTATTGAGGAAATGTATGACAGAACAAAAGGAGAGATGGAAAATTTCACAAGGACAACAGCAGATGCCACAAGAAATACATTTATAAAGGCCTGTGATATGGCGGCTTCCAAAGTGGCATTTGGATATATGTCTCTGGAGCAGGCAATTGCAGAGGCAGTAAAACAGATAGCAAAAGAAGGAGCAACAGTTACATATCCGTCTGGTCATAAAGACTCCATAGAAACAGCAGTTCGAAGAGCGGTTTCGACCGGAGTAAATCAGATGTCAAACCAGTTATCCGTTAAAAATGCGTTGGATATGGGGTGTGAATATGTAATAATATCTTCTCATCTGGGCGCCCGTATAAATGATAAAAATAAAATAGCCAATCACTACGGATGGCAGGGAAAAATATATAAACTGGAGGGAAAAACGAAAGAGTATGGAAACTTAAGAGAGGAAACCGGATTTGATTATACTGGCCGGAACAGTGATCCGTTAGGATTTTCCGGATACAATTGCAGGCATTCTTTGTTTCCATATTTTTTGGGGGACCCAAATCCATATAAGCAGTACGATTATGAGGAAAATAAAAAGAAGTATAATGAGAATGTTAAGAAGCGGGAACTGGAACGGAAAAGACGAAAATCTAAAAATACAGTAAACGGTTATAGTGCAGCAATCGAGGCAGCGAAACAGGGCAGCAGGGAAAATACGGAACTATGCAAAGAATTAGAAACAGAGCAAAAAAAGGAACAGGAGCAGATTAAGAAAGCAAATGCAGAATTACAGGAACTGGAGCAGCCGGCAACAGAAAAAACAAATAGTGATGAAATACCTGAACACGAGGCACCTGTGCTGGTTAAAACAATTGACAAAAGTAATCAGGAAGAAATAAGAAAAGAATTGCAAATTTATGAGGAAAATGCTATAAATGAGGATATAGAGACTGCATACATTATAACAACAGATGGAGAAGTATATAATTGCTTTGGAACGGATAGCAGAGTATTTCCGGATTATGATTTGGGAGATAAATTACATGGTGCAATAATATCACATAATCATTTGCCGGATTTAACAGAATATTCCTTCAGTGATAACGACCTGATGTTGTTTATGGAATATCATCTGGAAACTTTAAGGGGATTTGATAATAAATACATATATGAATTTACCAGGAATCCAAAGAATTTAGATGCACAACCGTCGGATTGGATGAATTTTGAAAACTATCAGCATGCGGCAATGATTGACAAAGCAAGAAAGCTCGGAATTGGATATAGGAGAAGGAAGAATGACCAGGGAACAGGCAAATAGGGAAGCAAAAAAAATATATGAAGAATGGATAAAGGAGAGGGAAGAAATAGAAATAAAGGCAAAATCAGAAGGAAAATGGGTGACTGGTGGGCTTGATGGAAATAACCACTTATTTAGGGAGTTAAACAATAAACTAAAGGAAAAACTGGCACGCCTGGATTCCATGATAGAGGAGAAATAAAATATTTGACAAACACTTGTACTGTATAATATAATATTCGTATGAAAGAGGTATTTGCATGACTACAAGATGGGTAGCGTGCCCTTCATGCGGAAACCCAAAGTTATTAAAATGCAGGTCCGATACAAGGGCAAAAAATTTAATCGTTTACTGCAAGCGATGCAAAAATGAAAATATGATAAATATAAACCTGAGAGTGCCGAGTGCCAAACAGTAGGAATTATCTACTGTTTGGCACTTTTTACTTATATCGGGAAAAAGAAAGGATGGATGAGATGAGCATTGAAGAGCTGTTAAAAGAATATGGACTGGAACTTCCGGCAGATAAAGTCGAGGAATTTAATACAAAATTTAAAGATAATTATAAGTCCACAACAGAATACGAGAAACAGGTTAAAAAGCTGGAAGGCGAAAGGGACAACTACAAACAGAAATATGACACGGCGGCCGAAACACTGAAAGGATTTGATGGTGTGGATGTCAAAGACCTTCAGGATCAGATTGAGGCTTATAAGAAGAAAATCGAGGAGGACAACAAGGAATATAATGCAAAGATTGCGGAACGGGATTTTAACGATGCGCTTTCGAAAGAGCTGGAAGCATTTAAGTTTTCTTCTAATGCTGCCAGGGAATCCATTACCGGTCAGATTAAGGCAGCTGGTCTAAAGCTGGTGGATGGAAAGATTGTAGGTCTCAGCGACATGATAACATCGATTAAAGAAAAAGATGCCGCTGCTTTTGCAGATGAGGAGTCCGAGAACCAGCCGAGATTTACAAACTCACTGAATAGAGGCGGTGGAAGTAATTCAGTTTCCGGCGATCCAAATAAAATGGATTATGATACTTATAAAAAATGGAGAAGTGAAAATCAGTAATGAAACGAAAGGAGAATTAAGAGATGCCAAATACTTTTTTAACACCACAAATCATAGCGAATGAAGCACTGCTGGTGTTGCAGTCAAACCTCACAATGGCGAATCTGGTCCACAGGGATTATTCCGAGGAATTTGTACATGTAGGCGATACCATAACCGTAAGAAAACCGGCCAAGTTTGTAGCAAAAAATTTTACCGGTCATACAAGCAATCAGAATGTAGTAGAGGGTTCTGTAGAGGTCAAGATGGACCGGTTTCGGGATATTACAATTCCAATCACATCAAAAGAATTAACATTGGATATTAAAAATTTTTCAGAGCAGATTGTAACTCCGGCAATGCAGGCCATTGCACAGGCAATCGACATTGATTTGTTAGCAGTGGGGATTCAGAATGCAGCGGGCAAAGCAGCCATTTCGGCTACACCACTTTTATCCGATATTGCAGGAGTTGGCAAGGCGCTGGATAAGGCAAAGGCACCGAGAGAAAACAGACGTTTGGTGATGCCGCCGGAAATATTATATAAATACAATACCATCGATAATTTTTCAAAGCAGTGCTATAAGGGAGACAGCCAGGCATTAAAAGAAGCGGAAATAGGAAAAGTTTATACCTGTGAAACCTATATGTCGCAGAATTGTCCGGAAAATCAGTCTGCAGAAGCCGGGACCGTAAAATCTTATAAAGTAACAGGTAAGAAAGACGAAAGTCAATTTACGATATCCGAAGGAACAGCAGCGACGGGGACCATAAAAGAAGGAGACCAGTTAATTGTTAAAGGATACTTGTATACCGTAACTGAAGATTTGACACTCGCATCTGGCGCAGGAACATTAAAGGTAGACCAGAATATTCCGGCATATGTTACAGCGGAGCCGGCATATGTGGTAAACAAGCCTCATGCGCTGGGATTCCATAGAAATGGCATTGCTTTAGTAACTCGTAACCTGGAACTTCCGATGGGAGCAAATAAGGCTTATATCGCTTCAGCGGATGGTTTGGGAGTCAGGGTAGTAGTTGACTATGATTCGGAAACAAAAACCGATACAATTTCATTTGATATCATCTACGGAATCAAAGAATTGAATAAGGATTTACTGGTGGACTTTTCATAAATCAAAGTTGCACCGGTGCAACAGGAGGCAGCAATGGGATATACAACGTATGAGTTTTACAAAGAGGAATATCATGGAAAAACCATAGATGAAAGCGTATTTTGTGAATGGGAAAGCAGGGCAAAGCGTAAGGTAGATTATTTTACATTTAACCGCATAACCAAAGAAAGATTATCGGATGAAAGATTAAATGAAAGGGTACAGCTTGCTACCTGTGCAGTTGCGGATTTGTTATTTAAAATTAATGAAGCAGAGCAGAGACAGGGAATCACGGAAACCGGAGAAGGGAAAATTATTAAATCCAGGTCTGCCGGCTCCGAGAGCATTACATATGATACCGGAAATGACATCTATACAAAGGTCCTGACTGATACAGCAGCACAAAAGAAGTTGACACGGGACATATTAGCGGAACATCTGGGTGATACCGGTCTGATGTATTGTGGGGTGAGTTGATGTTTAATGATACGGTTACAGTATTTAACTTTCAGGAGGATAAAACCAAAGGAACCAGAATATGGCACTCTACGGTTTTAACCGGTGTAGAAGTACAGATTAACAAAGGCTCCAACATACGGACCAGCGGTTTGGAGAGTGCGGATAGCGTATCTCTCCATATTCCGCTGACAAAGGCAAATAAAGAGTGTTATGCAGACGGAATACAATATTTGAAGCAGAAAGCCTGGTTTGCATTAGAAGATAAAACAGGAGCATTTACGTTAAATCCGGCAAAAGATTTTTTTGTTCTGGGAGATTACGGAACAAAAGAATTCCGGGACGATGATTATAACCATGGGTTATTGGAATATATGAACACGAAGTATGATGATGTTTATAAAATTACAACTGTAGACGTATATAAGACGATACCACACATTGAGGCAGGTGGGAAATAATAAGCGTAAGAATCGATACAAAGAGGCTGACGGATAGACAAAAACAGGCACAATTATACCTTGATTTAAGAGTTAAAAGGGATTGTACAAGATTTGTTCCAATTCAGAGCGGAACGCTTAGAAATTCCGTAAATCTTGCAACCATTCCAGGAAGCGGAACCGTTACGTGGAGAACACCATATGCTCATTACCAGTATCTGGGACAGGATATGATAGGCATAGAAACTGGCAGGCATTGGGCCAGACAGTATGAAATGAAAGAATATAACGGGAAATTACTTCATTATCAGGAACCGGAAGCAACGTCAGAATGGTTTGAAACTGCAAAAGGTATCTATTATCAGTCATGGAAAGATGGTGTAAAGCGGATATTAGGAGGTAAAAATGCAAAAAAGTAAGGAAGAAAAGCCGATTGAAAGGCTGAGCCTGGAAGAACAGAAAAACATAATGAAGGCAATCTATGCCTATATAAACAGTAACGATTTTGTTAATGGTGAACTCCAGTTCGAAACGTTGGATAAAGATGGTACCAGCATCGGATTATTCAGCGAGCAGGGCGCCAGATATTTAGAAAAAAATATATTGGGAGAATATAAAGGTCTTCTTCCATTTACCATTCATTATCGTTCTAATCCAACAACAGACGAAATGCGGCTGAAGATGGTGGAGGAAATAAACGACCTTACAGAATGGATAGAAAAAAATGCAGATAATGTGAAGCTGGCTTTGAACAGAATTGTTGAAAAAATAGAAGGGCTGACAACACCATATCTGTCACAGGCAGACGATGCCGGAAATATTACATACTCAGTGAATTTTAATTTTATTTACAGGAAGGAGTGCTAAAAAATGGCAGCAGGAAGTAAGACAGGAAATAAGTTAGAGCGGAAATATCTCGCACATTTTATTGATGCATCTTTTGGAGCGGAATCAACTGCATACGTGAGACTTGGGAAGGACCTGGAAAGTTACACAATCGAAATGAATCCGGATTCAGAGAGTACCAAAAATATTTTAGGAGAGACAAGTACAATTGTAAAAGGATATGAACCGCAGGGGTCGGTGGAGACTTACTATGCGAGGGAAGGAGATGCCCTTTATACACAGCTGGATAAAATCATCAATGAACGGCTGACCGGTTCTGAACTGGAAACAACTGTTGTAGATGTTACGATGGATTCTTCGGGCACCGTAGTAGAAGCATGGAGGGAAGAAGCAATCATTATTCCGACCAGCAAAGGCGGAGATACCGGCGGTGTTCAGATTCCATTCGAAGTGCATTATAACGGAAATCGGACAAAAGGAATGTTCGACATAGAAACTAAGAAATTTACGGAAGCACAGGCAGGCGGAGAATAAAAGAACAAAAAGGGAGAACATAAAAATACGTTCTCCCTTTAAAAGAATGGAAAGGAATAGGAAATATGGCAAAGTATAATTTAGAAATCGATGATGGAGCAGTTGGAATTGATGTAAATAATCAGAATGGAGAATTGATAGGGACCATTTATATTAACCCGACAGACTTTAATATTATAGAGCGGGCAGAGCGGGCACAAAACAGAATCAGGGAATTGCTGGAAGGATTAGAGACAGATGGGGAATCGGCTGAAAAGATAAAACAAATTGATAAAGCTATCCGGGAACAGGTAGATAATATTTTTAACTATGAAGTCAGCGACATTATTTTCAAAAATAATCATTGCCTGTCTATGAAAAATGGTATTACGTTTGTAGAACGCTTAATTGACAGTATGTCGCAAATAATTCAAAAAATCTTAGAAAGAGAGGTTGAGGAAAGCAACGACAGGATGTCAAAATATACGGCGCCTTACCTCATGAAACAGTGATTGGGCAGCTCCCGACATCCGTCATGATAGGAGAACGGCAGATTGATATTCGCTGGGATTATAGAGACTGCCTGAATATACTGCTGGTTTTTTCGGATGTTGAATTAAAGGACTATGAAAAATGGCAGGCAGCAATAATAATTTTCTATCCAGACTACCTGAATATAAAGCCACAGGACTATGAAGAAGCAGCGAAACAAATGCAGTGGTTTTTAAATCTTGGGGGAATGATATCTGAGAGTGGAAATCATAAACCGCTTTATGACTGGGAACAGGATGAACAAATAATATTTGCTGCCGTGAACCGGGTAGCCGGATTTGAAACAAGAACAACAGAAAAGCTGCATTTTTGGACCTTTATGTCTTATTTCTTTGAGATTGGAGAGGGAACATTTTCATCGGTTGTTTCCATTCGAAATAAATTAAACAGGAATAAGAAGTTAGATAAATGGGATATGGAGTTTTATAAAAACAATAAAAAAATGATAGATATAAAAGAAAAGCTGACACAGCAGGAACAGGATGAAAGAGAGCGTATTAATGCACTGCTGAACAGTTAACAGGAGTGCCCGTGCCATGAGCCAGTGCCAAATCAGAAAGGATGGTGAGGCTTATGCAGGGCGGATATGACGGTAGTGTAAATATAGATACATCGATAGACTTTAACGGATTTGATGCAGGAGTCAAAGACTTAATTCAGGCATTAAAAAATTTGGATGTAACCATAACGAAGCTGACAGAACAGATGCAGGGGAAATTTGAGAATTTAACAGCCAATAATGCAACTGATCAGTTAAATAACGTATCAGAGGCAGCCACAGCAGCAGCCGACAATACAACAGACAGTACAACCAGAATCGAACATGCTGTTCAGGATATGGAAAATTCCCTAAATCATGCATCCGGCCAGGGATTATCGGAATCCATTGGTCAGACAACAGAAGCGCTGGGACAGCAGGAAAGCGCCTTAAATACTATGACAGAGGATGTTAGGGAGTATGTTGCAGATACGAGAAACAGCGCTTCAGAACTGGAAGAAATTAATCTGTTTCCGGATGTTACGAATCCTTCTGAAAGAAGTCAGAAACTTTATGAAGAAGCAGAAAAGTACAGACATAAGCTGGAGGAACTGGAAGCCAGGGGACTTCATTCCGGTGATTCCGAGTATGACCGGACATATGATGCAATGTCAAAATGCCATGAAGAAAGTCTGGCGATAGAAAGACAGCAGCGTGGATATACAAATGCAGTAGAAAATACACAGACAACCTATGAAAATTTAAGCAATACGGTTGAGCGGTTAAAAGAAAAGCTGGCGGCTTTAAAAGAGAGAGGAATGGGGGAAGGAAATGACCAGTTCGATACTGTCTATAAAGAACTGAAGCAGGCGCAAAATGATTTAAAAGCGTACAGGACAGGGCTTAATGCGGAGGCTACATCAGAATCAGGCATGCTTGATAATCTGCATAATAAAGTAAAAAAAATAAATGCAGAGTTAATCCGTTTAAAAAGTCAGGGTTTTGGTGCCGGAAATGAATTGTTTGATACAAAATATCAGGAATTGATTAAAGCTGAAGATGAACTGAAAAGATATATGGCACAGCTCAGGGAAACGGCATTAACAAATAATTCCCAATTCGATAATCTGAATAATCGTGTAGAGCGATTAAAAGCCGGATTAGCAGAATTAAGGCGCCAGGGAATGGGATTTGGGAATGAAGAATTTGATGCCACAAGTCAGGAATTAACAAGAGCACAGGACGAATTAAAGAGGTATATGAACACCCTCAGAGAAGAAGCCATATCAAATAATTCCCAATTTGATAATCTGAATAACCGTGTAGAGGAATTAAAAGCCAGAATCGCAGAGTTGAGACGTCAGGGAATGGGTTTTGGAAATGAGGATTATGATAATGCTGTCCGTGAATATCGGCGGGCAGTTGATGAAATGAGAGAATATGAGAGAAATTTATATGGGCATTTATATGATGTTGAACCTGATTTTAAAGAAAAAATATGTGCAGCTTTTGTCAGGGTTAGAGATGTGGCGTCCTCAACGTTAAAAAAAATAGGAAGTTTAGGAAAACGGGCATTTGGCAAGTTAGGAAGCTTGGCAGTTCATGCTTTTGGTAAAATCACAAGAAGTTCAAAAAAAAGTAATAAATCTTTGTCTGCAATGGATAACAGCCTTGGAAAAGTTGTAAAGAAAATATCCAGAATGGCAAAAACAATTTTATTTTTTCGATTATTCCGTCAAGGATTAACAAACCTAAGGAACTATTTAGGGACGGCCCTGAAGGCAAATGAACAGTTTACAGACAGCCTGGGAAGGATAAAAGGCAATTTAAAAACTGCATTTATGCCGGTATATAATGCTATCATGCCGGCATTAAATACCTTAATGTCGGCACTGGTAAAATTAACCGGATATTTGGCACAGATAACAGCACAGCTGTTCGGGAGCAGCATAAAGGCAATGCAGGACCAGGCAGCAGCCATTGATCAGACAGCAGAGAGTGCAAAAAAGGCAAATAAACAGTTAGGAAAGTATGATTCCTTAAATGTTATTAGCAGTGATTCAAAAGAGGATTCAAAATCAAACAATACCATATATGGCGATATAGAGACATCATCAAAGCTTACAGATTTAATAAAGAGCTTAGAAGATGCATTTAAAAATGGTGATTATTCTAAAATTGGTTCCATTGTGGCAGATAAAATTAATTCCGCACTTGCAACCCTGGATTTCTCGAAAATTCAAAGTGGGGCAAGGAAAGTAGCTTCTGGTGTAGGAGAGCTGTTAAATGGATTTGTTGGCACATTGAACACATCCCTGTTAGGGCAAAAGATAGCAGAATTGTTAAATGCCGGACTGACCGGGGCAAATGAATTTCTTACTACATTTGATTTTACGAAATTGGGACAAAAGATATCAGAAGGGATTAATGGGCTTGCAGATTCCATAGACTGGGATTTGGCAGGAGAAACGTTTGCAAATAAGTGGAATGCATGGATTCATGGACTTAGCGGACTTTTAAATACACTTGATTTTTCTGGAATAGCATCAGGAGTTGCCAGTGGTTTAAATGCTATTATTTATACGATTGATTGGAATTCAATAACGAGTAGCATTTCAAACGGAATAAATGGAGCATTAACTGCAGCCATTACGTTATTCAGAAATGTTGATTTTAAGGAATTAGCATTCAATATAATGAATGCTTTATCATCGGTTGATTGGAATACAACCATATATAATGCATTAACAGCAGTTTTGGATTTCGCAAAAGTAATCATTGATGTTTGTATAGGAGCTTTAGAGGGGATTAATTTTTTCGAGCTGTTAAATGAAATCTCAACAGGAATTGTAGATTTTGCGAAAGAATATGACTGGAAAGAAGCATTTAAAAGTGTAGGTGAATTAATCGGGCAGGCTCTGATAGCAGCAATCAATGTTGTTGCATTTGTGGCAGCAGTAGTACAATCAATCGGTGAATATTTTCTTGAATACATTGAGGCAGCAGGGGGAACGGATGGAGATTTCTGGACCGCTGGTGTAAATATAGCTGAAGGTATTTTAATGGGAATATTGGCTGCTCTTGCAAATATAGGAACATGGATTATTGATAATATATTTAAGCCTATTTGGAATGGAATTAAATCAGCGTTTGACATTCATTCTCCATCTAAAAAGATGAAAGAAATTGGAGAGAATATTATCCAGGGAATGTTAAACGGAATAAAGTCATGTATAAGTGCTATTGTAAATTTATTTAAAAATTTATGGAAAGATATTAAAAATGTTTTTAAAGGGATTTATACCTGGTTTAAGGAAACGTTTCAATCTGCAAAAAACGGAATTGTGGCAGTATTTGGAAACATAGGCGCCTGGTTTGGAAACCGGTGGAAGGATATTAAAAATGCATTTAAAGGAATCTATACCTGGTTTAAAGAAACGTTTCAATCTGCAAAAAACGGAATTGTAGCAGCGTTTGGAGCAATCGGTTCATGGTTCGGAAACAGATGGAGCGATATAAAAGGAGCATTCGGAGATATAGCCAGTTGGTTTCGGGGGAAATTTGCAGATGCATGGGACGGAATAAAAGGCGTTTTCTCAAAAGCCGGAAGTTTTTTCAGTGGGATATGGAAAGATATAAAAGGAGCATTTGGAGACATAGCTGGTTGGTTTGAAGATAAATTTTCCAAAGCGTGGCAAAAAGTTAAAGATGTATTTTGTACTGGTGGAAAAATATTTAGTGGAATAACGGAGGGCATTGGAAATGTGTTAGGAGGTGTAATCGAAAAAATTCTCGAAGGAATTAACTGGGTTATTAGACAACCGCTGGATTTTTTGAATGGAATCCTTAATAAAATCCGTAATGTAGAAATAGATTTAAAATTTAAGGTATTTCATCCGTTCAAAAGTTTATGGGGACAAGACCCTATCCCTGTTCCACAAATACCAAAACTGGCAAGTGGGGCCATTATTCCGCCAAATAGAGAATTTCTTGCAGTTTTAGGAGACCAAAGAAATGGAATGAATATAGAAGCTCCAGCAGATTTAATAAAGAAGATGGCAAAAGAAGCAATCATAGAGGCAGGTATTAACAATGATAGTAATAATGGGAACATATCTGTTTATCTTACACTGGAGGGTGATGCAAAAGGTGTTTTCAAGCTGGTAAAAACGGAATATAGAAAAGAAAAAAAACAGAGACTGGGAACCACAGAATTTGCTTAGGAGGCAGATAAATGGAATTTGAAGGATATTTAATCAAGAGTGCAGCAGGGATATTTCCACACGAGCTTATGAAGCTGGAAAGTTATAAATCCACTCCGAACCAAAGAGAGGAGATTGAAGCTTACCGAGATGACTATACAAGAGACCTGACAAGAATTACAGCTTCAGGGACAAAATCAATGATAGAATTTGCAACAATAGATGATTTAACTTTAACACAGAAAAAAGAAATACAGTCATTTTTTAACAATGTAATGAGCGATGAGCTGCAAAGAAAAGTAAAGCTAACTTTCTGGAACGATGAAGATAACGCATATTATACCAAAGACTTTTACATACCGGATATTGAATACAATATCAATCGTATTAAAGGAAATAACATTTATTATAATTCATTAACATACAAATTGGTGGAATATTAGGAGGCAGCAGCATTGACGGAAGCAAGAAAGATTGTAATTACTTTTCCAAATGGAGAACACGAAACAATTGAATATGGATTTTACAGCGGCAGCATATACCTTACGGAGCTGCTGTCAGATTCCAACGAGCTTGATTTTATGGGATGTAATGCTAACATGTTCGAAGCAACGATAAGCGGCATATCAGATTTATCAAATCTTATAATTCAGGTAGATGCAATTATAAATAATTCTACAACCCATCTGTTCCGAGGCAGGGTTGACAGTTGCAAACTTCAAACAGACCGAACATTCCGGAAATTAACTGCTTATGATGAATTATATTATCATGCGGATACAAATATAGCAGAGTGGTATAAAAAGTTTTTTCAGGAACATAAAGAAGCAACCATTAAAGAATTCCGAGATTCTCTATTTGAATATATTGAAATAGAACAAAACATATGTTCACTTGTTAATGATTCATTGATTATATCTAAAACGATTGATACAGATTCACTGGCATTTATAGATATTCTAAAGATGTTGTGTAGTCTGAATGCCTGTTTTGGAAATATCGGAAGAACAGGGAAGTTTGAATATACATACTTAAACCAGGATTCTGAATACGATATATCTGAAAATTATAGAAGCAATAGCAGCACTGCTGAAGATTATATTGTAAAGAAAATTGATAAAGTGCAGATAAAAACAGATGATGAAGACTTAGGAGCTATCGTAGGAACCGGAACAAATGCGTTTGTAATACAGGGCAATTATCTGACATTTGGTTTAGCTTCCAACGTCCTGTCTGAAGTTGCAGCAAATATATATATTGCCGTGAAAAATATAGAATATACTCCATGCGATATCGATTCGATTGTTTCGGATTTAAATATTAAAGTGGGCCAGAAATTAAAGATAGTAACACATTCAGGAAGAGTAATTCAAACATATTGCATGAAAAATGAATTAAAAGGTGTACAACTGTTTCAGCAAACGATTTCAGCAGCAGGTGATGAATATCGTTCAGAAGTAGTAAAAGACACTAATTCGGAGATTTTACAATTAAAAGGAAAGACCTTTAAATTAGAGAAAACAGTTGATAATTTCGGCATCACCCTGACTGAGAACCTAACTGTAAACAACCTGTTAACCGGAACCAGCGGCACATTAAAAGATTTGGCAGTAGGATTATATAATACGCTGCCTTATGGGCTAATGATAGAAAATACGGAATTACAGACTGGGGATACAGTTGTTTTCCGGATTTATGTAAGGAATCCGCCGGATGGGATTATTGGACTGGCTGCAAGAATTAGTCACTATAACAGTAGTGGGAAGGCGGTGGAACATGCAATATCCGACTTGTACATTGAGCCGGGAGACGAGGGATATACACAGGTATCTACAAAGATAAGGGCAGATACCGCAAGGCTACAGTGTGGTATTACGAGAAAAGCCAGTGGTACCGCTTTTACTGTTCAGGTAAAAAATGCAAAACTGGAAAAAAATACAATCGCAACCGAATGGTGTATGTCTCCGACCGAAATCGACAGCCGGGTAACGGACAATGAAACCTCTATTAATGGTGCCATTGGGGAATTGGTATTAAAGGTCGATAAAGACGGCAGAATTGTACAGGTACAGTTAGGAGCGGATGCGGAGAAGGGAGCAGAATTTAAGGTAAATGCAGACAATATTAATCTTACTGCTGCAGATGTTTTAGAACTTCTGGCCGGCGGAACCTTAAATCTTACAGGAAAAAATATTGCCATACAATCGGATAATTTTGTTGTAGATAAAGACGGGAATGTAACCTGTAAGAGCATTGTAATGGAAAGAGGGAAGGGAGAAGATTATTTAAAAATTGTAATGGACGATAACGAGGGTTTTATAGCGTATGGCGGATTTATAAATGGAAAAAGTACAAAGATTGTAGATTTTAGTACAAACAGGGGCATGGGCGGGATTCCGGTGCCATGGTATCATAGTTTAATGGTTGCAAATACAATCTCAAGTTCCGGCTCAGCTGCAGACGAAACCTATATTGATTTTACGAAATCTGTAATCCGGGCGGATACGTTAGAAGGATACCTGGACGGAACTGCAAAAGAGGCTAAAAATGCACCGGTAACGGAGCGTGTGTCTGTTTCCAGGTTTGCGAACAGTACCGGATATGCGGACATAACGCTGGGAAATGCGTATAAAGCGAATTCCGTACAAGCTACGGCAAGAAAAACGAATGAATCCAGTGCTTATGTAACAGATATGGCAATTCTGGAAATATCTCCGTCTGATGGGAAAGTAAGAATTTATGGCACCAGTACCGTATCCGGGAATGCAGTGGCATTTAATATATCTTACATTATAGCGTAAAAAGAAAGAGAGGATTTTTAAGATGGAAAAAGGGAAAGCATTATTTACAGGATTTTTTGCAGCATTAACCAGTTTTTTCGGCGCATTGGCAATACCGGTTTTTCTTCTGGTATCCAGCAACGTAATCGATTACATAACTGGGCTTGCGGCAAGCGGGTACAGGAACCAGGAAATTAGCAGTTATAAGGGTTTAAGAGGAATTATAAAAAAGGTATGCATGTGGCTGCTTATTGTTGTTGGAGTTATTTTAGACCAGCTTATTTTATATGCCTGTGGGCAGATAGGATTATCCATGCCGTTTACCTTTGCGATAGCGTGTGTTGTGGCCGTTTGGTTAATAGCAAACGAGTTAATTAGTATCCTGGAAAATATAAAAGATATCGGTGTTCCACTGCCGGCATTTCTGGAGAAGTTGGTACAGAATATAAAGTCTCAGATAGAAGAAAAAGCAGAAGAAAGCGAGGAAAAATAATATGGCAAAAACAGCAGAAGGATTATTAAAGCATTGCAAAGAAGTGGTAGAAAATAAAGTACAGTATGTATACGGCTGCAAGATGGAGATTCTTACGAACAGCATATATACACGATTAAAAAGTATGTATGGTTCCCTGGTATGGGGAACCGACATAAGCAAAGTAGGGAAGATGTGCTGTGATTGTTCCGGTCTGATTAGCAGCTATACCGATATTGTTCGTAATTCTGCCGGATATAAGAATACAGCGGTAGAAATAGCCACAATTGCACAGTTAAAGGCAAACTGGAAGAATTATATTGGCTGGGGAATCTGGTTAAACGGCCATATCGGTGTGGTATCAGACACCGAAGGTTATTACTATGCCATGGACGGCAGCAGCAGGAACGCAGTACATTATCCGATTGGTAAGCAGAACTGGACGTATGTAATTAAATTAAAAGACATCGTATACCCTTCCAGTTGCACCGGTGCAACCGTAGATACAGGAAATAAAACGGAAGCAGTGGCAGAATCCGGGGTGGATGTATATTATCGGGTGTATGCAAATTCGCAATGGTACAGAGAAGTCGTAAATTATAATAATACTTCTGTAGATGGGTATGCCGGAGCTGAAGGAAAGCCGGTGCATTGTATTATGGCCAGACTGAGCCGGGGGAAAATAAAGAGCCGAGTACATATAAAAGGTGGCAGATGGCTGCCATGGGTAGATGGCTACAACCCTGGCGACCACAATAACGGATATGCCGGAGATGGGGCAAAGGAAATTGATGGTGTCCAGTTCTGCCTGGAGGGACTGGAAGGATATGATGTATATTACAGGGTATCTACAATGGCCTCTACCGATTATCTTCCATGGGTAAAAAATATAGAGGATTATGCTGGAATCTTTGGAAAACAGATAGATAAAGTCCAGATAGAAATTAGGAAAGATAATTAGAAATTAAAACATTAAAAAGAGGATGAACGGTTTGCTCATCCTCTTTATTTTATCTTTAGTTAATTTGATTTACAAAAGGTGATTGGGTAAATAAAAAAATCTTTTGTGGAATGGTTTTAAAAGTCTTGTAAATCGTTTCAACCATATAATAAAATTAACGATTTGTCAATATAATATTATTGATTTGTTGATAATTTGTGTATTTGTTATATATAAGAATTTTAATTGACTTTAAATGATATCGTATTACTGTCAAAAATTGTATCATATGTATCAGGATTATAGATATGAAATTGAAGTTCTATATTTTGATGTTTTGATTTCCAATAGTTCTATAATCTTTAAATATATCTTTGCAAATCATTTTATCTTTTGTATTTTATGAATATTATCTCATGTGTATTTTAGAATGTTAAATCTTATCTGTTGTATTTGAAAATAATATCTTTTCCCCAGTAGCTAGGAGAAAATCGAATTTCTATTTCTTTCCAATCTTTTTTAACCTCATAACCTATAATCCCTTGAAGTTTTTTTCCACTTGCAATTGTGGCATCTAGCTGTGATTTTGTTTCATCTGCGGCTAATGCGGAAATGGATTGATTGGTAGCAAATCCATCAAAATAAGCATCGAAACTCATAAGGGAACTGACAGTAATTTCATCTTCAGAATTATTTTCGATTAAAAACTCGCATAATACATAGACATTTCCGTCATCGGGTTTGAAAAGATTAGCAGTATCATATTCAAATACATCGATGAATGTGGTTTTAATATTATTTAATTCAACAACTTCACCTTTTTTAAAGAAATCTTTAACCTCGCCAGTATTGGCATCTTTTGGTTCGTCATCGTTTGAGACTATAACTCCAGCGATAGCAATAATGATAATCAGAATTATAGCAATACCAAAAAAATGATGCTTTTTTTGCTTCTTGCGGCAAATAGGGCAAACTTTAGCTTTTTTATCAATCTCTGATTTACAATATTTGCATTTTTTTGTTTGACCTATTGGTTCTTTTGTTTTGCTGATAGTCTCAGCTGTGTTTTCAGTTTCTGTAGTATTCATAAACTACCTCCCTATGTTTTTTTTATATCAATAGGGAAAGCCCCTATTAATATCATTTTATTTTATACTCGTAAACCATTTTATCCTTCGTACTTATTAAATCATTGATTTATTTTACTATTAAGGTATACATTTTTCAACAATTATTTACAAATTTATACAATTATTTTTCATTATTTGTTCATATATAGCAATTAAGATAATATATCTTGTATAAAAAAAGATATCCAACAAGTTACTTGATAACTTAATGGATATCTTTTAATAAATTTTAAACTGAATTATTTAGATTGTATTTTAGCAAGTAAAGCTTCCTGAAGGACTTGAGAAAAATTAATATTCATTGCCAAAGCCTCTTCATTTAGCCATTCTGGAATACTTAGAGTTTTTTTAATTGCTTTTGAACAATTTTTCTTCTTATATGCCAACATATCGAATCCGATTACAACAAGAAAACCGTTTTCAGTAGGAATATTTTCGGGTTCCGATGGAACAGGCAGTGTTGTTCCGCTTTCTAATCGGGAAATTAGAGCTAGGTCCAAAGCATCTACGGCCATATTATATGCTTGCTCCATATCATCACCCTCAGTTAGACATTCAGGTATATCGGGAAAGGAAACCCAAAACCCGCCTTCTTCTGCAGTATGAAAAATTGCAGGATAAAATATTTTTTTCATTTTAACATTGCCTCCTTTTGGGAGGCGGAACTATTTTAGTCCCGCCTGTTTCAAAATTGCTTGTTCCAATCCCTTTTTTAAGGGTTTGGAATGATAAGGAACTATGGTTTGAGAATTTGTTTTAGAGTTCTTTAATTTTACATGAGAACCACTTTGACTAACAATTTCAAAACCATTTGCTTTGAGATGTTTAATCATCTCCCTTGGTGTCATAGGCATTATATGTAACTCCTTTCCTTATCATACAACAATTATAACACGTAATAATACGTAAGTAAAGTGCAAAATAAGTATTAATACGTATAGATAATATGGGAAAATTTACCTGTATATTGTTTTTTGAGAAAGTAATAAAATATCTCTGAGGAGATAAATTTTACATATGATTAAGTTGAGAATCAAGGAATATAGAGAACAAAAGAATCTATCATACAGGCAGCTGGAGATATTGTCAGGTGTAAGTAAAACAATGATTTTTAATATTGAAACTGGGAGAAGAAGCCCCACGATTGATATTTTAGAGAAATTAGCAAAAGGATTAAAAGTGAGTATCCACGACCTTATAGAAGAAATATAATATTTACTTGTCCACTATAGAGGACACTTTTTGAATTGAAATTATAGACAGCAAAAAATTATTTTTATATTATATATACGAATGGTAAAAAGAGGAATAAATATCTAAGAAAGAGGAACTGATTTTGGAAGAAATAATTAAGCTAAAGAGGGAAATCATTCACAACCTGAGGCATGTGAATGATTTGGAGACACTGAAGATGATATTACAGTTTATTATCGGAAATAAAGGGTGAGCAACCCTTTATTTTTTTGTTCGTATGACATTCTCATATCTGGTATTAATGCTGTGCCATTTTTAAAAGGGAATCCTGAAGGACCTTGGAAAAGTTTATATTATTTTTTTCACCAAAGGTATTAAGCCATGCTGGGAGAGATATATTTCTTCTTACAGATTTATTTCCATATTTTCAGCATAAGAGGAAATATCTAAGAGTAACAGGTTTATAAAGCTGTTTTCATCATCAAGGACTATATCTTTATAGTTACTTGGTGTAGGAATAGTATTACCGTCTTCCAATTCTCCGAGAATCCATCCAGATGCCGCATCTATCCCCATTTCAATAGCATTTTCAAGGTCATTACCTTCTGTAACACATCCAGCTAAATCGGGAACAACCACTGTAAAACCATTTTTTCTTTGTATGGAGTAAAGATAGCAGGATAAACAAGTTTCATATAAAAACCTCCTTTATTAAAGATAAATATTTTTTTGATGGCAGGGTTCATCACACTATATACACGATATGCAATACAAAAATATGTATAGTCAAAAAAATAAAGGGATGTTTGCCCTTTATTTTTTATAAATTTTTAAGTTTATCAACAAATTTTTTAACTACATTCCACTCATCTACAGTCATTTCTCCAAGAGCAATAAATACATTTTGTACAAATTCATCATCTTCTCTTAAAGCCTTGCCTACAAGTTTTGCCACTTTTTCTTTTTTAGACATTTCGGCAAACATTTCACCAACTCCGGTTCTTAACCATATCTCATTGACATTAAATTCCTGACATATTAATTTTATATTTTGCTCAGTCAATCCATTTTTGCCAGTTTCAATTCGGCTTATAGCGTTTTTGCCAACTCCAATTTTTTGTCCAAAAAGCTCGCATGACAAATTAAGAGCCTTTCTTAATTCTTTTACTCTAGAGTTCATCAAGCCACCTCCTAATAATAAGAATAACAGACAAATTATTTAAAGTCAATCACAAAAGTGAATAAAAGTTACAAATAACCATTGACATGGTGAATAAAATTCACTATAATGTGAATATAAGATACAAGAAAGGAAGTGAGAAAAAGTGATAAAAACAATAAAAAAATTACTGACCTTGAACAAAGAACAAAGCCAGCACGGAAAAGATATAGAAAATCAGACCCCAAAAACTCCAGGATATAAACCAGGGTATGAATGTTTTACGGATTATATTGAAGGATATTCGACAGTTCGATTTTCGGTATCTTCCCACGGGTGGTCTCTATTAGAAGAATCAGCGGAATGGCTGAATTTTGAAAGACTTCTTCTGGAATATCAAAAACGATAATTCCTGCTTTAGCAGATAATGCAGAAATTTCGATAGGCGGAAAAAGATTATAATCGATTTTTCTTTCAATAACAGTTTGACCTTCTCTGTATTTATAGTTATTGACTGCAAAATAATTATTTTTACATGGGTAATTATTCATATTAATTGATATACAAATGTTTGTAATTGTAATAGGAAGTCTGGAATAGTTTTCAAATGATATTTTAAGATTCCATGTTTTTTCATTATATGAACAAATTAAGGGTCTAATACACAATCGCTTCCTATTAACCCAAATAGTAAATATCCATGTAAAAAGTGATAAACACAGACTAAGGAATGATATCAATACAGTAAAAGTAATAGTTAAATCAATTTTCATGCAATGTATTCCTTTCTTATATATTCGGCTATGGCAGGAGCCTGTAAACATTATTATAAGAGAGTTGGATAAAAAAATCAAACATTTATAAAAAAAATACTATGAAAGGATGTGAAATTTATGAGTGATTTAAAAGAAGTAATTAAAAAACCTGACGAATTAGAAGAATTTGAAATTTTATTATTAGACGTAGCAAAGTTAAGTAAAGAAAAGAGAGCAGTGGTAACAGCATATACAGAAGGATTCCTTGCAAGAACGAAGTGTGATGCAAAGGAGTTAACAAAGGTATAGGAGGTAGTAAAAATGTCAGAAATAACAGAATCAAACAAGGATTTAGATACAAAAGCCAAGATTACAGAAAGTATAGATAAAGCAATAATAAAAATTTCAAACGATATTGAGACTGATAAATATATGGATAACAGAGCTGCTTCAGAAGCCGTAGCACTTCTAACAATGGCTAAATTATTCAATAAGCTTTGTAGTTAAAAACAAAAGCAAAAGCCGCAAAATAGCGGCAATACGGGTACGGTGCTGGAGCACAACTCTCACTCAACCTCAAACTTAGAGTATTCCTCCCTATAGTTTTAATAAATCCGGTTCGATTCCGGTCGTACCCATTTCCGGAAAACAAAAAAGATACATTAGAAAGGTCGTGGAAATATGAGAGAGATTATATACCAGTGTGAGAACAAAAAGTCTGTATGGACTGGAACCATACAGATAACGGAGGAAAATGAAACCTCCATAATAGGAAAAGTAGAAGCTGGAGACTACCAATTTTTAATCGTTCTGTCCCGCTATTACCATGGGTATGGAATGGAGCAGTGGTGTCTCTGCGTTCCAGATTGGAATTTTGGTTGTAAAGTATCCACAACAGAAATGCAGTGGAACCTGGAACAACTCCGGCCGCATATTAAAAACCAGGTTGACAGAATAAGCCTGGCACAGGCAGTCGGCGTTATTCTGGCAGATAGGCATAATAACAAAACAAGTATTGTTCATTAACAAAACCTACTTTCGTATATACTCAGCTTAAAAAAGCCTGTACACATATTATAAAAGAAAAGAAAGAAAAAATCAAATATTTATAAAAGGAGCTGATGGAAATAAAAAAGAAAACCATAAAAACATTTATTGGTTTGTTGATTATATTAGGAGTATGTCTTTGTACGGCGATTTACAGAAATGCTCCATCAGACCCGGTTAAAAATCAGTCACCAGCGATTGCAGTTCCGGACTATACCGCCGAAGACTGGAGGCAGATCGAAGAGGAACGGGCAGCATACAGGGCAGAACTGGAAGAGAACAGACAGCATCAGAAAGCAACAGTAACAAACATAAAGAAAGAAATAACTTACATAGAATCGGTACCATTGGATGCCGGACTGCAGAACTGGACATTTGAACACTGTAAGAAAAACTATATATCCACCTACCTGATTTTTGCCTTAATCGAAAAGGAATCAGACTATGATGCAAATTTGATAGGAGATGATGGACAGGCATTTGGTTTAATGCAGGTACAGGAGCAGTGGCACCGGGAAAGAATGGTCCGGTTAGGAATTACCGACTTGATGGAACCAAGGCAGAACATAACTGTCGGAACGGATTATTTAGTGGAGTTGTTCCAGACTGGGAACGAAATCGACTGGGTCCTGATGGCATACAACGGAGGGCCGGCATACGCTGACCGGAACCGGGACAATGGAACGGTAAGCAGCTATGCCAAGGAGATTATCGAGCGGGCAGAACAGCTGCGGAAGGAGGCAGAAGATTGATAAAAATAAAAAACCGGCACGGGGAAGAAATCCCATGCCGGAGACTGATTGAGGCGCCCTTATACCAGCCAAAAACCGGAGAAATACTGTATAACATTTATGCACAGCACTACGACGATTACAACATTGTAACACTGTATATCTTTTTTACAAGGGAAGAAATGGAACAGAAGTACGCGGAACTCTTCCAGGAGTATATGCGCCAGGCAGAGGAAGAATATAATTCAAAAAAATAATAAAAAGAAAAACAGAAAAAAGGACTGCCCCGACCGGCAGTCCAGCATGTGATATCAAACGACTTTTCATTTGTGATTCCACGCTAATATTATATGGCATAGGAAGAGAAAAGTCAAGAAAATGGGGCATTTCAAAGCCCCATTCAAACTTGATATCCATATTATGTTTACGACAAAAACAGAAGGAAAGAGAGAAAATCATATGCCATATTTAAAAAAGATTTGGAGATTTCCAAACAGCATTGAAGTGGAAAAAGTATATTCCGGAAGATATGGAAGAAGAGGAGAACATGCACCGAAATCCAAACCGTCACCGGAAGAGGTACAAAAGATAAATGAAAGAAATGTAATAAGCAAGCTGAGAAGGATATTAAAAGCAAATTTTACAGAAGATGACTGGCACCTGGTACTGACCTATAAAAAAGATGCCAGGCCGGAGCCGGAAGTGGCAAAAAAACTGATAGATAAATTTTTAAGGCAGATGCGGAATGGATATAAAAAAGCAGGACAAAGTTTAAAGTACATATTAGTAACAGAATATCATAACAAAGCTATCCACCACCATCTGGTAATTAATAATATACCGGAGACCATCGGACTGGTAAAAAAATACTGGACATATGGAAGGCCAAACTTTTCACCCATGCTGGAGGAGCATACCTATGGGGAACTGGCGGAATATCTGTTAAAGGAAACAAAAAAAACCTTCCGTTGCACTCCCATGGAAAAAACGGTACCTGTCAAGCCGGAACCTGACCATACCAGAACCAAAAATAGAAGTTGTCCACGCAAAAGAATTCCGGAAAGACCCAAAGCCGGTAAAGGGATATTACATTGATAAAGAATCCGTAACTGAAGGAGTGAACCGGATGGGGTACCGTTACCAGTTTTATCAGATGGTAAAAACAGAGAAAAAGCAGAATTGAAAGTTGCACCGGTGCAACAGCGGAAAGCCGTGGAGTTTATCAGCAATTCTGCAATCTGACCCGCCAAATTAGTAACAATAAGTCTTAAATAACAGCAAAACCGCCGGAGCCCGTGGAAAAATACAGGGTTTGAGCCATATGGACAACGTAATTTAAAAGGAGGAATTGGAAATGCAGTCACAACAGAACATAGAGCAGATTAAAGACAAGATAGATGCCATACAGAGACATATGGATGGAAAAAGGATATTTGCCATCGACATAAAGAAAAGGGTGGTATATGGAATGCATCAGATCACTCTAAGGGACATGGAAAAAGAAGAACTGATTTATTTTGAATTAACCACCCAGGAACCGGAAGAAATTATAAACAGTTCTGACAATCAGGAGGAAGCAAAATGGCAGGAAGCATAATGGAAGAAAAACACGCACAGACCTGTTACATATGCGGAATCGGGGGATATCTGGAAGAACACCATATATTTTACGGAACCGCCAACCGGAAAAAATCCGAGCGTGCCGGCTTAAAGGTACATCTCTGTTACCTGCATCACAGGGACAGTGTAACGGGTGTGCATTTTAACCGGGAACTGGACATCATGCTGAAGAGAAAAGCACAGCAGGCATATGAGCAACGGCACAGCCGGGAAGAGTTTATGCAGGAGTTTGGCAGAAACTATATGGATGAATAGGGGTGTGGCGGTTCCGTGAATGTAAAATTAAGCATAGAAACATCCAGATATCTGCTGATTGCCACGCTTTCCACGACCTTAAAAAATGGCAGGCCCCATGACAGAACCTATGAAGAGCCAAGGAATGGGGAAAAGAAAAACCATGCAGAGGTAAAGGCCCTGTTACTGGGATGCCGCCAGCTAAACCAGCAGATGGATTTTACCCTGGAACTGGAACTGTCAAGCGCCTATATGCAGATATCGGCGAGAAGCCTGAACCGGTGGCAGCAGGACGGATGGAAGAATTCCAAGGGAAAAGAGATAATGTACCAGGAAGAATGGAAAGAAATTTTTGAACTTATAAAGAAATACAAAACTGAAATTTCATCAGGAAAGGAGCAGACCGATGTTTGAAATATATGGAGAATTTGATTCCGTGGAGGAATTAAACAAGGCAGCAGAAGGACTGTTAAACGAAGGAGACACGGAATCACTGCTGCAGCTGGCAGAGGAAAACGGACTGGACCCGGAGGATGCAGACGATTATATCCATGGCGGTTCCGGACAGCTGGCCTCCCTGTTCATGGCAGCCTGCGGAAGAATTGCAGTCGATGAAAAGGAAAATATAAACCAGATAAAACATCCAATGGAACAGATGGCCATGCAGACCATAGTAACAGTATTAAAAGGAATGCTGACAGATGATGGGGTGGCAGCAGGGGTCATGCGGAAGGGGAAACGAAGCACGGAAATATTCCGGGAAATGAAGCGGCAGGCAGAAAAGCATAAATCCGGCAATATGGGAATGTGCTGCGGGACAGATCGGGAGCTGCAGGGGATTCTGCGGGCCTATTACACACAGGATACAAAAGCATTTGCCCAGGCAGTTGAAAATCTGTATCCGAAAACTGCAGAGCCAGTAAAAAATAAGAAGGTGCAAAAATGAAAAAGGAAAAAATAAAGAAGATTGCTCCGGTTCCGGCAGGGGAAGAACCGACAGACCGTCCATACCGGGCAACATCAGCCATTGTGGAAATTGATAGCCAGGAACATCTGATAATAGATGTCTATCCGACCAGACAGCCGGAAGAACTGCTTATCCGGATGGTATTAAATGAAAACGAGTATCAGAATTACCGGCTGAAAAATAATACATGGGACAGAAAAAAGCTGGAGGGATGGAAGATACCAGGGCAGACAGAATTAATCAGAAGAGGAAGCCTGTTTTTTAGTAAAAAGGATACGGAAAGAATAAGGGCATTCACAAAGGAGGCTCCGGAATACTGTACAGAAACGGCATGGGACCGGATTCGGAATTATCGGGAATGGACGGACCGGAAACAAAAAGAAAGAAGAAGGATAAAAAAAGAACAGGAATTAAATACAAGAATCCTGGAAACACCGGAGCTTCCGGAAGAGCTGGAACCATGGGTCAGAAAAAAGCTTTCCCATTATCTGTTTTATAAGCGGAGAGGAAACCGGGCGGACATACAGTGTTCCGCCTGCGGAAGCTGTTACACCATACGGACCAGAGAGACTACCGGCTCCCTGGAAGAAGCCATGGCGGAATCGTGGGGCAGGGTGCCAAAACATAACCAGTATGGGCACTGTAAATTCTGCGGAAGCACCGGAATTTTCAAAGCAGAAGGGAAACAGCCTTATATAAGGGACGTAAGGAACATATATCTGGCACAAAAATATACAGAAGGCGGCCGGAGCGGAATCGTAGTCCGGTATGTAAACTGTTATCAGACGGCATACAAAGACCATGAAACCCTGGAACTTGTGGAACTGGAGCGGGCCTATTTTATAAAAGGAGCCAGACAGGTACAAATCGATTATCAGAAACACTCCAGCTGGGACGGAAGAGATTTCTGGGATTATAAAAACCTGGAAGGTTTAAATAACATAACGAGGGAAAAGGGTCTGTATTATGACAGCAGAAAGGAATTAGCAGGAACAGAGTTTGAATATACGGGTATCCAGGAATATATACAAAAGCAAGGAAAGGTTGACCTGATGGACTATTTTATGGGGTACCGGAGGATTCCGGAACTGGAGATGGTGGTAAAAATGAAACTCTGGGAGCTGGCAGAGCGGATTATAAATACCAGAGGGAATCCGGGGAATGAACTGGATTGGGAAGCAGAAACACCATGGGAAAAATTAAAGATAAGGAAAACGGATCTGCCATACCTGATAAAAGAGGAAGGAAATATGAAGATGCTGGAAATCCTTCAGCTTGAAAAAGAATACAATTATAAATTATCAGAAGGACAAAGAGAAGTATTACGAATGACTGGTTTCCAGAAATATAAGATGCGGCGGATTCTCCCCTATATGTCCATGACTAAATTTTTAAACCGGACACAGAAGTATGCCGGAACTGATATGGAAGCCATGATACAGGAAAAAACGGTGTGTATAGCTGCAGAAAGAAACCTGGCAGCAGTGGCCGGCCGGTACACAGATTATTTAATTATGCGCCTGGACCTGGGATACGACCTTTACAATACAGTATTCCAGTATCCGAGAAATTTAACGGAGGAGCATCAGAAGATGGTCCTGGAGCAGAACGAAAAGGAAAATCAAAAGAGAATCCGGGAGATGCAGGAAAAATTTCCGGCAATTGAAAAGAACTATAAAAAATACTGGAAGAAATACCGGTATGAGAAGGAGAATCTCATCATCCGGCCGGCAAAAAATGCAGGGGAAATCATACGGGAAGGGAAGACGCTCCATCACTGTGTAGGAAATGAATCATACATAAAAAACCACAACGACGGCAGAAGCCTGATTCTCTTCCTCAGAAAGAAAGAACAGCCGGAATGTCCATATGTAACAATAGAATTAAACACGGAATCCGGGAAAATACAGCAATGGTACGGGGCCAATGACAGGAAGCCGGAAGAAGAATATTTAACAGCCGTACTTACGCAATATGAGGACCATCTGGCAGGGAAGCAGACAGAAGTTCCGGCAGTGGCAGCAGGATAAAGGAGGAGCCGAATGGAAGAGATAAAAACAGAATACCGGTACAGCGAATTTAAAAATATGCTGGATACAGAATTTAAGGAAGTGGCATGCGGATTTATAAGGATAGGATACTTACTAAAGATAGCAAGGGATACCGATGTGCTTTCCAAATCCGGATACCACAGCGTTACAGAATTTGCCCAGGCAGAGTACGGGCTGGGCAAAGATATTGTCAGCCGTTACATAGCAATCAATGACCACTATTCCGAAGGCGGCTATTCGGATAGAATAGCAGAAAAATACAAAGGGTACGGTGTGGCAAAACTGGCGGAACTGTTAACACTGCCGGACAGTATCGTTGAGGAGCTCTCTCCGTCCCTGACCAGAAGGGAAATCCAGGACTTAAAAACTGAAATCCGGGAGGAGGAGAAAATCAGTGACATTGAGGTTCTGTTGGAAAAGAATCCTCAGAAGGCTCCCACGTTTACATGCCTTACGGATGAATTTGTCTATTATTATTTAAAAGGAAAGCCGGAAAGCTTTGAGAAATTAAAGAAAGCAGCAGGGGATTCCCACGATGCCATACTGGGAATCCTGTGTCCGGCCGGAATCGGATTAATTACAGCAAGAATCCCGGGAAAAGGGAAATATGCCCTGTCCATCAAAGGGACAGAGGAAGACCTGGTGATTATAAATTTAAGAAGCAGTGAGAAAGACAGGGTGACATGGCAGCAGCTGTCCGATTCCGTTAGTTTTATCGTAAATGACCATGAATATCCGAAAATTTATGAAACGGAAGAAGTTGCACCGGTGCAACCGGAACACAGGCCGGCAGATGAAAGCAAAGACCAGACAGAAAACGGGGAATCCGGCACATTTTATCCGGAACCGGTCCAGATGGTGAGTATCTGTTACAGCTGTCTGCATAACACAGAGTGCGGAAGAAAGACCACCATAACAACTGAGTGTAATGAATATGTCAATAAAGCAGAAGCGGAAAAAACAGAAGAACAGAGATATTCCGAGCAGCAGGAAGAAGAGAAAATCATGAACCATCTGCCGGGAGAGGAACCCTTAAAGAAGATCCATCAGGTACGGTTGGGAAGTGAATTTTTTGATGATGTGGCAGAAGAAAGAAAACGGTTTGAACTGCGGAAAAATGACAGGGATTATAAAACCGGGGACTGGCTGGAACTGCTGGAATTTAAGGAAGGGAAGCATACCGGCCGGATGGTACGGGCAGAGATAACATATATGCTGGAAGACTTTACCGGTCTGGAAGAAGGATACTGTATTTTGGGAATTCGGATAGAAAAGGGAAAGGATTTCACATGAATAAAAATGACAGCTACCATTTTCACAGGGATTGCAGGCATTATGAACTCTGCAAAGAAGAAGCAATTACGGAAGGAAAACATAAGTACATTAGATTTATGTGTCCACAGTTGGGAAAAACACAAAAATACTATCCCAAAGACCTGCACACGATTCAATGGAGCTGCCCATACTTTGAACCAAAGGCGGGCTATGAGCAACAGAATAATATTTTAGACATATTGGAGGTAAAAAAATGAAATTAGTAGAATTAGCAGAAATAATTGAGAAATATCCGGATGTAAAAACACTGGCAGAAGAGATAAAGGCAGCAGATGGCGAAATAACCACCATAGAGGAATTAATAGAATATCTGGAAGATGAGTATGGATATTTAGGATGTTAAAAAAAAAGAAAAAAGCAGATAACGGGAATCGAACCCGCCTTTCCGGCTTGGGAAGCCAGCGTTCTACCGATGAACCATATCTGCATGAATTAATTATAACAGTTTTTAGTAAAAATGCAAGAAGGAAGAACCGAAGGGAGAAGCATGAACAATAACCAGGAAGCAGTATATGACGATTTTGAAAACAATCCAAACGTGAAAGCGTTACAGGAATTCAGAAGGAAGCCTTTTGAAACAGCGGAGAGGCGTCCAACACAAAAATATGAATGTTATAAAAAGCTAATTAGAAATTTACGAAAACAGCAGGAGGGAAAAAACGATGCGATTGACAACCAATAAATCAACGATGGAAATGACAATGCTTGAATTAGCTTGCAATTGTGTATATGCAAAGGATAATTATGCTTATTACAGAGACTACAATACAGATGAACCACTGATAGATTTTATAATGAATCTAAGTGAAAAACTGGGCGGAAACATAACGACTGCAGGAATCGATGATGTAGAAGCAATACTTGAAGAATTATGGGCTAATTTAAATTATCCTCTTACAGATATAAATGGAATAATTGCTTTTATACACAGAAATCTTGAAGCCATAGGAGAATTGAGGGAAAAATTAAAGACGTATGAGGATTTAGAGGAAAAAGGAAAACTACTAAAACTGCCTTGTGCAGTGGGAGATACGGCGAATGAAGTGTTGACGCTATCGGAAAGTGTAAAAACGCTATCGAGAATGTATGAGAAATTAAGCGACAGGGAAGTAGCAGTATATAACAAATGGAAAGAGTATGAAGAAATCGGTACAGTTTCCGAATGTCAGAAGGCGATGGAAAAGCAGAGGGCAAAGAAACCTAATATATGGGGTGATGGATATGACGACGAAGGAAATCTTATCTACGATATGTACGATTGCCCTAACTGTGGTAAAAGTTACGAAATTGACTATACGGAATACAAATACTGTCCAAACTGTGGACAGGCTATGGCAAAAGTAATAAGGAGATAACAGATGAGAGTTAACAGCAAAGTATTCTACATATTAAAACCTCAGAGACCAATTCAGTTTCATGCTGGAGACGGTGCTTTAACAGAGGATATAAGTAATATTGAATTATACAGCAGCAGGGAGCAGGCAGAAGATAAATTAAGATGTTTTGATGAGCCACATTATTTTGATATTGGTGAGGCATGTATATATTTTAGTATATAAGCCACAAAGAAATCAACCAGGCAGCAGGATATCCGGATTTAAGTAATCAGGGTCCATAAACAAAGCTTAATATAATAACAAAGTCTTACATACCTGGTATATCCTTCAGATTCAACCAGGCATTTAAAGACATAAGAAATGTTGGATTTCTCACAGGTGCAGGAGAGAACAGTAATTGTCTTTTCGTTATATTTAAAATACAGCGGCTTAATTTCCTGATTCGTATTAAAAGAAGCAATCACCTGTATTTTATGTTCATTGGAATTAAATTCATGGGGTTTAAGCATGGTTTCCACCTCAGTTATAGTATTGTAGCTCGGGGTGGAAATTATGCAGGATGGGGAGATATATTACTTTTTTTCAGAATAATTACAACGATTAGATGATATAGGCAAAAATTTACAAAATAATACATTTTTTGAACTTTGACAATTGAATATTGGTGGTAAGTGTAGTATAATTTTACGATAAAAGTGATTAAAGGAGATACATATGTATAGTGGTGTTATTGGAGAATTTATAAATAATATTCAAGCTCTTAGAATATATGTAGAAAGTGTTGAAACTATTACATTTGATCCCAATATTGATTTGGATCAAAATGAGATGATGGCATATTTAATGTGTATTGCAAAAGAAATAAAAATGAAAAATACTAATGTAGAAGAATTTGAATTTCCTGAAGGAATACCTTTAGAGGTTTGTACATCAATTAAAAAATCGATTAAGGAATTGGGTAATTATTTAGAAATAAGCGAAGATGGAACAGTAGGAACTTATAGAAGTATCCCCAAAGATATAAAGGAGCATTATATTAAATTAGAGGCAAAGCAAAGGCAAAAGGAAATTATATATAGTGGTTCATTAATTATATTAATAACTTACTTTGAAAATATGATAGCGAAATTATTACGGTGTGATTTTCGAAAACATCCGAATAGAATGTCATTAGAAAATAAGACAGTGACATATAAAATGTTGGAGATATCAGAAAGTATAGAGGATGTTAAAAATTATCTTATTGAAGAAGAAGTAATTAGCTTAATGTATAAATCGGTAAGTGATTGGATAGAATATTTAAAAAAGAAAATAAAGTTAAGATTAGAGTATGCATCAGACTCTTTACCGATACTAAATGAAATAATGGCAAGAAGGAATCTGATTGTTCATAACGAAGGCAAGGTTAATTCTATCTATATCAATATTGTGTCAAAAGATAATAACAGTTTCAAGATTGGAGATGTATTGTCTGTTGATAAAGAATATTTAAACAATACAATAAATACACTTGAATTAGTTGGTGTTTCAATTATTGTTGAAATGTGGATAAATGAAGCTGGAAAAAAGAAGGATGAAATTGATAAAATATTATCTATAATTTTTGAAGAATATTTAATATTTGAGAAATGGGAACAAGCAAAGATATTATATGAAATTTGCTTAGATTCTAAAAAGATGAGGGCAGCTGATGAACTATTATGCAAAATAAATAGATGGCAATGTTATAAATGGTTAGATCAATACGATAAGATATCCAGTGAATTAGATGAAATTGATTTATCAGGAAGTAACCCAAAGTATATATTAGGCGTATTAGCATTACAAGATAAATTTGAATATTTTTTTCAATTTTTAAGTAAGCAAAATGAAATTGGGGAAGATGAATTAAAAGAATGGCCATTATTTAGAAAAATTAGAGAAAGTAAAGAATATTTTGAATTTTTGAAAACTAAAAACACATAAGCATTAAAAACCACTAATAATAAAATAATGTTAGTGGTTTTATTATTTTATATGGAGGAAAAATGTATAAAAAAATGTATAAATGTAGACTATGTAAAAAAATTATTACTGAGGATTTATGTGCAGAATCGTTCGAGAGACTGAATATAAAAATACTGAATGATGCTGAATTTAAAAAAGAAAAAATACATTATTGTGACAATAACAGTATAGGTATTTTAGTGTTTATTGGAATAAAGTTTTAATAAGCAAGAGGATGCAATTTTATCTATAAATAAGAAGAAAATACAGATATATTGTACAAGGATACCTGTATAAAATATACAACAGCCCATTTAGGAAGGTGATTAATTTGAGATACATTGTTAAAGATGTATATAAGGAAAAAGAGGAGAAAAAGAGAATAAACTTAGTATTAAAAATAATAGAGAAACAAATTAAAAAAGATAAATAATGCTTAACAAAGCAAGTGACAAGTTGATATTTTATAAGCAATACTTTAAAATATAATTGTGTTTACTTGCTTTATCTATAGGGAGGAATAGAATGGATAGAGCAGCATTATATTTAAGATTAAGCAAAGAGGATGTGGATAAGATTAACAAAGGAGATGATAGTGAAAGCATTATAAATCAGAGACTTTTGCTGACAGACTATGCGATACAACATAATTTCCAGATAGCGGACATTTATTCAGATGATGATTATTCCGGACTTTATGATGACCGGCCAGAATTTGACCGTCTGATTAGGGACAGCAAATTAGGAAAGTTTAATATAGTTATCGCAAAAACACAATCAAGGTTTACCAGAAATATGGAACATATGGAAAAATATCTGCACCACGATTTTCCATTATTGGGAATTCGCTTTATTGGAGTTGTAGATGGAGTTGATACCCAAAATCAAAGCAATAAAAAAAGCCGGCAGATAAATGGACTGGTTAATGAATGGTATTGTGAAGACCTATCGAATAACATTAGAGCAGTATTTCACCAGAAGATGAAGGCCGGACAATTTTTAGGTGCTTTTGCTCCATATGGGTATTTAAAAGACCCTGATAATAAATATAATTTTATTATAGATGAATATGCAGCAGGAGTTGTAAGAAGAATATACAGCCTTTTTCTGGAAGGATACAGCATAAAAAGGATATGTGCGTTCTTAGAAGATGATGGTATTCCAAATCCTACAATATATAAGAAGCAAATGGGTCTTACTTATAAGAATGCAAAGGCAGAACAGTTCAGTAATAAATATGGTCTATGGAGCGAAACAACGGTTAAAAGAATACTGGCAAATGAAACCTATATAGGAAAGTTGATTCAGGGAACCTGTATGAAGGCAAGTTATAAGGATAAAAAAGTTGTTCCTGTACCAAAAGAACACTGGTATATAGTAGAAAATCATCACGAACCTATCATTGACAAAGAGACGTTTGAGAAAGTTGAAAAGCTGAGGGAAAGAAGAAGAATTTGTGCAGATAATCAGGGCGCCGGAAAGAAAATACATATTTTTGCAGGAAAATTACGATGTTCAACATGTGGACACACAATGATTAAATCAGGTGGTGTAAGAGGAAAAAAAGACTGGTATTTGAGATGCCAGCTTGCTAACAAGTCCAGACAAAAGGAATGCACATCACATAACATATGCTATTCCGTTGTAGAAAAAATTGTTTGGCAAAGAATTAATGAAATTGTAAACATGGTAATAAAGCAGGATGGTAATTTAACGAAACTGGAAGGTATGTTTCGTAATGAAAGCTTTGAAGCGGACATAACAGAAAAGAAAAATCTGCTTAGGAAAACCAGTCTGGATATAGAAGAAAATACAAAAGCTGTGCAGCTTCTTTATACAGACAGAGCAAATAATACTATCTCGGAAGAAATGTTTTTTAATCTGAAGGCAGGGTTTGAAGATAAATTGCAATTGCTTAAGGAAAAAAAGAGACAGACAGAACTTGAGATAGAAAAATTAATCCAGCAATCGAACACTAAGAGAGATATCCGAAAGCTGGTAAGAACGCACATGGATTATTCGGAGCTTACTCATGAAATAGTAAACGATTTCATTGATTATATTGAAATTGGAGAGAGAAACAAGGAAACAGAGGAACAGGACATAATAATTCATTGGAATTTTTAATGTTGTGTCAGCAATATGCAACCCATGTGGCCGGTATCGCTGTTTCTAAAGGTATAGCTTCCAAAGGGAAATACAAAGGAATCGCACCGGATGCCCATATTATTATGATAAAATGTCTTAACTACATGGGAAACGGTAAAACACCCATTGCCATCCGTGCTTTGGATTATATAAAAAAGAACTGGGAAAAATATAATATAAGAGTAATTAATATATCTGTGGGCTCGGACTATGAAAAAAATGATAAAGAGAATGAGGCGTTGATTGAAGCTGTGGAAGATATGTGGAAACAGGGATTTGTGGTAGTTGCGGCGGCAGGTAACAATGGGCCGGTGGGGGGAACCATAACCATACCAGGCTGTGCCAGAAGCATTATAACCGTTGGAGCAGCAGATGATAACCAGGAGGTAAAAATCCGGGGACAGAGAAGTATGATAAATTATTCCGGACGGGGACCGACAGATATCTGTATCGTAAAGCCGGAAATCGTGGCACCTGGAACGGGCATTATGAGTTGCAGTAACGGAAAAGGGCTTTATTCTTCCCAAAGTGGGACATCTATGGCTACCCCGGTAGTTGCCGGAACCATTGCACTGCTGCTGGAAAAACATCCGTCTCTTTCCAATAAAGAAATTAAGAGGCGGATATTTGAAACCGCAGAGGATTTAGGATATGATAAAAATCATCAGGGATGGGGGATGATTCATCCGGAGAGATTAATATCCGAAACTGTCATTAATGAGCAAAACTTTAATGCGTCCCTTTATATATGATTTTCTGGTAAGAACAATATTACAGCACATACAATCATCAGTCAGACATTCTGCACATCTTCCCAGGTCCTTACATGGAGTATTGCGGTTCAGCCGGACAGCGTTTGGCGGGGCCGCAATATTTTTTACTTTATCAATGGCGGAATCCAGAGTATTAATGAGTTTATTTACTCCGGCAACTATGATGACGTTTTGCGGACCGTGGATAAGACAAGCTGTCCTGTTTCCAGTTCCGTCAATGTTGACCAGAATTCCGTCATAAGTAATGGCATTTGAACTCATAAAATAATAATCACATAATGTGTGATTAGCATACATCTGCCGGGCTTCCTGGGGTGTATGGGCATTGGCACGGTCATATACGGTATAGGGACCACTTTTTAATAAATTCAGGATACCGGTTTCTTTCAGGGTTTCAGAACCTCCAAAAGCCACAGAGGAACCAGGGGACACCAGGTCTTGAATATAATCGGCGGCCGATTCGGCTGAATCAAAATAATATCCTTCCATACCACGGGATTTCATTTTACTAATAATGTTTAAAATTAGTATCTTTTGTGACTGTTGTTTTACAGTTAAATTCATATAAATACCTCTTTTCAATTGAAGATTTTGTCGAAATGAACGATTAATCGACATTATTTTACATTTTAACACATAAATTAATAAAATAAACCAATTTAATAAAAAATTAGTATTGAAAATTTGTAACTTTAAATATATTATATATAAGAAAGTGTCATATAAGGTATATGAAATACTATTTACGAAGAATGCATTAAAAATATTTATTTTATAAAATATTTAGTTCTAAAAAGTAAGTTTGCTACATATACTGATAAAGATAAAATTATTTTAAGAAACCTAAATGGGTTAAGAAGGGAGAAATACAATGGTAGATAAGGTTATTGAAAACAACCGTGTAAGTATTATAGGAGAGATCGTTTCGGATTTTCGATTCAGTCATGAAGTGTTTGGCGAGGGATTTTACATCATTGATGTATCTGTCAACCGGTTAAGCGATATGACGGATATCATTCCGCTTATGGTTTCCGAACGTCTGGTAGATGTAAAACAGAGTTATATCGGACAGCTGGTGGAGGCTACGGGGCAGTTCCGTTCCTACAATAAACATGATGGTATAAGAAACAAGCTTGTATTATCTATATTTGTCAGAGACTGGCAGCTGATAGAAGAAAATCAGGAATCAGGTAAAACAAATCAGATATTTCTGGATGGTTTCATATGTAAATCACCTATATATAGAAAAACTCCTCTTGGCAGAGAGATATCAGATTTATTAATTGCTGTGAACAGGCCGTATGGAAAATCAGACTATATTCCATGTATTGCATGGGGAAGGAATGCAAGATTTGCCTCATCCTTTGAAGTCGGAAAACGTATTCAGGTATGGGGACGTGTACAAAGTCGTGATTACGTTAAAAAAATAAATGAAACGGATACGGAAAAACATACCGCATATGAAGTGTCTGTCAGCAAGTTGGAATATGTAAATGACGAAGAAAGAGAAGAAGATAAATAAGATTGGATTGCATTATTTGGTAATATCTGCTATCATATAGGCGTAATTCAATATTATGAAATTTGAGGTGTATGGTAAATCATGAACAAAGGATGCGTACAGGTTTTTTGTGGAAAAGGAGATGGAAAATCATCTGCTGCCATTGGAAAAGGTCTGTTTGCTGCGATTGATGGTAAGCAGGTTATAGTCGTTCAGTTTATGAAAGAAAGAAATGAGAACGAGGCTAAATTTTTCCAAAGACTGGAACCTGAGATTAAATTATTCCGCTTTGAGAAATCAGAAATATGTTTTAATGACTTATCGGAAAGCGAAAAGCATGATGAAGTTACAAATATCAGAAACGGTTTGAATTATGCCAAAAAAGTATTGACCATTGGAGAATGTGATATATTGATTCTGGATGAGGTACTGGGACTGGTGGATGAAGGTATTATCGAATGGAAAGAATTATTACCGATTCTGGAAGTTCGTTCGGAAGAAACATCATTATTTCTTACTGGAAGAGTTCTGCCGGATGAACTGATACCTTATGTCGATTCCGTATCAAAGATAGAGAGTGCAATTGATTGATAAAAGCATTGACAATAAAATATCTTAGTGTTATTATATGACAATAAGCGACAGATTAGACGTTTATAAATTTGCAGTAGAGGTTGCGTATCAAATCAGTATTCCGGAGGATGTGTCAGGCGCAGATGAGACCGGAGGAAAGGGTGTTACGCCGAAAGAGCATATATCCTGTGTATACGTTCTTGGGCATATGGTTAAGAACCATATGACTGTCATCTTTCTATAAAGATGGTGAGCTACAATGCGTTTGGATATTATGACGGTGATTGGGCTAACCATTATGGTTAGCTCATTTTTATTATCACAGGCAGACGGCAGTTGCTTGTATAACTGGCTGCAGCTGAAACAGGAAGATAGAATTGGAGGATTATTATGTCAATATTTACAGGTGCTGGAGTTGCAATTGTTACACCTATGAATCAGGATGGAAGTGTTAATTATGATAAACTTGGTGAATTAATTGAACAGCAGATAGCAGGAAAAACAGATGCAATAATAATTTGTGGAACAACCGGAGAATCTTCTACCCTTTCCCATGAGGAACATTTGGAATGCATTAAATATACAGTTGAGAAAACCGCAAAACGGATACCGGTCATTGCGGGCACCGGTTCCAACTGTACGGATACAGCAATCTATCTGTCCACGGAGGCAGAAAAATACGGTGCGGACGGTGTATTGTTGGTGACACCTTATTATAATAAAGCAACCCAGAACGGACTGGCTGAACATTTTATCCGAATAGCTTCCGCCATTCAGATACCTGCTGTATTGTATAATGTACCAAGCAGAACTGGCTGCAACATTCTTCCGGAAACGGTAATTCATATTGCTAAAGAAGCAAAAAATGTAGTGGCTATAAAGGAAGCCAGCAGTAATATTTCCCAGGTTGCAAAACTGGCGGCTTTGATACGGGAAGAAAATCTGGAGTTTGATATCTATTCCGGAAATGACGACCAGATTATTCCGGTGTTGGCTCTTGGCGGAAAAGGTGTTATTTCTGTATTATCCAATATTGCTCCTGAGAATACCCATAACATTGTGCAAGCATATCTGGACGGAGACATAAAGACCAGTTTAGACCTGCAGCTTCAGGCTATTTCGCTGATTGATGCATTATTCTGTGAAGTAAATCCCATTCCGGTAAAAGCAGCATTAAACCTGATGGGAATGAATGTAGGAGGTTTGCGAAGACCTTTGACCACCATGGAAGATGTAAATCAGGCAAAACTCAAGAAGGCCATGGAAGAATACGGAATATTGTAAGTTTACGAAATTGTGTGACGGAAAGAGGAATATACGATGATAAAAATTATAATGCATGGATGTAATGGTAAAATGGGGCAGGTGATATCTGGTATAGTGGAACAGGATGATAATGCGGTAATCACTGCAGGAATTGATATTGTTGATAACCGGGCCAGCAGTTATCCGGTGTATACGGATATTGAGCAGTGTGATACGGAAGCCGACGTTGTAATCGACTTTTCTTCAGCTGCGGCTGTGGATCCTCTAATGGAGTATTGCGAAAAAAGAAATCTTCCCCTCGTATTATGTTCAACTGGATTGTCTGAAGAACAGATTACCAATATTCATAAGTTGAGTACAAAACTTGCGGTTCTAAAATCTGCAAATATGTCCTTTGGTGTGAATACTGTTATGAAATTATTAAAGAATGTGACAAAGCTTCTGGCAGATGCAGGATATGATATTGAAATAGTAGAAAAACATCATAATCAGAAAGTGGATGCTCCAAGTGGTACGGCAATTGCACTGGCAGATGTTATGAATGAAGAGTTAAATAACGAATATGAATATCGTTATGACAGAAGCGATGTCAGGGAAAAAAGGAAGAAAAAAGAGATTGGAATTTCCGCAGTACGTGGAGGTACCATAGTTGGAGACCACGATATTATTTTTGCCGGAACAGATGAAGTAATAGAAATCAGTCATCGTGCATATTCCAAAGCGGTTTTTGCAAAAGGCGCGGTTGAAGCTGCCAAGTTTCTTGCTGGAAAACCGGCAGGATTATACGATATGAGTGATGTCATCAGCCTATAAAATTTTCCAGTGTTTTCCGTTATAAAGAATACAGAATTGCACATATTATTAATGTTTAAAGAAATCGTTTAATAGTATGGAGGTAAATATGAATAATTCTTATGAAGACAGAAAATCTGTTAAAGTCCGTAAGAACGGAAAGCGAAAAGTCTTGTTAATTGCCATGCTTGTGGCGCTGTTCGGTGCTATCACAACTGCCTGCGGAACAAATGATGACAAAGACAATAATAAAGACAATAACAAAAAGACTGAGGCAACATCTGATAACAAAGGGAATGACAAGAATAACAATACAGATAATAAAGACAATAATACAGACAATACCAACGGATCCAATGATGGAAGAAGCATTGACAGAAATGGTGATGGTGTGTTAGACGATATTGGAAATGATATCCGGGACGGTGTGGATGATATTGGCGATGATATCAGCAGAGGAGTAGATGATTTAGACGGTAAGAATAACAATAGATAGTAAAAGTGCAGCAGTTAAATGAGATAACTGCTGCCTTTTTATATTCAAAGAATCATAAATCGGTTTCCGTGGCAGTTTCAGTTGTTTCTGGATTTTTTTTAAGAAGAAAGATACCCAGTGGAATTAACAAAAAACTGATCCATTGAGAAGTAGAGATACCCAGTAAAATCCCACGCTCTATGTCCCCTCTTAAAAATTCCAGAGAAAAGCGGATAACCGAATAACATATCAGATATATTCCAAGCAGGGAACCGTCTTTTCGCGGCTTTTTTGCATAAAAGAATAAGCATAGGAATAATATAAGATTTATCAGAGCCTCCAGAAGCTGCACTGGAAACCGGGAAACAGTGCCAAGACCTTCCACATAATCATTGTGCGGATAGGTAACGGCCAGAGGGCCGTTATATTCAATACCATAACAGCAACCACCCAGAAAACAGCCAATCCGGCCGAATCCGTGAACCAAAGGTATAACAGGTGCAATAACATTTGTAAAACGCAGGAAATCATATTCCATTCGTCTGCAGAAAAACAGATACATCAGTAGAGCACCTGTCAGACCGCCGTAAAAGACATATCCGCCGAAGAGGTAGGAAATGGTTTCAGGAATATGGGTTTTTACATAATCTAAATGGCTGGTCAGATTTGGAATCACCGTAATCATATATAAAATCTTTGCTCCAGCAATCATTCCCGCACTTGCAAGGATAGTAGACAGAACGATATCGATTTTCTGGACCTGATACCGGTGAGCGGAGAAAGATGCAAAAAGAATTCCAATAATCAGCCCGGTCAGTATCATGGTTCCATAGGAGGGAATGGAGAGGGGACCTAAATGAATGATTGGATACATAAAATTCCTCATTTCTATATGGTTTATTTTTGACGTTCATATTCTGAATTATGACGCACAGACAAAGCAATTTTATCATAGAATAATAAAAAATGCAAAAGGATGTGTAGCTATGGCATACACAGTTATTATAGACGCCGGACATGGAGGTTCGGATTATGGTGCAACTTATGAGGGAAGAAGGGAGAAAAATGATAATTTAAATCTGGCGCTGGCAGTCGGAAGGATTCTGGAGGACAATTGTGTGAACGTGGAATATACCAGAACCACCGATGTTTATAATACGCCATATGAAAAGGCCGTGATGGGAAACAATTCCGGTGCGGATTTTTTTGTTTCCATTCATAGAAATGCGGTTCCCACACCGAATACTGCCAGCGGCATCGAAACGCTGGTATATGATGATAACGGAATCAAAGCCAGAATGGCAAGAAATATTAATTCGGAATTATCGAAATTAGGATTTATCAACAGAGGTGTTATTGAACGGCCGAATCTGGTGGTCTTGAAACGAACCAGAATTCCGGCGGTTCTGGTGGAAGCCGGATTTATTGACAATGAAAGAGACAATGCATTGTTTGATGAAAAATTCGAAGAAATTGCCCAGGCAATTGCAGATGGAATTCTGGAAACCATTGGCGTTCAGTGCGAACAAAATCCGAAATTATACCGGGTACAGGTTGGCGCCTTCCGGAGAAGAGAGAATGCAGACGCTTTGTTAAATGAATTAAAGGCCAAAGGCTATCCGGCGTTTATCGTAATGGAGGACGGACTTTACAGAGTACAGAGTGGAGCGTTTGCGGTACTGGATAATGCAGTGAAAATGGAAGAACGGCTGAGACGGGATGGATATAATACTTTTATTACCACATAAAATTGAGATTTGAATGTTTGCAGTTCGGTTGGGAGGCCGGACTGCAATTATTTATAAATTTTTCAGGCAGAATAATTGCAGGTAGCTTGGTGATTTAAGCTAGCAGGACGCAGAAACGGAATACTTCGGACACAGGCTGACTCCTCTCCAAAAGCCAGAAAGTTCTAAGTGTTCTGCGACAGATATTCTTATGCAAACGCTACCATCAGCAATTCGGCGTCCATGCCTCACTGCTGATTTTGTCTGACCTCGTGTCAGACAATAGCTGAAATTCTTAAGCAGAACACTAAGAACTTTCAGACTTTTTCCGAAAGTTGCCAGCCTGTGCCCGGAGTATTCCGTTTCTGCTGTTCTCTGCCAGTTTCATAAAACCAGCCATTCTCTCTCCACTTTGCTATTCAGCAGACAGACTGCTACAACATGGTATTGTAAATTCATCCAACGCACAGCAGTTATGTCCGGGGAAGGCGGTTCGAATGTGACTACGAAAGACAGATTGCAAGTTCTTAGTGTTCTGCTAAGGTTCCAGCTATTTTCTGAC
>JAAWEK010000022.1 GCA_022794265.1 Lachnospiraceae bacterium
TATAATTATCTTCAGAAATTTCCCACTCTGCTTTCGCATTAGATAACTGTTCATTCAATGTAACACTGTCTACACTTTCATCCGTTTCCACAACAGCAGATAAAGCCGTCTCTTGTTTCACTAATAGTAATTGCACAGCGCTTTTAGCTAATCGAATATATTCCTCAGACCGGGTCTGTTCAGCAATCTTAAAATAAATATCTGGTCGTTCAGAAAAGACTGTTTGAGGAAGTGTCAGAAGTAATGCAGATTCCCAATCTTTGCCTTCCTTGACTAAATTATTTCGTTGGGTACTAATTTCTTTCAGTAAGAGAACGATTTGACCGTTTACAAATGTTCCTATAAATGGTTCATTTCTATAACGAATCATTAATCTTAATGCCATTTTTTCAGAAATACCATTTGGTCGGAATCCAGGGCATATTTTGGAAAATTTTTGCGGTTTACTCTGAAAATATTTTTTTATTTCTTTTCCTGTAATAAGATTACAAATATAAGCCAACTCTTCATCAGTGAGTTTTTCAACGTAATTCATCTTTATACTCCTTATTTCCCAGATTGTATTCCTGCTACAAAATGTTTAAAATAACGAAAAGCCTCCTCCGCCATATGGCCGTCTCTTATTTTTTTATAAAGCCACATCTTTACCTTTGGATAATTCTCTAACTGATTAACAACTGCTCCTAATTCATGAGATATGGGTATCAATCTGCCATTAAAAGATTTTAATCTTCTGACAATTTCAAAATCGTTGCTACTCACTCCCCGTAATTTTCTCTTGTATCTGACTGACCAAACCATGTCAAGTCCTTGCATAACTTTAATCTCTGTTCCAAAATGTATATTTTCAATTTCTATTCTACTTTTTGCTTTCAAAAAACGTTTTTCCTGTAGTATTCCATCCTCTAAAACAATTACTGACCCATCATATTGGGCACTTACACACAATATCCGTTTTTCTGGCAATTCATATTGAATACCAGGGTTAAGTATATTACCATGAATATCTAAAATTTCAACTACTGGTTTAGACGTTGTTTTATTTAACTGGTCTTTCCAAAAATAAGTATAATCTAATACCTTTGTTCGACCAATAGAAATCAGTTGTTGACGTCCATTGCAATCTATCCTGATTACTTTCCCATTTTCATCAGGACAAGAAAACCTTTTCATCGTTGTAGCAGGAAAAGCTTTCTCTACAATATCCTCTCCACCATGCATGTACATGAAAAGTTGATCTCTGTTATGCTGAATAACATAAGGTGTCTTTATATAAATCGGCCAAATAGGATTTAAAAAGAGAGGAAATTCCGTAAGGCGGTAACGTAAATCTAAGAAGAACCGGGCAGCATTTTCTGTAAAACTCGTTGCTTTTACCTCATATATATACCATACACATTTAGAAACTCTTTTTTCACATATCTTCTTAATTTCTATATCTGGAGAATTTGGATGAATTCTTTTTACACATAATAGGTAGTAACTATTACCAACCTGAACATCTGCCCCATCTGGCAGCTTCTTTCCTGTATTTTTCGAAAAAACACTTCCAGAACGATTAATTCCTCTTACATATTGTGGCCAAAAACCTCTCAAACCAGCGCCAACATCCAATTTGTATTTTGGTGCTGGTATATTGCCAATATAGACATAGGTAAGTGTCTCTGGATTCAAACGCTCCAACGAGTATATGTATTGATTTTCTTGACTTTCCAAAGGCTGAATAACCACATGCTGGATCTCCTGCTCTTGTAAAATGGATTGTGGAATATATAGCAATCCCAATTCCAAATCAAATTGATTGCCCGTAACATTACATATTCTTATAGGCAACTCGTACTCTCTCTCATTATAGGTCATACAGCCAGAGGGACCAAATGTTCGTTCCGGACAATCCTTACTCTTTTCCGATATCTTATGTCTGAAATGACGGACATTTTTCTCTCCCTCTGTCAAAATAACATATTGACCGCATAATTCACACATGAATAAGCCGCTTGCCGCTGAAACAGTTCCACCTGGATGCAATCTTGCAGCCTCATTAGCCGTTATTTTCTTCCAGCCATGCTCTGACCACACACAAACATGTGTTAAAGAAGCCATTGCTCTCTCCTGTTAGAATCTTAGTTTCTGTTTATAAAATATACTATTAGGAAGCAAAATTGGCTTCCTATAGTCAAATCAACGGCACGAATAGTATGTGCCTTTTATCAAAATCTGCTTTGCAAATTCTGATAAGCTATATTATATCTCTACTTGTGGAAAAGTGCTATGAATTTTGATGATTAAAGTCATCGGTGTGCATATGTACTGACTTTGATATATCGGACTCTCTGACAAGCCTTGATGCAGTTGTGGTTTTTCCAGTTCTCCGGCGCTTTAGTGCTTATGACTGTTCTCCCCTGTTCCATGAAAATACTTCCCCCTTATCCTGCGGGTTTGTTGACATGTTTTGTATAAGTCATACGAAACTTCGTGCAATTTCTATTGATTTTTCCGTTATCCATCATAGCAGAAAAAGGTTGCTATAGCAATCGGATTCCCAGTCAGATTTTCCAAACCTTGTCCATATTGGTTACTTTTTACGAAAAATGTCTGATAATTAAGATTATCTGAAAGGTACACCAAAGAAAAGGAGGAGAAACAACCAGAAGAGGCTTCTCCGGAACCTCACCTCGTGAAAGCATCTCGCTTGACATTGTGACTATAAGCAGATATCATGTAAGTAAAATTAGTTTAACTCCTTTTTCGGAATTATGCACCTGTTACATTCGTTTTACAGATATACCTTGTGGAGGATCGGCAAATCAATTTCCGTCAAGTATCTATTTGCATTTGGCAGAGGGAGAAATGAAAGCATATAGAATAGATAACTTTATTCCCCATAGTGAGGATAAGCATTTTATAACAAAATTTGGCGGGCAGCCAGATTGGATGGAACGCCCTCAGTGGCCGGTCAGTCTCGCGTGGGATAACCGACCTTTAAAATTTGTTGGCCAGATACGGTTGAATGATTTCCATTATGAACCGGAAAAATTATCCTTGGCATATATTTTTATGACGCAGCCCAAAGACAGAACAGAT
The DNA here is from genome assembly GCA_022794265.1 of Lachnospiraceae bacterium. GTDB lineage: Bacteria > Bacillota > Clostridia > Lachnospirales > Lachnospiraceae > Bovifimicola. The sequence goes on from JAAWEK010000022.1 coordinate 3,085, forward strand.
CCCTTTTTTGACCCGGATATCATGATTCCGGATGAAGGAGAGAGTGCGGTTATTATACAGCCCGGCGGGAAAATTCCGGAATATATTCA
>JAAWEK010000030.1 GCA_022794265.1 Lachnospiraceae bacterium
AAGGACGGAGCAGGTTTGCTCAATCCTTTAAATTACTATCTAAGATAGGTTGGAATATAAGTTGTAGAGCCGTATACGAGACCCGTACGTACGGTTCAATGAGAGGGAGATAACTCTTGCAGTTATTTCTCTACTCTATTAAAATATGATTAAGTGCATTATATCAAAGTGGGTATATATTTTGGCAAGTGTCTTTGCTCTTAAGTGTTGCATATTTTTTAATAATTGACTGATAAAGATTCAATTTTTAAAAATTAAGTATCAAAAAGGAAACTTTAATAATAATAATGTTAATTTACAACTGTAAATAAGTGAGGAAATATAATGGCAAAGAGAAATCGTAATAGAAAAGAAAATAGGGAAGCAAATAAAAAGAAATCAATTATTGAAATGATTAATTCGTACAAAGAGATTATTACATTTTTTGTTGGTTTTATAGCGGTATTATATCCGATAATAAATACAGTATATAAGATTTTTTATCAAAGAGAATGTGAGAAATTTTACGGTTTGCCAGGAAAATATTTTAGTTCAAGTTTTAATAATCGAATAATATATTTGGGTTGCATATTTTTATTAGTCATGATAGCTATAATGCCATTATCTATAAAAAAGTATGGAGATAAAAGAGGTATTACATCTAAAGGAAATTTATTGCAAGCAATTTTTTTGTCTATAGTGATAGGGATGGAATTAGGTGTATTTAATGTATTTAATTTAATAGAGATTATGAAACAAACGTATAAATCTAATAATTTTTTTAGAATAATCAATGGATGGCTTAATAGAAATGCGGTATTAACTATACTGATTGTAGTTATATTTGGTTTGATGTCGGTTTTGGGAATAACTTTGTTAGATAAGATAAGAGATATAAGATGGAAATTAGTAAAGAATATGGTTTGCTATTTGCTTTCTGTTTCATTTGTTGTAAGTATGCTTATTATGTTATATGGCACCATATTCAAGCTAAGTATTACTATTAATGATAAAACGAAATATGAGTTTGTGACAATAAATAATAATGAGTATGTAGTTATATCATCATATGATAACAAATTATTGGTTGTACCATTTGAAATTTATGAGGATGAAATATATATATTTAAAACGAAACAATACTGTTTTGAAGAACCATATGAAGGCATATATGAGTATAGAAATATTGAGAATAGTCCTATAATTGATTTCGATAAGTAATAGGTTTTACTGACACCAATCATTATACATAGTAGCAACTCATACATGTAACTCTCTATAAAGAACAAGTGTGGTATATTTTATTGGATTCTAAATGGCAAGATTTAAAATTAGTCTTCTGATTTGATAAACTGCAGAAGATATGTATATCCAGTCGATATAATGAAGGCATTAAGAAAACGTTCAAAGTAGAAAATCAGATAGTATAGGATGAGAAAATGAATTGTAGTCGGATGTATGTGAAAGAAGTAGAATTAAAATATTTTTTATAAGTGTAATATTGTAATAATATATTGCAGAGTATATTGATACTTTAACTTTGTTTTTGTACAGAACAAATATTTGCAAATGAAATGAAAATTACTTAGCGGAAGAAAAATAAGGTATAATCTTAATGAAAAAATGATTATACTATGGGAGATTGTTTAGCGAAAAATTGAGTTATCACAAAACAAATGATGGATTAGAAAGTTTATGAATCGAAAATATCATGCTTGAACGTTGGCTTGAAGAAAAAGGTTGCACAAAAAGGATAATAATGATATGATAAATATATGTCATAATTCAAGCGTGTGTTAATTATTAAGGGAGTTTTGGCATAGTTTGACTTAAAAAATATCAATATAGATTGATTATATGTTAATATAGAAATAAACAACTAATTGAGTATACGAGATAAAAAGAATTATTGCAGAATAAGATAATGAAATTTATGTGGTGGATATAATAATTAGAGGTAATGATAAGATGAAATTAATAAAAGACTATGGTGACGGTGGAGTGTGTAGATATGAAACATATCAGATTTAAATGAAATCAGAATATGTAAGATAGTATGTCACAGATAAAGGGAGAGATTTTATATGCTTATTTTTGCTACAAAATTGTATGTTAAAGAATCATTAACAGATGAAATTTTTATTGAAATGGCTGTGGAGTGGGTAAGTGGTGGAAACAATTATACATTTGGTGACATTGAATGGGATGGTAGTGAGGAATATTCAGTAGAAAATTATAGTAATACACAACAATTTTCTATAATGAAATATGATAATGCTGTAATAATACATTTAGTTAATAAAGATGGTAAAATAATATGGACAAATGATTTTGTTCTTACTTATAAAGAGGGAAGGAGAATTTTGGCAGTTCAGCTTTATAACGAAGCAGAAGATATGTCAGTAAAGTTGCCTAAGAAATTTAATAGACCAAGACTGTTGAAAAAAATAATAGAAAATGATTTTGGTGCAGATGATAATGGTTTAGAAATTAATGGAAAACCGTTGCATATTGATGAAACGAATATACAAATAATAGAAAAAGTTATTTTAAAGAAAAATATGCATATGATGCCGGTTGTGTATGTTGCATCAAATTTTTTTGAAAATAAATATGAGGTTGATTTTGATGAATTAGCAAAAGATTTAGCAGGTGTTGCTCATGTGTTGGTAGAGACATCAGGAAAAGTAGCAAAAAAGCTGAAAGAAGCAACAGATGGAAAAAATCCATATAATGGTGCAGCACAGATTTTTTATTCTAATGACGGATCTCAGAGAATATTGCCAGATTACTATGATAATAAAAATAAGTTTCGAAATGAAATAGCATATTCAGTTTTTAGCAGATTAATATTGGGGAAAATAGATGATGAATTTTCTTGGACAAAAATCAGATATAATAATTTGCTAAAAAAAAGTAAAGATAGTATAGAGTTAGAAACTATATGTGATGAACTGTTAGCTGAAAAAGATTCGATTATAAAACAAAACAATCAACGAATTGATGAATTGGAAGAATTGAATAATGCATTAAGAAATAAATTATTGGTATATGAGAATAGATTAAAAAAAGATAATAGAGGCTCAGACCAGATTGTTGCTTTGAGTATACAGTGGATTTGTATGAAAATGAAATCAAGGATGTGCTTTTAAAGACTGTAGAGGGTGTTTTGCGTAATATGGATATGGATTCAAATCAAATGGAATCAAGAAAATATCATATTTTAAAAAGTATAAGTCTACAAAATCATGTGACTAATGTTGCTGGAGATATAGTAGAGGACTTAAAGAATATACTAAATGGAGATGGCAGTTTTAATAATGCTAAAAGAAAAAGAATTATTGATTTGGGATTTGAGATAAAGGAAGGAAAACATTATAAGCTGACTTATAAGGGAGATGATAGATATATGCTTACATTAGCCAAAACACCAAGTGATTATAGGTCAAATAAGAATGCAGTTAGTAAAGCAGCAAAAAAAATCTTTGGATATTAGTATTATTGGTTTCTATTTTAATAATATAGAAGAATTTGATAATAAACAGAAATTAGTTTGATGGTTTATAACCTCATAAGTATAGGTTTTTTACAAAAAGGCGGATTATAAATGAAAAAAATTTTATCAGTAATTTTATCAGCAATAATTATTATATTAATAGGCTGTGGAGCAGATAAGAAGAATAATGAATCCTCTGACATAACAATATTGAATAATAAAATTGACCATCTGACTATACAATTCAAAGCTAATACGGTGACAATTACAGATGATGAGAAAATACAGTCCATAAGGAAAATGTTTGATGGTGAGTTGAAAAGAAACGAGGCATTAGACAAAGAAAAAGGCTGGATATATAAGGTTACAGCCAATGATAGCAATAATGAACAAATAGAAGAATTTTTTATTATAAATGATACGAATATAAGAATTAATGACAAGACATATACATGTGAAAAAATTATTCTATCAAGATTAGATGAAATTTTTGAGATTGATAGAGAGAATTAAATGTTTATCAGTTTTGTAATAAAGCAAATGATCTAGGGGGCGTAAATGGTAAAGGGGTTAGGAGACATTATCAATGACGGAGAACGGGGGCTGTGTTTCGTGATACACACTGATGACTGTGTTATTGCGGTCAGAAGAGAAACAAGTACCAAGCGTGTCATGTATTCGATAATGGACTTGAAAGAGACATGCTTTGATGTTATATTGAACCGCCATATACCGAATGGCATGTGGTGGTGTGTTAGGGAAGATTTAATCTCCGCTACTCGATTAGGAATTAAATTTCCCAATTATTTTATTAATAAATCACAAATCTATATGTTGTAAATAAATATGTAATATGATAAAATTTTGACATGGAACAATCGTGTTGCAGGGTGTGTTGGCCTTCATTCTAAAAGAATGGAGGTGCTGCCTATGAAAAATCATTTTGATTTTAAGGATTTGATGACTTTTGGTCTTTTCCTTTTGGCATTACTTACATTCGTTTTTACGTTTTGTAAGTAGCCATACATAGCAAAAACCACCCTCGTATACTTGGCAGTTACCGGGTGGCTATGCTATCTTTTTAACTGGTCAACCTATCTTGTAGGCGATTGTTCCTTTTATGTTTATTATTATAACATTATTTGAGAAGAGTTGTAAAGGTTTATTTCGTTTATATAATATGAGAGTTAGAAAATTTACTTGATGCTTACAAAAAATTTTGAAATGACTATATGATATTTTAACTTTAATCATAAAAATGGCTGAAAAAGATTACTAACTAAATAATTAGTTGAATTTAAGAAAAATATTGTATAAAAAGAAAAATAATAACACAATAAAAATATGATATAAATATGGTGTCATAATTAAGTGAAGGAGAAGATAATAAAATGATAGGTGAAAAAGGAACTACTGGATCTCAAAAGGATGTAGTAGAAACTTATTCTTGGATAAAACAGTTAGAGACCCAAAATGTAGATTCGGGTTCATGGCTGATTGATGTATTTAATTGTATTAATAATATAGAATCAAATGAATTCTGTTTGCAGGACATATATGCATATAAAGAAATTTTACAAGAAAAACATATAGATAACCATAATATTGAAGCAAAAATTCGTCAACAATTACAGTTTTTAAGAGATAAAGGATTAATTGAGTTTTTAGGCAGAGGTCATTACAAAAAACGATTTTGATTACTTGTTTTTTTATTGAAAAGCAGATTATAAATGAAATAAATGGTAAAGCGATCGGGAGCATAGCTCTCAGGGATTATGAGTTCGAGTCCCATCACCCCTGTTATTGAAAATGGAGTGAAAATAAATGTAGCCATATAAAGATATTCATCAAGAGTAATTTTTGGAAAGAGTAAGATTTATTGAAAATGTAATCGAAAAGCTGGGTGCAGTCTGTGTTGGAGAAACAGAAGAAAAAGATTCCTTTCCATTAGATTTACCAGAAAATGAATTGGTGCTGGAGGTGAAACCAGAAAGATATTTGATATCTACAAAACGGAAGCGTAATTAAACACGATTCGCATCCGTTTTTTATTTGTCTGGCAACAAAATAGTGGTTGAAATTGGTGATATAAATGGTATAATTAGAAAAAGTGTCCAATAAATCATAGAAAAATGTTGCATAAACGGAGAGGTTTTAAGATGTATTATACAGCAACACAAATTGCAAAAAAATTAGGCATTTCAAGGTCATATTTATACTGTTTAAAAGAAAACAGTGTTGTTGAAATGGAAGTAAATGAAAATGGCAAAGTTCTTTGGTCAGAGGCCGTTTATCAGCGTTTAAAAGAGTATTTAAAGAAGAATCGAAGAATAGAAAACAATATTCCCCGGGAACCGGAATATAAAACTATAAAGATAAATAACAGGCGGTATTTAGGCAATAAATATAAGTTGTTGGAGTTTATAAGAAATGTGGTAAAAGAAGAATGTGCCAATATCAATACGGTTGCGGATATATTTGCAGGGACAGGAGCAGTTGCTTCGGCATTTACGGATAAGAAAGTTATTACCAATGATATTATGTATAGTAATTATATCTGTCATGTGGCATGGTTTGGCAGTGAACAGTATTCGAAAGAAAAAATAATTGATTTAATCATGGAATATAACCATTTGTCCGTATCCGATGACAATTACATGAGCGAAAATTTTGCCAATACATATTTCGATTTAAATGACTGCAGAAAAATAGGATTTATAAGAGAAGATATTGAGGATAAGTTTAATAATGGCGAAATCAATTCCAGAGAGCGGGCGCTGCTGATTACTTCCCTGTTATATGCAATGGATAAGATTGCCAACACCTGTGGCCATTATGATGCGTACCGGCAGGGAATAGATTATGACAGACACTTGGAATTGGCGGTTCCTGTGCCGGAAGAAAATCTAAACATTAATAATGTGTGTTATAACATGGATACCAACCGGCTGGCAACAGAAATAGAAGCTGATTTAGTATATATTGACCCACCGTATAATTCCAGACAGTATTGTGATGCATATCATTTGCTTGAAAATGTAGCCAGATGGGAAAAACCGACGGTCTATGGGGTGGCAAAAAAGATGGATCGAACGGCATTAAAAAGTGATTATTGTACAAAAAAAGCTACAGAGGCATTTGAAGAGCTGATAACTGCTGTTCATGGGAAGTATATACTTCTTTCCTATAATAATATGGCAGAAAAGGGAAACGACCGTTCCAATGCAAAAATCAGCGATGATGATATCATGCGTATTTTACGGAAGAAAGGTACGGTAATGATATTTGAAGAAGACTATAAAGCTTTTTCTACGGGAAAGTCCGATATCCGGGAAAATAAAGAACGATTGTTTTTATGTAAATGTTATCAGGAAACAAAGGATATTATTCCTTCGGCTTTGAATTACACGGGAGGGAAATATAAACTACTGCCGCAGATACTGCCCTGCTTTCCGAAGGATGCAGATAAAGTAGTGGATATGTTTTGCGGTGGCTGCAATGTGGGGATAAATGTGGAATGTAATAAAGTATTGTTTAATGACAGAAATGAATATCTCATTGGAATGTTGGAAATGTTCAGGCAATTGTCCAAAGAAGAAATTTTTGACCGCATATATAAGACGATACAAAAATATCAATTATCCATGGTTTGTGAAAAAGGTTACGAGTATTACAATTGCAACAGTTCGGATGGATTGGGAAGTTATAATCGGAAAGGTTTTATAAGCTTAAGAAAAGATTTCAATGCAAAGAAAGAAAAAGATGCCGGGTATTATATAATGCTGTATCTGCTTATAGTCTATTCCTTTAATAATCAGCTGAGATTCAATAAAAAAGGTGAATATAATCTTCCGGTGGGGAAAAGAGATTTTAACAAAAAAATGCAGAATAAACTGGAGATGTTTATTGACCGCGTGAAAAGCGGAGATTATAAATTTACAAATTATGATTTCAGAGATATAGACCAGGAGGAATATACAGAAAAAAGTTTTTTTTATGCAGACCCTCCATATTTGATAACCTGTGCAACCTATAATGAACAGGCAGGCTGGACAGAAACAGATGAAAAAGATTTACTTCATTATTTGGACGGGCTGACAGAGCGGGGGATTCGATTTGCTTTGTCCAATGTTTTGGAGAGCAAGGGAAAATCCAACGATATTTTGAAGGCATGGATTGATGAAAACAGTGACAGATATCATGTGATTCATTTAAATTATAATTATTCCAATTCCAATTATCACACAAAACAGAGAGATACCGGGGCGAAAGAGGTATTGGTGGTAAATTTTCGGGAGGGTGGATATGTCCAATGAAATAAGTTATAAAAGTTATTGCTGGGTGGTAGGTACAACAAGTTATAGAACGGATAATTTTAATCACAATATTGAAAAACAGCTGGAATTGCTGGATGAATTTTGGCAGAAAGAAGAAAATACCGGAATCCGATGGACCGGTAATAGCGAACTGCAAAAAAGATATTATGATTTTCTGAAAGAAAAGGCATTTATAACAGGAGAGGCAGAAAGACCGGATAAAGATGCGAGAGAAAAAACTTCCGGACTGGTGGACATTGGATTACTGGATAGTGACAGGCATTTAACCGAAGCAGGAAAGGAATTGTTAGGCATTGCCCTATCCAATGATTTTGCGGCAGATAATCCTTTGGAACTGCCAAGGGATAGCTTTGTTTATTTTAAGCAAATGCTGAAAACCTGCAATCGAATTGATAAAAATGTTGTTCGGCCCTTTTTGGTATTTTTATATGTGGTGTATAGGACAAAATACCTTACAAACGCAGAATTTACTTATCTGTTACCATTATGTGTGAATCCGGAAATTACAGAGTATATTATATCGGAAATATTATCTTCAAGAACCGGCAGTCTGGATTATGAAAAGATTATATTGGATGTATTAATGGGAATGCCGAATTATCAGAAAGCACTGCAGATGTTACAGACTGAAACCATTACGGAAGATTTAATATGTACCATTGGGTTTAATCGGAAAAGCAAACGATATGACAAGCCATATTTTAAAATATATAATTTGTTAAAGAATATTGTATTTCACAATGAAAATTCAGCATTGGAACTTTTAGAAGCCACGAAGAAACTGACAAATTCCAAAATAGGTTCCGCATGGAGAAAATATTTCTTTCGGAATACTTCAAGAAGAGTGGTAATCCGGGAAGGAAACGGAATATTTCATGCAGTGCCTATTCTGAAATCCCGTACGGAAGAGGAATTTAACAAATACTTTTTTGAAATTATGCATCTGATTAAGGCAAAAGCAACGCTTTCGGATTATTTTGATTTAAACCGAAGATATTTTAAGGCTACGGACACCGTTATTTTTCAGGATGATAATGTTTCTTTGGACATACTTCCAAAATGTTATGTAGAAGATATTGCAGATAAGCTGATGGATATTGCATTTGAAGAAACAGACCTGCTGGAAAAAAACGCAGAATTATGCCGGATTAGTCCGTATTTAAAAATTAACAAAACGATTTTGTATCAAAAGTTAGGAAGAATTGTGGGAACAGACGTTAAGGATACAGATTCGGCACGAAAGATAATTAGGGATGAACGTTACGCAAGATGGAACCGGCTGATTGATGAGAAGTTTCCAAAGGAAGCACTGATTCGATTATTTACATATTTTGAAGAACGAAATGATAGTGAAATCCGGGCAATGGTTACGGATAATGCGGATATTCCTACAATATTTGAATATGTACTTGGAATTGCATGGTATCTGCTTAGTGAGCGTAAGGGAGATGTGCTGGAATACATGAATCTTTCGCTGGAGGCAGATTTATTGCCCAAAACCCATGCCGGCGGAGGAGAGGCAGATATTGTATGGGAATATGATGAGACAGGATGGTATCCAAAGCATACCCTGTTAATAGAAGCCACATTGGCGGACGGTTCCAATCAGAGAAGAATGGAGATGGAGCCGGTATCAAGACATTTGGGTGAGCATTGTTTATCACATCCGGAAGAGGAAGCCTATTGTGTATTTGTAACTACATATCTAAATACGAATGTTATATCGGATTTTAGGGCAAGAAGACATATGGAATATTATAATTCGGATGGAACGGAATATATTACCGGTATGAAGATACTGCCGATACAGACTTCAGAGCTAAGATCCTTATTAAAATCCGGTGTTGAATATCCGCAGATTTACCAGATGTTAGACAAGGCCTATAACAGCAGCGGGACACCGAAAGAATGGTATGAGAAAAATATTGTAATAGAGGCAGGCGATTACAAATGTTAGCAATCCTATTGATTGAGATGGAATGGCTGAAAGAAAACCGTACACTGAATGGTGCCATTCAGAGACAGAAATATTATGAACCGGTAAGAATTGAAGATGGGGTAAATCTCTCAGGGAACGGTATTTTCTTAAAGAAATGTAGTTATTACCAGTATGGGAATTCCGTCTTATCGGAACAGAAATCTTCTGACAGACTGGATAAACAGTTATATGAAGAAGGTCTGGGAAAAGCATTTACCGCCACTGATGAGCGGGAGCAGCGATTGGCAGGATTGAGAATAAAAAGAATACAAAAGAACAGAGGTACATTTTATAATATTGAAGATATTAATATTCCCTGCATTACAATTTGTGAGGAACCGGAGAATCGATATCGTATCAAATGGTTTGACTCTGGAGAAGGAATGCCAAGGCGTAAGGGAGGCAATGAAGATTTATATAAAAAAGGCCTGAGATTCGCAGGACAACCAAACAGGTTAAATGAAACGGCATTTGTTCTGGAGGAAGGGAAAGCCGGTTTGTTAAAATATAATTATCGATATATGTCATATCATGGACAATGGTATAAATGTTATTATGTATATGCTGTCAATGATAATTTGTCACAGGATATATTTATAAGGACCTATGATTTTGAGTATAATCAGATGGCAGATTTGTTTTAAAAGTTAGGAGGATTATTAATGGAAGCTTATTACAGTGATGGCAGAGGTCGTTATGGCACAGGAGAAAGTTATGATTATTTTTGGCAATATGAAGATGAAACGATGGAGATATGTACAAGTTTAGATGGTTTATGGACTTACATAGAGACGGATGATGGAATATCCCTTTTGCGTTACAATGGCAATCAGACACATATTGATATTCCGGCTGCTGTAGATGGTAAAAAAACGGTTGCGCTGGAATGTACATTTGATGGTTTTTATGAATTGAAAAGTGTAACGGTTCCGGAAGGAATTATTACACTTTCCGGAGGCTTTTATGGCTGTGAAGGATTAGAGATAGTGTCGCTTCCACAGAGTATCAGGGATTTGGAACATGCGTTTGATTGCTGTTATTCTTTGAAAAATCTTGTGATTCCACCTCATGTAAAGTATTTTGACTATGCCTTTTCGGGGACCAGAATTGAGACTATGGAATTTCCCGAAGGAGCAGAAGATATCTCCCATTCTTTTATAGATTCCCATCTGAAATCTGTTTTTATTCCGAAAAGTGTAACTACGTTATATGAAGCATTTAAGGGTTGCGAGGATCTTGAACATGTGGTTATTGAGGAGGGAGTTAGATCAATTGATGATTATGCATTTTATCATTGTCTTTCTCTTCAGGAATTAATGATTCCGGAAAGTGTTGTTCAATTTGGAAAAAGAAGTGTTGGTTATATGGAAATTCGTGAGTATCTTCATCCGGATAAATCTGCATACAGGATGAAAGGTGAGCAGATTATTCCGGGCTTTAAGATAAGAGGGATTCCGGGTTCTGCAGCGGAGAGATATGCAAAGGATAATGGGATAATGTTTGCAGAGGTGACAGATAAATGATAGTAAGTGCAAGCCGCAGAACAGATATACCGTGTTATTATTCGGAATGGTTTTATAATCGTATAAAAGAAGGTTTTTTATATGTTCGGAACCCCATGAATTTTCATCAGGTAAGCAGAATTGATTTGTCTCCCGAAATCGTTGACTGTATCGTATTTTGGACGAAAAATCCAAAACCGATGATGAGCCGGCTGGAGGAACTGGGTGAATATAAATATTACTTTCAGTTTACACTTACCGGATACGGACGGGATATTGAACCTTATGTTCCTCATAAAAAGAAGGAAATGATTCCGGTGTTTCGGGAATTATCTCATCGCATAGGAAGCAGTGGTGTTATCTGGAGATATGATCCGATTTTATTTAATGATATTTATACGGAAGAATATCATATTAAAGCTTTTGCACAGATTGCCGGGGCGTTGAAGGGATATACGAAAAAATGCGTTATTAGTTTTGTGGATATTTATTCAAAGAATAAAAGGAATATGACAGATTTGAAAATAAATGAGAAAAATCCTATCGAACTGGCAGCTTTTGCAGGGAAATTAAGTGAAATTTCACATCAACATGGGATACAGATTGCAACATGTGCAGAAAACATTGATTTGCAACAGTATGGCATTGAACATAATTGCTGTATTGATAAGTCTTTGATAGAAGAGATAACAGGATGTAAAATACAGGCAGTGAAAGACAAAAATCAGCGAAAGGAATGTGGTTGTATAGAAAGTGTTGAAATTGGAACTTATGATTCATGTAAAAATGGCTGCAGGTATTGTTATGCAAATTACAGTAGTAAACTTGTTAAAAAAAACAGTGATAGTTATGATGAGGATTCACCATTGCTCTGTGGAAAAGTTACAGAAGGAGATAAAATTACTGAGCGAAAATTAAAATTATTCAGAATCCTTTAACACAGTAGTGGTATAGAAAAATACTGTATAGGTTTCAATTAATACAATTTTCTGTTATAATTAAAAAAATATAACTATAGCGAGGTGTAAACAATGACAGACGAAAAAGAACTGACTGATTTGATGACAAAAACCGTAGAAGCATATTTCAGAGATGATACAGCGGAAGGAAACCGCTATGCAAAAGAACTTTTGCATAAACTGGATTTTACGGAATTAAGAGATCAAAATATTATGTATCAGGTGCTTGGACACGCCCTTGTGAAACATGATGAACTGTGTGTTCTGGATGAATTAAAAGATGCGGGATTTGATTTTGGCATGAAACTGGCAAATGGGTCGACGCTGGCTGCTTTCTTTTCCAAATATCCGAAATTTAATACGGACAACAGGGTTTATAAGAAAATGGAAGAACTGGGCGGAGATTCTGTTGCAGGAACTATTGCGGCAGAGAGGCTGCTGAAACTGATGGCAGACAATTTAACCCATTATAATCTGTGGTGGGAAAAAGAACAAATGTTTTCAGACCCACAGTGCAGAGTTGCTTCGGAAGAATTAAATGAAGCAGTTCTGGCAAACAGCGGGAATATTACAAAAGAGTCGGCAGAATTAACGGATAAAATGGGATTAACAGTGCTGCATCATCTGGTATGGCATAATTATCCGGAAGCCGTAGAGGTTTTACTGAAAAACGGAGTAAATCCGGATGTCCGTGGAGGAATGGGAGCAGCAGGCCAGGCGGCGGAAACGTATCTGGACATAACACCGCTTCATCTGGCATGTTATATGGGGAACTATAAAATGGCAAAGCTGCTGACCGATTATGGGGCAGATACCACGCTTTGTGATAAGCAGGGCAGAAACGCTTATCATTATCTTGCCTGTATGTTTTATGAGAATATAAAGAATAACTGGACCGGACAGAGGGAGAGCATAAAGCAGAGACAGGAGATTTTCTCTCTGCTACAATGTGATATAAATGCACGGGATAACGAAGGTTTGTCTCCGCTTCTGCAGCTTCTCAGGAACAGAAACAGCCTGCTTTCCATGAATCTGATGCAGAAATTTATAGATCAGGGAGCGGATCTGAATGTAGTGGACAGCAACGGCAATACGGCGCTTATGACAGCGGCATTGTATAATCAGATAACGGCTGCCGTCCGTCTGATAAAGAATAAATGTGAGTTAAATCTCCAAAATAATGAAGGGGATACCGCACTACATATATCGGTAAGGGAGGGGGATTTTGAAATATCCTATATGCTGGTGGATGCCGGAGCAGATTGTCAGATTGCAAATAACAGTGGCGAAACAGCGGCTGAAATGATTGAAAACGGATACCGGGAGGAATTAAAGAACCGTATTGGAAAAAAACGCTCTCCGGCGCCGAAAGAACTTATCCGTATCATTGAAACGGCATTTTTCCAATGCGGGTCTTCAGAAAAAGATAATCTGGAATTCGCTCTTTATCTGGCAGAAAAATTATTAAGGGAGATTGATGAGGACGATGATGATGAACTGGCATATATCATCGAAATCCTTCATGGCGCATTAAGAGAAGACGAGGAATGCCGGATACTGGATTATATCGAAAAAGCCGGATTTACTTTTGATATGGAGATTTGTTATCAGCGAAGCATTATCAATATAAGGGATTATTGTCTGAAACATTCATATGAATCCAGGGTTGTAAAGAAGCTTTTGGATTTGGGAACGGATATGAATTGTGCGATAATAAAAGGAAAAACACCTGCGAATATAGTTGCGGGCTTAGGGAAACGTCATACCTTTTTTGGTGGTGAAGATGAAGAATATTATGCGGAATCTGCCAGATTCTTTGACCGTGAATCCATGGAAGCACTGGATGACGAAGGAATTGCTGCGGTTCACCAGGCGGCAAGAAATGACCATATAGAGATGATGAAGGTCATGCTTGAAAAAGGCGTTAATATTAATCTTACGGAGGATGCTCCCCAGGAAATCGGTACAACCCCTCTTCATATTGCATGTATTCACGGCAATACGAGAATGGTGAAACTGCTGATGGATTCCGGAGCAGATGATTCCTTGAAAACATCTTCAGGAGAAACTCCGGCGCATTTTGTGGTACAGATGAAACAACGTTACAAAGAATTGAAACCGGAAGTACGGGCTGAAATGCTGCAGGCATTATCAGATATAGATACACCAAGAAACGACGGAAAAACACCGATTATTCTTTTGCAGTCCATGGATTACAGTATTGTATGTGATCTTACATTACTGCTGATTGAACGGGATGTGGATTTAAATCGTGCGGATAATAACGGAAATACCGTACTTCTGGCACATACATACAATATATGTAATAAAGATATTGTGAAAGAACTGATTCGGGCAGGAGCAGACGTAAATGCCAAAAATAATGCCGGAGATACGGCATTGCATTATGCGCTTAGAAACGGAAACAGTGATGTGGCACGGTTTCTTATTAAAAAGGGCGCAGATTATAATGTTGCCAATAACAGGGGTGAAATACCAATGGAGATAGCAGCATCCAAGGGATATGAAACGGTGCTTGCACTTATGATTGAGGATTAATGGAGGGAACTGAAAATGTCGGATTCAAATATTATATTGGAAAGCAGTTCGCCGGTTTGCGACATTCAGGCTTTTGTAGAGGAAAGTGAAAAGTGTTATTATTTTTATTTGTGGATTCATCCGGGCAGCGAAGAGGCATACATAAAAAGCTGCTGGATATGTAACGCAGCTGCGGCGCCGGAAGAAATCGATACGGAAGCTATGAAAGAAGGTATTGCACCTGCCATGCCGGAAAAATATATTTCTCATGCAGCCTGGGGAATCCGGTTGAATCCGGAGGAATTGTCAATTGTGTGGTTTGAAGAAGGTGATGCGGCAGCGCTTTTTGAAAGAGACCGGTTGCTTTGTGTTATTCCGGGTTGGAGCGGATATAAGGATTTTAACGGATATTCCAGATATGCGGTGGGAATGACCCCATATGCATGGGAATTGACAGAGGCAGAGGAGGTTCTTCTGAAACGGGCAGAAAAAAGCCGGGAATTCTGGAATTATTTTGAAGGCGAATATTGGGAGAATGTACAACAGGCGCATATTCAGGCATTGGAAGCTTTTTTCGGCACCTATGAGAAATATTTTGCAATTGATGGAGAAACTTTTCCGCCAAAGGCATTAGTGACCGGACAGAAAGAAGGTGTCTGCTATGGAATTACTGCAGGAGTCAGTTTAATTCCAATGCCGCAGATAGAACAGTATTATGAGGAAGAGTATTCTGATTTCAGAAGAATAGAGATTGGATTTGCCGCATCTGAATCAGAACAGGATATCTGTATGAAAATGTATTCGTTTATTTCTGCTATTTCTGCCTTCCCATGGAATGAAATCAGCTTTCTGGGACATGGTCACACAATCCCATGCACTGTGATTGATGGATTTAGCGCCGTGTGGCTTTTGAATTCACGTCTGATTCCTGAGATAGCAGCTCCGGTTTATATGGATTTTATGGGAGATAAAATCAATCTGCTTTGGGTGGTTCCACTAAAACAGGAGGAATATGAAACAGTCCGGGAACTGGGCTCGGAGGAAGTGCTGAATCGGATGGGAGAGGATGTAAAGAGGATACATATCTTTGATGGACAGGGGAAGTTTGAGAGATTATAGGACCGAATCAAAGGCTTGTTTGTTGAATTTTTTTGTAGTATAATGAGTAATAAAAATAAGATATAAAAACGTATGATTTCAACATCAATACGGATTGTTTGGAGGGAACATGGACAACGTATTTATAACAGATATTTTGATAAAAAATGTGAGACATTTGAGGAATGTACAGATTCCTTTATCAAAAGAAAAAATAAAACACTTAATGATTACCGGAAAAAATGGAAGCGGGAAAACCAGTGTGTTAAAAGCGTTGTCCATTTATTTGAATTCTATAGCAACAACAACTGATCTTCGGCAGGATAAAGAAAGTCTGGAAAGGGATATAAATAATCTGGCCAGAGCAAAAAAAAATCAAGAAGAGTTATATAAAATTATTGAAATTGAAAAACGAATGGAATATTGGAAAAATGAGATAGAAAAGATAACTCAGGGAATTTGTTTGAAATTTAATTGCCATGAAAACACTATTCATAACAAATTTGAAGAGGGACGGTTTATTATTGCTTATTATCAGGACGAGAGAGTGTTTCAGGCAGATAATCCCAAACATGTTGAAAAGATTGAGTTGAAAAATAATTATACAATCAAAGAAATGCCAAGACAAAATTTTGTGAAGTATTTATTGGATTTAAAAATGACGGAAGCATTGGCAATTTCCGGCGGGAAAAAAGAAAAAGCACAGAAGATTGAAAAATGGTTTGCTCAATTTGAAGGTTTATTGCAAAAAATATTTGATGATGCTGCTTTAAAATTAGAGTTTGATGAAGATACATTCCGCTTTAGCATACAGGAAACGGGAAGGGAGGTTTTTGATTTTAATACGCTTTCCAGCGGGTATGCGGCAGTGCTGGATATTGTGGTAGATATCATTATGCGTATGGAAAAAAGAACCAACAAGACGTTTCAATTTGATATGCCCGGAATTGTTCTGATTGATGAAATTGAAACACATCTTCATTTAGAACTTCAGAAAAACATTATGAAGTTATTAACTACAATATTTCCAAATATTCAGTTTATTGTATCAACACATTCACCTTTTATATTAAACAGTTTAGATAATGTAATTATTTATGACCTGGAGAATCATCTTTTGGTTGAAAACGGACTATCTGATGTACCATATGACGGAATTGTGGAAGGTTATTTTAGGGCGGATAAAATGTCAGATATATTGAGAGACAAATTTGAGAGATATAAAGAATTGGTACAGAAAGAAATTCTAACGGACAATGATTTTGAAGAGATAGCTAAATTGGAAATGTTTTTAAACGAGATTCCAGATTATCTTGCACTGGGGATTACCACCGAATATCAAAGAATAAAGTTACAGTTTGAAAAGAGGGAGGATATTTAATGGTAAAGGTTGAGCGTTCTTTTCCGGCGCCTGCTTCATTGGCGGTAGAAGCCAAAAAGGCAACGGGAAGTTATTCACAACCGGATGTGGTTGAACAATTAAAAATGGATTTTCATGATAAATGCTATATTTGTGAAATGACAGAGTTACAGGACCCACAGATAGAACACCTGCTTCCACATCAAAATGGAAAATATAAAGAACGTAAATTTGATTGGAACAATTTGTTTTGGTCATGTGGGCATTGCAACAATGTGAAAAATCAAAGAAAGTATCAGAACGGAATCCTGGATTGTTGTAAAACGGACCCGGAAGAGCATATATATTTTCGACTGATTGACGATGAAGTCTCTGTTATTGCCAGGCAGGAGTCCGATTTTGTTTCCGGGTTAACAGCGGAACTTGTAAATGAAGTATTTAATATGAAAAATACTGGAATGAGAGTTTGTAAAAGTGATACAAGAATAAAAAAATTAAATTTTGAAATGAATGTATTATATGATTATCTTGAAGAGATTAAAAGAACTCCAAATTCAAAAGTAACCTTAAGGAAATTAAAAGCTTTATTGAGAAGAGAAACTGCTTTTGCAGCATTTAAAAGATGTTATGTCAGAGAACATATAGAAGATTATCCTCAATTAGAGCAATATATTACATAGTACACAACCCTCTGTGTCTGACACAGAGGGTTGTTCTATAAGAAAATATAACTATCCATACTGATATTTCTTTTTATTTCTGATAAAAAATCCTACTGTTATAATTAATGCCAGCAACTCTGCCGCTACAATTGCAAACCAGATACCATTGATACCAAAAAAAATCGGCAGAATGAAAACCGAAGCAATCTGAAATACCAGTGTCCGTAAAAAAGAAATCGCAGCGGACACGCCGCCATTTCCTAATGCGGTAAAAAATGCAGAACCCCATACATTTATTCCCATAACGGCAAAAGCAAGGGAATAGAGGCGGAATCCCTGACAGGTCATAGAAAATAAACCAGCATCATAGCTTGCAAAAATTGTTACAAGTGGTACAGTCAGAACTTCTGCAAGAACCATCAGTATCATTCCGGTAGAAGCCATTAATACAATACTTTTACGAAACAGGTTTTTTAATTCCTTATGATTGCCTGCTCCGTAATGATAACCCACAACCGGTGCACTTCCAATGGAATACCCAAAAAAGACAGCCATAAAAATAAAGTTAACATACATGATGATACCATATGCAGCCACACCATTTTCCCCGGCAATTTTCATGAGCTGAAAATTGTATAAAATATTCACAAGGGAAGTGGAAAGATTCGTAATCATTTCAGAGGACCCGTTGATAAGAGTTTTTAATAAAATCATACATTCAAACTCAGGCTTTGTAAATTGCAGCAAACTATCATTTTTCTTTGCAAAATAAAAGATTGGTACAATACCGCCTGCCATTTGCCCAATACATGTTGCAAGGGCGGCGCCGGCAATTTTCCAGTCAAAAACTGCAATAAAGAGATAGTCCAGTATAATATTTATAATTCCGGCAATAATTGACATTTTAAGACTTAAAGAAGGTTTTTCCGCAGTTACAAAAAAACTTTGAAAAATGTTCTGCAACACAAAAGGTGTCAGTGCAATATATAAAATTCTGCTATAAATCACACAGTTTTCCAGCATTTCACCAGTGGCGCCTAAAGCAGTTGCAATAGGACGGGCAAAAATAAAACCAATTATGGATAATAATATACTTAATATGGTTGCAAAATAAGTAAGCATAGAAAAATATTGGTTTGCTTTTTCTTTTTTTCCTTCCCCCAATACCTGGGATACAATGGCGCTTCCGCCGGTACCAATCATGGTTCCCAAAGTTCCAAGCGCCATACAGACAGGCATAATAAGATTTACAGCGGCGAACGGAATTTTCCCTACATAATTGGATACAAAGAAACCGTCTACAATACTATACAATGATGTGAAAATCATCATTAATATAGGAGATAATACAAACTGAAGCAATCTTTTATAAGTAAAATGATCAGATAACTGAATTCTCATAAAAATAATCCTGCGCTTATCCTTTCGTTTAAAATTTCTCCAGGCAATTCAAAACTTATATTCAATGCAATATAGTTCAAAAATGGTTAACGACTATTTTTAAGCCTGGTTTACACATATAATAATAGAAGCTATTCAAATCCGATTTCGGACTAAACACATTTTAATCTGATTTTCTGCCATTGTCAATAGTAATTTAAAAAACAGAAATATCTATGGCTATGAGAATCATTTATAATGGGTTGATATGAAATATTAGGAATGTTAGATTAATTATTTACTTGACAGGGATAAATAAATTATATAAAATGAATTTACAGAGGTAAACGATATACGAAAGAAAAGTTTATATTATTTAGCGGAATCGTAAAAAAGAGTATAAAAAGGAGGGGCTATTATTATGAGCAGAATGACACACAAATCCGGCAGATTACTGGCAGCAGTTATGGTAGTTGTTATGTTATCTTTTATATTGCCGGCACAGACACTGAAAGCAGAAACAGGAACCATGTCTGCGATACATACTGAAAATGCGCAGGAAACTAATGCCAATACTAATTCTTATTACAGCAGTACAAATGCACCGGAGTTTTATGGAACAACGCAGATTACTGTTCCGGTAGGGACGAAATTTGATTGGAAAGATGCCCGATTCCGTATTTTTGCCAAAGATTTCGAAGATGGTGATTTAACGGATAGCATCGTGGTTACCCAAAATACAGTTGATACCTCTGCAGCAGGTCAATATTCCATCGGTTATCAGGTGACAGATACGCATGGAAATAAAACGGAAATCACAGTACCGGTAACGGTAACCAGTGGTAACAATGAAATAATTCTGCAAAAAACAATGTATTCCCTGCCGAGTGTAGACCATTTAAATGCGGCAGGTACAGCAAGAGGTCATAACCATGACAGGCAAATCCTTGGTGTATACATGAATGCCGGCTCTAAGATATCCATGCGGCAGATATCGGGAGACAGCTCAATTGTTATAAATGGGTATAACAATGATTCCCAAACGGAACCGGCGGCAGTAAACCTGACAAGTGAATGGAAGACAATGACATTGGAAGGGTATGGGTTTGTGCCATTTGCAAAGACATTATACAAGCAGAATACTCCGGTAGTCTATGAAATAAAATATACGGACAGCGGGGTATCGCCGTTAAATTATTATCATTATAAGGATGATGAAGCAGCATTTAAATCTTCATGGGAATCAGATACAAATACATATGGAGTTATTGAAGGCGCATCTTTGACGGTGGTAGTACCATATGCAGACAGAGGAAAACTGACCGGCTATTACAATAATCATCACGATACTTTGGACGGATTTCTGGAATACTGGGATGCAGTCACACAGGAATATGATGAATTCCTGGGGCTTTCGTATGCTGCCGAAAATCCGCTGGACCAAAATGTAAAGGCAAAATACTTTGTAAGAGCCAATGCTCATGGTGCAGGCAGCGCATACTATGCAGGAGATCATGTAGGGATTAACAATGCTTCAGTTGCTTCTTTCTTTGAGGTAAATTGGGGAGGATTACATGAATTTGCTCATGGCTATCAGGGAGGAGCCGGAAAGAATGGTATGCCTACAGGAGAAGTAACCAACAATATTTTAGGACACTATGTTCAGATAAACAGAAATATTTATAAATATAATAATGACTGGCTGGGAAGTATCGAATCCATTGAACAGGGAATTCAAAATCAAAGGCTGCAGGGCAAAAAGTTCAGTGGGCTGGATTCAAAAGGAATGTTATACGTGCTGGTTAATCTTTTGGATACATTTAATCCGAAAGAGGCATATGGTGCCATTTATTCCTATTACCGCAGGTGTGTGGCAGAAGGCAGAACTCCAAACATGCAGGATACCTATATTTTGGCTTTAAATGAAAAATATGGAGTTAATCTGATACCGTACTTTGAATCATGGGGAATATCAGTAAGTGAGGATACCCGTTATACAATTAATTCCGGAAATTCCAAGGGAATTTATTATCTGAAAGATTTAGTGGTTGATGCAGTACAGGCTGCCACCATTAAAGAAACATTAGGGAAAAAAGGGATTTACAGTCTGGTAACTAATGATGAGTTGAAATCAAATAATATATCCCAAACGGTGAAGATAGATTTTCAGATAGAAGATTTTACAGATATTCAGAATAAGTATATAAAAATTAAAGATGGAAAAAAACTTGTAGCTAAAATACGGGTTACTGGTCAATCGATTAATGCAAATCTGCCGATTGGCGTGTATAACGTGGAATTACCAAAACCGAACCACGCATATGAATATAACAATGATGTTCTGATTGTCACAAATCAGCCGACATCAGTAGTATATTCCTATAAACGGATTCAGCATATATATTATAACAATAATGTGCGAATTTATTTTGGCGGATACTGGTCAAATGATGCGGCTGTTTTGGAGATGGAAGATGATGAGTTGGTCATTCGTTATAATACAGGACGGGCATTAACATATAATTATAATCTGGTGGATTCGAATACAGCCTATGCTTCTATCTGCGTGGAAGACATAAACGGAAACTTGGTATATGAGAATCATGTTTATGGCGGTATGCAATATTTTACCAGCAGTTCTTCCGAAGTAAGAATTCCGGTTTCATATGGAGATAAAATTAAGCTGTATCGTTATATGGAAAGTAATAAAAATGAATTTTACAGTACATTAACCGGAGAAAAGATGACAGATTATAATATGACAGATAAACAGTGGGCAGTTTATGATGTCACAGATTGCGGACTGATAAAGAGTGGAATAACGACAGATGATTTTTATATGGCATTTAAATCCAGAATTGACGCTTATATAACTGCATTTCAACGGGAATGTACGGAAGAAGATATTTATAATTCATATTACCGCCTTCGTGATAAAATAACAATTCTTAATGCAATCGATAGTTTAATAGCAATGGACAGAGAACCATATGCAGATTTAAGAATGAAACTGACAACAGGGTATTTTCCAACGGTACAAGGGGTAAAGAATCCGGAGTTTAAAAAAGGAACTTCTATAGACCTATATTCACTAATTACAGCAGAGGATTATGAAGATGGGAAAATAAATATTACCAAAGATAATACGGTAATTGATTCCGGCAACCTCGATATGAATGTGCCGGGGAACTATGAGATTCGTTATGAAGTAAGTGACAATGACGGCAATATAACGACATATAATATGATATTGAAAGTAATTCAGGATTAAGATACTGAAATTTTGAATAATAAGGCTTTTGATTTACAGTTGTGGACTGTGAAATCAAAAGCTTTATTTTCAATATCAGGTTTTAAGTTATAAGGCAATTAATAACACTTTTTTCATGGTTTATAAATTGTTTACTTTACTAAGGGAAACATTTCCTGTTTTGCCAGCATAAAGAAAAAAAATATTGTTAAAATTGCACACACTGATACTGACAATTATATTAACAGTTTTGTAAAATTATAAAGGTTCGTGTGGGCAAAATGAAAAATCAATATTCCTTTATGTCAATCATTATTATGTTTTTAATCATTTCCCATCTGGCATGGATATGGGAAGGAATTTTGACCATGTATGAGATGGGAGCATTTGTAAACCGGGGGTTTTTACATGGATTCTGGCTTCCGATTTATGGTGTTGGCAGTATTTTTTTAGTAATGATTCTCGGAAGAAAAAAACGTCCGGTATCGGTAGTGTTTTTGCATAGTATGATAATCTGCAGTTTGATTGAATATATGACATCCTTTGTATTGGAAGCTATATTTCGGAAAAAATGGTGGGATTACAGTTATTTAAAACTAAATATTAACGGGCGCATCAGTTTATTCAGCATGTTAATGTTTGGTATTGCAGGATGGCTTCTGATATTTTATATAGCGCCATTTTTAAATAGACAAATCAGCAAAATACCGGCCAACATTCAGAAAATTATTTGTATTACATTTGGCAGCTTTTTTTGTACTGATATGTTTTTATCTTTTATAAATCCCAATGCTGGCTGGGGCATTACTTTTTAAATTATTTAAGGAAGAAGTGTATCAGTTTGTCATAACTTTTTCTATATGGCTGGTAACGCATAGGCAAATCCAGCCAGTTTTTTTTATCTACAATACTTTTAACATGGGAAAATGTATGAAAACCGTCTTTTCCGTGATAAGAACCCATACCACTTTCGCCAAAACCACCGAAGCCCATTTCACTGGTTGCCAGATGTATAATTGTATCATTGATACAGCCGCCGCCAAATCCGCACCGGGAAGTTACTTTTCGGGCTATGTTCTTCCTTGAAGTAAAAATATACAATGCCAGCGGATGCTCCATGGAATTAATCTTACGAATTGCCTCATCCATGGAATTATAAGTGAGGACCGGAAGCAGCGGACCAAAAATTTCTTCTTTCATTATAGAATCATTAAACGTTACATGGTCCATTATGGTTGGTTCGATTTTTAAGATGGTTTTATCGGTTTTTCCGCCATAAACAATTTTTTTATCGTCCATCAGACCACATATCCGGTCAAAATGCTTTTCATTAATAATCTTACCATAATTTTTATTCTGAAGGGGTAAAGTTCCAAACTGAAGCTGAATTTGTTTTTTAATTTCAGACAGTAAAGTATTCTTTATGGACTTATCACAATAAATATAGTCGGGAGCCACACAGGTCTGTCCGCAGTTTAAAAATTTTCCGAAGACGATTCGTTTTGCCGCCAGTCTGATATTTGCACTTTTTTCCACAATACAAGGACTTTTGCCGCCCAGTTCCAAAGTGACGGGTGTAAGACTGGCAGCAGCCTGCTTCATAACTTCTTTTCCCACGGTCTGGCTTCCGGTAAAAAAGATATAATCAAAATGCTGATTCAGCAGACAGGTATTTTCGGCACGTCCTCCGGTAATGACAGAAACATACCTGTTCTCAAAGCATTCATTGATTATCTTACGAATCATCTGTCCGGTATAAGGAGAATATGCACTGGGTTTTAAAATGGCAGTATTTCCGGCAGCTATGGCATCTACCAATGGTTCCAGTGTCAGCAGGAAGGGATAATTCCAGGGACTTATAATAAGAATAACACCATATGGAGAAGGTTTTTTATAACTTCTGGAGTGGAATTGGGCCAAAGGGGTATACACCCGTTGTTCTTTTGCAAGTTTATTGATATGTTTCAGCATATAACTAATCTCGCTGAGTACAAGTCCGGTTTCGCACATATAGCTTTCATAATAACTTTTCCCCAGATCTTTCTGAATAGCCATACTAATTTCATGTTTGTATTTGTTTATACAGGTTTTTAATTTTTTCAGGGCATTTCTTCTGAAGTTAAGATTCAGCGTTGCTCCGGAATAGAAAAAGTCCCGTTGCAGGTTTACTGTTCGTTTGATTTCAGTTTCATTCATTATTTATTCCTTCCTTTCAGATACAAAAAAACCATAAACCAGACAGTGATTCAAATGAATAACATATTGGTTTACGGCTTCTTTGTATGATTACATAAATTGCCGTTTATAAAATCCCAGTACATCTTTATAGATTTTATCGCGCTTTCTCTCGTTCAGAAGCTCATGCCGCAGGTGAGGGTAGAGAATATACCAAAGATTTTCGTATCCCAAATCCAGTAAAAAATAAGCTTCTTTTTTAAAATTACGTTCTCCACCAATAACAGGGTCATCACTTCCGGCAATCATTAAAATCGGTAGTTCTTTGTGTTTCAATTTGTATCGGTTCCTGCGAAAACAATTCTTAACCATGGAAAATAAGTTCATAAATCCATTTAAAGTAAAAACAAAACCACATTTGGAATCGTTATTATATTTTTCCACTTCGCCGGAATCGGAATTAATCCAGCCGTTTTTCATTTGGGTGTGACATTTTTTATTGTAACCGTCAATGGCCAGTTTTTGAATCAGAGCGCTACGGTGATGAGATCCGAATATCAATGTCATAAATTTTGCAATCCGGTATCCTGGACCAGCGCCTGTATTGTAGCAGGGAGGACCGCATAATACCAGTTTTTTGATTTCGTCATCATAGGTCTGGAGATAAATTCTGGCTGCCAGTGTACCCATGCTGTGGGCAAACATATAAATATCTTTATCAGGATACCGGGATTTAATCCATCGGGTGATTTTGTGCAGGTCTTTTACTATTTCGGTTCCGGTTTCATCATAAAAATAGCCGTAATCCCGTTTTGATTTCACACTGTCACCATGACCACGGTGATCATGTATCACACACAGATATCCGTTCCGGCTCAGAAAATGGATAAAATCCAGATACCGCTCTTTGTGTTCAGACATTCCGTGAGAAAACTGAATAATGGCTTTTATTTCATTTTCACTGTCAGGGCCTTCCAGATAGACGGACAGTTTCAGTTTTTTATCATGGGAGGAAACCGTAAATTTTTTGTTCATATAAATCTCCTTACTAACAGAATCTTCAATAGGCAGTTGTGAAACTCGCAGTCACAGGTCTGAAGTGAGTTTCGCAATGCCTAAGAATTTTCATGTATCATGTTTAAATCATAATAATATTATACAACATTTCAGAAAGATTATTATGTATCTTCTGCTTATCCCTCTGCGCCAGCAATGATAAGTATCTCCACAATTTCCGTAAATCCCCGCTCGGAAGCATAGTATAAAGCGGTATGCTGTGCATTATCAGCCAGATTTACATTTGCTCCGGCTTCTACCAGCATGGAAACTACATCGTTCCGACCTTCCATGGCAGCAGCAATCAGCGGTGTGGTGCCGTTTTCGTTCTGATCGTCAATCTTTGATTCCGCATCAATCAGCGCTTTTACCATAAACTGATTTCCCTGGCCCGCTGCATAATGAAGAGCAGTGCTACCGTTTAAAAGCCGTTTGTTAACATCTGCACCAGCTTCGATAAGAATCTGGGCAATCAATAAGTTGTCTGTCATACATGCCAGTAAAAGTGGTGTTTCACCGCCGTCTGTCAGGGCATCCAAATCAGAAGATTTTACCAGTTCACGTACAACCTCCGCCTGTCCGTTTTGACATGCCTGATGAAGCGGTGTATTTCCGTAACTGTCTGTAGTATTGGTATCGGAAAGCAGGGAAATGATATCACGTAAGCCGTTTGCCGTGGCATAATCAATGGCTTTGTGACCGCTATTGTCTGCAACAGAAGTATCAGCTCCGTTTTCAATCAGAAATTTTGCGGTTTCGGTACGGTTTTCCATCAGCGTATACATCAGTGGTGTTTTTCCTTCATTATCGGTAGTATTGATATCTGCTCCGGCTTCCAGAAGCATGGAAACAATTTCTTTATTTCCGCTCTGGGATACGGCATGAATCGGGGTCAGACCTTTATTATTCGCCATGGAAACATCAGCGTCTCCGGCAATCAGTAATTTTGCAATGTCCCGCGCACCTTTTACGCAGACATAAAAAAGCGGCGTATTTCCGGAAGCATCCCGCTTGTTTAAATCAATGCCGCCTTTTTTAAGAAATGCCTGAACCACGCCTTTTTGTCCATTCTTGCATGCGTTTAAAAAAATCATACTGTTATCCATATCTAATACCTCATTTCCTTTTTCATTTTTTCTATATTTTCATACCCTTCCGGTGAAAGGAGAAGAATCAGTTTTTTTAATTCTTCCTGTTGGTCAAGTGCATAAAGAACATCCGCCTTGACCCGCAGCGTCTGTTTCAAAGCTTGTCCTGGAGAACGTTTCGGAATGTCCGGCAGCATGGGGTTACGGTAACCGTTATTTTCTTTCTCATATTGTAAAAGAGCAGAAGGCAGAGGATGTTTTGGTTTGGTATTCTCAAATGTGTGAAGCAACATTTCCGCTTCCTGAAGAGATTTTAAAGAATGTTCATAATCTTTTGCCATAAGAAAACACAATGCACAATTAAAGGCCGCTGCTGCATTATGTTTTGCAAGGGGAGAAAAAAATTCAAAAGCCTCCGCCGGACGGTTGCAGATCAGGGCAAAAATACCATGATAAAAAAATTTTTCTGCTTCTGCACCGACAGGTTCTTTTGGGTTTAGACTGCCGGAAAAACCGTTGAATTCAGTTGCGATAGCCATAGGTACACCTCTTTTTCAAATTAAATGATATAAGGGTTTGAGAACACCATAATTCAGGTAATATATGTTGTTCCCGCTCATATCATATTATAGCATGAAGAGTTTGTTTATGCAATTTTTCAATTGCGGGTACATATGTCAATCACTAAAATTATTGTTCAAGGATTGAGAGATGTTGTAGTGTCACATATAGGTTAAAATCATCTATTAAGATGGATTTTTCAAGGTATGGAAAAAGGATTTTATATTGATACAAAAGGGTATAAGGTGAAATTCGTATTATACTGTCAGGGAATGGGGTTAAGAAAATGAAGATAGGAAAAGACCATTTTCTGTGATAAAATAATTCAATAGTCTATTATTTGGAAGGAGGATTATCGTAAAGTATGGAACAGATGAGTTTGTTTGATAATCGGGAACAGTTCTCACCTTTGGCAAGCAGACTGCGCCCGGAAAATTTAGACGAATATGTGGGGCAGAAGCATTTACTGGGAAAGGGAAAAATACTGAGACAGTTAATCGAAACAGACAGGATATCCTCTATGATATTCTGGGGACCACCTGGAGTAGGGAAGACCACACTGGCAAGGATTATAGCAAAGCAGACCAGAGCAGATTTTGTAGAATTCAGTGCGGTAACCAGTGGAATCAAGGAGATTAAAGAGGTGATGAACCGGGCAGAGCAGAGCCGCAGAACGGGAATGCGCACATTCTTGTTTACGGATGAGATTCATCGATTCAACAAAGCTCAGCAGGATGCCTTTCTTCCCTATGTGGAAAAAGGAAGTATCATTCTGGTGGGCGCTACCACGGAAAATCCTTCTTTTGAAATTAATTCTGCGCTCTTGTCCCGCTGCAAGGTATTTCTGCTGAAGGCATTGGAGGAAGAGGAAATCAGGGAATTATTAAGCAATGCATTACGAAGTCCCAAAGGCTTTGGAGATACCAGAGTTCTGATTGAAGAGGAACAGCTTTCGGCTATAGCAGGATTTGCCAATGGAGATGCCAGAACGGCATTAAATACTTTAGAAATGGCTATATTAAACGGAACGCTGGATTCGGAGGGAAATATTCATGTAAATAAAGAAACTTTGTCTCAGTGCATAAATAAACGTTCGCTTCTATATGATAAAAATGGGGAAGAGCATTATAACATTATTTCGGCACTGCACAAATCCATGCGTAACAGTGACCCGGATGCGGCAGTATACTGGATGTATCGTATGTTAGACGGAGGAGAAGATCCGCTGTATATTGCAAGGCGGTTGGTGAGATTTGCCAGTGAAGATGTGGGTATGGCGGATTCCGAAGCACTTACTGTGGCGGTTTCTGCTTATCAGGCATGCCATTTTCTTGGAGTACCGGAATGTGATGTCCATTTAGCTCATGCCGTTGTCTATCTGTCCATGGCTCCAAAATCAAATGCTCTGTATCAGGCATGTGAAGCCTGTAAAGCAGATATTCGTGAGCTGCCTGCGGAGCCGGTGCCACTGCAGATAAGAAATGCAGTCACACAGCTTATGAAAGATTCGGATTATGGAAAAGGCTATATATATGCCCATGATACGGAAGAAAAAATGGCAAGGATGAAATGCCTGCCGGATTCTCTTGCCCAACGCCAATACTATAATCCCACAGAGCAGGGAAAGGAAAAACAGATAAGAGAAAAACTGGAACAAATACGGCGGTGGAAAGAGTCGGAATAATAAAAGATTGAAAGAATGGTGGAACAGATATGGATATCCTATTGAAAAAAACAAAAGATTTTTTAGAGGCAGAATTAAAGAACTGGAAGGTAGCGGAGCTGGTATGGCTTACAATTGCTGTTTTTACCATATTGTCATTGTCTATTTACTGGAAAGACAGTGTGATTGGAATTTCGGCAGCAGTTACTGGTGTACTGTGTGTGGTTCTTACCGGAAAAGGGAAGCTTTCTTCCTATATATTTGGATTTTTTAATGTATTATTTTATGCATATATTGCATTTCAGGCAAGATATTTTGGAGAAGTTATGTTGAACCTTTTGTATTATGTACCGATGAATTTTGTGGGCTGGTTCGCATGGAAAAAGCATATGGATGAGCAGACCGGTGAAGTTGAGAAGAAAAGACTTTCTGCTAAAAATTGCGGCATTGTATTTTTTATAACCGGGCTTGCCATATTGTTATATGGCTGGATTCTGAAAGTTATGGGCGGCAATCTTCCATTTGCAGACAGTATGAGTACTATAGTATCAATAGTAGCACAAATCCTTTGTGTAAAACGGTATGTAGAGCAATGGGTGTTGTGGATTGTCGTAGATGTTGTTACTGTAATTATGTGGGTGGCAGCTTTTTTTACGGGAGGAGAAAGTGTAGCAACGTTAATTATGTGGAGCATTTATTTGATAAATGCCATCATTATGTTTATCAAATGGTATAAAGAAGCAAATAATTCTAATGGAACAAATGAGAAGGAGAATACGAATGCAGTATAATGTAGGAATTTACGGTGGGTCATTTAATCCGTTGCATATGGGGCATCTTCGCTGTATGATTCAGGCAGCAAATATGTGCAAAGAATTATATATTATTATAAGTGTAGGGATTAATCGGGATGAGATAGATTATAAGGTTCGATACCGATGGATTTATGAACTGACCAGTCATATAGGAAATGTAAAAATATTAAAGCTGGAGGATACTGCCCGGACAAAGGAAGATTATACGGATGAATACTGGATGTCAGACAGCAGAAGAGTCAAACAGATGATTGGAAAAGAAATAGATGTCGTATTCTGCGGAAGTGACTATGGTGCAGACAGCTTTTGGCATAAATGCTATGATAACAGCAACATAATAGCCTTTCAGCGGGATGATATCAGCTCCACAAAAATAAGGGAGAATCCATATCGATACTGGAACTGGCTTCCGGCTGCAGTGCGACCTTATTTTGTGAAAAAAGTTTTGCTGATTGGCAGTGAAAGTACCGGAAAATCCACGCTGACCATTAATCTGGCCAATCATTTTAATACTAATTATATTGAAGAGGCAGGAAGAGAAATATCTGAACGCTCCGGTACGGATTTAATGATGTTATCGGAGGACTTTACGGAAATATTATTACAACATAAGTTAAATGAAATAAAAGCATTAAAAAATAGTAACCAGGTTTTATTTATTGATACGGATGCGTTGATTACCCGGTTTTATATGGAATTTTTAAATGATAATAAAAAAGAA
This sequence comes from Lachnospiraceae bacterium, assembly GCA_022794265.1. Taxonomy (GTDB): domain Bacteria; phylum Bacillota; class Clostridia; order Lachnospirales; family Lachnospiraceae; genus Bovifimicola. Next base: position 30,619 of record JAAWEK010000030.1, read on the forward strand.
TTAAATAAAAGTTTATCTGATGCTATTGATGGTTTAAACGAATATGATTTGGTTTTATTTTTAGAACCGGATGTGGCATTTGTTCAGGATGGTGACAGAAGTACGGTAATTGAGAATGACAGAATGACATACAGCAATAAAATCAAACAGATTTTTAAGGAACATAAGAAACCGTTTGTGAGCATATGTGGAGATTATCAGGAAAGATATAAAAAAGCGGTACGATTGGTTCAGGAATTATTTAATCAGTGAAAATTCTGTAAATATAGTCTTATTATAAACCTGTTATGTCATTTTTGGATTGATTTTGTATATTGTTGACAAAAATGAAGAATATTTTGAAACGTATGGTCAGACGGAAAGCCAAAGAATATAAGCTTAGTCTGACCATAGTAATACCACTGTTACAAGGGAGTGATCTTTTAGTTTCCGCCGGGTCCGTCCCGGCGTTCCCGATTATCTTCGCGAACCACATATTTTGATGTGGAAGAATCTGTATCAGAATCTGTCTGATATTCATTTGGAGATTTGGAAACCGACTGGGTATTTTGTTTAACATTTTTATTCGTTCTATGGCAGTTGCTGAATTTATCAGAATGACAGCCGGATTTTTTATTTGATTCCAGATTATGCATATTAAGACTCCTTTCGTTATTATTAATATAGTTTTACAAAAAAACAGAAGAATAATCTGGAAATAATTACACAGACTATTACAAAATAATGATAGCATGGCTGGAGGCAGAATTGCATATGGAATCAATCTGGAGTGAAGAAGTTACAATACCCCAACGAAAGGAGCTGATAGGCGGTTTAAATGTAGAAGTGGCAGTAATCGGTGCAGGTATGGCGGGTTTGTTGACGGCCTTTTTTCTGAAAGAACATGGTTGTGATGTAGTTGTTTTGGAGGCGGAACGGATTGCCGGGGGGCAGACAAAACATACCACAGCAAAGATAACAAGCCAGCATGGATTAATTTATGATAAATTAATACGAAATTGCGGTATGGAGAAAGCCGGATTATATGCAAAGGCGAATGAATGGGCAATCGGCGCATATGAGAAAATCATTGAGGATAAGAATTTTGCATGTGACTTTCAGCGGCTTCCTTCATATTTATATTCCATAAAACAGACAGAATCGTTAATGGCAGAAGCGGATGCTGCGGCTGCTCTCGGAATAAAAGCATACTACACTAAAAAAAATAAACTGCCATTTCCGACAGCGGGAGAGGTTTGCTTTGAAAATCAGGCACAGTTTCATCCGCTGAAATTTATCAGGGCAATCTCAGAAGGAATCACTATATATGAAAATACACGGGTAATATCCGTAAAGCAGCATGTAATCTATACGGAGAGAGGTACGGTTACAGCGAATCATATTGTGTTTGCCACACACTATCCGTTTATAAATATACCAGGATTTTATTTTATCCGGCAGCATCAGGAGAGAAGCTATGTATTGGCGCTTTCCGGTGCAGCACAGTTAAAAGGTATGTATTATGGCATTGACAGGAATACCCTTTCCTTTCGAAACAGTGGAGATATTTTACTGTTAGGAGGAGGAGCACATCGAACGGGAGAAAATCGGGAAGGTGGTTCCTATGAAATGCTGAGAAAAGAAGCACGGAAGCTGTATCCGAATGCCACGGAAATTGCGCACTGGTCGGCTCAGGATTGTATGCCCCATGATGAAATACCATTCATTGGGAAATATTCTAAATTCAGACCATATTGGTATGTGGCAACAGGATTTAAAAAATGGGGTATGACAAATTCAATGATTGCAGCAATGATAATCAGCGATATGATTCAGGGCAAAGAAAATGAATATGCTGAATTATTTACACCTCAGAGATTTTATTTTCGTGCATCGATGAAAAATCTTCTAAAGGATATTGGAAAAAGTACGAAAGGGCTGGTGAAAGGAAGTTTTCACTTTCCCTTCACATCTGTTGAAAAGCTGCCGGAGGGATATGGAGGAATTGTCAGAAAAGGTTTCAGACGATATGGAGTATATAAGGATGAACAGGGAGTCATACATCAGATATCTGCCAAATGTCCTCATATGGGATGTGAGTTGGAGTGGAATCCCGATGAATTGAGCTGGGACTGTCCCTGCCATGGCTCAAGGTATGACTGTGATGGAAAACTGATAGATAATCCGGCACAAATAAACAAGCATTATACAGAAAATAGTTGATAAATTGGCATTTAACGGCAAATATAAATGTTATGGAAATAGATATAAACATACAGGCTCCCGGCTATTCGGTTAAAATAGCCGGGAGCCTGTAAAATATTGTTAATTCAAGAATTACTTAAATGTCAGTGCTTATTCATTGCCGGGAAATTTTGGGATTCCATCAAACCCCGCCTGTAATTCCGCATCTGTCGGAATATAATCAGACATTTCGCCGTCGTTAAATTTCTGATAAGCCACCATATCAAAATATCCGGTGCCGGTCAGACCAAATAAAATGGTCTTTTCTTCTCCTGTTTCTTTGCACTTTAAGGCTTCGTCGATTGCCACACGGATGGCATGGCTGCTTTCCGGAGCCGGAAGGATGCCTTCGATTCGTGCGAATTGCTGGGCCGCCTGGAATACTGCAGTCTGTTCTACAGAAACTGCTTCCATGTACCCATCTGCATATAACTGTGACAGGGTGGAACTCATACCATGATAGCGCAGACCGCCAGCATGATTTGCAGAAGGAATAAAGCCGCTTCCCAGAGTGTACATTTTAGACAGTGGGCAGACCATTCCGGTATCACAGAAGTCGTAACGGAACTTACCTCTTGTGAAGCTTGGGCAGGAGGCTGGTTCTACGGCAATAAAACGATAGTCTTTTTCTCCACGTAGTTTTTCACCCATAAACGGAGAAATCAGACCGCCCAGGTTGGAACCGCCGCCGGCACAGCCGATTATGATATCCGGAGTTACGCCATATTTATCCAGTGCAATTTTTGATTCCAGACCAATAACACTCTGGTGTAACAATACCTGATTTAATACGCTTCCAAGTACATAACGGTAACCTTCATTTGATGTAGCAGCCTCAACGGCTTCGGATATGGCACAGCCAAGACTTCCGCTGGTTCCCGGATGCTCTGCCAGTATTTTTTTACCAACTTCTGTACTCATGGAAGGAGAAGGAGTTACGGAAGCACCATAGGTTCTCATGACTTCCCGCCGGAACGGTTTCTGTTCATAAGAAACTTTTACCATATAGACCTTACAGTCCAGTTCCAGATAGGCGCAGGCCATAGAAAGGGCAGTACCCCACTGTCCGGCTCCGGTTTCTGTTGTAACTCCCTTTAGTCCCTGTTTCTTAGCATAATAGGCCTGGGCAATGGCAGAATTCAGTTTATGGCTGCCACTGGTATTGTTACCTTCAAATTTATAATAAATTTTAGCTGGAGTATCCAGTGCTTTTTCTAAACAATATGCTCTGACTAGAGGTGCCGGACGATACATTTTGTAAAAATTCCTTATTTCTTCGGGAATATCAATATATGCCGTATCATTGTCTAATTCCTGTTTAATCAGTTCATCACAGAATACCGGTCTTAAATCTTCATAGCTCATTGGCTGTAAAGTAGCAGGATTTAATAATGGCGCCGGTTTGTTGGTCATATCGGCACGTACATTGTACCATTGCTTCGGCATCTCGCTTTCTTCAAGATAGATTTTGTAAGGAATTGTTTTTTCACTCATGGTTTTGCTCTCCTTTATAAAATATATGATATGTTCGGGAAAAGAAAAACACTCTTATCCCGACAACTGCCGGGACAAGAGTGTAATATATCACTCCTGCGGTGCCACCCCGCTTAACGTGCTAACGTTCGCTCACTGCATACAACCATATGCAAATACGGATTACGGTGTATTAAGCCGTCGCATCTACGGACATATATCCGTTCGAATTGCCCTCAGGAGCCCATTTTTCCAAGCATATCCAACTGCATTCTCACCAACAGCAGCTCTCTTTGTGGAATCTGACAGGGAATACTTCCTCTCCGTCAACGGTTTCAAAATATAACTATGCTTAAGATTATATTGGAATTCGGAGAAAATGTCAATTCTTTTTTATTGACATTTATTAATAAAAAATTTATACTGAATAAACTATCAGTGAAATAAAAGGAAAATACACATGGATGAATTTACACAGGATATTCCTATTGAACAATTGTTGGAGATGTATTCCGGCACAGTGTATCGTCTGGCATATTCCAGAACCGGCAATAAACAGGATGCAGAAGATATTACTCAGGATGTATTTATGAAATATATTAAGTCGGATATACGGTTTCAGGATGAGGAACACAGAAAAGCATGGTTGTTAAAAGTAACAGTCAATACGGTGAAAAATCTTCTGACATCCGCCTGGTTTCGTCATAGAGGAGATGCTTCAGAATTAGAAAAACTGGAAGAAGACGTTGCAGAACTGCCAGAAGAGAAAAGTGAAGTTTACTATGCCGTAATGAAACTGCCACTGAAATACCGTACCGTGGTTCACCTTTTTTATTATGAAGAATATTCCATAAAAGAAATCAGCGGAATTCTGGATAAGAATGAATCTACAGTAAAATCCCTGCTCCACCGTTCCAGAAAGATGTTAAAATCTCTGTTAAAGGAGGATATTTATGAATTTTAAAGACAGCTATAAAAATGATATGGACAAAATTGGTCCGGACCGGGAGTTTATACGGAATTTAAATACAAGTTTACAGGCGGTTTCCGGACGGCCGCAAAAAACGGTAAAGTTTTTCAGGCATGGGATTGTTTCGGCGGTAGTTCTGCTGATGATATTCACCGTAGGCTCAGGTCTGGCACTCTGGTACTCTGGCAGGAAATCCGGCGGCGGTGCGCCAAATCTAGACCAACAGGGAAATATGGAGAGTTCTGTTTCTGTGGGAGAGACTGTTTTTGATAAACAAAAATGGTTTGAAAATTGTGATACGGAACAGGATATATATAATTTATTTATTCGAAGAATATCCGATGAAAATGATCTGGTTAAAATTTATAAAAATAATGAGGAGAAATTTGATAATTCTATGTTAATGGGTCAGAAGGAGATTGATAGTCTGACCTATATGCTACAGAGAGGAAGAATTGGTGATGAAAGGGGAGTAAATACAGAAAACATAAAAGCGGAATATTATATGGCGGTTTTTGAGAATGGTGATATTATTAAATTTTCTATATATGAAAGCAACGCTTTAAAATTAAAGGAGTTTGATTTTTTAATTTTTTTATAAGTTACTGCAACCTTTTCTGATTCTATCCGGTGTATATAGTGTAAGGCCTTAAAAAGAAAAAAGAAAGGGTTATTGCCAGCGGTTTTAACGGCTGGTAATATATGGAAACAATAAATGAAAAAAAGAATTATAACAGGACTGGCTTCCGGGTTACTGATTGTAGCATTGTTGATAACTGGATGTTCTGGTTCTTCGGTGTCGGAATCTTCCGATGGAAAAATTACAGTGGAATCTGGGAACCCCTCCAATCCTTCTGGCAATGTTTTACAAAACGGAACGTTGATTACAGTTGGAGATATAAAAGAAAAATATTTGGAAAACAATAATTGTGCCATGCCGTTATATAATGTGGCACCAGATGAAGAATTTGAGTTTCATTTAAAATATAATCTGTTTGAGGAAGAAACAGACAGAGGAATTGTTACGGTTCATACACATGTGACATGCAAAGAAGAAAGTGCGATATATGCATATGAGACATATGAAGAAACAGAAAGCGGCTCTGTATTGAAGATATCGCCAGTAAGCGGAGTATTATTAAATGAGACCCAGCAAAAACAATATCTGAAAGAAGATAAGGCAGTATGGGGGAACGCACCGATATATTATCTGGCCATTCATTATGATATAGAAGCGGATACCATGGTAAAACTGGAAACACCGGTCATTATTCCGTTTACAATCAGACAGGAAGTTCCGGCTCCCAATGTAAAAGGTGTGGTAGATAGTACCGGAAGGCTGAAGCTGGTATGGGACCCGGTGGAAGGTGCCAGTGAGTATAGAATCTATACGCTTTCAAACAGTGATCAACAGTGGACAGGAGATAATAATTCGCTGGTCTGTGGTGCACAAACGGGATATAATGAATGCTCTTTTTTATTTGATGCCAGTACCACGGAAACGGAGTTTGATGATTTTGCCGGAGAGGGAAGCCATTCCATTGCAGTCCATCATCGTTCTGTCAGTGACAGAGAATATATTATCGGACAAAACTATTCCGTTATGGGAGAATATTATGTAAGCGCTGTAGTGGATGGAAAGGAAAGCGGATTCAGTACCGGAATTCGGACCTCTGATTTAATTCTGCCTTTTAAACTTACGGATGAAGCGGATATTATGTTTGAAACCTACGAGGATGTGTCACAGTTGCCACTGAAGCTGGATGTGATTAATATTGATGGAAGTATTACTGCAAGAAAAGTATTGTATACACTTCAGATGGAGAATACATATCTCGGCACATCATTTCCGGAATATAAATATACAATTGAAGGTACGGCAATTACGGGCTGTGTATCCATAGATACCGAAGACATAGCCGGACTTCCTGAAACGATTGGTGAGAATACGCCTTCTGGAAATATGGAACCGGAAAACGGTATTAATAAGGCTCCCGATAAAGATGTAGATACGATTATCAAACCATCAGACGATATAGAAGAAACCACAGAGGAAGATACGGATATCGAAGAGACCACAGAAGAAGAGCCTGATACTGAAGAAACTACGGAGGAAGAAACCAATACCGAAGAGATTACAACGGAAAAACAGGCAACCGGAGAACCAGGTTCGGTGAAATCTTTAGTACAGGAACAATTAGAGAATACAAAAAAACATATTGAAATCGCTAATGATAAAGGAGTGCAGAAGCCAGGGGAAAAAGTCGTAATATTTGCAGACAGCGCAGCAGAAGAATGGCTGGCAGTCAATCTGGTGAACGGAGTGACGGATATCTCAGTGGAGGGTTTTCCTGAATTACAGGACCCCAATATTCTTGAGGATGTTTTATATAAAGTATATTATCAAAATCCGTATATTATGGGTTTTTACAGGTTCGAATATAATTATCAGAACCTTACTTTAAAAATCGGTTATGTTTATAATGCAGATGAAATTGCGGAAAAACAAAAAGAAGCTGCGCTGGAGGCCCAAAAGATTACGGATGAGATAATAAAAGATGAAATGACTGATGAAGAAAAACAGCTGGCAATTTATGAGTATCTGGAAAATAATTGTGAATATGACCGTGCTGCGTTGGAAGATGCGGAAAAAAATAACTTTAAAAAAACAGAGGATAATACTTATGAAGATGCATTTAATGTATATGGTATTATAGTGGATAAAAAAGGTGTCTGCCAGTCCTATGCCTATGCTTATAAATTGTTAGCATCTTTCAGCGGTCTGGACTGCAGAGTAATGACTGGTAGTTTAAACGGGAACCTGCCTCATGCATGGAATATTGTAAATATTAACGGTGGCTGGTATCAGGTAGATGCAACGAATAACGGAAAAACCACTGGCATACCATATTTCCTGTTTAATGCGGATACGGATATGGCAGAACAGACTGGATATATATTCGATTTCCTGTTTGATTTAGATTCTGAAATTCCTGGGTATCAGATAGACAATGATACCCATGAATATTATTTTTCCAGAAAGATGGCTGTGTCCGATGTCCAATCATATGGTGAAGTTTTAGACAGAATCGTTACACCGGAAAACACAACCTTATGTGTCAGATATACGGCAAAACATTTTGACCAGGATGAATTGGTAAGAGTGGTTGGAGAGGTTTATTATAAACACGGATTAGAAAATAAATTGTCCACATTGAAATTTGGCAGTACCAATGGATATTTGATTTTAATTTCCGAATAAAAGGTGCGGATTTTCAGACACGCTTAAGCAGCTGGATTACACCGCAGCCAATCTTTTCACCGGAATTACCGGAAGGCTGGCTTGTAAAGTCATCGGCTTTACTGTGAATGATTACGGATCTGTCAATAACATCTTCAACGGAAAAATGTTTTGTATAGCAGACGCCAAATCCATAACCCTGATTTCCCAAAATCGGGGGCAGATCTCCTGCATGAAAAGGATGAGGCATATTTGCCGGGTTATAATGGTTTCCTGTTTTATCAAAGGGTAGCGTACAGTTTCCAAATTCATGAATATGCATGGCATAAAAATTAAAAGAATTTTTTTCAGAACTGTTGGGCAGGCCGAACAGTTCTGCAGCCACTAAAGTACCACCGAAAGGAGTGGAGAAAAATTTAACACAGCCATTCAAATTGGGAACAGAATTACTGCCAGTTATCCATGCGGCAGCATCCGGTTCATTTGCAAATAAAAGATCGGAAAAAGTTGCTTCAGGCGTCATTCCGGAACCTCCAAAGGATTAATTCAATTAAGTGAATTAAGGGTTTTTATTATTGTATGCATATTGGGAAAAATTGTATACAATGCCGAAACCCAACACTGGCAGTATCATAAGGAAATCTTAATAAATTCTAATGATAATTTTCATATAAGATGTTAATGAATTGGTTATACTATTTCCTGATTTGGATTATTGAAACAGAAAGGCTGATGTAAAATGTATGAAAAAAAACTGACGGGAAAAAGTCGAATCAGGAGAATAAAAAGAAAGCGGCAGATACGGGCAGTTATCGGCGGAGGAATCTGTCTGGTCCTCTGTATCATGGCGGTTGGCTTTATGATAAATAAAATAGGACATAAGCAGGAAACAAATATTGCGGATTATTCGGAAACGGGAAAACAGGAAGTTACCGTACTGGAAACGGAACCGGAAGTCATTGATATCAGTAATGAAGTGGTCAAAGGAAAAATTCCGTTATTTTTGCAGTCTGATAAACGGTGGAAAAATAAAATATATGGGGATGACAAGATGGAGATTAATGGCTGTGGTCCCACTTGTCTGTCAATGGTGGTATGTGGATTAAGCGGAACATCTAAATACGATCCATATACCGTTGCCCAACTGGCGGAAACCAACGGTTATTATGTTTCCGGTTCCGGCTCTAAGTGGACACTAATGTCTGAAGGCGCCGGACTGCTGGGACTAACGTCCCATGAAGTGATTTTTGATAAAGAGCATATTAAGAGGGAACTGGAAGAGGGAAATCCCATCATATGTGTTGTGGGTCCCGGGGATTTTACGACACAGGGACATTTTATTATATTGTGGAGCATAGACGATGACTATCAGGTCAGAATCAAAGACCCTAACAGCAAAGAAAGAAGCAAAAAACTGTGGGATTTGGATAAAATTATGCCCCAGATTCGGAATCTGTGGTCATACAGTTATGAGACAGAGGGCTGAGTATATATAATCTAAGCGGATATTTCAAGCAGGTATTGTGATTCTGCGATTCTTTGATAAATTTAATGTATTTCTTTTTTTATAAAGACATGTATTGCCATTTGGAACAGAATTCTCTATAATAGCCCTATAAATCACGTCTGCAAACGCAGTAGGAGCGAAGGGCTGAGCAAATGGATGAACTAATCAAGTATTATAATAAATTTAATGAAGAAAAACGTCTGAACAGCAGACATGGCAGGGTAGAATATATTACCTCCATGAAATATATTCATGAATATCTGGGGGATATGAAGTCTCAGAAAATACTGGATATCGGAGCGGGAACGGGAAGGTATTCCGTTGCACTGGCTGAAGAAGGGTATGATGTGACAGCAGTGGAATATGTCAAATATAATCTCGGAATATTAAAATCCAAGGGAAGCAGTGTAAAGGCCTATCAGGGAACGGCGCTGAACCTGTCACGATTTGAAGATGACTCTTTTGACTTAACACTGTTATTCGGTCCAATGTATCATCTATATACATTGGAAGATAAGTTAAAAGCGCTGAAGGAGGCAAAACGGGTCACAAAATCCGGCGGTATCCTTTTGGTGGCATACTGCATGAATGAATATGCGGTTATAATTCATGGATTCCGGGATAAAAATATAAAGGAAAGTATTAAAAACTGTAAACTCACGGAAGATTTTCATTGCATATCGGAAGCAGAAGATTTATATGATTATGTCAGAATTGAGGATATCAATGGATTAAATGAGGCGGCTGGACTGAGGCGGTTAAAAATAATATCAGCCGACGGAGCTGCCAACTATATAAGGCAGACATTAAATCGACTGGATGATGAAGAGTTTGAATTATTTATAAAATATCATTTATCGGTTTGTGAACGGCAGGAACTGATAGGGGCAGGGGCGCATACGGTGGATATTTTGCGGGTGTAAGGTTGAAAAAATATTTTGCCGATTATAAAAATATGAGTATCTATAGGAAATGCAAAAAAACGCTTTATCATTGCAGGTTTCGTGAAGACTATGCTATAATATGATAAAGCGTTGTTTTATTAATATGAATTTGTCAATATATTCTAAGGATAAAATTTTTAAGGTAAAGTAAGGAGAAAACAATGGAAAAATACAATTTTATCTCTCATTCCTCCAAGGATGGAGCAATAGCCACTCAACTATGCAAATATTTGGAGAATCACGGAAAGATATGTTTTATTGCTCCAAGAAATATCCGGTCCGGGCGGGATTATGCGGAGGAAATAATCGATGGTATTGACAATTCCCAGGCTATGATTTTACTGTTATCCAATCATTCAAACCAGTCGGCACATGTATTGCGGGAAGTGGAACGGGCCGTCAGCAAGTCGATTCCGATTATTACATATAAGATTGAAGAAGTAGAACTGTCGAAATCACTGGAATATTTTCTGATGACAAATCAATGGATGGATTCGGAAAAAAGCCGGGTTTTTTCAAATATACTGGAATGTATCAATGATATAGAGGAACTAAAAAACAGCAGGACTGATGAACAGGAATCCGGTTTGGAACCGGAAGAGAGGGAAAAGAAAATTACATTGGAAGCGGACAGAACGAAGTCAAAAATTTTTGTTGCAGTAGCAGGTATACTGGCTGCCGCTTGTCTGACAGGAGCTGTACTGTTCTTTTGGAAAGGAAATGATTCCTTAACGGATAGGACCACAGAAAATGCGGCGGTAGAAAATAATACGAATGAATCGGATAATATGATGAAAGATATCAAAGTCGGAGATACTTTAAGCTTTGGTACATACAATGAAGAACCTATTGAATGGAGAGTATTAAAATTATCAGAGGATAAAAAAGAAGCTGTTTTGATTACAAAATATATAATCTCCATGAAAGCTTATGATGCGGCTGAGAGCGGAGCATATAATTATGTTGGCTCGGAATCCTATTGGGCAAAGGATTCCGAGGCAAATTCAAATATGGCATTACAAGCGAAAGTACGGGGAAATAGTGACTGGAGTACTTCGAATATTCGAACCTGGCTGAATTCACAAGGTGAAGTAGTGACATATTCTGATCAGGCGCCGGCGGCGGCAGCAATGTCCGAAAAGAAAAACGAATATAGTCTTGAAGCCGGATTTCTCTATGGATTTAGTGAGAAGGAGCGTGAAGCGATTCAGGAGGTTGAGAATACAACAAAAGGAAATGAATTAGCTAAAGGTAACATGATAAAAACAACCGACAGGGTATATTTGTTATCAATAGAAGAACTAAAATGGTTTGAGGAAGCGGAAATGAGTATGCTGGCAGAACCTACAAAAGCGGCTGTTGAACAAGATAAGACGAAATGGTATCAAAATTTATATGTAGACCAGACAAAAGGCAATACAAATTATTGCTGGTGGCTTCGGGAACCAGTAGAAGGATTCTCCAGTAGATGCTATTTAGTAGGAAACGGATTTATGGAAGAAAATCTTTGGACAGATAAAAATGTCGGTGTAGAGGGATACGGAATCCGTCCTGCGATTACGGTCAATTTAGAAAAAATTAATATGCCATAGAGAAACAGAAGATACTGGAAGAAAGGATTATGCAGTATTATGAAGTTAAGCGATTTAGATAAATATGAAGATATTGTCATCCAAATGCATGATAATCCGGATGCGGATGCAGTGGGTTCCGGTTATTCCCTGTTAAAATATTTTGAATCCAAAGGAAAGAAGGCACGTCTGATTTACGGTGGTAAATTTCGGATTACGAAAAGCAATATTGTATTGCTGCTAGAGGAATTAAAGATTCCAGTGGAATATGTAACCGAATTAAAGAAACCGGAACTACTGATTACGGTGGATTGCCAGTATGAAGAGGGAAATGTACAGAGATTTGAAGCGGAACACGTTGCCATGATTGACCATCACAATACCGGCAGGATTTCGGATGAGACGGCTGAAATCCGAAGCCATATTGTAAGCTGTTCCACTATCTGCTACGATATGTTGAAAAAAGAAGGATTTCCGGTGAATGGGGATTTGTCGGTGGCAACGGCACTATACTACGGATTATTTATGGACAGCAATGGATTTTCGGAAATCCGTCACCCGCTGGAGCGGGATATGATAGATTTTCTCAGGGTGGATAAAGGTCTGATTAAGAAACTGGTTCATTCCAATTTTACCATCCAGGAGCTTGAGACGGCGGGCATAGCATTGCTTCGATACAGTTATGATGAAAACAAACATGTTTCCATTATAAAGTCTAAACCCTGCGACCCAAATATTCTTGGATTAATCGGGGATTTGGTACTGCAGGTGGACAGTATTGATGTCTGCGTGATTTATAATGAATGTCCGGGAGGATATAAACTTTCGGTACGCAGTTGTGTAGTTGAGGTGGCGGCCAACGATTTTGCGGCATACATAACCGAGGGAATCGGCAATGGCGGCGGACATAATGATAAGGCGGGTGGTTATATCAGTAAACAGGATTATATCGGAACATACGGAGAACTTGGAATTGAAACCTATTTCTTTGAACGGGTAAACAAGTATTATGACAGCTTTGATGTTATATATGCAAAAGATGGAATCGCAGACAGAAGCGGATTTTCATTATTTCAGAAAAAACCTCTTTCTTACGGGTATGTGAAAACTGTGGATTTATTCCCTTGCGGAACGGAATGTAAGGTCAGAACTTATGAGGGAGATGTATTTTTTACGGTATCAGAAGATATTTATCTGATGATTGGCTATTATGGGGAAGTATATCCCATTGAAAAAGAAAAGTTTGAGATGAAATACCATAGCAGGGAAACGGCATTTTACAGAGAATTTGAATATGCTCCTTCCATAAGAAATCTGCATAATGATGAAAATTATGAACTGCTCCCCCATGCAAAACAGTGTTTTTGCAGAAGTCAGGCCCGGATTTATGCCAAAGTACTGGAAAAAGCAACAAAAATATTTACAAAATGGGATTATGAAAAATACATGATGGGATTTGCAGGAGATTATATCTGTTATATGCAGGAAGATGAAAACGATATCTATATTATTAAACGGGAGGTATTTGATGAAACATATTCACCGGTTTAAACCGGATGGCAGATGAAAATAAAGCTTTTCATTTTTGGATTTTTAATGTATAATGTCAGATATCAGAATACAAAGAATGCGATGAAGGGAACAAGTAGTATCGGTTTATGTCTTTCAGAGAGCAGCCGGATGGTGAAAGGTTGCAGACAGGCAGATATGAATACCTCCCGGAGCAGCCGGCTGAACGGGAAAATAAATGGCACACGATTGTTGGTACTGTTGTTTTCCACAGTAGGAGCGGACGGGAGCGCCCGATACAGCGTATGAGTGCAGGAATGATTGGCCTGCACTTCCAGAGAAAAGTTTCGTGAGGAATTTTTGAACAGAGGTGGTACCGCAATCTTTGCCCTCTGTACCGGAATGATTATCCGGTACAGAGGGATTATTTTTTATAGAAAGAAATGGAGGAAGAAATATTGAAGATCTATGATGAACTGGTTGCCCGGGGCCTGATTGCACAGGTTACGGATGAAGAAGAAATTAAAGAACTGATTAACAACGGAAAGGCTACGTTTTATATTGGTTTTGACCCTACCGCTGAATCCCTGCATGTGGGACATTTTATGGCATTATGTCTGATGAAACGTCTGCAGATGGCGGGAAATAAACCGGTGGTGTTACTGGGCGGCGGAACCGGATATATCGGAGACCCGTCCGGCAGAACCGATATGCGGAGCATGATGACGCCGGAAACTATTCAGCACAATTGCGAATGTTTTAAAAAACAGATGGAGCGTTTTATCAATTTTGGTGAGGGCGGCGCAATTGCTGTCAATAATGCAGACTGGCTTTTAAAATTAAATTATGTAGAATTACTTCGGGAAGTAGGAGCCTGCTTCTCGGTTAATAATATGCTTCGTGCGGAATGTTACAAGCAGAGAATGGAAAAGGGATTATCCTTTTTAGAATTTAATTACATGATTATGCAGTCTTATGATTTTTATCATTTATTTCAGGAATATGGATGTAACATGCAGTTTGGTGGTGATGACCAGTGGTCCAATATGCTGGGCGGTACCGAACTGATTCGAAGGAAGCTGGGGAAAGATGCGTATGCAATGACGATTACCCTTCTGATGAATTCCGAAGGCAAAAAGATGGGAAAAACCGCCAATGGTGCAGTGTGGCTGGATGCTAACAAAACTTCGCCGTTTGAATTTTTCCAGTATTGGAGAAATGTATCTGACCGGGACGTATTAAAATGTATCCGTATGCTGACATTTCTGCCGTTAGAGCAGATTGAGGAAATGGACCAGTGGGAAGGAGCAAAACTGAACGAAGCCAAGGAAATACTGGCATATGAACTGACGAAACTGGTGCATGGGGAAGAAGAAGCGGAAAAAGCGAAAACAGCTTCTCATGCCCTGTTTGCAGGCGGAAGCGACGATTCAAATATGCCGACCACAGAAATAGAGGCCGATACACTGACAAACGGTGAAATCGGAATCATGGATTTAATGGTACTCTGCAAACTGGCAGCTTCCAAAAGCGAAGCCAGAAGACTGGTTCAGCAGGGTGGAGTCTTTGTCAATGATGCAAAGGCAGAAACCATTGATTATAAAGTTACGGAAGCTATGCTAAAAGAAGGAGTCAAAATACGAAAAGGCAAGAAGACATTTCATAAGGCTGTTTACAAATAATATAAATAAAAAAGATACGGACTGCATCTGCGGTCCGTTTTCAGCAGATGATTATTAGAAAAATTTTGGAAAGGAAGATAAAGATGTCAGCAGAGAAGGCAAGAGAGCATCTGTTTCAATATGATATGGGGGACAGAATCATAGAATTTAACGAGTCCAGCGCCACGGTGGAACTGGCGGCTCAGGCTATTGGTTGTGAAGAAGCCATGATTGCAAAAACTATTTCTTTTTATGTAGATGAAGGAGCAGTATTAATTGTGGCGGCGGGAGATACTAAAATTGATAATCCGAAATTTAAGGCTTACTTTGGGTGTAAGGCAAAAATGATTCCGGCAGCAGAGGTAGAAGCGGCAGTAGGACATGCACCGGGAGGCGTTTGTCCTTTTGGCGTGAAAGAAGGTGTGAAGGTCTATCTGGATGATTCTTTAAAGCGGTTCGAAGTTGTTTATCCTGCTGCCGGTTCCGCAAACAGTGCAGTAAAAATGACGCTGGAAGAATTGGAACGGGCATCGGAGTCGTCATCATGGATTGATATATGTAAATATAAGGAATGAGGATACGCGATGAGTGAAACTTCAGATAATCTGGTACTGGGACTTCTGGCCCATGTAGATGCGGGAAAGACTACATTGTCGGAAGCCATGCTTTATTTATGCGGAAACATCCGGAAAATGGGACGGGTGGATAACGGAGATGCGTATCTGGATACTGATATCCAGGAGAGGGAGCGGGGAATTACTATTTTTTCAAAACAGGCACTGCTTTCATTGGGAAAGAAGAAAGCTGCTCTGTTAGATACACCGGGACATGTGGATTTTTCGGCAGAAATGGAACGTACATTACAGGTATTGGACTATGGTATTTTGATAATCAATGCTCTGGACGGTGTTCAGGGGCATACCCGGACGCTGTGGAAATTACTGACACGGTATCAGATACCCACGTTTATTTTTATAAACAAAATGGACCGGCCGGAAGCAGACCGGAACAAACTGTTAAAAGAACTGAAAGAGACTTTGGACGACAGATGTGTGGAGTTTGACGGAGAGCGGATGGAAAACTGGAAGCCGGAGCGGATGGAGCAGATTGCATTATCCGATGAAGTATTGATGGAGAAATATCTGGAAAACGGAGAATTTCAGACAGAAGATGTTCAGAAGATGATTAAAAATCGGAAACTGTTTCCTTGTTATTTTGGTTCCGCATTGAAATTAGAGGCCATTGATGTATTTTTGAAAGGACTGGAGTTATATACAAAAGCGAACAGTTATGGAGAAAATTTCGGAGCCAAGGTATATAAAATATCCAGGGATGAGCAGGGAAACCGTTTGACTTATATGAAGATTACCGGTGGAGTTTTAAGAGTGAAAGAACGGCTGGGAGAAGATAAAATTAACCAGATTCGGATTTATTCTGGAAAACGGTATGAAACGGCGGAAGAAGTCCGGGCAGGAGATGTCTGTGCCGTTTTGGGACCAGAAGGGACACGTCCGGGACAGGGTCTGGGGGCAGAGCCGGATTCAGAATTACCTCTGTTAGAGCCGGTACTTACCTATCAGGTTCTGCTGCCGGAGGATTGCAATAGGAACGGGATACTGCAGAAATTAAAACAGATGGAAGAGGAAGCACCGGAGCTCCATGTTCTGTGGAATGAAAAAACTGCAGAAATACAGGTACAGCTTATGGGAGAAGTACAGATTGATGTATTAAAGCGTATGATTTATGAGCGGTATGGTATAAGGGTGGGGTTTGGAACCGGAAATATTGTTTATAAAGAAACTATTGCAGGCACGGTGGAAGGCGTCGGGCATTTTGAACCATTGAAGCATTATGCAGAGGTGCATCTGATTCTGGAACCGGGAGAACCGGGTAGCGGACTTCAGTTTGACACCAATGTCAGTGAAGACAGTCTGGACAAAAACTGGCAGCGTTTAATACTGACTCATTTGGAGGAAAAACAGCATAAAGGGGTTCTTACCGGGTCGGATATTACGGATATGAAAATAACGCTGGCAGCAGGAAAAGCCCATCTGAAACATACAGAGGGCGGAGATTTTCGGCAAGCCACCTATCGCGCAGTCCGGCAGGGACTGATGGAGGCTGAAAGTATTTTATTGGAACCGTACTATGAATTCCGGATGGAAATTCCTCAGGAAAGTATCGGCCGGGCCATGACGGATATTGAGAGGATGCATGGAACCTGTGAATCTCCGGATACTGCGGGTGGAATGGCAGTATTGACTGGTACCGCTCCGGTTTCTGCCATGAGTGGATATCAGACGGAAATCACTTCTTATACCAGGGGAACCGGAAGGATATTCTGTGCATTAAAGGGATATGCACCCTGCCGGAATCCGGAAGAGGTAATAGAAAAAATCGGATATCATGCGTCAGGAGATATGGAAAATCCTTCTTCATCCGTTTTCTGTGCCCATGGTGCAGGTTTTGTGGTGGAATGGAATGAAGTGAAAAAATATATGCATTTGGAAAGCGTATTGCCGGATTACCTGGGAGATTCCGGTTATCCGGCAGATGAACCAGACAGATCCGCTGTCAACCGCAAACAGGGGAGAGTAAGCAGTTCTATTGTAAGCGACGACGAACTGAAAGCAATTTTTGAACGGACGTACGGTCCGGTAAAGCAGCGGGAGACAAACCGGCCGAAACGTGTGGTATTTCAGCCGAAAGAAACGGAATATAAAGGAAAGTCTGATAAAAAAAATATAGAAGAATATTTATTGGTTGACGGTTATAATGTAATATATGCCTGGGAGGATTTGAGAGAACTGGCAGAAGTTAATATGGATGCGGCAAGGGACCGCCTGCTGGATATTATGTGCAATTATCAGGGATACCGGCAATGCAACCTTATTGTAGTATTTGATGCCTATAAGGTCCGGGGATTTCAGGGAGAAGCAACCCGGTATCACAATATTGAAGTAGTATTTACAAAAGAAGCGGAAACTGCCGACCAGTATATAGAAAAACTGGCCCACAATTTTGGAAGGAAATACAGGGTCACAGTGGCTACTTCCGATGGACTTGAGCAGATTATTATCATGGGACAGGGGTGCAGTCTGCTTTCATCCAGAGAATTAAAATTGGAAGTGGAGCGTCTGAACCAGCAGATTCGTGAGGAATATCTGGAGAAACAGGAGAAAAATCATAATTATCTGCTGGATCATGCAGACGATTTGGTCAGGGATTACGGGAACAGGTCGTAGGCCATTGACTGAATTATATTGTAAAGGAAGGTTTCGGTTTCATGAATGAAGAGATGTGTATAAAACCCATTGCCCATATATATAATGATTATACTGAAAAGTTTGGTATTCCCAGGCAAAGCGGCATTGTAGCAGACGTGGAATCAAAAATAATTTTCACTCCGGAATACCGGGATATCAATGCGGTAAGAGGAATGGAAGGCTATTCTCATATCTGGTTGCTCTGGGGATTCAATGAAAACGGTCAGCAACTGGGGGAATGGTCTCCTACGGTACGGCCGCCAAGACTTGGAGGAAATACCAGAATTGGGGTTTTTTCCACCCGTTTTCCGTTTCGTCCCAACTCTCTGGGACTTTCTTCCGTATGTCTTACGGGAATAGAAACAGAGGGGAAAGAAGCACCGGTTTTAACAGTAACAGGTGCGGACATTAAAAACGGAACTCCGGTATATGATATAAAGCCGTATATCACATATTGCGACTGTCATCCCGAGGCATGTTCCGGATTTGCAGAACAGGTGAAAGATTATCGTTTGCAGCCGGTAATTAGTCAGGAACTTCTGGAACGGATACCGCCCGGGAAAAGAGCTGCCGTTACGGGAATACTGGCACAGGATCCCAGACCGGGTTACCAGCAGAATGAAGACAGGATTTATGGATTCCGGTTTGCAGATATGAATATTAAGTTTATAGTAGAGGGAGACAGGATAATTGTAAAAGAGGTTGCAATCACCTAGTAAAATTTTTATCAGAAAGGAAAAAGGATATCACAGATAGTTGCGTGATATCTATGGGAATCAGAATGAAGAAGATATTTATAGACGGAAGCGAAGGAACTACAGGATTAAGGATTCATGAGCGTTTTCAAAATCGTGAAGATATTGAGTTGCTTAAGATTTCTTCTGAACTTCGAAAGGATTTAAATGAAAGAAAACGCCTGATCAATGAATCGGATATAACCTTTTTATGTCTGCCGGATGGAGCAGCCAGAGAATCCGTATCATTGGTTGAAAACGAAAACGTAATTGTGATAGATACGTCTACGGCTCACCGGACAGAGGAAGGCTGGGCCTACGGATTTCCGGAATTATCCAAAGAGCATGAAAATGCTGTACGTAACGGAAAGCGGATTGCGGTTCCCGGATGTCATGCCACTGGATTCATATCTCTTGTTTATCCGTTGATAACCGGAGGGATTATGGCGAAGGATTATCCGGTCAGCAGTTTTTCACTGACCGGATACAGCGGTGGAGGAAAGAAGATGATAGCGGAATATGAAGAAAATGACAGAGCTTCCGAATATGATGCACCAAGACAGTATGCGCTCTCCCAGCAGCATAAGCATTTAAGGGAAATGCAGAAAATTACCGGTCTGCAGAAAATGCCACTGTTTTCACCTATAGTTGCGGACTATTATAGCGGTATGCTGGTTACGCTCCCGTTATATACGGATATGCTTACCGGCTGCCAGACACCAGAAGCTATTCAGGAATATTTTGAGAAATATTATGAAGGGCAGAAGTTTGTTCATGTGATGCCTTTGGGGGCCGAATCTGAATATAACGGGTTGCTTTCAGGAAACAGCTGCAGTGGATGGGACGGACTGAGGATTTATGTTACCGGTAATGAGGACAGGGTTTTAGTGATGTCACAGTTTGACAATCTGGGTAAAGGTGCTTCCGGGGCTGCAATTCAGTGCTTAAATCTGGTGATGGGCTGTGAAACGGATAAGGGGTTAAATGTTTAAGGTTTAAGAATGTAAATTTATATATGTATATAATATTTTAACCTGCACATATTAATAACATCTATTACTATGTTAACATGAAATGTAATTAACAGAAAAGAATTGGAGGGACAGTATGCAAAACGATACCATAGAGTTATTAAAGGAATGTAATGCAGGTGTAAAAACGGCAGTGAACAGTTTGAAAGAAGTAGAAGGACGAATTCAGCAACAGGAATTGAAAGAAATAATACAAAAGTCCATTGAGGAACATACAAAAATAGGTGATAAGACTCACGAACTGTTAAATGAATACGGTGCATCTGAAAAAGACCCAAGTCCTATGGCAGATGCCATGTCATGGCTGAAAATCAATGTAAAATATTCCATTGACCCCACAGACCATGAAATCGCCAGTCTGATGGTTGACGGCTGTAACATGGGAATCAAATCGGTCAGCGAATATCTTAACCGATATGAAAAAGCGGATAATAAAGTTCGGGGCATGGTACAGGATTTAGTTGAGTTAGAGAAAAAACTCACGGATCAGTTAAGACTTTATCTATAAGAAGGAACTGCGGATACAGGGAGCAAAATTTAGTCTGTCATGATTGTATTCTTTGTGTTATACTATTGAAAAATTAATGGTATGAAATGAGGTATGTCATGATAACCATAAGCGTATGTATGATAGTAAAGAATGAAGAAAAAGTTCTGGCAAGATGTCTGGATTCCTTAAAGGGAATTGCCGATGAAATCATTATTGTTGATACCGGTTCCAACGACAAGACCAGACAGATTGCTGCCGGTTATACGGAAAAAATTTATGATTACAAGTGGGAAAATGATTTTGCAGCAGCAAGAAATTTTTCGTTTTCCAAAGCTACAGGACAATATATATATCAGGCGGATGCGGACGAGGTCATCGATGAAGAAAACCGGCGGAAATTTATGCAGTTAAAAGAAATTCTGCTACCGGAAATAGATATTGTTCAGATGCTATATTCTGGCCAGTTAAATCAGGGGACGGTATATAATTTTGATGAAGAGTACCGGCCGAAGCTGTTTAAACGGCTGCGGGAATTTATATGGACAGACAGGGTTCATGAGTCGGTGCGGCTGATGCCGGTAGTATATGACAGCGAAATTAAAGTATTGCATTTGCCGGAACGGAATCATTCCAAACGGGACTTTTCGATTTTTGAAAACATGGGTGAAAACGGAGAGCGGTTATCAAAAAAACTCCACCATATGTATGCTCAGGAATTGTTTATTTCCGGTGAAGACAAAGATTTTCTTCCGGCAGAAAAGGTATACTGTAGTACATTTACGGATGACTCCAGGGATATGGATGAAAAAGCGGAAGCAGCCTGTGTTCTTGCAAGATGTAGCAGGATTAAAAATGATATTCCCATGTTTTTTAAATATGCATTAAAAAATATAGCTTCCGGTGGCTGTGCAGAAATGTGTTATGAACTGGGTATGTATTATTTTCAAATAGGTGATTTGAAAGAAGCAGAGACATGGTTTACAACTGCGGTGTCAGGAATAGAATCAATACTGGCGTTAAAGTATGCAGAAAAACTGGCGCCTGAAATGCTTGAAGCAATTAGGAATCAAAAACCGTAGATAGGAGGAAAAATCAAAATGTCAGAAAAAGAACGTATGCTGGCAGGGGAGTTATATATTGCACAGGATGATGAACTGGCGGCAGATAACCGGCAGTCACGGAAACTTACCAGATTATTTAATTCCACTACGGAGGAACAGCAGGAATACAGAAAAGAACTGATTGCACAGTTGTTTGAGCAGGTGGGGAATAATTACTACATAGAACCTCCGTTTCGCTGTGACTATGGCTGTAATATTTCAATCGGAGATAATTTTTATGCTAATTATGATTGCATAATACTGGATGTCAATAAGGTACATATCGGAAATAATGTATTCTTTGCACCACGGGTAAATATATTCACGGCTGGCCATCCCATATCAGCCGGTGTCAGAAACACGTTGTTAGAGTACGGAAAACCTGTTACGATAGGAAACAATGTCTGGATTGGCGGAAATACCGTGATTAACCCGGGAATAACCATCGGAGATAATGTTGTGATTGGCTCAGGTTCCGTGGTAACCAGGGATATTCCTTCCGGTGTGGTAGCGGCAGGAAATCCCTGTAAAGTAATTCGAAGCATAACAGAAGAAGATGAAATTTACTGGGAAGACCAGCGCATAAAATACGAAGAAGCAAAAAGGAAGGAAACATGAATAAAAAAAGTAATATCCGTTCAAACAAAAAAGTGGGAAAGAGTATAATTTGTCTTGCTATTCTGATATTAATGACAGGAGCTGCCGGCTTAAGCGGATGCGGTAACAACGAAAACAAAAACAGGGACAGGAACTCCTCGTTGAAGGCAGAAGCTGTGTTTGACAGCTGTCCGGATGATTTGCAGCTGGATAAAATATTGGAGAAACTGACAGAGAATAATATATTTGAAGGAGAAATGGCAAAAGTAAGTCCTGCAGCTGTTTTGGAGTCCTACGGATTGAAGGAAGGAAAGGACGATACAGAAATTTATGTTTCTTATATGAGTACGGCAGCAAGGGCGGATGAAATTACTGTAATAAAGAGCAGTAATCTGAAAGATGTGGAATCTCTGGCCCAACAATATATTGATAAACGAAAAAAAAGTTTTGAGAGTTATAAACCGGAAGAAGTAAAAAAACTAGATGATTATCTGACAGTGGCATATGGCGGTGACAGCGGAATTTATATCCTCTGTGTCTGTAGCGATAAAAAAGCCGCACTGTCGCTGATAGAGGCGGAATCGGTTCATTAAGTCCATCCGCCATCCAATGTGATGATTTGTCCGGTCAGATATGGATTGGAAACTGTAATGCTGTAAATAAGTTCTGCGGTTTCGGAGACAGTTCCCATTCTTCCGAAAGGAATTTCATATTCCAGTTCCTGCCGTTCTTCATCGGACAGGCGGGAATTCATTTCAGTATCTATGGCACCACAGGCTATGGCGTTTACGCTTATGCCGGAAGGTGCCAGTTCTTTTGCCAGCGCTTTGGTAAAAGCATTGACTCCGCCTTTGGAAGCAGAGTAGGCAACTTCGCAGGCAGCGCCCACATTTCCCCAGACCGAAGAAATATTGATGATATGACCGCTTTGCCGGGCAATCATTTGAGGGATAAAGGCTTTGCAGATATAAAAACAGGAAGACAGGTTTGTATTGATGACCTGTTCCCAGTCTTCGATTCCAGTGTCCTGCAGCAGACCGAAAAAACTGATGCCTGCATTATTAATGATAGCAGAGACTGAAAGCTGCAGATCCTGAAGCCGCTGTTTCAACTGAAGAACGGAATTATAATCGGAGACATCCGTTAGAAAGGAAAGGCATTTCACGCCGGACTGTCTGGCTGCGTTCTTCACTTCATCTAGTTTCTCCGCATTCTGTCTGGATAAAATAATAAGGTTATGTCCGTGGGCAGCAAAAGTAAGGGCGGTTTCTTTTCCGATTCCCCGGGAGGCGCCAGTTACAAGTACATAATCATTCGAATCTGCTGGTTTATTTTTCATAATAATCCTCATTTCATAAATTGTTTTATAAATATTTCATAAAAGTGTATCAGATAGAAAGAAAAATATACACGTTTTTAAATGGGGCTTCTGTAAAAAGGACTGTATATGCGTATTTTATCATATATTGTGAAAAATATATCCATATTTTGTAAAATTATTAAACTTCGTTGACAAAGACTGGATGCAGTGGTAAAATGTAAAAAGATTTTAATAGTTTTGTAACATATACCATAGAAAGTTTAGAAAGGGCGGTAATTGTGAAAAGAAAAGATGTAAGCATTATAGTCGGATGTGCAGTAATCGCAGCAGCAATTGGATGCACAACTATAAATGCAAAGAACAGGACAAATGAGCTTTCCGTTAATATTCCGAATGCGGGAATTGCAAGTGTACTTGATAACTATAATACAGAGTCAGATGAGCAGAAAGCTGAACTCAGCGCGTTAATAACACAGACTGTGATGGCGGCAGAAAATACGGTCCCGGAACAGACGGATAATATAGATAATCAGAATTTCTCCACGGAGGCTGCAGAAAGCACATCTGCAGAAACGGCCACAGAGCCGCAGACCACAGTGCCTGAAACAGAACCGGTTACGGAAGAACCGACGACAGAAGCTCCGTCATTTTATGACACCATAGCAATGTCTCAGGTAGATAATTATGTAAATGTAAGATCCATGCCGAGTACAGACGGCGAGATTTTAGGTAAGATATATAATAATTGTGCAGCCACCATTATAGAAACGGTTGGTGACTGGTATAAGATTGAATCTGGTAATGTTCAGGGATATATTAAAGCAGAATATTTTGTTACCGGAGATGCAGCAGAAGAAATTGCAATGCAGTGCAGAAACGTTTTTGCCACAGTTACAACAGAGGTATTAAACGTCAGAGCCGGCCAGGGTACCGATACGGAATTATTGACACAGATACCGGCTGGTGGAAAGTTTGATGTAATTCAATATGGTGACGGCTGGGTATATCTGGATATTGACGGCGACGTTCAGGGCTGGGTATCCATGGATTATGTAGATATTTCAGTACATTTTAATACGGCTATCACATTAGAGGAAGAGCAGGCAAAACTGGAAGAAGAAGCAAAACGCGCACGTGAAGCGGAAGAAGCGGCCAGGATTGCAGAAGAAGCCAGACGTGCGGAGCGGGAAGCTGCAGCAGAAAGAGACAGGCAGGCGGCTGAAGCAGAGCGTGCACAACAGGCAGAGGCAGCCCGGGAGGCACAGCAGGCATATGAAAATACAGTTAACGAATCGGATTCTGCATCTGCAACGAGAAATGCAGTTGTAGCATATGCATTACAATTTGTAGGATATCCGTATAAACTTGGCGGTACCAGCCTGACAAACGGTACAGACTGTTCCGGATTTACCCTTTCCGTATATGCTCATTTTGGATATGGATTGAACAGGGTATCTGCAGACCAGGCGTATAACGGGGTTGAAGTATCCATAGATTCCCTGCTTCCGGGAGATTTACTGTTTTATTCCAACGGTGGAAGAGGAATCGGACATGTGGCATTATATATCGGTAATGGACAAGTTGTTCATGCAAGCACACCGGCCACGGGAATCAAGATATCCGATTATATGTATCGGACTCCGATTACTGCCAGAAGAATTATAAATTAAAAAATCGAATAAAAAAGGTTCTTCAAGTTGAATCAGACTTGAAGAACCTTTTTTAGTCTTCGGCAGTTATACTTTTCTTAAATCGTTTTGGAATATTTTTTTCTGCCCAAATTTTCAGAGACTGGGCATTGCTGGAAATCCGGTCAAGAGCCTTCAGTACGTCTTCAAAATCTTCTTCCTCTTCCGGTGCGATTCTTCCATCTTCCGCAATATCAATTAATTTTGATTTCAATGCGGAAACATTTTCAATGGAACCCAGTACCTGAAGGGTGAGCCTGTCAAAATCACTGGTAATATCCAGTTTACTCATGGTACATTTTCCAAGGGAACATTCCATAGAGCAGAACAGGTGGCATAATTCCGGCGACTGATAAACTTCAGACATACGTATCACTTCTTCCGGATAAGGAGTGGTAGAACCCAGCTCGATTCTGGCCAGTCTGGTACGGTCTATATTGATTAATTCTGCAGCATTCTCCCGGCTGGATAAATTCGGATTATTCTTTGCAGCATTATAACGGGCTACGTAAAAAATATTATCAGCAGCCTTGGTTGCTTTTTTTCCCATTGTAAAAACCTCCATTTAACTATATCTTAGATTCTGTTAATAGTATAGAACAAAATGATATTAATGTAAAGAGAACTATTCAGACAGAGAATTTCTGTAAGATTGTTGTTTGGCTAACAGACGCATTCCCCGGGTATAGCTGCTGAGTGTTGGCTGAATATACAATTATATATTGCAGTAATCTATATTTTCTGAATTTTTAATGAAGGAAGATGAATATAGATTTTGTAAGTTTAACAGAGAATAGCAGGTGCGGAAGCCTAATTCCCAAAACGGCAATCTTATAATTTATAAAGTAAAGATAACGTTATTGACTTTTCACGAACTATAAATACTGCACAAAAACAAAGCAAAATAATACATTAATGAAACATAAAAAAATGGTAAATACAACATTTTTCTGTGGATAACTTTAAAAGGATTCCACGAAATGTTCACGTTACAACCCCACTTTATTGAGTTATCCACGAAGTTATCCACTTTATCCACCGAAATTGTGGAGTAAATAAATAGTGACTTTAAATAGTTATCCACAAACATGCGTTTTGTTAACATCTAATAAATCAATAGAATTTTGTTAAAAGTGCTTGACAAAAAGAACCCCCTTTTTTCTTGAAATAATCTGCAATTATGGTATAATGGATACATGAATAAATTGTTTAGAAGGTTCAGTTTATTTATGCAATGGGGAAATTCTTATTTTCGCAGTTGCCCCGGGAAATTTTTACTGGTGTTTGGAGACAGGCATTGGCATTGATTTCTCAATAAAGGGAAAAGGAGATGGACAGCATGAGATTCGTAATCACAGGAAGAAACATTGATGTTACAGAGGGATTAAGAGCAGCAGTACAGGAGAAGATTGGTAAATTAGAGCGCTATTTCAGTCCTGATACGGAAGCTATTGTTACACTTAGTGTAGAGAAGGACAGGCAGAAGATTGAAGTTACGATTCCTGTCAAGGGAAATATTATCCGTTCCGAACAGGTGAGCAGTGATATGTATGTATCAATTGACCTTGTAGAAGAAATTATTGAGAGACAGTTAAAAAAATATAAGAATAAAATTATTGAAAAACAGCAGGCAAGAGAAGTTTTCAGCGATGAATACATTGAGAAGGACTATGACGAAGATGACTCCGTAAAGATTATTCGGACCAAGAAATTCGGAATCAAACCGATGGATCCGGAAGAGGCATGTATTCAGATGGAACTATTGGGACATAATTTCTATGTATTTTCCAATTCAGAAACAGATGAAGTGAATGTGGTATATAAGAGAAAGGGAAATACATATGGCTTAATTGAGCCGGAATTCTAAAAAAGGCTGGACAACCATATTTAAGATAATAGGGTAATGCATGATTTTTATGCATTACCCATTTTGTTTCACGAAGATAAAATGTTTTGTTAAAACTGCATTAGACTTGAATAATTAAAGAAAGGGTGTTACAATAACATCTATATGTAAACTATTAAATTGGACAGTTTTATCCTGAAGATAAGGATGTTGTTCTGAATTGATAGACATAAAATAAACTATAACCAGATATAGGAGATAAGTAATGGGCTTAGCATCTAAAATTTTTGGAACACATAGTGAAAGAGAGATAAAGCGAATTCAGCCGTTAGTGACAAAAATCGTTAATTTGAGAGAAAAAATGGTTGGATTATCAGATGAAGCATTAAGAGATAAGACCAAGGAATTTAAAAAGCGGCTGACTGACGGTGAAACACTGGATGATTTACTGCCGGAAGCATATGCGGTTGTCAGGGAAGCTGCCAGAAGAGTATTAAATACAGAGCATTATGAAGTACAGCTTATGGGCGGAATTATTCTTCATCAGGGACGGATTGCGGAAATGAAGACCGGTGAAGGTAAGACTCAGACCTGTCTGCTTCCGGCATACTTAAACGCACTGGAAGGGAAGGGAGTACATGTAGTTACGGTTAATGATTATCTGGCGCACCGTGATGCCGAATGGATGGGACAGGTACATAGATTCCTGGGATTAACGGTGGGTGTTGTATTGAACAGCATGGATAATAATGAAAGACGGGATGCCTATAATTGTGATATCACATATATAACAAATAACGAACTGGGATTTGACTATCTGAGAGATAACATGGTTATTTATAAAGAGCAGCTTGTCCAGAGGGGACTGCATTTTGCCATTGTGGATGAGGTTGACTCGGTACTGATTGATGAAGCCAGAACTCCGCTGATTATTTCAGGACAAAGCGGAAAGTCTACAAAGCTGTATGAAATGTGTGATATACTGGCCAGACAGCTGGTAAAAGGAACCGAAAGCGGCGAGCTTACCAAGATGGCGGCCATTATGAAGGAAGAGATAGAAGAAAGTGGGGACTTCATTGTAAATGAGAAGGACAAGGTTGTAAACCTGACGGCCGAAGGCGTTAAAAAGGTAGAACAGTTCTTCCATATCGAGAATCTGGCGGACCCGGAAAATCTTGAAATCCAGCATAACATCATATTGGCATTAAGGGCTCATAATCTGATGTTCCGTGATCAGGATTATGTGGTAAAAGATGACCAGGTATTGATTGTAGATGAATTTACCGGACGTATCATGCCAGGAAGACGTTATTCTGACGGTCTTCATCAGGCGATAGAAGCCAAAGAACATGTAAAGGTAAAGAGAGAAAGCAAGACACTGGCAACCATTACGTTCCAGAACTTCTTTAATAAATATGAGAAAAAGGCCGGCATGACTGGTACTGCATTGACGGAAGAAATGGAATTCCGGAATATTTACGGAATGGACGTTGTTGAAATACCGACTCACCGGCCGATTGCCAGAATGGATTTGCAAGATGCGGTATATAAGACGAGAAAGGGTAAATTAAAAGCTATCGTAAGAGAGATTGCCCAGGCACATGCAACGGGACAGCCGATTCTGGTGGGTACCATAACCATAGAGTCATCCGAAGAATTAAGCGCCATGTTAAAACGGGAGGGAATTCCTCATAAAGTATTGAATGCCAAGTTTCATGAACTGGAAGCAGAGATTGTGGCAGAAGCCGGCAAACATGGAGCCGTTACCATTGCCACCAATATGGCAGGCCGTGGTACGGATATTAAGCTGGATGATGAAGCCCG
The DNA here is from genome assembly GCA_022794265.1 of Lachnospiraceae bacterium. Taxonomy (GTDB): domain Bacteria; phylum Bacillota; class Clostridia; order Lachnospirales; family Lachnospiraceae; genus Bovifimicola. The sequence goes on from JAAWEK010000030.1 coordinate 59,615, forward strand.
TGCTGCCGGGGGATTGAAGATTATCGGTACAGAGCGTCATGAATCCCGGCGTATTGATAATCAGCTCCGTGGCCGTTCCGGCCGGCAGGGTGATGTGGGTGAATCCAGATTTTTCATTTCATTGGAAGATGATTTGATGCGTTTATTCGGGTCGGAAAGGATGATGTCTGTTTTCGGTGCGATGGGTCTTGCGGAAGACGATCCGATTGAGCATAAACTGTTATCCAACACTATAGAAAAGGCACAGAAGAAAATCGAAGGAAATAACTATGGTATCAGAAAGAACCTGTTGGAATATGACCAGGTAATGAACGAACAGAGAGAAATCATCTACAAGGAGAGAAGACGTGTTCTGGATGGTGAGAACATGAGGGACTCCATATATAAGATGATTACGGATACCGTGGATAATATTGTGGATGTCTGCATATCGGAAGACCAGAGTCCGTCTGAATGGGACATGCTGGAACTGAACCAGCTTCTGTTGCCAATCTTCCCGATTGAACCAGTGAGTCTGACAGAAGAACAGCAGGAAAAGTTTAAAAAAGCAGATCTGAAACAGATGCTGAAAGAAACAGCAGTGAAGTTATATGAGGCAAAAGAGGCGGAATTCCCGCAGCCGGAGCAGGTCAGAGAACTGGAGCGTGTCATTCTTCTGAAAGTGATTGACAGAAAATGGATGGATCATATTGATGATATGGACCAGTTAAGACAGGGAATTGGTCTTCAGGCATATGGACAGAGAGATCCGCTTGTAGAATATAAGATGAGTGGATATGATATGTTTGATGCCATGACAGCCGCTATTCGGGAAGACACTGTAAAACTTCTGCTGCATGTCAGAGTGGAACAGAAGGTGGAGCGGGAGCAGGTTGCGAAAGTAACCGGAACTAATAAAGATGATTCTGCTACCAGAGGACCAAAGAGAAGAGAGTCGGAAAAGGTTTATCCGAACGATCCATGTCCATGCGGAAGCGGAAAAAAATATAAGCAATGTTGCGGAAGGAAGTGATAAGAGTGGTTGAATTAGATCAGTTTAAATACAGTCTGTCTCAGTATACGGAACCGCTTAAAGAATTGAGGGATTCACTTTGACCTGGCAAATAAACAGGACCGGATTATTGAGATAGAAAGAAATTTAGAGTCCCCGGATATTTGGAATGAGCCGGAGAAGGCCCAGATGTTTGTTCGGGAATTAAAGGGGTTAAAGGATATCATAGAGAAGTTTAGCAGTCTTGAAAGTCAGTATGAGGACATTGAAACGCTGATTCAGATGGGATATGAAGAAAACGATGAAAGTATATTGGATGAAATTACATCCATGATGAATGAGTTTTCCCAGTCCTTTGAAACATTAAAAGTAAGCACACTGCTTTCTGGAGACTATGATGGAAATAATGCGATATTAACGCTTCATGCAGGGGCAGGCGGTACCGAATCCTGTGACTGGGCCAGTATGTTATCCCGTATGTACCAGAGATTTGCGGACAAAATGGGATTTTCTGTGGAAGTACTGGATTTTCTGGATGGGGATGAAGCAGGGTTAAAGTCTGTCACTCTTCAGATTAATGGTGAAAATGCATACGGATATCTGAAATCTGAAAAAGGTGTTCACCGACTGGTACGGATTTCACCGTTCAACGCGGCAGGGAAGCGGCAGACATCTTTTGCATCCTGTGATGTTATGCCAGAGATTGAGGATGATATCGACATTGAAATTAATGACGATGAACTTAGAATTGATACCTATCGAAGTAGCGGCGCAGGCGGACAGCATATTAACAAAACCTCGTCGGCAATCCGTATTACCCATATTCCTACCGGAATTGTGGTTCAGTGTCAGAATGAACGTTCACAGTTTCAGAATAAAGACAAGGCTATGCAGATGCTGAAAGCGAAACTGTACTTACTGAAAAAAGCGGAGAATGCGGAGAAGGTTTCGGATATACGCGGAGAAATAAAAGATATTAATTTTGGCAATCAGATTCGTTCTTATGTAATGCAACCCTATACCATGGTTAAAGACCATAGAACCAATTTTGAGAGTGGAAATGTGTCGGCAGTTCTGGATGGGGATTTAGAGCCTTTCATAAGCGCATATCTTAAATGGTGCAGTCTGAATAAAACGCAGTAAAAAGATGGAAAGGAATGGTATTTAGTATGACAGAGTTTAAGCCGGTTGTTTTTAAAGTTGGAAATGAATATTATGGAGTGGATATTAATTTAGTCAGGGGAATTGAGAAGATGATACAGGTCGTGTCGATACCGAATTCCAATCCGAATATTAAAGGAATTATCAATCTGAGAGGTGATGTGATTCCTGTATACAGTCTGCGGAAAAAATTTAATTTAGAGATGTTGAATGAATCGGAGGAGAATCAGTTTATCATTGTAAAAGTTGAAGATATGCTGCTTGCCCTTGAAGTAGATAAGGTGGATGAGATACAAAATATATCGGAAGACATGATTTTTGATGTTCCCATCATCATTAAATCAAAAGAAACGAAATATGCGGAAAAGATTATTTCGGGCAACGGACGCATTGTCATTATCATCGATATTCATAATCTGATGTCGGATATGGAAATGCAGGAATTAACTGAAATGGTGCAGGACATGGCATAGATGAAGGGACTGTTATATTTACAGGTACAAACTGAAAATATAGCAGTCTTTTTTCATGTTGAAGTTGTGCTTGCACATTTTCTGTTATTGTGATAAAATTCTTTGCATGGAAAACAACTGTGTTTGTCAGACATACATATAAAACACACATACAAATAATGAAGAAAGGTTATGGAAACGTGCAGGGTGAAAAGGATTTTAGTGATAACGGAAAATATTTTGTGCTGAAAAAGAAGGCTGTTCCGGAAGTACTTTTAAAAGTGGTAGAGGCAAAGCGGCTGCTGGAATCCGAAAAGGCTATTTCCATTCAGGAGGCAACGGATCAGGTGGGACTCAGCAGAAGTTCTTTTTACAAATATAAGGATGATATTTTTCCGTTTCACGATAATGCCAGAGGCAAGACGATTACTTTTGTCCTGCAGATGGATGATGAACCGGGACTTCTGTCCCTGGTACTTGGAAGCATTGCAAAATATAATGCAAATATTCTGACGATTCATCAGACAATTCCCATAAACGGCGTGGCTTCTCTGACATTGAGCATTGAAATACTGCCAAATGCAAAAAATGTTTCGGAATTAATAGAAGAAATAGAAACAAAAAAAGGAATTCATTATTTGAAAATTTTAGCAAGAGAATGAAATATTTATGGAAAGGAAACCGGGAAACGCGGTGAGGTAAAAGTAATGATTAATGTAGCAGTATTAGGATATGGTACAGTAGGTTCGGGAATTGTGGAAGTGTTTAATACGAATCAGGAAAGTATTAATAAAAAAGCAGGAAATGATATACATGTGAAATATGTATTAGATTTAAGGGAATTTCCAGGAGACCCGGTAATGGATATACTGGTACATGATTACAATATAATATTAAACGATCCGGAAGTTGAAGTAATCGCTGAGGTACTGGGCGGAGTGGAACCGGCCTATACTTTTGTAAAGTCTGCCCTTGAAAAAGGAAAAAGCGTCTGTACATCCAATAAGGAACTGGTTGCCAAACATGGACCGGAACTGTTGGAGATAGCCAGAAAGCACAATCGGAACTTTTTGTTTGAAGCCAGTGTAGGAGGAGGGATTCCGATTATCCGTCCGCTGAACCAGTCATTGACAGCAGATGAGATTACACACATTACTGGTATTTTGAATGGTACCACAAATTACATTTTAACAAAAATGAGCAAAGAAGGTCTCGATTTTGACACTGTATTAAAAGAAGCACAGGAACTGGGCTATGCAGAGAGAAATCCTTCTGCAGATGTAGATGGATTTGATGCCTGCAGAAAAATTGCCATTCTGGCTTCCCTTGCATACGGATACAACGTGGATTTTGAAGAGATTTATACAGAAGGCATTACAAAAATAACGGATGTGGACTTTAAATATGCAAATAAAATGGGACGCTCTATCAAATTATTCGGAAAGGCCAACAAAGTAGAAGATAAATTCTATGCTTATGTAGCACCGGTAATGATTGGCAGCGAGCATCCGCTGTTCAGCGTAAACGGTGTGTTTAACGGAATTCTTGTAAACGGTAATGTACTGGGAGATGTTATGTTTTACGGAAGCGGAGCAGGTAAATTACCGACTGCCAGTGCGGTTGTTTCCGATATTGTAGATGCTGTGAAACATTTAAATACCAATATTATGTCATTTTGGAGCAGTAAGAAACTGGAATTAACGGATATCAGATTATCCGAAAAGAAATTCTTTGTCAGAGTAAGCGGCAGTGCGGAAGATAAGCTGCAGGAAGTGGAAGCTGCCTTTGGCAAAGTGGAAGTGATTCTGGCAGAAGGTGTAGAAGGTGAATTTGGATTTGTAACAGATGTGATTACAGAGGAAAAATACGAAGAGGCGGCAAATAAAGTGGAAGGTGTGATTACAAGAATCCGAATGGAAGATTAGTATTAAAACAGGCAAAGGAATTGATTTATATGAAATATATAATTATACTTGGAGACGGGATGGCAGACCGGCCGATTGAAGCATTAGGAAATAAGACTCCGCTGGAGTATGCGGATACTCCAACAATGGATAAGCTTTCAAAATTATCAGAAGTGGGACTGGTACATACCATTCCGGAAGGGATGAAACCTGGAAGCGATACCGCCAATCTGTCGGTAATCGGATATGACCCGAAGAAATATTATACAGGACGTTCTCCGTTAGAGGCTCTCAGTATCGGAGTGGATATGAAGGATACTGATGTGGCAATCCGCTGTAATATTGTAACAGTATCTTATGATGACAAATCGTATGAAGAAAAGACAATTATTGACCATAGTGCTGGTGAGATTTCCACAGAAGATGCGGCAGTGCTTTTAGAGGCTGTTAAGAAAGAACTGGAAGATGATATGTTTAAATATTATGTGGGTACCAGTTACAGACATCTGACAGTTTGGGATAAGGGACAGGTAACAGAGCTGACGCCGCCTCATGATGTACTGGGTCAGGTAATAGGCCAGCATCTTCCGGCACAGCAGCAGCTTCGGGAAATGATGAAAAAAAGTTATGATATCCTGGCAAACCATCCGATTAATAAAGCAAGAATGGAAAAGGGGTTAAATCCTGCTAATTCCATATGGTTCTGGGGAGCTGGAACAAAACCGTGTGTTACTTCGTTTGAAGAAAAAAATCATAAAAAAGGCGCCATGATTTCAGCAGTAGACTTGTTAAAAGGAATTGCGGTGGGTGCTAAGATGAAGGTTATTGAAGTAGAAGGCGCAGATGGAACCCTTCATACCAATTATGAAGGTAAAGCACAGGCAGCGGCAGACGTACTTTTAAAGGAAGGATATGATTTTGTCTATGTTCATGTAGAAGCACCGGATGAAATGGGACATCAGGGCAGTGTAGAACGTAAGGTTCAGGCAATACAGTACTTGGATGAACGGGTGATAAAGCCTGTTTATGAACAGTTAAAGAATTCAGGAGAACCGTTCCGCATGTTGGTACTTCCGGACCATCCGACACCGATTTGTGTCAGAACCCATACCAGTGAGCCGGTACCGTATATGCTGTATGACAGTATGAATGAACTGGATAAGACTTATAATTATAACGAAAAAGATGCAAAAGATTCCGGAATTTATATTGCGGAAGGGCATACGATTATTAATCATTTGTTTGAATAAAGAAAAAAGCAGTTAGTCTCAATGATTAACTGCTTTTTCTAATTTAACTGATATTTAAAATTATAATTTCATAGTCAGCTGAATTCTCTTTTTTGCCACATCCACACTCATTACTTTTACATCTACAATATCGCCGACACTGACCGCATCCAGTGGGTGTTTGATAAAGCGTTCCGTAATTTGTGAAATATGTACCAGTCCGTCCTGATGTACACCAATATCTACAAATACACCAAAGTCAATGACATTTCGAACGGTTCCCTTAAGAATCATGCCTGGTGTCAAATCACTCATTTCAAGAACATCGGTTCTGAGTATAGGTTTCGGCATTTCTTCCCGGGGGTCTCTGCCCGGTTTTTCTATTTCAGTAATAATATCATGTAATGTAATTTCGCCAATTCCCAGTTCATCAGCAGTTTTTTTGAAATCCTTTACCATTAGGTTTAAACCGGTAATTTTGGAATTTGCCAAATCTTCCAGCTTGAATCCAAGTTTTTTTAGCAGAGAAACGGCAGCATCATAAGATTCCGGATGAACACTGGTTGCATCCAAAGGATTATCTCCTCCAGTAATACGCATAAAACCGGCACATTGCAAAAATGCCTTTGGACCAAGCTTTTCCACTTTTAATAACTGTTTTCGATTGGTAAATTTTCCATTTTCTTCCCGATATTTTACAATATTTTTTGCAATAGTTTTTGAAATACCGGAAATATATTCCAGCAGACTGGCAGAAGCCGTATTTAAATCCACACCTACACGATTTACACAATCTTCTACAACACCATTTAATGCTTCGGTCAATTTTTTCTGATTCATATCGTGCTGATACTGTCCAACACCAATGGATTTAGGGTCTATCTTAACCAGTTCTGCCAAAGGGTCCTGAATACGCCGGGCAATGGAAGCGGCGCTACGTTGCCCCACATCAAAATTTGGAAATTCTTCCGTAGCAAGTTTACTGGCAGAATAAACCGAGGCGCCGGCTTCATTTACGATAACATAGGATACCTTTTTTTTGGATTCCTTTATAATGTCCACGATTACCATTTCAGATTCTCTGGAAGCAGTACCATTACCAACGGAAATAAGAGAAATATCATATTTATTTATAAGATTTAATACGATTTTTTTAGCTTCCTCCACTTTATTCTGGGGAGCTGTAGGATAAATCACAACTGTATCCAGAACTTTTCCGGTGGAATCTACAACTGCCAGTTTACAGCCTGTCCGAAAAGCAGGGTCCCAGCCTAAAACAACCTGTCCGGCAATGGGCGGCTGCATAAGAAGCTGTGTTAAGTTCCTGCCAAAAACTTTTATGGCGCTGTCTTCTGCAGTTTCGGTCAGTTCATTCCGAATATCACGTTCAATAGCAGGGGCAATCAGACGTTTATAACTGTCCTTAACTGCTTCGGAAATAATCTCATCAGCTTCGGCATTTGTATGTTTAACATTTTTCTGAACCAGATAAGAAAGGATATCATCCTCTGAAACATCAATTTTAACCGATAAAAACTTTTCTTTTTCACCGCGGTTAATGGCAAGAATTCTGTGTCCGGCTATCTTTTTTACGGCTTCCTCAAATTCATAATACATTTCATAAACGGATTCCGCTTCTTTGTCTTTGGCAGATGAAAGAATTTTACCGTTGTTATATGTAAATGTACGGATATAAGAGCGGAAGGCGGCATTATCTGAAATACGTTCCGCAAGAATATCCCTTGCCCCGGCTATGGCATCCTGAGTGGATACTACTTCTTTATCGATATCTATGTATTTTTCCGCTTCCGTCAAAACGGAGCAGTCTTTTACCTGTGTAAAAATGTAATCGGCCAAAGGTTCCAGTCCTTTTTCTTTGGCAATGGTGGCCCGGGTCCGTTTTTTCGGCCGGTAAGGCAGATATAAATCCTCAACGGCAACCAGGGTGGCCGCTTCTTCTATTTTCTTCTTTAATTCATCTGTTAATTTTCCCTGATCTTCTATTGCGGTGATTACCTGATTTTTTCTGTCATCCAGATTTCTCAGATAGGTCAGACGCTCATCCAGCAGACGCAGGGTCTCGTCGTTCAGGGAACCGGTGGCTTCTTTTCGGTAACGGGCAATAAAAGGAATTGTATTTCCTTCATCAATCAGTCTGATGGTGGCTTCAATCTGCCAGACTTTGACGTTTAGCTCGTTAGCCAGTGTCGTTATAATATTGCTTGTCAAAATAATACCTCCATTTTAAAATAGAAAATCATCTTTTCTATTATAGGTTACGTGGGATAATATTGTCAATTCAGGTGTTTATATCCATAAATGAAATATATGGAGGAGAAACAGCAGGAAATAAAAAATAAAAGATTGTAAATGAATAGAAAATATGTTATTATTTGACATAAGTCGAAAAGAAAAGATTTATTAAAGGAGGATATTTTATGGATAGCAATTTGTTTAATACCAACGGACCAATATCTGCAAAGAAAATGTTTGAGTATATAGGGCTTGGATGTGCCTGTCTGGGTTGTTTCTTAACATTTGTTTTTAATATTGTAACATGTGCCAGAAGTCCAAAAGCATCGATTGAATCCGGCGATGGATTTACAATGTCACTATGGATTATCGGTGTTGTTATTTCAGCGATTCTTGCGGTTGCAGGAGGAATTATAGCATTTTTATCGAAGGAACAGGGGCAGAAGCTTGGTATGCTGGCAGTTATCGCTATAATTGTTTCAGGAGTCGCATTGGTATTTGCCATTATTCCGAATGCTACAATCTGTGCTTATAATTGTGCATTGACAGATGAGTTTGAAAATCTGTTCCGTGGTTTTTATTAAATTAGACTTTTATTAGATTATATCAAAAAGGTACATAGCAGGGAGGCGCGGAAGCGTATCCCTGTTTTTATTCTGCTTCACTTATTAAATTCAGTATGATATAATGTCAACAAAGAAAAACCATACAATTCATACTGGATTGTGCAGAATATGCTGAAGAGAGGAATGGGACGAAAATGAATAAAATAGAAATAAAAACAGAAATCGGAGTTTCCGAAATGTTTGAATTTACAATGAATAATAATTATAAAACCATTCGTGGAACCGTTGCGGTATTATTCAGCCTTGCTTCTGCAGCGGGACTGGTGGTCTATTGGAATCAGTTCAGTGGATGGCAGAAAGCGTTGCTGCTGTTTTTTGCCCTGATGTTCACCATAATTGAGCCGATTGAATACTATTTACGGTCAAAGCGGCAGGTAAAAAAGAATTTTACGGTGCCGCTAAACTATATATTTGATAATAACGGCATTGAAATCCACCGGAATGAGGAAACAGCGCATAATGACTGGCAGGAAGTGATGAAGGTTATCACCACGAAAAAATCAGTTATAATATATTTATCACCTGTCCGGGCATTTATTCTGCCGAAAAAAGATATCGGAGACCAGTATCAGAGTTTAAAAAATTTAATGGAAGATAATACTTCCTGTTATAAGTTTAAAATGTAACCTCAAATGAAAGGTGCGGAAAGGATGAGCAGTATGATTTTTGAGAGTAATTCTCCGGAAGAAACGTTTAAAATCGCCAAGCAGCTGGGAAAACAGGCAAAGCCGGGAGAAATATATTGTCTTTCCGGTGAACTGGGAGTTGGAAAAACGGTGTTTTCCCAGGGATTTGCCAGTGGATTGGGGATTACTGAGGACGTCAACAGTCCTACATTTACTATTTTACAAACCTATGAGTCGGGAAAAATGCCTTTATATCATTTCGATGTTTACCGGCTGGGAGATGTGGAGGAAATGGAAGAGATAGGATATGATGATTATTTCTTTGGTGAAGGCGTATGTCTGATTGAGTGGGCAGAACTAATTCGGGAGATATTGCCAGCCGGAAGAAAGAATGTCAGAATTGAGAAGGCATTGAATAAAAGCTATGACTATAGAAAGATAACTGTGACATAAATTTTTAGAAAAGGAACGGTAAAAAATGATTTTAGCAATAGAAAGCTCGTCTCTGGTGGCGAGCGTAGCATTGGCGGATGAAGACAGAGTGATTGCCGAATATACGACAAATCAGAAAAAAACACATTCCCAGACATTGTTGCCAATGATTGATGAGATATTCAAAATTACGGAAGCCGATAAAAAAGAAATCGATGCCATTGCGGTATCTGCCGGACCGGGGTCGTTTACCGGATTGCGGATTGGTTCAGCAACCGCAAAAGGTCTGGGACTGGCATGGGATAAGCCGTTAATCAGCGTTCCTACAGTAGAGGGACTGGCCTATAATATTCAGTTTACAGACCGGTATATCTGTCCGGTTATGGATGCCAGAAGAAACCAGGTCTATACCGGTATATTTGAAAATACCAACGGCTGTCAGACAACAGTGACGGAGCAATGTGCAATTGCTGTTGAAGAGTTGATTGAAATATTAAATGAAAAGGGACGTTCTGTTATTTTTCTGGGAGACGGGACTCCGGTTTACAGGGAAGTGCTGGATGAAAAACTTAGAGTGGAACACAGCTACGCTCCTGTTAATATGAACCGTCAGAGAGCGGCTTCCGTTGCAGCTTTGGGAATGATTTACTACAGGGAAGGCAGGACGGAATCTTCGGATTATCATGTACCGGATTACCTGCGTATGTCTCAGGCGGAAAGAGAGCGTATAAATCGTGATAAGAAAAATGGAGCATAGAGATATAAAATCCGTGGCACAATTGGAACGTCAGTGTTTTTCACGGCCGTGGTCAGAACAGTCGCTGGAACAGGAAGTAGACAATCAGAATTCTCTTTTTCTGGTATATGAGGATAATCAGGAAATTATTGGATATATAGGTATGTATCTAATCATAGATGAGGCAGATATAACAAATATTGCAGTATCGGAAATTCACAGGGGAAAGGGCTATGGAAAGCAGCTTTTGCAGGAGGCTGTGAAACGGATATTTGCAGAAGGTTATCAGGCCCTGACACTGGAGGTCAGGAAAAGCAACTGTCCGGCAATATGTTTATATGAACGGGCAGGTTTTCAAATTGAAGGAGAGAGAAAAAATTTTTATGAATGTCCCGCGGAAGATGCGTTTATAATGTGGAAAAGAAAGTAACCGTTAACATCAATTTCCACTAGGATATACCTTTGAAAAACTGTATAATATTTAATCATAAAATAATATACAAATCAGAGGGAATGGAGATAAGATGAGAAAATACAGTCTGACACAAAAAAATAAAGTAATAAAGATGAAGTGTAATATCTGTGGAAATGAAATGAAAATGGAGAAGGGGATAGTGATGGAAGGAGTATGTTCGGTTGACTGCAATTGGGGATATTTTTCAGGTAAAGATGGGGAAATGCATTCGTTTGATATCTGTGAAAAGTGTTATGATACTATGGTGAAACAATTTAAGATACCTGTAGATATTAAAGAAAACAGGGAATTATTATAAAAATAGAATATTTAATTTTTTAACAAAATATGTTAAAATAAGAAAAAGAATAAAGAATGACAGAAAAATGTGAAGCTGGAAATGAGGTTAATTATGTTGGATATATGTTTATTGGGAACAGGAGGGATGATGCCCCTTCCGAAACGATGGCTTACTGCACTGATGGCCAGATATAATGGCAGCAGTCTTTTGATTGACTGCGGGGAAGGAACGCAGATTGCCATTAAAGAGAAGGGGTGGAGCTTTAAACCAATTGATGTAATCTGTTTTACTCATTTCCATGCGGACCATATCAGCGGGTTACCAGGATTGCTGCTCACCATGGGCAATGCAGAGAGGACGGAACCTCTGACCATAATTGGTCCAAAAGGATTAGAGCGTGTAGTAAATGCGATGCGTATGATTGCACCAGAACTTCCATTTGAGATTCGTTTTATTGAACTTCATGAGCAGCAGCAACAGATTGAGATTAATGGTTATTGTATTACCGCTTTTCGGGTAAATCATAATGTTATATGTTATGGTTATACTTTAGAAATAAAAAGAAAAGGAAAATTTTCTGTTGAGCGTGCCAATGAACTGCATATACCAAAGGAGTACTGGAATCTTTTACAGAAGGGAGAAACGATAGAGGCAGGTGATGAAAAATTCACACCGGATATGGTGCTGGGACCTGAAAGAAAAGGTATTAAAGTTACTTACTGTACGGATACCAGACCGGTTCCGGGTATATCGGAAAATGCAAAAGGCGCAGATTTATTTATTTGTGAAGGAATGTATGGGGAAAAAGGAAAAGAATCCAAAGCCAAAGAGTATAAGCATATGACATTCTATGAAGCGGCACGTCTGGCAAAAGAAGCATCTCCAAAGCAGATGTGGCTGACACATTACAGTCCGTCATTAATCCGGCCGGAAGAATATATGGGTGATGTAAAAAAGATTTTTCCGGATGCATTTCCGGGGAAGGACGGAAAGAGTATAGAGATTGCATTTGAGGATGAATAAGTTTTTTAACCATATTATTAGGAAAGGGAGGGATTAGTGTGAAAAAGGAATCAAAAGAAAAGGGACTGAAAAAGTATAGAACACTAATTATTCTTCTGATATTGGCCGGCATCGGAATTCTGTTTTATTTTTACTCTACTACAAAAAGCAGTGCAAAAAAGGGAAATACCAATGTGGACATATCAGAAGTTTCCAAACTTCTCAGCAAAGATCTGGATAAATCATATCCGGATACGCCAAGAGAAGTTATTCGGACATATAACCGGATTATTACCTGCTATTATGGTGCAAAGATTTCGGAAGAAGAACTGACGAAACTGGCAAAAATGGCCCAGGGCCTTATGGATGATGAGTTGCTGGAACGAAATCCGTTTGATGTTTATTATAATAATCTGAAAGAAGATATTTCTACATATAAATCAGAAAAGAAAACAATATCTTCATTTATCCTTGCCAACAGCTATGATGTTCAGTATAAAACCCTTGAGGGAAAGCAATATGCAATGCTTGACTGTATTTATTATACAAAGAGCAGTGCCGGGACCTCCAGAACCATACAGAGGTTTACATTAAGAAAGGATGAAGCAGGCCGATGGAAGATATTGTATTGGTCGCTTGCAGAAAATGAAAAAGATGAATAAGAGCGATTCAAAGATAATTTTAGCAATAGAAAGCTCGTGTGATGAAACTGCGGCCTCCGTTGTCAGAAATGGCAGGGAGGTCTTATCAAATGTTATTTCTACTCAGATTGAGATTCATACCCTTTACGGCGGAGTGGTACCAGAGATTGCTTCCAGAAAACATATTGAAAATATTAATCCCGTAATTCGCCAGGCTTTGAAAGAGGCGGAAATAACCTTTGATGATGTCGATGCGATTGGAGTAACTTATGGACCGGGATTGGTGGGGGCGTTGCTGGTAGGTGTCGCCGAAGCAAAAGCACTTGCTTTTGCCTTGGACAGGCCGCTGGTGGGAGTTCATCATATAGAGGGACATATTTCAGCGAACTATATAGAAAACAAAGAACTGGAGCCGCCGTTTGTCTGTCTGGTGGCTTCAGGAGGCCATACTCATCTTGTATTGGTAAATGATTATGGAGAATATGAGGTGATAGGACGCACCAGGGATGATGCGGCGGGAGAAGCCTTTGATAAAGTGGCCAGAGCTATTGGTCTGGGATATCCGGGCGGCCCCAAAATAGATAAGCTGGCAAAGGAGGGAAATCCTGAGGCTATAGATTTTCCAAGGGCAGCGATTGTGGGAGCGGAATATGATTTTAGTTTCAGCGGCTTAAAATCATCGGTATTAAATTACATTAATTCCTGTGAAATGAAGGGAATTCAATATAACAGAGCAGATATCGCGGCATCCTTCCAAAAGGCTGTAGTAGATGTTCTGGTTTCTCATTCGCTGAAGGCACTGAAAAATACAGGATGGAATAAGTTTGCCATTGCAGGGGGAGTTGCATCGAACAGTGCTGTCAGAAAGGCTTTTACAGATATCTGTCAAAAAGAAAAAATAGATTTTTATCATCCTTCACCGGTGTATTGTACAGACAATGCAGCCATGATTGGTGTAGCTGCATATTATGAATTTTTAAAAGGCATTACACACGGGTATGATTTGAATGCAGTTCCAAACTTAAAACTTGGAGAAAGAATTTAAAAGGTGGTGAAACGGTATATGCGTAATGTGGCAATTATATTATCTGCCGGCAAAGGAACGCGTATGGGAAGCAGCGTTTCGAAACAGTATATTGATGTGTTGGGAAAACCGGTAATTTATTATACGTTAGCTGCATTTGAAAACAGTATTGTGGATGAAATCATACTGGTAATTTCAGAGCAGGACAGGAATTATGTGGAAGAGGCTATTATTAACAAATATGCATTTCATAAAATCAAACATCTGGTCTACGGAGGAAAAGAACGCTATCATTCCGTATATAATGCACTGAAACAAGTGGAAGGAGCGGATAATGTTCTGATTCATGATGGGGCCAGACCCCTTATTCTGCCGGAGCAGATTAATATGCTGCTGTCACAGATGAAAACATTTAAAGCATGTGTTGCCGGAATGCCCGTAAAAGATACGATTAAAATCGTTGATGCAAATCATTGCGTGACGGACACGCCGGAACGGAGCAGGTTATGGCAGGTACAGACACCTCAGGTGTTTAGCTGTTCAGGGATACGGGATGCCTATGAAAAGATGATGTCTGACGAGAATCCAGCTGTTACGGATGATGCGATGGTTCTGGAAATGTATGGACATCCGCATTTGAGAAAGGAAATCCGGATGGTGGAATTAAGTTATGAGAATATAAAGGTGACGACAAAAGAGGATCTGGTATTTATGGAAGGTATTCTTTTGAAACGGAATTGTTGATTTTTAGTGTTGTGGGTTTATCAATAGTATCTATCACATAAATTATACTGAAAAATTTGCAAAAAAATGTTGACATTAGAGAGTAAGAATGATATACTTCTTTTCGCGCTGAAAAACAGTGCATGAGAGAATAAAATAAAAATAAAAAATGCTTGACAAATTATCTGGTCTAAGGTAAAATAAACAAGCGACGCTTTGGAGAGGTATCGAAGTGGTCATAACGAGGCGGTCTTGAAAACCGTTTGTCCGCAAGGGCGCGTGGGTTCGAATCCCACCCTCTCCGTTACATAAGTCATAAAGATTTATGGATTGGCTTGACTTGGAGAAGTACCCAAGTGGCTGAAGGGGCTCCCCTGGAAAGGGAGTAGGTCGTTAATAGCGGCGCGAGGGTTCAAATCCCTCCTTCTCCGTTGTACTTCGTAAAAAAAAAGTTGGAAATATTTTGAAAAAACTTCTTGACAAAATATTGATGAAGTGTTATAATATTCGAGCTGGTCAAACAGCAAGCCAAATAAAGAATGAACATTGAAAACTAAACAGTATCAACCATCCCTGAAAAATTCCAAATTTTTCAAGATGTAAGACATCAAATGCGAATACTGTCGGAAGACAGTATCCAAAAAGAACAGCAGAACACATGAAGATGTGTCGGATAAGAATGGCTAACGTCGTTCTGGATCCGGGAAAACTTTTTAACGAGAGTTTGATCCTGGCTCAGGATGAACGCTGGCGGCGTGCC
>JAAWEK010000002.1 GCA_022794265.1 Lachnospiraceae bacterium
GGACGGAGCAGGTTTGCTCAATCCTTTAAATTACTATCTAAGATAGGTTGGAATATAAGTTGTAGAGCCGTATACGAGACCCGTACGTACGGTTCAATGAGAGGGAGATAACTCTTGCAGTTATTTCTCTACTCTATTTCAGGGAGATACTTCATCTGCATAAAAAACTTGTGTTTTTCTTCCATTTAAAGTATTATTATATTTGTATAATTTCGTGTAAAATAACATACAGTATATTTTTTAAGAACATTTTTTGCAATTATATAAACGGAGGCAATGAGGATGGAAGAAAAGTACAATATTGCAGTAGGCCAAAGCGGCGGTCCTACCACAGTTATTAATGCCAGTCTGTACGGAGTGATTAGGGAGGCAGTTTTAAACGAAGATAAAATTAATAAAGTATATGGTATGATAAACGGTATTGAAGGTTTCATTGACGGAAAAGTAATCGATATTCTGAAGGAGATTCCCATGGAGGAGATTGAACTGCTGAAGAATACGCCTGCGGCTTATCTGGGTTCCTGCCGGTACCGTTTGCCGGATTCCATGCAGGATTCGGTTTATTCCCTGATCTTTAAAAAGTTTCATGAACTGAATATCCGGTATTTTATTTATATTGGAGGAAATGATTCCATGGATACAGTTCATAAGTTATCCCTTTATGCCGGAATGACGAACAGCCCTGTCCGAATCATCGGCGTACCGAAAACCATTGATAATGATCTGATACTTACGGACCATTCCCCAGGGTTTGGCAGTGCAGCGAAATATGTAGCCACCACAGTAAGGGATATTGTACTGGATGCCAATGTTTATGATACGAGCTCCGTTACCATAATTGAACTGATGGGGCGCCATGCGGGATGGATTACTGCCGCCAGCGTTCTGGCCAGAAAATATGAAGGGGATAATCCGGTACTGATTTATTTGCCGGAAGTGGAGTTTGATATCAAAAATTTTGTAGAACGGGTCAGACAGGAAATTTATAAGAGAAATAATGTGATTGTATGTGTATCCGAAGGAATAAAGGATAAAGACGGCACCTTTATCTGTGAATATTCCGGCAATGCCGGTCTGGATTCCTTTGGTCATAAAATGCTGACCGGCTGCGGCAAATATCTTGAAAATGTCATTAAAGAAGAGCTGGGAGTGAAGGTGCGCTCCGTAGAGTTAAATGTCAACCAGAGATGCAAGGCGGCGCTGGCCTCTCTTACGGATATAAACGAAGCGATTCTGGCAGGCAGTTACGGCGTAAAAGCATGTTTAAACGGTGAAACGGGAAAGATGATTGCATTTGAGCGTAATGATAATAAAGATGGTTATCAGATTGAATGTAACTGTGTGGATTGTTCTCTTGTATGTAATCAGGAAAAGACAGTACCAAGAGAATGGATTAGCGAGGATGGAACAGATATACAGCAGGGATTTATTGATTATGTACTGCCGCTGATACAGGGAGAGAGCAAATCGGTGATGAAAGACGGTATGCCTGTGTATTGCTATAGAAAATGCTAGAATAAAGATAATAGAGAGAGATGAGGAAACCTATGTCAGAAGATATGAGAGAGAAAGAAATTATGGATGACGATGCAGAATATGAAAAAATATGTTTTATTTGCAGAAGACCGGAAAGCAAAACAGGAAAACAGGTGATTATGCCGGGAAATATCTGCATATGCCCGGACTGTCTCCAGCGGACCTTCGATGCCATGGATACCAATGGTATGGGATTTAATATGAATGATTTAAACGGTATGAATTTCGGAGGAATGGATGTCAGTCAGTTAATGTCCATGATGAACGGAACACAGAAACCGGAACAGAGAAGCAGCAGTTCCACTGATAATGGCAGTTCGTCGAAGGAAAATTCTGACGAACAGAATACGCCAAAGGAAAAAACAGAAGAAGTTTCGGAAAAAATTCCAAGTATCCGGTTTGTAAATCTTGCAGATTTGCAGGGGGATATACCGAGAAGGCAGAAACTTAAGAAGAAAAAAACAGGAGAGAAGAAACGCTCGGGAATCGATATAAAAAAGATTCCTGCTCCCCATAAGATTAAAGAGCAGCTGGATGAATATGTGGTTGGACAGGAATATGCAAAAAAGGTAATATCCGTCGGTGTTTATAATCACTATAAGCGTATCGCAGTAAATGAAACGGACGGAATTGAAATAGAAAAGTCCAATATGCTTATGATCGGACCTACTGGTTCCGGAAAAACTTATCTGGTAAAAACACTGGCAAAGCTGCTGGACGTGCCTCTTGCAATTGCGGATGCCACATCGCTGACGGAGGCAGGTTATATCGGCGACGATATTGAAAGTGTGGTATCAAAGCTTCTGGCGGCGGCAGATAATGATGTGGATAAGGCGGAAACGGGTATTATATTTATTGATGAAATCGACAAGATTGCCAAAAAAAGAAATGCTTCCACCAGAGATGTGAGCGGAGAAAGTGTACAGCAGGGATTATTAAAGCTGCTGGAAGGCAGTGAAGTGGAGGTTCCGGTAGGGGCCAACAGCAAAAACGCAATGGTGCCTTTGGCAACGGTCAACACCAGTAATATTTTATTTATCTGCGGCGGAGCATTTCCGGATTTGGAAGATATTATTAAAGAGCGGTTAAATAAACAGGCTTCCATCGGATTTATTGCGGATTTAAAGGATAAATATGATAATGTCAATGACCTGATCCGGCAGGTTACTATCGACGACCTGAAAACTTATGGCATGATACCGGAGTTTCTGGGACGTCTGCCGATTCTGTTTACACTGGACGGATTGACGAAAGAAATGCTGGCCCAGGTATTAAAAGAGCCGAAAAATGCCATCTTGAAGCAATATAAGAAATTACTGGAACTGGATGAGGTTCAGCTTATATTTGACGACGGTGCCGTGGAAGCCATTGCGGAAAAAGCTATCGAGAAGAAAACGGGTGCCAGGGCATTGCGCTCCATTATAGAAGAATTTATGCTGGATATTATGTTTGAGATACCGAAAGACGACAATATCGGCACAGTGATTATTACAAGGGAATATATAGAAAAGAAAGGCGGTCCGGTAATTGAAATGCGGGGAACAGATGCCCTGCCGTTTCCGTCTGAGAAAGAATCACAATAACAAAACCGTCGGAATGACATAATATATATTTAAGCAGAGTTTGCGTGAATCCGGGAGAACATAAATGAATTGCAGAGATGTTATTATGTCAGAAGATTATGCCGATTTTATAGTGGAATTTGCTTCAAATGTAGAAGCTTTTCTGGAGACGTATAAAGACAAATGTCCTACTCCTATTGGCATCAGCTACGGAACTGTATTTGAACCGTTAGAAAGGGCTCTTCCTATTTCGTTAGCAAGGCATGATTATCAGTCCATACCTAAGTTATATGGAAAATTAGATACAGTATCGGTAGAAGCCACCGGGGCTTTACGGCTACAGAACCTGCCAGGATTAAATTTAAAGGGAAGCGGAACCATAATAGGCATCATAGATGATGGAATTGATCCCTATCATGAAGCTTTCCGTTTTTCGGACGGAACCACCAGGATTCTCAGCGCCTGGGACCAGACCAATCAGACTCTGGAACCGCCCAGGGCACAGAGTTACGGCAGTGAGCTTACCCGTGAGACAATTAATCTGGAACTTACAAAAGAGAATTCCCGGTTACTGGACAGTCTGGCCGAAAACAGCGCCCATGGAACGTTTGTGGCAGGCGTTGCCGCAGGAAACATCAATGAGGAAATGTCTTTTGCCAGCCCTGCCCCTTCTGCGGATTTGGTGGTGGTAAAATTAAAACCTGCCAAACAATATTTAAGGGATTATTATCTGATTAATGAATCGGCGGATGCATATCAGGAAAATGATATCTTAAGCGCTATTATTTATATGAGGGCCGTCGCAGCGCTGCAGCAGCGTCCGGTCATTATCTGTATCGCTCTTGGATGCAGTCAGGGACCCCATAACGGAAGTTCTGTTATGGGAGATTTTTTAAATAATGCGGCGGGCAGGAACGGTATTGGCGTTGTGGTAGCCAACGGAAATGAAGGGAGCGCCAGACATCATTACTCCGGCAGGATTACCGGTGAAAGTGAAACTGTGGAAATTCGTGTGGCGGATAATCAGAACGGATTTATCATTGAATTATGGGGAGAATCCCCGAATATTTTTTCTATCGGGGTGGTTTCGCCCAGCGGCGAAGTGGTAAACCGGATACCGGCAAAAATTGGCGCCACTTTTGATTATACGTTCCTGTTTGAGAATACCAGATTATCCGTGGATTACCGGGTAGTGGAGAGGCGTTCCGGCAGTGAACTGATCCAGATTCGGCTGGAAAATCCAACGGCAGGCATTTGGAAAATCGTTGTCTATGGGGATAATATTCTGTCCGGGGAATATAATATGTGGTTGCCGATATCGAATTTTATTGGAATTGATACGTATTTTTTAAGGCCGGACCCGCTGACCACATTAACCAATCCGGCAGATGCCTCTATTCCGATTTCCGTGGGAGGCTATAATGTGATAACCGGAGGCATTTTTATTGATTCTTCCCGGGGATTTACAACATTAAATGAGGTAAAGCCTAACTTTGTGGCCCCGGCAGTTCAGGTATACGGTCCGGGCAACAGAAATACTTATGTAAGCAGAAGCGGCACCAGCGCTGCAGCTGCTCTGACTGCAGGAGTGGTGGCTCAGTTTATGGAATGGGGAATCGTGAAAAACAACAGCAGCAGTATGAACACGGCAGAAATAAAGAATTATCTGGTGCGGGGAGCAATTCGTTCTCCCAATACGGCATATCCGAATCAGGCGGAAGGTTTTGGAAAACTGGATGCATATAACAGTATAGATATATTGAGATAGAAGCCTGTTTTGAAAAAGAAGATACAAGATTTAGAAACTGCCGGTGGTAGCGACCGGGCAGCGAAAACTAAATCTTGTATTTTTCTTCTTATCGGCGGTTTCTGTTTCTCATGAATATAAATATAAATGTGCCACCGAAGAATCCTATAAGACCGGTTGATAAAAACTCCGCCTTTTTGGTTTTGATTACTTTGGGATTATTAGGTTTATAATAGATGGTTATGGTTTGACCATGCATCATATCAAAGGAGTAATAGTCTAATTCTATGTCTTCATACCGGACGCCGTTTACTTCATATGTAACATAAGCAGTATGCCTATATTTTGTTTTCCCATTTCGGCGGTATCGTTCTGATTCGATTCTGGAAATATATGCATTGGTTTTTTCTGCGTTTTTAAAGAAAGCATTATTTCTAAAATGAATAAATAATGCAAGAGCAATTGAAATAACTCCAAAGATTAGTGTTACATATTTTTTCATGTCATCTCTCCTATTCTTCATTCATCGGATAAAATAAGATCACGGATTTGTTTGATATTTTCGATGACCTGTTCCAGAGCGGATATACTCTTTTTGAGCTGAACTTTTTCCATGTCGTCAATCACTCCGTCTCTCATGATTTCAATAATCAGTTCGGATATTTTTTCCATGTCCTGAGATACTCCCAGAAACTGAAGGCAGCCTTTTTCCAGATCACCTTCCTTGACCTGTTCCCTGTTTTCCTTTTTTAACAGCCAGTCAATGGAGACATGGAAGGTTTCGCTGATCTTGATGATGGTATCAATCTCAGGATATGAAAGACCATTTTCCCATTTGGAAACGGTCTGCCGGCTTACACCGAATCTATCGGCCATTTCATCCTGTGAATAGCCGGCCTTATTCCTGATCATTAGTATTTTTTCTGAAAAACTCATTTTTAAATCACCTCTTAAAATATTTTATCACAGGAGTTTTTCTATTTCTACCAATCATGAGTTTCTTTTTCGCAACCGGGAGTTGTCAGTTTTTGCCATGGGACAGACCTGTTCCGGATAAAAATAGAAGCATAAACTGATTGACACATGGAACGTTTATTGGCATAATGGTATTTAGCAGAAAAAATGCATACAGGTCCGGATTTTGTATGAGTATAAAGCAGGAACCGGCCGGGAAACAGGAAAGGAAACGGATGAATCATGGGTGTATTGGCAGAAGCGCTTAGTTTAAAATTAAAAGAAAAAGATATAAAACATACAATCAAAGGAGATAATAATGAGGCGGTCATTCTGCTGCAGCGGTTAGAAAAGACCAATGTTACGATGACAGTATTATTTCTGACCGATGATAAGAATCATTCCGTATCAATGCGGTATTATAATTATTATAAACTGGAATATAGAGATATTACGGATGAGTTATACCGGAAATTAAATGATTTTAACAGAATGTTTAACTGGGGAAAAATCACTCTGGAGGACAATGATATCGTGATAGCTATGGATGCACTGGTAACGCCTATCAATATCGGGGATATTTGCCTGGAATTAACTTATTACGGCGCACAGATTGCAGACCGGGTATATTCGGAATTGGAATCCATGAAATATCAGATATAAGTTGTTCGAATATTTCGATTAGAAAGCATATAAAATATATAAATAGTGAGATGAGAGTTTTGAAAGAGATAGTTCCTTATGTACACCGGGTACAATATTATGAAACTGATAAAATGGGTATTGTACATCATTCCAATTACATACGATGGTTTGAAGAGGCAAGAATTGATATGCTGGGCCAGTTGGGTATCGGATTTGATAAGATAGAAGCAAGAGGAATCATGAGTCCGATTTTATCGGTGGATTGTCAGTATTTACAGCCTGTCCGTTTTGGCGAAGATGTTGTGATCACTTCTGAAGTCACTGAGTTTAACGGAATCAGATGTACCATCCGGTATGAAATCCGCGGTAAGGATGACGACGGATTGCGAACGAAAGGAAAGACCAGTCTGGCATTTCTGAAAGCGGACGGTACTATGTTGCGAATGAAAAAAGAGCATCCCGATATCTATGAAATATTAAAAAATCAGATTCGGGAAGAAAAATCAGTTACTTTGTAATAACAAAACGGTTGGAAAGGCAGGCTGAACGAGTGAATAATGCTGAAGTCAGTGAGAAATTGAAAAATATAGAAAAAGAACTGGAATTTAAGCGGATTGAGCGCAGGGAACTGGCAGAAATATATGAAAACGAAAAAAAGTTTGTGACCATATGCGGAATCAGTGCGGTTATTTGCATTTTGCTACACCAAACATTGCTGCGGTGGATGGTAAACAGTGAGAAACATGCTTCATTAAAGGCGGTTGGGATGTATTTTCAGCCTATAGTATTTATGATATTTTTAATTCTTGTTGTAGCGGCCATTGCCAAAGGCTTTGACTTTTTTATGAATTCCCGGCTGAGATATGCGCAGCAGTTGTCCGAAAAATTAAAAAGAAAATCTCTGTCAGATGAAATCCACAATTTATCAGAAGAAATTATTTTTCTGGAGGAGGAGTCAGGTAAACTTCAGGAAGATATGATAAATAAAAGAGCAGAGAAAGAATTGGCAATAGGTAAGGAAAATACAGAAGATTCAGATAAAACGGCAAAATCCGAAATTCAGGATATAAATGTAAATGAGACGAAAGACGAATGGGCCGCTTTGTTTGAGATGGATGAAGAAGATGATTTTGAAGGCAGTAGCGATGAGATGTGGAAACGGGATGTTCTGCATATGTAATTTTTTAAAAATCATCTTGACAATTTTTATTCCATAGTATATGATAGGAAAAGAGCAAAGGTGTTCTGATTTATTCAGTGCACCTTTTTCTTATAAATAAATATATTTTAAATGCAAGGAAAGAGACTGGGACATATGGAACTCAACAGGAAGACGATGTCACCGACTGAGAGCATTGTTTGATGGAACTTTGAACTGGAACACTCTGGAGCAGATTTGCGGAACGCTGTATATTTTGATATAGTCAGTAGGTAAATACGTTTACACGCGTTAAGTGTTAAGAGAGTAAGAAAGACGCCGGTTTCGGTGTGATTCTTAAATGCGGGTGGTACCGCGGGAAAATGAAAGTTTATCCCGTCCCGGAATTTTTATGAATTCCGGGACGGGATTTTTTGAATATCTGTCCGGTAAGGAATTCTGACAAATACCAAAAAGGAGTGGAACGATATGGAATTTATTACAGGAGTAAACAGAAAAGAAACATTTGAAATCAGTGAACTCATAAGCGGCGGTCAGGAAGGAAAGACCGTTAAGGTGAACGGTGCGGTTCATACCATCCGGAATATGGGAGATGTGGCGTTTGTGGTACTGAGGAAGCGGGAAGGCTTGCTGCAGTGTGTATATGAAGCGGGAGTAACGGGATTCGATTTAAAAATGCTAAAAGAGAATGCAGCGGTTGAAGTAAAAGGAGAAGTAAACCGGGAAGAACGGGCGCCGGGAGGAATTGAAATACGTCTGAAAGAGATAAAAGTTTTGACGGAGCCGGCGGAGTCTATGCCCATTCCCATCTGTAAATGGAAGCTTACTTCCAATCTGGAAACCATACTGGATTTACGTCCGGTTACTCTGAGAAATATCAGGGAACGGGCAAAGTTTAAAATTCAGGAGGGAATCATCCGGGGATTCCGGGATTTCCTTTACGGAGAAGGTTTTACCGAAATCCATACGCCGAAGATTGTATCCAGGGGCGCGGAAGGCGGCGCCAATATTTTTAAGCTGGATTATTTTGGAAAAAAGGCGGAGCTGGCCCAAAGTCCCCAGTTTTATAAGCAGACCATGGTAGGCGTTTATGACAGGGTCTATGAGGCAGCACCGGTATTTCGTGCGGAAAAGCACAATACCAAGAGACATCTCAACGAATATACCAGTCTGGATTTTGAAATGGGATATATTGATGGTTTTGAAGATGTCATGGCAATGGAAACCGGTATGTTGCAGTATGTTATGAAGCTTTTGGAAACCCAATATGCCAAAGAATTAAAAATTCTGAACCTCACATTGCCGAAAACCGAGAAAATACCATTTATCCGGTTTGATGAAGCTAAACAAAAGGTTTCCGAAAAATATAACCGGCCGGTTCGAAATCCGTATGACCTGGAACCGGAAGAAGAGCAGTTAATCAGCCGGTACTTTAAGGAAGAATATGATGCGGATTTTGTATTTATTACCCACTATCCGTCAAAAAAGAGACCGTTTTATGCCATGGATGATCCGGCGGATTCCGCTTATACCTTAAGTTTTGACCTATTGTTCCGGGGAATCGAGATAACAACCGGCGGACAAAGAATTCATGATTATGAAATGTTAAGAGAGAAGATAAAAGCAAGAGGAATGAGTGAAGAGGGCATGGAGCATTATCTGATGATATTTAAACACGGTATGCCGCCTCACGGAGGACTGGGAATTGGGCTGGAACGGCTGACCATGAAACTGGTAGGAGAAGACAATGTCCGGGAAACCACCCTCTTCCCAAGAGACCTTTCAAGGTTAGAACCATAGAAAAGATGAAGGCAGAGAACTTGAAAGGTCTCTTGAGATTCTATCAAGACTGGAGCCATAAAAAGTCAAAACATAGTTTGATAAATCTCTTGAGACTATTTCAAGACTGGAGCCATAGAAAATTTTAATGTATTAAATTTTGAAAGGAGATTTTAAATGGAGCATATTATTTCGGACGATACCATTGATTATGTGGGTATTCTGGCTAAACTGGAACTTTCTCCCGAAGAGAAGCAGCAGGCCAAGAAAGATATGGGAAGAATGCTGGATTATATTGATAAATTAAACGAACTGGATACGGAAGACGTGGAACCCATGTCCCATGTTTTTTCATCTGTCAATGTATTCCGGGAGGATATAGTGACAAACAGCGATGAACATGAAAAGATGCTTGCCAATGCACCGGCTGTGAAAGACGGCAGTTTTAAGGTGCCGAAAACGGTACAGTAAAAACAGATAAAGGAAGGAATTATCATATGGGTTTGATGGATTTAACGGCCGTTGAGCTGGGAAAAAAGATTAAGGCTCATGAAGTCAGTGTGATTGAGGCGGTCATGGAAGCAATTGCGGCGATTGAGGAAAAAGACGGTATGCTGGGCTGTTTTGTAACCGTGGCAAAAGAACAGGCGCTGGAGAGGGCAAAAACAGTTCAGCGGCAGATTGATGAAGGAATATTAACGGGACCTCTGGCAGGGGTACCGGTGGCGGTTAAAGATAATATGTGTACAGAAGGGATCAGAACCACCTGCAGTTCAAAAATACTGGAAAATTTTGTTCCGGGTTATACGGCGGAGGCGGTTGCAAAACTGGAAGCAGCGGGAGCTGTTATTCTGGGAAAGACCAATATGGATGAATTTGCCATGGGAAGTACCACAGAGACTTCTGCATTCGGAGTGACCAGAAACCCCTGGAATCCGCAACATGTTCCGGGTGGATCTTCCGGCGGTTCCTGTGCGGCGGTGGCGGCAGGAGAATGTTCCTTTGCGCTGGGATCGGATACCGGCGGATCTATCCGGCAGCCCAGCTCGTTCTGTGGTGTGACCGGAATAAAACCTACGTATGGTACGGTATCCAGATACGGACTGATTGCTTACGGGTCTTCTCTGGACCAGATTGGACCAGTTGCAAAAGATGTAACGGACTGCGCCGTAATCATGGAAACCATTGCAGGACATGATACCAAGGATAGCACCTCGATACCAAGAGATTCCTATGATTTTGTGTCTGCATTGGAGGATGATGTGAAGGGCATGAGAATCGGACTTCCGAGAGATTATTTTTCGGAGGGGCTGGATGAAGAAGTAAAGACAGCCGTATATAAGGCGGCAGAAACTCTTAGGGAAAAGGGTGCAGTTGTAGAGGAGTTTGACCTGGGACTGGTGGACTATGCCATTCCCGCCTATTATGTCATTGCTTCTGCAGAAGCCAGTTCCAATCTGGAGAGGTTTGATGGCGTAAAGTACGGACACCGGGCGAAGGAACCGGAAGGACTTCATAATATGTATAAAATGACCAGAAGTGAAGGTTTCGGCCCGGAAGTAAAACGAAGAATTATGCTGGGTTCTTTTGTATTGAGCAGCGGATATTACGATGCATATTATTTAAAAGCTCTTCGGACAAAAGCATTGATAAAGAAGGAATTTGATAAAGCATTTGAAACATATGACATAATTCTCGGACCGACGGCGCCCACAACGGCGCCGAAACTGGGAGAGAGTCTGTCGGACCCTTTAAAAATGTATCTGGGGGATATATATACCATTTCCGTCAACCTTGCAGGATTACCAGGGATATCCTTACCATGCGGAACGGATTCCAGGGGCCTGCCCATCGGATTGCAGCTGATTGGAGACTGTTTTAAAGAAAATAATATTATCCGGGCCGCATATGCTTATGAATGCAGCAGGAAAGAACAGGAGGGTTAAAATGGCACAGTATGAAACAGTAATCGGACTGGAAGTTCATGTAGAATTAGCAACCAAAACAAAGATATTCTGCGGCTGTTCCACAGAATTCGGCGGAGCACCCAATACCCATACCTGTCCGGTCTGCACAGGTATGCCGGGTTCCCTTCCGGTATTAAATAAACAGGTGGTGGAGTATGCCATGGCTGTGGGACTTGCCACCAACTGCACCATAACACAGTACTGTAAATTTGACCGAAAAAATTATTTTTATCCCGATAATCCCCAGAACTACCAGATATCCCAGCTTTATCTGCCAATTTGCAGGAATGGGAAAGTAGAAATCAATACGGGAAACAGTAAAAAATTCATCGGTATCCATGAAATTCATATGGAAGAGGATGCGGGAAAACTGATTCATGACGAATGGGAAGATTGTTCCCTGGTGGATTATAACCGTTCCGGCGTACCGCTGATTGAAATTGTATCGGAACCGGATATGAGATCTGCAGAAGAAGTTATTGCCTATCTGGAAAAGCTGCGGCTGATTATTCAATATCTGGGGGCCTCCGACTGTAAACTAAATGAAGGATCCATGAGAGCGGATGTAAACCTGTCCGTAAGGGAAGCAGGAACGGAAAAGCTGGGAACCCGTACGGAAATGAAAAACTTAAATTCTTTTAAGGCAATTGCCAGAGCCATAGAAAATGAGAGGGAGCGGCAGATTGAACTGATTGAAGAGGGCAAAACCGTGGTACAGGAAACCAGACGATGGGATGATAATAAGGAATATTCCTATGCCATGCGTTCAAAGGAAGATGCAAAAGATTACCGTTATTTTCCGGATCCGGATCTGGTACCGATTCAGATTAGCGACCAGTGGATAGATCAGGTGAGAAGCAGGCAGCCGGAATTCCGGGACGAAAAAAAGGAAAGATATGTCAGAGAATATTGTATTCCGGAATACGATGCAGATATAATCACTGCTTCCAAAAAAATGGCGGATTTGTTTGAAGCCTCCGTAACGCTGGGAGGAAATGCCAAGAAGGTAAGCAATTACCTGATGGGTGAGACCATGCGTCTGCTGAAGGAACATGAAATGGAGCCGGAGGATATAGGCTTTTCTCCGGAAAACCTTACGAAATTAATCGGACTTATCGATGGGGGAACCATTAACAGTTCTGTTGCAAAAGAGGTCTTTGAAAAAATCTTTCTGGAAGACATTGATCCGGAACATTATGTGGAAGAACATGGTCTGAAGATGAATAACGATGAAGGCGGACTACGGACTGTTATTGAGGAAGTGATTGCAGGCAATCCCCAGTCCGTGGCAGATTTCCGGAACGGGAAGGAAAAAGCCATGGGATTTCTGGTGGGTCAGACCATGAAAGCAACCGGAGGAAAGGCAAATCCGGGAATGGTTAATAAGATTTTACGGGAATTACTAAATAAATAATTATATTTAATAAAATTTGATTTGATTTTGCAAATACCTTGTATTATAATTTACGGTGTAAAATGATAATTTAATTTCAAGGTAAAGGACAGGTGGAATCAATGAAGAAGTTAGAACTACTCTATGAAGGAAAAGCAAAAAAGGTTTGGACAACGGAAGATGAAGATGTGTTAATCGTTGATTACAAAGATGATGCAACTGCATTTAACGGTGAGAAAAAGGGAACGATTGTCGGAAAAGGCGTTGTTAATAACCGAATGACAAACCATGTATTTAAGATTCTGGAAACCAAGGGAGTACCGACTCATCTGGTAGAAGAATTAAGCGACAGGGAAACCGCCGTGAAAAAGGTTGAAATCGTACCTTTGGAAGTAATCATCCGTAATGTTGCAGCCGGAAGCTTTTCAAAGAAACTAGGCATAGAAGAAGGCAGGAAGCTGCTGGAGCCTACACTGGAGTTCAGCTACAAAGATGATGCCCTTGGAGATCCGATGATTAATGATTATTATGCAATCGGTATCGGTGCGGCTACCCGTGATGAAATCGATAAGATTACCAAATATGCCTTTAAGGTAAATGAGGTATTAAAAGAGTATTTCTTAGGTGCCGGCATGGAACTGATAGATTTTAAGATTGAATTCGGAAGATATCATGGAGATATTATTCTGGCAGATGAGATTTCACCTGATACATGCAGATTATGGGATGTAAATACCCATGAGAAGCTGGATAAAGACAGATTCAGAAGAGATTTGGGAAATGTGGAAGAGGCATATAATGAAGTCTTTAAGCGTTTAGGTTTATAGATCATATAGTAATTGCCTCTGCATGGAGGATTAATATGAATGAAATTCACGCTCAGCAAGAGTATGACAGAGATGACGGCTTGCATGAAGAATGCGGTGTATTCGGAATGTATGACCTGGATGGGAATGATGTAGCCAGCTCTATATACTATGGACTGTTTGCACTGCAGCATCGGGGACAGGAAAGCTGCGGTATTGCCGTCAGCGATACGGAAGGTCCCAAAGGTGCGGCAAAAGTTCATAAAGGAATGGGACTGGTAAACGACGTATTTACACCGGAAATACTGGATTCCCTAAAGGGAAATATCGGTGTGGGACATACCAGATATTCCACGGCAGGCAGTAGTACCAGAGAAAATGCACAGCCCCTGCTGTTAAATTATGTAAAAGGTATTTTGGGACTGGCTCACAATGGTAATCTTATCAATGCGGCAGAGTTGAGAAAAGAACTGGAATATACCGGGGCTATTTTTCAGACTACCATTGATTCCGAAGTCATCGCCTATCATATTGCCAGAGCAAGAATTCAGACATCCTCGGTGGAAGAGGCTGTAATGGCGGCAATGGATAAGATAAAGGGAGCCTATTCCCTGATTGTTATGAGTCCGAGAAAATTAATCGGAGCCAGAGACCCTTACGGTTTTAAACCGCTCTGTATCGGCAGACGGGAGAATGCATATATCCTGGCATCGGAAACCTGTGCTCTGGATACCGTTGGGGCGGACTTTGTCAGGGATGTGGAACCGGGAGAAGTGGTTACCATCTGTGAACAGGGTATCCGTTCTGATAAGAGCAGGTGCCTGCCAAAGGAAAGGGAAGCCAGATGTATCTTTGAATATATTTATTTTTCACGGCCGGACAGTATAATCGACGGCATATCTGTGTATCATTCCAGAATTCTGGCCGGAAAATTTCTGGCGATGGATCATCCGGTGGATGCGGATCTGGTGGTGGGCGTACCGGAATCTGGAAATGCTGCAGCTTTGGGATTTTCGCTGCAGTCGGGAATTCCTTATGGAACCGCATTTGTGAAAAATGGTTATGTCGGAAGAACTTTTATTAAACCAAAGCAGAGCAGCCGGGAATCCAGCGTACGCGTGAAATTGAATGTTCTGACAGAAGCAGTGAAAGGGAAACGGGTGGTTATGATTGATGATTCCATCGTCAGGGGAACCACATCAGACCGTATTGTGAGTATGTTGAAAAACGCCGGCGCAAAAGAGGTTCATGTGAGAGTCAGTTCACCACCATTTTTGCATGAATGTTATTTTGGTACGGATATACCTTCCAAAGACCAGTTGATTGCAAATCACAGAACGGTGGAGGATATTCGTAAAATAATAGGGGCCGATTCCTTAGGATATCTGGAATTTCACCGTTTATCCGAAATGGTAAACGGACTTCCCATCTGTACCGGATGTTTTAACGGAAACTATCCGATGGATCCGCCGGATGGGGATATCCGTGGTGAATATGAAAAGTAATGAAGAAAATGAAATATACGATGAGGTAGAAACTGAGAATGCCATGGGAACATAATGTGCCCATGACATTGTCGTTTAGAAAAGATAGTAAGTAAAAGGAGAGAGACAGAATGTACGATAAGTATCAAAGCCCGCTTTCAGAGCGATATGCCAGTAAGGAAATGCAGTATATTTTTTCGCCGGATATGAAATTTAAGACCTGGAGAAGATTATGGATCGCCCTTGCGGAAACGGAACAGGAGCTGGGGCTGAATATAACGGACGAACAGATTGCGGAACTGAAGGAGCATGCAGAGGATATTAACTATGAGGTGGCTAAGGAAAGAGAAGCTTTGGTCAGACATGACGTTATGTCCCATGTATATGCTTACGGAGTACAGTGTCCGAAGGCAAAGGGAATTATCCATCTGGGAGCCACATCCTGTTATGTGGGGGACAATACGGATATCATCATTATGACGGAAGCGTTGAAACTGGTTCGGAAGAAATTGCTGAATGTACTTGCGGAACTGGCAGAATTTGCGGATACTTATAAAGCTCAGCCGACACTGGCATTTACCCATTTTCAGCCGGCACAGCCGACAACGGTTGGAAAACGCGGGGCTCTCTGGATGATGGAACTGAAACTGGATCTGGATGATTTGGATTACGTGATTGACAGTATGAGTCTGCTGGGCTGCAAAGGTACCACCGGAACCCAGGCGAGTTTTCTGGAGCTGTTTGAAGGAGATCAGGATAAGATTCGGCAGATTGATGGAAAGATTGCCGCAAAAATGGGATTTGAAAAATGCCAGCCGGTATCCGGCCAGACCTATTCCAGAAAAGTGGATACCAGGGTATTAAATGTCCTGGCAGGAATTGCGGCAAGCGCCCATAAATTTTCCAACGATATCCGTCTGCTCCAGCATTTGAAGGAAGTGGAAGAACCATTTGAAAAGAATCAGATTGGTTCCTCTGCCATGGCATATAAGAGAAATCCTATGCGAAGCGAGAGAATTGCTTCTCTGGCCAATTATGTAATGGTAGACGCACTGAATCCTGCTATCACCTCTGCAACCCAGTGGTTTGAACGTACGCTGGATGACTCCGCTAATAAGAGACTGAGTGTACCGGAGGCATTTCTGGCGGTGGATGGAATCTTAGACCTGTATCTAAATGTGGTAGACGGTCTGGTGGTATATCCGAAAGTGATTGAAAAACGTCTGATGGCGGAACTTCCGTTTATGGCAACCGAAAATATTATGATGGATGCGGTAAAAGCAGGAGGCGACAGACAGGAATTGCATGAAGAAATCAGAAAATTATCCATGATAGCCGGGAAGAACGTAAAACAGGAGGGACTGGACAATAATCTTCTGGAGCTGATTGCAGAAAATCCGAAGTTTGGCATGAGTCTGGAGGAACTGAAGAAGTCTATGGATCCGGCCCGTTATGTGGGTCGTTCCAAAGAGCAGGTAGAAGAATTCTTAGCGGAAGTGATTCAGCCGATTCTGGAACAGAATCAGGATTTATTAGGATTGACGGCAACGATTAACGTATAATTTGAGTGGAAAGGACAAAAAAACATGGGTGGATTTTTTGGAGTTGCATCTAAAAACGACTGTGTATTCGATTTATTTTTTGGAACGGACTATCATTCCCATTTAGGAACCAGAAGAGGAGGAATGGCAGTATATGGAGCAGACGGTTTTGACCGTTCGATTCATAATATTGAGAATTCTCCCTTCCGTACGAAATTCGAATCAGAGGTAAATGAAATGAAAGGATATATGGGAATCGGCTGTATATCCGATTATGAGCCGCAGCCTCTGATTGTGCGTTCCCATCATGGAACTTTTGCAATTACTACTGTTGGTAAAATCAATAATACTGATGAAATCGTAAAGAATATATTTGATACCGGACATTCCCATTTTCTGGAAATGAGCGGCGGCGACATAAACGCAACGGAGCTGGTGGCTGCGATTATTAATCAGAAGGAAAATATGATTGACGGTATCCGGTATGCCCAGGAGATTATAGAGGGTTCCATGACCATACTCGTTATGACGCCGAAAGGAATCTTTGCGGCAAGGGATAAGTGGGGAAGAACACCAGTCGCCATCGGTAAAAAGGAAGACGGATACTGTGCTTCCTTTGAAGCATTTGCATATTTGAATCTGGGCTATACGGATTATAAAGAACTGGGACCAGGTGAGATTGTTATTATGACTCCGGAGGAGGTAAGAACCGTTGCTGCTCCAGGCAAGGATATGAAAATATGTACATTTTTGTGGATATATTACGGATATCCTTCCTCCAGTTATGAGGGGGTCAGTGTGGAGCAAATGCGTTATAACTGCGGCGCAAAACTGGCGGGCAGGGATAATGTAAAGCCGGATATCGTTGCCGGAGTACCGGATTCCGGTACGGCCCATGCCGTGGGATATGCCAATGCATCAGGTATACCTTTTTCCCGTCCGTTTATTAAATATACGCCTACATGGCCGCGTTCGTTTATGCCGACCATTCAGAGTAAACGGGATTTAATCGCGAAAATGAAGTTGATTCCGGTACATGACCTGATTAAGGATAAGAGTCTGTTATTGATTGACGATTCTATCGTACGGGGTACCCAGCTCCGGGAGACGACGGAATTCTTATATCAGAGCGGTGCCAAAGAAGTTCATATCCGTCCGGCCTGTCCACCGCTGGTCTACGGTTGTAAGTTTCTGAATTTTTCACGTTCCACTTCGGAAATGGATTTAATCACAAGAAGAGTGATTCAGAAGATTGAAGGAGAAAATGCAGAACAGGTGCTGCCGGAGTACACCAATCCGGAATCAGAACGGTATCAGGCAATGATTGAAGAAATCCGGAAGCAGCTTAATTTTACATCCCTGAGGTATCACCGGCTGGATGATATGATTGAGTCCGTTGGAATTGATAAGTGTAAACTCTGTACCTATTGCTGGGATGGCAGGGAATAAAAGATTTCGGTCTTCCGTCAGCAGATTGGTATCAGGGACTGAAAGAAGCAGCTTCGGCTGCTTTTTTTATAGAGAATCATGGATGAAAATCAGGTGAATGTATATGGGAAAAAAAACAAGCGGGATAGAATTAAAACTGGATAACTCTGTTTTTAACGTGACGGTCATTCAGGAAAAGAGAAAAACGGTTACGTTAAAAATAGTTTCCGGCACAAATTTACTGGTAAAGGCACCTTTTACTTTTAGCATTAACCGTTTAACAGAATTACTGGAAAAAAAGAAAAAATGGATTCTGGAACATGCTTCCCTGTTCAACGGGGAAGAAATACCGTTCCTGCCTGACCGGTATATGGACGGAAGCAGAGTGTATTATATGGGAAAAACATATGAATTTTATGTCAAATATAAAGAAACGGAGAGAGTTGGGAAAAAGGAGGCAGATATTCAAAGAATAGATGGAAAAATTATAGTTGAAACCATAGATACATCCGAGGAATATGTGAAAAACCAAATGCAGACATGGTACAAAAAACAGGCAGGAATTGAAATCATAAATATGATTCAAAAGTATCAGCCTTATATCGGAGAAAAAATCGGAACCATCAGGATAAAAAGCCAGAAGAGCCGGTGGGGAAGCTGCAGTGAACTGGGAAATCTGAATTTCAACTGGCATTTGATACTGCTTCCGGAATCGCTGATGGAATATGTGATAGTACATGAATTGTGTCATTTAAAATATTTAAATCATTCAGGAGAATTTTGGAATTGTGTGAAACAGATTTTGCCGGATTATCAAGAGAGGGAAACAGAACTGAAAAAATATGGAGGACTATTATACCATTAGCATAAAGAAAGCAGAACTGTTGTAAAATACAAATTCTACTTGTACACAGCCCCAAAAAGGTTTATACTAATCTGGAAATTAATTATTAAGATATGGAGATAACTTCAATATGGAAAAAATAACAAGCTTTACAATTGACCATTTAAAATTAGAACCGGGAATTTATGTTTCAAGAAAAGACCATATCGGTCAGGAAACAATTACAACGTTTGACCTGAGAATGACCAGACCGAATTTTGAGCCGGTGATGAATACCGCAGAGGTGCATACTATGGAACATCTTGGCGCAACTTTTTTACGGAACCATAAGGAATATGCGGATCGGGTGTTGTATTTTGGCCCTATGGGCTGCCGCACCGGTTTTTATCTTTTACTGGCCGGGAATTTGGAATCATCGGATATTGTGGGACTGGTCACGGAACTGTACGAATTTATCAGTACATTTGAAGGAGAAGTTCCGGGGGCTGCGGCAAAAGACTGCGGAAATTATCTGGATATGAATCTTCCTATGGCAAAGTATCTTGCGGAAAGATATCTGAAGCAGACTTTGAGAAATATTGATGAAGCACATCTGGTTTATCCGGAATAAATATAAACAGAAAGGCAGATTATGTGATGAGTGAAAAGAAAATTGGAATTATAGGTGCAATGGATGAAGAAGTCAGTAAACTGAAAGAATGTCTGGAACATCTTCAGGTTACCACGGTGGCTGGAATGGATTTCTATGAAGGAAACATGAGTGGAATAAATGTGGTAATCGTTCGTTCCGGAATCGGAAAGGTAAATGCGGCAATCTGCACGCAAATCCTGGCAGACCGGTTTGGTGTTACAGCAATTATCAATACTGGTATTGCAGGTTCCCTGAAAAACGAAATAAACATCGGAGATATTGTACTTTCCTCCGATGCTATACAGCATGATATGGATGCCGCCGCTTTCGGATATGAACCGGGTGTAATTCCAAGAATGGAGACTTCAGACTTTCAGGCATCCCAGGAATTGATTACGATTGCAGAAAATTCCTGTAAACAGGTTCTGAAAGATATCAGTGTTTTCTGCGGAAGAGTATTAAGCGGTGACCAGTTTATATCAGATAAGCAGAAAAAAGACTGGCTGGCAGAAAATTTTGCAGGATACTGTACCGAAATGGAAGGAGCCGCTATTGCCCATGCTGCCTATCTGAATAAGATTCCGTTTCTGATTATCCGGGCAATATCTGATAAGGCGGATGACAGCGCCCATATGGATTATCCGGCGTTTGAGGCAATGGCTATTGAAAATTCCGTTCTTCTGTTGAAGGAAATATTAAGGGAAATGGAGGAATCCTTAACGGTATAATGCGATTTTCGGATTGCTTTCCATCAA
Source organism: Lachnospiraceae bacterium (assembly GCA_022794265.1). GTDB lineage: Bacteria > Bacillota > Clostridia > Lachnospirales > Lachnospiraceae > Bovifimicola. Next base: position 20,232 of record JAAWEK010000002.1, read on the forward strand.
TTCATCCACAGTGACAAAGGTATAGCCCTGCTCCAGCAGAATATCAATGATTTGAAGTGCGGCATCCACAGAGGTATCAAAGATATCATGTAATAATATCACATCATTTTCTTTTGCCTTTTTTATCACGTGGGAGACGACGGAGCCGGTATTCAGTACGCTCCAGTCTCTTGGGTCTACGGTCCAGAGAACAGGAACCAGCTCGGAACTGTCTGCCAGCGTCTTGTTATACAGGCCGAAAGGAGGCCGGATATACCGGACGGTTTCACCGGTAATAGAAACTAAGATATCGTTGGTCTTACGGATTTCTTCTACGGCTTTTGTGGAATTGATGCAGGTAAGCTGCACATGGCTGTAGGTATGATTGCCAATTAAATGTCCTTCATCATGCATGCGTTTTATAACTTCCGGGTATCGTTCTGCCGATTCTCCTATAATAAAAAAGGTTGCTTTTACATTACGTTGAGCGAGTCCGTCTAAAAGTTTTAAGGTATAAACCGGATGGGGTCCGTCATCGAAAGTAATGGCAATCTTTTTTTTGTGGGACGGGGATTCAGAGAGACCGGCAGAAGAGTCTTGTTTACCGGAAGAGGATTCAGGTTCCGTAGCTGTTATGGAGGTAATACCGTCTGAGGTTTTCCGGCTCTGATAAAGCATACCCACACACAACAGAAATAAAAATATGACCAGATATGTAAGCAGTGGTAAATACTGTTTATTCATGAATGACACCTCTTTTCATATGAAATTGCCTGGTGAGCGGTAAAAATTTCATATGAGATTTAACAGGAAAGCTTTGTTATCAGTATATGAGATAAAAAGGTATAATATTTCGTTTTTTATAAATACTATCTATATGAAAACATTGCTGAATCGAAGTTTTATCAAACAAATCAAGTCTTTTCTAATGATTGCCTTTGCCTCCGTGTTCTATGGAATGGGAATTGCTCTGTTTCTGGACCCGAACAATCTGGCTTCCGGAGGCCTTTCGGGAATTTCCATTATTATTAACAGGATTACGGGGATTGAGACGGGAACCATGATATTTTTATTAAATATTCCCCTTATGATAGTCGGATGGTGGAAATTCGGCGGAAAGTTTATGCTGTCTACAATCTTTGCAATTATAATGACCTCAGGGTTTATTAATTATTTCAGTTTATTCGAAAAAGCTACCGGTGACCTGTTTTTGGCGGCAGTGACTGGTGGCGCTTTGGTTGCGGTGAGTATCGGGATAATATTCCGGGCGGGAGCTACCACTGGAGGAACGGATATTATTGTACGCCTGATTAAGCTGAAATATAAACACATGAAAACCGGCGGAGTATTTCTGATTCTGGATATGCTGGTAGTGGCCGCATCCCTTCTGGTGTTTAAAAATATTGAATCGGCATTGTATGCAGCGGTGGCTGTTATGGTATGTTCCTATACGATGGATCTTGTATTGTATGGACTGGATGAGGCTAAACTGTTTTATGTAATCAGCAGGTCCAGGGAAAAGGAAGAAGATATTGTGAAAGAACTGCTGCTGAAACTGGAAGTAGGCGCCACCTACCTGGAAGCAGCCGGGACCTACTCGGGAGAGCAGAGAAAGGTAATTCTCTGTGCGATAAGAAAACAGCAGCTGCCGGCAGCAAAGGAAATTGTCAGAAGTATTGATGATGAAGCCTTTATGATTGTTACGTCTGCCAATGAGATACTGGGGGAAGGATATAAGAGCCATCATGGAGCCGGTTATTGAAATGCTTTATATATTCAAATTTGCTTGACAAAAGATAGTATATATTATATTATAAAAAAAACAGAAGACGAAAAGTTTATATTAAGGGTATATAATGAGATATCGGGCAAACCATTGGAAACATTGGGACGCAAAGCTTGGAGTCTAATGTATAAATCATAGTTGTGGGGGCAAATTTCATAATTATATTTTTACGATGACAGTTCGGCTGCAATAAATATTGAATTTATTGCAGTCTTTTTTTGTATAAAATTGAGTAATATACGAAAGGGAGGTTAATAAATGGATAGGGTACTATTAAATTCCAACACAGGAAAAGGAAGAAATATCAGAAGGATGATATCCTGTCTGCTTATTGCAGCTATTTTTACCACAAGTTTAGGCTTTGAGACATTCAGCAAAAAGGCAGAAGCATCAGGTGGATTTGTGACACTGTATCTGAAAGATGATACAGCCGAACACTGGATTGGAAACGATAATGCAGTAATTGAACTCGTTGACAATACCTATGGTCATGACCGTTATATTATGACAAAGGTTAGTTCAACGACCTGGAGTTGTAAAGTTCCGGCAAGTACATATAATGTTACTTTTAACCGTCTCAGTTCGGATAAAAGCACTCAGTGGAATTCATGGAGTGCAGGTGGCAGAGACGGACACAGCACTTACCATGCTACGGTACCTGAACACGGATACTGGGATGGAACAGCAGAGATGGATAACGAATATTTTCATGAGGGGGATATCGTATATCTTGATTTCTACAGTTTTCTTAACTGGGAGCAGACAAACGCAGTATTCTATGTTAATTTCAAAAGTTATTCCAAGTCTGACAATAATGAGCAGGATATCACTATCAGCAGTGCAGATTGTACTAAATTTTCACCAATACGATTGACAAATGAGATTGAAACGCAGGTTTTTAAATATGTTGTTACAGCAGAAGATGAGGGTGCAACCGCACTCAGATTTTTCAGGGGAAATTCTGCTACTCTCTGGAATCATTCGGTTGTACTTAATTACAGTGATTACAAGGTCGGAAATAACTGTGTAAAAATACAGGGATGGGATAACACGGGATACGTATGCCCTTATGTTCCGAGACGGCATATTACTCAGATAGATTCTGCATCAGTGGAAGTCACAGGCAATCGAAGGGTAAACAGAAAATTAGAGATTCATTTTAATCTTACAGGAGAGACAGAGTTACTGTCACGGAAAGATACCGTGATAAATATTGTAAAAATTGACAGTAACGGCAATGAGATTCCGGCAGGAGAGGGAGAAGTATTTTTTGTATTAGATGAAACGGCATCGAAGTGGAATCATAGGGAGTTGCTCTTTAAGCAGGCAGGTAATTACAAGATTAGTGCAGTAGCAACTGATGGATATGATGATTTTTCAGCAGAGACAACTATATCAGTAGTGGATGATACAGCGCCAAAGGTTTGGTTTGATATAAGCTGTAGAGATGGGGAAAGCACCAACAGTCAGGGAATATATGTAAGAAACAGCGAGGGAACAGCCCATATCTTAGTAACGGATGCTTCCACAGCAGAGCTTGGAGATATGTTTTGTGAAAGGACTTATGTGTTATATTATGATGCAAATAATGATGGTGAATTCAGTAGTGACGAAATCATTGATACTAAGACAGGAAATGAAACTGAAGTTTTATATGAGTTAAATTTAGTAGGGAAATATAGAATAATTCTTAATGGAAAGGAGACTTTTTCAGATACAATACCATCATTAGTTGATGACAGTGTTTATTTGAGAGGAAGTTATGCACAGGACTTTGAGATAGTCAATCAGGCACCTGTATCAGCCATGTATATGGAAAAGAGCAAACTTTCTGATATTATCTTCACAGCAGGGAATGCAGACGGCGGACTTTTATCAAAATATGCAGAGGTTACGGCAGGAGTTGAGGAAAAACTTGCAGAGATTGGAATAGAAGTAAATGTAAGCACGGTATCCGCATCAGCGATTACTGCCCAGGATACATTTGCATGGAAAGAATATGACCATTATAATTATGCTGACCGGTATAATCAGTGTCTTCCAAAACATATACAATATAATGGCAGTGATATTAAAATGGTAGGGTATTTCTGGGCGCCGTTAAAGGATTTTCTGTATGTTGCTGATAGTGATTCCGGGAGAAAGGTTTTTGAGTTTGATTTACAGAGAGATGCTACGGACTGGCACAGCATGGAAGGCGGAGGTTTCTTATTTAATACAGTAGTGTCGGAGGATGAAAATTATATTCAGGGTTATTGTATTCTTGTAACAGGTTCAGGATTAAAGCTGGTACAGATTAACAGAGCAAATTTGGAAAATTTTAGAAATGGTTCCTATGAGTATGTGCAGAATGCAGGAAAGCTTCTTCAGACATTTGGCATATCAGATTTATATGCGAATCATCATTTTAAAATCATAGTAGATAGAAATAATATTACGGTTTATGATGGGGACAACATTGTAATAAATGAATATACTTTACCCGATGACGGTGTCGAAGCCTATGGATATGGGCCGATTATAAGTCATATAAGTCATGGTTGCAGCCAGCAGTCGTTTTTTACATTTAAAAATATTGTTATGCAGACAATCACAGGAGAAAGTCTGTCGGATGTAGTAAACAATCATGATTGGACGCCGGGAACAAACCATTATGTAATCAATTTAAGTGAGACGTCAGTGCCGGAGCTGTCTGACAATGATAGAATGGCAGATGTTGCAGCAGCTTTAATATCAAAAGATGCAATGTTTTTTGGTATAGGAAACGAAAATACCATAGACCAGTATAACAGCCTTGTAAATGCTATAGACGGAAAGGGAGAGAATATAGGTCTTACATATGCAGAAGATGAAAGGGAAGCTGACAAAAATAGTGAAGATGAAGAAATAGACGAAATAACCGTTGAAACAGCAGTAGAGCGGATAGTTACAAGAATCATAGCTGATATAGAGAGTAAAGACTATTCTATCGGATATACCATTACAACCGATGAAAAGGTTATATATAAGGATACATACAGTGATTTGGAAGGAGATGAGGCAGGAACAGAAATCTGGGAATACGTCTATGATGCTTCGGTATTTGGAGAAAAAGATGCAGATATGGAACGTATACAGAGTAGTCAACCAATTACGATGTTCACGGATGCCGGTGCATACACTGTTACACATAAGGTCAGTGATGACCCGACAAAAGGCAATACTGCACTTGACAGTTATATTCGATGGGCAGATACAGATGAATATCAGAAAATCATACTTGCACAGAACCGCCCTGCTGCTTCGGTTACAGCCATAATGACACAGAAGCCTTCCGATAGCAGCAGATGCATGGTAAATGTAATTTATGAGAGCAAAGACACTGACCATCCTTCTGATGAGAAAAAGGGCATAAGGGAAGAAAAGTTTTATTATAGGGAAATGGGTGAGACTGAGTGGAATGAAGGAAGATTCCCTACAGAAGTAGCTATGGGAACCACATATCTCATAAAATATCAGGTAAAAGATATAGAAGGAACATGGAGCCGTCCGGCAGTACAAGCAGTAAGGTCTTCCGAGGCAAGGGAATATGTAAGACCGGATGACATCACACCGCCGCAGTGCAGTATTACTGTAAGTAAAGAAACTGTAGAAATAGGGGAAACTTTATATATTGAAGCAATTGCAACTGACGACTACGGTGTGACAGGCATCCGTCTGAATGTAAATGGAAATGAAATTGCAACACAACCCGGAAGATACTCATATGTTCCTGATGAAGCGGGAAATCTGGAGATAACCTTAACGGCATGGGATATCTGTGACAATGAGGGAACTGCAAAAAAAACTGTGAGAGCGGTTGACAAAAGTGATATTACACCTCCAACTATAATCATAACTTCACCAAAGAACGGTACAGTTACGGGAAATGTTGATATTATGGGAAGTATTACGGATGACAAGGCGCTTGCTTCATACAGTGTTGTACGGAGCAGGGTAATAACAGAAGAAGGCCAGACTGGCGAGCAGAAAGAAATTGTTTTAGCAGAAGGCACGGAAGAAATCATTGAAGGAAAAATAGCTACAGTAGAAACCGAATCATTGGAAGCCGGCACATACAAAATAGAAATAACGGCAACAGACAAGGCTGGATTAAACGCATCGGCTTATATGCTGCTGACTGTTGAAAAGACAGAGTCAGGAGACAGAATTCCTCCTATAGCAGTGATAAGTGACATAGCTCTTGACAATGAAAACAATTTTATAGAAATAACAGGTACGGTAAGTGATGAAACGGAGTTAAAGAGTTATATCCTTAAAATATATAAAAAGAACAGTGCAGGACATGACAGTGAAGAGATATTTTCGGTATCAGGCAATCAGGCAAAGTCAGAGGAGATACTGGCTACTGTAAGTACACAGGAACTTGCATCAGGAGACTACAGTGTTATTCTGACTGCAGAAGACAGAGCAGGAAATCAGACCACAGCCAGGGCAGGCTTTACCTATACAGCAGGTATAGGCAGCGATGATATCAGCAGAAGTCCAGATACGGAACCCCCGGTTATCCTTGCAGAGCTTAATGCAGAGATAAAGGATGAAAGTCTTAAGTTAAATCTCAGGGGAACGATTACAGATGAGAGCAGTCTTGTATATACCGTGACATTTGGAAGGAAGCAGCCTGACGGGTTAATTTCAGGAGCATTAATAATAGTGGCAGGAAATAAGGGGATTAATGATGCGAAGATAGCTTCCTACAGTCTTATGCCCTACGAGACCGGTGATTATGTGTTGATTATAGAGGCGGAGGATGAGTACGGAAACTTAAGAAAGACAGAATATACCATAACAGTTACACCGAACGGAACAGTAGATGAAGGATACGGCGGAGAAACAGCCGGAGGTGATGATGAACCGGGAAAAGGGAAATTAAATCTTGTGCTTGGAAGAACTGTTGCATCGGTAGAAGAAAGCGTAACAGCATATCTTACCTATCCGGATATTGCGGAAAATGTAAAGCTGGTATTAAAAAACAGGAAGACAGAACAGGAATCAGAGATAGCAATACATGGAAGGACAGCAGAAGTTGCAGCAGCTTTATATGGTGAATATGAGGTTATATTAAGTGCGGATATAAACGGCAAAAAACAATCATTATCAGCCGATTTATGGTTTTTAGATAGTACTGATGATACACATCCGGTTGCAGAATTGACAACACCGGAACCAGAAAGTATCTTAAAAACTGTTACTGATATAACGGGAACAGTAAGTGATGATAAAGAGCTTAAATATTACACACTTGAATATAAACAGGAGGGAACTGATGATTATATAGAGCTAAGCCGTGGAACAGAGCCGGTGATGAATGAAAAGCTTGGTACATTAGATACAACAAAACTGTTAAATGGCAGGTATGTATTAAGACTTACGGCAGTTGATATGGCAGGCCACAGAATAAGAACCGAAAGATATATTTATGTAGAAGGAAATCTCAAGGTTGGTAATATGTCTATAGGATTTACCGACATTACATCAAACGTTGCAGGAATACCGCTTAATCTTACAAGAAGCTATGACAGTAGAAATAAGGCAGCCGGAGATTTTGGAACCGGCTGGAGTATGGGGCTTATGGATATCCGGCTAACGGAGGCTTCTAACATTTGTACAGGTTATGATATGGTTCAGGTAGGACAATTCCTATCTACCGGTTATTATGTTACACAGACGAGCTGTCATGATATCACTGTAACTTATGGGGATGGTACAAGTGACAGATTTGAGTTGATGTTGTCGCCTGAAACCCAGGCACTAATACCTATATATGAAGTAAGAGTAGATTTCAGATGTATAACAAATCCAAAAGTAAAGCTTTCAATTAACGGAAATAATACAGCCATGCTTTATGGAGATACGCTGTTATTTGAGGATTTTGATATTCTTGAATCACCATCCTATGTGCTTACAAGAGAAGACGGGACAATGCTGTATCTTGATGAAACGCACGGGCTTCTGAGTATGGAGGATACAAACGGAAATAAGGTATCTGTTACAAATGCTGGTTTCAAACATTCTGAGGGAAACGGAATAACATTCACAAGGGATGAACATAACAGGATAATCAGGGCAGAAGAGACAAACAAAAAGGGAAGTATTATAAATAAAATTGAATATGCATATGACAGTAATAATAATCTGATTCGTGTAACAGACAGTGCAGACAGATCCGTTGGATATACATATGATGATAATCATAATCTGATAGATATCATAGACCCTATGGGTATCGCTGTGGCAAGGAATGTATATGATGAAGACGGAAGACTGGTGGCAACAGTTGATGCAGAGGGAAACAGGATAGTATACGAGCATAACCTTGACGGAAGAACAGAAATGGTAAGAGACAGGCTTGGAAATGTAACAGTTTATACATATGACGATAACGGAAATATCCTTCAAGTAGTTGATACATTAGGAAATAAGACAAGTAATACATATGATGTAAATAATAATGTTTTGACAAAAACAGATGAACTCGGATATACACAAAGTTATTCATATAATGATAATCACCAGGTTAGTAGTTATACAGATAGGCTTGGAAATACAACATATTATACTTATAACGAATTTGGACAGGTTACTGAGCAGACATATGCAGATGGAACGAAGAACACTATGACATATGATTCGAAGGGTAATCTTTTGACGGAATCAGATAAAGAAGGAAATGTGATTACTTATACATATGATAGAAAGGGTAATTTAATAAGTGAAAAAGACTCAAATGGAAATGGTGTTAATTATACGTTTAATGATGAAGGAAATGTTGCCTCGTATGAAGATTTTTTCGGAAATATTACTTATTATACATATGATGCACGAGGGAATGTTGTGAAGAAAAGAATAACATATGCAGATACCGAAAATGTTTCAATAACAACATACGAATATGATATATATGGTAATAAGATCGCAACATATAATAATTCTGTACTTGCAGAATGTATTACATATGACGTTAGTGGGAATGTCACAATGTCTGTTGATAAATATGGAAATAAAACCATATATCAATATAATAGTGCAGGTGATGTTACGAAAGTAATAGATACAAATGGAGGTATTGAAACATATACATATGATGCTAATGGAAATAAAACATCCTATATAAATAAGAATGGAAAAATTACAAAATACTCATATGACAAGTTAGGCAGAAATACTAAGATAGAGTATTCTGATGGCAGCTTTGAATCGTATAGTTATACAACCAGAGGTGAGTTATTTCAGTATACTAATAAATCAGGACTGGTTGAATCATATGTTTATGATGGCAATGGAAATAATACAGAAAAGACAAACTCAATAAATGGAACTACTAAATATAAATATAATTCTATGAATCAAGTTATTGAAATAGAAGCACCAAATGGAGCAATCACAAAATATGAGTATGATGCAAACGGAAATAACACTAAAATAATATATGCAGATGACACGTTTGAAGAGTATGTGTATGATGACAGTTTTAATAAAGTATTATATAAGGATAAAGAAGGAAAAATTTATAAGTATGACTATGATGTTAGTGGTAATCTGATTTCGGTAACTGATAGTAAAGGAAATGTCACTAAATATGAGTATGACTTAAGAGGTAATAAGATTTCTGAAACAGATGCCAACAATAATACAACAATATTTTCATATGATATAAATGGTAATTTGCTTTCAAAGACGTTACCAGAGGGACAAAGCAATACATATCATTATAATGATGTAAACGTATTAGATTATATTGTTGATTATAATGGTAACAAAATCAATTATTCATATTACTCTAATGGAAAAATAAAAAGACTTGAAAGTGATGCAGGAGAATATAAAGAATATGAGTATTACGATAATGGAACATTAAAATCAATAACTACAGAAAATGGTACTGAAATATATAGTTGGAATGCAAATGGAAAATTAGCATCGAAAACAGATGTTAATAACGAAAAACTGGATTATATATATGATTCAGATAATAATATTACCTGTATATTATCACCTTATGAGACTATATATTATACATATGACCAGTTGGGCAGGCTGAAAAATGTTAAGGATAGTGAAGGAAATATTACAAATTATGAATATGATAACATAGGTAATTTGATAAAAGAAACACTTCCAAATGGAGTTGCAACTGTATACGAATATAATAGTTTGTCAGAGCTGACAAATATTAAAACAACTGACATTCTAGGAGAAGTAATTTCTTCTTATTCTTATGTCTTGGGAGCGAATGGAGAAAGACTTAAAATTGTTGATAATACCGGAAAGTGTACAGAATATACATATGATGATTTATACCAGTTAACAGAAGAAAAAACAACAGAATTAAATGGTGTAACAACAACCAAATATACATATGATTCTGTTGGAAACAGAACAAGTAAAATCAAAGATGGTGTAACTACAAATTATATGTATGATGCAAATAATCAGTTGTTACAAGAGGGAAATTTATTGTATTCATATGATGCAAATGGTAATCTTATAACTAAAACCGAAGGTTCAGTAATTACAACATATGATTATAATAGTTATGATCAGTTGACGAATGTAGCGGTCAATGGAGTGAATGAGATTATCTATAAGTATGATACTGATGGTAATAGAATTTTAAAGAAAACTTTAGATATGACCGATACATATGTATGGGACAAAAATCGAGAAATTTCACAGATAATTACTAAAAAATCTCAATGTGCAGATACAACAAATATATTTACATATGTTTATGGTGATAAACTTATTAATCAGGAAGTAAAAGGTCAGATAAGTTATTATCTGAACGATGGTCAGTTAAGCACAAGAAAATTAATTGACGAGAATATAAATGTAACTGATACATATGATTATGACGCATTTGGAGATTTAACATCATCTATAGGTAGTACGGATAATGAATTTCTATATACTGGCCAGCAGTATGACTTTGATACAGGGTTGTACTATTTAAGGGCAAGATATATGAATCCGAAGAATGGCAGATTTATTAGCAGGGATTTGTATGATGGAAATATATTTGAACCAAAAACATTGCATAAATATGCATATGTATCAAATAATCCGGTTAGTAACTATGATCCACAAGGATTGTGGATGCAGAAGGTTATACAGGGTATTTTGGCACATCGTTTTATAAATATTAAATATATTGTGGAACATCCCAACAATATCGTTAATAGAGATAGAATATTTGGTGGTATAGTTGGATTAGGAGGTTTGATAAGAAATTATGTTGATATAATCGACTATACTACTGGAGAAATATATGAAATTAAACCATACGATGGTGTAATAGATGGTGCTGCGCAAGTTGCAGGATATCTGGAGCTAATAACTACTTTTGTACAGAGAGGTAAATATTTTAGTGGACAGCAATGGAGACTTGGTAACAGCTGGCCGGTAGTGCCGAGAGTGTGTGCATGGCCTTTAGGCGGAGCCATTATGTTTTGGCTTGAACAGGAAGGTTTGTTATTTTACAAAGTTGTTAGAGAAGATGGTGAGGCATATGACAATGCATATGCATGGAGTATGTTAAAAATGCCAGAGTTCGATGTCGGATATGTGGATGAATTTGCTGGAGTAATGTTTTTAGCTGCAAGTATACCTGGTTTGATACGGTTAGCTATTCAAGCAAGAAGTGTAAGTATGACTATGTCATTTATATTTTAGGTAACTGATAATTATAATTTGACATAATAGTAAATAACCTTAAAAATCAGGTCAATATAATATATTTTCAAGCAATTAATGGTTTATACGAATATATGGGAATGATTTATGATAAAAGTGACTATGGACTGTTAGTTGCCTGATGATTTCTGTGAGAAATATATAAATTAAACAATAAAATCCCGTAAATTCAGCGGGTATAGACATTTGTGCTTGCATAGGAGAATTTATAATGAAAAATATTGTATATCAAGAAATATCATGGGAACAAAAAAGAAATGATATTAAAAGAAAAAGTGAAAACGCAAAATACAATCCCCGCACAAAAGATTTAAATTTTGCGTTAGAAATGGAATTTATAGGTGTTATGAAAGCCCTTGAATGTGGAATGCAGGAACCGGCATTACAGCACCTTGAGTATGCAAAAAAATATGCTGATAAAATGAACAAGGATGGAAGATTTAAAGGTATTGAATCAGAACATACTATTGAGGACATATTTACATATTACCTTGTGTTATATTATCTTTCGTGGTTTGAAGGAAATATAGAAGAATACACGGATGTATTAATAGATTGTCTGGAAAAAGAGTATATGGATTTGATAAAGGACAAAAGAAAAATTTTTAAGGAAGGAATGCAAAAAACCAATGTCAGTCTCAGTACAAGGCTTGGAAAGTTTGAACTTGCTAAACAAAAAATAGAAAGATATACAAAGGTAAAAAACAGAACGATTGAAGAAGGAATAGGATACGATTTCTATCAATTTTATCTGATAGTAATAGAATATTTACTGGGAATGGGTACAAACGCAAGAGAAGATATTAACAACATGTTTTTAGAGGTTTTCTCAGAACATAGAAAAGGCAGTAGAGAAATGTTTTTCGCCTATGGAGGAATGGTAGGTATTTATGATGTATATTATTTATATTATAAGTTCTTTTTAAAGCTTCCTGAAAAAGAAGTAACGGCAGAACATGTTTTCAGAAGTTGTGAGAATGGAATATTGTACTGGAAAAAGGAGAGGGAATAAGGACATGGGATATACAGGAATAAAAGTACATATTAAGGTCGATAATTCGCAGGATATTGATAAAATTAACAGGTATTTGAGTGTTTTTTCTTTTAAAGATAAATATGTTGGCCAAAAAAATTATTTGACAGTAAACTCAAACTTAGTTTCTTTTGAGAACTTTGAAGAAATAGCATCAGATATTTCAGGTTCGTTAAATTGCAATGTATTAGTTGCATTGGTATATGACAGTGATGTTTCTGTTCTACAGGGATATATTAGAGGAGAGAAGAAATTTGAAGAAATAAAATCTGCTGAGGAAAATCAAAAAATGCACAGAGAAGATTTTTTGAAGAATTTTTTCCCAGAATGTGATTTGTCAGAATTTAGTAATATATTCGATAATGAAGATTACTTATATGCTGAAGAAATACTTTTTAAATTAAGTGATATTGTTGGAATACGATTATTAGAAGAAATAGCCGGATTGTGATTTAAAGAGGAGGGAACATATGGGAGCATGGGGAACCAAATTATATCAGAATGATATTGCATCTGATATCAAGGAAAGTTATATTAACAAACAGCGTGCAGGAAAAACGGCGGAGGAAGCACTCAGGGAACTGCTGGAAGAAAACCGGGACAAATCTATTTCTATCAGATAAAAACGCTGCGGGATGACCCTGCCAGTGCCAGAAGACATAATTATATTGGATGGTGGATTATTATTTATGTAAAGGATTTGATAGAGGATGAATGGGTAGCGAAAGGAGTAAAAGATGTTCTGCCTTTGGTTTATGTTAAAATGTCAGAAAAAAACGGAAAATATCTGCGATATAAATAATGCGGATTTTATTACGCCATCATTTCCGACAGATACGGGACAGGCGGTTTATATAATAGGGATCAGTGTAAATACAGGCAGAAAAATAGAAAAGCAAAGCGAGTTCTATGGAATAACGGATCAGTTTCTGGAACCGGAAGATGAAATGGACTACAATATGTTAGACTGGTTTGATTATTATGATTCTTTTACTTTTTATACTGTCAGGTATTATGAAAATGAGTTGGAAAGAAAGAAATGGATAAAAAAAATCAATTACGCTACATGGAAAAGCATCGAACAGAGAAAGCGGATATACGAAGATAATGAGATTATCAGTAAGGCAAAACATTGGGGCTCTCTTTTTATCAAGTTATACAGGGAACTGGAGAATAAAGATGAAATAATTAAAAAATATACTTATGTTACTCCATGGCTTCCCCATGACACATATCTCTATAAATTAAACGGGGAAGGGATAACGGAAGAAATCTATATGGTAATTTATGTGAATTCGTTAGGAACCGTGGTCTGTAAGGATGAAAAATTATTTTTACCGAATATATCGGCCCGATTTATCCGGGGCGATAAAGAACTGGCTGTCAGAATGATTAATTATCTGCCGGATATTGCTTTTGGGAAAGATGAGAATGGGGATTCCCTCTATAAAGTGATTCTTATTGATAAAGAGTATGATGAAAAAATAGAAACTGCGGGTAAATGCAATTTTTACCTTGATGCAGGCAGATATGGAAAGGAACAGCATCTAAATGAAGAGTGTCTGGAGAGTAAGGATTTTGGGACATTCTTAATGACATGGGAGGAGATTGTCCAAAAGGCGGTAGAAACATATTGTTCGATTTAAAGTTGAGGGATAATGGTATTGCATGATTGATTGCAGACCGGATATACAAAGTAAATATACAGAAAATCTGGTGACACAATTACAGGATTACTGAAATAATATTTGCATCAATATTGGGTATAATTATATATGAGCATTATAAAAAACGGATATGCCTTGGCTTTTACGATTTAGCCAAGGCATATCCGTCTGTAAACCTCTGTCAGACAATGTTGGTTTTATTTATTTCTGTGCCGTTTCCAAAGCTGCGCCGATAAATCCCTTAAATAACGGATGCGGCCGGTTTGGTCTGGATTTTAACTCAGGATGCGCCTGGGTTCCCACAAACCACGGATGAGATTCTATTTCAATCATTTCTACGATTCTTCCATCCGGAGAAATACCGGAGAGATTCATTCCGTTTACGGTCAATACCTGGCGGTAATCGTTATTTACTTCATAACGATGTCTGTGCCGCTCGTGAATGGTTTCCTCACCATATAAAGCATAGGCTTTGGAAGATTTGTCCAAAACACAAGGGTAAGAACCCAGTCTTAAAGTACCTCCGATATCCTCGATTCCATCCTGATCCGGCATCAGATGAATAACCGGATGGGTGGTACCCGGATTCAGTTCCACGCTGTGGGCATCTCCATATCCGATTACATTCCTTGCAAACTCAACAATGGATAACTGCATACCCAGACAGAGTCCGAGGAAAGGGATGTTATTTTCACGGGCATATTTAATTGCTTCAATCTTACCGTCAATGCCTCTGTCGCCAAAACCACCCGGAACAAGAATACCGGTCACTTTTCCAAGAATATCGGAGACATTATCCGCAGTCAGTGTTTCAGAATCCACCCATTTGATATTTACCTGTGCATGATGGGCAATTCCGGCATGCTTCAGAGCTTCTACCACACTGATATATGCATCGTGAAGAGAAATATATTTTCCAACCAGCGCAATGGATACGGATTTAATTAAATGCTTGGAGTCTTCTACCATAGCGGACCATTCGGATAAATCCGGTTCCGGACAGTTCAGATTCAGACATTCACATGCAACCTGTGCAAGATGTTCCTGTTCCATTGCAAGAGGAGCCTCATATAATGATTCCACATCCAGATTCTGAAGTACATGACTGGTAGGAACGTTGCAGAACAGGGCAATTTTATCTTTGATAATCTGGTCCAGCGGATGCTCGGAACGGCAGACGATGATATCCGGTTGGATTCCCATTCCCTGTAATTCTTTGACACTGGCCTGGGTAGGTTTGGTCTTCATTTCCCCGGAGGCTTTAAGATAAGGAATCAGGGTTACATGAATCAGAATGGCGTTTTCATGTCCGACATCATGCTGGAACTGGCGGATTGCCTCCAGAAACGGCTGACTTTCAATATCGCCTACGGTACCGCCTACTTCGATAATGGCTATTTCCGTATCGGTTGTGGAATAATTACGGTGAAATCTGCTTTTAATTTCATTGGTAATGTGAGGAATTACCTGAACGGTTCCTCCGCCAAAATCCCCACGGCGCTCTTTCTGCAGTACAGACCAGTATATTTTACCTGTGGTAACATTGGAATTCTTTGTAAGACTTTCGTCAATAAATCTTTCATAGTGGCCTAGGTCCAAATCGGTTTCGGCACCATCATCAGTAACAAAAACTTCTCCGTGCTGAACCGGATTCATGGTTCCCGGATCAATATTAATATATGGGTCAAATTTCTGCATGGTTACTTTGTAACCCCGTGCTTTCAGCAGACGACCAAGTGAAGCGGCGGTAATACCCTTTCCAAGACCGGATACGACACCGCCGGTTACAAAAACGTATTTTACTGGCATACTTTGTCCTCCTAAATGTAATAACACAAAAACTTCCGAATTAAAAATACAGAATTAATTATAAAACATAAAAAATATAAAAGCTATATAAAAATTAAAAATGATTCAAAAATATTTTTACTTAATCAATTTTATAAAAAACTTAAAAAAAACATAAATAATCAATAATGATATTGATTTCTGTAAAAACTACTTTTATAATAGGAAAAAGATTGTATAGATAAAAAAGATGAAAGGATTAAAAACCGGATGGCTCCGGTTTTGGTAGAGCTAAATGGCTGAGAATTATAACAATGGCGATAATTATGGAGGGGGCGGTTCCGGAGGGTCTGACAGAAGAGGAGGTCCGGACGGACCAAACCGGCAAAACAAGTCTCCGAAGAAAAAACAGACGCTGATTATAATCATTATTGCAGCGGTGATTACGCTGATTGGTTCCACGATTATGTCTACGCTGCTGGAAAATGCCACGACAAAGGAAATCACTTATAATGAATTTCTGGAGATGATAGAAAAAGATGAGATAGAAAAAATAAAATTTACTACCACGAAGATTATCATCACACCAAAAGATTCAGAGGATGGATATTTTAAATTTACTTATTGGACTACGGCGTTAAATGATGATGAATTATTACCAAAGTTAAATAAAACGAAGATTGAATATAAGGGAGAAGTCACCGATTCACAGTCCGGTATCATAACATTTCTGCTGGAGTGGATCTTACCGTTTGCCTTTATCTACTTCATTATGGCAATGGTATTCCGGAGAATCGGAAAAGGCGGCGGTATGATGGGCGGTGTTGGTAAATCCAATGCCAAAGTCTATGTGGAAAAAGAGACAGGAGTTACATTCAAAGATGTAGCCGGACAGGAAGAAGCAAAGGAATCTCTGAAGGAAATCGTGGACTTTCTTCACAACCCCGGAAAATATTCCAGTATTGGAGCAAAATTGCCAAAGGGAGCGTTGCTGGTAGGACCTCCGGGAACCGGTAAGACATTACTGGCAAAGGCGGTAGCCGGAGAGGCAAAAGTTCCGTTTTTCTCTCTGTCCGGTTCTGATTTTGTGGAAATGTATGTGGGCGTAGGCGCTTCCAGGGTCCGTGACCTGTTCAAACAGGCACAGCAGTCAGCACCGTGTATCATCTTTATTGATGAGATTGATGCCATCGGTAAGAGCAGGGATTCCAAATACGGCGGCAATGATGAACGGGAGCAGACATTGAATCAGCTGTTATCCGAGATGGACGGATTTGATACCTCGAAAGGATTATTAATTCTGGCTGCCACCAACCGTCCGGATGTACTGGATAAAGCGTTGCTCCGGCCGGGCCGTTTTGACCGGAGAATTATTGTAGACCGTCCGGATATGAAGGGCCGGATTAATATTTTAAAGGTACATTCCAGAAACGTATCCATGGATGAAACCGTGGATTTAAAGAAGATAGCGTTGGCTACCTCCGGCGCAGTAGGTTCCGACCTGGCAAATATTATTAATGAAGCTGCCATTAATGCAGTAAAGAATGGAAGAAAAGCCATATCACAGGCTGATTTGTTTGAGTCGGTGGAAGTGGTATTTGCAGGAAAAGAGAAGAAGGAAAGAATCTTAAGCCCGAAGGAAAAGAAAATTGTGGCCTATCATGAGGTGGGTCATGCATTGGTTGCAGTACTGGAAAAGAAATCGGTTCCGGTGCAGAAGATTACCATCGTTCCAAGAACCATGGGCGCTCTGGGATATGTTATGCATGTTCCGGAGGAAGAAAAATATCTGGAAACCAAAGATGAGATGCTGGCAAGTATTGTAGGACTTATGGGAGGACGTGCGGCCGAAGAAATTGTATTTGAATCTGTAACTTCCGGCGCTGCCAATGATATGGAAAAAGCCACCGGTCTGGCTAAAAACATGATTGCCAGATTTGGCATGTCGGAAAAATTTGGATTAATGTCACTGGCAAGAGTGGAAAATGAATATCTGGACGGTTCTGCGCATTTAGACTGTTCCCAGGAAACTGCGGCTGAACTGGATAAAGAGATACGGGAACTGTTAAAGAAATGCTATGACCGGGCAAAGGAACTGTTACAGTCAAACAGGGAATCTTTGGATAAAATCACGGAATATCTCTGTCAGGAAGAAACCATTACCGGCAAACAGTTTATGGAAATATTCAAAAAACTGAATCCGGACTTTGTGGAAATAAAAAACGATTTGGCAGAAGAACTGGAAGAAGCGGTGGAATCTGTTAAATCAACAGAAAATTGAGGAGTTCAGATCATGTTTTGTATTGAAGAAGAACTTAAAAAGCTCCCGGGTTCTCCGGGAGTTTATTTAATGCATGATGATAAAGATGAAATTATCTATGTAGGCAAAGCCATCAGCCTGAAAAACAGAGTGCGGCAGTATTTTCAGAGCAGCAGGAATAAAACGGCAAAAATTGAACAGATGGTGTCTAAAATCTGCCGGTTTGAGTATATTGTTACGGATTCGGAACTGGAAGCCCTGATATTGGAATGTAATCTGATTAAAGAACACAGGCCAAAGTATAATACCATGCTGAAGGATGATAAAACCTATCCTTATATTAAGGTGACGGTTCATGAAGAATTTCCGCGGATTTTTATAACCAGAACCATGAAGAAGGATAAGGCGAAATATTTCGGACCATATACCAGTGCAGGAGCAGTTAAGGATACCGTTGATTTGTTAAGAAAAATATATCGGATTCGAAGCTGCAGCAAATCTCTTCCCAAAGAAATCGGAAAAGGACGTCCGTGTCTGAATTATCATATCAGGCAATGTGATGCCCCATGTATGGGATATATTTCTGCCGGGGAATACCGTAGCAATTTCAGTCAGATTATTGATTTTCTGAATGGAAAATATGCTTCTGTCATTGAAATGCTGGAACAAAAGATGTATGCGGCATCAGAGGCTATGGAATTTGAAGAGGCTGCGGGATATCGGGATTTGATTCAGAGTGTCAAAGCAATTTCCAATAAACAGAAAATCACTTCCGATGAAGATACCGACCGGGACGTACTGGCATATGCCATGGAAGGAAATGATGCAGTGGTACAGGTATTTTTTATCCGCAGCGGAAAAGTTCTGGGACGGGAACATTTTCATATTACGCTGGCGCCCCAGGATACCGGCAGACAGGTATTGACCAGTTTTATCAAGCAGTATTATGCAGGTTCTCCGTTTGTACCAAAGGAACTTCTGGTGCAGGAGGAAATTGAGGACGGGGAAATCATAAGCCGCTGGCTGACCCAGAAGCGGGGCGGAAAGGTGACAATTCGCTGTCCGAAGAAGGGGGATAAGGAAAAACTGGTAGAGCTGGCAATGAAAAATGCGGCGATTGTGCTGGAACAGGATAAAGATAAACTTCGAAGTGAAGAACGGAGAACCAGAGGTGCCGTCCGGGAAATAACAGATTTGATTGGAATAGATTATACAAAACGGATTGAGGCTTTTGATATATCAAATATCAATGGATTTGAATCGGTAGGCTCTATGATTGTATATGAAGATGGAAGGCCGAAGCGCAACGATTATCGAAAGTTTAAGATTAAATGGGTAAAAGGCGCAGATGATTATTCCAGTATGCGGGAAGTTCTGACCAGACGTTTTAGCCATGGACTGAAGGAGTTGAAAGAGTCAGAGTATGGAAGCTTTACGAAATTTCCTGACCTTATCATGATGGACGGCGGACGGGGACAGGTAAATATTGCTTTGGAGGTGCTGGCAGAATTAAATCTGAATATACCGGTATGCGGAATGGTGAAAGATGACCATCATAGAACCCGGGGATTGTATTATAACAATATTGAAATCCCCATAGACAGACACGGAGAGGGATTCCGCCTGATTACCAGAATCCAGGATGAAGCCCACCGGTTTGCCATCACTTATCATAAGAGTTTGAGAAGCAAGGCACAGGTTCATTCCGTACTGGATGATATCAGCGGCATTGGCCCGGCGAGAAGAAAGGCTCTGATGAAAGAATTTAAAACTCTGGAAGCTATCCGTGATGCCGGAATTGAAGAACTAAAAAAAGTACCGTCCATGAATGAAAGTGCGGCACAAAAGGTCTATGATTTTTTTCACTGATATGGTAAAATAAGGACAGTTTAACAGTAAAGGAGAAATTCTATGCAAGCAGTGAGTTTGTCAAAAATAATAGAAAAGATGGAACTGGTCAACCTGACACCGGAAATCGACGTAGAGGCCATTAAGGTTGAACAGACGGATATCAATCGTCCCGCCTTACAGTTAACCGGATTTTTTGACCATTTTCCAACGGACCGGGTGCAGGTCATCGGATATGTGGAATATACCTATCTGAAAGGCATGGAAGAGGAGCGGAAGAAATATATATATGAAGAAATTCTTTCAAAAAAAGTACCATGTATTATTTTTTGCCGGGATTTGCAGCCGGACGAAATATTGCTGGAACTGGCCAATAAACATGAAGTGCCGATTCTGGTTACCGGAACCACTACATCGGCATTTATGGCGGAAATCATCCGCTGGCTGAATGTGGAACTGGCGCCTTGCATCTCCATACACGGAGTCTTGGTGGATGTATACGGAGAGGGAGTGCTGATTATGGGAGAAAGCGGCATAGGAAAAAGCGAAGCCGCATTGGAACTTATCAAACGGGGGCATCGACTGGTAACTGACGATGTGGTGGAAATCAGAAAAGTCAGTGACGAGACACTAATCGGAACGGCTCCGGATATTACCAGACATTTTATTGAACTGCGGGGCATAGGTATTATAGATGTAAAGACTTTATTCGGTGTGGAAAGCGTTAAGGAAACCCAGGGAATCGATATGGTCATCAAACTGGAGGACTGGAACAAGGACAGAGAATATGACAGGCTGGGACTGGAAGAGCAGTATACGGAGTTCCTTGGCAATAAAGTGGTTTGTCATTCCATTCCAATCCGTCCGGGCCGTAATCTGGCTATTATTGTGGAATCTGCAGCCGTTAATCATCGTCAGAAGAAGATGGGATATAATGCGGCACAGGAATTATACAGAAGGGTTCAGGCAAATCTGGGAAAACATGAGTAATAAAATGCAGTTAGTATAGACATAATGAAAAGATAAATAATAAAGAGAAGGAGACAATTATATGGAAAAAGTGTGTTTTGGTATTGATGTGGGAGGTACAACGGTAAAAATAGGATTATTTTCGGACGGAGGAAAATTACTGGACAGTACGGAAATTCCTACCAGAAAAGAAGACAACGGAAGCCATATTCTTTCAGATATTTGTTCTGCAATAGAAGCCAGACTGGAAGTGAATAATCTGACACGCGACGATTTAATCGGGGTAGGAATCGGCATACCGGGTCCGGTTACCAAGGATGGAACGGTGTTAAACTGTGTAAATCTGGGCTGGGGTATCATAAAAATCGAAGAAAAACTGTCACAGATGCTGGGCGGAATCATGGTGAAGGCAGGAAACGATGCGAATGTGGCAGCTCTCGGTGAAAACTGGCAGGGAGGCGGACAGGGCTTTGAAGACCTGATATTGATTACATTGGGAACCGGTGTAGGCGGAGGTGTTATTATTGGTAATGAGATAGTTACAGGCTCCAACGGAGCTGCCGGGGAAATCGGTCATATGCCTACGGTAACAGGAGAAGAAGCCAGTCAGTGTGGCTGTGGAAAGTATGGTTGTCTGGAAACGGTAGCTTCTGCCACAGGAATCGTCAGAGAGGCAAAAAAACTTCTGGAGAAGTCTTCCGAACCTTCTGTACTAAGGGATATCATACCATTTTCCTGCAAGGATATCTTTGATGCTGCAAAAGAAGGCGATAAGCTTTCGCTGGAAGTGGTGGATAAACTGGCATACTATCTGGGTACTGCGGCAGCATCCATTGCAGCTGTTATTAATCCGCAGGTTATTGTTATTGGCGGCGGTGTCAGCAAGGCAGGAAAGTTTCTGCTGGATAAGATAGAAGAAAATTTTACAGCAGGGGCGTTCCATGCCTGTAAAAATGCAAAGTTTGCACTTGCCACACTGGGCAATGATGCCGGAATGTACGGTGCGGCGGCTTTGATATTGGATTAAAGGAAGGTATATGCATGGATTCATGGTATAAGGAACTGGTATCTGTAGCAGGAAACCAATGTGTAAGCCGGGAAGAGGATATGAGCAGACATACTTCGTTCCGTGCCGGCGGCAGGGCAAAATATTTTGTCCTGCCGTCGGATAAGGAGATGGTGGCAGCTCTGATTCGGCTTCATTCGGAACATCAAATGCCTTATTACATTATGGGAAACGGCAGCAATCTGCTGGTGGCGGACAGCGGATATGACGGTACGATTATAAAGATTGGTAGCGGAATGGACCGGGTGTCCGTGAACGGTCAGAGCGTTTATGCGGAAAGCGGGGCCATGATGGCAAAAGCTGCTTTGCTGGCAGCCCGCCATTCCCTGTCCGGCATGGAATTTGCGGCCGGAATTCCGGGAAGCATTGGCGGAGCCGCCGCCATGAATGCAGGAGCATACGGCGGGGAAATAAAAGATATTTTTATGGAAGCAGAGGCAGCGGACCGATGGGGGAATATTGTGGTATTGAAAAAAGAGGATATGGGCTTCGGATACAGAACCAGCATAATCCAGTCTGGCGAATATACGGTTTTATCCGTAATATTCGGGCTGAATCCCGGAAATGCAGAGGAAATCAGCGGTAAAATGAATGAATATATGATGGCGAGAAAAGAAAAACAGCCGTTGGAATATCCCAGTGCAGGAAGTACGTTTAAACGTCCGCAGGGGCATTTTGCCGGAAAACTCATCATGGATGCCGGACTGGCAGGATACAGTGTGGGAGGCGCCTGTGTATCGGAAAAACACTGCGGATTTGTGATTAACAAATCCGGCGCCACCGCAGAAGATATTCTCACACTGATGGAAGATGTCAGAAAAACCGTATATGAGAAATTCGGAGTTATATTGGAACCAGAGGTAAAAATCATAGGCAACAGGAGTTGGAGGCAGCTATGCGATTTGTAATTATTACCGGTATGTCAGGCGCAGGAAAAAGTTCAGCGTTGAAAATGCTGGAAGATAATAATTTTTTCTGTGTGGATAATCTGCCTATTGAACTGATTATTAAATTTGCAGAACTGACATTCAATACATCATCGGATAAAAACAGAGACGTTGCATTAGGCCTGGATATACGAAGCGGTCAGGCATTGCAGGAACTGGAGGAGATTCTTGACCAGATGGCTGACTTAAAGTATTCCTATGAAATACTGTTTTTGGATGCCAATGATGAAACACTGATCAAGCGTTTTAAGGAAACCAGAAGAGCCCACCCCCTTGCACCGGAAGGCAGGGTGGATGAAGGAATTGCCCTGGAGCGGAAAAGACTGGATTTTTTAAGAAACCGGGCGGATTACATAATTGACACCAGCCGTCTGCTGACCAGGGAACTGAAGCTGGAAGTTGAGAATATTTTTATTCGGAATTATAAGTTTAGTAATCTGTTTGTTACAATTCTATCTTTTGGATTTAAATATGGAATACCATCGGATGCCGATTTGATTTTCGATGTCAGATTTATGCCGAATCCATATTATATAGAAGAATTAAAAGTACAGACAGGAAATGACGAAGCGGTAAAGGAATATGTTATGAATTCCGGGGTTTCCAAAGAATTTTTAAAAAAACTGGAAGACATGATAGAATTCCTGATACCAAACTACATTGCGGAAGGAAAAAACCAGCTGGTAATCGGTATCGGGTGTACGGGCGGAAAACACCGATCGGTAACGGTTGCCAATGCCATATATGATAAATTATCCAGAGACAAAGATATCGGCATCAAGGTGACCCATCGGGATATTGCGCTGTAAGAGGGAAGCCTGCGGAGATGGGGAGGTATTGAAATGTCATTCTCAGGTAAGGTAAAGGATGAATTGTCCAGACAGAGTACCGCTGCCAGACATTGTCAGATTGCAGAGATTGCTGCAATTATCAGTCTGTGTGGCAGAATTCAGATATCTGCAAGTGAAACCTATATGGTAAAAATTCACACGGAAAATATTGGCGTTGCCAGAAAGTACTTTACATTATTGAAAAAAACATATAATATAGATACGGAAATTTCCATACGACGCAGTAAAAGGCAGGCAAAAAACAGTGTGTATACCGTAGCTGTGCTGAATCATCAGAATGCGGTCCGGATATTGCAGTCCTGCAGACTGATGGATGCCAGCGGCGAGATTAGGGAAAATCTGTCATTAACGGATAATCTTATTGTTCAGAAGGACTGTTGTAAACGGGCGTTTATACGCGGAGCATTTCTTTCTGCCGGATCTATCAGTGCACCGGAGAAATTTTACCATTTTGAAATTGTATGTGCTGCATATGAAAAAGCGGTTCAGCTACAGAAAATGATATTAAGTTTTCAAATTGATGCGAAAATAGTTGAAAGAAAGCGGCATTATGTGGTATATATAAAAGAGGGATCCGGAATCGTGGACATTCTGAATGTTATGGAAGCCCATGTGGCGTTAATGGATCTGGAAAATGTTAGAATAATAAAAGAGATGCGCAATACCGTAAACCGTAAGGTAAACTGCGAGACGGCGAATCTTAAAAAAACAGTTTCCGCTGCCGTAAAACAGATTGAGGATATTCAATATATCCGGGACACCATAGGGTTGGAAAAATTGTCAGAGGGATTGGAAGAAATGGCCCGGCTGCGATTGGAACATCCGGATGCATCTCTGAAAGAACTGGGAGAGATGCTCTCACCTGCCGTAGGAAAATCAGGAGTAAATCACAGATTGCGGAAGATCAGTGAAATTGCAAGTGACCTTCGGGGGAAATTATAAAATATCTGTTTTGGAATAGCAGATAAAAGAAAGGCATGGAAAGTATTATGATATCAAAAGACATGACAATTGAGATTAAGACCGGACTGGAAGCCAGACCGGTAGCTGTATTTGTTCAGGTAGCAAGTCAATTTGAAAGTAAAATTTATGTTGAGTATGAAAGTAAGAAAGTGAATGCAAAGAGTATCATGGGTATGATGACACTGGGACTGGGTGCAGGTGAAAAAGTAGTTGTATCTGCAGACGGGGAAGATGAAGAAGCTGCTATCAAAAGTATAGAAAAATATCTGAGCAGCAGCGATGCCCAATAATATATCAGAACGTTAAGACGGTTGTGTGTGTGGCAGCTTGCTTTATGCCACATACGTGACCGCTTTTTTAGCATATGGGAAAGTGTTCTTAAAATTACGAAAGGTCTGGATTAATATATGGCATTTACACACTTGCATGTACATACGGAATACAGTCTGCTGGACGGATCCTGTAAAATCAAAGAAATTACAGAACGGGCAAAAGAGCTTGGTATGGATAGTCTGGCAATTACCGACCATGGCGTTATGTACGGTGTTATTGATTTTTACAGAGCGGCAAAAGCAGCAGGGGTGAAACCAATTATCGGCTGTGAGGTATATGTGGCGCCTGGTTCCCGTTTTGATAAAGAAGCCGGCAATAATGAAGAAAAATATTATCATCTGGTATTACTGGCCGAAAACAATACCGGTTATTCTAATCTGATGAAAATTGTATCAAAGGCATTCGTAGAAGGCTTTTACTATAAACCACGTGTGGATTATGAACTGCTGAAGGAATATGGGGAGGGAATTATTGCCTTAAGTGCCTGTCTGGCAGGAGAAGTACAGCGGTATCTTGCAAGGGGATTTTATGAGGAAGGAAAAAAGGCGGCGTTAAAATACCAGGAAATTTTTGGAAAAGGAAATTATTTTCTGGAGTTGCAGGACCACGGAATACCGGAGCAAAAAGCGGTAAATTCCGGTCTTTTACGAATGAGTAAGGAGCTGGGAATCGATTTGGTGGCAACCAATGACGTTCATTATATAAATGCTGGGGATGCCCAGGCACATGATATTCTGTTATGCATCCAAACACAGAAGAAGGTACAGGATGAAGACCGGATGCGGTATGAAGGCGGTCAGTATTATCTGAAATCAGAAGAGGAAATGAAGGCATTATTTCCCTATGCATTAGAAGCTTTGGAGAATACCCATAAAATTGCGGAACGCTGCAATGTGGAAATCGAATTTGGCGTAACAAAACTTCCGAGATACGACGTACCCCAGGGCTTTACATCCTGGGAATATCTGAATCATCTATGTTATGAGGGATTACATAATAAATATCCGATGGCAGGACAGGAGCTGGAGGAACGGCTGAAATATGAGCTGGATACCATTCAGACCATGGGATATGTGGACTATTTCCTAATCGTATGGGATTTTATTAACTATGCAAAACAGAATCATATTATGGTGGGGCCGGGCCGGGGTTCGGCGGCAGGCAGCATTGTGTCCTATTGTCTGGGTATTACGGATATCGACCCGATGAAATATGATTTGCTGTTTGAGCGGTTTTTAAATCCGGAACGGGTCTCCATGCCGGATATTGATGTGGATTTCTGCTATGAAAGGCGTCAGGAAGTGATTGATTATGTGGTGGAGAAATATGGTAAGGACCGGGTGGTTCAAATTGTCACGTTCGGAACCCTGGCACCGAGAAACTGTATCCGGGATGTGGGCCGGGCTTTGGATTTACCCTATGCCACGGTGGATACCGTTGCTAAAATGATTCCAAATGAAATCGGCATTACCATTGAAAAGGCGCTGAAAGGCAATCAGGATTTAAGAAATCTGTATCAGGGAGATGAAGGGATTAAATATCTGATAGATATGGCAAAGCGTCTGGAGGGGCTTCCAAGACATACCTCCATGCATGCTGCCGGCGTGGTAATTAGTCAGAAATCAGTAGATGAATATGTACCGTTGTCCAGAGCCTCGGACGGAACCATAGTAACACAGTTTGTTATGACTACATTGGAGGAACTGGGACTGTTAAAAATGGATTTTCTGGGACTGCGTACCCTGACGGTGATTCAGAATGCCGTAAAGTTTGCGGAAAAATCCAAAGGCATTAAACTGGATATGAACAGTATCGATTATAACGATAAGGCGGTGCTGGATTATATCGGAACTGGAAAGACCGATGGTATATTTCAGCTGGAAAGCGGCGGAATGAAAGGGTTTATGAAGGAATTAAAGCCCCGGAACCTGGAAGATATTATTGCGGGAATTTCTCTTTACCGTCCTGGTCCCATGGATTTTATTCCAAAATATCTGGAGGGTAAGAATAATTCCGAAAGCATTACATATGATTGTCCCCAGCTTGAGAAAATACTGAAACCCACTTACGGCTGTATTGTCTATCAGGAACAGGTGATGCAGATTGTAAGGGAACTGGCAGGCTATACGCTGGGCAGAAGTGATTTGGTCCGAAGGGCCATGTCCAAGAAAAAGGCTAGTGTAATGGAAAAAGAGCAGCATAACTTTGTATACGGAAATGAGGAAGAGGGAGTTAAAGGCTGTATTGCAAATGGAATCAGCGAGAAAATTGCGGTTAAAATATATAATGATATGATGGATTTTGCTAAATATGCTTTTAATAAATCTCATGCGGCCGCCTATGCGGTAGTGTCCTACCAGACCGCTTATCTGAAATTTTACTATCCGGTGGAATTTATGGCGGCTCTTATGACCTCTGTTATCGATAATACCGCAAAGGTATCGGAATATATCATGGCATCGAGAAATCTTGGAATCCGGATTTTGCCGCCGGATATCAATGAAGGAGAAAGCGGATTTTCCGTTTCGGAAAATGCCATCCGGTATGGATTAAGCGCTTTAAAGAGTGTGGGACATGCGGTAATCGATATTGTAGTCCGGGAACGGGAGGCTCACGGGAAGTTTAAGAATCTGACGGATTTTGCCACCCGGCTGTCCGGCAAGGAAGTGAACAAACGAACGGTGGAAAGTTTTATCAAAGCCGGGGCGTTTGACAGTCTGGAAGGAAACCGCAGACAGCTGATGCAGGTATACAATTCGGTGCTGGATAAGGTGAATGAAGATAAAAAGAAATCCATTACCGGTCAGATTTCTTTATTTGATCTGGTTCCGGAAGAAGAAAAATCCGCATACGAAATCAGTCTGCCGAATGTGGAAGAGTACAGCAGGGAGGAACTGCTGGCATTTGAAAAGGAAGTACTGGGAATCTATGTATCCGGTCATCCGTTGGAGGAATATGAGGAAAAATGGCGCAAAAACATTACGGCGCTGACCAGGGATTTTGTACCGGATGAAGAGGGAAAGACTGTTGTTGCAGATAATGAGACGGTGATTATAGGAGGAATGATAACCAATATAACGATTAAACCTACAAAAAACGGGAAGACCATGGCGTTTCTTACAGTGGAAGATTTGGTAGGTACCATTGAAGTAATCGTATTTCCCAATATATTTGATCGGCAGCGTTATATGATTCAGAACGATGCAAAGGTTTTTATCAGGGGAAAAGTATCTCTGGGAGATGACGAACAGGGAAAAGTTATCTGTGACAGAATTATTGAATTTTCAAAGGTTCCCAGAGAATTATGGGTACAGTTTCAGAATAAGGAGGCTTATCTGGAGAAAGAAAAAGAATTATTTTCTCTTCTGGAGGAATCCGATGGCAATGATACTGTAATCATCTACTGCAAAACGGAGAAGGCCAGAAAGATATTGCCAGAACGTTGGCGTGTCAATGCGGATAAAGGTCTGGTAAAAAGAATCGGACTGGAATTTGGGGAGAATAATGTAAAAGTTGTTGAAAAAAATATTGAAAACAATTGAAAAATGAATTACAATAGAAATCAATGTTTTTATATTAAAAAGACTTCCTGATTTATGTGTATGATTGAGAAAAAGAATATATGAGAAAGATTATTGGAGGAATTATCATGTCAAATGAAATTAAGACCATCGGTGTACTTACAAGCGGAGGTGATGCTCCGGGAATGAACGCTGCCATTCGTGCAGTTGTCAGAACAGCATTATCAAAGGGCCTCAAAGTAAAGGGCATTATGAGAGGATACGCAGGACTTCTTAATGAAGAAATCATCGACATGGACGCCAGAAGCGTATCTGATATTATTCAGAAAGGCGGAACCATTCTCTATACGGCCAGATGCGAAGAATTCCGTACGGCAGAAGGACAGCAGAAGGGTGCCGAAATATGCAGAAAACATGGAATTGACGGACTGGTGGTAATCGGCGGAGATGGTTCTTTTCAGGGAGCGCAGAAGCTTTCCCATTTGGGAATCAACACCATTGGTGTTCCGGGCACCATTGACCTTGACATTGCATGTACAGATTATACGATTGGATTTGATACTGCTGTTAACACTGCCATGGAAGCCATCGATAAAATCCGTGATACATCTACATCCCATGAGAGATGCAGTGTAATTGAAGTTATGGGACGCAGAGCCGGATATATTGCACTGTGGTGCGGAATTGCCAACGGTGCGGAAGACATTCTGCTGCCGGAGCGGTATGATGGTGATGAGTCGAAGCTCATTGAACATATCAAAGATACCAAGAAGAAGGGCAAAAAACATCATATTGTGATTAATGCGGAAGGAATCGGCGATTCCCAGAAACTGGCGGAGAAGATAGAAGCGGAGACCGGCATGGAAACCAGGGCTACGATTCTCGGACATATGCAGCGTGGCGGAAGTCCGACATGTAAAGACAGGGTGTATGCTTCCCTGATGGGCGCATATGCGGTTGATTTGTTATGCCAGGGAAAGAGTAACCGGGTAGTTGCATATGCCCATGGCGATTATGTGGACTATGAAATTGATGAAGCGCTTGCCATGCAGAAGGATATTTCGGAATATCAGTTCAATGTCAGCAAGAATCTTGCAAGATAAAACTTTATGATTAGTTCCATAAATAATTCCCAGATAAAGAATATTCTGGCATTGAAAAATAAAGCAAAAGTAAGACGGGAACAGGGATGTTTTATTGTGGAAGGTATACGGATGTTTACGGAAATACCACGAGACTCTCTGGTAAAGACTTATATATCGGAATCCTTTGTTCCGGAAATGAGCGGGAAGAACATTATAGCTCCGGAAACCTGTGAAGTGGTATCCGACCGGGTATTTCAGGCAATGTCGGATACGGTTACTCCTCAGGGAATACTGGCGGTTGTACGGCAGAATAACCGGAGTTTTGAACAGATTCTGGATTGTGAACATTCCGTGCGGAGTCATTGTTATATGGTTCTCGAAAATATTCAGGATCCCGGAAATCTGGGTACCATTATCCGGACTTCCGAGGGGGCAGGTGTTTCGGCGGTAATCATGAGCCGGAACACGGCGGATATCTACAATCCTAAAGTTGTACGCTCTACTATGGGTTCTGTTTTCCGGGTGCCTTATATATATGTGGATGATCTGGAAGATGTGGTAGGGAAAATGAAAGAGCGGAACATAACCATATATGCGGCGCATCTGAAGGGAAATGCAGACTATGATGAAGGGGACTATACAAAACCTTCTGCTTTTCTGATTGGAAATGAAGGCAATGGCCTGAGCCGTGAACTGACGGCTCTGGCTGACCGTCTGATCCGGATACCCATGTGCGGACAGGTGGAATCTTTAAATGCAGCAAGCGCGGCAACGGTACTTATGTATGAATCTTACCGGCAGAACCGCAGGAATCTGCCGGATTGAATCAGAATCCATGGGTTTCAGATATGAAAAGATTCAATATAAAAAGGATATCAGCAGTTTTCTGCTGATATCCTTTTTTCTGCTTTCTGCAGGAAATTTAATTATAATTCTACAAAATAATCTCCATTTGATAATCCGTTTACAACAAAGTAAGCTCTGTGTTCTTCAGGCTTAACATAAATCTCAATTGAGTTTATTTCATCAAGTTTGCCCTGGAATTTCTCTACCCATGCTGTTTTCACATTGGCAAGAATATCATCTGCGGCGATTTCCTTTCCGCTAAATTGAAGTATGTAATTAGGAGTAACTTCAACAGCTTTTTTTGCAGTTTTCTTTGCAGTTGTTGTAGTATTCGTCTCTGATGTCTTTTTAGTAGTTGCCTTTTTGGCAGTTGCAGTCTTTTTGGCAGCCGGTTTCTTTTCGGTTTCTGTTTTAACAGCTTTTACTTCTTCTTTTTTTGCCTCGACTGTTTCGTTTGCAGTAACTTTGGCAGCGGTCTTGGTATCTGCTGCGCTTGTACTTAAACTTGATTTCATAATACATATTCCTCCTTGTTTAGGATAACTCCTAGCTAGATAATAAACCTTTATCAGAATTTTTGCAACTATTTCCTGATTTTTCTTTAACAAATACCATATATTTTTATCGAAACGGGTCAATTTTATACAAAATAGCTAAAAAATTAGTTATTAGAGGAGAGAAATTTGGTGATTGGTTAAATCATGGTTATTATTTTTAAAATTCAGGGGGGGTTGACAAATACAGTTCTCTCTGTTAAAATACTTCCGTAATAAAATTTAACAAAAACGTAATAATTACGAATAATAATCGTAATTATTTGCAGGAGGTTTTCATGAAGTTAAATGGGAAAGGTATAGCGATACTGGCCGGTACATGTATTATGGCATTAATCGCTCTGATCATTGTAGGAGTATCCGGTGCTGTAACCACAACGAATGATACTGACAACGTTATGAGTATGAATGGAACCATTAGTGAGGCAGATAATAATATCAGCGCCGATGTAGCGGCGGCAGAACAGATTCTTCTCCGGTTTAAAAATCCGGGTGAAACACAAAGCGGTAATGGGGAATCATCTGCAGAAAGCGAAAATGTAAAAGAAACGGAGCAGCAGTCAACTGAGGCAGCAACAGAGCCGGTTACGGAACCGGAAACAGAAGCGCCGTCACCATACGCAAATAAGTTTATGGTAAATGTTACGGAGTATCTCAACATCCGTGCGGAAGCCAGTCAGGATTCCCAGGTTGTGGGAAAACTTTATCCGGGTTCCGGCGGTGATGTTCTGGAACGGGGAGCGGAATGGACAAAAATCAGTTCCGGCTCAGTTGAGGGATATGTGGCGAATCAATATATTGTATTTGGAGCTGAGGCAGAAGCCAAAGCTAATGAAGTTGGAAAATTAAAGGTAACGGTTCTGACTGACAGTTTAAGAATCCGGAAAACGCCAAGTACCGAATCAGGAATCTGGGAGCTGGCTTCTGAGGGAGAAGTATTTGATGGTATCGGATATGACGGAGACTTTATCGGGATTTATTATGACGGAGAAATCGCATTCCTTTCTTTGGATTATGTAAATGTGGAACTGGTAATTAAAAAGGCAATTTCCATTGAAGAGGAACAGGAACAGATTCGTCTTGCAGAGGAAGCAAAGAGAGCCGAAGAGGAAGAGCGCTTAAGAAAAGAGCAGGAAGCGAATGAAGCTATGGAACGTGCGGCCAGAGAGAGCCAGTATGTTGAGACCGTAAAGACATCCGCATATAATATTTCGGAATCCGATGTATATCTGCTGGCATGTCTGGTCATGGCAGAAGCGGGATATGAACCGTATGAAGGAAAGCTTGCGGTTGCCAATGTAGTATTGAACCGTTTATCCGGCGGAGCTTATGGAAGTACAATGTCGGATGTCATTTATGCCAGAGGACAGTTTTCGGTAGCAGCCAGCGGAAGACTGGCAACAGTTCTTTCCCAGGGACCGAACAGCGAATCGGTGCGTGCGGCAGAGGAAGCTATTTCTGGTGTGAACAATGTACCAATGTATGCAAATTTTTGTGCATTATATGTAGCCAATTATTCCAGATATAATAATTATACGATTATCGGTAATCAGGTATTTTATAACTAAAGAACAGTTAAAAGTCATGGAGCAGATGAACGCCTGCCCATGGCTTTTTTTTGGCAAATTTTTTGCATAAAAGCAATTTACGGGGATATGATACATAATATAAAGATAAAAGGGGAGTGAAATATATGACAGATTTTAACGCATTATCCGAGAAGGACAAATTAAAATATGAAATAGCAGAGGAACTGGGATTGTTGGATAAAGTCAGGGAAAAGGGATGGAAAGGATTATCTGCAAAAGAATCAGGCAGAATCGGAGGGATTATGACGAACCGGCTGCGGCAACAGAAAAATGAGAAAAACAATTTAGAAGAATAAAGCAGTAATTTCCGTAAATGGCAATATTAGTATTGAACATTTTACCGAATTTGTGGTACAATATCGGATAAAGCTTTAAAAGAATAATATACGGAATCCAATATTTTGTTTCAATATATCAGAAAGACTATGGAGGTAAAGATGTTAGAACTAAAGAATGTGTCATTTGAAGTTTCAGAGGGGACAAATGATAAGGGTATTCTAAAAAATGTAAATCTTAACATAGATGACAAAAAGTTTTTAGCCATCACCGGACCAAATGGTGGGGGAAAATCCACGTTGGCAAAATTAATCGCAGGGATATATAAGCCCACGTCAGGACGCATATTGTTTGACGGAACGGATATTACGGATATGAGCATTACGGAGCGGGCAAAGATGGGAATCAGTTTTGCTTTTCAGCAGCCGGTACGGTTTAAGGGCATCAAGGTAAAAGACCTGATCAAACTGGCGGCCGGAGATGCGATTTCTGTGAAAGGTGCCTGTGAATATCTGTCGGAAGTGGGACTGTGCGCAAGAGATTATATTAACCGGGATGTAGACGGCAGTTTGTCCGGCGGAGAGTTAAAACGCATCGAGATTGCCACTATTATTGCCAGAGGTACAAAATTAAGTGTATTTGATGAGCCGGAAGCGGGTATAGATTTATGGAGCTTTAAGAACCTTATACAGGTGTTTGAAAAAATGCATAAGGAACACGAAGCTTCCATTATCATCATTTCCCATCAGGAGAGAATACTGAATATTGCAGATGAGATTGTGGTGCTGGCAAACGGAGAATTGAAAGCACAGGGCAAAAAAGATGAGATTTTACCGGAATTGCTGAACGGAACAGGCGGATGCAAATTCTATCAGGATTAATATAAGGAAGGAAATGGTAAAATGGAATTTAAGAAAATAGATAAGATACAGTTAAGCCTTCTGGAAGAGATTGCAGGACTCCATGAGGTTCCAAAGGGAGCTTATAATATAAGGGCAAACGGAGCAGGGGCAGCAAGAAGTACCACGGCTAATATCGATATAGTGACCAAAGAGGATAAGGATGGTATAGATATCATTATAAAACCGGGAACCAAAAACGAAAGCGTCCATATTCCGGTGGTTATCAGTGAAACCGGACTAACAGATTTAGTATATAATGATTTTTTTATAGGAGAAGATTCGGATGTTACCATAATAGCCGGATGCGGAATACATAACAGCGGAGAAAAAAAATCTGAACATGACGGTATTCACACGTTTCATGTGGGTAAAAATGCAAAAGTGAGATATGTGGAGAAGCATTACGGAAAAGGCGACGGTAAGGGTGAAAACATTATGAATCCCACCACAATCGTTACCATTGACGAAGGCGGTTATATGGAAATGGAAACCGTTCAGATTAAAGGCATTGATTCCACAGACCGGATTACCACTGCGCAGTTGGGGAAGGATGCCAAGCTGGTGATTAAAGAGGCGCTGATGACACACGGAACACAGTATGCCAAATCCAGTTTTGAAGTAAATCTGGATGGGGAAAATTCCAGCGCTAATGTGATTTCAAGGGCTGTTGCCAAAGATGATTCCAAACAATTATTTATTTCAAAAATAAATGGAAATAATAAATGTGCTGGACATACAGAATGTGATGCTATTATCATGGATAATGCAAAGATCAGTGCGGTTCCTGAAATTACCGCAAACAATCTGGAAGCACAGCTTATACACGAAGCAGCCATTGGAAAAATTGCAGGAGAGCAGATCATAAAACTGATGACGCTGGGACTGACTGAAGAAGAAGCAGAACAGGAAATCGTTAACGGATTTTTAAAATAGAATCATGGCAGATAGTTTTAATCGGCCGGGCTGTAATAGAAAATATAGCTTCTATCTCTGTTGATAGAAGCTATTCAATTATATATGGTCCGGAGAAAAGAATTTATGGAAAAGGAATATGCAACACAGGAAGACCTGTGTAATGCAAGGGTATAAGAATGTACACACTTGGAATAGATATCGGATCTACCACTGTGAAGGTAGTAATTCTTGACGAAGAAAATAATATGTTATTTTCTGCATATGAAAGACATTATGCGAATATTATAGAAACATTGGGAATGTTAGTTGAACAGGCATATGAGAAACTGGGAGATGTGAATCTGGCGCCTATGATTACCGGATCCGGCGGTCTGACCATATCAAAACATCTGGATATTCCTTTTGTGCAGGAAGTGGTTGCCGTTGCAGCTTCTCTGAAATCCTATGCGCCTCATACGGATGTAGCCATTGAGCTGGGGGGAGAGGATGCAAAGATTATTTATTTTACAGGGGGACTGGACCAGAGAATGAACGGAATCTGTGCAGGAGGCACCGGATCGTTTATTGATCAGATGGCTTCCCTGCTGACTACGGATGCGGCAGGATTAAACGAATATGCCAAATCCTATAAAGCTGTGTATCCTATTGCAGCCAGATGCGGAGTATTTGCGAAATCGGATATCCAGCCGCTGATCAATGAAGGTGCCACAAAGGAAGATCTGGCGGCATCTATTTTTCAGGCAGTGGTAAATCAGACCATCAGCGGACTGGCCTGTGGAAAACCTATTCGGGGAAATGTGGCGTTTTTAGGGGGACCATTGCATTTTCTTACGGAACTGAAACAGGCATTTATCCGGACACTGAATCTGGAGGGAGAACAGATTATTGCACCAGAACACTCCCATCTGTTTGCGGCAGTGGGAGCCGCCATGAATACGGAGTATGATAAGATAACCACCATTGGAGAGCTAAACCGGAAACTGAAATCCGATATACACATGGAATTTGAGGTTACAAGAATGGAGCCGTTGTTTGCGGATGAAAGTACATACGAAGAATTTATACGGAACCATGATGTACATAAAGTGGCGAAAGGAAAATTGGAGGATTATGAAGGGGACTGTTTTCTGGGAATCGATGCAGGTTCCACCACTACCAAGGCAGCCGTGGTTGGAGAAGACGGAACCCTGCTGTATTCCTTTTATAGTAGCAATAACGGCAGTCCGCTGAAGACTACCATCCGTGCCATTCGGGAAATATACCAGCTGATGCCGGACAGCGCCAGAATTGTCCGCTCCTGTTCTACCGGATATGGAGAAGCGCTGATTAAGGCGGCGCTGATGCTGGATGAAGGAGAAGTTGAGACTGTTGCCCACTATAAAGCGGCTGCCTTTTTTGATCCGGAAGTGGATTGTATTCTGGATATCGGCGGCCAGGATATGAAGTGCATTAAAATTAAAAACGGTACTGTGGACAAAGTTCAGTTAAACGAAGCCTGTTCTTCCGGTTGCGGTTCTTTTATCGAGACCTTTGCAAAATCCCTGAATTATGAAGTGGCAGATTTTGCACAAATTGCTTTATTTGCCCGGAATCCCGTGGATTTAGGCTCCCGATGCACGGTATTTATGAATTCCAAGGTAAAGCAGGCGCAGAAGGAAGGGGCCACCGTAGAAGATATCTCGGCAGGGCTGGCATATTCCGTAATAAAAAATGCACTGCTGAAAGTCATCAAGGTAACGGACCCGGCGGATTTGGGAAAAAGAATCGTCGTTCAGGGAGGAACATTTTATAATAATGCGGTACTTCGGAGTTTTGAAAAAATTTCGGGCTGTGAAGCGGTAAGACCGGATATTGCGGGAATCATGGGAGCGTTTGGCGCCGCACTGATAGCCAGGGAACATTATGATGGAAGTGAAACTTCCATGCTGCCCTTTGGAAAAATAGATACCCTTAAATACGATACCGTTATGACCCGATGCAAGGGCTGTACCAATCACTGTATGCTGACAATTAATAAATTTACCGGTGGACGCCAGTTTATATCAGGAAACCGCTGTGAAAGAGGTCTTGGAAAAGAAAAGAATAAAGATAACATACCGAATATGTTTGAATTTAAAGAAAAACTGCTGTTTCATATGGAGACATTGACTGGAGACCAGGCGCCAAGAGGAAAAGTGGGAATTCCAAGGGTGCTGAACATGTATGAGAATTATCCGTTCTGGGCAGCATTTTTTACAAAGCTGGGATATCAGGTGGTGTTATCCCCACGCTCTGATAGAAATATTTACGAACTGGGTATTGAGTCCATTCCAAGTGAATCTGAATGTTATCCGGCAAAGCTTGCTCACGGACATGTGACCTGGCTGATCAGACAGGGAATCGATTATATTTTCTATCCATGTATCGTATATGAAAGAAAAGAAATACCGGGCGCCAGCAATCACTATAATTGTCCTATCGTTGCTTCTTACGGTGAGAATATCCGTAATAATATAGAAGAAATCAGAAACGGAAGCGTAAGGTTTCAGAATCCTTTTATGTCTTTTGAAAATGAAACAATCATTGCAGACCGGCTGGCGGAATACTTTGAGACGGAGAACGGAATACCAGGCAGGGAAGTAAGAGAAGCGGTTTCTATGGGAATGAAGGCAATGGAGCAGGTTCAGGCGCAGACCAGACTGGAGGGGGAACGGGTACTGCGTTATCTGGAAGAACAGGACATCATTGGTATTGTCCTTGCCGGTCGTCCGTATCATCTGGATCCAGAGATTAATCATGGAATTCCGGAACTGATTAATTCCTATGGAGTGGCGGTTCTGACCGAAGACAGTATCGCGCATCTTGGAACGGTGGACCGCCCTACCATAGCAGCAGACCAGTGGACCTATCATTCCAGACTGTATGGGGCTGCTTCTTATGTGAGGAACAGCGACCGTTTGGAACTGATACAGCTTAATTCCTTTGGATGCGGGCTGGATGCAGTGACCACGGATCAGGTCAGTGATATATTGCAAGCATCTAATAAAATATATACGGTACTTAAGATTGATGAAGTGAACAATCTGGGAGCAGCACGGATTCGAATCCGTTCCCTGCTCAGTGCGGTCAGAGAGCGCTCTTTGAAGAATATAACCTGTCATTCGGCAGATGCCTCTTATCATCGTACATTGTTTACCAAAGAAATGCGGAAAGAATATACCATACTCTGTCCGGAAATGTCTCCGATTCATTTTGAAATTCTATTGCCGGCTCTGGCTTCCTGCGGATATAAACTGGAACTTCTGCCAAGCAGTAAATCCTGTGTGGATTACGGATTGAAATATGTTAATAATGATGCCTGTTATCCTTCTCTGCTGGTGGTAGGCCAGATTATGGAAGCACTGTTATCGGGAAATTATGATGTGAATAAAACGGCTGTAATCATTACTCAGACCGGAGGGGGCTGTCGGGCTACCAATTATATCGGATTTATCCGGCGGGCGCTGGAAAAGGCAGGTATGCCCCAGATTCCGGTAATTTCCCTGAGCCCTGGCGTAGAAACAAATCCGGGATTTTCCTTCAGTTATAACATGGTGAACCGGGCGCTGCAGGCACTGGTTTACGGCGATTTATTCATGCGTGTACTATACCGTACCCGTCCGTATGAGAAAGAACCGGGTGGAGCCCACAGGCTTCACCGGAAATGGGCGGAAAAATGCAAACGGGATGTGGTAAAAGGAAGTAAATCCGTTTTTAAAAGGAATATAAAAGCTATTGTAAGAGATTTTGACCAGCTGGAGTTACTGGATGTTAAAAAACCGAGAGTGGGAATTGTCGGTGAAATTCTGGTGAAGTTTCTTCCGGTTGCCAACAATCATCTGGTGGAACTTCTGGAAGAGGAAGGCGCTGAAGCAGTGTGTCCGGATTTACTGGATTTCTTTTTATACTGTTTTTGGAGTACTAATTACGAAGCCCGGTATTTCGGAAAAGGAAAACTGCGGGCCTTTGGATTTAATGTAGCCGATTTTGTCATAGAACATTACAGAAAGCCGCTGCGCCAGGCGTTAAAGGAGAGCAGGCGTTTTGAACCGATGCCGGAAATTGAGGAACTGGCTTCTTATGCAGAACCGTTTGTATCCATTGGAAACCAGAATGGGGAAGGATGGTTTCTGACGGCGGAAATGGTGGAACTAATCCGGGAAGGGGTACCCAATATCGTATGCGCCCAGCCGTTTGCCTGTCTGCCGAATCATGTGGTGGGCAAAGGAGTAATCAAGGTACTGCGGGAGGAGTTTAAGGAAGCCAA
Source organism: Lachnospiraceae bacterium (assembly GCA_022794265.1). Lineage (GTDB taxonomy): Bacteria > Bacillota > Clostridia > Lachnospirales > Lachnospiraceae > Bovifimicola. The sequence goes on from JAAWEK010000002.1 coordinate 59,427, forward strand.
TATTGTTGCAGTGGATTACGACCCGGGCGCCAGCGAAGTCAATCAGCTGAACAGGATTAAACTGATGCTTTCAGCCGCAAAGAAGAATTTGGAAAAATCTTAACTCAAATATTGAATAATACGAGAAATCGTTTTATATTTGTGCTGATGTATGGTAAAATAAAATTAGAAAAGTAAGAATAATTGAGAAGGGAAAGGAAATTTCAGGAAGGTAGGTGGTAGATATGAAATTTCGCAGAATAGATGATACGACAGTCAGATGTATTGTTTCCAAGGAAGATATGCAGGAATATGGTATCGCGCTGGAGGATTTTTTCAAGAATAGAGGGAAGATACATGATTTTCTTCATGTGGTTGTAGAAAAGGCAGAAGAAGAAGTGGGATATGAGCCAAAAGATGGTATGCTGTCCATGCAGATTATGCCGTTGAGCCAGAGTACCATCGCCATTACGTTTTCGGAAGCAGTAAACGGAGATTATGATGATATCATGAAAAATATTAAGGATAATCTGCCGGAACTTGCCGGAATGAACCAGGAGCAGTCGGATTTTCTTAATGGACTGATGGATTTTGAAACGGAAGATGAGGAAGAAGAAGATTATGAAGAGGAAATAGAAGAAATTTACGATGAAGAAGAAGCAACCACAGATTTTCATCCGGAAGAGATGAAAAAAGAGAAAGATATTACCGTATATCAGAGGATGGTAATCTTTATGGATTCTCTGGCAGATTTGTCGGAATACTGCAAGGCGGCTGCCGTGGATAAGACGGTTAAAAGTGATTTGTACTGGGTTCCTTCCAGAAAAAGTTTTTGTATGATAATAGAAAAAGACAGACTTTCCATGAATGTTTTTCGTCATCTGCTGGTACTGGCAACGGAATATACCTCAAAGATTTCGGACAATGAACCGCTGATTTCATATATAAGGGAACATGGTGATTTACTGCTGGAAAAGAAGGCATACAGAATCTTGCGTAAAAATTATTGAGAAACGGAGGCAGTCGGTTTAACGGAAAACATATAGTTTGTGAAATGAATAAGGGATAGATTGACAGGATATAAACAGACACCACAGAAAGAAGGTACCTTTCCGTGGTGTCTGTTTTGCTGATATGGGAAATCTAATTGAATATAAAAGAGTTTAATTACATAATTTATTTTTCTGAATGATTCCCAGTCCCAGAGCATAAGGACCGGTATGACAGCCGATGGTGGTACCGATTCTGCAGGATACGGTTTTATCACATTGGATACCCAGATATTCTTCTGCTTCTTTTTCAAATTCCGCAGCTTCTTCATAATCATATCCGCAGGAAACCACAAAATTATAATCCTCCTTATTGATTCCCGGCTCATTCAGATAGGATTTCAGGGATGACAGAACGCTGAGTTTTGATTTTTTACGGCTTCGGCTGATTCCGCCCAAAGAGATATCTCCGTCTTTCATGATGATTGTCGGACGGATTCCCAGTTTATCCCCTGCCAGTACGGCTAATTTTCCGATTCTTCCGTTTTTAATCAGGTATTCCAGAGAGCCTACCGTAAAGTAGATGCGTCCTGTTTTTTTAATCCTTTCCAGTTCAGCAACGGAATCTTCATAAGAAATGCCGGCATCCCTTAACTTAACGGCTTCGTTTACGAATAAACCTTCGCTGGCGGTATTTAGTGTGGAATCAATTACCGTGATTGCAGCCTTTGGATGGGTTTCAAGAATTAATTCTCTGGCATTGCAGGCGCTGTTATAAGAACCGCTGAATTTAGAAGTGATACAGATACATATGATGGGAGTCTCCTGCTCCACATAAGGCAGGAATACATCCATATAATCCTGTACCGAAGGCAGGGAAGACTTTGGTACTGCGTGTTCATCAATCATCTTACGGTAAAATGTATCGTGGTCAATACCTTCCCCTTCTTTCGTATAATTTTCCCCATCAAAAGTAACGTAGAAAGGAACAATTTTTATGTTATGTGCAGTGGTATAATCCGATAGTAAATCACATGCACCGTCGCTGATAATCTGATAACTCATAGAAAACCTCCAAAAGTACAGGTATGATTGGAAAACCATACCATCCATATTATATGATTAAAATATTATAGCATGTGGTTTTGAAAACTACAAGATATAAATTGAAAAAAGATTATATGCAGGGCCGGACGCAGACATACAACCACAAAAAATAGTATTTGTGTATTTACCAATTAATGCTATAATATTTAGATACTTCCTTTGAGATAATCAATATCGTATAACAATTATTTAAAGAAAGGAGCCCCCAATGTTCCGATTATGGGCAAAAACATTTAAAAACAATCATATGCTGAAAGATATGACAGTATCAAATAATTCGGACGGACTTACCAGAACCCAGAAAATTTTTCAGGCCATTGATGAAATCTGTCTGGAATTTGATCTGGGGAAACCAATCTGGCTGAGCGCAAATGTAGAAGATTTTAAAAGGCATGATAAAGTCCGGTTTCGTCAGGATAATTTTATAGAAGAAGTGGATTTTGACTATCTGGAAATCCATGTGATAGAAGAGGACTGACCGGATTCAGGAAGCGGTGAAACTGCCGGAAATGTGAAAAAAATATGATAACCTTGCCTGAATTCTGAAACTGTGTTATAGTTTCTTCAGCATTAGTAAAAGAAAAAATGATATATTTATAGATGGAGGTTTGCAGTAAGATGTCAGAAAGAGATTGTAATAATACAGAATGTACCAGAGAAAGCTGCGCCGGATGTTCCCAGAGCAGGGATAGTATGCTGGCGCCAGCGAATAAAACCAGTAAAATAGGAAAAGTCATAGCAATAATGAGCGGAAAAGGCGGAGTGGGAAAATCAATGGTTACTTCGTCACTGGCAGTAGAGCTGACGAAAAAAGGATATAAAGTAGGCATATTGGATTCGGATATCACGGGACCCTCCATTCCGAAAATGTTCGGATTGGAGCAGGTGGCGGAAGGAACAGAAGAGGGAATTTTTCCTTCGGTTACATCCGGAAATATAAAAGTCATGTCAGTTAATTTATTGCTGGAAGATACCGAAGAACCGGTTATCTGGAGAGGTCCTGTTATTGCCGGAGTAGTAAAGCAGTTTTGGTCCGACGTATTTTGGGGAGAACTGGATTATCTTCTGGTAGATATGCCGCCGGGAACGGGAGACGTACCGTTAACGGTCTTTCAGTCATTGCCGGTAGATGGCGTAGTGGTAGTCACATCACCGCAGGATTTGGTTAAGTTGATAGTGAAAAAGGCATATAATATGGCGGTAAAAATGGATATACCTGTGATAGGAATGGTAGAAAATTATAGCTATCTGGAATGTCCGGACTGTGGCAGAAAGCTGAATATCTTTGGGGAGAGTAACATTGATGAGGTAGCTGCTGAATTAAAAATTCCGGTTTTGGGAAAACTTCCGGTGGTTTCCGGTTTTGCGGAACTGGCAGATGCAGGAAGGTTTGATGAGGTGGAAAATCCTTATCTGGAAGAAGCCATTAAGGTGATAACAGAAAAATAATCTTAGATAAGGCAGGTGTTAAAATGAATTATAATCTGGATGAAATATTGGATGAATATGACAATGAGTCCGATATTTCGGAAGAGGAAAAGAGATATCAGAGTGAGGAGGCTGAGAAAGAACAGAATAAGAGTGGGAAAAATATAAAAAAAGAAACTGGAAAAGAAAATTTCTGGAAAGAAGTGTTTAGCTGGATCCGGATTATTGTGGGAGCTTTTATTGTTGCATTTCTTTTGAGCAATTTTGTAATTGTCAATGCAAGGGTTCCGTCCGGCTCCATGATAAGCACTATTAATGAAAATGATAAAGTTATCGGATTCCGGCTGGCCTATTTATTCAGCGATCCGAAACGAGGGGATATCATCATGTTTGATTCCCCGGTAGAAGATAAGATATACATAAAGAGAGTCATCGGTCTGCCGGGGGAAACCGTGGAGATCCGGGATAATACGGTGTATATTAACGGTGAACGGCTGGAAGAAGAATATGTAAAAAATGAATGGACCAATTCGCCAGGGACAAAAACTTATGAAGTACCAGAGGGTTGCTATTTTATGATGGGGGATAACCGGAATGCATCGGCAGATTCCAGAGTTTGGGGAGTCATAAAAGAAGACGCGATTATTGCAAAAGCAATATTCAGATATTATCCATCTATTGATATGCTGGATTAAAGGAGAATGTTATAAAAAATGAAGGCAAAAAAAATAATAACATATTCTGCTTTAGAGCGGCAGAGACATGGAATCAAAGGTGCGGGAACATATGTAGGAATATTTCTGTTTATGTTCCCGTTTATTTCTATTCTGCTGGCTCTTTTTTCCTGTTTTATATATTATCTGTCCGATTCAATGTATTCGACATTGTTTATAGCCGGAACCATCTTGCTGACCATTCTGTTTCTCGTAGCGGAAATCCGCTGGCTGTGGGAACTGCTGACTGTTTATGTAGCAGGAGAAGACGGGGAGCTGTATCGGTTACATATTTCCATTTTCTGGTATAAGATAAAAGGCTGCACAAACCTTTTGAATCCTATGAACACCGCCGGTGGAAAATGGATGCAGATTTTTTATATGATTCAGAATATAAAACTGGCGCTGGAAGGGGCGGGTGATATCAGTTTTGATGAATTGATTCAGATGGGACGGCTGACCAGAATAACCAGTATTACGGAAGTGGAAAACAGGAAAAAATCTTTCGTTATTTCAGCTGAAATTGAGAATCAGAAAGGAATTCGAAAAGGAAAAATAAGCATTCGAAAGGTCTATGATCATATTGATGCTTTGCAGGAGTATGCAGATATTTATAAAAACAGTGGAAAAGAGGCAGCAGAAGCATATAATTTCAGATATAAAAAAAATGCTTCTGACTATATGCCTGGACGTACATCTGTTCAGAAATTACTACGGTTTTTAACTGTATGGACAGGTATCATATTATGGCTTGCCCTGTTTACTGTATATCCGGATTTAAATAAATTAAGCCATATCAATTCTGGAAGATACCAAAAGACAGAGGCATATGCTGATTCCACTGAATCGCAACATGGCAGAGCATTTTTTCTTTATAATGGAAAAGATTATGTGATAGATGTGAAGAAGGAATATCTGAAACCGGATGGGGAAGGGTATACAGTTTCCATCTATTTTGATACGGAAAATCCACAGAAATACTTTTGCAGCCAGATTTACGGACTCATGTATAAACCTGTGTTTATAATCTATTTTGCTGTAATTATTTTATATCTGATATCCGGAATCAGCCAGTATTTCATCGACATAATTGTAGCAAAAAAAAGAAAATAAACCAGTATTTCACCTGATTTTAACATAGCCGTCATAAAAACATAAAATAACTTTGTTATTGTATCTGTAAATAGATGATAATGAAAGGCGGATGACTATGGGATTGAGGAAAGGTATTTCAGCAGTATTTTGTATATTACTGATAGGAACAGCTTTTATAACGGGTGCATGCAGTTCGGAAAAGAATGATGGGACTGATGAAATGGCTCAGCCGGCAGATCAGGGTACTATTGAGAAATTTGACATTTATGCAGATTATAAAGAAAATCAGCTGAATTCGGAGTATGATGAAACATCGGCAGTAAAGATTCGGTTGTCAGATTCCGAAATTCAGGTCAGTGGTTCCGGTGTTGTTGTAAAAGAAAATACGGTTACAATATCAAAAGCAGGAACATATATTGTCAGCGGTTCCGTATCAGACGGACAGCTTATTGTGGATTCTTCTGATACGGGATACGTGCAGCTGGTATTGGATAATGTCAGTATTACTGCCCGGAATTCTTCAGCAATTTATGTGAAAAATGCAGATAATGTATTGCTCACACTGCCAGAGGGAACGGAGAATGAGGTAACGGATGGTGAGGAATATGAACCGGAGGACGAAGTGGAATCCTTAAATGCCGCCATTTACAGTAAAGATGATTTGATTATCAATGGATCCGGAAACCTGACCGTTACAGGGAATTATAATCATGGAATTCAGTCGAAGGATGATTTGGTCATCATAAGCGGGAATATTCAGGTTCATTCCGTAGGAGACGGTATCGTAGGGAAAGATTCCGTGCTGGTAAAGGAAGCAGTAATCACAATTGAAGCAGGTGGAGATGGAATAAAATCTACCAATGCGGTTCAGGATAAAGGCTATATTTATCTGGATAATCCCCATATTACCATTATGGCTGTCAATGACGGAATTCAGGCGGAGACCTGTATGGTAATTGAAAACGGAGTCTATGACATTACCACAGGCGGCGGAAGCATCAATGCCCCGGCAAAGCAGCGGGATGAGTTTGCACCCGGCATGGGAAAGTGGGACGGCGGTTATCCGGAAATGAGAGAAGAAATGATACCGGAACAGGAAACTGGTGATAATACAGTACCGGACAGCGCCAAAGGGTTTAAAGCAGGAGTGGATATTACCATAAACGGCGGAAGTTTTACCTGTGATACGTTTGATGATACAATACATTCAGACAACAGCATAACAATAAATAACGGTATTATGACGCTGGCCTCAGGAGACGACGGAATTCATTCGGATATGGTTTTAACTGTTAACGGGGGTGAAATTGAAATTAAAAAGTCTTATGAAGGAATGGAAAGCGCAGTCATTTATGTGAATGCAGGAAAAATTACCCTGACGGCCGATGATGATGGTATTAATGCAGCGGGAGGCAGTGAGGCATCCGGAATGGGCGGGAGGAATTCTTTAACCGGCGCAGGAGACTATGAAATGGTATTTAACGGAGGAACTGTTTTGATATATGCCGATGGTGACGGTCTGGATTCCAACGGAAAAATTGTTATAAATGGAGGAACTCTCTGGATTGAGGGGCCTACAGATGGAGGAAACTCGGCTGTGGATTATGAATCCGGTCTGGAGGTTAACGGGGGAACTTTTTTTGCGGCAGGAAGCGCAGGAATGGCAGAAGCGCCAACTGGGGGCAGCCAGTACAGTATCATGATTAATTTTGATAAGGTTTTACAGGAAAAAACGGAAGTGACGGTACGGGATTCGGAAGGAACCGGAGTCTTTGGTTATACACCGGACAGACCATATCAATCCGTTATATTTTCATCACCGGATTTACAAAAGGGTAATACATATGATATATTAACAAATGAGGAGATATATACCTCCGTGATGCTCTCGGAAATTGTAACGACTCACGGGACATCCGGGGGTATGATGAAACCTGGCGGAAGAAGAGAGCATCCAGGCAACAGGGAAGAAGGAATCAGAGAATTTCCGGGTGAAAAGAACCGGGAAACGGAAGGGGGAATCTAAAGTATTTCAGAAAGGAGAGGGATAGGTGTCAGAAAAAATACAGAAGAAGCTGGGACGGAGAATATGGATACCGGCGATTGCAGTTGTAATGGCAAGCCTCATTATATTGTATAATATGCCGATTTATGGGGCAGATATGGAAAGTGTGGTGGCTATTATAAAAGACGGCCAGGTAACTGATAGTTTTTGCGGAGTGGCTGCAGAATACATTACGACACAAAGTGACACAGGAATGTACTCCTGTGCCGGATATGTTAAAAAATTTTATGCCACAGTGTTTGGTGTCAATGTTTATCAGATTAATACATATGACGGCCCTCCTATGGTATCCATGGCCGGACACAGCGTATCATTAAAACAGGTTACCACGCCAAAACCGGGAGATATCATGCAAAATAGAGAAAGAACCCATGTGGCAGTGGTGAAGCAGGTATCAGGAGCAAGAGCTACACTGATAGAACAGAATTATAAATGGACCTCCGGCGGGAAAATTTATGCCCGGGTAAACAGAGTAATTGACTGTCAGAATGCTTATTTTTACAGGCTAGTGATAGACGGCAGGGAAACTTCCGTAAACGGAAACGAGAATTATGTTCCTGAAACTTATGAAATCTGGAGAGTAAAGGAGGCCTCGGGAATCAATGTGAGAAGTGGCGCCGGAACTTCATATGGAACACTGGGAACATTGGGAAACGGTACGATTTTTTATGTCTACGGAAAAAACATTGCCGGCGGATATACCTGGGGAAGGATAAATTATAATAATAAAGCCGGATATGTTGCCCTGGAAAATGCGGAATATATGAGCGGAGTAATTACCAAAGATTCAACGCCGCCGGTTATATCCGATATAACGGTAACAGATATAAATTCCACCGGATATACGGTTACCTGCAAAGTTACGGATGATGTAAAGGTGGACAGGGTGCAATTCCCTACCTGGACCATTATAAACGGACAGGACGATTTGTGCGGAGACTGGGATAAAAATGAGAAAGTTTCGGGAACCATAAACGGAGACAGGGTGACATTCCGGGTTAATATATCCGAACACAACGGAGAAACAGGAAGATATGCTACACATATTTATGCATATGACAGTAGCGGAAATATGTCAGGCAGTATGATTGAGCCGCTATATACGGGATTTGAAAATCTGGGCGATAAATTTTATGCGTCCATCAGCAGTTGTATGGGAACGTATGTGACCAATGACACTGTGAATGTGACGGCCAGAGCATTGAAAACTGCAGAAAGGGAATCTCTGAGTCAGATATGGAAATTTACAAGGCAGAAGGATGGTTCTTATAAAATTACTTCGGCTCTTGACAAAACTGCTCTGTATGTAAAAGGAGCCTCCGGTATCAGCGGAACCAATATCATTCCGTATACAGATAAGCCATCCAAAGGCCAGAACTGGTATATCTATAAATATAACGGCAATTACCGGCTGGGGGCGGCCTGCAGTGACTGCTGCATGACATTAAACGGCGCTTCTTCCATTGATGGAACCAATATAAAAATGACCACGGTGGATGGAACATCGGGACAGGCCTTTGGTATAGAGAAGATTTCTCAAAAGCCCCGTATAACTTTTGTGGAATCGGCGGATTACAACAAATTGACGATTCATTTTTCCGCATTAAATCATGTGCATGGATATAAGATTTACAGGCGGACCGGCTCTGCTGGAACCTACCGCTGGATAGCTACCGTGAAATCTACAGAGGCTCCTGTTTATACGGATACCCATTGTACACTTGGACAGGAGTATTCTTATAAAATCCGGGCCTATACTAACATAAGCAGCAGTTATCAGCATAGTTCGGCTGATTCAGACAGTGTAAGCGGCGTTACGAAGCTGAAAGCAACCGGATTTACATCTGCCACGGCGTTTCCGGACAGGGTATCCCTGAAATGGACGTCTGTATCCGGAGCAACAGGATATGAAATATTCAGAGGGACTGATAAAAATGGTAAGTATTATAAGGTAAAAACGGTAACGCCAGGAAGCCGGCACAGTTATACGGATTCGGGACTTAAGAAAGGAAAGAACTATTATTACAAAATAAGAGTGTATCGAAAGGTAAACGGTATAAATATATACAGCGATTATTCGGTTCCGGTACATGCAAAAACGAAATAAAAAAGAACGGTGTTGATATTCATCAATACCGTTCTTTTTTTATCAGTTCGGAATCTGACGGCCTTCTGTGTTAATGGTGTAATTATCCCGAATAATAAGCTGTGAAATCGGAACAATTTCAAATCCTTTTTCTTTCAGACCTTTTATAACACTTTCCAGCGCATCTGCCGTATATTTTGCACCGTTATGCATTAATATAATGGAGCCGTTTCCCAGATGCTTATGGTTCAGTACCGTATTGATAATACTGTCCACACCATAATTTTTCCAGTCCAGGCTATCCACATCCCATTGAATCGGATAATAATTAATGGAGCGTGTGGTGGTAATCAGATTATTGTTGTAATCGCCGTAAGGAGGACGGAATAAAAACATATCGCTGCCAGTGAGGGCTTTTACCTTGTCATTTACAGATAATATTTCCTGTTTACATTCATCTGTATTTAATTCACTCATTTTTTTATGGTTTTCACTGTGGTTTCCCAGGTCGTGTCCGGCGGCGGCAATGGCTTTTACATCCTCAGGATATTTTTCTACCCATCCTCCGGTCATAAAAAATGTGACATGTACGTTATTTCTTGCCAGGATATCAAGAATTTTTGCTGTATCCTCGTTTCCCCATGGTGACGCTGATTTGCGGTTATATTCCAACAGGTTTTCTGCATATTGGATAAGCAGTGTCTAATATGCTGTTATGAACGATAGTCAGGCAGGAGATGCAGAAGATTGAAAAAGAAAGATAAGGAAAAGGTATGTTACATCATTGAAAGAGAATTTTTGAAAAAAGTTGCGGACAGAGAAATGATAAAACGTATGATTCGTTCCCATGGGGAGGATAAAAAAATATGAAAGAAACGGTACTCTATCATACAGCAGAATATATCCGGCTGTCCAGAGAAGACGGTGACAAGGCGGAAAGCGACAGCATTATTAACCAGAAAAAGCTGATTTCCGCCTATTTAAAAGAAAAAAAGGAGTTTCTTTTGTATGACACATATGTCGATGACGGCTATTCCGGCACAAACTTTGATGATGTTGGATAACGATATCAGTAAAAAGAAAACGGTTTCGTTTTTTTGTCAGAGTGGAGGTAGCGTAAAATTATAAAATATTTCGATTTTTCGGCTACTGGTGGATTGATCTGTTTCATAAATGAGGATACGGTCAATAAATTCGTGGAGGATTTCGTAAGTCAGTTCATTTATCTGCATAAATTTTTTTACTGGTGCAATATACCATTCCATATCCCTATTCTGCCAGGAGGTAGATTTTATTTCTGTTTCCAGAACAGTTTTACGAAGGGACAGTCGTTGTTTTTCTTCTTCATATCCAGAGTTCATCTGGGAAAAACGTTCATCTGACAGTTTACCTAACGCATTATCCTCATATAGTCTGCAGGATACCGTGTCAATTTCCGACAACCGTTTTTGAATTTTGATTCGCTCATTTTCTTTTTCTGATAGGAATTTATTGCATTCCATACTGCCGAACTCCGTTGCGCTCCGTATAAAATCATCTTCCTTCTCTATGATACGGGACAGGAGCCTCTGTAAATCCGAAAGAACAAGTTCCGTTATTACGTTTTTGCGTATGTAATGGGTGGTACAGGTACATCCGGCTTTGCGGTGGTTACGGTATCTGCCGCAGGTATAGGCATGTTTTTTTGGGGATATATTATATCCTTGTTGAAGATACATTTTATATCCGCAGTCACCACAAAACAGAAGTCCGGAAAATATATCAATTTCTTTTGATTTTGCAGGACGGTGACGGGTAGCCAGCCGTTTTTGCGCTGATTCAAAAGTATCTGTGTCAATCAGAGCTTCGTGTGTATCCGGAAAAAAATATTTCTTTTTCTCTGGATTTTTTTTAGTCTGTTTTGATTTATAGGATACTTTATATGTTTTTCCGGTGATGGTATGTCCAAGGTATTCCTGTCTGGACAGAATGTCATAAAGGGTTTTATCCGGCCAGGAATAAGGCATGGTAAGGGAAGAAAGATATCTGGTCTGTCCGGTGCGTTTATACCGTAAGGCTCCTGCAGTCAGAACCTTATGTCTGGCAAGCCAGTCCTGTATGGTACAGATCCGTTCTCCTCTGACGTACATGGAAAAAATCTGTTTGACAACAAAGGCGGTTTCCGGGTCCGGTATCAGATGATTCTTATCCTCCGGGTCGATGAGATAGCCGTACGGACATTCTCCGTTGACCCGTTCCCCTTTCTGGGCCTGGGCCTGCTTTACGGCACGGATTTTCCGGCTGGTATCTCTGGCATAAAATTCATTAAACCAGTTTTTCAAAGGAGTAAATTCGTTTTCACCGTCTGCAGTATCCACGCCGTCGTTGATGGCGATATAGCGTACTTCGTGCTTTGGAAAAAAGACTTCCAGCAATTCTCCTGTTTTCAGATAGTTTCGTCCCAGACGGGAGAGATCTTTTGTGATAACCACGGAAACACGTCCGGCTTCCACCTCCCGGAGCATAGCCTGCAGTCCCTGCCGTTCAAAGCTGACACCGGAAAATCCGTCGTCAATAAAAAATTTTGTGTTTGTAAAATTATGTTCTCTAGCATATTTTTCCAGTATCATACGCTGATGCTGGATACTGCCGGATTCCCCGGATTGCAGGTCTTCCTGGCTCAGACGGCAGTAAAGGGCGGTTATTTTATCAAGTTGCTGCATAAATACCTCCTGTTATATTAACTCTGTATTTTGGTGAAAGCAGAACATCTGCTTTGCAACCATAAATTTCATAACTGAATATAAGCTATTCGGCAGAAAACTGCTGTTTTTCCATAGTTTCCCGTATTTCTTTTTTGATAAGTCTTTCTATCTTTTTTTCAAGGGTTTCCGTCTTTCCGGTTTCGGCGGTGGAAACCACATGATAAGTTGTTCGGCTGATTTTATATGTGGAAGAGGTCTGATTCATCTGATGGCTCCTTTAATATTGTCCGATACATTATTATTTATATGGAAATGAAAGATTGTCCTATTACATTAAAAGTATCCGTTATATTGACACAAGTCCTTTGGATTGTTAAAATATAATATAGTGATTATTATTGATAGATAAATATTTGCGAACCACAGGGAGGAAACAGTTATGTATCATTGCCATATTCAATTTTATTTATCCGGCCATCCGTGCAGAGTGTTTGATATTGTAAAAGAAATATTGCCCCTTGAACATTTTACACATGGATTTCTGGAAAGCGACAAACCGGAAGAAGCACTGGCGGCTGAGGCAGATGTGATTCTGGCTGATATACGGGATATGGATGCAAAGGAAGCATTACGAAGGCTGACTGTAAATAAAAAGAAAGAGGCAGATGTGATTCTGCTTGCAGATAAGGAACAGATCATACTTCTGGCAGATAATCTATCAGATGTTAAGGATATCTGGACGTTTCCCATGTCTGATGAAGAGATAAGATTCCGTTTCATAAGGTGGCAGCAGACATGTAAAATGAGTAAGGATTACTGGCAGACCAACCAGTATTTTGAGGCTACCATTAATAATATTCCTAATCTTATCTGGTATAAAGACAAAGAAGGCATACATAAAAAGGTAAATGACAGTTTCTGCCGAACGGTAAATAAGACCAAGGAACAGGTAGAAGGGCGGGACCATTGTTATATCTGGGATGTGGACCCGGATGATCCGGAGATGGACGGCTATGCCTGTATGGAATCGGAACTTGAAGTAATAAATAAGAAAAGAACCTGTATATCTGAGGAGACGATTAAGACAGGAGACGGTATCCGGTTGCTTACTACATATAAGTCTCCGCTGTATGATTTTGACGGCAGTGTGATGGGAACCGTAGGTGTTGCCATTGATATTACACAGGAGCGGGCCTATGAAGAAGAGATTATGACAAAAAATCATACACTGGAAACTCTTTTTACCACAATGGATTGCGGAGTTATGTGTCATACGGTAGACGGTTCACGGATTCTCAGTATAAACAGAGCTGCATTGAAGATTCTGGGCTATGAATCCCAGGAAGAACTGATGGAAACGGGATTTAATATGATTGCACCATCGGTTGTGGAAGAGGACAGGGACAGACTGCGGGAATGCATCAGAACTCTGAAAAAAGAGGAAGACAGCATCAGTGTAGAATACCGGGTACAGCATAAAAATGGGGAAATTCTGTATATAGCGGGAAACATTAAACTGTTAAAGGAGAATGGTCAGTTTTTCTACCAGCGTTTTCTTCTGGATTGTACTACGCAGAAACTGCTGGAGAAAAAGAAACAAAAAGAAAATGAAAAGCGTCAGACGGGACTGATTCATGCTTTGAGCATTGATTTTAATCTGGTGTGTTTCTTTGATTTGGAAACGGGGAAGGGTAGTACATTGAAAATGGATGACAAGTATGCCCAGCTTCTGGAACCGGAATTTACTGGTGAAATATCATTGCAGGAGAGTATGGAGCACTATATACAGACATTTGTCTATGAAGGAGACAGGGAAATGATGCGTCAGGCCTGTTCTGCAGAACATCTGAATCAGGAACTGTCAGAAAAGAATCCTTACTATGTCAGCTATCGATTATTCAGGGATAATGAGATACAATATTTTCAAATGAAAGCAGTGCGTCCGGGAGCATGGGAGGAAAGTCAGGGGATTGTCATAGGATTCCGCAGTGTGGATGAGGAAACCCGTAATGAAATGGAGAAAAAAACTCTGTTGGAGGAGGCCCTCTTGCAGGCAAATAAGGCAAATAAGGCAAAAAGTGTATTTCTTTCAAATATGTCTCATGATATCCGTACGCCTATGAATGCAATTGTAGGTTTTACAACTTTGGCAATTAATCATATTGAGCAAAGGGAACAGGTAGAAGAATATCTGAAAAAGATTATGTCATCCGGAAATCATTTGCTGAGCCTGATTAATGACGTACTGGATATGAGCCGTATTGAAAGCGGCAAAATGCAGTTGGAGGAGAAAACATGCAGTCTGCCGGAAATTCTCAATGGTCTGCGAAATATTCTGCAGGCGGATGTGAATGCAAAGCAGATTGAAATGAATATCGAAGCAGTTAGTCTGGAACATGAAGAAATTTATTGTGATAAGCTGCGTCTGAACCAGGTACTTCTGAATCTGCTGAGCAATGCCGTGAAGTATACCAATGCAGGAGGCAACGTTAGTCTGGGAATTGTGGAAAAGCCAGGAATATCAGGGAACTGTGCAGAATACGAATTTAGCATAAAAGATACCGGTATTGGCATGAGCGAAGATTTTGTATTACATATTTTTGAACCCTTTGAGAGAGAACGAAATTCTACTATTAGCAGAATCCAGGGAACCGGACTTGGCATGGCGATTACAAAGAACATAGTAGATATGATGCATGGTTCCATTTCGGTAAAGAGTCAGCAAGGGAAAGGTACGGAAGTAAGGGTATCCTTTACATTTCGTCTCGTTTCCGGAAAAAAACTGCCGCCAATTCCGAGATTTGAAAATTGCAGGGCTTTGGTGGCAGATGGCAATATTAATAACTGCAACACGATAACCTCAATGCTTTCACGCCTTGGCATGCGGGCAGAACAGGCGTTGTCAGGTGAGGAAGCAGTTCAGAAAATCCAGCAGTCCATTGGGGACAGCGATGTTTTTGAAGTATATGTCATTGACTGGCAGATAGCAGATTTGGCTAACTTGGAACTCATTCGGAAGATACGGACAGAAACAGGGAATCCGGCTGTGATTATTGTCATGGATGCAAATGACTGGTCGGAGACTGAGGTGGAAGCAAAAGCAGCAGGTGTTACGGCATTTTGTAATAAGCCGTTGTTCTTTTCGGAACTATGGAAGTGTTTAAGTAAAATAACAGGCAGCGGTGAGACAGAATCTGCTGAAAGAAACAAGGAATTGGTGAAATTTGGCAGCGGGCGTATCCTGCTGGCAGAGGATATTGATCTGAATCAGGAAATTGCCGTGGCTATATTAGGAGAGGCAGGATTTTCCGTAGATGTCGCGGAGAACGGACGGATTGCCGTGGATATGATCAGAGAATCCCAGCCGGGATTCTATCAGCTGGTACTTATGGATATTCAGATGCCAGTGATGAATGGCTATGAAGCAACCATGGAAATCCGAAAACTGGATAATGTGGAATTATCTTCAATTCCTATTTTAGCCATGTCTGCCAACGCATTTGAGGAAGATAAGAGGGAAGCCATGCGATGCGGAATGAACGGACATATAGCAAAGCCTATTGATGTGGATAATTTACTGGACACTTTAAATGAAATATTGAGTTAAACCGTATCTGGTTACGCTATTACACTTCACTATTCGACCGTCCGGCATTTAAAGCCATGATTTCGGATATAGAGGAAAAAAAGATAAATTGTGTGATTGTAAAGGATTTATCCAGACTCGGCCGGGATTATATTGATACAGGACAATATCTGGAGCGGTATTTTCCCGAGCATGATGTAAGGTTTATTTCCATTATGGATAATATTGACAGTAAACTGCACATATATGATATGTTGGTACCAATAAAAAATATTTTTAATGAGCAATATGCCAGGGATATTTCAGGAAAAGTTCATGCTTCCATAGAGACCAAACAGAGAGCAGGTGAATTTATCGGTGCTTTTGCATCCTATGGGTATAAGAAATCACCAACAGATAAAAATAAGCTGATAATTGATGCATATGCAGCGGAAGTAGTCCGTAAGGTTTTTCGGATGTATATCAAAGGCTATGGAAAAATCCGAATTGCCAGATTGTTAAATGAGCAGGGTATTCCCTGTCCTTCGGAATATAAGAAAATAAACGGTGAAAATTATAAAAACGGAAATCGTCTGAACAGCACTTCCTACTGGACCTATTCCACTATTGACCGTATGCTGCGGAATCAAATATATATCGGGAATATGGTGCAGGGAAAAAAAGTCCGCCGGCTGAAAGGAAAAGCCCGAAGCAGAAAAGAGGAAGACTGGATTGTAGTTGCCAATACCCATCCGGCCATTGTTGATGACGAAACCTGGGAGAAGGCCGGGGATATGTTAAAGCGAAGGACACGAAATCTTGATTTTGTCTGCAAAGATAATATTTTTGCAGGGTTCCTGAGGTGTGGGGACTGCAACAGAGCAATGTCAAAAAAGAAAAGCGGCAATAAGGAAATGCGGTATTATTGCGGAACCTATGTACGTTCCGGACGACAGTTCTGTACCCCTCATGCTGTTCCGTTTTATATTTTGGAGAAAATTATACTGGAAGATTTAAATATACTGATAGGTCAAATGGGTAATCTTTATGAAATAATTGAACAAATCCGGGTTCCCACGGACACGGCAGGTTATGTTGAAGAGCGGAGGGAAAGCCGGTTTTGGGCAGAACTGGAAAGAGTAAGGAAACTGAAAAAAGCTGTTTATGAAGATTACCGGAGTGATTTGATTTCCAGAGAAGAATTTATTTCGTATCGACAGGACTATCAGAAGAAAGAGGAACTGCTCATAAAACAGAAAGAGGTAGCAGAGAAGGCCGGGAATTCCGGCAGAACCCCGGATATTATGGAAAATCATTGGGTCAGGCGTCTGTTGGATCTTGGAAGCATTGAGCAGTTAGACCGGGATATCGTGATGGAAATGGTGCATGAAATTAAAATATTTGAAGATCATAAGATAAAGATTGTATATAATTTTTCCGATGAACTGCAGGATTTATTTAAAACAGAATATCGGGATAACAAAGAAAACGGCTGATGTTGATACATCAGCCGAGTTTTTTTATATTATTTACCGCAATTTACCTGCACCCCAGGCAGCATCGAAACTTAATGCCACCACTGGCTTATCAGTCTGCACACAATAGATAGGCAGTTCGCGTTTGGATGTAGTGCTGCTTACGGATATGTCAGCAGGCATATAGATAGAAAAAACACCTATGATTGCCAATACAAATATCCAGAATCCGGCACTAAATATCAGTCGGTTTAATTGGTTTGAGATATTTTTTCCGAATCCCATATGTTACCTTTATTATCTTTTTATAATATTATATGAAACCAGTAGGAAGAAAATGACTTGTTATATGGGGATTAAGTCATTCATTCGGAAGAGAAAGGGATTCTTCCGATTCTTCCAGTTTTCCGGAAGGTTCCGTGGAATCCGTTTCTTCGTCGGCTTCAGTTATCTGTTCCGTAGGTTTTGTGGATTCCGGAACAGAAGTAGTTTGTTTTTCCGTGGTTTCTTCCGGGATATCCGTAGTCGCCACCGGTTTTTTTGTGGTTTCTTTTGGAGTTGTATCTTCTTCGGAAGTGGTTTCCTTTGGTTTTGTGGTGCCGGTTTCCGTCGGTTTTACGGTTTGTGTCGGTTTTACTGTTTCTGTCGGAACGGTAGCTGGGGGCGTAATGGTGAGGACAATGGAAACGGATGCACTTCTTCCAAGTAAATCTGTAACCGAAAGTGTAACCGGATAGCTGCCCGGTGTATTGACATCATAGGAACCGTTTACCATAATGGAGGATGTAATATCGTTTCCGCAGGTATCCGTAGCTGATACACCGGTTCGAATGTCGTAACTGCTGCCGGCTGGTATGGTGACGTCGGAAGCAGTAATCGAAGGATTGCAGTTATTCCAAGGATTGGCGGCATCCGGGTCGGTAGGATCCCAGCCTGCAAAAGGGCTGTTTTCCGGAATTTTGATAACGGAAGGTTTGCCCAGTGGACCTGGACTGCTGGCATCGTCATATATAATTACGGTAGTACCGGACGGACAGTTGTCATGAATCCATTTGGAATCCTGCACCGTCAGACGAATACAGCCCAGAGAGGCAGGAGACCCCAGTTTATTGAATTCAGCTACTTCCAGCTGGTCTTTGGACGGCCGGTAGCAAGGAACGGAATGAAACAAAATGCCGCCGTATACTCTTGTGGCGTATTGGGAATGAGTACCGTCAACCATCAGTCTCCAATTATATTTGGAGGAGGTGCGGAAGGTTCCCAAAGGCGTATTGTTAATATATTTTCCGGTGGAACATGCCATGGATTTGTATGGAACCGTAAATTCTCCGGCCGGATTCTTTGTATAAACAGTGACACAGTTTAACAGCCGGTTGACTTTGATCAGATAGGGATAATCTCTGACCGGAAGGGTGGTTTCCGGTTCTTCATTTTGATCTTCCGGCAGCGTAAAATCCATATCGGAAATAATATTGCCGTTTTTATCTGTTTCCGGTTCCGAATCCGTAGGAAGCGTGGAATCTGTTTCATGGGTGGTTTCCGCATCGGTGGTAGTAAGCTCCGATTCGGCATATATATAATCGCTGCCAGAAGTTTTGGAATCATGTCCATTGGAATCGGCGGATGTCTTTACTTTGGAAAGTACTAAAACAATGATTCCGATTAATATAAAAGAGGAGGCAATCGCAATGGTGAGCTGCCTGTTGGCTTTCAGTGTTTCAATAAAATGCTTCATCTTTAATAATCTGCCTTTCATAATTTGTGTAATTCAGGGTAGTTTATTTGTTCTTTATGCTATGAGATTTATTGTACAAAATATAGGAAATAAAGACAAGAAAAATTTTTGTAAACTGTTGACAAATTGAGGCAATATTGGTATTCTCTTGTAAGAACAACGGCGTTCCCTGACTGGCAGGAGAATGCCCTTTTTTATTTTATATAAACTATATGTGATGGAGGTACAGGGATGAAATACACAAAACAGGAAATTATTGATATGATTGAAGAAGAGGATGTAGAGTTTATCCGTCTTCAGTTTACGGATATGTTCGGTACCATGAAAAATGTTGCCGTAACCGTCAGCCAGCTGGAAAAGGCGTTAAATAATGAATGTATGTTTGATGGGTCCTGTATTGAAGGATTTGCCAGAATTGAAGAATCAGACATGTATTTATATCCTGATCTTGATACATTTACAATTTTTCCGTGGAGACCGCAACAGGGAAAAGTTGCCAGATTTATATGCGATATATACAGACCCGACGGAAAGCCGTTTGAAGGAGATCCCAGATATATTTTGAAACGGGTGGTAAAAGAAGCGGAAGCAATGGGATATACGTTTGATGCAGGCCCGGAATGTGAATTTTTCTTATTTCATACCGACGATAACGGAAACCCCACCACACTGTCCCATGAAAAGGCTGGATATTTTGATTTAGGCCCGGTAGATCTGGGTGAAAATGCCCGCAGGGACATGGTGCTGAATCTGGAGTCCATGGGATTTGAAGTGGAGTCTTCCCATCATGAAGTGGCGCCAGCCCAGCATGAAATTGATTTTAAATATTCGGATGCGGTTACAACGGCGGATAATATTATGACATTTAAGCTGGCGGTAAAATCCATTGCAAAGAGGCATGGACTTCATGCTACATTTATGCCGAAACCA
Source organism: Lachnospiraceae bacterium (assembly GCA_022794265.1). Taxonomy (GTDB): domain Bacteria; phylum Bacillota; class Clostridia; order Lachnospirales; family Lachnospiraceae; genus Bovifimicola. The sequence continues at coordinate 79,278 of JAAWEK010000002.1, forward strand.
AAATCCGGAATTAACGGTTCTGGTATGCATATGAATATGTCTCTGTGCAGGGAGGGAAAAAATATTTTTGCCGATGATAATGATTCCAACGGACTGAGCAGGGAAGCATATTATTTTATTGCGGGACTGATGAAACATATTAAGGGGATGACTGTGTTTACCAATCCGCTGGTAAACTCTTACAAACGTCTGGTACCGGGATATGAAGCTCCCGTTTATATTGCCTGGTCTGCAAAGAGCAGAAGTCCGTTGATTCGTGTACCGGTATCTAAAGGGGAGGCAACAAGGATTGAACTTCGCTGTCCGGATGCGGCGGCAAATCCGTATCTGGTTCTGGCAGCATGTCTGGCCGCCGGACTGGAAGGAATTAAAAATAAAATGGAACCGCCACAAAGTGTAGATGGGAATATTTTTGCCATGATGGAAGCGGACAGGGAAGCACTGGGAATTGAGAATCTTCCTCAGAATCTCTGGGATGCCATAGACAAGTTTGAACAGGATGATCTGATTAATAAAGTTGTAGGTAAACATATTGCGAAAAATTATATCGATGCCAAGAAAAAAGAGTGGCAGGAATACCGTGCACAAGTTACAGACTGGGAACTGGAGCAGTATCTTCATAAATTCTGACCACAAAAACAAGTAGTATGTGACCAGAGATGATTCGTTTGAAAAAATTTCAGACTTTTTATTAGCACTGTGGAGGGATAAGCATGATTGACATAATAGTAGTATTTCCACAGATAAAAGACGGGCAGGGAATCCGGAATCTGTTGGTTCGGAACGGCTATCGGGTTGGTATTGCATGTACGTCCGGCGCACAGGCAAAATCCTATATGGATAATATCGATTATGGTATAGTTGTGTGCGGATATAAATTCAGTGATATGATGTATTCAGAGCTTTATCATGATTTAGGCCCTACCTTTGAAATGCTTCTGGTGGCTTCCAGAGCGAAGCTGGAGGAAGGTGTGGCGGATGGAATCGTGTGTGTGGAAATGCCGTTGAAATCATACGATTTGCTGAATACGCTGGAAATGATGATGCAGGCGCTGGAAAGAATCAGAAAAAAAGGCAGGCGGCAGCCAAAGGAAAGAAATATAGCGCAGAAAGCCATTATTGATGAAGCAAAAAAGCTGTTAATGGATACCAGAAATATGACAGAAGAGGAAGCACACCGGTTTATCCAGAAAAGCAGTATGGACAGCGGTACAAATATGGTAGAAACAGCCCAGATGGTTCTTCAGATAATGCATTAATAAAGCTTATTAACCAGGCAGTCATTTGTGATTGCGCCAATAATTAAATATGGAGGAATAATATGTATAAAATTAATGAAAATTATTTAAAATTGCCGGGAAGTTATTTGTTTGCCACAACCGGCAGAAAGATACGGGAGTTTATAGAAGCAAATCCTGATAAAAAGGTTATCAGCCTTGGAATCGGTGATGTTACACTTCCGTTGGCGCCTGTTGTTATTGATACGCTTCATTCGGCAGTGGACGAAATGGGGAAGGCAGAAACTTTTAAGGGATATGCACCGGATTTGGGTTATGAATTTTTGAGGCAGGCGATAGTTGATAACGATTATAAAGCCAGAGGGGCAGATATATCCATTGATGAAGTTTTTGTCAGTGATGGTGCCAAGAGTGATTCCGGAAATATTGGTGATATTTTTGATGCTGATAATAAAATAGCCGTGTGTGACCCGGTGTATCCGGTATATGTTGACACAAATGCTATGGCGGGCAGAACCGGTGTGTATTTGGAAGAACAACAGAAATGGAGCAATGTTGTCTATATGCCTTGTACGGCAGCAACTGATTTTGCACCGGAGATACCGAAAGAAGAACCAGATATTATTTATCTGTGCTTTCCAAATAATCCCACCGGTTCCACTATTAAGAAGGAAGAATTACAGGCATGGGTGGATTATGCATTGAAAATTGGTGCAGTTATTATATATGATGCGGCATACGAAGCATATATTTCGGAAGGGGATGTACCACATACTATTTTTGAATGTGAGGGTGCGAAAGCCTGTGCCATTGAACTGAAAAGTTTTTCAAAAAATGCAGGTTTTACGGGGACACGACTGGGATATGCAGTTGTTCCAAAAGAATTAAAATGCAACGGCGTATCACTCAACAGTCTGTGGGCGAGAAGACACGGAACCAAGTTTAACGGTGCACCATATATTATTCAGAGAGCGGGGGCTGCTGTTTATACTCCGGAAGGTAAAAAACAGACGTTAAATCAGGTTAATTACTATATGAATAATGCAAAAATCATCAGAGAAGGACTTGCAGAGGCAGGATATATCGTATCCGGTGGTGTCAACGCACCATATATCTGGCTGCAGACACCGGATAAAATGACCTCCTGGGAATTTTTTGATTACTTATTGGAAAAGGCCAATGTTGCCGGGACCCCGGGCTCCGGATTCGGACCAAGCGGGGAAGGATATTTCAGACTGACGGCATTTGGCAGTTATGAGAATACGTTGGAAGCGGTTGAGAGAATTCGGAAAATGTAGAAAAGTTCCAGGTGTTTTGGCAGATTTAAAAGAAATGATTTTGCATTTAGGAAATATCTGAGTTTGTATATAACTATGAATACAAAAAGTAGAATCCCTGTATATAAAATTAAAAACAAATTATTGATGATAGTCTGATTCGTATTAAATATTTCCGACATACAGCAGCTTGTCAGGGCGGAGCCTGCCGGAATACGACTACGGAGGACAGGTTGGAAGTTCTTAGTGTTCTGCTAAAAAGACAGCTATTCCCTGACATGGATGTCAGGGAAAGGTGAATTTGAGGCACGGATGCCGAATATTCACCGGTAGCGTCCGCCTTCGAACACCTGCTGCAGAACACTTAGAACTTCTTCCTGTCCGGAGTGGAGTATTCCGGCAGGCTCCGCCCTGATAAGTTGCGTCCGGCATACATAAAGAATATAATTTCCAGACATAACATTGCCTAAATTGTATCCCTTCAACAGAAATTTTGAAAAGTCAGTTCTTGACAAAGAAAATTTATGGATTATACTTAAAGTTAAGCCATTTTTAGAAAGGAAGTATTTACAATGACAAAGATAGATATTATTTCCGGATTTTTAGGGGCAGGAAAAACCACTCTGATTAAGAAACTCTTAGATGAGGGCCTTAAGGGAGAAAAATTGGTTTTAATTGAAAATGAGTTCGGTGAGATTGGTATTGATGGCGGTTTCCTAAAGGATGCCGGTGTGGAAATTACGGAGATGAATTCCGGCTGCATTTGCTGTTCGCTGGTTGGAGATTTTGGCACAGCTTTAAAAGAAGTGATAGATAAATATGCACCAGACAGAATAATTATAGAACCTTCCGGTGTAGGAAAGTTATCTGATGTAATAAAGGCAGTAAATGGAATCATGGAGCAGGAGCCGGATATTGCTTTAAATTCCACGACTGCAGTGGTAGACGGACTGAAAACGAAGATGTATATGAAGAATTTTGGAGAGTTTTTTAATAATCAGGTGGAAAGTGCAGGTACTATTGTAATAAGCCGGACACAAAAGCAGCCAGAGCAGGCATTAAAAGAAGTGGTTGCATTGTTGAAAGAACACAATCCGAATGCAACGGTTATTACAACACCATGGGAAGAGATAAACGGAAAACAGATTTTATCGGCAATGGAGAAAACCGGCTCTCTGGCAGAAGAATTGCTGGCAGAGGCAGAGGTGTGTCCGGAATGTGGACATCATCACGAAGGAGAGGGCAGTGACCACCATCATCACCATGAGGGAGAGTGCTGTGGACACGGACATGAGCATCATCATAAAGGCGAATGTCACGACCATGACCATCACCATGAAGGAGAATGCTGCGGTCATGGTCATAACCATCACCATGAAGGAGAATGCTGTGGTCATGGTCATAACCATCACCATGAAGGAGAGTGTTGCGGACATAATCATGAGCATGAACATCATCACCATCATGCGGATGAAGTGTTTACAAGCTGGGGCGCGGAAACCCCACGTAAATATATGGAGGAAGAGGTAAGGACTGCATTGGAGAAGCTGGCAGATACAGAAGAATATGGTGTGATTCTTCGTGCTAAGGGTATGCTTCCAAATGTAAACGGGGAATGGATTTATTTTGACATGGTACCAGGTGAATATGAAATCAGAACGGGAAGTCCGGAATATACCGGCCGTATTTGTGTTATCGGAACAAAGCCGGATGAGGACAAGTTAAAAGAATTATTCTGTCTGAATTCATAAACGAAAGGATTGAGGTTGTCAATGAATAATGAAAGAGAAGTTCCGGTATATCTCTTTACGGGTATATTGGAAAGCGGTAAGACAAGCTTTATCAGAGACACGTTAAATGACAGAGGATTTCAGAGAGGCGAAAAGACAGTTCTGATTTTATGTGAAGAAGGAATCGAGGAATATGACGAAGTAGCACTGTCAAAGAAAAATGTGTTTATTGAAAAAGTTGAAAATAAAGAAGATTTAAATTCAGAGTTTTATCAGAAATGTGAACAATTGCATCACCCGGAACGGGTAATGATTGAATATAACGGAATGTGGGAAATGGATATTATTGAAGAAGACTTTATGCCGGAAGAATGGGTACTGGCACAGGTGATTTCTACAGTAGATGCCGCTACATTTCCGATGTACTGGAACAATATGCGTTCCATTGTAATGGAACAGTTATCATTGTCGGATATGATTATTCTGAACCGTTGCACCAATGAAACAAAGAGAAATGATTTTCGCAGATGCGTGAAGCTGTTTAATAAAAAGGCACAGATTGGCTATGAGGCCGCAGAAGGTTATGAAGGCATGTTGGCGGAAGAGGAATTGCCTTTTGATATAGATGCGGATATCATTGAAATAGAGGATGATGACTATGGAATCTGGTATATGGATGCCATGGATAATTCCAAAAAATATGACGGAAAAGTTGTGAAATTCAATGGACTGGTATTCCGGCCGAAAAATTATGCCAAAACTTCCTTTGTACCGGGAAGATTTGCCATGACCTGTTGTGCAGATGATATTGCATATATGGGCATGCTCTGTAAATGCAAAGAAGAAATACCATATCAGGACAAAGAATGGGTGACGCTGACTGCCAGGATTAAGAGAGAATTTGTTAAGGAATACAGAGGGAAAGGACCGGTTTTATATTTGGAGAGTATAGAGAAATCCCAAAAACCGGAAGATGATTTGGTATACTTCTGATGAAACGGCTGAAACATAAAGTTATAACGGGAATCGTATGTCTGGCTGCGCTGGCAGGAATTGCCGTCCCTGTTTCTATTCAGGAAAATAAAAGCAGCCCGGTACATCAGCCCGGTACATCGTCGTCTTTCGGAAACCGGGAGTTTGAGGTACATTTTATTGATGTGGGACAGGCAGACAGTGCGCTTATCCTGTGCGGCGGAGAAGCTATGTTAATTGACGGCGGAACCAATGAAACCGGACATCAGGTTGCCGGGTATATTGAAGAACAGGATATAAAACGATTGAAATATATGATAGGAACTCACCCCCATGAAGATCATATCGGTGGTCTGGATACGGTTATGGATTCCGTAACGACGGAAACACTTTTAATGCCTCCGTTGGAATATGATTCCAAAACCTATGAGGATGTACTGAAAGTTGCTGGAGAGAATCATGTACTGGTACAAAATCCTGTCCCAGGAAATACATATTCTCTGGGGGATGCTGTTGTAACCGTACTGGCTCCGGTACGCACCGGATATATGGATACAAATAATTATTCCATAGTGGTCCGGATTGATTACAGGGAAACTTCGTTTTTGTTTACCGGTGATGCGGAAATCGAAGCGGAATATGATATGCTGGAGACCGGATGGAATTTAAAAGCAGATGTTTTGAAAGTGGGACATCACGGTTCCGATACTTCCACATCTGAAGGGTTTATTCATGCAGTGGCTCCGTCCTATGCAGTCATCAGCGTAGGCATTCATAATTCTTACGGGCATCCGGCGGAACAGACCATTGAGAGACTGGAGAACTGCGGAGCCGTTTGTTACAGAACCGATGAGATGGGAACCGTTACAGCATATTCGGACGGAACGGATATCCGTTTCGAGGCCGGCGGCAGGAAGGTATCGGAAAAGGAGCCGGAATCTTCAATATTATCAGAAGAGCAATCCCAAGTTTCTAAAAAGAAATCATATGTCATTAATAAACATACGAAAAAGTTCCATTTGCCGGAATGCGGTTCTGTGGAAGAAATGGAGGAAAAGAATAAAGAGTATTGTGAAACGGACAGGGAAGAGCTGCTGAAACAGGGATATCTGCCTTGTGGGAACTGTAATCCGTAACAAACATGAAAAGAAACTTACATACAGTTTTTGTATGTGAGTTTTTTACTTTCTGCAACTTTTTTTTGTGGTCATTCGTATTATTTATGATTGGAGGAAATCAGTTAAAACTTTATCTGATAATAGCTATGACAAGAGAACAGTTTGAGACATACTTTAGGAAGTATCATTCAATGGTATATCGTGTTTCGTTTGCCCAGGTGAAAAATCATGCGGATGCAGAGGACATTTTACAGGAAGTATTTGTTCGTCTGCTGTGTTATGAGCCGGAATATGAAAGCCCGGAGCATGAAAAAGCATGGATGATACGGACGGCTTTAAATTTATGCAGGGATTTATTAAAAAGTAAGTGGCAGAGTACACGGGTGGAAATGGAAGAGATTCCGGAACAGGAAAAAACATATTTTAAACTGCCTGGTATGGAAGAAGACGATACCTTATGGGCAGTAATGAGTCTGCCGGAAAAATTCAGAAATTGTCTCTATTTATTTTATTATGAAGATTATTCTATCCGGGAAATTGCCGTTTGCCTGAATATGAATGAAAATTCGGTAAAAGCAAATCTAAAGCGGGGCAGAGAGCGGTTAAAAAGCATATTAGGAGATGAAACAACATGACGGTAAATAGAATAGGCAGCAGTTATTTTGGGGAAAAGACGGGAAATACCCATAAGAGCACAAAAACGTCCACCGGGGATTTCAGGAGCAGTCTTGCCGGCTCCATTGAGAAGAAGGAAGAAGGCGGAAGAGAGGAACTGAAAGTAAATGGTAAAGTTACGGATATAAAAAATTTTTATGATGCGGCTGCGGCAGGTTGTGTGTCCGGAAATTCGGTTTCCCGGGCAGTTTCCCAATGCGAACCAAAAGGTATATCTTCTGGGGACTGTGACAGGGTAAAAGTAAGTATGGAGCAGGGATGTATTTATAAAGTACAGATAAATCCAGAGATGCAAAGCGTTTATGTGGAACAGAAGACGGAAGACGGAAGCGTAAAAGGATATGAAGTATCCATAGCGGAGGTTTCAAAAAAATCTTCGGACCGGATTGAAAAACTAGCCATGGAAACGTGGGAATCATACCATGAGGAACTTTCAATGGATGAAGAGTTTGAAAAAGAACTGCTTAAATTCTATGAGTTTACCGAAGACCGGGTGAAAAATGGACCGCCCAAAATACAGATTGGAGCATCTGCGATTTCCGAAAAAGACTGGAGAAAATTAATTGAAAAATTAGATGAGGCCATTCGTGCCAGGAAAGCGGAACTAAAGGAGCGTATGGAAAAACGGTTGTTGCAGGAAAAGCTTCAGAAAACAGGAGAGCAGGATGGACAGCAGAAAGACGGGATTGATGAAGATTTGATACAGAAGATTTTAGAAGAGGAGAAATAAAAAATGAAAATTTCGGATGTAAGTAAATTTACAGATGTATGCGGCGATTATCTGGAAGAAAAAAATAGAAGAATGGGATTGTTTTCAGATGAAAACGAAGATTCTAAACCGGAGCTGTCAGTTCGGGAGAACAGTCCGGTTGAAAATGAAAGAAAAGCTTATACAGGCAATGAGTCCGAAGGATTTTTGTTTTATCTTGCCAACGGAACTGCCATAAATGGCAGCCGTCTGCAGGAGAAATTGTGTAATGAGGGCAAAAAAGGTGCACCATATGAGTTTCTTGCGGATGAAAATAATATCATCGAATATGAAGGCGTGGTTTTTGTCTGCAACAGCGAGAAACAGGAATTATGTCTTGGAGATATGAGCAATCCGGATGATGTACTGGATATCCCATTATCCGGAGGAGGCGTTCTCAGGGTTAACAGGAATAACATAGGCGCTTTGGCAAAGGCAATCGGTATGTTTTCACCGGAGGATGTGGGAAGAATCATGCGGGCTGTTTCCCAGGATGCCCATTGCCGGAAAAAACAGACGGAAATTGAAGAAGAAATAACCATGCTTGGAGAAACAGAGGAAAAGAAACTGTCAGAATCAGGCGGGGAAAGCAGAATCCGGGAAGAAGATAAGGTACTGATCCAGCAAAGGGATTATTTTGAACATGCTCCGGAAGGAGTCATGACGGCATGGAAAGCTGCCATGGAAGAAACGGGGATTAACGGTTTTGGACTTGATGACAGTGGAAAAATGACCCATATCTCCCAGGCGATACTGGCAAGACTGTTTACGGACAGCAATCAGTCCATATTTGGAAATTCTATGGAATCGGCAATTCGTTTTGCAGAGCGGGCTCTTCAGAATTTAAACGAATCGGAACTGTTAAAAGAGAATTCTGCAGCTGTTCGGCAGGAGAAGGAGAAAGAGAGACAGTTTTATATGGTATTTGCAGAAAAATTAAGGGAACAGTTATAATAAAAGTTTTCACAAAAAGAATATCTGAAATTGAGATATAGCGTTTAAACTTGATGTAAGACCACCGGGACAGAGGAATTTAAAATTAATAGGATCTGGTGGTTAATTTATGGTAAAATGTATTAAAATATTAGAAAAAATTGCCGATAAAAACAGTAGATACAATTAGAACATTTTGAAAAACCGGGTTTATGGCTGATTATTTTGAGAAGGAAAGGAGGAATTCGGTTGGGTTCTTTAGGTTTAGATGTTCATTTATTTGTTCCCAATACCACTAAATCCGAATTCCATATCCGAACCGGCGGGATTCGTTCTGGGAAAAATAAAAATCCGGATAGAAGTGTGGAACAGTCTTATGAACAGGCAATGATTGAGAATTTTAAGGAGCAGCATTCACCGGAGAATAAGCGTCTCCAGGAAATATGTAGTAAGTTCAGAGCAGGAAAAGAGCTGACTGCTGAGGAATTGGAGTATCTCGCAAAGCATAGTCCGGAAATGTATAAAGAAGTAAAAGAAATAATGATGGAGCGGGAAGCCATGGAACTTCAGATGAAACTGGCAAAAACGAAACAGGAAGTGGAAGCTGTCTGCATGAATAAAATGACAAATATCAAAGATACCATGGGTACCGGGGAGACGGCAGAGAAAAAGGCGATGAAGACTATGGCCTATACCAATCAGATAGCAGCTGCCCATATAGAATTTACGGCCAGTATTGAATATAGAGAAAAAGAAGATGAAGAGACACAGGCAGAAGACAGAAGAGAATCACTGGAGAAATCACAGAAACAACTGGAGGAACAGATAGAGGCTGTTTCGGAGTTTTCGGGGAATCAGGATACAATGGATATGTTTTCAGAGGATATACAGGGCACAAGTACAGAAGAGCTGAAGGTATCTGAAACTGCAGTGTCGGAAAAAGGTTCAAAAGCTGTGGATATATTACGGGATATTGAGAAAGAAAATGATGAACAGGAGCGGGAGCGTACCAGACTAAACAGAAAATACAGAAAATCAGGTTTTTCAGCTTCCGTAAGACCTTTTATACAACCGGATTATGAGAGCCTTTGGCTGAAAGTAAGAGATTTATACGGAAACAGCGGAAGAACAGATAAAGGAAGAATGTCAGAAACTAGCCGTTTCAATGTATTAATGTAAATAAGGTACATTACCTTAGTATAAATCGGGCAAACGGAATTGTCCAAATAAATTCAGGGAGGATTGGTTTTATGAGTACAAGCGCAGTAAACCAGGCAGCAGAGAACAGTGGAGTATCTGCTTATTCAGAAACAAAGAGAAAAAATCAGGTAAACGGAAAGACCATTGGGAAACCGGAACTGAGCGAAAAGGCACAGAAGTATTATGAAAAGCTGAAAAAGAAGTTTGGGAACATGGACTTTATTCTAGTCAGTGCAGATATGAAAGAACAGGCGGAAGCCAATGCATCGAAATATGCCCAGGCCAACCGGACTGTGGTTCTCATTGACGAAGATAAGATTGAGCGTATGGCAGAGGATGAATCCTATCGTAAAAAATATGAAGGAATCATAAGTGGTGCGGCTTCGCAGATTGAACAGATGAAAAACGGACTGACTAATAAACAGGGTGTCAAAACATTTGGAATAAAGATTGATGATGGAGGAAATGCTTCTTTCTTTGCAGTCATTGACAAGTCTCTGGCGGCACAGAGAAAACGAATCGAAGAGAAAGCTGAACAAAAGGCGGATGAAAAAAAGAAATCCGAGAAACAGGCCAGGGAGGAAAAACTGGAAGAAATCCGTGCAGGACGGGCACAGAATGGAGAACATGTTTCCAGAGAAGAGGATCTGGTTACCGTGACGGCAGGTTCGGTTGAGGAATTAATGAAGAAAATCAATAATGAATTATATGCAAGCCTTAGCGACACGGTACAGACGGAGGCAGAAAAACAGGTTGGTCAGAATTTTGATTTCAGGGGATAGGAAGATAATCAGAAAAACGGGTTGATGAAGTATGTAAATTAGAGGATTGATATAAAATAAACCGGTAGGTATTAGTGGACTGCCGGTTTATTTTTTAAGCACAGTCTTTCGCCGAGGAGTAGTATTTAAAATGAAGAAAATATTAATTGTAGAAGATGATTTCAGTATATCCAGAGAATTAAAAGAATTGCTGGATAATTCCGGTTATGAAGCAGTCATACTGGAAAATTTTCAGGATGCGAAAAACGAAATAATAAGTCTGATGCCGGACCTTGTTTTACTGGATATCAATATTCCGTATACCAATGGAGAGAGCCTGTTAAAGGAACTCAGAAAAGAATCAGATATACCGGTTATCATGGTAACCAGCAGAAACAATGAAACAGACGAGGTGTTATCCATGAGTTATGGGGCAGACGATTATATTACGAAACCCTATAATCCCACCATTCTTTTGCTGCGTGTCGGAGCAATCCTGCGGAGAACGGAACAGACTGGGGATACCATGAGGTATCATGAACTGCTGGTCTGTCCACAAAAAGGTCTTATCCTTAGGGAAGGATTTGGTAATGAACCAGAGACAGAGGTGGTACTGACAAAAAATGAGATGATTATTTTTGTATATCTGTTAAATAACAGAAGAATTGTTACAAGAGATGAACTGATGACTGATTTATGGAACAATAAGGAATATATTAATGACAATGCGTTAACCGTAAATATCAGCAGACTGCGGACAAAACTGAAAGAAATCGGATATGAAAATGCCATTGTCACAAGGAAAGGTCAGGGGTATATGTTAGTATGAAATTTCGAAAGTATCTGATAGATAAAAGATTATCCCTCCTCTTATATTTTTTCATGTGTTTTATTCTGTTATTGCTGATGATGGCATTTAAAGCAGAAACTTCCATGCTTATAGCCGTGACGGTTATTCTGTCCGGGTTTGGGGGGGCCGTTCTGCTAATAAATTTTTTTAGAAAAAAGAGATTTTATGATGAAATTACAAATAACCTGGAACAACTGGATAAAAAATATCTGGTGCTGGAAACGATAAATACGCCTGAGTTTTATGAGGGTGAATTGGTATATCAGTTTTTATATGAAATAAATAAATCCATGCTGGAGAGAATCGGGGAATATGAATTCAGCATCAATGATTTTAAGGATTATGTTGAAATGTGGATTCATGAGATAAAAATACCGTTATCCAGTCTGTCCCTGATGGTTCACAATCACCGGGATATTTTTGACAAAAGGATAAACCAGCAGATAAAAAGACTGGATAATTATGTAGAACAGGTATTGTATTATGTCAGAAGCGAGAATGCGGAAAAGGATTATCTGATTAAAGAAAATTCCCTGAATGATATTGTCAGTAATGTTGTGATGAAAAATAAAGATGACTTACTGGAAAGAAACATTGAATTAATTGTAAATGATGTGGATAAAATTATTTTGACGGATTCCAAGTGGCTGGAGTTCATTTTGAATCAGATTTTAAATAATTCCATTAAGTATATAGACGAAACGGGTTCTGCCTGTATTCGGATTCAGGCTCATGGGGAAGGAACGGAAAAAACCACGCTTACGATTTATGATAACGGAATTGGAATTCCCGAAGATGACCTGAAACGTGTGTTTGAAAAATCCTTTACCGGGAAAAATGGAAGAACCGGGGTAAAATCCACGGGAATGGGATTATACATTGCAAAAAAATTATGTGATAAATTAGGTCATGGACTTATGATAGAATCTGCAGAACAGGAATATACAAAAGTCAGTATGGTGTTTATGAGGAATCCGTATTTTGATGTTCTAAAATAAATGACGGATTCAATATTACGAAATTGTAATGTTTCGTAATATTAAAACAGCGACAAAAATAAAATAAATCGTTAAAATAAGTATAGTCAATGAGTGAACTGAACCCAGTTTGCTGGCTATATTTATTTTTTTGGAAGGAGACTTATTGTGGAACAGATTTTAAAAATTGAAAGAATTGAAAAATACTATGGAAATAAATCCAGCCTGACCAAGGCTATTGATAATATTTCCTTTGAGGTGGATAAGGGAGAATATGTAGCGATAATGGGAGCCAGCGGAAGCGGAAAAACCACGTTGTTAAATTGTATTTCCACCATCGACCGGGTGACCTCCGGTCATATCTATGTAAGCGGGGAAGATATTACAAAATTAAAGGGAAATGCTCTTAATAAGTTTCGGCGGGAAGAACTGGGATTTATTTTTCAGGATTTTAATTTGCTGGAAACACTGACAGCCTATGAAAATATTGCACTGGCATTGTCTATCCAAAATGTAAAGACCAGAGAAATAGACAGCAGAATCCGTGACGTGGCTGAAAAACTGGAAATTACGGAAGTATTGAAAAAGTATCCGTATCAGATGAGTGGCGGTCAGAAACAGAGAGTCGCCTCTGCAAGGGCTATTATAACCAGACCGAAAATGATTATGGCGGATGAACCTACAGGTGCACTGGATTCCAAAGCAGCCAAAATGCTGCTGGAACGTTTCAGTTATCTGAATCAGGCGCTGGAGGCTACCATATTAATGGTAACCCATGATGCGTTTACTGCAAGTTATTCCTCCAGAGTTATATTTATTAAAGACGGAAAAGTATTTAATGAAATATACAGAGGCGGGGATTCCAGAAAGGTATATTTTAACAAAATTATTGATGTGGTAACAGTGTTGGGAGGGGATTTAAATGATGCTCTTTAAGCTTTCGCTAAAAAACATACAAAAAAGTATCAAGGACTATGCGATTTATTTTTTCACCCTGATTCTGGGGGTTGCTGTTTTTTATGTCTTTAATGCCATTGAAAGCCAGACCGTACTGCTGAATGTAACTTCTAATACCCAGGACATTATAAAACTGATGACAAATATTCTTTCTGGTGTCAGCGTGTTTGTGTCCTTTGTTCTGGGGTTTCTGATTATCTATGCCAGCAGATTTCTGGTAAAACGCCGCAACAAGGAGTTTGGAGTCTATCTGACTCTGGGTATGGGAAAAAGAAAAGTATCCATGATATTATTTTTCGAAACTATGTTAATCGGCATTATTTCTTTAGCAGTGGGATTGTTGCTGGGAACGGTGTTATCCCAGTTTATGAGTCTGCTGGTAGCCAATATGTTTGAGGCGGACATGACAAATTATGCATTTACATTTTCAAAAGATGCCATGTTTAAGACGTTTATTTATTTTGGAATCATGTATGTTCTGGTTATGATATTTAATACCAGACTGGTGAGCAAATGTAAACTTATCGATCTGCTCCATGCCGGTAAAAAGTCGGAAAAGGTACGGATGAAGAATCCGGTTCTGTGTACGCTGGTATTTGCAGCATCCTGCGGAATCCTGGGATATGCATATTGGAAAGTAACCGGAGGATTATACCGTCTGTCCAGCGAAAAAGACATCTTTATACCCATCATTTTGGGAGTGATAGGAACCTTTCTGGTATTCTGGTCACTGTCGGGACTTATGTTAAGGATTGTAATGAGTATTAAGGGTCTGTATTATAAGAAACTGAACAGTTTTACCCTGAGGCAGATTAGCAGTAAAATAAATACTATGGTCTTTTCTATGACAGTTATCTGTTTAATGCTGTTTTTTACCATCTGTATTTTATCCAGCGCATTATCCATTAAAAATTTTATGAATGACAATCTCAAGGAACTGGCGCCGGTAGATATACAGTTTGAGTCTGCAAATGAGCCGGGACAGGAGAGTTATACGGTTGAGGAATTGCTGAAACAGAATAATTTTAATGTGGATGAAGTATTTAAGGAAAGATTTTCATTTGATACGTATATGTTTGATGACATAACCTTGCAGACTACATTAGGTTCGGCATATAATGAGGCTCAAAACAACAATTTTTTTCTGTCGTATACGGCAAGAGAAGAATTTATGAAACTGTCAGATTATAACCGGCTTGCAAAATTATACGGAATGCCGGAATATACGCTGGAGGAGGATGAATATATAGTAATTGCGGATTTTGACAGTAGTATGGATATGAGAAATCTTGCACTGAAAAACGGTGAAATCATCCGGATTGGAAGTAAGGAATACCGGCCAAAGTATGAGAAGTGTAAAAAAGGAATTCTGCAGCTGGCAGGAAATCATGTTAACGCCGGTTATTTTGTTATTCCCGACAGCGCCGAAACAGAGGGACACAATACACGGAATTATCTGGTGGCAAATTATAATACAGGGAATGTGGAAGAAAAAATAAGGATTGAGGCAGAGATTTCCGAATTAACGAAAAGTATAGGGAAGGATGGCAATACAGAAAACAGGAGTTCAATTAGTTATAATACCATGCTTGATATCAAGGAGGCTTCTATCGGCCTGGGGGCAATGGTTACGTTTATCGGTCTTTATCTGGGAATCATTTTTCTGATATCCGGCGCTGCGATTCTTGCATTAAAGGAATTATCCGAAAGCACCGATAACCGGGAACGTTATAGTGTCTTAAGAAAAATCGGAACAGACGAAAAAGTTATTAACCGGGCATTATTTAAGCAGATAGGAATATTCTTTATGGTTCCGTTAATTCTGGCAGGTATTCACTCTGTTTTTGGAATCAGATTCTGTAATTCCATTCTGGAAACCTTTGGAAAGGATGAGATGATGAAATCTGTAGGCATGACTTCCGTCTTTTTGATTGTAATCTATGGAGGATATTTTCTGATAACCTATTTCTGCAGTAAGGAAATTATAAAAGAAAGAAAATAGTCTTGACAAAAATATTATTGTTTTATATTATAGTGATATCAAAATGATATCACTATATTTTTTAAAGGAGGAATTAATATGAGTACACAGGAAATATCAAAGAATTTTAAAAATGTGGAGGAAAAGGAACTGCATCCCATAAGCGGAGGGCTTATGCTGATACTGGTGCTGGCAATGTATGCGGCAGCCATTGGTCTTGCAGTATACGGCGGAGTTACGATTGAAGTAGGAAAGAATGGTATATTGGGAGGCATTTTAATTGCGGGCGGTATAATTCTTTTAATTACAGCCTTTATTTTTTCCTGTGGATTCCATATTTTAAAACCAAATGAAGAATTGGTTATGACATTTTTTGGTAAATATTATGGAACCATTAAGAAAGACGGATATTATTTTGTGAATCCTTTTGTCAGTGAGTATAATCCGGCTTCAGGCGCCATGCAGCAGACCTTTGAATTAACTTCCGGCAGTGGGGAGATAGTAAAAAATTCAGCCGCAGTGGCACAGACCACAAGAAAGAAGATTTCCACCAAGACACAGACATTAAAAAATGATAAGCAGAAAGTCAATGATGTACTGGGCAATCCCATTATCATTGGTTCCGTTGTTATCTGGAGGGTGGCGGAGCCAACCAAAGCGGTATTTAATGTTGAGAATTATAAGGAATTTCTGTCAATTCAGTGCGACTCCGTCATCCGGAATATTGCCAGAATGTATCCCTATGACAACATGGAAGACGAGGCGGATGAGAAGTCATTACGGGGCAGTAGTCAGGAAATTGCGGAGAGCATGAGAAAAGAGCTTCAGGAAAAAGTAATAGAGGCTGGTCTGGAAATTAAAGAAGTGAGAATTACCAATCTCGCTTATTCTGATGAAATTGCGGCAGCCATGCTGCAAAGACAGCAGGCAGTTGCCATTATTGCGGCGCGTCAGAAGATTGTAGAAGGTGCGGTCAGCATGGTAAAGATGGCCATTGACCAGCTGGGAGAAGAGGAAATTGTAGTTTTGGATGAAGAGAGAAAGGCGGCAATGGTCAGCAATCTTTTGGTTGTGCTCTGCGGAAATAAAGATGCCCAGCCTATCGTAAACAGCGGTTCTATTTATTAGGAACTGTTGGAAAGCAGAAGGGAAGGAGGTCAGGATATGGCAGATGAGCTTGAAAACAGAGAGCGTGAGTTAAAACAGCGGCTTGAAAATATTCAAAGTCTTGAGAAGGAAATTCTGGAAAAAGAAAAAGCATTGAAAATTAAAGAAAAAGCAAAGAAGCAAATTCTGCTCCGTCTTGCACCGACTCTTTGGGAGGAACTTGCAGCATGGGCAGAGGATGATTACCGTTCCATAAATGGGCAGATTGAATATCTGCTGGCGGAATGCGTAAGGAAGCGCAAAAAATGATAACTGTTTTCCAAATGCCGGTTTTAGTATACTGACATTTGGAAAACAGTTTTTTTAAAAGGTACTTTTGATTAGATAATTAAAATCTGTCCTATAAATATCAGGTTAGGGTTTATAATATTATTTTTTGCTGCAAGAGCCGCAACGGTGGTATTGTATTTTAGCGCAATACCATATAGAGTATCGCCAGGGCGGACCACATACCGAATTTGTGGTGCAGATGAAGGTACCGGAAGGAGTAAAGCGGTACCGGGAAAGATTAAATTTGGATTGCTGATATGATTTAATGCTGCCAGTTGTTCCACGGTGGTATGGTAACGGAACGCAATGCCGGACAAAGTATCGCCTTTTTGTATAATATAGATATTGGGATTTTTATCAGGGGCGGGAATATACGAAGTTACATAGACCGTGTCACGAAAACGGTCCAAATCAACATTACCGGAAATTCCGGGTACGGTTCCGGTGCTGCTGTATTGAAAACCGCTCCATTTCTGCCAGAAGCCGGTTTTTGTATTGAATCCGGCGCTATAGTCCGCAGCCCATAAGGGATAAACGGAAAGGGAGGAGTCCCATATAGTATTCACATCATTGATATCGGAATAGAGCAGGGGCGTCGTACCGGTCAGGTTCTGGAGAGTGGATAAATAGGTTCTGGCAATATCGTTAATCCGGTTTCTGGATAAAAATCCAAAAAATTCAAAATCCATGGCCGGCCGGCAGTCGTATTTTTTATCCGAAATCAGGGAATAAAAGAAACGCGCCTGAGCGATGGCGGAGGTTTCATTGGTAGCAGTGATATAATGATAAAAACCGATTTTCAGTCCTGCAGCTCTGGCTTTTGCATAGTTGCTTTCAAAATATTCGTCTACCATGGAAGCGCCATAACAGGCCCGGATATATACGATTTCTACACCAGAAGCGGCAACCTGGTTAAAATCAATTTCTCCCTGCCATTTGCTGACGTCGATTCCGGCGATGGTATCGTCCTGCTGCAGAGGGCCTGTATCGGCAGAAGCATTGACAGCAGAAATAAACAATGCCGGAAGAATGATTAAAAATAATATTATTATCCGGCAGAGTAAAGTTCGGCTTTTATTGTGTATATATTGTTTATACATAAAGAGTGCCTCCTAACGGATGTTCTGTTTTACAGGCAATTACAAATCAAATGGTCGAAACTCATAAAACGCTGCAATCCCCTGATTCTATATGATATGCCGGGGAAGAGCGGACGGTCCGCCGATTCGGTCAGTTTTGGCGTTACTTGCCAGAACCGCCCTGTTTTTTTATAATTTCCCGGATGATGTCCTGCACCAGTCGTTTATTTTCCGGGGATAGAAGAGTGATATTTTTTAATATTTTTTTTGTATCACCGGAAATGGTCAGGGTATTGTCACAATCCTGCAGGAAAAATTCACATGGAGTGATTCCGAAACCGTCGCAAAAAGTCAAAAATGTATGCATGGTGGGAACGGAGTAATGGTTATCCATGGAATAAAGGGTACTTACAGGAATATCAGTTAATTGGGAAAATCGGTAATTTGAATAATTATAAATGCTCCGGAAGTAATTCAGCCGGTCTAAAAACTCCTTGTCGTTCATACTTAAAAGTGACAATTTAGAAATTGTCTTTGCTCTCCTTTGTAAATGTTAATCTGATACTATTATATAAAGAAGAACCGGAGATTCACTAATGGGAAAAGGAAATAAAAAGGAACGGATACTTGAACTGATGAGATAAAAAGAAAGACACCACTTGTATTGAGGTGTCTGCTAAAAGTCAGACATTTCACCGTAACGGATTTAATGTGTTTGAAAATTTATTCTCGCAGTCCACATACTCAGACATAAAAATACCAACCTCCAGTCGTAAGATTTCAAATCTGACTTTTGGGAGTTGGTACATATGAGGGAAATCTGCAAAATCCCAGAGTTATGATATATAAATGCTTTTATTCATCAGCACTTTTATCGTCACTTGCAGGATGCTGTGCATTTTTAATACAATGCAGAATAGAAAGTGCAAGATTTTTGCTGTCACCGTTCAGACTGTTCCACAAATCCATAAGACTTCTGGCTTCCTCGTTTAAAACTACGGTATTTTCCGAATTCTTGAGAAAGAATTGGGACGGAGTAATGCTTAAACCATCGCAAATAGTGAGAAATGAGTACATGGACGGATAAAAATCACCGTTTTCCATTGTGCTGATGGTGGATTGGGTTAAATTACATCTTGCAGCAAGTTCTTTTTGGGATAAGCCTTGTGACTTGCGATATTGAATCAGTATTTCCTTCATTTCATCTGAACTCATAACACACATACCTTTCTTAAAGACTAAATACATTATATATGATTTATTCCAATTTATGAACAACGACAAAATTGCGTAAAAATACGGTAAATTGATTAAAAACATTATATATTAGATATCTGGCGAGATTGAGGGAAATCCGGAGAACAAAATTAATCTAGATTTTACATAAAAATAACTTGCAAATGTATAGTGTGTTAATTATACTTTTATGGTAAGTATGTACAAAAAAATAAAAGGTATTCAGCCGGATGGGAGATACGGATGGAAGAACTTTGGAAAGATATTATTGCTTTTGATATGTCAAAGCTGTTTTTAGAGCCTACAAATAATACGTTTATTCAGCTTTTTCGTTATTTGTTTGTGGGAGGAACGGCCTTTGCTGTAGATGCCGGATGTTTGTTTCTGTTGGAACTGACAGGGATGTATTATCTGCTGGCAGCTGTATTTGCGTTTACGGCAGGACTGGCAGTGAACTTTCTGCTATCAAAAGCACTGGTGTTCCGGGGAAATGAATCAGGGAACAGCAATGAAGTGGAGTTTCTCGTTTATGCGGTTATTGGTGTAATCGGTCTTGGAATGACGGAGATAATTCTGTATTTATTTACGGAAAAACTATCCATATATTTTATGGTTTCAAAAGTAATTGCTGCTGTTGTTGTATTAATATGGAATTTTGCGGCAAGAAAAATAACGTTATATAGAAAATAACCGGAAAGGAAATATAACTGAACATGTCAAAAACTATTTTAATCATCGGAGCGGGTCCGGCGGGCATTACTGCCGGATATGAGCTTTTAAAACAGGGAAACGGAGAATATAATGTTATCATTCTGGAGGAAAGCGGTGAAATAGGCGGAATATCCAGAACTGTCCGTTACAACGGCAACCGGATGGATATCGGCGGGCATCGTTTTTTTTCAAAAGATGACAGGGTGATGAAATGGTGGGCAGAGATTATGCCTACCCAGGGAAAACATTCATTTGATGATAAATTACTGAGAAGAAAGAAGCCTTTGCTAAAGGGAGGGCCGGATCCGGAGAAAGAGGACAGGGTGATGCTGGTAAGAACCCGGGTTTCCAGGATTTTTTATAAAAAGAAGTTTTTCGATTATCCCATTAGCATGAAGTGGGCAACCATTAAGAATATGGGATTTTTTACAACAGTCCGGGCTGGTTTCAGTTATTTATTGTCCTCAGTTCATAAATTAAAAGAAACCTCATTGGAGAATTTTTATATTAACCGGTTTGGCCGGGTGCTATATTCCATGTTTTTTGAAGGTTATACAGAAAAACTGTGGGGCAGGCATCCGAAAGAAATTTCAGCTGACTGGGGGGCACAGCGCGTCAAGGGATTGTCCGTGACCGCTATTCTCAAAGATATTTTTACAAAAGTATTCAGTAGAAAATCAAAGAACCGGAAAGTAGAGACTTCGTTGATTGAAGAATTTTTTTATCCAAAATACGGTCCGGGGCAATTGTGGGAATCTGCTGCTGCCGAATTTGAATCCATGGGCGGAATCATTCAAAGGAATTCTAAAGTTGTAAAAATCAACCGGGAAGGAAATACTGTAACCTCCATAGAGGTTGAAAGAGAGGGCAGGACGGAGATGTTAAAAGGGGATATCCTGATATCTTCCATGCCGTTAAAAGACCTGGTGGGTGGTATGGAACAGGTACCGGAACGGATTGCCGCCATCGCCGGCGGTCTGCCGTACCGTGATTTTGTTACGGTCGGAGTTCTGACAAAGCGTCTGAATCTGAAAAATGAAACCAGCATGAAGACACTGAATAATATCGTACCAGATTGCTGGATATATGTGCAGGATACGGGAGTACGTCTGGGGAGGATTCAGATATTTAACAACTGGTCTCCTTATCTGGTGGAACATCCCCAGGAGCAGATTTGGATTGGGCTGGAATATTTCTGCAATGAAGGAGATAAATTCTGGAACATGACTGATGAGGAATGTATCCGGTTTGCGGCAAAAGAACTGGTGAAAATGGGAGTAATTTCTTCTGTTGATGAGATTCTGGATGCGCACCGTGAGAAAGTGAAGAAGGCGTATCCGGCATATTTTGATACATATTCAGAAATTGACCAGCTGACGGCATATCTGGATACCATTGATAATCTTTATTGTGTGGGAAGAAACGGCCAGCACAGATATAATAACATGGATCATTCCATGGTTACATCTTTTGAGGCTGTGAAAAATATTCTGGAAAACAGAAAGGACCGTTCGAACATCTGGAATGTCAATACGGAGGAAGAATATCATGAAGAAAAGAAATAAAAAGGAAATTCTGAATCTGGCGTTTGACTGCGGAATAATTCTTGTTGGGATTTTTTCGTTTCTGCTGGTTTTGTATTATGTAATATTTGTTGCAAGGGGATATTATCATTCCGATTGCACAGATACCATTCTGTGGGCGGAAGCCTCCCTGGATGCCAAAGCCCTGATGAATCAGGATTTTGCCTATGCCTGTCTGCTTCCTTTTGGAGGACAGCTTTTGATGCTGCCGTTTGTGGCTGTGTTCGGAGTAGGTATGAAGGCGCAGATTCTGGGAATGACATTGTTTTATCTGATTTTTGTAATTGCGCTGATATATTTTGCCAAAGCGTTGAATTTCAGTATAAAATGGATTGCGGTACTGCTTTCTTCCCTGCTGCTTCTGGTATCAGCCAGCGAAAAACTCAGGGAAATCTTTTGGGGACATATTATATATTACAGTCTTGGGATTTTATTTCTGATGGTAGGAGCGGCTCTGGTCTTTCGTATCATCCAGTGGGATAAAATAAATGTTCTCCATATGCTGGCGTTGTTTTTGTGGACAGTTTTGTGCTCCATGAACGGCATACAGGCAATTGCCATATATGCGCTGCCTGTATTGGCAGCAGTGGCGGCGGAACGTTTTTTTGATTTTCAGACCGGCTGGAAAGACAATAGTAATATCAGCCGGTATGCAGTATTGGTATTACTGGCGTTGGGAATTCTGGCGGGAGTATTAGCCGGCAGCAAAGTAAACGGAAACCTGACTGCTGGTTATGCAGAAGCTTATTCAAGTTTTTCAAAAAGCAGCGAATGGATTGGAAATCTGGGAGAGTTGTTTCCTTCTTTTATGTCATTGCTGGGTGTGGATATATCTGATAATACCCTGCTATATTCCAGAGAGGGAATCTTTCATTTGCTGAGAATCATCTGCGCCTTGCTGCTTCTGACCGTTCCAGTGGTGATGGCCTGCATGTATCGGAAATTTGAAAGCAAAGCATATCATTTGATGATATTTATCCATCATTTCATGACACTGCTGATATTAATGGGCTGGGTATTCGGAAAATTAAATTCCGCTAACTGGCGTCTGTCACCGATTGTTGCCACTTCCGTAATATTATGCGTGATGTTTGTCCGGTGGATATTTCAGAATACCAGTTATAAGCGGCTGCTGCTCCTGATAGTAGTACCCATTACCTGTGTCTGGCTGATTACCTCTTATGAGTTGCTGACCATGGAGAAACAGACCAGAACCAATGAGCATTTAAATGATCTGGCAGAGTATCTGGAAGAAAATGACCTGGAATATGGATATGCTACATTCTGGTATGCCAATATCATAACAATGATGTCTGATTCCAGGGTTAAGGTGAGAGGCATAAGCCTGGAAGAAGACGGATACAGAAAACGCTTATACCAGACCAATACAAACTGGTATGAGGATATTGACGGGTATGATAAGTATTTTGTTATATTGTCTAACCGGGAGATGGAAGAATATTATAATCAGCCCCAATATGACTATGAAAAGGCCGATGAGATATTGAAATGCGGCGTGTATAATATTTTAATCTATGATTACAATATTATGAAATAACAGAAAAACAGTCAGTCTTCTTTTCCAATAAGACTGACTGTTTTTTCTGGTGTGCCAAGCATGGCACTAATCTAGTCAGTGAAAGTCTGACCACGGGTATTTACCGCCAAGTGTAGCGGAGCGCAAGTTGGTGTCAGTAATGACATGGATGAAGGAAGCGCATAGCAAAGTTCTTGAGCC
>JAAWEK010000020.1 GCA_022794265.1 Lachnospiraceae bacterium
ATATATAACCCTTCCATCCTCTGCCAGAAGTTCATCTCCAACGATAAGGTTTGAAGCCGCCTTCCATTCCCCATTATACCTGCTTCCATTTTCTTCTACAATGTTCTTCACATAAAATGGATGAAACATCGTAGTCCTTATGTCATCCCCCTCCGACGTAATCACATGAACCAAAACATCCGTCTCTGTCACAGACACATTCGTTACTTTCGCAAGCACTTTTTCATTAATTTCCGTATCATATGACCAGACATAATCCCCGTCTACTATCTCATCAATCCGTCTCTCACCATCAGCCGTACTTACCAGTGTATCTCCCGTAAAACACTGACTTTTTAATGTAAACAATGATACTGCCAACCTAAGTGATTCAACTATTATTTTTTCCGGATCACCACTCTTAACTGCTTCTACAAATGACCCCATATCCTGAGCTACACCTAATACCTTTAGCACCATTGTCGCCGCTTCTCCCAGCAAAGCTTTTGCAGCACAATTAATCAGTGTCTGGGTTATCATACCCTTTGCTATTGCCACTACAAGCCCGAATATATTTGCCTCTCCCGCAAATATCAGCCGCACCTGCTGCGCCACATCATACATCGTCACCGCCAGATTCGCCCAGGACATTATTTTTTTCACATTAAAATACGGCACAATCACACTGTTAATCGTACTCTGTATACTCTGGGCCACACTCAATTCCGCCAGAGAAAAATACCCGCTTGGGTCCGTATACATCACCGGATTTGCATTTGCATACAGATACTTATGTAAACTAACAGGATTATCCAATGTCCCCGCATACGTATCCATACTTGTAAATGTACCTGTTTCAGGGTTCATATACCTTGCCCTTAAATAATACAATCCGGTCGAAGCATTATACTGCTCTCCCGTATACAGATAATCATTCTCCGTGGTTCCGGTCTGCTTTAACAGATTTCCAAAGGCATCATACACATAAGTATCCGTTATAGCACTTACAACAGCACCGACTTCGGATACCCCGCTCTCTGCCAGCGCCGTCACCGAACCGTGTCCGTCCATAATATACTGTTTCTTCACAGACACATTCCCCATACCGGATACTAAGGAACCATTATTATTATCCCTATCCCATATATCCACACAGATTAATTCTGTTCCTCTGGTATAAAACTTCTCCACACCATAAGAACCATCCCCGGACTTCTTCAGCTCCAAAGCCACCTGTGTCAGCGCATCAAAGGTATCATTCAGATAATAAACCGCCTCCTCCTCATTTACCTGCCTGGATACCCGGTTTCCCTCATAATCATAGGTATAACTTTCAATTGTAACACTGTTCCCGCTGCTTACCGTAGCCGTAACCAGCCGGTTCTCTCCATTATAAGTATAAGTCTTATCCCTGCTTCCACCATGCTCCGATACCAGATTACCATTGGCATCATAGGTATACGTTACAGGCGTTCCGCCATTCTCTGCCCTGGTCAGCTGGTTCAGATTATTATAGGCATAAACCGTCTTACCGGTTTCCACACTCTCGTCCAGACCGCATACCTCACCAGTCACTGCAGTCTCCTTTGATATCCGGTTGCTCACCGAATCATAGGAATATTGATTCCGAATATTACCGGACCATAAAATATCCGCAAAGGAATTTCCTGTTTCCACACTGCCGGAAACCAGCTGCTTTAATTTCTGACTATCCAAAGACACGCTTTCCGTAATATAAATCGTCTCCTCCATCAGTCTCAGCAGCTTATCATACCCATAATCCGTCCAAATCACTCTGGCATTCTCATCATCAGCAGAATCCCTGACGACCTCAACTGCCTGGGTTTTCTCTCCCGCATTACCGTAAACATAACCATAATACAACAGTATATTGGAATCCTTATCCGTTACCGTTTCATGGATAAGCCTTGAACACTTATCATATACATAACGAACCGTCAGTCCTCCCTCATGTTTTACCACCGTACGGTTGCCAAGAGCATCGTACTCATACAAGGTTGCACTTCCGTCATGTCCCACAACTTTTACCATCCGTTCCATAAGGTCATACTCATAGAAAACGGTGCCCAAATCCACGCCATTTACATTGGTAGTAATGCCGCTTACCCGGTCTCCTGCTGTATATGCATATTTTATGATTCCCAAATCATAGGTTGACTTAGACGCAAGCCTGCTGTATTCATCATAAGCATAACGAATGACTCCCAGGGAATCCGTAACTGCCGCCAGTCTTCCCAGTTCATCATAGGCATACACAGTATCCCCGTCCGTATTGGAAACCTTAAGGAGCCTCCCGGTTTCATCATAAAAATATTCCGTGGATTTACCTGCAAAATCCTTATATCCGGTCTGATAACCGTTTTCGTCATAGACAAACTCTGCCGTGGCTCCTGCGGAATTCACTGTGCGGATTAACCTACCGTCCCCGTCATATTCATAACGGGTCTCATTGCCGTTGGCATCGGTAACTTTGGTAAGTTCATACGTCTCATCATACTCATAGGTATAAACACCGCCCATGGCATCCGTTACCGAAGTAAGATTGTCTGCATTATCATAGGTATATTTCGTGCGGTTGCCGTTTCTGTCTGTCCGGCAGGTAACTCTTCCTCTGGCATCATATTCCGTTTTTTCAGATGTTCCGTCCGGATAAATGATATCCGTCTGGTTTCCGTTGGCATCATATACAAAATTAAATTCATTTCCTAATCCGTCGATGGTCTTTGTATGCAGAGAACGCTGGTCATATTCAAAAATTGTAACAATTCCATAAGCATCCGTAACAGAAGTATTCCGGTTCATACTGTCATAGGTATAAGCCGTCACTCCGCCTGTAACTGATGTATAAATCAATACATTTCCATTGGCATCATAAGTATAACTCTCTTCCGTTCCGTCCGCATAGGCCTTTTTTAACAACCGGTTTAACTTATCATATGTCATTGTAATCCGGATTCCCATACGGCTGACTGCTGAAATATTATTTCCATTTAAATCATATGTAAAATGCTCCGTTGTTCCATCCGGATATGCCACCATAATCAGATTATCCTGATTATCATAGGTATACTCTGTGCGGTTACCATCCGGTGTAATCATCGCTGTCCGGTTATTGCGGAAATCATATTCATAACCTGTCACTGCTCCCGTATTACTGATAACCGCAGTTACATTTCCTGCACTGTCATAACTATAGGTTGAGGTATATTCCCTGACCTGTCCGTCTGCTTCGGTTCTCCTTACGGTTACTCCGTTACACTTTCCTTCCGAATCATAGTTGTATGATGTGGTATTGCCATTTCCGTCTGTCTGAACCGTAAGATTTCCTTTAGAATCATAGGTCAGTGTCTGAACCAATCCAATACTGTCGGTTATGCCGGTGAGCTTTCCATCTTTTGCATAAGATAACTCTGTTTCATTTCCAAGGGAATCTGTCAGCTCCGTCAGGTTTCCCTTATCATCATAATCCATTGTCATCACAATATTATCGGCAAACGAAATACTGTTTACAAGATTTAACGTATTATATTCAATGGTCTCCGTTACACCATCTGCTGATGTCAGAGATTTTAAATTATTATCCCCGTCATAATTATAAGTCGTTACATTCCCCCTTGCATCCGTCTTTGTCAGTACATTATTATTTTCATCATACGTACTGCTTGTAACATTCCCCAGCGCATCCACAGTCTGCAGAATATTTCCGTTGTCATCATAGGTATACACTGTAACATTTCCCATCTTGTCCCGTACAGTTTCCGTTTTACCCTCCAAATCATGGTCATACTCTACCCGGTTGCCCTCAGCATCTATGACAGCCACCAGTCTGCCATTCTCATCATATTCATTTCTGGCCACTGCCATTCCTGACGGGTCAATAATATCAATCAGATTATGGTCATCATCATAGGTAAATGTAACGGTACGGTCCGCCTCATCCGTTACAGCAATTAGATTATCTTTACTATCATAGGCATAGGTCATGGAAGTAATGATATTTCCTACACTTCCCCGCTCTTCGGCCTTTATGATACGTCCCTGACGGTCTCTGGTAAATAT
This sequence comes from Lachnospiraceae bacterium, assembly GCA_022794265.1. GTDB lineage: Bacteria > Bacillota > Clostridia > Lachnospirales > Lachnospiraceae > Bovifimicola. The sequence continues at coordinate 4,060 of JAAWEK010000020.1, forward strand.
TACTCCGTTACCGTCGGAATGTTTCAACCCGTTCTTGGAAACAGATACCGTATTTCCGTTTGCATCCGTCATCTTTAACAAACCATGGCTGCCGTCCAGGTACAGCTTCGTTCCGTCTTTCCTTGTCAGAATATAGGAGCGGTTTTCAAACAGTCCGTCATCCCCCAGTAATAGCTGGTCGCCATAAACCAGGGCATGATTATCGCCGTTTAATTCCAGTTTCACATTTTTATCTGTTACACACAGAAAAGAAATTTCTAACTCATAAATCGGAATCAGCCCCTGCCGTTCCGGTGAAAGCTTCAGCTCAAACCTGTCGCTGGTTCCGTCGCCGTATGTCACGGTAATATCATGGCATGCGGTCTGTGTCATATAATAACCGGTAGAAAGTTTATTTCCCTGCTGAATCATCCGGTATCCCTGGGTAATATCCGAACTTTCCGTCAGTTTCACGCTCTGCATGCCAAGTTTCCAGCCCACACCAAAATCTCCGGAAGATTTATTTCTGCTGTCATAACTTCTGGTCACAGTAAGAGGAATACCGGACACGCTGGCGCTGATATCCGTAAAGCTCAGATTCATATTTCCGATTTTCAGATTGCCTTCCACGTTTATGCTGCGCTCCACACGCATACGGTTTCCGCCGTTATCTACTACGGTAAGACGCAGCGCATATCTTCCGTTTTCCAGCATGGTAGTATCCAGTTCCCCCAGCACTCCATCTGTCACCGGCTCCGTTTTATATGCAATCTGTCTGTACTCATCGGTTCCCTCCATACGATATTCCAAAATATAGTAAGCCATACTGGTTTCATCTGCAGCGGTTCCGGTAATCTCTGTCTTTGTACGAATGCTGCTGTCAGCCTCCGGTGTAAGAAAATAAGCTGCTGGGTGAACCCTGTCCGATTTATCAAAAAAACGGACGGTCTGTGATACCGTTTTTGTCTCTCCGTCTATCACGGCAGACAGAATTACTTCCGCTTCCCCTGCCGAATCAGCCTTAATATCTGCACTTCTTCCGAAAATGGTTACATCGGCGCCCTCAGCTGTAAGCGTTACATTCGAAGCAGATTCCGGATAAGTCATATATGCCTTTACCGTTTCCCCTACATTTGCAGTAAATCCTGAAAGAACAAGATTTAATTCCTTATCCTCAGTGTCTCCCGTACTTCCGCCGGTCTCCCCCTGATAACCGTCATCAATCATTCCCTGTTTCGTGACGGTCACCATATAGTCAGCCGTCCGCTTATTTCCTGCATGGTCTTCTGCTATTATCCGCACCCCATAATTTTCCTGACTGAAGCTTTCGTATGTATATTCTGCAATCCTTTCCTCAGATATATTCTCAAATCCATGAGCAATGGTAATCGGGGAAAGCAGGGTATTTTCATATTTTCTTCCTGTTAGAACCGTATATTCTTTTAGATTTTCATCATAAATCGTACCGGAAAGAACTAACTGTAATCCGCTGCCGGTAATTGCCGCTTTTAATTCTCCTGCGATTACCGGAGATATGGTATCCTCCTCTCTTCCGATTTCTCCCTTTTCTCCGGTTTCACTGCTTCCTTTAGTGTATGTAAAGGAAGCCCCCGATACACAGGTATTTCCCTCTGTATCCCAAGCCTTTAATTCAAGTATATATGTACCGCTTTCCAGATTTTCTGTAGCAATGCTGCCAATCCGCTCATTCAAAACATCTTCTGTTCCAGCGGCTATTGTAGTTTTATCCCCTTCCTGCCCGGAAGGATACAAAACTAATTCATATCGTTCCAGTTTCGTCTCGTCCGTTACACTTCCTATAACTGTGATTTCCTTATTGTCTTGGGTAAGAAGAATATCACTGATTTCTGCCTGTGGCGGTATCCGGTCCGATACCGTTTCTTCCACCGTAATCAGAAGTGTAGCCACACTTCTAAGACCTGCCATATCTTCTGCCGTGATTTCTATTCTGTATACACCATTTATCAGTTGATCTGTATCGATTACGGCAATTACATCATTAATAATCTCTTCGGTTCCGCTACCAATCACCACCGGTTCCAGACCTTCTGTATCTGCTGCTTCGCTTTCATTTTCTGCTGTGCCTGTCTTAACATATGTTCTTGTAACGGTATAAGATTTTAATTGTTTATTATCGGTAATACTTCCGATTATATCTGTTTTTCCACTGATTGCACCGTTGCCCGGAGACAGAATATCAATATTTGGTGGTGTTACATCGCTCTTATCCAGAATTGTAACGGTTCTTGTCTCAGTGGAGGTATTTTTTCCAATATCTGTAGCAATAACGGTTATCTGGATTTCTCCTGCACTTTCTGCGCAAAAATCATATCTTCCATAAACGTTCCCTAATTTATCTCCATTGATATAAACGGAAAAATCGGCAATACCGTAATCATCCGATGCTGAAGTTTCAATATAAAAAGTTTCTCCCGCTTCAACCGTATCACTGCTCACTGTCAGGTCTATAACCGGCGGATTGGTATCTTCCGGCTCTGTAAAGACTCTGGCCTCTGATGTCTTGATGGCAGCCATGGCCGGACGGCTTACGGTTCCCTCAATATCGGTTACAATATATTTCACAAGATAAGTGGTTCCCATTTCCGCTTCTGCCGGAAATCTTCCTTCTGTCCACTCTGTGTCACCCAGCTCCTTATAATAGAATTTTTCATCCCGGATTCCTTTTCTGCTGTCGGACGGGTGATCAGTATCCTCACTTTCATATATAACATTTACCATACATTTATTTCTGTCAGACGGTGACTGTGTAACCACCGCTGTCACCTTTGCTGTTGGACGATGCTGCGCTAAAATAAGTTTTTTATATTCATCTGTATCTGACCATTTGATATAGGACTCCAGGCCAGGATTTCCTCCGGCCGGATTATCGCATACCCTGTGGCTTATTTCATATGCTCCGGCTTCGGTAAACATAGTAATTGGAGTTTCTCTTTTTATTTCCTGTACAGGGGTATTGCTTTCTCCAAATACAGAACCATCATATATATAATTCCACTCTTCCGCACCCACCGGATCATTGTCCGGGTCAAGATAAGTTTCCGTATATATCACTTCTTCATCGGTAGCCAACGTGTAGCCGATAGAATAATCTTTACTGTCAATATCCGCAATAATTGCCGATACAATTCTGTTTACGCCTTCTTCCACAGAGACCTTATAATTTTCTTCTTCTCCCTCAGTACCTTCTTCATACCTTAGTTCAACGGTTTCCCCTTTTCCCTCCAAAGTATTCTGCAGGGCATTATATTGGTCAATTGTATTATCATTTCCTATTCCGAAAAACATGGCATCATTTCGCAGCATTGCTGAAGCAACGTCTGCCAGTCTGTCATTATCTGATAACTCCGGTACGGAAGTCTCGCTTAAATTTATAACATAATGATTTGTCCCCGGCGTCCATATATGGTTATTCACCACATCAGACAAACTTTCTCCGGTAATGGTCTGCATAACTATATTTTTAAAAGTAAAAAATGACTGCTGTCTGCAATTATGACTTATATGACTGATAATCGGACCATAACCGTATGCCTCAACCCCGTCCTCTGGAAGAACGTATTCATTTACAATTAATTTATCACCGTCATACACCGTAAGAATATTTTTATCCACAATAATTTTAAAATGATGCTCCGCATACAAATCCGATATTTTAAACGTCTGTAATAATCTGCCTGTTTTTTGTACCGTAGAATAGGAGCCATTTCTAAACTTAGAGAGATCCGTTTTATTCATCTGAACCAGTTTTAATCCGCTTTGCGTAACAAGAATACAATATCCCTGTATATAATTTTCTTCTTCCGATATCAGGGTATTAAACAGAAAGCCGCCGCCCTCCATGCTGTGCCAGTCCGTTTTGTCTCTCTGCAAATCAAACTCAAACACTTTCCTGCTGCTGTCTTTATCATCAATATATAAAAAATCCTTTAATGGCGCCCGAAAATAACCTAACATCTGTATGTCTTTGCCGTCATACAGAATATGTTTCGGTAATTTCTGTCCATTAGAATCCTGATAATCATAGTGATCAAATTCTTTCCAGGCAAACGTATCCTGTGCAGTAAGCGCAGATGAAGAAACTGTGCTTACCTTTGCCTCAATCCCCAGCTCTTTCAGCTTATCTTTTACTCTTTCACCAGCGCTTACATATTGATTCAGTATATCCCGGTCCGCATTCCCTACCGTAAATATAATATCCGCAATCTTACTCTTCTCCAATGACATGGAAGATTCCGGCGCCTGATTGACAATCTCAAATGTTTTTGATATTTCACCGCTTAAATATTCCGTTTCATGGACAAGCCCGGGAATAGTGTCCGTATATGTTTCCTGCACATACAGCTTTACCATGTATTTCCCTACCGACGAAAGGTCATAGTTTACCTCTGTTTCATTACCAGCGGTCTGACTAATCAGTTCCTCTTCCTCAAATGCTCCGTTTCCGTTTTCATCATGATACAGTTTGTATATGCGTTTTGCAATCTCATCTCCCGCCTCCGAAACAGACCTATCAGTAACGGAAATATGGGCAATTCCCCGATTGTCCCGGAGATATATGGCATCCTCACTGTTAAATTTAAAATCTGCAACCGGCGCTTTATCCTCCCCAATAGTAATGTATTTCTCCGCAGAAAATATATCCGTTCCATCGGTTGCGGCTACTGTGATGCGATAAGTTCCTGCCTCTTTAAATATTAATTCCCTATGATTCCACCTGGTTTTGGAATCATCGTATAATACCAGCCCTGTATTATCATTTCCTTTCTCAATTGTAATCCTGGTTTCATCCGGTAATAAAAATTCTGTTTCTCCCTGTATATCAAGGTCTATGGCAATTTTCCTGTTTACCTTCTGATTACCTGATACATTTAACTCTATACTGTCAATCCGGGTGATATGCCTCCTTGGAACATAAGGGCATACATATCCGGTATCATTCCATCCCTGAATTTTGACACAATTATTACCTGCTTTGTAATCACTGTAGGAAAGTGTTACCGAGCAGTTCCACAGTGTCTCTGCATTTCCTCTCCAGAACCGTAATTCTTTTGCCCCCTCGTCTTCTTTTGTTACCGTATATGTAAATACGTCTTCCTCTATTTCATTGACCAGTTTTACCGGTGAATATTTTTCTTTATCCCCATAATTTATATTAATATCCTGTCCGTTATTTTCCAGTTTGGATGCTCCGGTAAAGTTCACATAAAACTGTGCATCAGATGTCTTCCAGTCCTTGAATTCATAATAATCCAGATAAATAATATCTCCCTCACGAAATCCCTCTTCCAAAGTTGCTGTTCCATCCCAGTAACCGTGTTCATGAGTGATGGCATGATAGGTACTGTGGGTATCCCTGCCTCCTGCGCTCCATGAATTCCATTGCGTACTTCTGTCCGGGCTCAGCCGGTTAAATGTAACATTATATGTGGTTGACGGTACCCGGACGCTCCACCGGTTTGCCGTCTCCTTTTTCATAATATATCGGTCATGCCCATTCGTGTTATCCACCATTTCAATTACAGCGTTATCATTACCCAGCCAGTGTTCCGGCGTATCATCCGCCAGATAAAGGGTTGTGTAGGATGCAGCAGCTTTTACAATATCTGTAAAACTCTCCAGACCCAGACTTGTAAACAAAATTGCTACTGTTAATACAATGGATAAAATTTTTCTGATAGTGCTCTTCTTCATTAATTTTTTCATATGTCCCTCCGTATTTTTTATCAATTTGTAAATATATTGATACAATTAATTGTATCTATCCATTGTATTTAATTTAACAATATTTGTATTTAATGTCAAACCTTTTCCATCGACATTATTCGACAAAATCCTCTTTTTCTCAAATAAATTTTCCAATCATTCTCATGGCTTTTCCCTATAATACAACTCCTCTACGGTTTCTCCGAATTCATTATCATATCACAGATTTCTGCCGCCAGTTCAGATATTTTATCATCTGCCAGTATCCCATATCCTGAATCTCCAAGATAATCCGCCTCATATCCGAACTCCTGATATGAATAACCATCATCGATATACACCGTTCCCTGAAATTCACATGTATGGGAAAGTATATCTGATTTCTCCCCGTCTGAACTTCTCTCCGCCCGGTCCGAAAAAGCAGTAAATGCATAATACCTGGTTCCCAGTGCAAGGGTGGCGGTTTTATAAGAATCATTCCAGATATACCGGTAACCACAAGCCGCCGCCAGAGTTTTTGCAGGCACATACTCCGCCCCTGCCGCCCCGGAAACCGTTTCAAATACCCGCCCATTGCCGGAATCCAATTCTTTCTTTGCCTGCGCCGCCAGCAGTCCGTCCGTTTCGTCATTCTTTGACAGTTCTCCGTACCGGGCAAGACCTGCCAGAACTGCAGCGTTTATTTCCTGCCGGCTTAGGGAAGCAATATCTGTTTCACTGCTGTCAGAAAGAAATTCCCCATCCAACAGTTTCTCCCCTATTTCCTCCATCATATTCTTCAGTTCACCGGCAGTCAGCCCCGAAGGATTTTTCTCTGAACCGCCCAGTAAATCCGAATGTTCGGATACCAGCCCTTCTATCTTCTGAATCAGCCCGTCATAGATATCCGTCGAATTCAGATATTTTTCCGCCAACAGTGAAGAATAAATATCCTGCAGGGTGTTGAAAACCTGTTTTGTATTGGAATCCAGAAACACCGCCAGTCCGTCAATCATCCGGTCAATATCCGTTATGGCTTCCCTGACAATTTCTCCGGTTCCGGTACTATCTCCCGACAGCGAGGCCGCCTTTACTTCCCCAATGGAATCCATTGCCGATTTGCTGAATTCCGCTATGGCTGACACACGGCTTCCCTCTTCCAATCCTGCTGTTGCCCCCGCCAGCCTGGCCTTTAACTCTGCAATCTGCCGCTCCAGGGTTTTCTTTTCCTCACTGCTTTCGTTTTCGTCTCCATTGCCCGCTTTCTCCAATTCTTTCTGAAGCTCTGCAATTTCTTCCGTCAATTCGTTAATCTCTTCCGACAATTTTTCTTCCAAAGCCTCTGCTTTTTCGCTGTTAGCTGAAATCATTGCCTCTATCCTGTCCGCTTCCTTTAAATTATTCTTATCCAATGCCTCCATTTTTTTCTGTATAAGTTCCTGCTTTTCTTCATACAATTCACTTAAGCCATTTTCCCCCTCTGCCCCGCCAGCGCCGGATTCCCTAAGTTTATCTTCCAGCCACTGCCTGTAATCTTCCACTTCCGCCAAAGCACTTTCCTGAAATGCATCCCCGGGAACCGCCGACTGAAAATTTCCGGTTTCATTTAACTTTTCGGTTAAAAAAGCTGCGGCTTCGTCAGAATCCCAACGCTCCGTTACCGCCTGTACCAGAAACTCCAATTCTCCTTTTATACCTGCCAGTTCCCTCTGATTCTCCGATACAATACTATTTAACACTACTCTGGACGATTTTTTATTTAATTCAGCTTTATACTTATCATTAATCCCTGCCGCCAGTCTGGTTTCAAAGGCTGCTTCTCCCCGCTTTATCAGTTCTTCCGTTAAATAAATCCGTTCCGCAGACCGGTTGACAATTACATTATCGTTTACATTATAGATGACCGACAAATGGTCTGTATCCGTATCGCATTCTGAATCCAGATGCTCCAGTGCATGCTGAATCAGCCTGTTGGCTTCATCATATTCCGCCTTTGATAATACAGTGTTTCCTTCCTTCAGGGTATTTCCGTCATGTTCCCGGTAACTATCTTCAATATTCTGAATACTGCTGTAAAGAGCCGTCAGTGTATCCGTTAAGGATGTACTCTCTTCTCCGTCCAGGGAATTTAATTTCTCCTCCAATGTCTCTAATAATTGGTTTACCTTATTGTATACATGAACCCTTCTGGCAGAATCCACCTTTGACATAACTTTATTTACAACTTCTTTGGTACCGTTGCTTCCGTTATTATCATTTAAAATCTGCAGATACCGGTTCAGCTCCCGGATTTCTCCGTCCCGTTCTCTGGTATATTCATCCTCCGTTTCTTCTTTAAAAAAATCCCGGATTATGTTTCGCATTTTTTTTAAATCCTTATTATTTTTATACTGCTCCTGAATATTCTGATACTGATTCTTCAAAGGTTCCAGTTCCTTCATACTTTCCAGTTCATAGGGGCTTATGATATCAAAAACGCATATTTCCCTGTTATTCCGCAAGTCATGTGTAACGCCGTCAGACCCGGTACGATACTCAAAAAAAAGCATATTTATTTCATCATCAGAAACCGCCTGGCTGCTGTCACCGGTCAGATCCAATACACTGGAAGCGTTACCCAGATTTATCCACGCTCCGTCGGCCAGTTCCGATTTATAATACATTGTCATCTGTCCGGAATCCACTGCTGACTGATAAGCCGTTTCATATAATTTGTCGGTCAATGCATTTAAATGAATTAAATGGGTTCCTATTGCAATGGTAGAATTTTCAATTTCCGCTGCATTTATATGAACCGCCTGGCCGGAATCCCAGATTGCACTTACAACTCCGGTATTATATAATACAAATATGAAAATTATAAATACCGAACAAATAATTGCAATCTTCATTTTCAAACGCAGGGCCTGCCTGATTTTCTTTATTTTTATACCCATACCATTTATCCTTTCCTCTTTTCTTTCCAGAGCGTGTAACCAATCCGTGTTTATTTCAGTCTTTACTCCGCAGACTGAACCATCTTAATCTGCAGCATATCCGTTTCAAACTCTCCTTTGCAGAGCAATTGCTTCTCTTTGTCATACAGGTATATTCTCATATCCTGAAAGGAATCCTGTAATATACTGAGATACCGGAACTCATCCGATATAGGAATCAGCGCCTCACTGAAAACTGCCTGTTCCTCCTTTGTAACCAGACGGTAATATGCTGCTCCGGCAAGTTCCGCTTTAATTTTCAGCTCTGACGTCCCGCTGCCGGTATCCTTACATTCATAGGTTCCCACAATGATATTGCTCTGGGGTTTGACGGCAAATCCGCCGCTGATATTCAGCTTTCCGTGATATACCGATGTATTTATCTCACAGTCATCCACGAAATCCTCATCCAAATAAAATCTAACAAACGCTGATTCCACATTTTCTAAATCCAGTGCCAAATGCCGGATAACAGAAGAAACATCGGTCCGCTCCCCAATCCGGATTCCGTTTACCCACAATTCATAAAAATTAACCTCTGGTTCGAAGTTCTCCGGAATGGATACACAGAATAAAAACAGGTTATCTTCCACTTTACTCTGAATAGTATACCAGGCGCCTTCATCCCCCTCTCTGATAATAATGCTGTCGCCGCCATCCACAGAATCCCCGCTGACATCCGTACCAGACAGCAAAGCGGTAATGCCGCCGCAGGTAAGCCGGTCATAGGAATATAACAATTCGGTATATGCCGCCAGGGAATCCAGAATGTCCGTCTGGGTTTCTTCATATTCCGCCTGTAGTGCCTGTACCTCATCATACCCGGCTTCTCCCAGTTTGTTTTTTGCCGATACTTTCTGATAATCCCTTTTCAGTGCATCTGCGTTATTTTTCAGGGATAAATATGCGTTCCGGGCAGTCACTATATTTTCAAATCCGGATTTTACCGCCTTTTCCTTTGCTTTCTGTATGGAAGTCTGTTCATTTACGGCAGCCGTATACTCCTTTGCCGCAGTCAGCAGTGCATACGGCTCGTCTTCTATATAGCGGATACCGGAAATCTGGCCCTTAAACCATTCTTTCGGAATTTTTATAAACAGTATTCTTATATTACCGGCCCAGGGAGCATCCACTGCTTTTTGCATGGCATCATATGCGTTTTTAAAAGCATCATAATCAATTTCCTGATTACCTTTTGCCATGTTCACATAGGATTGAATGTAACTCATGTTCCCGCCGTATTGGGTTCTCATCAGGGATTCATATGTATTTAGTGACGTAAGCGCCAGACTGGCCGACAGTTTGGCCTCATAATATTCCTGGTCCATATCCAGTGTCCTCTGAAGCAGACCGTTTAGATGATTCCGTCCTATTTCCGCCGTAACCAGCGGGCTGTCAAAGCGATACCCTGTTGAAACATCAATTCCAATCAGACCGGACAAATCCTCTTTTGCGTTTTCAAAGCTGCGCATAACTGCCGCCGTATCCGATTCCAGCTTATTCAGAGAAGACTGCATTTTATCCACGTCTTCCTGAACCCCATTCCCTGTCAGAACCCGGGCTTTATTTCTACTGATATCCTTTTTCAGTGTTTCCATCCGCTTCCGGTTAAATGAAATCTTTTCCTGATATACATATAACTTTACAAATAATAATTCTGTTTCTTCGTATATCTCATACACTACGTCACTTAACCGGTGTTTCTTTGCTGTAATATCTGACTGAATCTGCAGCGGTTTATAAGTAAACTCATATTCCTCCGCCAGGTCAGCCTTTTCCGGAAATTTAAAACTCAGCAACGGAGTCCAGCGAAATGTGGACATATTATGCTTTTTTAAAGCAATGGATTTTACTGCCTGTTCATATTTAACCTGCAACAGCGTAATATCGCTTTTAACCGATTTATAATCCCTGCTATTCCTTAATGCCAGATTCTTTGCCTGGGAAACCGTCAGAATCTTTTTTCCGCTGTATGCATACACATCCATGTATTGCATATGGAAAACCGGTTGAAATATGCCGCCCGTACAACAAAACAACAGCGCTGCCATCACCAGTATACTGAGAATTTTCCTGTAAAAACCCATACCATCAGCTCCTAACACAATTTGAAAGAATATTATACCCCTTCACATTTCCAAAACACAAACCGCCCTTCTTTTTCCGTACAGTAGAAGGTATACAACAATCCGTTATTCTCAAAACTGTAAATATATATTTCTCTGGTTTTATCATAATCCGTCACTTCAATGACATCCCGAAATGAAGAATCACTTTTCATCTCAATCTTCTCAAACTCCCGGTTTCCTGAATCAACCAGCAGATTCACCGCTACGCATTCCATCAGGGTCAAATTGGTATTGCCCTCATAAACCGGTTCCCCCAGATATTCCCTGATTCCGGGTATAGTGGTAAACCTTCTTTTCTGCAGACAAAAGGTATCTTTAAAAACAATGACTCCTCCAGCCCTGTAAGTCTCCTCTAATGTATCCTCACCGCTGATTCCCCAATAGAGCGCCTGGATATCCGGCATTACCACCCCAAACTCCTGCCCTGAGGAATAAACGATTCTCTCTCCGGTATACATATCCGAAATTTCCTGTGTGGTTTTTCCCGGTATATCACTATATAACAATTCTCCGCTACTAAAATTCCCGGTAAAAACCGGATTTCCACTTTCATCAAATAATTTTCCCGTACCGTTTTTTTCGCTCTCAGAAAATTCTCCCTCATATTCTTTTACACCGTTATCCCGGTACAAAACCCCTGTACCCGAAAACTCATTATCCTTAAACTCACCCTCATACCATAACATCTGATTGTTATAATAGCGCTTCCCGGTTCCGTTATACATATTTTGAGCAAATTCTCCGCTATAAACAAGATTTCCTTCTTTACCGTATAGATTTCCTTTTCCTTCCACCACTCCGTCCTTCATACTTCCTTCATATGCCCGGTATCCTGATTTTCCCAGTATCCTTACCTGCCCCGAATGAAAGCGCAACGGAACTGCATCATACCGGTAGGTTAAAATTCCACTATCTTTTCCTGAGTTTCCCATAATGTTTACCGGCTTCATGCCGGTTATATAAACGATGCAGACCAGCCCCAGAAAAACAACCACGGCAAATGCCAGTTTTTTGCTGACCATCCACTTAAAAACCGTATAATAATCATCCTTATCCCTGGGTTTTACATCCAGAAGACCGGTTAAAAACTTTTTTATCCGGATTAACAGATGCTCTTTCACATACCGGGGATTTGTATACGTCCAGATGAATGCCAGTATTTTTGCAAACTTTTCCCTGACGATATTGATATAAATCCTTAAAACTGACAGCATGAAACCTCTCTTTCCCGCAGATTTTAAATATCCGCAAATAAATTATGCCGGATTTCCCCGAAGTCTCCGGCATTCAGCATAGCTTCACAGGTAAACAGATACCATCTGGCAATACCGTCCTCCGGACATTCCTTTAAAACTGCCGAAAACTTATTTCGTGCCAGATAAAAATCGTTTTGATAAAACATCTGAATTCCCTCCTGAAATCTTATATCCGTTTTTTGTCTGTTATTTTTTTCATGTTCCGAATATACCTCCAGCATTTCATAAAGCTGAAATGTCTGATTCAGGGATTCTGATACCACATAACCGATATACCGCACAGAAAATCCCCGGCGCTGTTTCCGAATCACGGAATCGGTGACCGCCATGCGGACTCCCATCTTTCTCAGTTCCGGTATAAACCGGCTTAACTCTTCAATTTCCCGGGAAGAAACAAAAGGAAAAATCTGTTCTTCTGTTCCTGCCGCCCCGAATAACACACTGGTTTTATGAAGGAGCGCAACCGGCCGGCACCCGTCAGCAGCCATTACCCGTATGGTATCAATTCCGAATGCAAAGGCTTTCTCTGCAGAATCGGGAAACAATATGTTAACCAATGACAGATTACAGTCGTTTGACAGCAGAATCCCCAGGTTTTCCTCACAGTTCCTGTTGATGATCCGAAAACAACGGTTGATAAATTTCATTTGTTTCGCCGGATTTCTGCCATATAGTTCTTTTTCACCGTCTGCGGATATCATGCCCACTGTTCCGCTGATATATTTCATATCCCCGGGCTGTATCTTCATTACGGAATCCCGGTTCATTAATTTTTCTATTTTCTTTGGGACAAAACGATAATAGGATTGGAGAATACCTTCCATTTTGTAATTTTTCTTCTGCAGCGCCTGACACATTTTTTCAAACGAAACCCACATGGAGCCGATTTCATGTTCCGGCAGTTTTATTTTTATAAATTTATACCCTGGTTCGTAAATCCTTCCTTCCGCCGCCCGGACCATGGCCTTTGATAACCGCCTGACAGGACGGAGGGCAATTTGAACGGAAATAACCAGCAGCACCACCGTAATAATCAGAATACACAAGGCTGCCGTCAATAACCGTACCACCGCCTCTTTTTCTTTCCGGCCCATATCCTGCATGGATACTGCCGTTACCAGACAGAGCCTTGGCTCTGTGCCTCTGTTCAGCGGCGCCGCAGTAACGGAATAAGTTCCCTTTTCCGTTTCCAGCACTTCCGAAATCCTTTCATTCTGCTCCATGCTCTGGCAGACCAGTGATACGGCCTTTTCGGAAAATACGGCGCCGGAGGAACTTCCTGTTATGATATGGTCTGTTCCGCTTCCAAGAAAGTAGGATTGTCTGCTGTCAGTGTCAAAATACAGCAGATATTGAAGGGAACCGGACCATTCTCCGGAATCTTCCGCCAGATTGTCCAAAAAAAGAACATTTAGCTTCCGATAATCTTCACTATGATAAAAAGTATATAGAAAATCATTATTTCCACCGTCTTTTTCTTCCATTATCTGTCCAAATCTGATTTCCTCCAGCAGACTTATCTGTATCTGATTACTTAGAGCGGCAAAATCCTTTCGTTCCCCTTTCATGGCATCCCGGGTGGCAGTATATGACGAATAAGTTAACGCTGCAATCAGTACCGCTGCCATTTCAACGGATATCATGGAAATCCTTACCGCCAGATGCCTTGATTTCCCATATCCCCAACTGAGAAGAAAAATGACAAACACTGCAGAAAAATAGATAAGGGTTGCCACCATAAACCAAACCGTTGGCGCGTGTTTCTGTTTTCCCGAATCATTCAGCGTTTTTGTTCTTGGCATAAGAATACCATCTTCCAATGTGTACAACAGAATATTTCCATTTTTTTCAGCGGCCAGAATATGAATTTCCCCCTGTTGCTCTCCAACCATGGATATCACGGTAAATTCTTCTGTTTTTATAGAGTCACCCTGACCGGAGTATAATATATGTTCCCTCTGACTATACCAGAAAAGAGTTTTGTCCCGCAGCGCAACAGCCGTACATCCTCCTTCCGCTACCCCGTTGATTCTGACCGGTTCCCCCTCCCCAAGAGACCAGACATTTCCTGCGCAGCTCAATACATAAGAATCGTCGGTTCCGTACAGGATATCCTTGGGCTGTTCCGTCATATCCCTCTCCAGTATTAAATTCATACTTCCGGGTTCCGAACGTAAATCATATTCATATATCTCAACTTTTTCTGTTTCCGCTGCCACGCTTAAATATAACCTTTCCTCCCGGAATGATAGCCGTTTTATCTCTATATTTTTATCAGTTTCGAATATATTCTTCCCTTTTCCGTCTGTCACAGAATACTTTATGATTTTCCATTTTTTTTTACCGGATTGGGTGGCGTAAAACCGGAATAATATATAAATATCATCGTTATCCACTGCCATATCCGTAATCTTTACCTGTTGTCCACCGTTATTGTGATGAAAAGAAGCCGTCAGGCTCATTCTGTCACTCCTGTCCAGCTTTACGATATCCGACCGGTGTTCCGTATTTTTCACCATATAGATAGTTCCGTTTCCGTCTCCCCGCATCCACCTCTCAAACTGATTCAGATTTAACTCAAATCTCTGATTGATATTAAAAATAAGAACAAAATACAAAGCTGCAATTGCCAGAATCACAATTAATTTTTTCATACCTTCCTCCATTCCGCCAAACCGTTCCCCATCCCCGCCGGCATCCCTTTCCGCCAGTCCTTATATCAGTGTCTCTGTTCCTATTTTCTTAAATGGGTTAATAAACAAACGGAACAGTCTGACTTCGCCGGATAGTATCTGTGACAATAGTATGACCAGGGTCAGCAGTATTAAAATAATACAGGCGAACAGCAACAGACGGAATAAAATATCTTTTTTACTTTCCAGAAAATGTTTCCATTTAGTCCGCAATCCGGGCTTTTTTTCCGATTCCCCGGTTAGTATGATATCTCTGTATAATTCTGAAAAATCTGTATATCCCCTTTTATATGTTTTTTTCCTGATCAAATCATAGCTTTTTCCTTTTTTTCTGCGGCAGGGTTCCAGCAGACTTACAATAATCTCCCCACACCGCCTTGCACAGTCCCGGCCAGTGCGGTTATCATCATAGCTGCCCAGGTCCAGAAACCAGGAAAAAGATATACTGTTATCCCTCTGAATCTGTATATTCTTCTGTGTCAATATTAAATACAATAATTGAGGCGGAATTTTTGATACCATACACTGAATGACAAGATTTATGCATATTACTTCACATTCCTCTGGAGAAAGCAGATTCCCCATGTAAAATTCGGTCAGGGGACGTTCATTTTCATAGGGAAGCACCAGCCCCAGAGAATCCTCTGCCGAGAAATACTCCGGGCATAAAGATTCTTCTGTTTCACAGGTTTCAAATGCTTTGATGATCTGTCCACCAATCTGCCGCTGTTTTATCAGTATCACGGTGTAATAAAGATTTCCCGTAAATTTGATGTCCCTGCATACATACACTTCATTGATTTCCGAAGCGAATACCTGACTGACTACCATAAGAAGCCGCTTTTCCGTCTTAAAAGTCATTTTCTGCGCCCCCTGATTATTTTATCTTGTTTTTAACCACCGCATAAGCATAAGTACACAAAACCGGCATATCGGTACAGAATATCCTGATTTCATAAACCCCTTCCCTGGCTGGCGCCGTATATACACCATCCAGAGTTATCTCACCGCTTCCCGGCTCCGTCAGCTCATATGTAACACTACATGGCTCCATATTATGGAACCGTACGTTAAAATAAAAGCTTTCCTTTGTTCCCAAAACCACCGTTGTTTTTTCCGGTGATATGCTTTTTCCGGTATAATATCCGATTCTGTCCAACTCATCGCCGGAATCTGCCTTTATGGCTACCCAGCGCAATGTCAGAATAAAAAATCCCGTATCTTTCAACAGTTTTGCAGCTACTACAAAACTTCCTTTCTCATTTAAAACTTTTACCGCAGTTTCTACTTTGGATACAGGAACTTTTTCTTTAAACAAATCGGGATTTCCGTATACTACAGATTTACACGGCTTACCCATGGTATTATCTTCCTTCACATACTCAAACCCGACATTAACAAATACATTTCCTTTTCCCAGTCCGTGCATAATTTCTCCGGAATACCGGACATCCCCTTTTCTCATCTTATCACCCAGAGGTATCTCCACCGTTCCGGTAGCTATCATCGGACTGCAGGATGTTTCCACCCTGCCATCCTGCTCCTTTTTCCCCATTTCTGAATTGTCAGCGACAGGAAAGAAGGCTGTATCTTCACAAAAATATCTCTCATATTCCCTTCGTTTCTCTGCCTGTGACGGCGCCTGAAGATAAATTTTGACACCTTCCTCCACAGAAACAATCAGATAATTTCCTCCAGTCCTTTCCAGATGTATATCTGCAAGTCTGATATATTCCCTGACTCCGGCCAGATTCTGCATTTCCAGACTTAACTTTCCCACTTCCCTGGTAATCAGTTCTTCGGGCAAAACGGAAGCCGCGTTGATTTTTATCGGAACAGGATTTCCCGCTTCTATCTTTTTGTCCCCCTCAAATGCCTGTAAGGAATCTGTTTCAATGACAATATTAATATCGTCATGGGCAGATTCCTGTACCTGTAAAGGATACGGAAAATACTTCTCCTCTCCTGGAGACAGCATAATATATCCCGTATCGATGAGTAATTCATGAGTCCCCTGGGAATTCAGCAGTTCCGGTGTCTGTATCCGGCATGATAAATGAAAAGAATCCGTACTTTCCTTCTTGTTTGTTATCTTTAAAAACAGATTTATACCCCTGCCCCTGCACACAGTAACCGGCACACTGAGTTCTGCTATATAACCGTCCCCTGCTGCCAGAACCGACTTTGCTAAAAACTCCTGATCCGGTTCATATACGGATTCCACCGCAACAGTATCCATCAAAAACAGTTCGTAGCCCTCGGATATGTGGTTACATTCATAATCCTGAGCGCTTTTATTCAGTGCATATACCGGATGAACTGGTTCTTCCCTGTATCTCACACACAGACTGGCCCTGTCCGATTCCAGATTTTCAAAACCTTCAATAGCCGACAGTTTCCTGACCGCTGCTTTATCCACGACTATTTCTCTTCCGTACCCGTCAATGGCAACGCCGCTTTCGATCATAACCGATAAATCATCCAGATTAAAAACACTCATTCCGCATATAATGCCGGAACCGAATAATACCTGATTTAAAAATTTTCTTTTATTATTAAAATAATCCTGTTCTGCGGTAAAATCTGCAGAAGTCAGCATCTTTCCCGCATAAAAACGATTTCTTTCAAAGGGAAATAATTGATTATCAGACAAAATAAAACCCTCCTTTTTCCGTCTCAATATAATAGGCAGTTGCCTGTCTCTATATAAAAACAGTATAACAGAGGAAGGTCATATTTTGTCTAAAGATTTGTTAAAGAATGTCTATATATGTCGGAAAAAATATGTAAATCTTCATTCCATGTCCGGTGCTGCTGACAGCAAAAATATCTCCATTATGAGCTTCTATGATTTCTTTTACAATATACAATCCGTTGCCAGAACCATGGCCTGCATTGGAGCCCTGAAAATTTTCCTCGAATATCCGAAAAGTTTCTTCTGCTTTCATGCCTTTTCCATTATCTTTAAATTCCAGCATCACCTGATTTTTTATTTGAATTAAAGTCAGGGTAATACATCCTGGGCAGCCCATATATTTTATGGCATTGTCAAACAGATTGTTAAGAACATTTGTTATCTGAATCCGGTCTCCTTTGATCAGAACCGGAGAATCATCAAACATAAACTGAAGTCGGATTTTATTTTGCCGTAACAGATTTTCCATATCCCAGGCAGTTTTTCTCACAATCTCTGCCAGATTTACAGATTCCATCATATAGACCGGGTCTCCAATCCGTTTTTGAATCTGCATAAACGAGCGGCTCACCATTCTATTTAAATATTTAGCGTTATCACATATTTTTTCCAGATATTTACGATAAGTTTCTTTTTCTATGCTGTCATTTTTTATTAATATATCACAATATCCCCATATAATTGCCAAAGGCATTCTAAAACCATGAGACAGGGAACTTCGGATTCTCTCAATTTCCCTGTTATACTCCGCCTTAATCTTTTCTGTTTCCCTATGAATCCTGATTCCATACATATATTTTAAATGCAGAATGACTGCAAGCAAAGCCAGAATAATAATACCGGCTGCTGCCAATATAATGTTCTCAGGTTTCATTCCTCCACTACCTTTCTTTTGCTTGTCAGTTGAAGCCCTTTTCTCTTTTTGTTTTAAGTATTTCATATCTTTATTTATCATCAAAAATATATCCTGCACCTCTGACAGTTTCTATTACTCCCGTTTTTCCACTGTCAATCTTTTTTCTTAAATTTGAGATATGTACCATTACGGTTCTAATGTCTCCCAGACTGTCGCTTTCCCATATGCTGCTATACAAATCGTTATATAACAGCAATTCACCCGGATGCCTGATAAATTTTAACAGTAACTGATATTCCGTGGGCGACAAATCAATTTCTTCGCCGTGAATATTTTCTACAACTCTTCTGTCTATATCTACGGAAAACTGTTTAAAAGATAATTTCCGTTTTATATTATATTTTCTGCAATCCATTTTTACCCTTCTGATATTTGCTTCGATTCTGGCAATAAGTTCCGCATAATCCACAGGTTTTACAATATAATCATCGCCGCCTTTTTCCAACGCATCTATCATAATGTCTTTATCATCAATACAGCTTACAAAAATAATCGGTGTATTCTGTTCATGCCGGATATGCTTACAAATTTCTGTACCATTGGTATCTGGTAACAGTACGTCTAATAAAATCAGATCATATTTACTGTTTTTAACCATTTTCATGCTTTCCATACCGTTATATGCTGTTTCCACATTATAGCCTGCACTTTCCAGATTAAATTTTATAATATATGATAAATCCACATCATCTTCCACTAATAACACACTGCTGTTCATATCCTTATCCCTCCTAATTACTATCCAGTTCCTTTCTTATTGTAAGAATATTTTTCCCACCCAGATATTCATAGTTTACAGATGTCATGGATTGTTTCACCAGATAAATTCCCAATCCCCCCGCCTGACGTTCTTCCAGACCCAGATTGATATCCGGGTCCGGCCGTTGCAAAGGATTATAAGGTCTTCCGTTATCCAGAAATTGTATCACTATCTGCAGCGGATACTCTTCAATTTCACACCGTATCCATGCCTCTCCGGTTTTCGGACTGTATGCATAATTTGCAATATTGACATAAATTTCTTCCACGGCAATATCTATCTCATATTTGATTTTGTCACTGCATTGTCTGGACTCAAGCTCTGTATTGATAAAATTGATTACCTGTTCCAGATTTTTTGTATCTGCTTTTACAATTAACTCCTTCAATCCAAGCCCTTCCTTCTGTATTTGCTAATTATACCCTTCTCTGTGGCCGGACTATAATCTCTGGTCCCCATACTCGTAAAGATTATATTTTTTCAACAGTAATTCCGGCTGATACCTCATTTTTGCCTGCCGCAGCCCGGCTAATCCAATATCCTCTTCCCGGTTAATATATTTGTATTCTTTACAGCAGTACATGACAAAAAAACGGTTAATTGCACGATAAATATTTGGATATCGGTAATCTCCCTTTTCCACAATTACGTCAAATACTTTATCTGTTACCGACTGTCCATAGGAATATGCCGCCACACGGTTATCTATATATATTACAATTCCTTTTAGACCCAAAGCTTTAAAAGAATCCAGAGCAATATTGATTGACTCATTTTCCCAACCCAGGGATAACTTTTCTTCGGTATTCATATTATTATTTTCCATCCATTTTTTCTGAAAATCCCTGACTTCCTCAATGTTTTCCGCTTTTATTTCCGATATGGTGATTCTTTCACCATAGTCACGCATAAATTTATTATAACCTTTTCTCTTTGTTGCCAGATGTTTGCCGCTCAATGAAATCATTTTTTCGCTCAGATAAATATAATCTGCCCAGTCTCTGTTTTCCTGTGCATGGAACCATCCTTTTTCTTCCTTTAAAATCAATTCTTTCATATCTTCCGTGACACCAAAAAACATAAGCCGTTTTCCGGCAGAATGTGCCTCTTTCCTTATTTTATCAATTGCTCTGTAAAGCCAGTCCATCGAATGATTATTCTGACATTCAGAAGATTCCTCTGGTATCTTCATTGGCAGAAGATATGCCCAATATAAATCTTCATCCCTTTTGCTCTGTCTGATATATAATACACCCTGTGATATACAGATTTGTGTGTTATATTTACACGAAAGACAATATAAATTGGCAAAAGATACCTGACAGGACATACTGTCAGCATACCTCACAGCCCTGTTCACGATCTGTCTGTCCGTAATCTCCAATTTCCTAAAAATTAATTTATTTTTCCCTTGATACATAAAAACTCCTGATTTTAATACTCTTTACTTTATTTTAAGCAGCATAATTGTTATATCATCTGCCTGTTCCGCCCCGTCTGCAAAAACTCTGATGTCTTCTTTTATATAAGATACAATATCTTCCGGGGTATCTTTTTCCAGAACTTCCGGCTTGTTTAACCTGTCTTCCAGTCTTTCTTCCCCATAAAGGATTTCCTCTTTGTTCAATGCTTCCGTGACTCCGTCGGTATAAAAAATAATCCGGTCGCCAGAATTCATGGATATTGTAAAATCTTCATATTCCATGTTTTCAAATCCGGCCAATACAAACCCCGGCTCTAATGACAGCCATTGAAAAGTTTCTCCCTCCTTACAGAATAACGGCTGATTATGTCCGGCATTGGCACATTCCAGTATTTTCTTTTCAAAATCATATCTGGCAATAAACACCGTAACAAACATCTCTGCGTCGTTATGTTCACACAATTGATTATTTACGTTTTTCAATACCTCTCCGGGCGAAGAAGTATGGCTGGCCTGATTCTTGAGCAGGGTTTTGGCAATTACCATAAACAGTGCAGCCGGAACGCCTTTTCCCGATACGTCGGCAATCACAATCCATAATCCTCCGTCTTCCGTCAGAAAATAATCATAAAAATCACCTCCGACTTCTTTTGCCGGGTTCATGTCGGCAAATAATTCAAATTTCTCCCCAAAGACCTTTCCCTCAGGCAGCATATTTTTCTGAATAGAAGCGGCAACTCCCAGTTCTGTTGCTATTCTTTCTTTTTCTGCCGAAATCTGTGCATAATTTATTATGTAATCCTTCAGGGAACCTGTCATGGAATTAAAGGCATCCCCCAGTAATTCAATTTCATCTCCGGTTTTAATCTCCGTCCGGTAATCCAGGTCACCGTTGCTGATTCTTCGCACATCAGTGGTAAGTTTCTTAATCGGACCGGCAATTTTATCCGACATACGGATTGTCAGTAGAAAAACTCCAGCCATTAATCCCACACATACTACGGCAAAAATGAATACCATATGTCTTAATATTTCTTCCAGCTCTTTCATGGTATTTTGTGTTTCATTTTCTATTGTTTTCGAACTGTCCAATGCCGGCTTTATCGTTTCTTCCTTCGGAACCAAAACTGCCAGCATCCACCCGGAAACTGCAACCGGTGAATACGCCATATAATATTCTTTATCGCCTATGACTGTTTCCTTAAATCCGGTTGTTCCATTCTGCAAATGCTTAAATACTTCCGTCATCTGAGGGCTAAACGATGTAATACTTTCCAAAGAGTCCCCAGGACTGTCCTCTCCCATTCCAGGAGCGGAAATAATCTGTCCCGACTGGCCGATTAGCATGGCAAACCCGTTCTCACCAATCTTTGAAGAAATGATTTCCTCACATACATATTTAAGTTTGATATCGATGGCAAGCACACCCGCTAACTCATCTGACGAATTCCATACCGGTGCCGAGCATGTCACAATCAGGGATTTATCCAGTCCATCACCATAGGTCTCTATCAGGGTTACTTGTCCACTACTCTCAGCCGTTTTATACCACTTCCGTTCCGTTATGATATAATCTGCAGGCAACAGCCGCTCTTCCGGTTTTAATGTTAATGTCCTGTCTCCTTTATCGTCATAGGAAACCATAAATCCAGAAGCAGAGCCGAAATAGATGGAACTAATACCATTTTGGTTTATTTCAAAAATATGTTTTGCAGTTTCATAAAACATCCCGGCTTTTTCCGCTTCCTGTTTTACATCTTCATATGGTATATTTTTCATACGGTCAAACTGTAGAACTGCTCTTCCCTTATTCTCCTGCCCCAGTGCAGCAAAATGTATGGTGCCATAATTATCAGGATTTTGATATATATCTGATAAATACCCTGCCAGCAGTTCAACATTTTCGCATATCTTTACCAGCTTTTCATTGCTTAATGCAGACATTTCTTTTGTACTCATCCGAAGACTGTTTTCTGTCATACGGATTAATATATCTTTGGTATCCTCTTCCACCTTATTTCCCAGTTTCCTGCTACTTTCTTTTGATTTTCGTATTGTCTGTCTCATCCCCACAATAGAAATGCAGACACTAATACATAATACGAGCATACCAACCGCAAGTAAAACGATTGATATCTTCCTTCGTATCGTCCCTTTCACTTCACCCAAAGTTACTCCTCCTCCCAAAAACTTGTCGAATAGACTAAATATTTTGTTACATTATATCATAATATGTCCTAATTTGACATAACGCAAAGCCCCATTAGTCTAAAGGTTTTCTAAAGATTTCCATTTTTAGAACAATTTATATCTTAATAAGATATAAATTATATTAAATTTAACAGAGTATTAATTCCGTTACACAATCAGCCTGCAAATAAAAAAGACATTGGTCTGAGACCAATGCCCTTTTTTATTTAATAAAATTAACGACTAGTTATTCACTTTCTTTTTACTTACAATAACTACCGCTGCACTTACAAATAACAAAATCAATAATGCTGCCGGAAGAACATCACCAGTATTTACTGATGCACCGTTATTAGCTCCTGTAGTCGGAACCTCTGCTGGTGCGGAATCTGCCGATAATGCAACGGTTAAAACCGTCTCTGCAAAACCATCCGTGAAATTCACCTTAACAACATGCTCACCCTCTGAAAGCGACTTCAGATACGCCTCTGAGAATGTAAGTATTGTAGAACCTTCTGTAACCGTGTAGTTGGATGGGTCAACTACTACATCATCCATCAGCACTTCTATAAACTTGTTGATATCCCGGTCTAAACGAAGAACATATGCACCGTTTCCAGTATATTTTACATCCTTACCTTCTAATATCACAACATTCGGAACGGAACCGTCTTCTGGTGTGGTATCCTCTTCGGATGTAGTACTCTCTTCACCTGTGGTATCTTCTTTACCTGTAGTATCTTCCTCGGATGTAGTGTCATCTTCACCTGTGGTATCTTCCTCCGATGTGGTGTCATCTTCGCCTGAAGTATCTTCCTCCGATGAAGTTTCATCTTCCGTAGGATTTTCTGTTGTCTCTAATTCTTCTGCCGTCGGTTCATGGTCAAACCATGTATCCTGTGCATACCACCATTCTCCAGTGGTACGGCTTAAATCTCCAGTCTGGTTTCCGCTATAATTAAAGATTAAACTTGCGGCATCCACTCCTGGCAGTTCAAATCCAAACCAGCCTTCTCCTTCGTCCGTCATTTCATCTCCCGGCCATGCTGACGGTTCAACTGCGCCTGCCGGAGTTAATCCCCAGTAATATACATTAGCTCCGCCCCAAGGACTTAAGAAATGAAGCTTAATACCATCAAATAAATCCTCATCTTTTATAATGGTCGGCTGGGTTTCCGTTAAATCCTGACCAAATACATACCATAATGTAGTAGCGTCTTTCGTTAGTGTATATTCTCTGTCTGCATCCTGGCCGCCTTCCCAGGAACCTTTTGTCAACCGTGCAATCGCACCAATTTTATTATACGGAATGGTAATGCTGCCTTTCAGCCATACATTTCCGTCATCATCCGTATATGTTTCTGAAAATTCTAATATATTGCTTACTTCCGAATCCAATGTGTTAAATAAGTAGATATCGGAATCCTCTATGGTTGGAGAGGTATTTCTTGCGTAATAATAATAAACTGTTACTTCATACATTTTATCCACAACAGAAACTGTTACAGGTACCGAAAATCCGTCTGTTGTTTTCGCCGTCAGAACAATGGTTTCACCTTCATAATCAGCGGCAACCGAAACGATTGTTCCATCAATGGAGACACCTGCTGCATTTGCTGTTTCATATGTAACCGCTTTGTCTTCCGTTGTTCCATCCGGCTTATAATATGTAAGTGTTTCCGGAAGTTCCAGATTCTCACCCTTTTTAACGGATAATTTTCCTGCAGGTGCTGAAAGACCTGCAATAGTAAATACGCTGTTTCCATTCTTTACATTCTGATTTGCCGGATCGGTCATCCATGCCGGAGTATCTGATAACGGATTACCAATAAATTTATATTCATATGTTCCCGGTTTTAAACCTGTACAGGTATATGTATATACACCATCATTGTCTTTTGTCATAACCGGTGCAGAAGCTGCATCCCATGTGGTAGCTGTTCCAGCAACAGCCACGCTGTCATAAATGTCTGTTTCCGGTTTAAATCTGAAGATTACTCCGTCATCTGTAATTTCTGGTGACTGAATATCAGAAGCAATGAAAAATGTACTGTTTCCTCCCTCATTTATATTATCATTTAAAGGGTCAGCAATCCAGTTACCGTTCTTAACAAACTTATATTCGTATAATCCGGAAGCAACATCATTCAGTGTAACAGACCAATATCCGGTCATACTGTCATAAGCCATTTCCTGTTTGCCATCTCCCCAGGCCGGTGTTGTCATAGAGCCGGCAACCTGAACGGAAAGAGCTCCTGGTGCATATAATTTAAATGTAACAGAATGTCCGCTTATCACAGGACTGGTTACAGTCGGGTCTTCATCCGGATACTCTACAGTTGGCTGAATAGTAAATATGCTATTTCCTCCCAGTGAAACTGCTTCCATATTGTAATAATCTTTACAAAATTCACCATAAGAAGGTCCTGATTCGCTATAAACATTTATACCGTACTCATATGTATCCGCAGCCAGTTCGTCAATCGGTAACGAAAGTGTATAATGGGTGCCGTCCTCAGATAACTGCATTTCGGTCTCTCCCCATCCGTTAGCTGAACTTTTGAACTTTACTGCTGTAACATCCGCCGGTAACTGAGCTACCGGATAATTAAAAATAACGGAATCCCCGTTTATCACAGGACTGTGTACCGCTCCCGGAACCACCAGTTTCGAATTATCATTGCCCGGAAAATAGGTATTATTGGAAGGATCATTTTTCCATGCACCATCCACTACAAACTTATACCCATAGACTCCGCTGTCTATCTGCTTTGTTAATTCCCACTCCCCTGAGCCGTTCTTTTCCAGCTTCCACTCATCAGAACTGGAAGACCATGAATTAACATCTCCTGCTACATACACCGAAGTTGCATCGGGATCCGTATATTTAAATGTTACACTATACGCTCCGTCCTGCCCCGTAACCGTAGGCGCTGCAGAAAGCTTAAATGTCATGGCTGGCATCATCATAACCGTTAATGTCAGTACCATAACAAGACTCAGTATTTTTTTTACATTTCTTTTCATACAATCATTCTCCTTTCAATAATCTGCTTTCAGGTATGCCCTGCACCATAAAAACCACCAAAGAATCTCAACTACCCAATGCTATATTATCATTTTTCACAACAAAAAACGCATATAGAATGATTATATTATATCTTATTTTCACAAACATAACAAGGAATTTTTAATAATTCCAGTCAATATGTCCAATATTTTGTGCGAATCTCATCTCCATCTCATGTGTAGGTAATATCTGACTTATTCAATTTTGAAACATATTGAATAAAATCTGTTTCCGGCAACGGTTTTGAAAAATAATAGCCTTGCAGATATTCACAACCCATTTCCGTAAGTTTTTCTGCCTGCTCTTTTGTTTCCACTCCTTCCGCCACAATCTTGTATTCCAGTCTCCGAATCATGGCTATACTGCTGGCCAGCGCAATGCCCGCTTTTTCGTTTGCGAAGGACGACCAGACTATATTTTTATCCACTTTAATCAGATTAAACGGCAATTCCACAAGATAGTTGATATTTGAGTATCCGGAACCGTAATCATCCAGTGAAAAATTCACGCCATAATCCACCAGATGAATCATATTGTTTCCTACAATTTCCGGCGAATTCATGGCGGCCGTCTCGGTAATCTCCAGATTAATCTGCCCCGGTTCCAAACCGTAGCGATTAATCATGCCTGCCACTCTGGAAGCCATATTGTGTTTCATACACTCTATAACGGAAACATTTACTTCAATATATTCAATTCCTTTTGCCTTTATATCATTATCCTTAATCAGCCGGCACACGTTTTCCAGAACAAACCGGCCGATTTTAAGTATGGAGCCGTCTTCCTCGGCGATTGGAATAAATTCTTCCGGCGAGATAAATCCAAGTTCATCATCAATAAGCCGTACAAGCGCTTCCGCAGAATTCACCCGTCCCTCTTTTGTAGAGTAAATCGGCTGGTAATATACCTGAAAACTTTCTTCCTGAATCGCTTTATGTATGGCTTTCCGAATCTGGTTTTTTCTGTTTCCGTAAAATGACTGAAACTCATTGGCATAAACTATCCGGGTTCCTCTGCCATGCTCTTCATTTGAAATATAAGCGGTACAGTCAAATATCTGCTCCAGACTGTTTACATCTTCCGGACACCTTATAATGCAGATATCCATATCCACCGGAATCTCCACATCTCCGACCATCCAGTTCTTTGCACAGGTATTCTGAATCCTCTTTGCTATCTCATCCAATACTGTTCCGCCAGACTCCGCTTCACTGTCTACAATATAAAAAGTATAGTCACCCACATGGTAAATTTCAAATCCCGAAGAGACTGTCTTTAAATATTCTGATATTGCAAACTCCAGTCCGGCCATACACTCAATTCCGAAGTTTTTCTCCAGATAATCCACATCATCCACAGATACGGACATAACGGAAACAGAATTATCCTCTTTAATATTTATATTTGCAAAATTTACAAATGCCTTTTTATTATACAGACCCAGCACTCCGTCTACCAAGTCTGCCCTCTGTTCCAGACTTGCATAAATCAGCAGAAAACAAATTGCTTCCCCGAATCCCTCAACCAGCAGATACGGATATAAGGTCTGCAGGACTACCGGAACTGAAATCACAGCTATAAACAGATAGACACAAAATATCTTATAGCCTTCAATATATCTTCTGTTCTTTGTCACATATATAATCGTACATGCAAAATAGGTGATGGCCACCACATACAGCAGAAACATTCCGGAACCTCTGACATACTGCCCGCTCTCATTAATTTCAAAAATAAATTGTGTAAACACATTGGAAATCAATAACAGCAGCACTATAATATAAGGTGTGAAAAACAATATTTTCATCCAGGTCTTGTACCTGCTGACTTTTGTTGTCATACTAATATTATAAATTACAAACATCATAGGCAGCGCAATATGAACAACAAAATACAGGGTATTCATTAAAAACGCAACGCCTACTGGTAATTTCATGCCTGAATTTGCAGTAATTCCCGCTGCCAAATCGCAGGATGTGGATATAAACAGCAAATAAATCATATAGATATAAATCTTGTTTTGTCCAACCTTAAGGTTTTTTCTGGAATAATATAAAACTATTTCTGCCACAAGCACCAGAATCGCACAGATGTCATAATGTATATTGTACATAATTATCACTCTTTCTTCACAATAATATCCCCGGTAACAGCCCCCGTAACCTGGATCAGATCAATTGGTGATAACAGTATCTGGACGCCTATTTTCCCTCCACTTACAATTATCTCATCAAAATCATTAACACTTTCATGAATTACCGTCATATAATTTTTCTTCATTCCAACCGGTGTACATCCCCCCCGGATATATCCTGTAATATTGTTAATCTCTTTCACATGTATCATTTCTATATTTTTTTCGGATACAGCCTTTGCTGCTTTTTTCATATCCAGTTCTTCCGCAATCGGTATTACAAATACATAATAATTTTTACTTTTTCCCACTGTGACCAGTGTCTTAAATGAACTCTCATAGGATTGCCCCAGCATATCCGCAATAGTTATTCCGTCTTTAAATTCATCACATTCATAGGTATTTATTTGATATTTTACTTTATTTTTATCTAAAATCCTCATGGCATTTGTTTTATTGTCTTTTTCTTTTGATTTTGCCATAATAAAAATTACATGCCTCCCTCTTTTTTATTTAATGATAAAAAATTTTGTGAGTTTTATTAACTATATCTGTACAGGCATATTATTATTTTCTCTTGAGATTAGTATAATGGCTTTTTATCATCCTATACAAATCCAATCCCTTTTCCTGACCAACTTTATTTACCATCATCTTATAAAAATGCTGTTTTCCCGTAGACATTCCAATTGCCTCAACCAGCACAGGAACATATGAATCATCATATTTATCTTTTATCAATTCCCGGACATCATCATTAATATTCAGTTTAACTTCTGCCGCAAATACTTTGTTCTTTGATATTGGATTCTGCGGATTCGGCGGAAGCGGTTTTGTCACGGATACATCTGTCGAAGAAGCCGGTATCCTGTCCGCCGGACTGTTTATCAGTTTTTCCATTGCCTTATTAATCAGACGGTTTACCGGAAGTTCCTCTTCCACGTCCCGTTTTATGCTATCCGATTCTTTCTTTTGCCCGGAATGCTGTTTTCTGGTTCCCGGTTTTCCCGGCTTCCATGGTTTCTTATCACCGGCTGCCTGTCTCCATGGCTCATTTGACTTACGCTCATCATTCTGCCATGGTTTCCGGTTTCTGGCTCCTTCCTGGTTAGGAACTCTGTAATAAGGCTCCGCTTTTGTAAATATATTCGTACTATATGTAGTACGTTTCGGTCCCGGTGGTCTGCCATATACTCTGGTTTCCGTTCTCTCTTTTCCGGATGTGGTATCTTCTGTCATACGTTCCTCTGATACCTGTTTTTCACTGTCCTCCCCATCGGCAGATTCATCCGGCAACTCTTTGGCAACCTCTTCTCCATTTACTGAAAGAATCACTCCGTCTTTTCCGCTGAGTCTCTCAATAAATCTGCCTGCAAGTCCGTCTTCAAAATCATTGTCCAGTTCAATATTATCAAATGCCGCCCCGATACTTCTGCACAACTTGATATCACAGTTACATTTATCCCTGTTCTCCTCCCAGAAATTTGTTACGCATAAAAAACCCTTATCCCTGCTGATTATAACGATTTCTTTAAAAGAATTCTCCATAACCAGATATCCCAGATACGTTGATAATTGAAAATCAAGGGAATTATGTCCTCCTCTGAGAATTCTGTAGGTCTCTATCTCTGCCGAACTTTTACTCAACAACGTGTGAACATCAAAAGTTATTGCATCCGCATTCTTACTGTAAAATATTACAACCTTGTCCTCTGATGTTAATTCTTCAACTCCCTTTAAACCCTCCGATCTCACATTCTCGAAATCTACTAAATAAACTGTCATTTAAAATATTACCTTTCTGTTCAAGCACTCACTTATTTACCTGTACAGATATAGCAGTCTATACCCTTTTACAAACGGGTACAACTAACATAATTATAGCAGAAGAAAGGAATATATAAAAGGTTCTTTTCATGAAATTTTCATATATTTTATTACTAATTCGAACTTACTCAACATTTATTTTACAATGAAGGTTTAATTTTTGTATCATTGGTGTCCCATATTTATTATTCTCCTGTTTTATGCCTGTCCTTCCGTATATTTCTACCCATGCATCAAATTCATAATTATTTCCTTTATACAGTTCTATGGCTTCTTCCGGCTTTATCACATGAGAAACAATGGCAAGATTTTTGCTGCCGGAATTTCTGCTAATTTCACTTTCCAATATATTATTTCCGGATATGACGATATCCGTAACCGGATTGCCTGAAATAGACATAATGGAATATGACAGTATTATTTCAAATATATCGCCTTTCAAAAGCTGTCGGGCTTTATTTTCTTCCAATACAATATTTAACTCCGTTCCGCCGTTTAATATTTCCATATCAGTCATATCCACCGGATATATCCCCTCATATGATTTCAGTACCATGGCATATGTTTCCGGTCCCGAATGGCCATATGCCGATGGTTCTGCATACATGTCCGTTTCCACGTTCCGATGGTTTCCCCATTTTCCGTAAATAATTCCCATTGCCAGTACACACAGCAGAAGCAGACATACCGATATCCTTTTTTCCTTCATTCCGTACCCCTCTTTCCCTGTCATCCTGATTAAAGATTCTATAAATAATTTATGCGGAGCCTGTCCTTTTTAGAACAGTTCTCCGCATATTTTTAATTTTTTATATCCTTACTTTTAACTCTCTGGCACTGGCTGCAATTTCTCAACCAGCTGCCCTTCTTTCAGTCTCAGAACCGCCAGGGCAATGATTGCCCCATGATCAAATGCAAGTCCCCGGGACCATAGCATCTTTACTTCACCGGCTCCCGGCATATATCCGTTGTTTTCTATTTGCAGCAATGCGGTTAAAACCTGCTCTCTATTTTCCTGCTCCGCAGTTAACGTTAACTTATATAACCGTATTTTTTCTGTTTCCCATTGCTCCCGGATTCTTTTTCTCTCCATTACCTCCAGTACATCCGATTCTTCAAATCCGGTTTCTGTCAGATTCATCTCAAACCATGCCGCATCCGCAGCATCATCACCGGATACTATGTGTAATTGATTTGATTCCGCCAAAGCCATAAATGCGGAAGACATGACCCAGCCCCGTTCGTCCCTGTCCGGTCGGCTGAACACCTGAAGTTGCTGCAACATTACATTTTCGATTCCCGTTTCCTCTTTCAGTTCACGGTATGCCGCCTCTTCTACCGTTTCGTTTTTCTCTACAAATCCCCCCGGAACGGCCCAGCAGCCCTTATAAGGATCTGCTCCACGCCGAATCAGCAGGACGGAAATCTTTTTTTCCGGCTTCCTTGTGGAAAATACCACAATATCAGCCGCCACTGAAGGACAATCATATTTTTTCTTTTTATACGAAGTATTTCCATAAATTTTTATCTGACACTTTTCCATTGCATTCAGGGCATTTACATGACTTTCCGGCGTCACCCCTGCACAACATCCGGCATCCACGGATATAACTGCTTCCGGAAAAAATGCCTTTAATATCATTGCATTGGATATCACACAGATATCTGTACAAAGCCCGCATAGTTCAATTTCCAGTTCATTTGTATCGGATATCTCTCCTGCAGTTTTTCGGATAACCTCTGGTAAATCGGCTGAACCGAATGTATTCTTATTCACAATAACGGAACCATTGGTATCCAGTGCTTCATCAATTTCAATCCCCGGCGTTCCTTCTATACAATGTGCCACCGGAAGATTTTTCCCTTCCTGTGTTTCCAAATAATCTCCGGTATGGGTATCTTTTGTAAATATAATCTCAATTCCCTGTTTTTTATAATCTTTTATCTTCTTTGCTACCGGATAAACAATGTCTAACGCTTCCTTTGTCCCCAGAGAACCGTCAATAAAATCTTTCTGCATATCTACTACAATTAAAATCTTCATTAATTCATTCCTTCTTTCCAATAGTATTCGTTATTCTATTTACGATATTATCCATGTATTATAAGAACGATACCATTATTTATTTTTACCGTCAACGATAATTATAAAAAACCCTTGCATTTTATTCCGTTTTCCTCTATAATATCCAAAGCATTCCGCGCGACTAGCTCAGTTGGTAGAGCACCTGACTCTTAATCAGGGTGTCCAGGGTTCGAACCCCTGGTCGCGCATTGACTAAAAACTTTTTTAAAAAAAGCTTGCATTTTTACATTTTTTGATATATAATGATTTTCGCATTAAAAAACATGCGCGACTAGCTCAGTTGGTAGAGCACCTGACTCTTAATCAGGGTGTCCAGGGTTCGAACCCCTGGTCGCGCACTAGAAGTACCAGTTTTGAAGACGCAAGAGCTTCGGGGCAGGTGCTTTTTTTGATTTAAAGTATTAACGTGTTAAAATTCTTAGAATAATGCCCGTTTCACTAAGTTTTTTTTCGTCTGTTTTTCCCAGTATTTACAAGGCTTACATTGATTTTTCATATGTATTTTCAGACCACGTATTACAAGAACGTGGTCTGGATTTCATTTGGAATTATTTTTGTAAAAATTTTATCTATCAGATTGATGTTTTTGGTAGTGAAATTGATTATTCTGATTTCATTATTACCCTGTTATTAAAATAACATTTGTTCGCAAAAATAAAAAAAGCCCTAATAGGCAAATTTTTAAACATTGAATTCTTCCTCTAACAGACTTTATCTTTTTTCAATAACCTTCACCTGATCTCCTGTTCCAGACACAGAGGGGGTAGCAACCCCCCTCAAAATAATAAAGATAACATTATGCATAACATGGATAAGTCCAAAAAGCGGACTAATCCACGTTACACACAACGTTATCTTTACTATTTTTCACCCCCCCTGCTCTTACTTATTTTTTTTCATAAAAAACAAAATTGAAAATTCGATATGTATTATCAAGAGATTTACTTTATTGAAGGATTTTCACTATTGTTTATTTCTTGTATTGGCAATCCGGAACACGGCCTTTTTTTATTTTTACGAACGAACGTTTTTTAATAACAGGATAAGTTTTGTGATGCAGACGAACAACCAATTTAACTACCAAAAACATCAACCTTATAACTAAAATTATAGCCAAAAACTGACCAAACATATAAGCAATGTACATATTAATCACTCTTTCTTTTACTTTTCTAATTCTTCAATATTCTCCTTTACCCATTGTTTTGCAGCCTCTAGCGAATCTGCAGTTCCTAAAACATCTCCACAATACGACTCAATCGTGTAAAGTGTACCTTTTTCTCCTACACAATGAATAATAACCCAACCAAATCCGTCAATATATGCACATGTCTTTTCTCCTAACGAATCAGTTTTTGAACTATCATAATACCATATTGCCATAACTTAATTTGACCTCCTTATTTATTATAATTATTAAAAAATATACTATCCAATTTATATATGGGATAACGGTTTATTAAATATTGACTACTGATATGTAAATAATTCTGTGTAATATTATAATCTGAATGACCAAGTAATATCCTTAGATTCTCCATGGAACCGCCACCCATGACAAAGCTGGTTGCAAAAGTATGCCGGAGTAAATGAGGATGAATTCTTTCTAATCCTGGTACTTTTTTCAACTTCCTAAATATATTCTTTATAGCATTTTCTGTAATCCGGCTCATGCTCCGACTCCGAGTATCATACATTACAAACAAAGATTTACTTAAATTATTTATATTTATATACCGTAAAAGCGCCAGTGAAAGTAACTCTGGCAGAGGAAGAACCCGCGATTTATTATTTTTTGAATTTCTTATAATAACTAAATTATCAATTATATTTATATCATTTACATTCAGGTTAATAACCTCACTCCGGCGCAATCCGCAATCCAACATCAAGTGAATCATTATAAAATTCCTTAATCCCGTTTTCTGCAAATCAAATTGTTCATCCACCAAATTAACTTCTTTAACTGACAAAGGAATTATAACCTTTTCATCATTCTTTGGATATTTTATCTTACTGGTTATATCTTCATCCATGTAATTTTCATCTACCAGATAATTAACAAAGACTTTTACAGGACGGCAATAAGTTCTTATTGTTGTATTTTTTACCCCTTTATTTCTTAAATTATAGATATAATTTATATAATTCCGGCGTGTAAGCTGCAAAATTGATACATCATTATGCTTTAGTTTTATATAATCACGAAAATTAATCAAACAAACATTATAATAATCAATTGTCTTTTTTTCACAATAACTCTTTTTTTCTTCAATAAATATATCAATTAATTCATCAATATTATAATCCTTCATACATTTCACCATCACTTTCACTAACCACAATATACGATGGCCGATTATCTTCAATTACCGAAGAAAAATCAGCATGATTTAATAACCGTTTTTTCTTTTCTTTATATTGTTTCATATTATGGATATCATTATCATTCAATCGAAGTAAAGCAGCCGCACAATCATGTATAACATCATTATCGTTCAATCCATT
This sequence comes from Lachnospiraceae bacterium, assembly GCA_022794265.1. Lineage (GTDB taxonomy): Bacteria > Bacillota > Clostridia > Lachnospirales > Lachnospiraceae > Bovifimicola. The sequence continues at coordinate 38,425 of JAAWEK010000020.1, forward strand.
TACATATAACGAATATGTTACCGCTCCATGTAACATTCTATGCTTTACCAGTTCCTTATTCAGATTTCTTGAATATATTCTTGTAAGTTTCAAATGCTTTGGTGTCGTGCAGCAAACATCTATCATTTTGCAGCTCCTCAACATTTTCCAAAACATACAATAATCACATCTGGATTTATTTGTATCGCCAGTTCTGCTAACAAGACGCAGCGTATCATGTGTTAAATACTCTGTTATCAATTTCCGATTATCCATATACGTATATATTCTTTTACAAACGCCATATTTACTGTTATCTTTTAAATCCAACAGATTATATGATTTGCTAGACTTTCTAGTCGTCTGGTACTCAACATTTGTTATCAAAGTTATTCTTGGCGTTAAAAAATCCGCTAGCTTATGAATTGTATTATCACTATAATTTTCAGGATTATCAATAATCACTTGACACTTTAATTTATACATTTCATTTTTTCCCCATAATAAATAATAGTTAAGTCTGGCAACATCGACATAATTCCAACTTTTTCGTTTATAACATTCTTCATATAGATATTTGTCATAATCCGATATCATGCCTTGCTCATGCCAAATAGAAATAAACCAAGGTTTATATCCCATTTCCACTACTTCCTTACTTTTTAAATAAATCCTGACAAACACTTTATCACTGCGTTTTCCAAGACAAATATAATCATTCTCATATTCATCACAAGGTTTAAATTGATATTGATAACTGACACGCTTAAATCGACTTACCTGCATTTGTGCAAAATTATCAATCCGAAAAAACTGGCTAGGATTCTGCAGATAATTTGAATGCCAACAATAATCTACCCGGTTTTCCTTAACTTCCAATATTTTAATACCAAACATATCAAGAATGTACTTTACTACTTTATAGCTAAGCTCAAATGTCGGAACAACCCCCATACACCACAATGGACAACTGCGAAGCTGAACAATAATTTCACTGGTTACAGATGCACCACCCTGGGATTTGGGTACAACATCCGCAAAAAATATATCAAACATATCCGGACATTCCAGACAATACTTATAATATCCGGCAAAACGAAAAGGCATAAAATTAAAAACATATGGTAAATCTGAAATAACAAAAGGTTCAAAAGAACCATAATCCAAATTATCATATCTTTTCAAAAATTCACGAAAACGAAGAACCTTTAAATCCACAGAATCAACCGTAAAGTTCCCATCCAGTTTGATACTATAGTAAAAAGTATCTATATTATGAATAAATTTATTTTGCTTTTTCTTAAAAACCACCGCATCTATTTCATTTTCAATTAACGATACGATAATAACCACATCCCAAAATTTATTTTCCATTTACTGTAACATTTATATCACGATCAGTATTATATTTTGTAATTTGCTCCCCACGAGGAACATATCTTGTTTTGCTTAACTTTTTAACAATTTTATATGTATCAAAAGAATTTCTTAAATCATCATCCTGAATGTAAAACCAAACTTTTCGCAATTTCTGCTTATCAATGGTACCATCCTCTTTCAGTTTAATCTGATATTTACGAACTATCACCAGACAACCAAAAAAACAGATTGGCTTTAACAAAAAATACGTCTGTTCACGAATTGGTTTGGCCAAACGCGTAAAACATTGTGTTGTAAATATAAACATTTTTCGTTGTTTCCGCTGTTGCGTCAGCTGCTCAATTAATTCAATTGGAAAATCTTTGCTTGCTGCACTGTTAAACCAGTTTTGACATTCATCAACAACATCAATTTCACCATATTGCCCATTTGTAAAAGTCATCAAGTCATATGCATTTTTAATTTGCGAATCCTCTGCTTTATAAAAAAAATTTGTCTTAACAATAACCCTTGGAAATCTCTTTTTATAATCTCTTAGCAGCCATGCAACTGTTGTTGTTTTTCCACTTCCCTGCATTCCTTCAACGACGTGAACTCCATAATCGGTAAAAAAATTTGGATTTTTTAAAAATAAATCATCCGCAAAACGCTTTGGAAAATAAAAGAACAATCTTATAAAGAAATTTTCTTTTTTGGGCAAGGGAAATTCACGCTTAATAAAACGTTTTCCTTTAATTAAATTAATAATCACAAAGTATAACGTACTTAAAATAAATGGAGAAAGTATTATAAATATCCATTTAACAAAGAAAATAATACAACTTATTAGTAATTGCATATAAACCTCCAACTGCGCGCGGGGTTCCGGGAACCCTTCCGCGCGCATATATCTATTATTTTAATAAAATTATCTCTATTACAGCTTTTGTTACTGACCAGAATAACGATATAAAGAATACAGAAAGCGTAAAACCTGTCAAAATCAATATCATATTAATTGGCAGAAAATAACCAACACTTCCAAAAAACTTAACTATTACATCAATAACATTTGACAACCAGGAAGCAAGCGTATCGATTCCCTCAATTGCAAAATCCGGAATGAATATCAACAATCCTTTCCCTAAGCCGAGTAAAACCTGAATAATTAAATCTGTAATCATATTATCACTTTCTTTCGCTAAATTTATCATAAGCCATTGAATACGTTGTGTAGCCCCTTAACATTCGCGGAATCGAATTCAGGAACCAGCGACCCCACACATATAATGAAAAAAAACCAGTAACAATTCGAACCAGACCAATAATTGATACATTCATGTTATAAATTGGTTTTTCAAAATCTTTAAAATCAATAACCGTTACATTTCCAACACTTTTAAAATAGGGAACGGAAGATGCACCCAGATAAAGGGTTACTTTAGGCGCCTCCTGGGATACAATATTGGATACAGAAGTTACAGAATCAAACAAACCTTTAACACTTTGTATCGTATGCATCACCGGAATATTATCACTAAAAATACTTAAATCTACTGATTTAGGAACAAATAATATCTTTAATCCTTCCTTAACACCATCCACAACCTCTGATGAAATTCTTATAACTGCATTTTGTATGTTAACCAGGCAATTATGAATCAGTTCCAGTATTCCTTTAAAAAAATTATACATGGCACTTGGCAGACCAGTTATTCCATCAATTATATCTGCAATTCCTTCAACTATAACGGTTAATGTTCCCGCAAATGCATCAAAAATTGTACGGGGCAGTGATTTAATTGCTGATGAAATTGAAGAACCGGTATTTTCAATTGAACCAATTACATCTGCATTTGCTTTTGCAACAATATCTGCAATATCATCTGATGTAGTTAACTCATCCTGTAACCGGCTTTGTATCGTTTCTAATGTGCCAAGACCAACTTTTAAATCAGAATTTCCCAAAGTAATCCCGGCAAGAGCAGAGGAACTGGCCGCGAGACTGGTTATATCAACCCTATTTGATTTAGAAATACAAACTACCTTTTCATCAATTAACGCATAAAAATTAACTATAGTTGTTTCCTGTTTTTCTGCAGGTGAAACTATATAACATTTATCAAAATCAGAACCTACCGTTACGTTTTGAGACCTGAAATAAGTTTCTACACGCTCTGTATCACAAAAATTAATAGAATTCAAATAATAATTTGACTTTATATCACTTTTTGACTTTGGACCTAATGACCAGAACCTACCATAACCAAAAGAAGAAAAACTTCCGGAATCCATTAAATCTGCAAAAGAAATTCGACCAGAATTATAAGTTGATATCAAACCGGAAAATCCATTTATATCTGTAAAACGTGAAATAGCATACCCGGATGAAGAAGGTCCAAAAAGATAAACATAATCAGTCTGCAAGGGAAGAACAAAATACTTTTTATTTTCAGAATCATAACCACAAAAATAAAATGATTTTGACGAAAAACAAGATAAAAATTGTTCATAAGAAATTGTACCTGCAGTCTCTGCCCAAAAATCCGCAAATGCTACATAGGGCAGATTACCAGGTGTTTCCTGAACTCCCTTAGCTTTTAAAATATAATTCATACATTCCCGCATCATACGTGAAATAGTAATCCCACCATCTGTAAAAATCTTAAATTCACTATCTGGTGAATAATAATAATCAACAATTGATTTAATGGATTTATAACCATCCTCTGTTAAAACTGATGATGCATCAAATGCCCAGGAAAATGCTTCAACCATATCATTACCAAATTCCTGAATATCGCTCAAAGTAATCTTACACCATGGTTTTCCAAAATAAACATCATCCGGCCCTACATTTTCTACAATATAAAGAATTTCACGCCAGTCAGGAAACCATACCTTACAACTTTCAACAAGACTAGCAATGCTACTTCTTCCATTTTCTGCACGATATCCATTCTCAGCCAAAACAACAGAAAACATAGTTTCCAAACCAACTGAAATAACATCCGTGAAATCCATGCCATACACTTTAACCTGTGTCGCATGATATAAAGATGATGTCAACAAGGTAATCATCAATACAACAGCAATTAACTTAAAAAATTTTTTTTTCAATTATCATTACCTCCTAAAAAAAGAGCCACACCGTAATCAGTGCAGCTCTTTTGACGCATAACCTTTATGCACCTTTAATTTGTGCTAACAAGAAATTAATACCTTTCCGAACACCAACAATCGTCAGTATGCCCGGCAATATAAACGGTAAAATCGAGTACAGCGGTTTAAACACGTCAGCAATAACAATTGCGTTTTCGCCGGTAAAAAGCGACGTTAAATCCATCAATTACACCTCCTAAAATCCTAAAATGCACTTTTAACTAAATCAATAATATATCTAACCGTCACCTTCAACCCTAAAAAAGCAAGAGCTGCCGGAAAAACGATTGGAACCAACTTAAATACTTCATTCAACACTATTTGCAAATCGCTTTGACAAACATTAAACACACTACCACCTCAGATAAATATTCGCAGGAACCTGTATATAAAAAAACAGACCAAACAAAATAAGAAAAATATTACACACATTCGAATAATGGTTAAAGAATCGGATATGTTATTAATCAATTCAAATTCTCCTGAAGTCGCTGCCATAAATGAACCACCTACTTCTTATTTTCCTTTATATTGTTTTTGGTCTCTACTCTTGGTAAAAAATCCAGTCCACCAATTACAAGAATCTGTTTGCCCTGAGACTGACGCATTACATAAGTAACCTTTGCGCGGCATGGAATTCCAACCTCTTTTGCCCTGTCAAAAAATGATAACGGAAATGTTTCCTTACACGGTTCTGCTCCCAACAAACGGTCCGATTCTAACGGTGTATCAATACTGCCAACTGGATAATACATCACTTTGCAACCGGATACCCTCTTTCCATCTGACTGCTCAAAGTCGTAACAACCAACGCTCAAAATAATAACTTCATTTTCCATTTTTTACCTTCTTTCCGTATACTGGCCCTTTACTGCCAAGTAACACTTATTTTTAATTTTATAATTAATTATTAAACAATGTATTCTTAATTCAGAAATAACTTGTTTAACAACTAAATATCCCATTATTCAGTAAAACATCTTTTTCCGTCTTTCAATATTACAAAAGAATTACCCAATGTAGCCTGATACTCTACAAAATCCCTTGCATATTCAAAACAGATAAAATTTGCTGCGGGTTTTATTAAGATTTCTTCATTAAACTGATTTGTTTCCCAAACTACATACTCCATAATATCATCCTTTTCCAGTCATTAATCCAAGTAATTCTTCAACTATTATTTTTCGATTTTCAGAGGTTATCTCTTGGGAAGCTTCTAAGCCCCAAATATAACCGACTAAATAATTGTACATTACATACATTATTTTATAATCATTTTTATTTATTGCATTTATATAATCTTTTAACCAAGATTCGGCGACAAACAACCAACATTTTCTCTTTCTTAATTTTGTTAATTCGATAGTTGCCATAGTTTCCCAAACTGCACAAATCATAATATCTTCCTTTCCCCTGAAGCATTTAAGCTCACAGGTTAACCCTTTAATTTTTTTTACAAAAATGATATAATGAAAGTTAACTATATTTTTATGAGGTTTTCATATATCATTTATGATTCACACAACCTCATTATATTACAGCTTTCTGAAATAGTCAATAGTATTATTTCAGCAAATTGAAATAATAAGGAGGAAAACAATTGCAATTTTATGATAATCTTGAAAAATACATGAAAATCAAGAATATTACTGCTTACCAAATAGCAAAAAACACATCAATATCAAATGCAACAATGTCAAATTGGAAACAAGGTAAAGCTCCATCAGCTGATAAACTAATAGAATTATTACAATATCTTGAAATATCGGCAGATGATTTATTAGGTACAAAATTTGGTAAAAATCTAACAGAAGAGGAAGAGCAGCTATTAAATTATTTTAGAAACTGTAATCAAGAAAGTAAGACAATAATTCTTAATGCTGCTAAAGGTATGCAAAAAGAACCTGAATCTTCAAAGTCATTAGATTCGAAGATTGGATAAAAAAGCACAAAAGAGGACGAGAATAACAATTAATTAGAGGAGAAAATGTCAGAAATGGGAATATAGAGAAAAATAAACTGTAACAATTCTCTTAATCAGGGTGTCCAGGGTTCGAACCCCTGGTCGCGCACTAGAAGTACCAGTTTTGAAGACGCAAGAGCTTCGGGGCAGGTGCTTTTTTTTGATTTTATCTTTAATATAAAGGGAAGTGCGTACCTGCAGAACGATTAAAATTTCTAAATTTCATTTGCAAGTTGATTTATCTATGTTATACTAATCACCACAACATTATTTTGATTTTCAAAGAGATGAGGGATGTTCAAGTGGAAAACAAACACAAGTTTCAGAAAAATTCCAAATATTACACAATTTCTATCTATGCAATAGCAACCGTTATTATATCTGCCATACTGCTAAAAGTAATATGGCACTGGGCAGCTACAATAAAATCCGTGGAACGTATTATCGGTATGTTAATGCCGTTTTTAATTGGTCTGCTGATAGCTTACCTGATGAATCCCCTTGTAAAAGGACTGGACAAAAAATTGTTTGAAAAAATATTTCGGATTAAAAACGCAAATGTACGGAAGGCATTATCAATTTTAATTTCCTATATTTTTGTTCTCGGAATTATTATCGTCTGTATTTCGGTAATCATTCCTGAAATATACTCCAGCTTAAAAAACATTTCCTCCGGGGTACAGGATTCCTATAATAAACTTATTTTTTTCCTGGAAGATTTTAATAAAAAATATCCGGATTTGGATATCTCTTATGTTACAGACGTTGTAAAGCAAAACAGTTCAAATATCATTGATTTTGTAAAAGGTTCGCTGGACAAAATCCTGCCTATGTTGTACAACACTTCCGTTTCCGTTATCTCCTGGGTAATCAATATTATTATAGCCATCATGGTTTCCTGTTATATGCTGATTGATAAAAACAGATTACTGAAAAACTGCAAACGTTTCATATATGCATTTTTTAAAAAGGAACATGCCGATTCTTTTATATCTACCTGCGGAGACTGTAACAGAATTTTTGGCGGTTTCCTTATAGGAAAAACAATTGATTCTACCATCATTGGCTTTATGTGTTTTCTTTTTATGAATATACTGGATTTAAAATATACCATGCTGATTAGCGTTATTGTGGGCATTACAAACATGATACCTTATTTCGGTCCGTTTATCGGCGCTGTTCCGGGCGTTCTGATACTGCTGACCGTAAACTGGAAATATGCTCTGATATTCGGTGTACTTATCTTTGGGCTACAGCAATTTGACGGTCTGTATCTGGGACCAAAGATTCTTGGTGACAGTACGGGACTTCGTCCTGTCTGGATTATATTTGCCATAACGGTGGGGGGCTGGCTGGCCGGAGCAATCGGAATGTTCCTTGGAGTACCCATAGTCGCTGTTATTGCATTCCTGACAGACAGATGTATTGAGCGAAAGCTTTCCGCCAGAAAAATTGATTCCGATATACTGTAAATAATATAAAATGTTATGATATATGAAAATGCGCCCTTCAAAGTACAAATAATTGTATTTGTACTTTGAAGGGCGCATTTCTGCAGATGAATCATCCAAAATATTTCTCTGTCTTCTGGTCCACCATACTTTTCGGTACCGCTCCCTCTATCCTTCCCAGCATCTTCCCACCTTTGAAAAACACCAGCGTAGGAATAGACAATACCCTGTATTTCATTGCAGTGGAAGTATTTTCGTCAATATTTAATTTACATACTTTTATTCTATCCATATTCTCATCTGCAATCTGAGACACAATGGGCGCCATCATCTTACATGGACCGCACCAGTCCGCATAAAAATCTACAATTACCGGTTTATCACTTTTAATCACTTCATCTTCAAAATTATTATCGTTTAACTGATATATCATATGTTCATCTTCCTTCCTTTTTTCTAATTTTACATAGACAATTGTGGAACCCACGGTTACAGGCTTATTTCCTACAACACTTACATCCCGGATTCAAAATCTCAAATACCTCATCAAAGGACTTTTTCAGATTTACACACTTTCTGTTCAGCCATCTTCTGTCACAGGTACATCTGTTCACGCATCTGCACAATCTTCTTTTTCCTCGTCCCATAACAATCCCCGTCTGCACAATTCTTTAATTTATTGTATTCTCTGATTTTCTTCCTGCTACTAATTTACAGATTGGATTTCCCATTATCACAAACTTTTCTTCATACTCGGTGGTAACATTTCCTTCAAACAGCCTTTTATCTTTTTCTCCATGCAGATTATAGGTATATGCTAAAACATTAAAATCAGTCTCCGGTATCTCTTCCATAGAAAAATCAAACAGCGGACGATTATCCGTCTTAAATTCAACGATGCCCCCTGTCTTCAGGATTTCATTATACCTTGAAAAAAACTGTCTTGACGTCAGTCTCCTTTTAGCATGTCTGTCCTTTGGCCATGGGTCGGAAAAATTCAGATAAATCCTGTCTATTTCTTCTTTATCAAATACATCACAGATTTCAACCGCATCCATACGAATAAAGAATAAATTTTTTATATCCAGCTCCTTTCTCTTTTCCACAGCCCGGATCAGAACACTGGAATATTTCTCGATACCTATATAATTAATATCCGGATGATTCACTGCCAGCTCCGTTATAAACTTTCCCTTTCCCATTCCGATTTCAATACGGATGGGATTATCATTTCCAAAAAGCTCTTTCCACCTGCCTTTATACTCTGCCGGCAGGTTTATTGTATATTCACTTTCTGCTATGGCTTCTCTGGAACCTCTCACATTTCTAAGTCTCACACCGGATCCCGCCTTTCCTTTTTCACACAAATAAATAGTCTATTGAATATGATACAACAAATTACCTTAAAAAAAAAGAAAAAATTTTCAAAAAAACCTAGATTTTTTTCTAAAAAGTAGTATTATTTATGATGAATTTAAGGAATCATAGTTTAATAACATATAATTATACTAATACAAAGCGGGGTGATACCATGGAACTACAGGTAAATCAGGTAATAGAAGAATTATCCAAGATTGATTCAGCTACCGAACAGGTAATATTATCTGCGGAAAAAGAGAAAGAAGATTATTCCGCCGCCATTGAATCCTGGAAAAAAGAATATGAAGATTTTCTGATAAAAAATATGGACGAAAATATTGAATCCTATAAATTAAAGATACAATCCCATAACCAGAGGATTTTACAGCAACACCGCACCGAAACGGAAGCGCTGCTTTCCAAACTGGATGCTGCATATCAGAAAAACCATTCGCAATGGGCAAATGAAATATTTAAAAAGCTTATCAGTGAATAAAATTTATTTGCTTTTATCGCGGTATGGAGGGATATAGGTTGAAAGAAATAATGACAGAAAGGAAGATTTGCAGACTGCCCTTCTTACAACCTGTTTATTTGGGCAGTATCACAGACAGGTCTGTGATATGGCATGGGTATAAAAATGAAAAACTTACTTGCCTATAGCGGACTGACTACAAAGGTCAGAGCAATGGAAAGTCATCTGATTTCGTCATCAGAATACGAACAAATTATAAATCTTTCTTCTGTTTCGGAAATTGTGGGATATTTGCAGACTCATCCGGAATATTGTGATATATTTGACGGTGTCGAAACGTCGGAATTGCACCGGGGCGGACTGGAACGTCTGCTTATGATGTCTGAATATAAATCATTTGCAAAATTATATAATTTCGCCTCCGTAAAAGGACGCCGTTATCTGAAATTATATTTTATCAGATATGAAACCCGTCTGTTAAAACAATTAATCCGGGAAATTATGGACACAAGAACTGGGGCTTTGGATATAGATTTTCTTTCCTTTTATTTTGACAGATTCTCAGATATAAATCTGAAAAAGGTATCCTCCGCCGCAACTTTAGAAGAATTGATTGAGATGCTTAAGGGATCCAAATTCTATCAGCCTCTTAAAAAAGTACAGTCAATCGATGATGTTACTCTGTTCGATTATGAAATATGCCTTGACCTCTTTCACTTTCAAACCATTTGGAATGACAAAAACAAATATCTGAAAGGCAAAGATTTAGAAGTCATAACAGACTTATACGGAACTACCATTGACCTGCTGAATCTTCAATGGATATATCGCTGCAGGAAATATTACAATATAACAACTGCCGATATATATGCCCTGATTATTCCGATTAATCATAAACTGCGGAAATCACGATTAAAGGCTATTATAGAATCCGACGGCATTGTTTCACTGACCGATATGCTCCAGTCCACCTGTTATTCCGACTACGGAACCTATGGAGATGAAATTTCCCTGGAGAAGCTTTATAAACAGGTACTGAACCGGAAACATAAACTTCTAATGCGCTATAATCCCTATTCGCTGGCTACAGTAAATTACTATCTGCACCGGAAACATAACGAAATCACAAAATTAATTACCCTGACCGAATGTATCCGCTATTCCTATACGCCGGCAAAAATAAAAAAACTGATTGAATAACAACGGAGGTGAATGAAGTGATTGAAAAAATGAAATTTGTCAGTATCACGGGGCCGAATGATGATATTGACCGGGTCATTAATCAATATTTATCAAAATATGAAATACATCTGGAAAACCCAATGCTGGAACTTGGCTCCTCCAATAATCTGTTTCCCTATATCGAAAGCAACCCTTACAGGGAACTGCTTGCAAAAGGTGAATCGTTAAAGAAATTAATTGGTACTGACACCGTTCCGGATACCGAAGACATGAATCTTCAGAAAGCAGAACAGTTAATCAAACAATTAAGCAATGATATCAAACAATTACAGAACAGTAAAAAAGAACTGGAGAAGAAAAGAGATTCCATTCAATCCGATTATGACAAAATTTCGCCGTTTGTGGGACTGAAATATGATATTAAAAGTATACTGCTGTTTAAACATATCAAATTCCGTTTTGGGCGTATTCCGATAGAATATTATACAAAACTTGAAATGTATATGGAAAATAATAATTCGTCAATATTCAAAAAATGTACCACCGATAAACAATATGTATGGGGCGTTTATTTTGTTCCCGCTTCCTTGTCGGATAAATGCGATGCAACCTATACATCCATGCATTTTGAGCGAACATTTATTCCTAACGAATCCACAGGTACACCGGAAGACGCCTGCAAACAGCTGTTGAAAAAAATCAACGGACTTAACGAAAAGATTGCCGCTTCCGATACAAAAATCAAAAAACGGCTGGAAAAAGATAAATCTTTGATTGTTACGGCCTGTGAAAAGATTCAGACGGCATATGAAAATTTTGACGTGCGGAAAATGGCAACCCATACCAGCAATGATGGTGTAATTTTTTACATTATCTGCGGCTGGATGACGGAATCCGATTCTTCAGATTTTATGCATGAAATAGAACATGATGATAATGTAGTCTGTATCATTGAAGACCAGAATGGACGTCATCGAAAAACGCCACCTACCAAACTTAAAAATCCGAAAATTTTTAAGCCTTTTGAAATGTATATCCGTATGTATGGGCTTCCGGCATACAACGAAATAGACCCCACCATCTTTGTGGCGCTTACCTACTCTTTTATTTTCGGCGCTATGTTCGGAGACGTAGGACAGGGTCTGCTACTGGTATTCGGCGGTTTTCTTTTGTATCACTTTAAGAAAATGAATCTGGCCGCCATAATCGGCACCGCCGGCATATTTTCTACCTTTTTCGGTTTTATGTTCGGCAGTATCTTTGGTTTTGAAGATATTATTGACGCCGTTTGGCTGAGACCGGTAGATGCCATGACCAACGTACCGTTTATTGGTAAACTGAATACCGTATTTGTAGTGGCTATTGGCTTTGGAATGTTCCTGATACTATTTACAATGGTTCTCCATATTATAAACGGTATTAAAAGCCAAGACACCGAAAATATATTTTTTGATACCAACGCCCTGGCAGGACTTGTCTTTTACGGCGCCATCGTTGCCGTTACAGGACTGATGATGACCGGAAAAAAACTACCTGCTGCCATTGTTCTGATTATTATGTTTGTAATACCGCTGTTGCTTATCGCATTAAAAGAGCCGCTGACACATATGATTGATAAAACCCGGCCGGAAGAAAAAACAGGAATCGGAATGTTCATCACACAGGCTTTCTTTGAATTATTTGAAGTTTTGTTAAGCTATTTTTCCAATACACTGTCTTTCATCCGTATTGGTGCATTTGCTGTCAGCCATGTCTCCATGATGGAAGTGGTTTTAATGCTGGCCGGTGCTGAAAGCGGCTCCCCGAATATGTTGGTCATCGTACTGGGAAACCTGTTTGTTGTAGGTATGGAAGGACTGATTGTTGGTATTCAGGTACTTCGTCTTGAATATTATGAACTGTTCAGCCGTTTCTATAAAGGAACCGGACGGGAATTTAAACCGTTTAAGGCCCACAAATAAACTATTGAAAAAATAAATTAGAAAAGAGGTATATTATGTTAACCGTAAAAATCACTTTATTTATTGCACTTATACTCAGTATTGTCATTCCTTTTGCGGCTTATGCCGTTGGCGAAAAAAACCGCGGACGCTATAAAAAGGCTCTGGCACTAAATGTTATCGGATTTTTTGGAATCCTTATCATTTCCCAAATCGTAATTTTTACCGGTGATGTTTCCGCTGCAGAAGCTGCAGAAGCCGCTTCTTCCTCCGGACTCGCAACGGGACTCGGATATCTTGCTGCAGCCCTGGTAACCGGATTATCCTGTATCGGTGGCGGTATTGCAGTTGCCAGCGCTGCAAGTGCCGCTCTGGGCGCAATCAGTGAAGACCAGAGTATCCTCGGTAAATCTCTTATCTTCGTAGGCCTTGCAGAAGGTGTTGCCCTTTACGGACTTATCATCTCCTTCATGATTCTCAGTAAACTGTAAGAACACCTATGAATATTTATCTGATCAGCGATAATATTGATACGCAGACCGGAATGAGGCTTGCTGGCATAGAAGGCTGCGTGGTACATGAAAAAGAGGAACTTAAGGCGGCCTTAAACGCTGCCCTGGCAGACAAAGAAACAGGAATCATACTGATAACTGAAAAACTCAGTTTTGAATTTCCTGAAATAATCAATGATATTAAATTGAACCGGAAACTCCCTCTGCTGGTGGAAATCCCGGACCGGCACGGTAGCGGACGACGGGCGGACTTTATAACCTCCTATGTCAATGAGGCAATTGGTCTGAAACTTTAGACCATGTAACGTCTGAAATTTATAGAAAGGCATGGTGATTAACATGACAACAGACGACAAACTCCGGCATTTCATGGACGTATCCATGCAGTCTGCCATGAGTAAAAAGGAATCAATGGTAAAAGAATACAAAGCCGGACTTGATATCCAGTTTGAAAATTATAAAGAAGATACAAAAACCAAATACCAGCTTCAGGAAAAAGCCGCCCTGGAAGGATTGAGAAGGGATTTCAGCAAAGAATTCTCTCTGCAGCAACAGCATATAAAAAGAAAACTGACACATAAAAAAGATGAATTAAAAGAAAAGATTTTTTCCGAAGTGACCGGACTTTTAAATGATTTTCTTCTATCAGATGATTATACTGAACTTCTGGTCAGGGAAATAAACTTTTCCCTGTCAGTTGCCCCGGCCGAAGAAATAACCATATTTATTGATCCCCTGGATGAAGACAAAAAAGAGCTTCTTGAAACCCGGACCGGAGCTGATATTACGATTAGCGCATATTCTTTCGGCAGAGGAATGCGCGCAATTATTCCTTCCAAAAACATATTGATTGATTATTCATTTAATTCAAAATTACATGAAATCAAAGATGACTATACAATTATTTTGTAGGAGGTTGTTCGATGAGTAAAGAAGTAACAGGAAGCATATATGGTATAAACGGTCCCGTTGTATATATAAAAGGACGAACAGCCTTCAAAATGGGCGAAATGGTCTATGTTGGCACCCAGAAACTGGTGGGTGAAGTCATCGGTCTTTCTTCTGAACAAACTACAATTCAGGTCTATGAAGAAACCTCAGGATTAAAACCCGGAGACACCATATATTCTACAGGCAGTGCCATTTTCGTTACACTGGCTCCCGGAATACTAAATAACATATTTGACGGTATTGAACGTCCGTTAAAAGATATTGCGGAACAATCCGGAATCTATATATCCAGAGGCGTTACCGTTGATTCCCTGGATATATCAAAAAAATGGGATACGCATATTACGGTAAAACCCGGAGATGAAGTACAGGGTGGTACGATTATTGCAGAAGTTCCGGAAACCAGCGCCATACTTCACAAATGTATGGTTCCGCCATATATTTCGGGAATCGTGACCGCAGTTGTTCCCGACGGACAATATACAATCAACGATACCATCGTTACCATTTCCAGGCCGGACGGTTCTTCCATTAATCTGACCATGACCCAGAAATGGCCGATTCGCCAGCCAAGACCAATTAATAAGCGTTTCCCTTCAACCAAACCGCTAATTACAGGGCAGAGAATTATAGATACCTTATTTCCGATTGCCAAAGGCGGTACCGCTGCAATTCCCGGTGGTTTTGGAACTGGAAAAACCATGTCCCAGCATCAGATTGCCAAATGGTCGGATGCAGACATTATTATTTACATCGGTTGCGGAGAGCGCGGAAATGAAATGACACAGGTTCTGGAGGATTTTTCAAAACTGGTAGATCCCCGTTCCGGAAATCCGTTAATGGCCCGTACTTCCCTAATCGCCAATACCTCCAATATGCCCGTTGCCGCCCGGGAAGCCAGTATTTATACTGGTATTACCCTGGCGGAATACTACCGCGATATGGGATATCATGTAGCAATCATGGCAGATTCCACTTCCCGTTGGGCAGAGGCTTTGCGGGAGCTGTCAGGACGTCTGGAAGAGATGCCGGCAGAAGAAGGATTCCCTGCATATCTGGCAAGCCGTCTTTCCGCATTTTACGAGAGAGCCGGTTATGTATCCAATTTAAACTGTACCGAAGGCTCGGTATCCATTATAGGAGCCGTTTCGCCTCAGGGCGGAGATTTTTCCGAACCGGTCACCCAGAATACTAAACGTTTTATCCGCTGCTTCTGGGGTCTGGATAAATCCCTTGCCTATGCCAGACATTTCCCTGCTATTCACTGGCTGACCAGTTACAGCGAATATCTGAATGATCTGGCTCCATGGTATAACGATAATGTAGGCCCCGATTTCATTTCCTGCCGGAACCAGCTGCTGGCAATATTAAATCAGGAAAGCAGCCTGATGGAAATTGTAAAACTTATTGGCAGCGACGTGCTTCCGGATGACCAGAAACTGACTTTGGAAATTGCCAGGGTAATCCGTCTGGGATTTTTACAGCAGAATGCTTTTCACAAAGACGATACCTGTGTATCCTTGGAAAAACAGCTTTTAATGATGCAGACGATATTATATCTCTATGATAAATGTAAAGCTTTGGTTTCTTTAAATATGCCTATCAGCGTGTTAAAAGAAAACAATATATTTGAGCGGATTATCTCTATTAAATATGATGTACCCAACGACCATTTAGAGTTATTTAAAAATTACCGGAAATCCATTGACGAATTCTATGAGGATGTTATGAGAAGAAACGGATAATAAATGATTGGTTAATCCCTATTGAAAAAAACAGGAGGCAGGTTATGGCTATAGAATATTTAGGATTAAGTGAGATCAAAGGGCCATTAGTCGCATTGGAAGGTGTCAGAAATGCAGCTTTTGATGAAATCGTAGAATTAACCCTTGATAACGACCCTGGCAAAAAGCTTGGGCGTATTATAGAAATATATGAAGATAAAGCAGTCATACAGGTATTTGAAGGCTCTGAAGATATGTCCCTTACCAATACACACACTAAACTTACCGGACATCCTTTAAGAATCCCTCTTTCACCTGATCTGCTTGGCAGAACTTTTAATGGTATCGGAAGACCCATTGACGGTATGGGCGAGATTTTATCCGATATTAAACGGGATGTCAACGGGATGCCCCTGAATCCTGTAACCCGTCAGTATCCACGGAATTATATCCGCACCGGTATTTCGGCGATTGACGGTCTGACTACTCTGATCAGAGGACAGAAGCTTCCTATATTTTCGGGTAACGGACTGCCTCATGACCGTCTTGCCGCCCAGATTGTAAAACAGGCTTCTTTGGGAGATAAGTCATCGGATGAACTGGTAGTGATTTTTGCTGCAATGGGTGTTAAATATGACGTAGCGGAATTTTTCCGGAGAACCTTTAATGAAAGCGGTGTTTCCGACCATGTAGTTATGTTTTTGAATCTGGCAAACGACCCGGTGGTGGAACGTCTGATCACTCCAAAAGTTGCATTGACTGCCGCAGAATATCTGGCATTTGATTTAGGAAAACATGTGCTTGTAATCTTAACCGATATGACTTCATTTGCGGAAGCCATGCGTGAGGTATCTTCTTCAAAGGGTGAAATTCCTTCCAGAAAAGGATATCCTGGTTATCTGTACAGTGAACTTGCCACTATTTATGAGCGTGCCGGAATCGTGGAAGGTTCAGAAGGCTCCGTAACCCAGATTCCAATTCTGACCATGCCAAATGATGATATTACCCACCCGATTCCCGACTTAACGGGATATATAACCGAAGGTCAGATTGTACTGGACCGTGTTCTACACGGACAGTCAGTGTATCCGCCGATTAATGTTCTTCCGTCTCTTTCCCGGCTGATGAAAGACGGAATTGGCGAGGGATTTACCCGGGATGATCATCAGTCTGTTGCCAACCAGTTATTTTCTTCTTATGCCAAAGTTGGTGAAGCCCGTGCCCTTGCTTCCGTTATTGGTGAAGATGAACTGTCACCTACCGATAAAAAATATTTGGCGTTTGGCAGGGCTTTTGAACGGGAATTTGTAGCCCAGAATGATTATGAAAACCGGGATATCATTACCACACTGAACCTTGGCTGGCGTCTTCTTCATATGGTTCCAAAAGAAGAACTGGATCGGATTGATACAAAAATTTTGGAAAAATATTATGATATTACCGGCGACGATACCGATTACAATACTCTGTAGAAACAATCGGCAGCTGCCTGAATATGGAGGTTAGCATGAATCCTAATACCTTTCCGACTAAAGGAAATCTGATTTTAGCAAAAAATTCTCTTGCCCTGGCAAAACAGGGTTATGAACTTATGGATAAAAAACGGAATATTCTGATTCGCGAACTTATGGCTCTGATAGACAAGGCAGAAGATATCCAGCAGGAAATAAATGAAACCTATACCTCTGCTTATCAGGCTTTACAAAAAGCCAATATTCAGATGGGAATCAATGAAGTTCAGAAATTTGCCCATGCCGTTCCCATTGAAAATTCCGTGACAATTAAATCCCGAAGTATCATGGGCACGGAAATTCCTTTGGTAGAATATGACGATACCAGAAAAAATTTTCCCGCTTATGCATTTTTCAGTACAAGAGAATCTCTGGATGAGGCAAAGGCCGGATTTGAAAAGGTGAAAAAACTCACCATAAAGCTTTCCATGATAGAAAATTCCGCATACAGACTGGCATATAATATTAAAAAAACCCAGAAACGTGCCAATGCCCTGCAGAATATTACCATTCCCAATTACGAAACGATTACCAGAGATATTACAAATGCTCTGGAAGAAAAAGAACGTGAAGAATTTACAAGATTAAAGGTTATTAAACGAATGCATTCTAAATAACGAATTAATTTATAACATGATGCAATAAAAAATGAGAAGTTTTATCATTTTTTATTGCATTTATTTTTTTGTTTTAGTATAATAGACAAGAAAATACAAATTGTGGGAAAGGTAATGCACTTAAATGTTAAAAAAATTAAAATCGTATGTTTCGTTTTTTTTGATACAAGCTCTGATTTTATCCGTATTTCTGACTGCCAGCCTCCATTCGGTTTTTGCAGATGAACCGGCAGACTCTTCACAGAGCTCCATTGCAGTAAATACGGAATGGCCGCCCTATCCAACCATATATGCGGAAGCCGGCATACTGATTGATGCAGCCAGCGGAACCGTATTATATGAAAAAAACTGTCATGACCAGATGTATCCTGCCAGCATCACAAAGATAATGACCACCATGCTGGCATTGGAATACGGTAACCTCAGCGATATGGTAGAGTTTTCACATTATTCCGTATATTCACTGGAAAGCGGAGCTGCACATGTCAGCATGGATCAGGGAGAATTGCTTTCCCTGAATGATTGCCTGTATGCCATTATGCTGGCTTCTGCAAATGAAGTATCCAACGCTGTGGCTGAATATATTGCCAAAAAGCAGCCGGAATATGAAAAACGTATTGCCGAACTGGATGCCGCCGGACAGGAATACAATGAATCCGTTACTGCCATTCAGTTTTTTGCTGATATGATGAATTCCCGTGCCGTACAGTGCGGTGCCAGGAATACCCACTTTAACAATCCCAACGGGCTTTTTGATGAAAACCATTACACCACATGCTATGATATGGCTATGATTACCAGAGAGGCAATTAAAAACGACCAGTTTTTAAAAGTTGAGTCCCAGCTAACTTATACACTGCCCGCCACAAATCTCAAAACGGAGACCCAGCCAATTGCCAACCGCCATAAGATGTTGTTTCCATTAAACGCAGTCTATTATGATGGTATTCTGGGAGGAAAGACCGGCTATGTTGACCAGTCCGGTAATACCCTTGTAACCTTCGCCCGCCGAAACGGTATGACACTGATCAGTGTGGTAATGAAATCCAACAGTCAGAACGTCTATAATGACACAAAGCTCCTGCTGGATTACGGGTTTAATAATTTTAGTCTGACAAATATTTCTCAAAATGAAACAAATTTCACACCCAGCAACGGTAATTATATTTTTTCAGAGGATTCTTCACTGATTAAAATCAGTCCCGATGACTATGCGGTTTTACCAAACAACATTACTTTGGAACTGTGTTCTTCCACTCTCACATTTTCCGAGGATAATCCTGACATCTTTGCCCGTCTGGAGTATAAACTTGGAGACAGAACCGTAGGTACTGCAACTCTTACTGTAAATAAAGAGGAAAACAATCACTTTGATTTCGGTCCTAAAATCGAGGAAGAAACAAAAAAAGAACCGGCAGATAACGATTATATAACAATTAACCTTTGGGTAGTTTTAGCTGTTGTCATTATAATTTTAGTCATACTGGTTATCCTGTATTTTTTTAAAATGACCAGATTAAGCCGGAAACGGCACAGAAGAAATAAACGTAACAAATATAGATAATTTATTAATTTAAAAATGAAAGAGGTGTTTTTATGGGTTGGGTATCACCAATAAAAGATGAGGCAACTTTAGAAAAATTTAAACAGGCCTTAAGAAAAGTAGATGATAAATATTATATTATGTTTGAACTGGGAATCGGAACTGGTCTGCTTCTTCAGGATATTTTACAGTTAAAAAACCGGGATGTATACGAAAAGGAAGTTATAACCGTTGTGATTGGAGCCAGAAAGATTGAGCGTTCTTACCAGATACCGAAAAATGTTCAGGACACTATTAATTCCTATGTGGCAGGAAAAGATATGGATGCTTATCTGATTACCGGACATGCCAGTTCCAAGGCTCCTCTTTCCAGAGAACAAGCATACAGAGTATTTAAAACTGCCGGCAGGTCTCTGGGATTAAGCACTATCGGCGCCCAGACCATGAGAAAGACTTTTGCTTGGAGATATTACCGCTCCACCGGTGACATTAATTACTTACAGCATTTATTTAATCATGCGTCTCCTTCCATAACATACCGTTATATCGGAGAAAAACCAAATGTTCAGGTTATTTTGAGAAAACTGACACCAGAAGAGAATGAGCGTAGCAGATATATGCTTTATTTGAATGATTCCGGTAGAAAACGTATCGATGCTGCCATTCATGAATTGAAATCCATTAAAGAAAAGTTTAATAATCCAAGCAACAATGATGCCTTTTATGGATGTGTGGATTGTTTTCTGGATGAACTGGATGCCCTGTTGGAAACCTACCGGGAATCCAATACCGGACATTTCTGATAAGCAATTATAAAAGTTTTTTATTTTTATCGCGCTGCCTTTTCTGGCGGCGCCTTTCTTTTATATTTTCTTTTTTTAAAATTATATTTTCCAATTCCTCATCGTTTATCAGACCTACTTTTCTTATGGCATAGTATACGTCTCTGATTTTATTATGTTTTACATGAATGGTTCCTTCCATTATTCCATGTTCCGGGCAAACCGACACACAGATATACTTTGAATTATCCGCAAACCACTTAATCTTTTTTCTGCACTTTTTGTCACATATAACGCATCTCGTCACATAGAGATAGGGTTGTTCTAATAACATTTCTTTACAATCGTATCCTGTAGAAATAAATTCATTGTGTCCGCTAATCTTAATTTCTTTTTCTTCCTGCCGGGTTTCGGGAATCCGGTAATAATCCAGAGAATAGTTTCCAAAAATCAGATCACGCTCCATCTTTCTCAAAATTCCAGCTGTATATATGGCATCTTCCAACGCTCTGTGAAAATCTTTATCCTGTACAAGATTTAACTGTATCACTGCCGATTCCAGAGAACGCTGCTCATTATTTTCATTCTGTGCCAGACCAAATATTTTTTGAACGTCAATATACATCATGGGATATGACCATCGTATCCCCAGTTCCATACAGTTGATTCCATGATATTCCAGATTATTCTGAAGTTCCATTAAATCTTGATTTCCATAGGTGCACAAGACATAATCCTCTCCGCACCACTGAAAAAACTCCGATATAACGGTTTTAAAATCCCGTTGCGTCTGCAGTTCTTCATCGGTAATTTTCGTTATTTCCTTTATAATCGGATGGATTTTCTGGTGCAAAACAGGTTTGATCAGACTGGAGTATCTGGAAATTTCATTAAAATCTTCATCCAGCATCACAGCCCCCACTTCGATAATCTCAAACTGAAGGGCATCCGTTTTATTCTTATTGTTCTGATTAATCGTCTGATTCCATTCCAAATCAAAAACAATGTAATTCATGGCGTTCTCTCTTTATTTATAATAATTACATTACAATACCGCTCTTAGGACTGCATGGACGCAATCAATGCAGCTATATCATCCGGTGACATCTGCTTATTCGGATCTGATAAATCCGGCGCTTTTACAGGCTCCTGTTCCGGTTCGGTTTCCTGTTGCTGTGTGATTTCCATCTGTTCCTCTATTTCTTCCGGCTCCTCTGTAGTCTCAGCTTCAGTTGAATCTGTTTCTGTATCCGTTTCTGTATCTGTTTCATTTTGTCCGTCACTTATGTCCAGATTAAAATCCCCCAATAAATCCATTTGTTCAAATTCATTCAGGTTTGCTAAAATACTTTCTTCGTCAAAGATATCCTGATTCATTATTTCATTTTCCGTTTCACTGTTAAATAACCCATCAGATTCAGAAATTCCCATTTCCTGCAATAAATCCTGAGATTCCTCCATAACCGGCTCTTCTGACGGCTGCTCCTGTAATGGCTCTGGTATCACATCCTGCGTTGATATTTCTTCAGATACTTGATTTATATTTTGTTTCGGCAGTTCATCAATATTTATATTGTCCAGCTTTTCAATTAAGATTCCACAAGCTTCTCTGATTGATACACATTCATTTTTTATTTGTGAAAACCCTTCGCTGCTATTTTGGATTTCAGTAACCACCGCTTGTTCAAAATGTTGGATATCTGTAGACAAATCCCCCTGATTATTTTCATTTGGCTTTAATTCAGAAAGCCGAGTACTTAATGACTCTATGGCTGTTCTTACTTCCGCCAATGATTCCATATTTTTCTTGATTATAGTTTTACCAATGGTCTTCTGACCGGAAAACAGAGTATCAATTGCTTCTCTTGTGCTTCTATCGACTTCTTCCAGTTTTTCTGTTATACTTTCAAAACCCTTTTTACTACATAAATAAATTGCCTTTTGGGATTTCATATATTCTTCAATCTGCAGCATCTTCTGTTTATAATTTTTATTCACTATTTTGATTATTTCATCGGTAATCAAATATACATCAATTATTACAAATAGTCCGCCTCCAAGAATTATAAAATAATTCTGCGGTATTCTCTTAATCAGATAAAACTCGCTGATCAGCAACGTTATAAATACCATTATTTCTACTATCAGTATGGAAGATACTATATTTCTGTTTTTAGTATTCTTTTCTTCATTCTTTTCACTCATAATAAACCTCCATGTCTTAAATGATTTTGCGACAGCAGAACTCGCAATACTATAATTTTTTATAAATTCTATTATATTCGATTCACAGACCCTGTGCAACCCTTTTATAATCTGTATTTACCATCATTATTAGAACGATTCTGTTTGTCCCATTCGTCCGCCTCATTTCTATCACATTAAGGCAGAAGTTATTTGCATTCATAGATTAGCTCAACAATTCCATTATAACTTTGCGTTTTAACTAATCGCAGTTCCTGTTGATTTGGAAACTCCCCAAAAAGACGAATACCTCTTCCCAGAAGAACAGGCATTACAGATATATAATACCTATCTATTATATTTTCACACATTAGCTGCCCAATAAGATTAGCCCCTCCACAAATCCAAATATCCTTGCCGTTTTGTGGCTTTAGAGTTTTTAAAAGGTCTATTGGATTTTCGTTTGTAAAACAGATTTGTTTTGTAGAGCAGTCTTTATTATGCGTAAACACATAGGACGTTAAATCCCTATACACCCATTCTGTTGGAGAAAGTTCTGTAACAATTTGATGATATGTATTCCACCCCATCAAAACTGTATCAATATTTTCTACGAATTCAGAATATGTGTCAATATTTTCTTCATCATTTCCTTGTCCTTTTAACCATTCAACACCACCGTGGCTGTCTGCAATATATCCATCAAGGCTCATTGCAATATATAACACTACTTTTCTCATTTTTGTTCCTCCAATGGTTTTTACAAAATTTTTTCAATATCTGCCGATTTCATACGTTATATTATATCCAATAACATACATATGCCAATAATTTTTTAATTTATTAAAATATGCCATATCTGGGAATAGGAAAAATCAAAAAACTAAAAAACGCCGAAAACTTTGAAAAATCAATGTTTTCGGCGATGTTTCCAGCGTCGCTAAGAGGATTTGAACCTCCGGCCTACCGCTTAGGAGGCGGTCGCTCTATCCAGCTGAGCTATAGCGACAGTCTGAATAATAATTTTAACTCATTAATTCTATCATACTAATGATATTCAGTCAAGATTTAAATAACATATATCTGCACTATACAGTTTCAAATTCAATCCTGCCTTGCAGCCAAACCACACCTTTAAATCTTCTTCCTATTTTAGGAACTCCCATTAAATCCTTCTTATTAATAAACACAGTTATACTGATATCATTACAGTCAATCAACATTTCTATAACCTCTTCATCACTAATTCCGTTTTTATCTTCCACAATGTCCCTGATTTCACCAATTACCTGATATTTATCACATTCAATACCATAAGGCATTATACTGGATTCCACGATTGTCAGTATATCCTCGTTCATCACACGTTTGCAAATCTGATTATATTCATTCATTTCCTCCAAAGCCATGGCGTCGATTGCTTCCTGATTCCCCTTTTTTGCTTCCCTTAGAACTTCACCTCTGTATCTTCGCAGTTCATCCGACATAGAAGTAAAAGAGCTGTCTTTTTTTATAGGCATTAATATTTTTCCGGCAAGGCTCATGGCCGTCAGCCCTACCTTTGCGGATATTCTGGAAATTCCTCTGTTATTATCAAAATTAATATAATCCAAACCATTCTGTATGAAAAAAATAACCGAAAATCCCAGCCGGTTATCTTCACATGAAGCATAAAATGACATATTCATTACGTTTTTTTCAATAATGATTTCATCATAATGAATATATTTCATCGGCAGCGCAAAGGGATAATAAAAATCACAATGAAATTCATCACTGCTTAAAAACTCTCCATGAAAAGTTATCCCCATATTCGGAGAAAAATGCTTAAAGATTTCCACCGACTCCCCTTCATGTTTCACCGAGCTGTTGATAGCCTCATCTTCTTTTATGATCTTGTCCAATAAATGTCTGACATTTCTGTTGCAATCCGGACCGCCGAACCCTACAGTACGTAAATAACTATGCATAATTATATTAACATCCCTGGTACATACAACCTCCAAAGATTACACCTTTCTGAATAAATTATAATAAATCTTTAATATTATCCCATATTTCATAACGACCCTTATTTGTTCTCTTGATATAGTATAACGCATCATCAGCTCTCTTTAATGCATTTTCAAAGGCGTTGTCCCCCTCGTCCCGGTTAACACCTGCTATACCTATACTACAGGATACTCTGTCCGATTCGCTGATATTCACACTGTATCCTACCGTCTGTTCCACCACTCCCTGAAATG
Source organism: Lachnospiraceae bacterium (assembly GCA_022794265.1). Classification (GTDB taxonomy): domain Bacteria; phylum Bacillota; class Clostridia; order Lachnospirales; family Lachnospiraceae; genus Bovifimicola. Next base: position 63,365 of record JAAWEK010000020.1, read on the forward strand.
ATGCTTCATTTTTTATGGTATTATAAATGCTCTTTGCTGCCTTCTCCACATCCTCTTCATTATCCAGATATAATATGATTAGGAATTCATCACCGCCATACCTGACCGCAAAACTATCTTCTCCGCAAATACTTTTAATAACATTTGCAAAAGAAACCAGAATTAAATCACCGACCTCATGTCCAAAATGGTCATTATAATATTTAAAATTGTCCAAATCCATATAAAAAATAGAACAAATATTTCTATTCGTCTGTATACCTATTTTATTAATATTATACTGTAATCCCTGCCGGTTATATAATCCTGTTAAATTATCCGTTAATGCAATATTTTTCAGTCGGTTATTCATCTCCCGAAGTTCCGCATGAAATTTTTCTCTTTCAACAGCATCCACCATTTGACGAAAAGAAGAAGTAAACAAAGATAAACTTTCATTATTTAAAATGTACTTGCTGAGATTGGAATACCAGGTATTATGCATAAGCATATACATTACAACAATACAATTGATATCCTCATTTACAACTATCGGAATAAGCATAAATGAAGCTATTCTGGCAGAGCCAAATACAGACATAATCTCCTCATAGTCATAGAAATTTGCATCCAATTTTGAAACAGCGAATTCACGGGTATTTTTTATTACATACTGATAAATCCTATCAACTTTTTCATCTGTCAAAATAATATCTGCATCGGTAAACTTTACGTATGGCTTTCCATCTTCTATTTTTATAAAAATACAGTTATCAATTCCAAAATTATTTTCAAAAGCTTTAATAGAATCATTTATCATCTCATCAACAGAAGAAACAGAAGTATTTAACAACTTTGTCCATTTTGACAGAAACTGGACTCTCTCCTTTTCTTCGATGGAGCGATTATAAATACCTATATTTTTAATAAGCTGTGTAATATTATTTAAGGTAATACCCCTCAAAGATAATTCAAAGGTTCCATTATCCCAGGTGAGTTGTTCATTTTTCAAACCATCCGTATCCATGTCCTGGATTCTGTTTTCTCCTGTAATCTCATTCATTGCCAAAAGAACTTTATACCGCTGTTTTTTCAGATTATTATTTACGCAATAATCAACTGCCTGTTCCAAAGCATAGATTGCCGATTTCTTTCTTCCTGTTAACATATACAATTTTGCTTTTTCAATCATGCATTGCGTATAAGTAAAAAAGGTACTTCCATCGGCTTTCATGGAATAATAACCTGCCTTATCCATATGTTCTTCTGCAGTTTCATATTTCCCGCCGTCTCTTAATAACATACCTTTGATAAAATAGTACAAAAACAAATCATCCGACCAATAATAATAGGTTTCTTCTTCTTCCCGAAAACTTAGTACATAATCTATCATGCGTTTAGTATTATTAAGATAAATTTTACACTTATATATATTTCCCAGTCTGTAACAGCATAATGCTTTTAAAGCATTTAATTTTGCTACATGACAGACTCTGAATTTACTGTTTTTTCTCAAATTTTCCATTGCTGCCAGACAGGTGGTAATATAACTGTCCGCACTTTTAAAATCTTCACCCAGTATTGCATTGATAGTCATATTATATAAAGTTTCACCCATATAACTGATATCTTCCACACTATAATATATGATTAATGCTTTGTTAAAATATTCGTTTGCTTTATCAAACTCTTCACAGGTACATCTGTTATAACCCAGACCGATATATGTCATTGCTTCTTCATTCAGATTATTATTTTTCTTACAAATAGGCATACATTTTTCCAGATAAAAATAATCAGACACATCAATATAACCGTTGGAAGATGCAATTAACAATGCTTTATGATAGGCATCCAATAAAAGGCTTTCATTCCCCATTTCCTTCGCAATCTGAATTCCCTTGTTGAAATATTTAAGTCTGTTATCCAATCCGTCTACTTTATAATATAATGAACCATTATTGTCAAAAGCATAAATATATACATGAGCCAATATATTTTTATAATTATATTTCTCACACATTTCTATTATTGACATCTGGTGTGGTGAAAGATCCTTGTAAAACCATGAACCCCTCCAGTTGGAATAATCCGCTATATGATCTATAATTTGTAATAAGACAATTTTTCTCTCATCTTTATTATCAATTAATTTTTTTATCTTTTCTATCAGACTTTTTGCCTCGTCATATTTTTCATTAGCCAATTCCAAAAAAATTCTCATAATATAATAATCAAATTTTTTGTCTTTGCTAACAGCCAGTACCTTAAGATTGTTGACCACTTCATAGGCATCACTGATTTTTCTCAATTCAATACAGTTTTTTGTATAGAGTTTATATAATCTAAACTTTAAATCATTGTCTATATCATATTTCTCAACTTCGTATTTATGATACAATAACTCCAAATAATCGGAAGCCTGATTTAAAGCAAGTAAATCACACATATTCTTGATTTTAATCATAATGGCTTCCAGTTCCGCTTCATCAAATTCCAGACTAACTATCTCATTCTCATTTTCGGAATTATCCTCCGTTTCTTCAAAATCATCCCAATCAAATACACAGTTTATATCTATAAAATTATTTATCAGTTCATTCCAAATGACCGATTTACCTTTCAGTACAGGTATATTATCTTTAAATCCGGCAATAATTGCCATATTTTCGGTATCATCCCCTGAAAATATTTTATTAATAAATTTCATGGTAGAAGTTCCGGCAAAATGTATTTTATTAAAAATAATGATTATTGGTTTTATTTTTGCTGCATAGGTAAGCATATTCAATAAACCCTGATAAAGTTTTTCTTTCTCAAATTCAATCTCATTTATTAATAAAAACTCTTCCCGCCTGGTCATACCTGTTTCAAAATATGATTTTAAAATTACTCTATGAGGATTATAAATTTTGCACACTTCAAAAAACTCATCAAGATTCATATCAATAAAATTATCAAAAATATATTTAATCCACATTAAAAATGGGTCATAGGCTTCCGGAATCCGGGTGGCATTAAATTCATGATAAAAATAAATATATTTATTATTGTTTTTTACAACTTTTACCAGTTCTTCAGTTATACCCTTGTTATCATAATACTTAACTAACAAAAAATTATTTGATAGTTTCCCAACACCATTAATTTTATCATATAATATTTTCTCTAATTTTTCAAAATGCTTATCCACACGGTTATCTCCGATTCTTTTCATTTTTTAAATTAATTATTCCATAAAATTATCTACGCTGATGGCCTTCTCAACTGCAATTTTCTCTTCTTCACCTAAGACAATAAATGATTCACCCTTTATTATTTCTTTTATATAAGTATAACATCCCTCTCTGCTGTGCATTGCATTTAACACAAATCCTGTATTTTCTTTATCCAACATGGCAAGAGCAAAACTTAGCTTTCCTCCCATTTCATTAAATGCATCATATTTTACAATACCGACTTTCTGATAAACTGTCAGGAGATTTTCCTGAATTTCTTTAAGCATAACATCCTTCTTTGCATCTCTGGCAATCAGCTCATCTACCTGACTGAATCTTTTTGCAATTACATTTTCCAAACTCTTCCCATCTTTTCCACTCATAAATATTTCATATTTGTTTGTCAGCTTTTTTATTTTTAAATTGGTAACAATAATATAAATTAATAAACCTAAACTAATTACCAATAAAGTAATAATAAAATATGCTGGATCTATTTCTCCAATGCCAATATTTTGCAACAATTTACTATTCATTTTATTCACTCTTTCCTTTTATTGTTTTATTCACTTTTCGCTTTCATAAACAATTCCAATAATCTCTCTAATTCACTATCAGAATAATATTCAATTTCTATTTTTCCTTTTCCATTTTGTTTGTGGTTAACCTTAACCTTAGTTCCCACAATTTCTTTAATTTTTCTTTCAATATCTTCATAAACAAAAGCATTTTCCAATACTGGTTTGATTTTTTCCGGCTTTGGACTACTGAGTTGTTTTACCAGTTTTTCCGTTTCTCTTACACTTAGTTTTTCATCCATAATCTTTAATGCAAGCTGATACTGCTGTTCTTTATCATCAATAGACAACAATGCCCTGGCATGTCCACTGGAAATCATATCTTCAATCAGCATTTGCTGTACATCATCTGATAATTTCAACAAACGCATGGAATTTGTTATGGCAGTTCTGCTCTTTGAAATTCTTTCAGCCAATTCATCCTGTTTTAAATCATATTCATCAATAAGTCTTCTATATGCCTGAGCCTCTTCAATGGGATTTAAATCTTCTCTCTGAATATTTTCAATCAGAGCAATCTCTACAATTTCCTGTTCAGAATAATCTTTAATGATAACAGGGACTTCTTTAATGCCGGCAAGCTTAGATGCCCTCCATCTTCTTTCACCTGCAATTATTTCATAATAATCGTCTCTTTTCTGAACTACAAGAGGCTGTATTACCCCAAACTGTTTAATAGACTCTGATAATTCCTGCAATGCATCTTCATTAAATTTTTTTCTCGGCTGATTTCTATTTGGTTCTATATCATTTATTTTTAACAAAACAGGTCCACCGCCGGCACTACCTTCTTTTTCATCACCTTTTTTTTCTTTAACTGAAAATTCTTCTGCATCTATATCCGGTATTAATAAATCTAAGCCCTTGCCTAACCCCGTCTTTCTATTTTTTGTTCCTGTTTTTGTAGTTGCTTTCATATTATTATTATTCCTGCCTTCTCATATTTATTTTTAATCTCTCAAAATAACTTATTTCTTACCTTTTATCAATTTTGAAAGTTTATTCCCCTTTTGTTTTTCTTTTGTATTATTTATAGTATCCATATAATCATCAATGTCAAAATCTTCATCTCCGCGATGAATAACTTCTAATGCTAACATTCTATAACTCTCAGCTCCTACAGACTTTGAATCATATAAATTAATCGGCAATCCGTGACTTGGTGCTTCCGCAAGTCTTATATTTCGGGGTATTATTGTTTTATATACATTTTGTTTTAAATTTCGTTTCACATTTTCCACTACTTCTAATGAGAGATTCGTTCTTGCATCATACATTGTAAAAACTACACCTTCCATCTCCAGTTCCGGATTTAATCGTTTTTTCACCAGATTTATTGTATGTATCAATTGGGATAATCCCTCTAAAGCATAATATTCGCATTGAATTGGAACCAAAACGGTATCAGCAGTCACCATCGCATTAACAGTCAAAATATTAAGAGAAGGAGGACAATCAATTATAACAAAATCATAATTATCCTTAATATCTGCTAAAATCCTCTTTAAAATATATTCTCTTCCATCAATTCCAATTAAATCAATTTCTGCACCTGATAAATTTACATTTGAAGGCAATACATCTAAGTGTTCTAATGTTTCTTCCTGAATACACTCTTCCAGATTACATTCCTCTATAAATAATTCATAAACTGTATTCTCCAATGCATTTTTATCAATTCCCAATCCGCTTGTAGCATTTCCCTGAGGATCAATATCTACAACTAAAACTTTTTTTCCCTGTTCTGCAAGACACGCTGACAGGTTAATTGATGTAGTAGTTTTACCAACTCCGCCCTTTTGATTTGCAATTGCAATTATTCTACTCATTATCTAAACAATGCTTATGTACAAACATATGCATATTTCTCCTTCTTCTTTAATAATTTTATCAAATATTTAAAAGTATTTCATACATTTATAATTATATCACGAAGGCACTACATATGCCATTACTTTTTCAGAAAATGTTTCACGTGAAACATTTTCATAATCTACTGTTTGTAATTAAAACTATAACTTACAATTGTTCCAAATTCACTGCTGGATTTAATAATAAATTCACCAAGATATAAATCCAACCGTTTCTTCACGATATTTAATCCCAAATTAGCATTATCATTTATAATATTGGTATCAAAACCACATCCATCATCACTTACTGTTATATTTATATGTTTTAAATTTGAAGACGGCTCTTTTAAATCATAATCAATTACTTTTTTACTTATATCCATTTGTTTATTTATAATATTTTCCTTTTTATTTTCAATTAGAGAATCATTATTATTCAATTTGCTTTCATTTACATTATCCATTTGATTAACAATACTTAATATTTCATTTTTATCTATAGTTGATACTATAGATATATTAATATTAATATTTTTCGCTTTGCCATGAATAATAGAATTATTAATAATTTCATCCAATATTCTTAAATTATTTTGTATATCATAGGATGGCATTATTACATCATCACCTATACCTGTAACTGTTATAAGTTCAGAATCAACATTATACTTTTTTATATGATTACGTATATTCTGTAAAAGATAAAAATTATTATCCAATATAGAATGTTTCACGTGAAACATAAAATCTAATGCTTTATTTTGTAATGTATATAATCCCTCTTTAATTTCAAGAAGTTCTATTTTACTTCTATTTGCATCCACATCTAAAATATTCTTGCATAACTCTCCTTTATAAATTAAACTATCAATAATCTGAGTAATTTCCTGAGAAACTCTATTTTCTATTCTTTTAATTTCCTTTTCAGAGATATCAACTGCCAATCTGTTTCCTTCTCTTTGATTTTCTTCAAATTCCTTTTCCTTATATTTTTTTTCACATAAATTAATATTATCCTTTAAGTTTTCATAAGATTCAATAGCAATACTTATTTCATTCAACTCTTCCTCAACTTTTTTTTGATTGTTCTCCAGTGTCCGAATCTCTATTTCATTTTTATGATATATTTTTTTTAGTCTGTCTATTTCTGTAACATTATAATCACTCATAATGGAATTTGGAGAAAACACTTCAAAAGTTGTATCAAGATTTTTTGTCAGCTCCGTTATATTTAAATCAATTTGCATATTATCATTTTTTAATCTGTCTATAGAATGATTATAGCTGTTTCGTTGCTCCAATAATTTATTTTTTTGATTGAAAATATAACTCTCAAGTTCATTCATAATCTGATACCTACAGTAAGCGATGTTATGGCTTATCCTTTCTAATATAGTTTTCATTTATTATAATAATACCACATTATTACAATACTTTCATTTTTTTTTACAGTAAAATACTTCCTAATATTTGGATTATAAATATTAGGAAGCATCTTTATATATCTATATTCTATTTAAGACAAATACCCTCTGGTATTATTTACAAGGGTTGCTTTCCAGGAATCCCTGCTTTCCTTGGATATTTCTTACTTAATTTCTTTTCTTTACGAATAACCACAAGAGAACGCTGTATATCCGAATCCGGTAGAGTATATTTTTCTACTTCTTCTATTTCGGAGCCCAGCAATTGAATTGCAGTCTTTGCACTACTCAATTCCTCATCAATCACTCCTGATTTATATGAGATAAACTTGCCTCCAACTCTGACAAAAGGGATGCAATATTCAGATAAAGACGAAAGATTAGCCACTGCTCTGGATACGGTCAAATCATATTGTTCTCTAAATTCCAGTAAATGCCCCACATCTTCTGCTCTTCCATGAACACACTCAATATTATCAAGTCCAAGATTATAAATTACCTCATTTAAAAATAAAATCCTTTTATTCAGAGAATCCAGTAATGTCAACTTTATTTCCGGAAATAATATTTTCAGTGGAATTCCAGGAAAACCTGCTCCCGTTCCTACGTCCATAATGCTTTTCACATTATCATCTGATATCCTCTTGTTTATTACGATACTATCAATAAAATGCTTTAAAACCACTTCATCATATTCAGTTATTGCTGTCAGATTCATAACTTTATTTTTCTCAACTAGCATTTTATAAAAATCATTAAACTGTTCAATCTGCTGACCGGATAAAACATAACCTATATCGGATGAAAGCTTTTCCAAAATGCTGGTTTTACTTGTCATAAAATATCCTTTCTATTCTAAAAAATATTAAGCAATTGCGAAACTCAGAATTAAAGTTCAGAATTTCTCTCTTTATTCTTATTTTGCAGATAGTTAAACTGTTCCATATATACCAATAACACCGAAATATCCGCAGGAGTTACACCGGATATTCTGGAAGCCTGTCCAATAGATAATGGTTTACATAATTTAAGTTTTTGTCTGGCTTCATTTCTCAATCCACTAATATCATCATAATCAATTTTAGGGTTAATCCTCTTATTTTCAAGCTTTTTATACTGTTCCACCTGCTTTAACTGTCTTTTTATATAACCGTCATACTTAATATTTATATTAACTTGTTCAATCACATCCTCCGGCAGGGGTTTCCTGTCAACATCAAAATCTACTACCAGTTCATAAGATAATTCCGGTCTTCGAATTAGCTCTGCAAGAGTTGTTCCTGTTTTTAATGGCGTACTGTTATGATTCTCCAAAAATTCCTGAACCTGTTTGCCAGCTCCAATATTTATTTTTTCAAGCCGGGAGATTTCCTGATAAATCTGTTCCTCTTTTTTACACACCCTGTCAAAAACTTCATCCGGTACCAGACCTACCCTGTGTCCGATTTCAGACAAACGTAAGTCCGCATTATCCTGTCTCAGCAACAATCGGTACTCTGCCCGGGAAGTCATCATTCTGTAAGGTTCATGGTTTTCTTTTGTTACTAAATCATCTATCAGAACACCAATATATGCCTGAGAACGGTCTAATACAATCTGTTCCATATTTTTTACATACATGGCTGCATTGATTCCTGCAAGCAATCCCTGGGCTGCCGCTTCTTCATAACCAGAACTTCCATTAAACTGACCGCCACTGAATAAACCCTTTATTTTTTTAAATTCTAAAGTTGGTAAAAGCTGCATGGGATTAATACAATCGTATTCGATGGCATAAGCGTTACGAACAATTCTTACATTTTCCAAACCTGGAACTGTACGGTACATTGCATACTGCACATCCTCCGGCAATGAACTGGACATTCCTCCCAGATACATTTCATTGGTATAATTCCCTTCCGGTTCAATAAACACCTGATGCCTGTTTTTATCTGCAAACTTTACAACCTTATCTTCAATTGAAGGACAATATCTCGGTCCTGTTCCCTCAATCATTCCAGAAAATAGTGGAGAACGGTGTAAATTTTCACGAATAATCTTATGTGTTTCCTCATTTGTATATGTCAGCCAGCAGGAAACCTGTTCTTTTTGAATATCATCAGGATTAGTGGAAAAAGAAAAAGGTACTATTTTTTTATCTCCAAACTGTTCTTCCATTTTACTGAAGTCAATACTGCGTTTATCCACTCTGGCCGGTGTTCCTGTTTTAAACCGGAACATTTCTATTCCATGAGCCTTTAAAGAATCAGTTAAGTAATTAGCAGCCTGTAACCCGTTGGGCCCGGTAGGATTACTGACATCTCCATAAATACATCTTGCTTTCAGATATGTACCTGTACATAAAACTACTGCCTTGGCCTTATATACAGCGCCGGAAAAAGTCTTAACTCCCTGAATCACACCGTTATCTACTACAATTTCTGAAACTTCTGCCTGTCGAATGATCAGATTTTCCGTATTTTCAAGTACATTCCTCATTTCTCTGGTATAATCCTGTTTATCAGCCTGGGCTCTTAGGGAATGAACTGCCGGTCCCTTGGAAACATTCAGCATTTTCGACTGAATAAAGGTTTTGTCAATATTTTTTCCCATCTCTCCACCCAATGCATCTATTTCCCGGACTAAATGTCCCTTTGAACTGCCTCCTATATTTGGATTACAGGGCATCAATGCAATGCTGTCCACACTGACAGTAAACATTATCGTTTTCAATCCCAGCCTGGCTCCTGCCAATGCCGCCTCACAGCCTGCATGACCGGCTCCGACTATCACCACATCATATTCTTCACATACGTTTGACATTTCTTTCTCCATTCTATCAAATCCGTAAATTTTTAATTATTTTCCCATACAAAACTTACTGAATATCTCATTTACCAAATCATCCGATACCGATTCACCGATAATCTCACCCAGAAGTTCATATGCATTCATTAAATCAATGGAATAAAAATCTTCCGGTAACTGTTCTTCAATACTGTTTTTAACCAACTTTAAACTTTCTGCCGCATCTGCCAATAATTGTTTATGGCGGATATTAGTAATATAAATTTCCTGATTAAAAGAAATAATACCTTCATAAAACATTTCCTTAATCCGTTCTTCCAAATCCTGAATACCTTCATTTTCTTTTGCAGAAATAGTAATCGGTTCCCTGTCTGTCATTTTTTTTATTTCATCAACTGATACTATACACTCTAAATCTGATTTATTCAACAATACAATTGATTTTTTATTGGAAATTAATTCTATTATTTTCTTATCATTTTCATCCAGCGGAACAGAAGAATCTACCACATATATAATCAGATCTGCTTCCTCTGCTATCTTCTTTGCCCGCTCAACACCTATTTTCTCCACAATATCATCGGTTTCCCTTATTCCGGCGGTATCAATAATATTTAGGTTTATCTCAGAAAGACTCATGGTTTCCTCCAATGTATCTCTGGTGGTTCCGGCCACATCAGTTACAATTGCCCGTTCCTCCCGCAATAAACGGTTTAATAATGAAGACTTTCCGGCATTTGGTTTTCCAAGTATTACAGTTTTAATCCCTTCTGCTATTAATTTTCCGTTATCTGCAGTACTTAATAAATTTTCTAAAGAACTTAAGATTTCTTCTACAGTAATTATTAATTTATCTCCATAATGCTCCATTTCAATATGCTCTGGATCATCTAACGCCGCTTCAATAAATGCTATATGATGAATGATTTTTTCCCTCTGCTGTTTAATAATCTCACTGATGCCACCCTTTAACTGTAAAACAGAAGCATCCAGGGCCATAGTATTTTTTGCATTAATTATATCCGTAACTGCCTCCGCTTGTGAAAGATCTATTCTTCCGTTTAAAAAAGCTCTTTTTGTAAACTCTCCCGGCTCTGCACATCTTGCTCCATTTTTGAGTACCAGTTCCAATATTTTCTTTGTCACAAACACACCACCATGGCAGTTAATCTCAACAACATCTTCCCTGGTATAGGTATTCGGCGCTTTCATTACGACTAACAGAACTTCATCAATAATTTTTCCCTTATCAGCAATATTTCCATAATGAACCGTATGACTTGTCATATCTTTTATTTTCTTGTCCTGTTTCACGGATATAAAAATCTCATCTGCTATATCAATGGCATCATCTCCGCTGATTCTGACAATACCAATACCAGAATTCGTCATTGCTGTTGATATGGCAGCTATGGTTTCACCTCGATACACCGTTTCAACACACCTTTCTTTTCTTATATAAATATAAGTTTTTGAGAAATTCACAACCATCTATATATCAAATAACCCGATATGAATAATATATTCTTATCGGGTTACCACATTTAACTTCATTTAAATTTCATATTATTTCTTTAAAACCACAATAATATGTCTGTAAGGTTCTTCTCCCTCACTTTTAGTCGTAACATATTTATCATTCTGTAAAGCCGAGTGAATAATTCTTCTTTCATATGGATTCATCGGTTCCAAAGAAACTGCCCGTTTTGTTCTTTTTACCTTATATGCAATATTTTTTGCAAGTTCTTCCAGGGTAGTTTTTCTTCTGGCACGATAATTTTCAGTATCTACCTTCACTCTCAGATAATCTTCACTCTCTTTATTGATAACAAGACTTACCAAATACTGTAAGGAATCAATAGTTTGTCCTCTCTTGCCTATCAAAACACCCATCTCATCGCCTGAAAGTTCAATATCAACCATCTTATCTTCCATATTAACCGTTACATCAATGTTAACCACCAAATTCATGGCATTAAAAACCTTATTTAAGAATTCTACAGCAATATCTTCAATTGTATTTTTCTTTCTGGCCTTTATCTTTGCTAACTTACTTCCAAAACCGAGAATACCGCTGCTTCCCTTCTCTATTACTTCATAATCGATTTTATCACTTGTTGTTTCTAACTTAATAGCTGCTTCCGTTAAAGCATCATCTACTGTTTTTCCGGTAAATTCCAAAAACTCCATAACTACACCCTACTTTCTGTTTTTATCGTTAAATTCTTTTACCATATTTGCTTTTGCTGCCATACTTCCGGCCTTATATTTTCTGTTGGCATTATTAGAAACCGTGTTATTTTGTTTTGTATTTGCTTTACTATTAATATTTTTAGTGTTTGTAGAAGCAAAAGATGCAACCTTATTCGGATCGATACCTCTCTTTTCCAATTTTTTATTCATTTTTTCAACATTGCTCTTAATAATGTCATTGACATCAACACTCTTAAAGTAAGCATTTACGCCTACCTGCTGAATAATCTGGAACACACCGTTGCATACCCAGTATAAACCTAAACCAGCAGGAACTGATAATGAAATAAATGCAGACATTAACGGTAACACTACATTCATTACCTTCATGGAATTTCCCATCGGATTATCAGCCATCTGCTCTTTATTAGCGCCCATAACCAGTTTTGAACTAAACCATTGTGTCAGGAAACATAAAATTGGTATTAATACAGCCCATCCCATTACCATGCTTGGAGCCTGACTGAGATTAATCGGACCAAACTCATTAATCTTCATAATCTTCTTTTCACTGGCATATACTATTTCAGCTTTATCATCAAATTCTTTATCAATTAAAGGAATTTCGGATTCTTTTGATATTTTCTCGTCTATAAACTTTTCTATTTTTGTTTTTTTATCTTCATTAGTGATTCCTTCTAAGAGCTTATCCCATTCTTCATTTGTAACAACCGATAAATCTGCAGTCAGCTCACCAAAATTCTCGTAAGAATCCCCGAGATTATTCCACTGTTCCGTAGAATATCTTGCCAGTACGTCGATTACTTTTTTATCAGTAATCTTTGAAAATGAATCCAGCATATCGTCTATATATTTATATTTGTCTTCATCTCCATCTTTTTTTACATATTCATCATATGCCTTATTCATATATTCAAAATAATCATAATCCGTTACAATATTATGACTCACATCTTCATAATAATCCTTAACCTGTGGAACATAGGCTGGGACATTACTGATTATATAATATAATGAAAATAATATAGGCATCTGTATCAATAACTGCAGACAACTACCGGTAGGTGATGTACCATACTTTTTATAAACTGCGGAAGTTTCCTCCTGCATTTTCATCATGGACTCATTGTCCCTTTTACCCTTATACTTTTTCTGAATTGCCTGTAATTCTGGATTCATCAAAGCAGATAATTTTGAAAACTTCTGTTGCTTTATTGTTAATGGAAACATTAAAAGCTTAATAATAAGAGTAAAAAATATTATACATAAGCCAATATTTTCAATCCCAATGAAATTGAAAAATACATATAACCATTCCATTACCTTTCCAAGCAACGAAGCACACCAACCGATGATTGGCGTACTATTCTGTGTTAAAATAAAATTAAACATATATATTTTTCTCCTTGACTATGGTACAGGATCAACCCCACCTTTTGAAAACGGGTTGCATCTTAATATTCTTTTTAAAGCCAAATACGTACCTTTGAAGGGTCCATATTTTTCAATTGCTTCCAACGCATATTGTGAACATGTAGGAATATATCTGCAGTGAATCGTTTTCTTCCTTGCAGATAAATAATTTCGGTAGAACCGAATGCACTGTATAAAAAAACACTTTAATATATTCGATATTGTTCTAAAAATATTCCTGACAATCTTCAAAGTTACACCATCTCTTTTAATATTCTGTGTAATCCACATAAATGCAGATACGAATCCTGCATCTCAAAAAACCCAAGATTTTTTGAAGATGCCCTTACGACTACTACCATATCCAGACCGGTATTAAACCTGTCCTCATTTAACCTGAAACATTCTCTTAACAATCTGGTCATCCTGTGTCTGACAACACTATTTCCGACTTTTTTACTGACTGATATACCAATTCTACATTTGCTGGTGTCATTTTTCACAAGATACATTACCAAATTTTTATTTGCATAAGACTTTCCTTTCTTATACACTCTGTTAAACTCTTCATTTTTCTTTAATGAATTAAAATTCTTCATTGAATTCTCCTGCTATATAATCAGCATTGTTTAAATACAAGAATTTAAACCGATATCATCATAGAGTATAATATTCCGGATTTCGTTTATAGTCTGCAGTCCGAAATATTCCACTCTATAAGACAATTATTAATAAATAGAAGAAAAGACCACAAAATATGCGGTCCTAAGCTGATAACTTCTTTCTTCCTTTTGCTCTTCTTGCTGCTAATACTTTTCTTCCGCTTGCAGAACTCATTCTTGCTCTGAAACCATGAACTTTTGATCTTGATCTCTTTTTAGGCTGAAATGTCATCTTCATTGAACACGCACCTCCTCTTATATTAAATTTATAAAATTGGTAAATATCGTTACAATTATAGATGATTCGTATATATAAGTCAAGAACTATTTTTCAGATTTTACATTTCTATCACTTATCCACAGGAAATCCTGAAGAATAGTTATCCACTTTACATAACTTAATTTTTGCTTTACATAAAGTTATCCACATTTTGTGGATAACTTGTGGATAACTGTGGATATTATTCATTATTAACCTCATAAACCCTTATTTTTCAACTGTTGACACTGTTGATTTAATTTTAACATTATTAACATCATAATTCTTATCAACTTTACCTCAATTTCTTTTCAACATTTTTCTAAATTATTCACAATAATTTTTAACCACATCATAAACAGGCTTAATTTCTGGGTTTTTTAAGATTTTTAAAAAGTTATCCACTTTATCCACATAGTTATCCACAATTACTGTTATTAAATTTGTTTTAATCATTGGTCATTGAAAAATAACTCATTTTGTTATAAAATATAAGAGTGTATGCGATTATATAAAGAAGCATCAGAAAGGCATGGTTTATTTATGTTAGAAATTTTAAAAAGCAAATGGAATGAAATATTAGATTATATCAAACATGAATACGATATTTCAGATGTTTCTTTTGAAACATGGCTCGTTCCGCTAGAGTTATGTTCCGTAAAAGATAGTATTATTTATATTATTGTAGAAGAAAATATCGGTGTCGCTTACATGAATAAACGATTCAGTAAATATTTCAAAGTAACGATTGCTGAATTTCTTGGTGAACCATATGAAATCTGCTTTATATCCAGGGAAGAAGCAAAAAATCAATCCGATCATAAAAAGATTGATTCAACTTTAAATATGAAATCTGATAATCCTGCTTTAAATTCAAGAATACTGGAAGCAAATTTAAATCCAAGATATACATTTGATACCTTTGTAGTCGGTGGAAGCAATAATTTCGCACAGGCATATGCATTAAAAGTTGCAGAAGCGCCGGGAGAAATTTGCAATCCTCTGTTTTTATACGGAGGTGTTGGTCTTGGAAAAACACACTTAATGCATTCCATTGCCCATTACATATTAGAGCACAACGAAAATGCAAAAGTTCTCTATGTAACAAGTGAAACTTTTACAAATGAACTAATCAATGTAATCCGTAATGAAAATCAGAATGCAGTTATGGAATTTAGAAATAAATACCGTAATATTGATGTACTTCTAATAGATGATATTCAGTTTATAATAGGAAAAGAACGATGTCAGGAAGAATTTTTCCATACATTTAACGACCTATATGGTGCTAAAAAACAGATTGTTATTTCATCAGATAAACCACCAAAAGATATGACAACACTGGAGGAGCGGCTTCGTTCCCGTTTTGACTGGGGTTTGTCCGTTGATATTTCATCTCCGGAGTATGAAACCCGTATGGCAATCTTACAAAAAAAAGCGGAACTGGAAGGATATGATATTGATAATGAAATTCTTCAATACATAGCAAATAATATTGTCAGCAATATCAGGGAATTAGAAGGTGCCCTAACAAAGGTTGTAGCATACTCTAAAATCTCACCGCTGAAAATGGACATAGAATTAGCTAAAGAAGTACTGAAAGATTCCATCTCTCCGAATGCTAACAATGAAATTACCAGCCAGCTTATCATTCAGATTGTTGCGGAACACTTCAATATTGCAGCTACAGACTTAACTTCTAAGAAAAAAAGCCAGAATATCGTAATCCCGAGGCAGATTGTAATGTATCTCTGCCGTGAATTAACTGAAGATTCCTTTTCGGCTATCGGACAACTTCTTGGTGGTAAAGACCATTCAACTGTAATGCACGGTTATGAAAAAGTAGTGTCTTTAATAAGTACAAACGACCAGATTAAGAATGCAGTTGAAGTGCTTAAGAAAAAACTTTTACCAAACTGATAATTTTACTATTTTCTTATTAATATATAAATCCTGTTTACATGAACTGGTTAATAAATCTTTTTATGTATATAAACTGTTTATAAAAGGTGAATTTGATGTGAATAAATTTTAAGCAATATCTGACTTGTTAAAAAACACGAACTTGTCCATATCAAAATAACAGTTGTTAAACAAGCTTATCCATTTTTAGAATTCTTTTATTTAAAGGGTTTGAACCACATTTCAACAAATTCACACCCCTTATTACTACTACTATTAAATCTTTTATATTTATTTTATATGTTTTCTGCGGAAAGGAGTTTTTCACACATGAAACTTATTTTTAAAAAATCGGATTTAGCAGGAGCTGTTAATATAGTATTAAAAGCCGTTCCTTCTAAAACAACCATGACAATATTGGAATGTATACTGATCGATGCAACTACAAATGAGATAAAATTTACGGCTAACGATATGGAACTTGGTATTGAAACCATAGTAAACGGAGAGATAATAGAAAAAGGACAGATTGCAATAGAAGCAAAGATATTTTCCGATATTGTAAGAAAACTTCCTGACAGTGAAATCATTATTGAAACAGACAATAATTATCAGATGGTCATTACCAGTGAAAAAGCAAAATTTGTTATTCCCGGTAAAAGCGGAGAAGATTTTTCGTATCTTCCGTTGATTGAAAAAGATAAGTTTATCTTTTTATCTCAGTTTACTTTAAAAGAAACTATAAGACAGACTATCTTTTCCATTGCTGATAATGATAACAATAAGATAATGACAGGCGAACTTTTTGAGATCAAAGGTAATGAATTAAAGGTAGTATCTTTGGATGGACATAGAATTTCCATTCGTAAAATTGAATTAAAGGATTCTTTTGATGATATTAGCGTGATTGTACCAGGGAAAACACTAAATGAAATCTGTAAGATTTTGACTGGAGGTAATGATGATGAAGTAAGAATTTTCTTTACATCCAATCATATCGTATTCGAATTTGATAAAACGGTGGTTGTATCCCGGCTTATCGAAGGAGAATATTTTAAGATAAATCAGATGCTTTCTTCTGATTATGAAACAAAAATAAATGTAAATAAAAGAGAATTTTTGGAATGTATTGACAGAGCCACACTTTTGATTAAAGAAGGAGATAAGCGTCCGATTGTTATTAATATTCAGGATGGGGAACTGGAATTAAAAATTAATTCCATGATGGGATCCATGAATGAAAATATTATTATATCCAAAGAGGGCAAAGATATTGTAATTGGATTTAATCCAAGGTTTTTATTGGATGCTTTAAGAGTTATTGATGATGAGGAAATTACGATTTACCTATTGAACTCAAAAGCACCTTGTTTTATTAGAAATGAGGAACAGTCATATATTTATCTGATCTTGCCAGTTAACTTGTAATAATATAATAATTACACTCAGGTGTAGAATTGAGGAAGCATATGCAGACAATTTTTTTAAGAGACGAATTTATTAAATTAGGCCAGGTATTAAAAGCAGCGGGACTGGTAGATTCCGGTGTGGAGGCTAAAATTGTAATTATTAATGGTGAAGTGAAGGTAAACGGCGAAACTGAGACCAGACGGGGCCGGAAATTATTTGATGGCGATATTGTTTCTTATAATGACAATGAGATTAAAATTTCTAAAAATTAGATTTTATAACAGGTGCAGTCAATGGTGGTGGAATCTTTAAATCTGGAACATTATAGAAATTATCAGGAATTATCGGTTGAATTTTCTGATGGTACAAATATTTTGTATGGAGATAATGCCCAGGGTAAAACAAATATCCTTGAAGCATTATATGTCTGCAGTACTACAAAATCTCATAGAGGAAGCAGAGATAAAGAAATTATTCAGTTTGGCGAAGAGGAAGCACATATAAAATTAATTGTAAGAAAAAAGGATGTGCCTTACCGGGTTGATATGCATTTAAAGAAAAACAGGACAAAAGGTATCGCCATAAACGGACTGCCCATTAAGCGAGCCAGCGAATTATTTGGAATTGTGAATGTAGTCTTTTTTTCACCTGAGGATTTATCAATTATAAAAAACGGACCATCAGAGAGAAGAAAGTTTATTGATATAGAATTATGTCAGCTTGATAAATTTTATCTGCATAATATTGTGAATTATAATAAAATTATAAATCAAAGAAATAAACTGTTAAAGGATATCTCTTATCATTTTGATAAAACGCTATATGATACGTTGGATGTGTGGGATATTCAGCTGGCAGATTATGGTAATAAAATAATAAAAAGAAGGGAAGAATTTATACATCAGATAAATGAAATTATTTATGAGATTCATAAGAATCTATCAGGGGGAAGGGAGAGTATAGGATTGCGGTATGAACCTAATGCCAAAGCGGTTGATATCTATAATGAGTTAATAAATAACAGAGACAGGGATATGAAATTAAAAAGTACATCTGTGGGACCTCATCGGGATGATATAGGATTTTATATTAAAGATATTGATATTCGCAAATATGGAAGTCAGGGACAACAGAGAACAGCAGCGTTATCACTTAAGTTATCAGAAATTGAACTGGTTAAGAAAATTATTCATGATTCGCCAGTTTTATTATTGGATGATGTAATGTCGGAACTGGATAGCAACAGACAAAACCAGTTACTGAATAGTCTGGATGGGGTTCAGACTATTGTAACATGTACCGGTCTTGACGAATTTGTGGAAAACCGGATAAGTGTTAACAGGATTTACAGAATTATAAATGGAACAGCAAATCTTTATCATGTTTGAAAGGAGTAACAATGGGCAATACAAGTAATACTCAAAATCAGTATGATGCAAATCAGATACAGATACTGGAAGGTCTGGAAGCTGTCAGAAAAAGGCCGGGTATGTATATCGGCAGTACTTCCTCAAAAGGATTACATCACCTGGTATATGAAATCGTCGATAATTCCATAGATGAAGCGCTCGCAGGATACTGTTCGGTTATAGAAGTACAGATAAACAGTGATAATTCTATTACCGTTAAAGATAATGGCAGAGGAATTCCGGTAGGAATCAATGAAAAAGC
This sequence comes from Lachnospiraceae bacterium, assembly GCA_022794265.1. GTDB lineage: Bacteria > Bacillota > Clostridia > Lachnospirales > Lachnospiraceae > Bovifimicola. The sequence continues at coordinate 82,735 of JAAWEK010000020.1, forward strand.
AGGAATTCCGGCTGTTGAAGTAGTATTTACGATACTCCATGCAGGCGGAAAGTTTGGAGGAGGAGGATATAAGGTATCCGGAGGTCTGCATGGCGTAGGTGCCTCGGTTGTAAATGCTCTTTCCAAATGGCTGGAAGTTATTGTATACAGAGATGGAAAAATTCATAAACAGCGTTATGAAAACGGCGGACATACTACTTCGTCCCTTCAGGTAGTGGGAGAATGTCCGCTAGAAAAGACAGGAACAGAAGTATCGTTCTTACCAGATGATACTATTTTTGAAGAGACTGTTTTTGATTATGAAGTTTTAAAACACCGGTTACAGGAAATGGCATTTCTTACCAAAAATCTAAAAATTATATTCAGGGACGACAGAGAAGAAAAAAAGGAGAAAGTGTTTCACTATGAAGGCGGAATTAAGGAGTTTGTCCAGTATTTGAATAAGGGTAAGCAGCCTTTATATGATAACATCATATATTGTGAAGGTCTGATTAATGGTGTAAGTGTGGAAGTAGCTTTGCAGCATAATGACTCCTATACTGAAAATGCATATGGATTTGTTAATAATATCAATACTCCGGAAGGCGGAACCCATGTAGAAGGTTTTAAACGTGCCATAACAAAAACTTTTAATGATTATGCAAGAAATAATAAATTATTAAAGGACAGCGAAGCAAACCTATCAGGTGAAGATATCAGGGAAGGTCTTACCGTAATTGTAAGTATCAAAATTGAAAATCCACAGTTTGAGGGACAGACAAAACAAAAACTTGGAAACAGCGAAGCCAGAAATGCAGTAGAATCTATTGTAAGCGAACAGCTTAAATATTATCTGGAACAGAATCCGGCTGTTGCCAAGGTTATATGTGAAAAATCCATTCTGGCACAGAGGGCCAGAGCCGCCGCCAGAAAAGCCAGGGATTTGGCTAGAAGAAAAACAGCATTGGAAGGAGCCAGTCTGCCAGGAAAACTGGCAGACTGCAGTGACAAAAATCCGGAAAATTGTGAAATATATATTGTTGAGGGTGATTCTGCCGGAGGTTCTGCAAAGACTGCAAGAGCCAGGGCTACACAGGCTATTTTGCCTCTTAGAGGTAAAATTTTAAATGTTGAAAAGGCAAGATTGGACAGAATTCTTGGGAATGCCGAAATTAAAGCAATGATAACAGCTTTTGGAACAGGAATACATGAGGATTTTGATATATCAAAATTGAGATATCATAAAATTATTATTATGACTGATGCCGATGTGGACGGAGCACATATTGCAACACTACTTCTGACATTTTTATATCGTTTTATGCCGGACTTAATTCGGGAGGGACATGTATATCTGGCACAGCCTCCGCTTTACAAGCTGGAAAAAAATAAAAAAATATGGTATGCATACAGCGACGAGGAATTAAATGATATTTTAAAAGAAGTGGGAAGAGATCAGAACAACAAAATTCAACGTTATAAAGGACTGGGTGAAATGGATGCAGACCAGTTATGGGAAACTACCATGGATCCGGAACACAGAGTTTTATTAAAAGTATTAATTGATGAAGATACACAATCTGAATTGGATTTAACGTTTACTACCCTCATGGGGGATCAGGTTGAACCAAGAAGAGAATTTATTGAGGCTAATGCTAAATTTGTTTCAAACCTTGATATTTAGTTATTTTGTCAGTAAAAGATTTTAATTGCTTTAACAAAATATAAGGAAAGGTTGTAATGTAGAATGGACGAAAAAGAATCGAAAGAAATTCACGATTTAGACCAGCTTCACGAATTCGATAAAATTCAGGAAGTTGATTTAAAGAAAACCATGGAAAAATCATATATTGATTATGCCATGAGTGTTATAGCAGCCAGAGCATTACCAGATGTGAGAGACGGACTGAAACCTGTTCAGAGAAGAGTACTGTTCTCAATGATAGAATTAAATAATGGACCGGACAAACCTCATCGTAAATGTGCGCGTATTGTCGGTGATACAATGGGTAAATATCATCCTCATGGTGATAGTTCTATTTACGGTGCATTAGTAAATATGGCCCAGCCCTGGTCTACAAGATATATTCTGGTAGATGGACACGGAAACTTTGGTTCTGTAGATGGTGATGGAGCCGCAGCTATGCGTTATACGGAAGCCAGACTCAGTAAAATCTCCATGGAACTTCTGGCGGATATTAATAAAAATACTGTAGATTTTATACCAAACTTTGATGAAACGGAAAAGGAGCCTACGGTTCTGCCTGCCCGTTTTCCGAATCTTCTGGTAAACGGTACCAATGGTATTGCCGTTGGTATGGCTACAAATATACCTCCTCATAATTTAAGGGAGGTTATTAATGCTGTTGTTAAGATTATTGATAATCGTATAGAAGGAAAAGATAATACGGCAATTGAAGAACTTATGAGTATAGTGAAAGGTCCCGACTTTCCTACCGGCGGAACCATTCTTGGAACAAGAGGAATAGAAGAAGCTTACCGGACTGGAAGAGGAAAGATTAAAGTAAGGGCTATCACTGATATTGAGCCGATGGAAAATGGAAAAAACAGGATTGTTGTTTCGGAACTTCCGTTTATGGTTAATAAAGCAAAATTGATTGAAAAAATTGCGGAACTGGTAAAAGATAAGAAAATTGATGGTATTACGGATTTAAGGGATGAATCGGATAAAACCGGTATGAGAATCGCTATCGAGCTGAGAAGAGATGCAAATCCGACTATTATTTTAAATCAGTTATATAAACATACGCAGCTTCAGGATACATTTGGAGTAATTATGCTTGCTTTGGTCAATAATGAACCAAAGATACTTAATCTGTTTGAAATGCTGAATTATTATTTGCAGCATCAGGAAGATGTGGTTACCAGACGTACCCAATATGATTTAAATAAAGCGGAAGAAAGAGCACATATATTAGAAGGTTTAATGATTGCTCTTGATAATATTGATGAAGTAATCAGAATTATCCGGGGTTCTAAAACCACACAGATTGCAAAAGAAGGTTTGATGGAACGTTTCTCCCTGACCGAGGTACAGGCACAGGCTATTGTAGATATGCGTCTGCGTGCGTTAACAGGTTTGGAACGGGAAAAACTGGAGGCGGAATATAAGGAACTGATGGTAAAAATTGCTGAATTAAAAGCAATACTGGCAGATGAAAATAAGCTGCTGGCAGTCATAAAAGAAGAAATTATGGTTATCGCCAACAAATATGGTGATGACAGAAGGACTTCCATTGGATATGATGAATTTGATATTTCCATGGAAGACCTGATACCAGATGAGAATACCGTTATTGCCAGAACAAATTTAGGATATATCAAAAGAATGACCGTAGATAATTTCAAAAGTCAGAATCGTGGCGGTAAAGGCATAAAAGGTATGCAGACCATAGAAGAAGATTATATCGTTGATTTATTAATGACATCAACCCATCATTATATTATGTTTTTTACTAATAAGGGTAGAACTTACCGGTTAAAGGCATATGAAATACCGGAAGCAGGAAGAAGTGCCAGAGGAGTTGCCATTATCAATCTGATTCAGCTTCTTCCAGGTGAAAAAATTACCGCTATTATTCCGATAAAGAATTATGATGAAAAAAAATACTTATTTATGGCTACAAAAAACGGTATTGTTAAGAAGACACCTGTTGTGGAATTCAGTAATATTCGTAAAAATGGAATACAGTCCATTAATCTTCGGGATGATGATGAATTGATAGAAGTGAAGACATCCAATGCCAGCCGGGAAATTTTTCTTGTTACAAAATATGGTTATTGTATTCGGTTTCATGAAAATGACGTCAGAAAAACAGGCAGGACATCCATGGGTGTAATTGGCATGAACTTGGAGCCGGGAGATGAAGTTGTGGCAATGCAGATGAATACCCAGGGAGACTGCTTACTGATTGTTTCCGAAAATGGTTTGGGAAAACGTACTGCAATCGAAGAATTTAATCTTCAGAAACGTGGCGGTAAAGGTGTCAGATGTTATAAGGTAAATGAAAAGACCGGTTTTGTAATTGGTGTAAAAGCGGTTAATGAGGACCATGAAGTTATGCTTATAACCAATGAAGGTATTATTATTCAGATTTCAGTATCAAATATATCGAAGATTGGCAGGATCACTTCAGGAGTGAAGCTCATCGATATTGATACGGAGAGGAATATAAAAGTAGCAAAAATAGCCAAGGTTAGAGATAATCCAAAAGGCGCTGAAGGAGAAACGATTGCATTGAAGGAATCAGAAGATGAAATGAATGCAGCAGATAATCCGAAAGATGAAATATCGGGAGAGGATAGTCAGTAAAAAGGAGGCTGTACATTTTGTACAGCCTTTATTTCCGTTGAGTGTAAGATGAAGTGTAATTGATAAGTTTTTAGAAAGGATTTTTGTGAATATGCGAGAATTAAATGTGGAAATTATTACGGAAAATATAAAGGAAATGTGTATAGAAGCAAATCATTTTTTATCAGATGATATGAAATCATGTTTGAATCAGGCGGTGGATTTAGAAAAGTCAGAACTTGGAAAACAGGTACTGGATTCATTAAAAGAAAATCTTCAGATTGCAGAAAAGGATATGATTCCAATCTGTCAGGATACAGGAATGGCAATTATTTTTATTCAGGTCGGTCAGGAAGTTCATTTTACCGGAGGAAATTTAGAAGATGCGATTAACGAAGGAGTCCGGAGAGGGTATGTGGATGGATTTCTCAGAAAATCAGTGGTTAAAGACCCGCTGATTAGGGAAAATACAAAAGATAATACACCAGCAATCATCCATTATGAAATTGTGGAAGGAGATAGTGTTACGATTACAGTTGCACCTAAGGGTTTTGGAAGTGAAAATATGAGCCGGATATTTATGCTGAAGCCGGCGGATGGAATAGAGGGAGTAAAAAATGCAGTGATTACTGCTGTCAGAGATGCGGGACCAAATGCCTGCCCACCGATGGTAATAGGCGTGGGCATTGGGGGAGACTTTGAAAAATGTGCCATTCTTTCTAAAAAAGCGTTAACCCGTAATGTGAATGAACATTCATCCATTCCATATGTAAAAGAACTGGAAGAGGAGTTGTTAAATTCCATTAATCTGTTAAAAATAGGTCCGGGCGGATTAGGTGGCACCAATACTGCATTTGCCGTTAATATTGAAACATATCCCACACATATTGCGGGTTTGCCTGTTGCAATAAATACATGCTGTCATGTGAACCGACATGTTACAAGAGTAATATAATAAAGAGGAAAGGATAAATTACAAGTATTTTTGCTTGAACTTTGGTATAAAATATGAATAAATATATTAATGCTCCATTGATTGAGGATGAAATTAAAGAACTAAGATCTGGTGACTATGTTTATATAACTGGAACCATATATACAGCCAGAGATGCTGCGCATAAAAGAATATATGAAGCAATTCAGAAAAATGAACCGCTTCCAATAAATCTTAAAGACAATGTTATTTATTATATGGGACCTTCACCAGCAAGGGAGGGCAGACCTATTGGTTCTGCCGGACCAACGACAGCCAGCAGAATGGATAAATATACGCCGGCTATATTAAATCTTGGTTTGAAAGGCATGATAGGAAAAGGCAGGAGAAGTGAAGAAGTCAGAGAGTCAATTGTTGAAAACGGCGCAGTTTATTTTGCTGCGGTAGGAGGAGCCGGAGCATTGTTATCAAAAAGCATTATAAAAAGCGAAGTTATAGCATATGACGATTTAGGAACGGAAGCAGTCAGAAAACTGGAAGTTGAGAATTTTCCGGTTATAGTTATTATTGATTCTTTAGGAAATAATTTATATGAAATGGTGTTGAAATAATATGGAAAGAATAATTTTATTAATTTTGAAAAAAATTTTTATTGTACCATATTGGTATTTACAGATTATTTGGTGTGCAAAGAGTAGAAAAATGAGCAATGAGAGAAAATATGAAATTATAAGAAAAATTGTTATGGGAGTTAATCAGGCAGGAAATGTAAATATAACTTGCAGAGGTGTGGAAAACCTGCCGGATAAAAACGGATATATTATGTTTCCGAATCATCAGGGATTATTTGATGTTCTTGCAGTAATTGAATGTAATCCGACCCCTTTTACTGTAGTAATAAAGGAGGAAGCAGAGAAGAATTTATTTTTAAAAAGAATTATTCAGGCACTAAAAGCCCAGGTAATCCGGCGGGGAGATATCAGACAATCTATGAAGGTGATTATGCAGGTTACAAAAGAAGTTCAGGAGGGAAGAAATTATCTTATATTTGCAGAGGGAACCAGAAGTAAAAAAGGGAATGAATTATTAAATTTTAAAGGAGGCAGTTTTAAAAGTGCATTTAATGCTAAATGTCCCATTGTACCTGTTTCGGTTATAGATTCTTATAAAGTATTTGATACTCATTCGATAAAAAAAACAGATATGGAGATACATTTTTTAAAGCCAATACAATATGAAGAATATAAAGACATGAAAACAACGGAAATTGCAGAGATTGTGAAAAATATGATACAGAAGGATATTTTAATCAAAGGTGGAGAGGAGCTATAATGATTATGCATATACATTTATTAGATATGACAAAGTTAATAAAAAATGAAATAAAAAAGTAATTGACAAAATTTTGCTAATAGATTATAATACTCTTTGCGTTACAGAAAAAAGTATTTAAATTTTCTGGAATATAATTAAATATGGATTTACAAAATTCAGACAAGTATGGAGAAATACTCAAGAGGCTGAAGAGGCGCCCCTGCTAAGGGTGTAGGTCGTTTACGCGGCGCGAGGGTTCAAATCCCTCTTTCTCCGTTTCTTTTTTTGACATTAATATAAAAATAAAATTAATGAAAAAAAAGAAAAAAACTGTTGACAAAGAATAAACAGTGTGTTAAACTATCAAAGTTGCCGCTGAGATGTAAAGTTTGAGAGAGTTCTTAAATAATACAAACAAAGTGCAACAGTTGATACCAGAGAAATCTGGGACAAGAAGTGAACATTGAAAACTAAACAGTATCAACCATCCCTGAAAAATTCCAAATTTTTCAAGATGTAAGACATCAAATGCGAACACTGTCGGAAGACAGTATCCAAAAAAAACAGCAGAACACATGAAGATGTGTCGGATAAGAATGGCTAACGTCGTTCTGGATCCGGGAAAACTTTTTAACGAGAGTTTGATCCTGGCTCAGGATGAACGCTGGCGGCGTGCCTAACACATGCAAGTCGAACGAAGCAT
>JAAWEK010000007.1 GCA_022794265.1 Lachnospiraceae bacterium
AGTAGTAAGACCCCTTGAAGACGACGAGGTAGATAGGTCAGGGGTGGAAGTGCAGCAATGCATGGAGCTGACTGATACTAATAGGTCGAGGGCTTATCCATTAAGGTCTGGGAACATGTTTTAAGAATATCGGGAACAGACAGGGTCTTGAAAGTTTGAAAATATAATGTGTAGTTTTGAAGGTATAGGGAGGAGAACAGAAATCAGGTGACTGGTGTCTGTTCTTTTTTAGTTTATACAAAAACAGGAAAAGAGGCAGATTATGTATAAGAACTATGTATTTGATCTTTATGGAACACTGGTAGACATAAATACCAATGAATGGAAAAGTTATTTATGGAAAAAGATGCAGGAGTTTTATGCTTTTTATGGAGCTGATTATGAATGGAAGGAATTAAAGAATAAATATGAGTATATTTGTAAAACGGAAGAGGAAAAAATGAAGAACTGTGATTATCCGGAAATTAAAGTGGAATATGTTTTTCAAAAATTATTTTTAGACAAAGGGATACAGGTAAGTATAGAAACAGTAGAAGCCACAGCACGGTTTTTCAGGATTATTTCCACAAATTATATTAGATTGTATGATGGAGTGGAGGGATTTTTGCAGCTTTTGAAAAGTAAAAATAAAAAAGTATATTTGCTGTCAAATGCACAAAAAGTTTTTACTGACAATGAATTTAGAATGTTAAAACTCGACCGGTATTTTGATGGTATGGTATATTCATCGGAAGAAGGTTGTAAAAAACCCTCCGTCCATTTTTTTGATGTTGTGACAGAGCGGTACCATTTAAAGAAAAGTGAAACGATTATGATTGGAAATGACTGGATATCAGATATTCAGGGAGCTGCACATGCGGGAATGGACAGTTTATATATTCATACCAATATATCACCGAAGGATACGGATTTAGCTAAAGTGAAAGCAAAGTATATAATTTCTGATGGTGATTTTAATAAAATATCCAAATTGATTCTGAGATGACATAATTTTCTTTGTATAATTTGCTTAAAATCTCTTTTAAAAAAAAGATTATTATGTTACAATATATATCAACCATAAAAAAATTAAGGAGGACAACATGAAAAAAAGAATTCAAGCTTTATTTATGGCTTTGGTAATGGTTCTTTCTTCTCTCTTTATATCTGTATCAGACATACAGGTTGTAGAAGCTGACGAAGGTATAACAGTCAGATTCCATTATCAGAGAACAGATGGGGATTACACAGATTGGAATATGTGGATTTGGGGTGCTGGAGACGGTACAGCAAATGAGTTTACTGGAACTGATGAGTTTGGCGCATACTTAGATTATGCAGCTGGAACAGGAACATCTGAACTGGGCTTCATTGTCAGATTAGGTGAATGGCTGGAGAAGGATATTGATTCCGATCGTTTTATTGATTTGTCAGCCGTTATATCTGGAAATGTAGAAGTATTTTTGAAATCAGGTGTTGCAGAACCAGAAATTGATTTCAGTGGTGCTGTATTAGGCTGCAAAGTTAAATCTGCAGCAGCAGCTGACAGAACTACTGTTAAAGTGGAACTGACAGCAGAACCGGAAGTAGATTTAAATACTGCGTTCAAAGTGATGAATACTTCAGACGAAGAATTGGAAATTGCTTCCGTATCAGCAGACGGATTGTCTGTAGTACTTACAATGGCAGCTGAGTTGGATTATACAAAGGCATATAAGCTGATATTTGATGGAAACACATATGATATTACAATGCCTGACTATTATTCAACAGAGGAATTCGAGTCAGAATATGCTTATGATGGCGACGATTTGGGCGCTGTATGGTCATCAGCTTCAACAACTTTCAAAGTATGGGCTCCAACAGCGGAAGCTGTTAGTGTAAACCTTTACGAGTCAGGAAAAAAAGGTACAAAGGATTTAATCAAATCTGTTGAAATGACATTAGGTGAAAAAGGTGTATGGGAAGTTACTGTTGATGGAGACTTAAATGGAACTTATTATACATATACAGCTAATGTTGGTGGTACTGTTAATGAAACAATTGATCCATACGCAAGAACAGCCGGAGTTAACGGTGACAGAGGTATGGTAATCGACTTGGATTCTACCGATCCGGAAGGTTGGGATGCAGATAAGAATCCGAATTCAGGAAAGAATTATACAGATGCAGTAATTTATGAGCTGCATGTAAGAGATTTCTCTTATGATACAAGTTCCGGAATTAAGAATGTTGGTAAGTATCTTGCATTCACAGAGACAGGAACAAAGAATTCAGAAGGCAAAGCAACAGGTGTAGACTATCTGAAAGATTTAGGAGTTACACATGTACACATTTTACCGTCATATGATTATGCAACTGTAAATGAGGCAAGTGATGCTGATCAGTTTAACTGGGGATATGATCCTAAAAACTACAATATACCAGAAGGTTCTTACTCAACAGATCCTTACAATGGTGCAGTAAGAGTTAATGAGTATAAGCAGATGGTTAAGTCATTACATGATAACGGAATCAGCGTAGTAATGGACGTTGTATACAACCATACTTATTCTTCTTCTGATTTCAGCTTTAACTTACTTGTACCTGGATATTTCCACAGACCAGGCGGCAATGGTTCAGGATGTGGTAATGATGTTGCATCTGAGCGTGCAATGGTTAAGAAATATATTGTTGAATCAGTTGTATACTGGGCAAAAGAATATCATATTGATGGTTTCAGATTTGACTTGGTTGGTTTGATTGATACAGAAACAATTAACGAAATTGTTGAAGAACTTCATGCAATTGATCCTTCAATTCTTTTATATGGTGAAGGATGGTCAATCGCAACACCTGTGACAAAAGAAGGCTATTCACTTGCAACACAGGGAAGCGCATATTTAACACCAGGATTTGGATATTTTAATGATTCCATGAGAGATGATGTTAAGGGAAGCGTATTTGGAGAGACAGATGCAGGATATATTAACGGATATCCGACAAAAGCAGGTGCTTTATTAATGAGCCTTATGGGTGGTCCTGTTTGGGCAGTTGAGCCGACACAGGTAATTAACTATGTATCCTGCCATGATAATCATACATTATTTGATAAATTACAGTTAACCTGTCCGGATGCTTCAATGGCAGAACTGGTTGCTATGAATAAAATTGCTTCTGCAATAGTTATAACTTCTCAGGGTGTTCCGTTCTTCCAGGCAGGCGAAGAAATACTCAGAACAAAAGAAAAAGCGGATGGAACATTTGATCACAACAGTTATGCTTCACCAAGTAGCTTAAATGCTATCAAGTGGGATGATTTAAATAAGGCAGAATATGCTGATGTACATGATTATTACAAAGGACTGATTGAATTCAGAATGAATCATGCGGCAATGAGAATGTCTTCAAGCTCTGATATCACCAAATACATGAATGTATTTATGAATGGAAGCAATGATCAGAATGTTATCGCATATGAACTTAGCGGAGATGCAAACGGTGAAATTTCAGATGGTATAATTGTTGTATTTAACCCGAGTGCTGAGGCTGCAAAGGTTGATTTACCGGAAGGTGAATGGAAGATTTGTGTTAACGGGGAAAAAGCAGGTACAGAAGTTCTTGGTACTGCAACTGGTTCTGTAGACGTTAATGGTGTATCAACCATGATTCTTGTAAAGGGTGCTGTTAAGTTATCAGATGCTGAAACACCGACTGATACGCCAACAGCAGATAATACAAATACTACAACTCCTGCACCAACAGCTTCCAATGAGTCACCTTCAACAGGGGATTCACCATTATCAACAATTTTATTTGTAGTTCTTGCATTATCAGTAATAAGTGTAATTGCCAGCATGATGTTGGGAAAGAAAAAGACAAACTAATAAATAGGTAATGGGTTAAAGTTAAAGGAGATAACTATGAAAAGTAGAGTTAAAGTCATAGTTTTATCATTGGCATTATTGCTGTGTTCCATGATATTAGCTGATGTTAATATGGTTAAGGCCTATGCTGATGGTGAAAAAACAATTCGTTTCCATTACATACGTCCAGATAAAGTATATGATGACTGGACGATGTGGGTGTGGAATGAGAATGAAAATGGAAAAGGATATGAATTTCAGGTAGCTGAAGATGGAAGTGAAGCAGTTTCTGAGTATACCTGCAATGCAGATACACAAAAAGTTGGCTTTATTGTAAAAGGTGCAAACTGGACGAAGGATGTTGACGAAGACAGAGAAATTGATTTAACTGCAATAACAGGCGATGTTATTGATGTCTATCTTACTTCTGGTGTAAAAGAGTTTGAAACAAAACTTGCAGAAAATAATGAGCCAACAACAGCTGCACCGCAGGATGTTGCTTCTTCAGCAACAGAGGCACAGCCTTCTGGTGAACAGCCGGCTGAACCTTCTACTAATACTGCTGATGAAGTAGAATCTGATGATCCGAATGCAGATTATTCGGCATCTACTGGAACGGTAATTGTGGCTGATATAGTTGTATTACTTGTAGTTGCTGCATTATGTTTTACGGTTTTCGGAAAGAAAAAGGATTCATTTGTATAATTTTCCTTATTTTCTAAAAAAAGAGAAACAGATTTCTGTTTCTCTTTTTTTTATAAAAAATTATATACTTATTATGTATTGAAATTATGGGATTGATAAGATATTATAGAAGTAATGAATTTGGTAAGTGTATTTGATCATTTAAATAGGAAAGGAAAAGATTGTGATGAATATTAATCAATTATATGTAAGTGACTGGCTTGGGAAATATTCCACAAAAGATTTTGAAGAAATGTATACCTATGGAGCGGATGATTTAGGTATGCGGTTGGAAGGAGAGGAGATTGTATTAAAGTGCTGGTCTCCGTTTGCAGCACAGGTATCATTAAATATCTATTTATCCGGGGAAGAGAGCAGTGCCAGTGTGGAACAGATTCAAATGGTTCGTGGAGAAAAGGGAATATGGCAGATTACATTAGGAGCATCTGGATATTTAAACAAATACTATGATTTTACAGTTGTATTTGATAATATTCCGAATGAAGATTCTAAGGCCGAATTTACTGCATGCGACCCATATGCAAGGGCAGTTGGTGTAAATGGGAAAAAGGCTATGTTTATAGATTTAATTGGAACGAATCCAGAGGGCTGGGACACGGACCGGAACCCGAATCAGTCTATGGCATGGAATGAAATGATAATTTATGAGCTGCATACCAGAGATTTATCTGCAGATTTGAAATCAGGCATAAAAAACAGAGGAAAGTTTTTTGGACTGATTGAAAACGGAACATATATTATAAATGGAAAGGAAAAGATTAAGACAGGTTTAGATCATATTAAGGATTTGGGAATTACCCATCTTCATCTTCTGCCTTTTTATGATTACGGTTCTATAGATGAGAGCCTGCCATATAATGAGAATAAATATAACTGGGGATATGACCCGGTTAATTATAATGTTCCAGAGGGTTCCTATTCTACAAACCCTTTTGATGGAGATGTGAGAATCAGGGAATTAAAGCAGACAATCTATCGACTGCATGAAAATGGAATTAGTGTGGTTATGGATGTGGTCTATAATCATACATATAATGAAGGATTTTGTTTTAATAAGATGGTCCCGGGTTATTTTTACCGCATAGATGCAGACGGAGTATTATCCAATGGTTCGGAATGCGGAAATGATACTGCATCGGAAAGAAGTATGGTTCGTAAATATATTGTAGATTCCGTTTTATATTGGGCAAGAGAATATCATATTGACGGATTTCGTTTTGACTTGCTGGGACTGCTGGATACAGAAACCATGCAGGAAATCAGAAAAGGACTGGATACCATCAGACCAAATATTCTGATTTATGGAGAAGGCTGGAAACTGCAGACCGAATTGACAAAGAAAAATGTTGTTCTGGCAACACAGGAACATGTAAGTGAGATGGACCGGATTGCAATGTTTAGTGATAATCTCAGAGATGCTATTAAAGGAAGTGTATTTGAAGAAGAGGAAAAGGGCTATATATCTGGAAACAAGGCTTATGCGGAAGAAATAAAAACGTCTCTGATGGGTTCGTCGGAATGGGCGGAATATCCGGAACAGATTATTAATTATACTTCCTGTCATGATAATTATACGTTATTTGATAAAATTGCTCTGTGCAATAAGCAGATTGGCATAGAAGAAAGAATCCGGCAGAACAAGCTGGCAATTGCAATTGTAATGTTGTCTCAGGGAATTCCGCTGCTTCATGCAGGAGAAGAGTTATTAAGAACGAAGATAAATCGGCAGGGGGAATTTATCAGTGACAGTGTCCGGGAGGGAGACGATGTTAATTCCATTAAGTGGGAAATGCTGCTAAAACCGGAATATCAGAATGTATACCGTTATTACAAAGGATTGATTGCATTTCGTAAAAATACCGGATTGTTGCATATGACTGACCCGGCAGAAATAAAAAAAACATATTTTTTTGCGGAAACAGAAAATGAACTGGTGATTTGCTTTAAAGTAATCCAGAACAATGAAATAATGATTGTTGTGCTTAATGCAGATGATAAAATGGTTGAAATAAATTTACATGATATTTTTGTGAAAGAAGGAACGTGGAATGACACGTTAGAAGGAAAGCAATTTCAATGCTATGTAAATGAATACGCAGCAGACTGCAAACCGGTATCCGAAACTGTTTATGATGAAAATGACTGTACCATTGCAGTTCAGGCACAGTCATGTGTGGTTTTAAAAAATATTCAGTTTTGACATCTGCAGGTGCTTTTCCGGATAATCAATTCTGGTCGAAGTAAAAATTTACTCACAGGGATATTATTGATCAGGCAGTCCAGCAGGGTGAAAGCGCTACGGCCGAGATTCTGACGGTCCTGCCGGATTGTGGTAAGCGGGGGCGTCAGATTTGCACAGAATGGCAGGTCATCAAAGCCGATAATACTGATATCTTCAGGAACGCGAAGTCCCCGCTTTGTAACCTCGGATATGGCACCGGAAGCGATTAAATCACTGGCACATATTATGGCTGTAGCACCGTTGTCAATAAATTTTGGAACATGGTATTTAGCACAATCCGGTACATAATATCCATATTCAAACAGATTGGGATAAATTTTCAGATTGAATTCTTTCATTACGGTTTCATAGGCCTGAGTACGCTCATAAGATACCATACTGTTTTTGGCGCCGTTCAGAAAGGCTATTTTTCGATGACCTAGCTCAAATAAATGGGTGACGGCAAGTTTCAGTCCTTCATAACAATCGGTGCCTACATAACCGACTTTGGGATTGGTCTGAACATAATTATCAAACAGAACAGTTGGAAACCTAGTTTTGGAAATCTGGACACTGTAATCATTATGCATGGAAAAACCAATCAGAAAAGCGCCACAGTAGCGGTTGGTAAGTAGAAACTTATCATACTGGCTTGTACTCTGTGCATTGAGATTGGATGGGATGATATCCGTTTGCCAGTTGCGTATGGCAGCTGACTGTCTGAATCCCTGAATCAGGTCATAGCCAAAAGCATCGCGGTTTTCGTAATCCATATTTTCTATAAAGACACAGACTTTTCGTTCTGCAGTATTATTGATTAAAGTTTTCTTTCTTTTTGGGGTATAACCCAGTTCTATTGCGGTATCCAGTACCATCTGTCTGGTTTCATCGCTGATGTCACTGGCATTATTCAATCCTTTGGAAACGGTACTGACTGCAATTCCCAGGCGGTCGGCGATATCTTTAATTGTTGCCATAAACAGACTCCTTTCCGGGTAAAAATTATTCGACACTAATATATCAGAAATGTCGAATTATAGCAAGTTGTTTTTCGTAATTTTTCGAAAATATACGAAATTAAATAAAATAGAGTAAAAAACAAATAAATATCGATTTAAGTTACTTGACGCCATATATACGAAATGGTAAAATGTACTAGTAGTTGGAACTAAATTCGAGGATGAGGTGAAATCATGGCTGACAAGAATCAAACATCAGAGAAAAAGCTCGAACGCGGCGCAGGCTTGTTATTACCAATAAGCAGTCTGCCTTCACCATATGGAATTGGCACGTTGGGCGATGCGGCATATAAGTTTGTCGATTTTTTAGTAAAAGCCGGTCAAAAGTATTGGCAGGTGCTTCCGGTTGGACCGACCAGTTACGGTGACAGTCCATATCAGTCTTTTTCAGCATTTGCAGGAAATCCGTATTTTATTGATTTGGATTATCTGGTTAAGGAAGGATTGATTACAAAAGCACAGATTAAAAAATTCCCTTGGGGAGATAATGAAGAATATATTGATTATGCTACAGTTTATGAATCAAGATTTCAAATACTGAGAATTGCATTTGAAAACAGTGATCATAAAAATTCTTCCGGGTATCGTCAGTTTTTGGAAGAGAACCAGTACTGGCTGGATGATTACAGCTTATATATGGCGGTTAAATTTAGTTTTGAAAGCCGTGGCTGGCAGGAATGGGACAGGGATATCAAACTCCGCGAGCCGGAAGCATTAAAGCGGTATCAGGAAGAACTGGCCGAGGATATTGAGTTCTGGAAATTCTGTCAGTATAAATTTTTTGAACAGTGGAATAATTTAAGAAGCTATGCCAATGAAAGCGGTATTGAAATAATTGGGGATATTCCAATTTATGTTGCTATGGATAGTGCTGATGTTTGGGCACATAAAGAATTATTTGAATTAGATGAAGATTGTGAGCCGATTAATGTAGCCGGAGTACCACCGGATGCTTTTTCTGCAGATGGACAACTCTGGGGAAATCCTTTATATAGATGGGATAAGATGGAAGAATGCGGATTTGAATGGTGGAAACAGAGAATGGCCAGCAATTCCAGATTATATGATTATATTCGAATCGATCATTTTATCGGTGTTGTGAATTATTATTCCATAGAAGCAAGCTGTACAAATGCGAAAGAGGGAGTCTGGAGAACGGGACCAGGTAAGAAACTTACGGATGCCATCGACAGTGCCATTGGAGATGCAAAGATAATTGCAGAAGATCTGGGGATTGTCAGTCAGCCGGTGAGGGATCTGTTAGCAGAAACAGGATATCCAGGAATGAACATTATAGAATTTGCATTTGACGGAACACCGGAAAACACTCATCTTCCGCATAACTATAAACCGAATTCACTGGTATACGGCGGAACCCATGATAATGAAACGGTAGCAGGTTTCTTTATGGGAAAGAAGGCAAAAGAACTGAAGTATGCATATAAGTATCTGGGTGTTGATAACAAAGCGGATATACCAAAGGCGGTATTGCGTGCGGCTTATGCCAGTGTGGCGGCTATTGCAGTTTTTCAGGTACAGGATGTTTTGGGACTGGATAATTCTGCCAGAATGAATACACCGTCTACCGTTGGAAATAACTGGAAGTGGAGAATGAAAAAAGGCAGTCTGACCAGTGCACATGCAAAAGAGCTAAAAGAATTAGCTGAATTCTATGCCAGAATTTAGTTGATAATAATGGTACATATTAATAATATTTTAATATAATTTTTGAGCTTAAAAGCGGATAGGAGAAAAAAAGCAAAATGAGTACATTTAAAGAGAACATTGTAACTATTTTAGACCTTGACTATAATAAGACAATTAAAGATGCTACAACTGTAGAACTTTATAATGCCGTATCAAAGGCAGCAATGAAGAGCATCTCCAATCAGTGGTCATGGGAAACGGAAAGCAAGAAAGTTTGTTATCTTTCAGCGGAGTTTCTGGTAGGAAGACTGGTATATAATAACCTGATGAATCTGGGATTATTAAATCAGTTGACAGAACTTTTCTGCGAAAACGGCATTGATATCAGAATATTTGAAGATATCGAAGATAATGCTTTGGGAAATGGTGGTTTAGGACGTCTTGCAGCATGTTTCCTTGATTCAGCAGCAACTCAGAATGTTACATTAAATGGTTATGGTATCAGATATCGTTATGGTATTTTTAAACAGTACTTTGAAAATGGTTTCCAGAAGGAGACAGCTGATAACTGGACAGAGTTTGGTGATCCGTGGTCAGTAAGAAGAGAAGAAGATAAGGTGAAAGTTGATTTCAAGGGACAGTCAGTATGGGCAGTTCCATATGACACACCTGTAATCGGATATGGCGCAGCTAAAATTAATACATTAAGATTATGGCAGGCAGAGCCGATTGAAGAATTTAATTTTGATTTATTTAACGAACAGAAGTATGACAAATCAGTAAAAGAAAAGAACGATGCAGAAGCTATTACAAGTGTATTATATCCGAATGATTCTACCGATGCAGGTAAGAAGTTAAGATTAAAACAGCAGTATTTCTTCTCAAGTGCATCTCTGCAGGATGTAATTAAGAAGTATAAAGCTCATTATGGAAATGATTTCTCTCATTTTTCAAAAGAATATGCAATTCAGTTAAATGATACCCATCCGGTTGTATCAATTCCTGAATTATGCCGTTTACTGATTGAACAGGAAGGTTTAACTTTTAACAAAGCATTAAAGATATGTAAAGAAGTATTTGCATATACCAATCATACCGTTATGTCAGAAGCACTTGAAAAATGGGGCGTTAAACTCTTCAAGGCAGTTCTTCCAAATGTGTACAAGTATGTTGTTAAGATTAACAATGTATTATTAAAAGAACTGGAAGAAAAGGGTATTTCTGATGAGGATAAGAAGAAGTACCAGATTATTGATACTCCTTACGGCAATGACTGGGAAGTTATTCATATGGCAAGACTTGCGATTTATGCCAGCCATTCTACCAACGGTGTTGCATGGATTCATACAGAAATTCTTAAGAATGATGCATTACATGAATGGTATGAATTATATCCGGAACGTTTTAATAATAAGACAAACGGTATTACCCAGAGAAGATGGCTTGCACTGGCAAACATGGAGCTGGCAGGATTCATCAATGATAAGATTGGAAACAGCTGGATTACCAATTTAGACGAATTAAAGAAGCTGGAGAAGTTTAAAGATGATAAGGCTGTTATCAAACAGTTTGATGATATTAAGAAGATTAAGAAACAGCAGCTTGCAGATTATATCAAAGAGAAGGAAGGCGTTGAAATTAATCCGAATTTCATCTTTGATATTCAGGTTAAGAGATTACATGAGTATAAGCGTCAGTTATTAAATGCATTCTCTATTCTTGATATTTATTATGGTTTAAAAGATGGAAGAATTAAGGACTTTAATCCGACTGTATTTATTTTCGGTGCTAAAGCAGCTCCTGGATATATGAGAGCAAAAGGTATTATTAAGTTTATCAATGAAATTGCTAAGATGATAGCAAATGATTCGGAAGTAAATGATAAATTGCAGGTAGTATTTGTGTCAAACTACTGTGTATCTTATGCAGAAAAAATTACTCCGGCAGCAGATGTTTCTGAGCAGATTTCTACGGCAGGTACAGAAGCATCCGGTACAGGTAACATGAAATTCATGTTAAACGGTGCTGTTACACTTGGAACTTATGATGGTGCAAACGTAGAAATTGTAGAGCAGGCAGGCGAAGAGAATAATTATATCTTTGGTGACAGAGTAGAAGATATCGAAAGAATTAAGGATACCTATTGTGCAAGAGATTTATATAATTCAAATCCAAGAATTAAGAAAGTAGTAGATACTTTAGTTGACGGCACATTAAGTGATGATGGAACAGGACTGTTCCAGGAATTATATACCTCTTTACTGGATGGAGCAAGCTGGCATAAGGCAGACCATTATTTCTTATTAGAAGATTTAATGTCATACTGCGATGCGAAATTACAGGTGAATAAAGATTACTCTGATACATTTGCATTCAGACAGAAATGTTTTATGAATACAGCAAATGCTGGTAAGTTCTCAAGTGACAGAACTATCTTGGATTATGCAAAAGAAATCTGGGAAGCATAATATGACTGCTTAAAATATTGATGTTTTAAAGAGAGTCGCATTCTTTGCTATTATGAGCAGGAGTGTGACTCTGTTTTTTTGGAGAACAGTAATGATGGATTCGGAAGTTGTAGGTTAATAAATCATCGAAAGAAAGGAAAAATGCAAATTGCCCATCTTTCAACCGGCTATTTGGGCAGGCATGGAAATCAGCATGAAATCAAAGCAATATATAAATGACATGGTGAAGCGGGAAGAAGCGCTGTCAGAAGAGAATAGGGAAAAATTTGATATTCTTTTATTAAAGATTCGGTTCGCCCATATGGATGAAAAAGATGGTGAGGAATTCTTAAACAGTTGTATGGATGTATTTTCCGAAGCGGAACAGAAAGGAATTTTGCCGGAAGAACTGTTGGGAACCTGTAATCTTGAGGAGTTTACTGAGAATTTTATCAGAAAATGCAGAAACGGCTATTCCTTTTTAAAAAGAATATATTGGGAGATTTCTTATATTCCTTTGGTGTTGCTGTTATATTTAGGGGTTTTTGAAATGGGACCGGAAATGGTACAATATTGGAGGGAATATGGTTTTTCACAATTGGTGCGGGTAAATACCGGTATGCTGATAAATACTCTAATCGTTCTGATGCTGATTAATCTGTTACTTTCCCGGTTACCGGCATTATATATAAAAATAAACAGCACAGACAAGGCAGAAAACAGAAAGTGTTTTTTTCAGCTTTGGCTGTTGCTGGTATTTTTTATATTTGTATCGGTTATTGTGAAACGCTTTATGTCCGTATATATGTTTCAGATAAATTATTTTATTTTCCTGGGAGTCCTTTTGATTCTCTGCATTCTTCAAAATATTCTGGAACAAAGAAATTAACTGTTCTATCCTGTTTAAAAGTTTCAGATGTTTTTGGTGAGATAGCAGATGCTCTTTGGTCCCTGATAACCGTTGAGCTCCATGTGTTCTTTAGAAAGTATTAGTGTATCCAGAATATTTCCGCTGACGGAACCTCCGGTAACCGGAATATTCTGATACTGTGAATCGCTGTAATAGGCCAGACGGAATTCACCACCAAATTGTCCGGAAAGGGAATCCATCTGAAAATCGGAAAAGTTTACGATTCGAAGAAAGGAGTCTTTTTGAAATTCTTCCTCTGATTTGGAACCACAGGTAATCCGGAAGTCGCTGAATGTTCCCAAAGGCTGTATTCCTAAATAATAGGAAAATCGGGAATCTCCGGTTATGGCAGAAATCCGGTTGTTTTGAATCAGGACCGTGTCCTGCAGTTTTATACCTTCCGGCGTATATGGTGCGGAAGCTTTCAGGGTGACGGTTAAAGTATCGGACTTGAAAGGAAGAATCGTACCCACGGTATAATCAGAATAGTGTGGATAAATCATGGAAGCATCGCAGCGTTCTAAAAAGAACCGGAATAATTCTGAAACACAGTATCCTTCCAGAATTATTGCAGAAGGTGCAGCATGGTTTGGAAATGGGATTGCCACGGAACGGTCTTTTGCGGTCTGGAGGACTGAAGCAGCCAGCCGGGCCAGCTGTTCCGGAATATTTGTTTCGTCTCCGCAGGAATCACTGTCGGAAAAATGATAATCCTGATAGATTTCTACATCTTCTTTTTCTTTGGATTGTACAATAAATTCACCAGAATATACGGTCTGGGTAAAGGATACATCAATGCCGGAAGAATTAATAATATGATGCTCCATTGTGGTAATAAATAATTCTGCGGAGTTTATGAAGGTGGTATCCTCTGTATCAACAGAATATAAAGCCTGAACACATTGTTCCATTGTAACCGGTTTTTTTAGGCGTTTGGTTTTATCGGCTGGTTCCGGTGGGGCAGAGACCGGCTCCGGCAGAGGAAAATATGGATTTTTGGCATAAGCCGCCGATTCATAAGTATTGGAAAGAACTGCCGATATTTCCTGATGGCTCATGGATTTTTGCAGTGTACAGCTGGCAAATCCCCGCAGAGCAGAACTGTCATCCTTCGGAGCAGGAAAATCCCGATATAAGGTAACGGTATACTTTGTAATGTCTTTAGCTCGCTTCATATCAAGGCTACGACGGATAAAAAATAACTCTTCTGAAGTTTCCGTACATTCATTAATCAGGAAAACAGAAATTCCCTGTTCTGCCAGTATATTTAGGATTACATCTATCATTTTGAAACATCCTTTCATTAGATTTTTATGAAATGGTCGCAACCGCTTTGATGGCAGGCCCTCCGTCAGAAACTTTTACCCATTCTTTATATCCTTTTCCGCAGCAGCCGCATCCGCTTATCTGTAACTCGTTGGATATCATGGATATGGATGTTAACAAATCAGGAACATAACCGGAGAGACAGACAGGAGAGAATATCTTACCGGTAAGTTTCCCATTTTTGATTTCACGCCCTAGATTTACCATACACTGAATACCCCAGTTTTTTGGATCCTCCATTCCGCTGGCGGCATTTTCCAGCAAAATTCCATTTTCAATGGAAGCAATCATATCTTCTAACCGGTCGGAACCTTGTTCAAAATAGGTGTTGGTCATTCGGGTATAGGCTTTTCGCTCATAGGATTCCCGCCGTCCGTTTCCGGTGGGGATGGTTTTTAGACGGTTGGCACTCTGTAAATCACTGATGCCGTTTTTCAGAATCCCGTTTTCAATGATTATGGTATCGCTGGATAAGGTACCTTCGTCATCAAAAAAATAGGAACCACATTCCATACAGCTAAGAGCATTGTCATGCATGGTAACGATTGATGAGGCTATAGATTGTCCGATATATTTCCGGGCCAGCGCCCGGTCTTTGACAAACATATCCATTTCCACACCATGGCCAAACGCTTCATGGGCAATCAGGCCGGTGACATCCGGCATACATATGACATCGTAAGTTCCAGGGGTGGGAACCACGCTGTCTAGCAGATCTATGGCACATCTGCAGGCATAGGAAATATGGGAATCCATTTGTTCCAGCAGTTCAGCGCCCCCGGACAGGGAAAATGTCTGCAGATAATATCGTTTTTTATCGGAGGTTCCGGCAAGGGGCTGAAGGATTCCGTTTGACCATAATAAATGCTGCTGCAAATCTTTATCAGCAGATAAAAACATTTTATGTGTGGTCAGATATTGAAACACACAGACACAGTCCAGAATTCGCGCATCAAGCTTCATTGCTTTCCGATACAGTCTTTTGAGAGATTCAATAATATCTTTATCTGGCAATTCCGAAGGATTGACCTCAAATTCCGTAGAGCGGTTAAAAGATAAACGTTCAGCTTGCTGTCCGCTTTCCATGTCATTACTGGATAGTTGGCCGTAATCTGCCGTCTGTATAAAAGAAGTGGTGCAGTTTTCTTCAAAACGGTTTGTAAAACGATGGTCAAAACGGCTGTCTGCGGCGGCATGTTTGACTAGAATAGAAGGAACGGTTTCCAAAAACTCCGCAGAAAAATCATTAAAGGAATATTCCAGCAGATTGTCGCTGTCTTTAACAGAATAACGAATAACAGCTCCAGTGGATGTAAACATATTATCTTTTATGGTAGTACCGCTTTTCGAATGGCGGTAGTTTTTTCCATGGGATGTTTCAACTAAAATGCTGACGTTTTGGAATATATTGGCAAGGGTATCGTATAATTCAGAAAATAGGGGTTTGATATCATTGAAAATTGTATTGTCAACAGGTCTACGCATATACCTACACATTTTTCCTTTCTATTAAGTTTTGATAGCAGTCATAAAATTTCTAAGTAGATTCGCCTTAAAATCAACGTTTTTCTCCCATGAAAAACAATGCCAGCGTTCCTGGACCGGAGTGTGCTCCTACGGTAGGGCAGACATAATTAATCATAAAGTTTTCTATACCAAACCGTTCACGTATCTGATCCCGTACATATTCCGCATCGGACAGGCAGTCGCCATGAGATATAAATACAATATCATTTTTATAACCGTTACAGTTTTTTTCCATATTGTCTATCAGGGTGTTCAGGGATTTTTTACGGCCGCGGACATTGCTCAGAGATATCAGACGCCCTTCGTCATCCACATGAAGAACCGGTTTTACGTTAATCATGGTACCGATAATAGCAGTAGCTTTGGATACCCGTCCGCCACGATGCAGGTGATTTAAATCGTCTACTGTAAACTGATGGCAGAAATGCAGTTTGTTTTCTTCCATCCACTGGGCATTTTCGGTAATACTCATTCCCTGTTCTCTGTTCTGTACGGCTTTGTATACCATAAGTCCTTCCCCCATGGAAGCGGCTTTGGAGTCAATGACGATAATTGTCCGGTCCTTATATTCTTCTGCCAGTTCCCGTCCAACTACGGCGGCGGTGTTATAGCTGCTGCTTAGGGCGGAGGAAAATGCGATATGAAGAATATCCTTTCCGGCATCCAGATGTTTTCTGAAACATTGTTCCGTATCTTCCGGATTGCATGCCATGGTAGTAGGCATTTTTCCGTTTCGCATCATGTTATAGAATTCTGAAGGATTAATTTTTTTATCATTACCATAGATGACATCATCCATGGAGTAAAAAAGAGTAATAATATCAAGATTTTTTTCTGTTACATAACTGTCCGGTAAATCACAGGTTGTATCAGTGGTTATAATGTATGAATTCATGTATGCTTCCTCCTGTTTCAATTGCAATATTAAAACTATTATGCCAACATTTTAAGTTGATGTCAAACAAATTTCCATATTTTGTTTGCCACATTCTGATTCTTCTATTATAATAGAATCTGCAGTAATAAATTCAGTTGTGTAGCGATTCCTTTTGAATGATATTTTTGATTAAGGATATCCTATATAAATATAGTATATTTGGATGAGTTAAATATGTGTATACAAAATTCATTATATCATGGATTTTATATTAAAAGCTCAGGCATAAAAGAAAGGAATATTAATGAATGAATAAAGAAATCATAACAGGTTACAGTTTAGAGGAAGAAAAGCCATTATCTGATATCGATTCCATAGGATACGTGTTACGTCATGAAAAGTCAGGAGCCCGTGTCATTCTGATTGAAAATGATGATAACAATAAGACCTTTTGCATCGGATTCCGGACGCCGCCGGCAGACGATACTGGTGTGGCTCATATTATGGAACACAGTGTGTTATGTGGTTCAAAAAAGTTTCCGGTGAAGGATCCTTTTATGGAACTGGTGAAAGGTTCTTTAAATACCTTTTTAAATGCCATGACATATCCGGATAAAACATTATATCCGGTGGCCAGTACCAATGATAAAGATTTCTTTAATCTGATGGATGTATATCTGGATTCAGTATTTCACCCAAAGGTATATGACAGGGAGCAGATATTCTGTCAGGAAGGTGTTACATACAGCCTGGAATCCGAAGACGGAGAATTAAAGTACAACGGAGTGGTATATAACGAGATGAAAGGAGCATTTTCGTCTCCGGATGACGTACTGGAGCGGGTAATTACCCATTCCCTGTTCCCGGATACCTGTTATGGAGTGGAATCGGGAGGAAATCCGGATTTTATACCAGATTTAACCTATGAAAAGTTTCTGGAGTTTCATAAAACCTATTATCATCCTTCCAACAGTTATATTTATATCTATGGGGATATGGATATGAACCAGACGCTGGAATGGCTGGATGAAGAGTATTTAAGTGAATTTGAAAATATATCGGTATCATCCGAAATAGCATTGCAGAAGCCTTTTGAAACCATGCAGGAGGTGCGGGAAGCCTATTCCATATCGGAATCGGAACCCTTAGAAAATAATACCTATTTATCGTATAATTTTGTTACAGGGGATATTCTGGATAAGGAACTGTATCTGGCATTTCAGATTCTGGAATATGCTATTGTGTCCATGCCTGGTTCTCCGGTTAAGAAAGCGTTGCTGGAAAAAGGTATTGGAAAGGATATTTCGGGAAGATATAATAATTATATTCTTCAACCCTATTTTACATTTACGGCAAAAAACGCCAACGAAGAAGATAAGGAAGAATTTGTAAGCACCATCCGGGCAGTTTTGCAGGATTTATATGAAAACGGAATTGATAAATTTTCTCTTTTGGCGGCGTTAAATAATTATGATTTCCAGTACCGGGAAAATGAATTCGGCTCTTATCCGAAGGGGCTGATGTTCAGCTTCCAGGTGTATGACAGCTGGCTGTACGACGACAAAGAGCCGTTCCGTCATCTGGAACAGAATGAACAGTTTGCCAAGCTGCGTGAGAGGTTGGATACGGATTATTTTGAACAGCTGATTAAAAAATATTTTCTGGAGAATCCACATGCTTCCCTGGTGGTAATCGTGCCGGAAAAGGGACTGACCGCAAAGAAGGAAGAAGAACTGAGAACAAAACTGGCGGCTGTGAAAGAAAAGATGAGTCCGGAAGAAAGGCGGGCATTAACGCTTAAAACGGCAGAATTGAAAAGATATCAGGAAACGCCGTCTTCACCGGAAGAACTGGATACCATTCCGGTGTTAAAGAGAGAAGATTTATCTGATGAGGTAGAACCGTTTTACAATATGGTAGTATCGTTAAACGGTACAACTGTAGTCAGACATGACATATTTACCAATGGAATTGCATATTTTAATTTATCCTTTGATATAACGGAACTTCCGTTTGAGATGATGCCGTATCTCAGCATTTTAAAAGGAATTTTAGGTTACATGGATACCGGATGTCATACTTACAGTGAATTGAGCAATGAAATCGGTATCCATACCGGAGGCATTTATCTGGAAAATAATCTTTACCGCAGGGTGGACAATTTTGAAAAATACCGGTTAAGTGTGGATATAAGAGGTAAAGTATTCTTTGAGAAGATAGATAAGGCGCTGGAACTGGTTGAGGAAATGTTATTTCAGACTAAGGTTGAAGATAAAAAACGTCTGTATGAAATCATTTGCGAGGGTAAGACCAATCTGCAGGGATTTCTGCTGAGAGCTTCGGATGCGGCAGCGGCAGTACGAAATTTATCGTATCTTTCCAAGGCGGGCGCAATCAGTGAAAAGATAAAGGGTATTACAAATTATAAATTTATAGAAAAGCTGGAAGCCAATTTTGATTCATATTACGATGAAACCGTTAAAAATCTTCAAAAACTAATTCATTATGTGTTCCGCCGCAGCAATCTGACTATCGGATATACGGCCAATGACCAGGGATATAAATTGTTTGCGGATAAAGTGCAGGCATTATTAAACCGTTTAGAGGAAAATGAAGCCTATGCCGGTTTATTTGCCGGGCAGACTTCAGAAATACCAGTGGAAAAAAAGAATGAAGGGTTTAAGAATTCTGCACAGGTGCAATATGTTACCAGAGCCGGAAATTTTGCAAAAAAAGGATATTCATATGATGCTTCCCTGCGGGTGTTAAAGACCATACTGGGCAGCGAATATCTGTGGAAACATATACGGGAGCAGGGTGGTGCTTACGGCTGCAACTGTGTATTCAGCAAATCAGGAGAATCTTATTTTTCTTCTTACCGGGATCCGAATCTGGCAAAGACCAACGATATATTTCAGCAGGTGCCGGAGTATATCCGGAATTTTGATGCCGACGAACGGAATATGACGAAATACATTATCGGAACTATCAGCCCGATGGAGACGCCGTTGACGGCCGTGGGTAAGGGGAACCGTTCCATGTCTGCATATTTCAGCGGAGAAACCGTTGAGAATCTGAAGAAGGAAAAACAGCAGGTATTAAATACGAATCAGGAAAAAATCAGAAGTCTGGCAGATACCGTTCAGGCGGTGCTGGAAGATGACAGTATCTGCGTTGTGGGGAATGAAGGCAAAATCGAAGAAGATAAGGCGTTGTTTATGAATGTGATAAACCTGTTTGAATAAGTGTAACAGTAGAAAGGAACGTACATCAGAATGAATAATGATAGTTTAATAAATCAGCCCCAGAAGAAATCCGGGTTCGTTACACTGATTGGAAGACCAAATGTGGGAAAATCCACATTGATGAACCGGATTATAGGACAAAAAATAGCGATTACTTCCAATAAACCCCAGACTACAAGAAACAGAATTCAGACGGTGTATACCGATGAGCGGGGACAGATTGTGTTTCTGGATACGCCGGGAATTCACAAGGCAAAAAACAAACTGGGAGAATATATGGTGAATATAGCCGAGCGGACCCTGAAAGAAGTGGATGTGATACTGTGGCTGGTGGAGCCTGCAAATTTCATTGGAGCCGGTGAGCGCCATATCATCGAACAGCTGAAAAAAACAAAACTTCCGGTTTTTCTGATTATCAATAAAACGGATACCGTAAAGAAAGAAAAGATTTTGGAATTTATTGAAACATACAGGCATGAATATGATTTTGCCGAAATCATTCCGGCATCTGCCGTGAAAGGTGATAATGTGGATACCATAATTGAGATGATTTATAAGTATCTGCCTTACGGGCCGGAATTTTACGATGAAGATACTGTGACGGACCAGCCAATACGTCAGATTGTATCAGAACTGATACGGGAAAAGGCGTTAAAATGTCTGGATGATGAAATACCTCATGGAATTGCGGTTTCCATCGACCGGATGGAATACCGGAAAGATGGCAGTCTGGTGAATATTGATGCTACCATTATCTGTGAACGGGAATCCCATAAAGGAATTATTATAGGGAAAGGCGGCGCCATGCTGAAAAAGATAGGAAGCGCAGCCCGTTATGAAATCGAGAAACTGGTGGAGACTCAGGCAAATCTGAAATTATGGGTAAAAGTTAAGAAGGAATGGAGAGACAGTGATTTCTTTTTGAAGAATTTTGGATATAATAAAAATGATGTGAAATAAAATGACAGGGTAACATAAGAAATAATAAAGGAAATGGATATAGGATAAAATGACAGATCAGGTGGTTTTGCACGGGATGGTATTGTCGGCAGCAGCCGCAGGGGAATACGATAAACGGCTGGTCATTCTCACCAGAGAGCGGGGAAAAATCGTTGCATTTGCAAAAGGGGCAAGGCGGCCCAAAAGTATGCTGATGGGTGGCAGCAGGCCCTTTGTATATGGAGAATTCACATTATATGAAGGAAGAGAAGCATATAATCTGATAAGAACGGATATAGATAATTATTTCAGTGAGATATCGGAAGATATAGAAGCAACCTGTTACGGCTGTTATTTTCTGGAACTGGCGGATTATTATACCAGAGAAAATATAGAGTCTTCAGAAACCATTAAGCTATTGTATATGACCCTTCGGGCGCTGATGAATCAGAAGATATCAAACCGTCTGGTAAAATGTATTTTTGAGCTGAAACTTCTGACGATTAATGGTGAATATCCCCAGATGTTTGAATGTGTATCCTGTGGCGCCAATTTTCCCGCATATTTCAGTGCGGTTAAAGGCGGATTGTTGTGTGAAAATTGTGCAGGAAAAGCAGGAGATGCTGCAATGATGGATACTTCAACCATTTATGCCATGCAGTATACCATTACTGCAGGAATGGAAAAATTATATACATTTATAGTAAAGGATAAAGTGCTGGAAGAGATGGAATTTAT
This sequence comes from Lachnospiraceae bacterium, assembly GCA_022794265.1. Classification (GTDB taxonomy): domain Bacteria; phylum Bacillota; class Clostridia; order Lachnospirales; family Lachnospiraceae; genus Bovifimicola. The sequence goes on from JAAWEK010000007.1 coordinate 21,426, forward strand.
AATGAAACGGTATTTTAATCGCTACGTTGAGAAAGAGTTTAAATCATTAGAAATTCTGACCAGTATATTGAAATAAATAAATCAGTAGAGTATAATATCAAAATGTATGTAAATTGGTAAAGGAGGACGATTCATGAATAACATCAGAAAAACGGCAGGATTGCTGCTCATGGTAATGGCAGCGGCTTTACTGGCAGCCGGGTGTTCCAGAAAGGATAAAGAGGCATCGGAACCGGATACGAAACGGAATGCCACATTAACCGTTGATGAACAGGAAGCGATTGTTATTACATATACAGAATCATTTGATAAAAGTTATTATGACAAAGAAGAATTAGAGTCAAGGACAGCGGAAGAGCTGGCTGAGTTTAACAAAACCGCTTCCGGTGATGGAAGTGCGGTTATGGAGTCGCTGAATGTCAAAGACGGAACAGCGGTGATGAAGATTAAATTCGCAGATGAGAAGGTTTATGTGGATTATGTAAAGAAATATGTGAAACCGGACAAAGAAGCAAAGCTTTTTGTGGGGACGTATAAAGATGCAGTTTCTGCCGGGTATAAATTTTCAGGGAAATTTACCTGCGGTGAAGATTTATCCACAGTGGAAGCAAAGGATTTTAAAGAAACAGACGGTCTGACAGTGGTTTATACAAATGAAGAACAAAAGATACTGGTACCAGGAGATATTATTTATTTCAGTGAAAACGTATCTCTGGAGAAAGGGCTGGCTGTAACGTCGGAAGGGAAAGAAAATTATATTATTTATAAATCGGATGAGAAGTAACAGAAAAAATTCAATTTTACGGATAGAAAGGTAAATGGTGTATTATATGGAAAAGACAATGGACAAAATAGTGGCTTTGGCAAAGGCGAGAGGATTTGTTTATCCGGGTTCGGAAATTTACGGCGGACTGGCTAATACATGGGATTATGGTAATCTCGGTGTGGAACTTAAAAATAATGTAAAAAAAGCATGGTGGCAGAAGTTCATTCAGGAGAATCCATATAATGTAGGAGTGGACTGTGCGATACTGATGAATCCTCAGACATGGGTTGCTTCCGGACATCTGGGAGGCTTTGCAGACCCGCTTATGGACTGTAAGGAGTGCCATGAGAGATTCCGTGCGGATAAGCTGATTGAGGACTGGTCGGAGGAAAATGGTTTTGCCGTTGAAGGTTCAGTGGATGCCTGGTCCCAGGAGGAAATGAAAAATTTTATTGAAGAAAAGAATATTGCATGTCCATCCTGCGGAAAGCATAATTTTACGGATATCCGTCAGTTTAACCTGATGTTTAAGACTTTTCAGGGAGTAACGGAAGATGCGAAAAATACGGTTTATTTAAGACCGGAAACCGCACAGGGTATCTTTGTGAATTTCAAGAATGTGCAGAGGACTTCCAGAAAGAAAGTTCCGTTTGGTATCGGACAGATTGGAAAGTCTTTCAGAAATGAGATTACACCGGGTAACTTTACGTTCCGTACCAGAGAATTTGAGCAGATGGAACTGGAATTCTTCTGTAAACCGGGAACGGACCTGGATTGGTTTAAATATTGGAGAGAGTTTTGTATCAACTGGCTGAAGGCTCTGGGAATGAAAGAGGATGAAATGAGGGCCAGGGATCATTCGCCAGAGGAATTGTGTTTCTACAGCAAAGGTACTACGGATATTGAATTTCTGTTTCCGTTTGGCTGGGGAGAACTCTGGGGTATTGCGGACCGGACGGATTATGACCTGACACAGCATCAGAATACCTCTGGAGAGGATATGGCTTATTTTGATGATGAGTCAAAGGAGAAATACGTTCCGTATGTTATTGAGCCGTCTCTGGGCGCCGACCGGGTAACACTGGCATTTTTATGTTCCGCATATGATGAAGAGAATATCGGAACTGAAGAGAAACCGGATATGAGAACCGTTCTTCATTTTCATCCTGCGCTTGCTCCGGTTAAGATTGGTGTCCTGCCGTTATCAAAGAAACTGAATGAAGGAGCAGAGAAGATATATGCGGAATTGAGCAGATACTATAATTGCGAATTCGATGACAGAGGAAATATCGGCAAGCGATACAGAAGACAGGATGAAATCGGAACTCCGTTCTGTGTGACCTACGATTTTGAATCGGAGACGGACGGATGTGTTACCGTACGCGACAGGGACTCTATGGAACAGGAAAGAGTTAAGATAACGGAGTTGAAGAATTATTTTGAATCAAAGTTTGAATTTTAAATGGAAAATTATGCTTTTATTCATTGAATTTTGAATTGACGAATCTTATTTCAATTGTTATAATGACTAGTGAATGACAAAGTGCGTTCTTTTTGTGCGCGTTTCTGTCCGGGTTTTAAATATAAGGACAATCCTTATACTATAAAAAGATATATTATTAGGAGGAATTACAAAATGGCAAACAAATGGGTATACCTCTTTAGTGAAGGTAATGCTAACATGCGTGAACTTCTTGGCGGTAAAGGTGCTAACTTAGCAGAGATGACCAATATCGGTCTTCCGGTTCCACAGGGATTCACAATTACAACAGAAGCTTGTACTCAGTATTATGAAGACGGTCGTGAAATCAATGATGAGATTCAGGGACAGATTAACGAGTACATTGTAAAGATGGAAGAAATCACAGGAAAGAAATTCGGTGATAAGGAAAATCCACTTTTAGTGTCTGTTCGTTCCGGAGCAAGAGCTTCTATGCCGGGTATGATGGATACCATTCTTAACCTTGGTCTCAACGAAACGGTTGTTAATACTATCGCTGAAAAATCAGGAAATGCTCGTTGGGCATGGGACTGCTATAGAAGATTTATTCAGATGTATTCTGACGTAGTTATGGAAGTTGGTAAGAAGTATTTTGAAGAGCTTATCGACAAGATGAAAGCAGACAGAGGCGTTACACAGGACGTTGACCTTACTGCTGATGATTTAAAGGAACTGGCAGGACAGTTCAAGGCTGAATACAAAGCTAAGATTGGTTCTGATTTCCCGGATGATCCGAAGGAACAGTTAATGGGAGCTGTTAAGGCTGTATTCCGTTCATGGGACAACCCTCGTGCGAACGTATACCGTCGTGATAATGATATCCCATATTCATGGGGAACTGCTGTAAATGTACAGTCAATGGCATTTGGTAACATGGGTGATGACTGTGGTACAGGTGTTGCATTTACAAGAGATCCGGCTACAGGTGAGAAGAAGCTTATGGGTGAATTCCTTACCAATGCTCAGGGTGAAGACGTTGTTGCAGGTGTTCGTACTCCGATGCCTATCGCTCAGATGGAAGAGAAATTCCCGGAAGCATTTGCTCAGTTTAAAGATGTTTGTAAGACTCTGGAAGATCACTATAGAGATATGCAGGATATGGAGTTTACTGTTGAGAATAAGAAACTCTATATGCTTCAGACCAGAAACGGAAAGAGAACCGCTCAGGCTGCTCTTAAGATTGCATGTGATTTAGTTGACGAAGGAATGAGAACAGAAGAAGAAGCTGTTGCAATGATTGATCCTCGTAACTTAGATACACTGCTTCATCCGCAGTTTGACGCTGCTGCATTAAAGGCTGCAACTCCGGTTGGCAAAGGTCTTGGTGCTTCTCCTGGTGCAGCTTGTGGTAAAGTTGTATTTACCGCTGATGATGCTGTTGCATGGGCAGACAGAGGAGAAAAGGTAGTTCTTGTTCGTCTTGAGACTTCACCGGAAGATATTACAGGTATGAAGGCTGCTCAGGGTATTCTTACCGTTCGTGGTGGTATGACATCCCATGCAGCAGTTGTTGCCCGTGGTATGGGTACATGCTGTGTATCCGGTTGCGGCGAAATTGCAATGGATGAAGAAAATAAGAAGTTTACATTAGCTGGTAAGGAATATCATGAGGGAGACAGTATCTCTATCGATGGTTCCACTGGTAATATTTATGATGGTCTTATCCCGACTGTTGATGCTACTATCGCAGGTGAATTCGGAAGAATCATGGATTGGGCAGACAAGTATAGAAGACTTAAGGTTAGAACAAATGCTGATACACCGGCAGATGCAAAGAAAGCTCGTGAGCTTGGTGCAGAAGGTATCGGTCTTTGCCGTACAGAGCATATGTTCTTTGAAGAAGATAGAATTGCAGCATTCAGAGAGATGATTTGTGCTGATACAGTAGAAGAAAGAGAAGCAGCTCTTGATAAGATTCTTCCATATCAGCAGGGAGATTTCGAGAAGTTATATGAAGCATTGGAAGGAAATCCTGTTACAATCAGATTCCTGGATCCTCCTCTTCATGAGTTTGTTCCAACAGATGAAGCTGATATCAAGAAGCTTGCAGATGCACAGGGTAAATCCGTGGAAGATATTAAAAACCTTATCAATTCATTACATGAGTTTAACCCGATGATGGGTCACAGAGGTTGCCGTCTTGCCGTAACATATCCTGAAATTGCCAAGATGCAGACTAAGGCTGTTATCCGTGCAGCTATCAACGTACAGAAGGCTCATTCTGACTGGAAGGTTAAGCCTGAAATTATGATTCCGCTTATTTGTGAAATCAAAGAGTTAAAGTATGTTAAGAAGGTTGTAGTTGAGACCGCTGATGCAGAAATCGCAGCGGCAGGTATTAACCTGGAATATGAAGTAGGTACCATGATTGAGATTCCTAGAGCAGCTCTTACTGCTGATGAAATTGCATCAGAAGCTGACTTCTTCTGCTTTGGTACTAACGATTTAACTCAGATGACATTTGGTTTCTCAAGAGATGATGCCGGTAAGTTCTTAAATGCTTACTATGATGCTAAGATTTTTGAGAATGATCCGTTTGCAAAACTTGACCAGACAGGTGTTGGTAAGTTAATGGAAACAGCAATCAAGCTTGGTAAGCCGGTAAATGATAAGTTACACATCGGTATCTGTGGAGAACATGGCGGAGATCCATCTTCCGTAGAGTTCTGTCATAAGATTGGTCTTGATTATGTATCTTGTTCACCGTTCCGTGTACCGATTGCAAGACTGGCAGCAGCACAGGCAGCTATTGCACAGAAGTGAGCAAAGGAAAACCACTAAATAAAAAAGCATAAAATATTTTAGAAATAAGAAAGTACCACATTTGGTTTCGGCTGAATGTGGTGCTTTTTTTAATAAGAAATGCCTATTTTATGCGGAGTTTAAAGTGTGGTGCGATTGTAGAACAAACATATATTCTGAAAAGATATTCGGCAAGGCATCAGAAGATTCGGCAAAGATACAGGCGGCTCTTGAAGAGGTTTTGCTCCTTTCGGAGGGCAGCGATGAAGAGTGATCAAAAGTACTGGAAAGGGCTTCCTTTTGTTTCTTGTTCATGATATGATATTGAAGAAAGTTTCTTGTTCGCCGGAATAGGGAATTCGATGGAGGAACTGCCGGAGAGTTAAGTGGGTTTTTGCTATGTTTGCTGACAAAGAAATGTTGAGAAAAAGGAGTGATGTGTACATGGTAACGAAAAAGTCAGACTTCCACTCTGACCGCAGGATGAGGAGGAGTCTCAATGGAAGAATATTGAGGAATAACACACTTAATATTTTGATATTGGTGGCAGTATGTTGTGTGATTATGGTGCTTTCCATGCAGTCACTTGCCAACAGCATTTTGCTGGACAGTCTGCAGCCTATGGCCAGACAGTCGGCGAAGACTGTGGAGGCCAATATCCATATGCTTGCTGACCGGATGATTATGCTGGCAAGTGATTCAAGAATGAGCATAGTCAGTCATGTTGATGGTGCCGGGGAGACCTCTGAAACGGCAGCAGACAGTTGGGAGGCTGTTTTGACGGAGGCGGCAGAAATTTATGAATTTCATACGATTGCTTTGTATAATCTGAATGGCGTTCTTGTACAGGGAATAGGCAGCGCGCCTGATAAGTTGGAGGACAGTTTTTTTGCGCTGCTGCAGGAGACGGACAATCTGACTACCTATACAAAAACGGTCTTTCAGGATACGCTTGGCATTACGATGGGTATGCCGGTGAAAGAAGAAGGCGAGACAGTTTTTTATATGGTAGGCGTCTATAAATACGACGTCCTGAATGATGTGTTAAGCAGCATTAATATTGGTAAAAACGGTATGGCTTATATGGTTAACCGTGAGGGGATTGTAACGGGACATCCGGATCAGGAAAAGGTAAAATCAGGAGCCACGCTGCTTTCGCTGAGCGAGGGCAATGAGAAAGCCATAAAGAGAGTGACGACAGGGGAGACGGGAGCGACGGAATTTGACATTGACGGGCAGAAGATGCTGGTAGCGTTTTCACCTATCCGCGGCACGCAGTGGGCGCTTGTTATTCAAGTGCCAAAAGCAGACTATAATAATCTGATTAACCAGGCGATGGTAGTGGCGGGCGTATGTACGCTGGCGGTACTGATTATTTCCATTTTGGTGATTCTGCGGCTGGCGCGGTCCATTTCAAAGCCGGTGAAGAATGTGACGAGCCGGATGGTATCTCTCGCCGATGGCGATCTGCACACAGAGGTGACGAATGTCAGATCCGGGGATGAACTGGAAGTGATGACCAGGACGCTTTCCGATACGGTAGAGAGCGTTAACCGGTACATATTGGATATCCATCAGGTATTGAGCGGGGTTGCGGACGGAAATCTGCAGATTGAACCGCAGGTGGAATACAAAGGGGACTTTACGCAGATTCATAACAGCCTCGGCAACATTCTACATTCCATGAATGAGACGATAACGGGCTTCCGCTCAGCGGCGACCCGGCTTGCAAGTATGGCGGACCAACTGAGCGGACAGTCAGGGCAGCTCCACGAGGCGTCTATGGAACAGAATCAGGCAACAGCGGCGCTGGTTGATGAGGTGACGCATGTGAAGGAGCAGCTTGCCGGCGTTACTGAGAGCAGCGGACAGACTCATACCATGACCGTTGAAATTATCAGAAAGGTGCAGGAAGCGAACAACCAGATGACCTCACTTTCCGAGGCCATGGATGACATTAGCGCCCATGCACAGGAGATTACATCTATTGCCAAGTCGATTGATGACATCGCGTTCCAGACCAGTATTCTGGCCCTGAATGCGTCTGTGGAGGCGGCGCATGCCGGAAGCGCCGGCAAAGGATTTGCCGTTGTGGCGGAAGAGGTGAAAGATCTGGCAGGCAAAAGTGCGAAAGCGGCTCAAAGCGCGATGGAGATTGTGGAAAATACCAGAGCCGTTATTCAGACGGGCGTGGAGCTGAATGCCAGCACAGCGCAGTCCTTGCGGGCGATTTATGGTGTTTCTGCCGAGATTAGCGAAATCACAGACCGGCTTGTGGATGCAGTACAGGGGCAGGAAAATGCGCTGATTATCATGGAGGAGCGGATTGCGACCATTTCCGATATTGCTGACAGGAATCTGCAGAACGCAGGGGGAACCAGTCAGTCCAGCGGACTTCTGGCAAAAGAGGCTGAGGAACTTCAGGCGCAGGTGCACAAATTTGCTTTAAAGGAGGATTATGACATATGAAACGGATGTTAAGCGTAGCGTTTATTCTGGCAGGTATGATGCTGCTGACGGCCTGCGGGGAACAGACAGGGCTTCAGGATGGCTATTACACTGCGCAGGCGAAAGAATTTCATCACGGCTGGAAAGAATATATTACGATTATGGTCAAAGGCGGCAACATTGTTTCTGTGGAATACAACGCAGAAAATGCCAGCGGTTTTATCAAGAGCTGGGATAGTTCATATATGCAGACAATGCTGCACAACACCGGTACATATCCGAACCAGTACACCCGCTATTACGCAGGACAGCTTTTAGATGGACAGGGAGAGGAAGAGATTGACGCGCTGACAGGGGCAACTACCTCTTACGGATCTTTTCAGAAACTGGAGACCGCTGTCATAGAACAGGCAATGCAGGGAGATTCAAACATTGTCATTGTAGACACGGCGGATTGAGTATCGGATTCGGTATGCCGGAGGGAACATGGAGAAACCGGATAGTTGTATGATATAAAGAAATCATAATGAAAAGAGTACAGGCTGGATTTACGCAACTGCCTGTACTTTTTTTGTGTGCTGGAAAGTATGTGATTTGTAGATGCTGGCGGTATGTAAGTGTGGATAAATTTGAAAGTGAGATGTTTCCAGTATATCTGTTGAATTTGAAAACACAGAGTACAATAACAGTACGATATCAATTGAAGATTTATATGGTTTTGATACATAGGTTATGTGCCAAAATCTATGGCTTCTGTATTTCATTGGCAAGTTCAAATCCTTTTTTTGATGCAACGACAGCGATAAACTCATTAATAATCGCAGCAGCAATGGTACCCTGTACGATTTGCACAAGCTCTGGGACAGAAACCAGTGTTGAACAGATAATTCCGGTAAATACAAGAGAAACACCGGAGTGAGGCAATAGTGTAAGACCAAGATATTTGCAGACGGTATCCGGCATATGGGTAAACATTGCACCGCTTCTGGCACCAAAGTATTTTCCAATGGCTCTTGCTGCAATATAAATGAATGTATATAAGCCAGCCCCAAGTATCAGATGATAATCTAAAGGCGCGCCAAGATCGACGATAGCGGTGAGAAGGGCCAGGCCGAGAATAGGGGAAAAGTAAAGATTGACCTTATCCAATTGTTCGGGTGTGAGCATGTTGGAAAACACAGCTGAAAAAGAAACGCCCATCAGCATATAATTCAGTGTGATGCCAGAAAAAAAACGGGTGTTTAATAACCATCCAATCATCATGGTAACTGTGATTCCACTGAGCAGTATTGCCAGTGTTCTGGCTTTTTCTCCAGATTTCTGCAAGAGCAGTCCAACAGGAAAACCCACCGCAGTTCCAATCAGAACAGGCAGAAAGATCATGAAGGGAATCATGTACAGTGGGACTGCACCACTGGAAACCTCACGGGCAATCAGGGAATTTATGGTAAAAAAGATAACAATCCCCACTACATCATCTAATATGGTCATGGGAAGCAGCGTGTCGGTGACAGGCCCTTTCGCATGAAATTCATTGACAATGGACAGGGCAGGAGCTGGTGCGGTAGCAAGCGCAATTCCGCCAAAAACAAATGCAAGGTAAACAGGTACATTTGTCACGGCAAAGAGAATGCCGAAGGCAAGGGAGACAATTGCAAAGGTACCAAGAGACTGTGTTAGCGTTGTGATGACAAGTGCTCTTCCAAAATGTTTCATCTTTTTCCATATCAGTTCGGAGCCGAGCATCAAGCCAAAGGCACACTGCATCCACATAAGGATTATTTTATACCAGCCTGTATCCAGAATACTCTGAGGCAGCAGTTTTATAGCGTGAGGGCCTAGCAGCATCCCAATGATTAGCCAGCCCAGTATAGAGGGCATTTTCAGTTTCGTCATCAGCTTTCCAGCTGCAAATGCCAGGACCAGAACTGTAATCCAACGTAAGATATCAATCGTCATTTTAATGGTCTCCTTTCGCAATCCCATACAACATGAAGTCTAATAGTTGTGGGAGTATTTTTTCATGCAATTCCATTTTTTCTTCCAGTGCAGTATTGTAGAAAGCTGGGCTGCTGAAATAACCGTTGAGCATTGTCTGTATCATGTGAAAATAAGAAACAGCATCATCTCTTGCGACTGTATCCCGCAGAGTAACGGCATCCAGCATTTTGCTGACCATCTGCTCATTCAGTATGGTGAATTCCGAAATGGCCGGAATGATTTCTTCAATTAAATGGGCGGGAGGACTGAGCAGCGCCTCAAAGAAAATATGTGCTTCATCAGGATAAAGGGAAAAAGTATCCATACGGGCAGTCAGGTAGATTTCCGGATGTTCTGTAACGCCTTGTTCACGGATATGTTGTATCAGCTTTTTACAACTGAGGTTCAGGCATGTCAGGTACAGATCATCTTTCCCTTTGAAATTGTGGTAGATAAGTCCCTTATTGATGCCGGTTTTACAGATATTGTTTATGGTTCCGCCGGTGTATCCATTTTTACCGAATTCGTTTAGGGCAGTTTCGATAATCTTTGTAACTGTAAGCTCTGTTTTATCACTTTTCTTCATAATGATATCTCCATGTTTATTATTAACTAATTAATTTATAATATTATAACTATTATTGACTGGTTAGTCAATAATATATTTATTTTTAAAGGGAGGTGTCTCACAGACTGTCATATACCATTCAGGTGACGATTGCTCAGAAAAAAAGCGGCGTTGACAATGGAGGACATTGAATTTAAAATACATTAGTACAATAAAATAGCCGGGACCGTATGGAAATATTTAGTACAAAAATATAAAAAGGAGATATAATTAAGGTAAAAAGCGAGGGATATTATGCAGAAAAAAAGAGATATAAAAGTTTTTTTGAGTTTGGTTTTATGGATGATACTACCATCTGTCTATTTATTGCTCCGGATGAATATTGTATCAGTAAATAATGTAGATATTAATATATTGGGTCAGATGGAATGGTTTGATTTGATGGACGAGATTATTACGACTGCTTTTATTACGCCATTGTATTTTCTTCTTAAAAACAAAGAATCCGGGAAAAATGGTTTTACATTCCTATTGTCATTTGGGGTGTACTTTCTTTTTACATTAATAATTTCAATATATATCGGTAACATATCAGCTTTTATGAATGCGGAAGCGGCGGAGAAATATCTCTTGCTGCAGTCAATATCTATGCTGATAGCCTTTATCGGGGGATTTGCAAATTTATTATTTATACTGTATGGTCAATATAATTACATAGTATTATTTACCATGATTAAATTACTTTTATTGTCATTATTTGATTATTTAATGATACCGGTATTTAAAGATTTAGGTGCATCCTATTCAGAAATTATTGTCAATACGTGTATAGCAATCTTATCACTGTACATCATTCTGAAAAAGAAATATATTACATTTACTGTCTGTGGCAAAGGTTTTTTACGCTCATGGTCAAAAATAGGTTTCTTTTCCGGATTACAGATATTTTTAGATAATTTTATCTATGGTTTTATTGTCTGCCGCATGGTGAATGCGGTTTTGGAATCGGGAAACTATTGGATTGCAAATAATTTTGTATGGGGCTGGTTATTGGTACCGGTTACCTGTCTGGCACAGATTATTCAGAAGAATTCGCTGACCGATATTAAATTTCATAATGTCTGGAAATATGTCTGTGTGATTTTATCTGTATGGGGTATTACAATACCTTTTTGGAGATTTTTTATACATGATATTATGGGAATCAGCAATGACAAAGATATTTTGAATATACTATATGTTTTGGTACCATATTATGTATGCTATATCATTGCTGCTATGATAGATGGGTGGTTTGTTTCCAAAGGAAAAACTGTTTATATATTTATTAATTCGGTCATTGTCAACATTGTATATTATGGAATTATGTATGGTTTATTTAAAAGAGATGTATTTGTTTTAAATATACATTTTATCATTCATTTGTTTGGACTGGGTATGGTGGTTCATATGATAATTTCAATCCTGTTGTATTTTAGCGAAACACATTTCTATTTATTTTCGCATGGGGAAGGGGGGAGTGGACAGAATATACATAAAAAGGATATGTAATATTTATGTTAAAAAATCGTAAAATATATAAAATTAATCAATATACAGGCGTTAATAATAGGACATTGTATCTTTTTCAACTATACATCGTATAGACAATGTCCGAACCAGAAAAAGAGAAAGGTGTATATTGAGATTAATTATGGAAAGAACAATAGCAAAATGGGAAACAGGAAAACGTTTGAGGAAACTGAGGGAAGCACTGGAATACACACAGGAAGAAATGGCAGAACTGTTGGAAATATCTGTTACATTGTACAAAAAGATGGAAAACGGAAATTATAACATATCAATTCGAACCATGCGTCGTCTGAAAAAAGTAACCGGTGTCTCTATTGACCATTTAATGTTTGGAGACAGGAAATCCTTTGATGAGATTTGGAGGTTGTTGCAGGATTCCAATAATGAAGTCAAAATGAAACTTTTGTTACGCTTAATCGTATACTTTGGAAATGACAGTCGGGAGTGCTTTGTGGAACAAAAGAGTGAAGAGAATTATTCAAAGATGCTGGATGAGTGGGTAACAGATATATTTAAATAAAGTGAGAAGGTATAAAAATAACGGGACAGTTCGTTGGATAGAACTGTTCCGTTTCTTTTTATGTATTAACGTTCTTTGGAAAAAGGGTCTTCTTTTGCAGGTTTTACCTGTACCTCAAAGCCTTCTTTTATTGAGCCGCTGATTTTTACAAAGAAATCAGTATCTGTTTTTTTTACAAAAAAGACTATTTTATCGTTGTCTTCCACAATTTGTGCAGGCAAATTGCTGTAAACCTGATATTCCCAGGAAAGCTTATCGGTTACATCTTTTTTTGCAGCAGCCAGAATGTCATTGGCATAAATATAATTTACTATTTCATTTTCATCTGTAACAGATGTTATCATATTCGGATTTTCACTGGATGACGCTTCTGATGAGACAGGGTTTTTAGCAGATACATAATCATTTAGTGCGGTTGAAATTGCATGTTCAATAGTTGCTGCATTTGAAATATCTACATCTTTTGTTCGTGAAGCGTTATTCGCATCGCCATAGACAATCCATAAAGTGAAAAATAGGATAAATAATATAGCTTCAAATGTAAAAATTATTACAATGCTTTTTTTTCGGGTAATAAATTCTTTAAAGTTCATACTCATTATACCTCATCTTGCGTCCAAAGTTTGTTTAAACATATTATGCCACATAATTAACATAATTTCAATAGCATTGAAATTATCAGGAGCCGATATACCCTGTATTGAAATTTTTACCGATTAAAATTTTTTCTTGCAAACCGGCCGTATAATTGATAGAATAAACAGGAAAATTGCAGACAGGCTGTTAATGAAAGAAAGAGAATGATTGTATGAAAAAAAAATACATAAGCACGATACTTTTTTCCTTCATTATTATAATATTTGTAATATTATATTCACAGGTAGGGAAAGCATCCGGAAATATATCGGATTTGGAGAGCGAAAAAGAAGCAAATGAACAAAGTCAGTCCATGTATGAAGAGCAGGCTTCCAATCTGCAGGAATCCAAAACGGCATTGGAAAATCTTGTATCAGGTCTGAATTCCGAACTGGCAGTTATTAATGAAAAGCTGTCAGGAATCCGAAACCGGATAGCGGAGAAAGAGGCGGAGCTGGTACAGACCCGGCAGGAGCTGGATGAGGCAAAAGAACAGGAATCCCAGCAGTATCAGGATATGAAAAAGCGAATCCAGTATATGTTTGAAATGGGAGATACTTCTTATATAGAGATATTGTTATCCAAGGGAAGCATTGCGGATAATCTTAACCGGGCAGAGTTTGTTTCGGAACTGGTAAAATATGACAGGCGTATGCTGCAGGAATATAAGAATACGAAACAATCCATAACCGAGAAAGAGTCCAAATGTCTGACCGATCAGGCTGAACTGGAAAAATTACAGAGTGAAGCACAGGAGCAGCAGATGCTGATTTCGGCAAAAATTTCGGATACCAATGAGCGTATTAAAGCTTATGCGGCAGATATTGCAGAAGCTGAGAGGGCGGCGCTGGAATATGAGAAGCAGGTGGAAAGAAATCAGCAGGCCATTGATGATGAGTCCAGACGGATTGAGGAATCCAGCATTCTGGAGGCAGAAAGTATTGAGCGGGCCAGAAAGGAACGGGAAAGCAGAGAGCAGGCCAGCAGGGAACAAGCCAGCAGGGAGCAGAACCAGACCAGAGAGACGGTTACCGATGAAAACGGAAATATAGTGACTGAAGAGACCACGGAACCTTATGAGGAAACCACCAGTCCATATGAAAATAATTATGTTGCAGGTGAAAAAGATCTGGATATGCTGGCAGCATTGATTGAATGTGAAGCCGGAGACCAGAGCTATTACGGAATGCTGTGTGTGGGCGCAGTGGTAATGAACCGGATTAACAGCACCAGATTTCCGAATACATTATATGAAGTGATATATCAGCCGTATCAGTTTACGCCGGTAACGGTCAGCAATCGTTTTTCACTGGTTCTTGCCAGAGGAGCCAATGAAACCTGTTACAGAGCGGCCAGAGAAGTTCTGGAAGAAGGAAAGATTGTCGGCAGCTGGTTATTCTTCCGGATGAATGACGGTTCCAGAGAAGGAGAGATTATTGGAGACCATGTGTTTTATTAATAATTGATTATGGAAAAGAATTGGACAGAGCATTTCTTTGTTAAAAAAAAGGTTGAAATATAGGGCTATATACTGTATAATCTTTACAATTTGAGAAAAATTAAGAACACACATTCCATACAGAAAGGACGTTACAGAATGAAAGCTTTTCTAATACTTGAAGATGGTACTGTTTTTACGGGAACCTCCATTGGTTCACAGAGAGAAATCATCAGTGAAATCGTATTTAATACCTCTATGACAGGGTATTTGGAGGTACTTACCGATCCGTCTTATGCGGGACAGGCAGTGGTTATGACATATCCTTTGATTGGAAATTACGGAATCTGCCATGCGGATAAGGAATCTTTAAAACCGTGGCCGGATGGATATATAGTAAGAGAATTATCAAGACTGCCAAGTAATTTCAGAAGTGAAGATACCATTCAGCATTTTCTGGAGGAAAATGATATACCCGGCATTGCAGGTATTGATACCAGGGCCCTGACCAAGATTTTGAGAGAAAAGGGAACCATGAACGGTATGATTACTACGAATGAAAATTATGATTTGGATAAAATTCTTCCGGCATTAAAAGCGTACAAGCCGGAAGGTGTGGTTAAAAAAGTAACATGTACAGAAAAATCCGTTTTGAAAGGAGACGGCTATAAGGTTGCACTTATGGATTTTGGTGCAAAAAATAATATAGCAAAGTCCCTGAATGAGCGTGGCTGCGATGTAACAATCTATCCTGCATTTACATCAGCAGAAGAAATTCTGGCATCAAAGCCGGACGGAATTATGCTTTCAAACGGACCAGGAGATCCAAAGGAATGTGTATCAATTATAGAAGAACTTAAAAAATTATATGAATCGGATGTACCGATTTTTGCCATCTGCCTGGGGCATCAGCTAATGGCTTTAGCAACAGGAGCTGATACTCACAAGATGAAGTACGGTCACAGAGGTGGAAATCATCCGGTTAAGGATTTAAAGAGCGGAAAGGTATATATATCATCACAGAATCATGGTTATGTGGTTGACAGTGAAACCATTTCTCCGGATATTGCAGAGGTTGGCTTTATTAATGTTAATGATAAGACTGTGGAAGGACTGCGGTACAAAAATAAAGATATATTTACCGTACAATTCCATCCGGAAGCCTGCCCTGGTCCTCAGGATTCCAGCTTATTGTTTAACGAATTTTTAGATATGATGGGAGGAAAAAAGAATGCCTAAGAATCCGAATATTAAAAAAGTATTAGTAATTGGTTCAGGTCCGATTGTAATCGGACAGGCGGCAGAGTTTGATTATGCCGGAACGCAGGCATGCCGTTCCCTGAAAGAAGAAGGTATTGAGGTTGTTCTTGTGAACTCCAATCCTGCCACCATTATGACGGATAAAGATATTGCGGATAAAGTATATATAGAGCCATTGACCGTAAAAGTTCTGGAGAAGCTGATAGAGATTGAAAAACCGGACAGCGTACTGCCTACACTGGGCGGACAGGCGGCATTGAACCTTGCCATGGAGCTGGACGAGACCGGCTTTTTACAGACTCACAATGTGAAATTAATCGGAACCACACCAGAGACAATAAAGAAGGCGGAAGACCGCCAGGAATTTAAAGATACCATGGAGAAAATTGGTGAGCCTTGTGCGCCATCCAAGGTAGTGGAATCTGTAGAAGAAGGTATTGAATTTACTAACCAGATCGGATATCCGGTGGTGCTTCGTCCTGCTTATACACTGGGCGGAAGCGGCGGCGGAATTGCTCATAACCTGGATGAACTGGTAGATATTCTGTCCAACGGTCTCCGCCTCAGCCGTGTGGGACAGGTTCTGGTAGAACGCTGTATTGCAGGCTGGAAAGAAATTGAATATGAAGTGATGCGGGACAGTGCCGGAAACTGCATTACCGTATGTAATATGGAAAATATCGACCCGGTTGGTGTGCATACCGGTGACAGTATTGTTGTAGCGCCTTCCCAGACTTTGGGAGATAAGGAATATCAGATGCTTCGTACTTCTGCATTGAATATTATCAGCGAGTTGAATATTACCGGCGGATGTAACGTTCAGTATGCTTTACATCCTACCAGTTTTGAATATTGTGTGATTGAGGTTAACCCGCGTGTCAGCCGTTCTTCGGCACTGGCTTCTAAAGCAACGGGGTATCCGATTGCAAAGGTTGCTGCAAAGATTGCACTGGGTTATACATTGGATGAGATTAAAAATGCCATAACCGGAAAAACATATGCCAGTTTTGAACCGACACTGGATTACTGTGTTGTGAAGATTCCAAGACTTCCGTTTGACAAGTTTATTACTGCCAAAAGAACCCTTACCACACAGATGAAGGCAACCGGAGAAGTTATGAGTATCTGCACAAACTTTGAGGGTGCATTGATGAAAGCCATCCGTTCCCTGGAACAGCATGTGGAAAGTTTATTGGATTATGATTTCTCAGAATTAAATGATGAAGAATTAACCGAACAGCTTGCCATTGTAGATGACAGAAGAATCTGGGTGATTGCGGAAGCTTTGAGAAGAAAGTTTGATTATGAAAAGATTCATGATATTACGAAAATTGATATCTGGTTCATAGATAAGATTGCAATAATTGTAGAGATGGAAGAATCTCTGAGAGAGAAAGAGCTGACTCCGGAATTACTGGCAGAGGCAAAGCGGATTGAATTTCCGGATAAACTGATTGCCGCATTATCCGGCAGGACAGAAGAAGAGATACATGCCATGAGAATGGAACATGGTATCACTGCGGCATTTAAGATGGTGGATACTTGTGCCGCAGAATTTGAGGCCACTACACCATACTATTATTCCTGCTTTGGAAGCATAAATGAAGTCATTGAAACAAAGCCGGAAAAGAAAATTCTGGTTCTGGGTTCCGGTCCGATTCGTATCGGTCAGGGTATCGAGTTTGATTTCTGTTCCGTTCACAGTACCTGGGCATTTAAAGAAGAGGGATATGAGACCATTATTGTTAACAATAATCCGGAAACCGTCAGCACGGACTTTGATATTGCGGATAAACTGTATTTTGAACCGTTGACACCGGAGGATGTAAGAAATATCGTAGATTTGGAAAAGCCGGATGGAGCCGTAGTTCAGTTTGGCGGACAGACAGCCATTAAGCTGACGGAAAGCCTTATGAAAATGGGTGTGCCAATTCTGGGAACAAAGGCAGAAGATGTGGATGCGGCAGAAGACAGGGAATTGTTCGATGCCATTCTGGAGGAATGTGAGATACCAAGACCATCCGGAAAGACCGTATTTACCTGTGAGGAGGCGGTTGCCGCAGCAAATGAACTGGGATATCCGGTATTGGTCAGACCGTCTTATGTATTAGGCGGTCAGGGTATGCAGATTGCCACCGATGATAATGAAATTGTGGAATTTATGAATATTATCAACCGGATTGCACAGGATCACCCAATTTTGGTTGATAAATACCTGATTGGTAAGGAAATTGAAGTAGATGCCGTATGTGACGGAACCGATATTCTGATTCCGGGTATTATGGAGCATATTGAGAGAGCCGGTGTACATTCCGGTGACAGTATTTCCGTCTATCCGGCACAGTCTTTAACACAGAAGACCATAGATACCTTAGAAGAATATACCAGACGGCTGGCCCGTTCCCTGCATGTAAAGGGTATGATTAATATACAGTTTATCGTATGTGGAGAAGAGGTATATGTTATCGAAGTAAATCCGCGTTCCAGCCGTACCGTTCCGTATATCAGCAAGGTTACGGGAATTCCGATTGTAAAGCTGGCAACCAAGGCGATTGTGGGTAAAACCATTCGGGAACTGGGCTATGAACCGGGCTTACAGAAGAAAGCGGATTATATTGCCATCAAGATGCCAGTATTCTCTTTTGAGAAGATTCGCGGTGCGGAAATCAGCCTTGGACCGGAAATGAAGTCGACCGGTGAATGTCTCGGTATTGCCAGAACATTTGATGAAGCGCTGTATAAGGCGTTCCTTGGAGCCGGTGTTAACCTTCCAAAGCATAAGAAAGTGATTATTACGGTAAATGATGCGGATAAGAAGGATGCCATTTTCATCGGACAGCGATTTGAAAAGCTGGGGTATGAGGTTTATGCTACCAGAAGTACCGCAAAGGTATTACAGGCCAATGGTGTCAATGCTATTAAGGTCAATAAGCTGTCTCAGGAATCACCAACGGTCATCGATTTATTGCTGGAGCATAAGATTGATATTGTGGTGGATACTCCCACACAAGGAAGGGATAAGACCAGAGACGGTTTCTTAATCCGCCGTATTTCTATTGAAACCGGTGTAAACTGCTTTACATCGCTGGATACAGTAAACGCGCTGCTGACCAGTCTGGAGAGCAATGCGGGAGACAATCTGACACTGATTGATATTGCTACAGTGAAATAGAAAAACAGAACATGAAATGCCTGTATGCAGAACCGAAATTAGGTAATGCATATGGGTATTTTTTGTTCTGGATGAAATAGCGGAATAAGAAACGGAGATATTTCATTATAATAATTGACAGAATAAAAAATAAATGGTAAAATATGGATACTTAATTGGGAAATTGGGTTTACGAGTATAAATAAGTGGATAATGGACAAAAGAGAACAGAGGAAATAATAGAAGTTTATGTGTCACAGGTATACATTTAATATACTTGTGGCATTTTTTGGTTAAGAATAATTAAGATAAGCGATTATGGAGGAAAAGAACATGAGAAAAAAGATTCAGAAAGTACTGGCGTTAGGAATGACATTAACAGCGCTGATGAGAAATGTGGTATATGGGTATAATGGTCAAGGCACAGCAGATAATGCCATAAAAATAAATATTATATACCATTAAAAATTGTAACATGTTAACTTAAATATTATTTGCAAAGGAGAAACAATTGAAAAAATATCTTAAAAAAACTATTGTAATTTTGCTTATATTAAGTGTGATATCAGTTTTATATTATTATCAGATACATGCACCCATTAAAATTGAAGGAGTAAAAGTAACTGTAATGCCATTGGATGATTCTGATCTTGATTCAATGAGACATCGTTATAATGAAGTTTATAATGGTGGGTTTGCAGCAGAATATTCTACATTATTGCGTTTAAATGGAAAATTTCCGGAAGGAGATGAAAATGATTTTCGGGTAATAAGTATTGATTTAAAAATAAATAACAGAAGTATATTTTCTCAAAATGATATCCGGGGATATATTACAACTGGAAGTGAAGATTCAAGAATGTTGACTTGTACAGACAATCTGACTACTGATTTTGTCCGGTCATTTAAAAACGGGGAGGCTTGTCCGGTGTTTATGCATATGTATACCGGGGGACTGACAGATGAGGAAATTGTGGACTATGTACTCCAGCAGGAAATTAAACTATACTACAATAATGCATTGGGAAGCAAAACAGAAATCATTTCGTTAAAGGATATTCGACCGGTAGAAACAGATATCAGAAAAAAAGAATGAAAAAAATAACAGGAAAGGAAAAATGCAGAATGTCCGTTGTTTCACTGGCGGGTCTGTGATTGGCATGGGTATGACAATGAATCATAATATAATAGTTGCAAAAGATATCAGTAAATCCTATCAAAACGGTCAGGATAAAATTTCCGTTATTCATAGTTTAAGCCTGGAAGTTGCGGAGAAAGAGGTTATAGCTGTCGTAGGCCCTTCCGGTTCCGGAAAAAGCACATTATTAAATATCCTAAGCGGTATTGATACAGTGGATTCCGGCACCATATTTATGGAGGGGAAAGAGATTACTGCCATGAAAAAGACACAATTAGCGGATTTACGGCTAAGCAGAATGGGATTTGTTTTTCAGACTTTTAATCTGCTTCATTCGTTAAATGTGTTTGAAAATATTATTTTGCCTGCGGTGGTTAAACATAAAAGCTATGACAGGGAGTATGTGGAGGAACTGATTCAGGTTTTGAATATTGGTCACAGAACTCGTTTTTTTCCGGAGCAGTTATCCATTGGGGAGCAGCAGCGGGTTGCCATTGCCAGGGCATTGATTAATAAGCCGGGAATCATTTTTGCAGATGAGCCTACAGGAAGTCTGGATTATGAGAACAGTAAAGCGGTAATGGAATTGTTGCGTAAGTGCAGTGAAAAGTTTTCCAATACTTTGATTTATGTGACACACGATATGGAAGTTGCCGGCATGGCAGATAAAATACTGGAGATTAACAGAGGAAAATATCTATGGAAATAAAAAAGAGTTCTATCCTGATGATAATGAAAAGCTATCTTCGCAAAAATAAAATATGCAAAGCAATGGCAGCACTTTTTCTGCTATGCGGGCTGCTGGTTATGAGTCTTGCGGGTATGGTTTGCTTGAATATTTCCGTAAAGGTTGAAAACAGCAAAGCTATGTATGGGGAATATCAGATTGGATTTGAGGGATTATCGGCCGAAAAAACAGAGCAGATTAAGCAGGAGAAAGATTGCAAATCATACGCAGTATATTCTGAAAACGCATTTTGGAAGGAATCAGAATTTACCATTATCATTTCTTCGGATGAATCCTATCTTACACTGGGTGCTGTTCAACTCACAGAAGGAAGATTTCCATCAGACGGAGAAGAAATATTGTGCCAAAGAGAATATATCTATCGTAATGGATTTTCAGATGGAAATTATCTGGGACAGAGCGTGGAAGTAAACGGTAAAACATATAAAATCTGTGGTTTGATTGAGAACAACCTGACAGGGGATATGTCGGATACGATTATTAATATATTTATCCGAAAAATGCGAAAAGATGAGACATCTTTTTCAATGTTGATTAATACCGGTTCCCTGTCGTATAAAAGTAAAATGAATCGCATGATAGAAAAATATAATATCAAAGATTATTTTGAGAACCGGGCAGCAATGGGGCAGGCGGAGATTAGTAATCAGGGAAGATTGAAAGATACAAACGGTTTTCTGGTAATCATGCTTGTATGTGTACTGATACTGATTTTGTTTATTACCTATATAATGCTGCGGTTTTATTATATGGGGCTGCAGAAACAAATGGCTGTTTATGAAAAGATAGGAATATCCTGGAAACAGAGTAATACAGGTTATGTAATGAGTGTCATACTGATACTGTCAGTTAGCGGACTGATTGATTTCCTTGGTTCGGCAGGTGTAATATCTTTTTTGATGCGGAGTTATGATACATCGGGACATATGGGGCTGTGTCTGACAGGAGCGGTAATCTGTGGTTTGCTGTTTATTATTCTGAATATTCTATCGTCTGTTATTGTTACAAAGAGAGCAAATCAGACACAAAAGAAAAAATGGATTGAAAATGCTTCTTCCAAATTGGATGCAGATGCAAATATATATATATATCTGGCAAAAAGAAATCGGAATATGAGCCATTGGAAGTACATTGTAATGTGTCTGATGGTAATTATCAGCAGTATTATTTGTGTTACCACCATTTATTTTATGAAATTAATCAGACAATTGCAGGAGGTACCAAAGGACTATGAATATCTGGTAGAATTTATTCAGTATCAATATGATGCTGAAGTACAGGACGAATATAATGTAAAAAGTTTTGCACAATTGAAGGAGGCCGGGGGAATGTCTGTTTTTCCTTCTTATGTGTACCATCGTAGCGTAAAGATAGAGAAAGCAGCTATTAGGGGAGAATTCAAAGAATATCTGTGTGAAAACAGTTCTTATAATAAAATGGAACTTGATAAAAACAGTCATTTAAAGTTTGACATGGAGGTTGTTTTTGTAGGGGTAGAGGAAGAGTCTGCAAAACTGCTAGGATTGAATTCGCAGAGTGTGGAGAATCTGGCAGATAACGAATGCATATTGATTCGTCAGGTTCGTGCATTTGAAGGAACTGGTTTTGATTGTGGATTTCAGAAAAATGATGAATTTACAGTAAGTGTAAAAAAGGATGATTTAACAGAAACAGGTGATTTAATATATGAAGATATGCCTATTAAAATAAAAGAGGAAATAGAAAAATTGACCTTTGATTTTTATGATGAGGATATATATTATAAGCCGATTGTTCTTGTTAATTTAAATACATATAAAAAACTGGCATTAAAATGGTATCCGATGAAAGTATATATTCAGCCTTTTGATATTACAGAAATGGAGTTATTCTCAATTCTTGGAAGAAATAATAATTATACAGTGAAAAATCTCAGACAGTGGAATGAAAGCGTACAGGAAATTATAAATACTTATACAGTAACCAGTATTCTGACAGCAGTATTGTTTATCGGACTGGTGATTTTAAATACCGTTATTATGGTCTGTGTAAATTATCATCAGTTGAAAAATGAGATTACAATGCTGAGAGTAATTGGAATCAGGGATAAAAAAGCCTCGCTGGTACTAACCTATCATATAATAAAAATGATTTTCATCTGTCTGCCGACGGTATTTGTATGCTCTGTGATTACGACATTTCTTGCGAATCTGTATATGCGGGGGAGTATTAGCGGTTTATATTATAAAATTCCATGGGGATTGCTGGGAGGAATAACAGCGGTTGTTTTCCTTTCAATTGTAAGTGTCATTCTGGTTATTACCAGGTTTACCGGCAGGAAGAATATACCAGGCTCATTAAGGCAATGGAATCAGTAGCGGACGATTGACATTTTTCGCAGTTATGGTACACTATAAACAAGCATATACATATGTATATGCTTGTAGAAAATGTGTATTGGAGTTTTGGATGAATAAACGAGTTGAAGTTTTAAAAAAGATTGCAATGTTCTGCAGAAAATTTAAAATGCCGGATCGGTTGATTACACTGATTTTAGCAGTCGCTTTGGCATTTTTGCATATTATTCATTTTTTCATGGTTCTGCCGAAACGAATCCTTATGTTTCTGTTTCCAAACCGGAGAGTTGTTCTGACCTATTCTGCATTAATTATGTTTGTAATGGTAATGGTTACCGTTATTATTAAAGTTAACGGAACGGGTCAGGTGGTTTATGGGGAATCAGCCGGTTCTCATGGAACGGCTGATAACAGTCACCGGGTACCCATTGGAAGCAGCGGGAATATCCATAATACCCAGGGAGAACTCTCTCCGAATCAACATACCCCTGGAGAAACCAACCCGGAACACAGTTCCGGAGAACTCTCAAATAATGGTTTGGATATTTCTCTTCCAGAAGGAGTTGCCAGTGCTGGAGAGTTATGGTATCAGAATGTAGCTACTTCTGGTGAACTGGTAGACGGAAATCTCACAAGAGAACAGATTAACAGAATGAGATTTCTGCTGAAGGTTAACCGGCTGAAAAATTGTATTACCGTATACATACCGGATGAAGACGGAGAATTTACCATCCCGGTAAAGGCAATGCGGTGTTCCACCGGCGGAGATAATACACCGTTGGGTGTTTATAAGACCACACATAAATATGAGTTTCGAAAACTGTTGTTTGATGTATATGGTCAGTATGCCACCAGAATTGTGGGACAGATATTGTTCCATTCTTCTTCTTATGAATCCGATCAGAAAGACACGCTGATTGCGGAAGAATTCAACAAACTGGGAGAACCGGTCTCCCATGGCTGTATCCGCCTTACCGTAGAGGATGCAAAATGGATATATGAATACTGCCGGCTTGGAACCACAGTAGAAATTTATGAAGACGAAAATCCCGGACCGCTGGGAATTCCGGAAGTTATCAAATTGCCGGAAGATACGGTATGGGATCCTACAGACCCGTCGGAAGAAAATCCCTGGAATGATAAAGAACCGGAAATCATAGCCGACGATACTATTTATGTGATACAGGGACATAAAGTGGATTTACTGGAAAAAGTGACTGCTCTTGATACCTGTGGCAATGATATTACAGAAGATTTAAAGATAACAGGAAGTGTTAATTGCAATGTAACCGGAACCTATGAGGTGACATATGCCGTTACGGATTTGCTGGGACGTTCTGCCAGGAAAACGATTCGTTATATTGTGAGGTAACGATTAAAATGGAACGTATTTTTGAGTTTTTTCATTCGATTTTATTTGTTTTTTATGCCGAACCCCATCCTTCCGGTTCTGATGCAATGATTTATCTGACGCTGACAATATCTGCTGTTTTTACGTTTCAGACTGTCTATATTATTTTGAAAAAGGATTCGAAGATTGAAACGGTTTTAGTGATGCTGGTTCCGGGAATACTGATTCTTACTGGCGGGATGATGGACGCTTTTGTGTCTGATACTATTTTCTCCGCACCGCTGAATCAGTCTTTGAGATATATGATTTCCTGGAACACTTATGCCTTGCCCTTGTTTTTGTTTGTACTCTTTTATTTTGCTCTGATGACTGTCTGTTATTTGCTGATTCGCAGAAAAACCAGGAAGCGGACAGTATTCATTCATTTATGCGGGATAGAAGGAGTGCTTGCCCTGGGATTGGCAGGAGTCTTAGGATATACCGTCTGGGTGAGCAGAGATTTTCTGCTTCACGCAGACGATTTTTTGATAAAGCTTATTACATATGGACTTCTGCTTATATTGTATAAGATGTTTATTGTTTCCGTTGCTCTTTTATTATCATTGATTACAATGAAAATAAAAATTCCGAAATGGAATGATGAGAAAAATCATAAATGTTTTTTACTGAAAATACTGTTGCTATATCAGAATAGCATTGCCAGAGTCTGTGTCATATATTGCGGAGCCATGATTGTTTATTTACTGGCAGCAGTGATACCTTCTTTTTATGCCCTTTCCTCACCAAATCTCAAAGAAGATAAAACGGTACTGATAGAACTCTCCGTTTTGCTTCTGGTGTGCTGCATTGTTGTTCCGGCTCATATCATCTGGCGGATTACAGCTCCGTATCGCGTTCTGGCGGCAGATACGGAAAATAAAGACAGTATTCGGAGATTTCTGTACGAGTATACCGGTTCAGAGGCAGGGGTAGACGGGAAACGGATAGCGCTGACACAAAATTATCTGGTTCTGAATCAGGTTATCATGCAGGTTTATAAAATTGCAGATATAAAGAGAATTGCCAGAAAAGCAGACGGTATCAGCATTTCTGTTGGTTCAAAGATTGTGGAAGTAAAAGAACCCGATGCAGAGGAAATAAAGAAATTAAGATATTTACAGCAAATACGCCGTGTAAGATAGAAATTAATTGACAAATCCCTGAAATATAATTAAAGTATATGGTAAACAGATTATTTTTATTGCAGGAATAATCAAATAAGTAATAGTCACAGAAGGCGGAAAAGAGGAACTATGTTAGACGGAAAAAAGACGTTATTTAGCGGAATGCAGGCAACCGGAACTCTGACTCTTGGAAATTATCTGGGAGCATTAAAGAACTGGGTAGATATTGCAGATGAATATATGACATTTTATTGCGTTGTGGATTTACATTCCATTACGGTCAGACAGGACCCGGCGGTACTCAGAAAGAGAGCAAGGGATTTGCTTACGTTATATATTGCGGCGGGGCTGGATCCGGAGAAAAATTGTATCTATTATCAGTCCCATGTATCGGGCCATG
This sequence comes from Lachnospiraceae bacterium, assembly GCA_022794265.1. Lineage (GTDB taxonomy): Bacteria > Bacillota > Clostridia > Lachnospirales > Lachnospiraceae > Bovifimicola. The sequence continues at coordinate 47,144 of JAAWEK010000007.1, forward strand.
CAGAACTGAGCTGGATTCTGAATTGCTTTACCTATATGGGGGAACTGAACCGTATGACACAGTTTAAAGACAAGGCGGCTAAACATGCGGACAATATAAATGCCGGTCTGTTTACCTATCCGGTACTGATGGCGGCGGATATTCTGCTGTTTCAGTCGGATGTGGTGCCGGTGGGAATGGACCAGATGCAGCATTTGGAAATTACCAGAGACATTGCACAGCGGTTTAACGGAATTTACGGAGATGTGTTTACCATACCGGAGGCGTATCTCGGCAAGACCGGAAAGAAGATTATGAGTCTTCAGGACCCGGCAAAGAAGATGTCCAAATCCGATGAGAACCCGAATGCCAGTATATATCTGATGGATGAACCGGATGCCATTATCCGGAAATTTAAGCGTGCCGTTACGGATTCAGAGGCTTGTGTCAGATATTCGGAAGACCAGCCGGGAATTAAGAATCTGATAGATATTTATTCTTCCGTAACCGGAAAAACACCGGAAGAAACGGAGAAAGAATTTGACGGAAAAGGATACGGAGAGTTTAAGATGGCAGTCGGAGAATCTGTGGCCGCCCTGTTAAAACCGGTTCAGGATAAATTTAACGAACTATCAAAGGAAAAGAGTTATATTGACGGTATCATTAAGGCAAATGATGAAAAAGCCAATTATTATGCATTAAAAACACTGCGGAAAGTACAGAAAAAAGTGGGATTTCCGGAGAGAATCCGGTAAAAAAAATGAGCCTCTGTTCAATAGGGGGCTCATTTTTTGTAGTTGTTCGGGCAGAATTGCTGTGGGTGGATTGTAAATTGGCTAAACGGACGCAGCTATGTCCGGGAAAGGCGGTTCGAACGTTCCACTACAGGCAGATGGAAGTTCTAAGTGTTCTGCGGGAAGTGTTCGCAGACAGACGCTACCGGCGGATATTCGGCATCCTGCCTCAAATCCGCCTTCAACTGACATCGTGTCAGTTGATAGCTGAAATCAAAACAGAATACTAAGAACTTCCAATCTGCCTTCCGTAGTCACATTCGAACCGCCTTTCCCGGACATAACTGCTGTACGTTGGATAAATTTACAATACCGGATTGCAGTATTTTGTCTGTTGAATAGAGGCTGAAAAATTACTTATTCTGTAAATTTGGCAGAGAACAGCAGAAGCGGAAACCTTCGGGCGCAAGCTGGCGACTTTCGGAAAAAGTCTGAAAGTTCTTAGTGTTCTGCTATAATAAACAGCCATTGCCTGACACGAGGTCAGGCAAAGTCAGAAGTGAGGCATGGACGCCGAATTTCTGACGGTAGCGTCCGCCTTCCGATATCTGTCGCAGAACACTTAGAACTTTCCGGCTTTTGAAGAGGAGCCGGCTTGTGCCCGAAGGTTTCCGATTCTGCGTCCTGCTGGCCAAATAAACAGCAATCCACCTGCAGCAATTCCGCCCGAATTGTTACATTCTTTTTTTCCTGTGTGCCAATATCAAATCAAATCCCACAATTATATACCCCAAAAATAAAGAAATAACAGTAAATGCCAATATTATAGCTGTCACGTTAAAGATTCCCAGCTGGTTAAGATTTAAAAAGGCGTATGGGTAATCATTTGAGAATACCTCACACCGGATAATGGTCATGAAAAAATAGGTTAACGTTGGTATTAGCCATAAAATCGGATCATATTTTTTGAATTTTCCCTTTGGTTCAAACAGGAGCCAGTCTGTGAGAGTAAGCGCCGGTATCAGATAATGTACATATATATCCCGTTCGCTGGGAGGCGGAATCAGAACCGAAGATTCCTGTGTAACTGTTTTCAGGATAGTTGCGCTTGTATCTTCTGTCATGGAGAAGCCGGAACCGCTTAACACAAAATGGTATGTTAAAAAAGTTATGATAATGGAAAGAAGTGCCATTCCATTTAAATGGGTAAAGTACATTTTAACACTTTCATTGGGATACTGGATAGAAAGCAGGGAACTTAAAAAAAGTATAAAAAAAACGATAAAGCAAAAAATATTACACTGGACTGTAAAGTAAGAAAACATATGTGTTGTATGCGCCGGATCATCCGGAGAGAAGTGAAGAAATATTCCATATCCGCACATACACAAATAAAAAAAGCGATAGCCTAACGAATAGTAGGGATTTTTGATATACAAGGAAACACCGCCTTTAAACCAAGGATATTTTTTGTTATTTATTTTTCCGGATTTACAAAGGATTTATAATAAGAAAAAATGGAATTATTTCATAAATTATGATATACTAGCAATATTAGTTTGAAAAATTAAGAATTTTTCAAACATTTTTTAGGTGAAACAGGAATATCACCGGAAAGGTTGATAACCAATGATAGAGTTAAAAGAAAACCGTCTGGATGTCAAAACATATCTTGAACTTCGGGATTCTGTTAATTGGAAAAAAATAACAAAGGAGCAGGCACAGACTGCGTTAAGCCGGAGCCTGTTTACCGTTTGTGCATATAAGGACGGGGTGCCGGTGGGAATGGGAAGGATTGTAGGCGACGGAGTTATTATAGATTACATACAGGATCTGGTGGTACGGCCGGAGGTTCAGTCCTGTGGCGTGGGAAGAATGATTATTCAGAGTCTGATTGGGTATGTGAAGAAGAGTAAATTACCGGATTCAGAAATTATGCTCTGTCTGATGTGTGCTAAAGGAAGAGAAAAATTTTATGAGAAGTTTGATTTTATTCCAAGACCTACAACAGATTTAGGACCCGGAATGATACAGTATATACGGGAGGAATCATAGAGCAGCGTGCGGTAGAATTATTATTTTTAGAAACAGGAGAGTGGAACATGGAAGATATCAGACTGTTTTTAATCCGTCATGGGCGTCAGTCCAGCAGCGATTGCAATGTGAATGTTTCCCTGGCACCGGAAGGATGGAGACAGGCAGAGTTACTGGGAAAACGTTTAAAAGAATATCAGATTGACCGGGTATATTCCAGCAATCTGATCAGGGCTGTTGAAACCGCTGAAGGGATACGCAGGGAACTGGGTCTGGAGCCGGATCTGGGAGAGTATCAAAGGATTGGACTTCGGGAAATGGATTATGGAGAGCTTACCGGATTGACCAATGCGGAGCTGAACCGGCAATATGGCAAATATTTTGAAGAACGGGATAAGATGGAGCAGGATATTTGCATTCCCGGAGGTGAAAATGGAGCGCAGGTATGTCACCGGATGACAGCAGCTATTAATGAGATTCTGGAACATGCAGGAAAAATGAAGGAGCGGAATCTGGCGGTAGTCAGCCACGGAGGAGCCATTCGCTGCTATCTGGCAGGTCTTTTACATATACCCCAGCCTAAGCGGTTTCTGATAGCAAAACATTTTGAAAACTGTTCCATAACGGAATTATTATATCACGGGGATACCGGAATCATAACTCTGGAGCGGCTAAACGATTATGCTCACTTGGAGTCCTGTGATGAATTATTGCGGAAGCATTTTGTATAAAGGAAGGTTAGCAGTTATGTCAGCAAAGGTAACAAAAACATATGATGCCAATAGTATTTCCATACTGGAAGGACTGGAAGCCGTCAGGAAACGTCCCGGAATGTATATCGGAAGTGTTTCTACCAAAGGACTGAATCATTTGATTTACGAAATTGTGGATAATTCCGTGGATGAGCATTTGGCAGGATATTGCAGTGAGATTCGTGTAATATTGGAGAAAGACGGTACAGCTACGATAATGGACAATGGCCGGGGAATTCCGGTAGGAATTAATGAAAAAGCGGGAATTCCTGCGGTTGAGGTAGTATTTACCATACTGCACGCCGGAGGAAAATTCGGGGACGGCGGTTATAAAATATCGGGAGGCCTTCATGGCGTAGGTGCTTCGGTGGTAAACGCCCTTTCTGAATGGCTGGAGGTAACCATTAAGAAAGATGGAAAGGTTTATAACCAACGGTATGAGCGGGGAAAGGTAATGTATGACCTGAAAGAAACCGGTACCTGCCGGAAAAATGATTCCGGTACCATGGTGCGTTTTTTGCCGGATAAAGAAATATTTGAGAAAACATATTTTAAGGCAGAGGCTATTAAAAGCAGACTTCATGAAACTGCTTATCTGAATCCCAATCTGACTATACATTTTGAAAATAAAAGATTTGATGAAGAAGAAACGATTATCTTTCATGAGGAAGAGGGGCTGAAAGCCTATGTTAAGGATTTGAATACCGGTAAGGAAGCGTTGCATGATGTGGTGTATTTTAAAAGAGATTCCGAAGGGATTGAAGTGGAAGTGGCATTTCAGTTTGTAGACGAGTTTCAGGAAAATATTTTGGGATTCTGTAACAATATTTATACCCAGGAAGGCGGTACCCATATTACCGGCTATAAAACAAAGTTTACCACAATTATCAACCAATATGCCAGAGAACTGGGCATTTTAAAGGAAAAGGATAATAACTTTACCGGTCTGGATGTAAGAAACGGTATGACGGCAGTCATTGCCGTGAAACACCCGGATCCAAGATTTGAAGGACAGACCAAGACAAAACTGGATAATCCCGATGCCGGAAAGGTAACTGCCGAGATGACAGGAGAAGAGCTGGAACTGTATTTCGATAAAAATCTTGAAGATTTAAAAGTTGTAATCAGCTGTGCGGAAAAATCCGCTAAAATCAGAAAAGCCGAGGAAAAAGCCAAGACCAATCTGCTTGTAAAGCAGAAATTTTCCATAGACAGCAATGGAAAACTGGCAAACTGTGAAAGCAGAAAGCCGGAAGAATGTGAAGTTTTTATTGTGGAGGGCGATTCTGCCGGAGGTTCCGCAAAGATGGCCAGAAACCGGAGAACCCAGGCGATTCTGCCAATCCGTGGCAAGATTCTGAACGTGGAAAAGGCTACTATGGACAAGGTACTGGCAAATGCGGAAATCAAAACGATGATTAACGCATTTGGCTGCGGTTTTTCTGAAGGGTATGGAAATGATTTTGATATCGGAAAACTGCGGTATCATAAAATCATCATTATGACCGATGCCGATGTGGACGGCGCTCATATTGCCACGCTGTTACTGACATTTTTTTATCGGTTTATGCCGGAATTGATTAGTCATGGCCATGTCTATCTGGCAATGCCACCATTATATAAGGCGGTTCCGAAAAGGGGACAGGGTGAATATCTGTATGACGACAAGGCGTTGGAAAAATACCGGAAAAGTCATACCGGGTTTACTCTGCAACGGTATAAAGGTCTGGGTGAGATGGATGCGGACCAGTTATGGGAAACCACACTGAATCCGGAAACACGTCTGTTAAAACTGGTGGAAATAGAGGACGGAAAAATGGCATCGGAGGTGACCGGTATGCTGATGGGCAATGATGTGGCGCCAAGACGTCAGTTTATTCATGACCATGCCCATGATGCGGAACTGGATGTATAAGAGATGTACCGGGTAAGTTCCATAACTATCCGGTTTAAAATAAATATGGAGGAGAACAATGGCTGAGAATAATGTGAAAACGGCGGAGGACAGCATAATCAGTACAGAGTATTCGGAATTAATGCAGAAATCCTATATTGACTATGCCATGAGCGTTATCTGTCAGAGAGCGGTTCCGGATGTGCGGGACGGATTAAAGCCGGTACAGCGGCGGGTGCTTTATGCCATGAACCAGTTAGGGCTGAATTATGATAAACCCCATCGGAAGTCTGCACGTATTGTAGGCGATACCATGGGTAAGTTTCATCCCCATGGTGACAGTTCCATTTATGATGCACTGGTGGTACTGGAACAGGATTTTAAAAAAGGAATGGCACTGGTGGATGGCCACGGTAATTTCGGCTCTATCGAGGGAGATGGTGCTGCCGCCATGCGTTATACCGAAGCGAAACTTAAGAAGTTTACTCAGGAAGTTTATCTGGCGGATTTAGATAAAAATGTGGTGGATTTTGTTCCGAATTTTGATGAAACAGAGAAGGAACCGGCAGTATTGCCAGTACGGATTCCCAATATTCTTGTTAACGGTGCGGAAGGAATCGCAGTAGGTATGACGACCAGTATACCGACCCATAATCTGGCGGAAGTATGTGATGCGGTGATTGCTTATATGGACAGTGGAAACATTTCCACGGAAGAACTGCTGCAGTATATAAAGGGACCGGATTTCCCTACCGGAGGTCTGGTAGTCAATAAAAGCGACCTGACGGAGATATACAAAACCGGAACCGGTAAGATTAAACTGAGAGGGAAAGTGGTATTTGAACCGGGAGAAAAGAAATCGGACAAGGATAAACTGGTTATCACGGAGATTCCTTATACGATGATTGGAGCCAATATCGGAAAATTTATTTCGGACGTCTGTGATTTGATTGAAACAAGAAAAACCCAGGATATTGTTGATATTTCCAACCAGTCTTCCAAAGAGGGCATCCGTATTGTTCTGGAACTGAAGAAAAATGCAGATGTGGAAAAATTAAAAAACATGCTTTATAAAAAAACAAAGCTGGAGGATACTTTTGGCGTCAATATGCTTGCCATCGTAGAGGGCAGACCGGAGGTACTGGGATTAAAAGCCATTATTGAAAACTGCGTAAATTTCCAGTATGAGCTGCAGACAAGAAAGTACACCATGCTACTGGAAAAGGAACTGGAGCAGAAAGAAATCAAGGAGGGTCTGATTCGGGCCTGTGATATTATCGATTTGATTATTGAGATTCTCCGGGGTAGCAATAGTTTAAAGGAAGCAAAGAATTGTCTGATGAACGGCGTTACGGAGAATATCCGGTTTAAGAGCAGGGAATCCGAATTGTATGCCGGTAATTTAAACTTTACGGAAAAACAGGCTCAGGCAATTTTGGATTTGCGGTTGTATAAGTTAATCGGCCTGGAAATTCTGGCATTGCAGAAGGATTATGAAAATATTGTAAACCGTATTGCAGACTATGAAGAAATTTTAAACAGCCGGAAAGCCATGGCAAAAGTTATAAAAAAAGAACTGCTGGCCATTAAAAAGGAATATGCGGTAGAACGCAGAACGGTCATTGAAGATGGCAAGGAAGCAGTATTTGAAGAAAATAAGATTGAGGAACAGGAAGTTGTATTTTTAATGGATCGTTTCGGCTATTCCAAGACTATTGATACTGCGTTGTTTGAAAAGAACCGGGACACGGTCGTTGCAGAAAACAGGTATGTATTTACCTGTATGAATACGGATAAAATCTGTGTATTTACGGATAAAGGTATTCTGCATCAGGTGAAGGTTCTGGAGGTTCCGTATGTAAAACTGAAGGATAAGGGCACGCCGATTGACAATCTGTGTAATTATAGCAGCAGGGATGAGAATATTGTATTTGCTGCCGCTAAAGGCAGTCTGTTAAATAAAAAGCTGTTATTTACCAGCGCTCTTGGCATGATGAAACTGGTATCGGGAAATGAGTTTGATGTCAGCAAAAAAACGGTTGCCGCCACGAAGTTAAACGAAGGAGATTTATTGGCAAGCGTGTGTCTGACCGATATTGCTGCCGGGGATATTGGATTGCAGAATGAGCCGGCTGCTGGCGGAGTTCTCGGAATGGAAATGCCGGTATTGTTATCCGGCGGTTCGGATGACTTCTCTGATGATATGATTTCCGGCGGAGTCATACCGGAAGACGGATTTTCGGAGGATATGGCTGGCATGCAGTTAGGGTTTGATGATTTAGGAATGTTTGGTGCAGAGCCGGAAGGAAGTTATAATCTGGCAGCAACGGATTCCGCCGATATGGTGGTGGTTTTGCAGACGGAGCATGGCATATTTTTGAGATTTCAATTGAAAGAAATACCGGATAAGAAAAAGGGAGCGGTAGGAGTTAGAGGAATTAAGCTGACTGGGGAGGATTTTATTACTCATGTATATCTTTTAGATGCAGGGGATAATGTGACAGTGGAATATAAAGGCAAAGAGATAGCATTGCGGAAGCTAAAAACTGCAAAACGGGATACAAAGGGGACGAAGGTGAGATAAGGGCTGGTTTTGGAACAGTTACAGACCAAAAGTGTGATTCAGAAATTAATAGTAATCTGCGGAAGTATAAGAAATAGGATTAGATGGGTTATACATAAGATAAGGTATAAATAGAAGGAATAGGGTTAAAAAATAGAATTTATAATAGAAAAATGCCTGTGTTTGTATGATTTCATATTTGTAAGAAATGAATTGTTCAAATGCAGGCGTTTTTATTTTGAGAAATATTGGTGGTAGGTGGAGAGATGGAGGAAAAGAGATGAGTAAAGTAATATTTAAAAAAAGGATTTTGAAATTGAAGTGGGTCCGTATGGTGATGAAAGTTATTTGGATGAGTATATTGTGAAAAAAAATTAGAATATTATATTACAGACAGGTTATATGCATTTTTTAAAATTTCCAAATAATATTGACAGGTTATGGTAAAATATGGTAATGTTAACTTACTTAATAATGATTTGTGGAAGTTTAATTAATAAGACCAAATGGGTTATACAAAAGATAAGGTGTGTAAATAGAAGAAATGGGTTTACATAAAAGAGTTTTATAAGATGAATATGCCTACATTTGTATAATTTCGGGTAAAGTTAATGGAATATACAAATGCAGGCGTTTTTATTTTGAATTACATTGGTCTTAGAGAAATCATTAGGAAGAATTTATGGGAAAGGAGGAAAAATAGAAAGACTAAAAAAGAAATGGATTCAAATAAAATCATAAAGGGAAATAAGGTAAAACACAAAAGAAAAATGAACAAAGAAAGAGGGAAAATATGAATTATAAAAAAATAATGGCAATGGGATTAATTGTCTCAACCATAACTATGACCAGTCATATGAAGCTATATGCTTCTTATGATGCAAATGCGGCAGTAGATTATGCGAATAGATATGCAGAAACACCTAATAATTGGGATTATCATTATTTTTCGGGTGTAGATTGTACTAATTTTGTTTCTCAATGTGCAATAGCAGGCGGTGCGACCATGAGAAACAAAGCGCCAAACTGTTATTTAAAGCGTATTGTAATTAAAGATGATGAAGCATGGTATCATTTATATGATGGATATCATTATCTGGCTACGCAGTCATGGACGGTTGTGGATGAGTTTTATCAATATTGGAAAAAACATTCCGGTGCTACATATAGTGCAAATTGTACAATTGAACAGTTAAAATTAATTGTTAAAAAAGGTGATATAATTCAATGCGCACGGGGCAGTAAGTTTTCGCATAGTGTTATTTGTACAGGGAATAGTAATTCAAAGAATTCTTATGACTTGAGCAAAATAACTTTGGCATATCATAGTAATAATAAGAAAAATATAACATTATCTGAATTTAATAATAATTTTGATAAAACAAACGCCGTAACTTATAGAATAATAAGATTTAAATAAGATAAGTATGACGATTATTGTACAAGGATAATCAAAAAAAGTTTTGTGTTGATTATTAGGTCATAGTTCTAAATGATTGAATAAATTGTTTTAACAATTTATTCAATCATTTAAGATAGAGAAAAGGAGGAAAAGATGCATAAAGTAATATTAAAAAAAAGAATTTTAGTAACAGGAATTTTGTTAATAACATTATTTGTATTTTATTATAGCTTTTATAGGAAAAAAGAAAAGGAGGATATTTATCCTGATATAATTAATTTTAATATTGCAGAATGTGAGATTGATTTGGAAAGACTGGCCGATTTAGAAAGTGACACATTTTGGCAGAATAAGTCTGATTATATCAAATGTCCAGAATTTGATTATAAAGATACAAAAGAATTGGGGGATTTTTTTACGGCATGCTGTAGTGTTGGTTTTAATAAGAAATTACATGGGAAGATTACAGAAGTAAGTATGGAGTGGGATATTCCAGAAGAGGGAAAAAATAATTTTATATATTATTGGATTTGTAATGATCAACCGTTTGAGGGTATGTATTTAGAAGAGAACGGAGATGGAAACTGCAGGATGATTTGGAAAGGAGTAACCCGTAACAAAACATATGAAGAAATAAGACAATTGGCAAAGAAAGTAGTTGTTCATCTGAATATTCAATATGTTGATGGAACAAAAGAGACAAAGAAAATAACTTTTGGAGATGAGCTGATTGATGTTAGACCGTATTATGATGAAAGTTATTTGTCTGATTATATTGTAAAAAAGAATAACACAACAGAGGAATAACATAGATACAATTATTCCATTGATGTAGAAAAACTGCTGGATTTAGACAGTGATTAGATTTAGATAGAAGATGAACATTTTGTAAAAACAGAAGAACAGGAAAATGGTATTTCAGAAACAGGTATAGATTGAAATAAGAATAAATAAGGAGCTTAAGAGGAATGGCAGACACGTTTATTTTAACAGCAAAAGATTTACATAAAGAATATGACATGGGAAAATCAAAAGAGCAGGCATTGGTACAGGTATCATTGGAAATACGGGAAGGAGAAATTATTTCCATTATTGGAGAATCCGGCTCCGGAAAGTCTACATTACTGAATCTGTTAAGTACAATCGACAGACCGACTGCAGGGACAGTAGAATACAATGGACGCAGGATTGATAATCTGAATCAGAAAAAGGCATCACGATTACGGTTAGAGGAATTTGGCTTTGTATTTCAAAAGTATAATCTCATGCCATCTTTAAATATATATGACAATATCATACTGCCCGTAGCATTAATGAACCAAAAACCGGACAAAGAGCATTTAACGGAAATCTGTAAAAGACTTGGCATCGAAGAACAATTGAGAAAAATGCCAGGACAGCTTTCCGGTGGGGAGCAGCAGAGGGTGGCAATTGCAAGAGCATTAGTAAACCGGCCGAAAGTAGTTTTTGCGGATGAGCCTACCGGGAATCTTGACAGCAAAAACGGAAACGAAGTATTTCGGATTCTGCTGGATTGTGCCAGAACAGAAGGAAAGACGGTTATTTTTGTTACACATAATATGGAACTGGCAGGAATGGCAGACCGACAATATACATTACAGGACGGTGAAATAGTTGATAAGATATAATAGGATGATAATTCAGACCCTGAAGGGGAAAAAACGTTTTTTATATGTGTGTTTCTTTATTTCCATGATAGCATTTTCATTATTTTCTGCATATTCCATGTTTTATGAAACAAAAGAACAGAACCGGGTGGATTTTGTCAGGCAGGAATTTGGGGATTATCATGCAGCTTTTTATTCCGTCGATTCTGTGGAAAAAGATTTGATAGCCGAAAATGATAATATAGATTTCATAATTGAAACACCAATGGATGCCTGTATGCTGGGAGAGAATACTTCCATATTGATACAGTATATGCTGGAAGATGAACTGAAGCATACCGGGAGCCAGTTATGTGATGGAAGATTTCCGGCCGGTGACAATGAAATTGCCGTTGAAAAATGGTTTATGCTGCAGCAGGGATATACCAGTGATAAAATGCTGGGAGCGGAATTAGTTTGCACGGATTCAAAGGGAAATCAGAAAACGTATCGGGTTACAGGACTGATTTGTGAAAAAATGTCCTATAATGCCTCCATGTCCAGTCATTTTTCTTATCCTCTGATGATAATGAATAAAGCCTCTGGTGTGACGGACACTTTGGAATATCGAAATCTTTATATTAAATATAAAGATACGGAACGATTATTAAATGAAATTGAATGGGATATCCGGCCGTTAGAGCGTTATCGTGATAAAAAATATGGCGGGGAATCTTTCGGACAGGGTGTGCAGAACAATGGTGAAGACTCGAATTATGTGATGGAAGAGAATACGGCAAATAAGATTGATTATACTGTGAATGAAACATATACTTATGTATTGGGCAGTGATCCTCTGGCAAGGGCGGAAATTCGAAACAGGCAAAAGATAAATCATATTTTATGGATTGTGTTATTAGTTTTTTTGCTGTTTTCTATGAATAATGTTATTAATATATGTATATCCAAATGGAGTGGAGTTATTAAAATACATAAACAGATTGGTACAGATATGATATCAATAATATGGCATATGATTTCTCTGATTACCTTGTATGCGGTATTAGGTGAAATACTGGGGATTGCTTTTGGTTATGGATTTATCCGGATTATAAAAGATATATTTATGAATACGGCTGTAACCACCGGGGTACAGATTCCGTGGAAGATACTGCTGGCATTTATGGCAGTCAGCATAGCAATAATAGTAGTTATTATGAATTTAAAACTTCATGCGCTATACAGGAAAACATCATATGAGATACAGAATTCTTCCAGTGGAACATTCCATAAAGGAAAAAGAGTAAAAATGTATGAAGATTTGTTTGGAAGAATAGTACCTAATTCTGTTCGAATGGCATTACGGAATATGTGGTTTTATAAAATACGAAAAGTTATGATGATTCTGTGTATTTCCATATCGCTGGTATTACTTTATTTAATTTATTTTCAGATGAAAACGGAAAATAGAGGGGAAGTGGATAACAATTACAATTATACGTACAGAATTCGAATGCAGAGTCGGTTTTCCATCCAGGATGAGGAAGAACGGGATATTGTATTCCGTCTTTATCACCAGGTATTAGATTTATGTGAAAGCTATGATTGTAACCCTCAGTTTGCCGATTTTGTTTTTGAGGAAATTCCGTTGGATAAATCATTGATTTCCGATTCTTATAGAAAGCAGATGGAACAGAGTGTTACCGGGCATACGAATCTGGCGGACAGCCGTTCATTTATATTGATTCATGCCGGGGTTATGGCATGCTCTCAGGAGGTGATTCAGGAATTATGCCGGGAAAACAATCTGGATATCGATTATTTAGAAGACAATCAGTGTCTGATGCTGGGACGAACGGTAAACCGGGAAGGAACTTACTCCGGAATCTTGAATTCTGCCGTAGGAAATAAATATAAGTTTGCGCCTTTTGATTTGGAGAAGGAATATGAACTGGAAGTGGTGGGGATGGTAAAAGATATACCAGTGTATCCAGAAGTAATGGAGAATTGTGTTTGTATGATTATTTCTAAGGAGGCATATCTGAAATTCCATGAAGAGGATTATTTTGAGATGTTTTTTCTAAAAGATGTTCCGAAGGAGCTGATTGAGGAGATTGAACATGTGATAAGCGGTACAAAATATATGATTTTAACCAATCAGGAGGACGAAATAGCCGTTGCCAAACGGAATCGTCAGGTCAATAATATAATGTATCTGGTATTTTTCCTGATGTGCAATGTAGCAATGTTCTTGAATATAATTCTTATACATTATTATGAATCCATTCTGCGGGATTATGAGTTTTCACTTCATGGAGCGGTGGGAATCAGTAAAGGTGTCAGTTACAGAATATGTATATATGAGATGGTTATTCTGTATGCACTGGGAATTCTGTTGGGAATTACAGGTATATCCGCATGGAAAGAGCATGTCAGCGATTCTGTCGTGACAGTAGCAGGAAATAGTATGGCGAATGGCATTTGGTTAGGAATGTTGGGAATCTGCCTTTTCATATCTTTGATTATCAGCTATATCAGGATAAGAAAGGCCTCAATATTGGAATATTATTTGGATTAAATCTGTCTGATTTACAGGTGTTGCAAATATGAGTTGTGTAGAAAATATAAGAAAAATCTATACGGATTAACTTTATGGTAAAAATTTCCAAAAAAATATTGACAATATAAAGTTTTGTATGGTAATATTGAACTAGATTAAAAATAATCTGTGGATTGTGGTAGTTTAATTGATAAGATTAAATGGGTTATACAAAAGATAAGGTGAGAAAAAAGTACATAGAGAAATAAAGGGTACAAAAGATAAAAATATAGTATTAGTGGGCCTACATTTGTATAATTTCAGGTTTTATAAATGAAATATACAAATGTAGGCTTTTTTTGTTGATTGGTTTTTAATTATAAAAGGAAGGAAGTTTGCAAAATATCCCTTTTTCAACCGGATGATTAGCGATATGCATGGGTATAAAAATGAAAAAGAAAAAAATAGTGTTGGCGGTAGCAGGTATAGTTATAGTACTTATTATATCAGTCATTATATATTTTAAAATTGTGGAAAAAAAACAAACTGGCTATGTATGGGTAGGAGATAGTTATGATGAAGCAGTACAGATTCTGACAGAAAACTTTAGTACAGACATAGTTTTATATGGTGAAAAGCTGGAATTTAGGGAAAATGTAGTATACAGACACATCAATACTCTTAGTAATGAGACATTAACTACAGATAAGGAATATGAATTTATTATAATTAATGATTTGGATGGTACAGTGGAACTGACAGAAAAAGATATAGAAGTGTTAAAAAAGTATGTATTAAATGGAAATGCAAATCTATACTATATAGGTACAAATAATTATGGATTATTGAAAGACCATGGGTTTACCATATATGACAGCTCCACGGGGGAATGGGGATTCACATGTGAGCATTTATATGGAGAACTGATATACGGAGGAGGTCTTTGGAGCAGTTATGATAGAAGACAATCGGGTGAAAAAGAGGCAAGGAACTTATGTATGGTGATATTATTAAATTTTGTTCATTACTTAGAAGAATGCAATTAACATAATAATTGGGAGACGGAAATGAAGAAAAGTAATAATTACTCTAAAATATTTTGGTATTGAAAAGTTAGCCAATAATAAGTTATGAGGCGGACAAAGAGTTGCTATTGCAAGAACAATTGTGAAGTATCACTGTAAGCCGGATAAACAAAATTTATATGATTCAATTACTTGAAAATAAATTTCGGCTGTTATTTATTAATTGTTATGTGTCTAAAAACTATATGGTCAGTATTCTAAATTTTTTAAAAATTATAAGAACAATATTAAAACGATTAAATTTTTTGGTAAAAATATCCAAGTATTATTGACAATATATGGTTTTGCATGGTAACATTTAACTATATAAAAATAAATATGTATTGTGGTAGTTTAAATTATAAGATAAGCTGGGTTATACAAAGAATTAAGATGGGTAAAAGTACATACAAAAATAAAAGGTACTGAAGAGAAAAATATAAAATAAGTAGGCCTGTGGTTGTATAATTTCATCTTTCTAAGTGAAATGTGCAAGCGCAGGCATTTTTTGTTTATGTAATTTACTTTAGCGATATCTTTAGAAGGATGGCTTATAGAAGTAATTGTATTAAAAAATATAGTAAAGAGGTAAAAACTATGAAAAAAATTTATAAACGAATTGTTGCTACAATAATAATAATTTGTCTTAGCAATTGGTGTATATTACAAAATTATACCTTAAATTATGCAAATGAAGATGATATAAAACAATTAGAAGATGAAATGGAAGACATAGTAGAATATTTTTATCCCTATATAACACTTAAAGTTGAAAAAATTACTCCAATTTACAAGTTGGATAAAATATGCGAATATGCAATTGATATATCTGCTGATAATGTAAATTATGGTTATTTTATAGTAAATGATAGTTATGATATTACTCGGTTTATAATTAAACAAAATAGTGATGGATTTATAGAATCAAATTTTGATATTTTATTGGATAAGAAAATATTAAAAGTAGACATTTTTGAGTATCAATATAGTGATGAAGATATTGTACTGGGTTCTTATGATGATATATTTAATATTTGTTATGATGATTTATCTATGATGGATGCTGATCATAATTTAAAATGTCAAAAAACGCTAAAAAAATATTATGCATTTGGGGAAAATTTTATTACTGATAAACTTGGAATGGATTATGGCTGTGCAATAGTTGCTATGTTAAATGTCGCTGCACAAAATCAGTTATTTAGAGTTCGAAATGCTAGTACGAGTTCATATGATATTAGTAATATTAAAAGTGAATATAAAAGAATATGGGATATAGCAAGACCAATAGATGGATTTATTGCAGCTGATAAAATGGGAAGTATTATGTCTGCATATGTAAAAAAATATCATAATAATTTTACTTTGACATATAAAAATTATAGTAATCCACCAATTGGTTTTTTTACAAATGCAATTGATGCCAATTATTCAGCTATTCTTGGCGTGGTAGGAGATGTAAGCGGAGCTAAATCAGGACATGCCTTTAGTGTTATTGGATATTTAAATTATCAACATAGATATAAAAATCACAATAAGACATTTTTAAAAGTAACTACTGGTTGGGGGTATGATAATGAAATAGGATATATAGATTATAATAATCTTAATGTACGTTCAACTTATGGGGTTAAATATATTTTCAAATAATAGAATAAATTTTTTTAAAATTATTAAGGAGCGAGAAGGTATGAAAAAAAAAGTTTTATTCACGGGTTTGATTTTAATCTCAATCATAATAGTAATCGGAATTATCCTGATTCCAACAAAAACAAAACTGAATCTGAAATCTGAAAAAATTGTATGTATACGGATAGAAAATTACAACAAAAGCATTGATATTACAGAACCATCGGAAATAGAGAAAATCATTGGTTCACTCAATACACTTTCGTATAAGAAAAAGCATCCGTATAAAAAATATTTAGATATCCTGACCGGTAAAGATAATGGCTTTATCAGCGAAAATATATATAGGATTTCATTGTTTACGGAAAAACGGGAACACTATGTTTATCGGGATGGATGGAAACGTATTTTACTAAGTATGAATGGAACGGAGCTTTGTATCGATTCTGTGGATTATCGACTGACAAGAAAAAATACATTAAATTTTCGAAGCTATTTGAAATAATAATTAACAAAAGAGAAAGGGTTATAAATTATGGATTCATTAACCAAAATCATAAGTCATGCGTACAAAAATTCGCTGTTGTATCAGCAAAAGAAACCGGAGTGGTATGAGGAATCAAGAGAGCCGGATATTACGGAATTTCCGATTATTCAGAAACAGGATTTATTTCATAACGTTCCGGCAGAAATTATGGATTATGTCATGGGACATATTCCGGAAGAGGAAGTAGTTCAAATGAGTACCTCCGGTTCCACCGGTATCTGTCTGCCTGTTTTATGGCACAAAAATGATTACCGGCGTTCCATGTTGTCTCTTTGGATGTTGCGGAAGAAATATTATCATATCAGTCCTAATGATAAGCTTTGTTATTTCTATACCATCCGGGAGAGCGGCGACAGTGATTTGGCATATGAGTATAGTAATCAAACACTGGGTTTTTCGAAATGTTCGTTAGATGAAAAGCGGATTTATAAAATCTATCAGATGATATTAGATTTTGGACCCAAATGGATGCTTCTGCAGCCAAGCATGGCAGAATTATTGTTGGAAACGGCGCAAAAACATGGCCTGCCTCCGGTTAATGAACTGGAATATATTGAATTTTCAGGAGAAATGCTATTTGAAGAATTAAGAGAGCGTGTGAAACAGTTTTTTGGCTGTCAAATCAGTAATCAATATGGAAGTAATGAGTTAAACTCCATTGCATTGGAATGTCCCCATGGAAATATGCACTGTATCAGCAGTAACGTATATGTTGAAATTGCAGATAAAGAAGGTCAGGTGATTGGTGATGATTCGGAAGGAGAGATTATTGTAACTTCCTTAAATAACCGGATTATGCCGTTTGTCAGATACCGGATTGGGGATTGGGGCAGAATACGGCACAATAAAAAATGTCCCTGTGGAAACCGGAATCCCATATTAGAGCTTACAATGGGAAGAAGCAATGATTCTATTCTTACGGAACAGGGAAGAAAAATTAATCCATATATATTTGTACATGCCGTTGAAGCTATTAACGGCAGTTACGATGATGTAATAAAACAGTTTAAGGTTATTCAGAGGGATTATAATTCTTTTCTTGTATTGTTGCGGATTGATGACAATTCTGTGAAAGAAGACATAGAAGAGCTGTTTGTGAAATATATACTGGAGCCGGACCTGAAACAGGCAGAATATAAGTTTGTATACAGTGATTCCTTTATAAATGAGGATGGCAGAAAGCTTCGATATTTTATGAATGATATGGAAAAGGAGTAAGGTAATGCAATATACATATGAAGAAATCAAAGATGAAATTATTAAAATCATCAGAGAAGAGATTGGATGGAATGATAATGGCTGTACTCTTGGGGAAGAAACGAGGCTGATTGATGATTTGGAACTGGATTCCGTTATGATTGTGCAATTGATTGTAACAATTGAGGAAAAGTTTCAGATGGAATTCAGCGATTCGGAGGATTTATTAAAATGTCTGGAAACCATAGGAAGTCTAACAAAAGATATCTTAGAAAGGACAAAAGGATTTGGGAAAGAAAAAGATATATAAAATAGCGATTGCTGTAGTCATATTAATTACAGGAATCATTATAGTTACTCTGATAGTATGGAATTCTTTTGACAGCAGTAAATCAATACAAACATGGATATCCGGGTTGGATATAGAAGATACTTCTACTAAAGTTTTTTGCAATAAGTATGAACTTCCAAAAGAAGAGAAAGCAAAATTTATTAATATTTTAAAGGAATTACCTGCAAAAAAATTGAGTAAATCCAATACATGTGATGAAACAACACCAAATTATTTTTTTGATGTTACAGATGGTGAAACAACTTACACAGTTGTAGATCAGATTTCCAAAGGCGGTAAAGCATTTATATATAGAAAAGGAAGCAGAGGAAAGGGCTGGTATATAAAAGATAATCAAATACGGGAGTTTATGGATAAAATTTATGAAAATGATTTAAAACAAAAAGATAGACAGTAAGATAAAGGAAAGCATATAAATGATTTCACAATACATAAAACAATTAAATATATATGATATTCCCTATGATTACGATTATGATGTAATCAATTGTTTTGAGCATCCCATTGCTGCAATACTGAATTATTTTGACCGGAGGTATACAAACTACTATCTTGCACTGGCAAAATTCCGGGGCGTGTATACACAGGGAAATGTGCGGAAACAGGTGTTGCAGGAAACGGAAACATTATTCGGAATTTCAGTCCGGGAAACGGGAAAATTAAGTTATAAGCTGCTTATGAAGTCTGTTGATGAACAAACGCCTTTACTGACAGGCGTTAATCTGAAACAGTTATTTTATAGCCAACATTATAAAAATAAAAACTGGGGACACTGGCTATTAGTAAAAGGATATAACCGGGACTGCGATTTAACGGCAGTACTGGATAATACCCAGCTGGAGCAGAGCGGACATGGATATGAAACATTTCCTCTGCCATATGAAATCTTAAAATCAGCCAATGATGATTATAAAAAAGTATTCGGAAAAGAATATGCGGGTCTTCTGTTTCGAAAAGAGCGGGAGATAAATCCGGTTTATGTACTGAAACATTTATTAACAGAGTATGAAAGTCTGGATTTGACTGAGACAAATAATTATAAACAAATGGAGCTGCTGGCAGCGTTCCGAAACTTAATCAATGAAGAAAATAAAAATATTGATATTGATTATTATGGCAATGAGTTAAAAAAGAAACTAATCAATGTCAATAAATACAGAAAACTATTCCACACGGAAATGGAAGGTTTTATGGAGCAATATGGATTTGAATCAGAAAAAATCCCGGAATTCAAAATCAAAAGTATGGAACTGAACAATTTATGGGAACTGTTTCTGTTAAGAAAAATTGCGGAATCCGTCCGGGGAAGGTATCTGGATATAGAGACAGACCCATTGATTATAGAGAAAGAAAGGCAGATACAACGCTTGCTGAATCAGTTCCGGCAGTATTTGGACAATGAAATCAGCGATGATGGAAATTTCATATCACATGATGGAATATATGGCGAAAAAACAGTGGATATATCCTACCCTGTGGAGCATAACGAAGATGGTATTATAACGGAAAGTGACTCCGGACTGGTATTTCATTTTCGGGGGAAGAAAACCTGTAACTGGTGGGATATGGATGAAGCACCGAAAATTCTTCTGCCTGGTGCAGCAGGGGCGCAGACCTTTGAAGTCCGAACAGTGATAACCGTTGACAGGGAACAGAATGCAAAAAACTTTGAGGCCGGTATTTTTATCCGGAATTCCAACACCGGTGAGCGTCTGATTCTTGGTATGGAAAATGAAGAAAATATTGTCTTGGATGAGATAGAGGTTACCGGACATAAATTATATGTGGGAAAAATGGAAGAGTATTCCCTGTTCCTGAGATATCAGGCAGGGAGACTGGAAGGCGGTCTGTGTCTTTCAGGAATGGATAAAGTATTATTTACTACGGAATACAGAGTATCGGGGGAGTGGGAAACAGGACTGGTATGTAAGACCTGGGGACATGGCGGTAAACTGAAAGTAATGTTCCGGAATATCAGTTATGACATAAGATAAACGAAAAAAACTTAAGAGAAAAAGAGGATAATGATGTATGGAGAAAAACAACTATCATACAAGAGCAGGAATTGAGTGTCTGAATTCCTGTATTTATAATTATCTGGCCAATGAAAATCAGGCAATCTCCAGAAGCGATATATTTTTCTCCGGCGGAGGTTTTGAGATTGGATACTTCCGGGGGAATGGGCATAAGATAATGTCCGGTCAGAATCGTTCCAATCTGCAGTTTATACGTACATATTTAGAAGGAAGTACGGTAGATAATGTATTGGAAACTTATGAAGGAGAAATGAAAACGTTTCTTAAAGAGACGCTTCAGAATAAAAATCGGTTAATTATAAATGTTTCCGGATCAGGGTTGCCATATAGTAAGGCATTTGACAGTAATCAGACGGTTTCCCATTTTATTAATTTAATTGGTATCGATACGAAAAAAAATCTGGTCAGAATCAGTGACGGCTGTATGCCGGTGGTAGGAGGCGGCTGCTATGAAGATTGGATAGATATGGATGTGCTGGCGGAAAACTGGCAGATGATGAATGGAAGATATATTGAATTAAATTATAAACATCTGGATATTCAGAAAATTAAAAAATCTGCATATGAAAATATGAGAAAAGGAATAAAAAAATATCTTCATAAAGACAGAGGCTGGTTTGGAAGCCGGATAGGCGGACATCAGGCCATATTGAGATTGTTTGAAGATATAAAAATGATGATTGAAAGTAATACAAAAAACAGTCTGGAAATCATACGGGATATCAATCAGCAGTTGAGGGTGGAGGGATATCTCAGCTCCAAAGAATTTCTGCTGGAAAAAATGAAGGAAACGGGTTGCAGGGAGGAACTGACGGATTCCTACCAACATATAATCCGTGAATATGATATAATCTGTTTAAATGTAATGAAATCAGTAATTAAAAAGAATCCGGAGAATATGGAAGGACTGATTAAGCAGATTCAACATTCTGTTCAGCAGGAAAATAAAATTTTAAAAGAAGTTTTACGGAATCCATTCCCCGTTTTTAAATAAACTTTTTGATGTACCAGGGCAAAAGAGAAAAGTGAAGTGAGACGCATATGATAAAAATACCTATTACGGAAGATTTTAATATAAAAGAGTATGAAAAACAAATTAGTTTTATCAGTTCTGCCATCACCGGTTATAAGATTCAGAACCGGACACTATTGATAGACTGTGATGAGACTTTCGAGGCGGACCTGGAGAAAACGATACGAAGTTCCATGAAAAGATTTTTGGGAACAGAAGATACAGGTACTCCGGAAGTTCTGGCAGAGAATAGAAATAACCGGTCCTTTACTTCCCATGAACAGGTATTGAACGGGGAGTATATTATATCTTATGGAGACGGAAGAATCGCTTTAAATCATGAAGCGGTATGGTTATATGAATATTTTGATTCCGTATTTCGGGGATTTGCCATGGAGCTTGGAGCAGTAGAAGAACGATATCCGGTACTGCTGCCGGTCAAAGATTATTCCGATACCGGATATCTGAGAAATTCACCGCAATATAGCATGTTCTGTAGTGAAGTAACAGAGGATATGAAGATAATACAGCAACTGAGAACCGTAGAGGCTCAGGCAGAAAAAGATTATATAAATCCGGCGCGATATACGTTATCTCCCTCGGCGTGTTTTTCAGTATATGAAAGATACAGGGGACAGACTTTGACCGATAATTGTACGGTTACCCTGTGTCAGAGTGTTTTTAGAAATGAAGGGAGATTTAACTGGAAAGATTTTGGCAGGCTGCGGGATTATCATGTCAGAGAAATTGTATTTATCGGAAGCCCGGATTATGTCACCGGCTCCAGAAATAAGATTATGGACAAGACAATAGAATATATGAAGAAAATGGGACTGGCGGGAAGTGTGGAATCTTCGTCAGACCATTTTATTATTCCCCAAATGCAGAAATTTAAAATTATACAGATGCAGAAAAAATTAAAATATGAGTGGCGGTTATCCGTGGGAGAAACAGAAGAGATGGCAGTGGCTTCCTTTAATCTGCATGGTTTAAATTTTACCAGACCATTTGGAATAACCGTGAATGGAACAGAGACGGTTACCGGCTGTGTGGGATTTGGACTGGAGCGGATGGTACTGGCATTTTTAACCCAGTTTGGACTGAATGAATCCAATTGGCCGGAGGATATGAGAAAATCAGAGAGGAACAGGTAATATGACAGAAGATAAAATAATCTTAGAGGAAGAGATACTGGAGATTTGCAGAGAAGCAGTCCGGCAGGTTTCTGCAGAGGACAGGGAATTTACAATGGATACGGAACTGTCAGCAAAAGACGGAATCGATTCTTTGGCATTTATGAATATAATTATAGCATTGGAAATTCGGTTTGATGTGGTGCTGGATGAAAGGCTGGCAGCATTAAAAGAAGCGAAAAATATCAGGGAATTAATAGAGCAATTAAAACAGATTCGTTGACAAAAAATGGGATTGGGTTTCGGTGGAATAGTTCTTTCTATAAGCATTGACAAACGGTACTGCATATGATATTCTACAGGAAACAAAAACTCTTTGCACTGCATATAAATCTACAGTACAAACTGAGCAGACCGTGACAGAACGTCATGGAGTCGGGTCACAGAAGTGACAGTGGAATCTTTCATCCACGGGACAGTAGTTGCTAATACTGATTCGTGGGTGTTTTTTTATTCTTTTCATAAGCAATCGCTTTGAACTCCCACAAATATTTAGTGCCATAGAGAGCTATCTTAAATTTTGGAGGTAACTGATATGGAAAAAAATGGAATAATGATTAGGAATGAATTTCAAAAAGCTGCAAGCAGGGTATCGGTTATTACGATTATCGGAAATATAATACTGTCTGTAATTAAGCTGTTAGCAGGAATTGTGGCGCATTCCAGTGCCATGGTCAGCGATGCAGTACATTCAGCATCCGATGTATTCAGTACAGTTGTAGTTATGATTGGTATCCGTCTGGCGGCAAAGGAATCAGACAAAGAACATCCATATGGTCACGAAAGACTGGAATGTGTTGCAGCAATTATTCTGGCAATGGTTCTTTTTATTACGGGTTTTGGAATCGGTGCGGAAGCATTAAAAAACATTTTCAGCGGTCATTATGAAGATTTACAGATACCGGGGGTATTGGCCTTATTTGTAGCCGTTATTTCGATTGTAAGTAAAGAAGGTATGTACTGGTATACAAGATATTATGCCAGACAAATTGATTCCAGTGCGTTAATGGCAGATGCATGGCATCACCGTTCAGATGCTTTTTCTTCCATAGGCGCGTTAATAGGAATCGGGGGTGCCAGGCTTGGTTATCCGATTATGGATTCTGTTGCCAGTCTGGTCATTTTTGGATTTATTGTAAAAGCGGCTTTTGATATTTTTAAGGATGCAGTAGATAAGATGGTAGATCATTCCTGCGATGAGGAAACGGAGAAACAAATATATAATTGCGTCATGGAAAATGAAAATGTATTAGGAATAGACCTGTTACAGACCCGGATTTTTGGAAACAAAATATATGTAGATGTGGAAATTCAGGTGGATGGTTCCTATACACTGCAGGAGGCGCATAATATTGCGGAATCGGTACATGAAAAGATTGAACAAAATTTTTCTAAGGTAAAACATATTATGGTACATGTTAATCCCAAAGCATAAAGACATCCCAAAACGGTTGATTTTCTATATACTAAATTATTACAGAAAATAATTGACACTCCCTGTCATTCCGATTACAATTCTTTTAGTAATTCGAATGACAGGGAGTATGTATATGAAACAGGATACTGATACAGACTGTGAAAGAGACCGGAAGAATAAGGAATATTTTAAGGAACAGAAAGGAACTGCGGAATGAGTAAGAAGTTAATAGATCTGGTAAATGTGACAAAGGCTTTTGGAGATAATGTGGTATTGGATGATTTGAATTTATATATCAGGGAAAATGAATTTCTGACGCTGCTGGGGCCCAGTGGCTGCGGAAAGACAACAACACTCCGCATTATCGGGGGATTTGAAAATCCGGATACAGGAAAGGTCATATTTGACGGTCAGGATATTACAAAACTTCCGCCCAATAAACGCCAGTTAAATACTGTTTTCCAGAAATATGCATTATTTACCCATATGACCATTGGAGAGAATATAGCCTTTGGATTAAAGATAAAAAAGAAAAGCAGGCAATATATAGAAGATAAGATTAAATATGCTTTAAAACTGGTGAATCTGGAGGGTTTTGAAAACCGGATGGCTGATTCTTTAAGCGGAGGGCAGCAGCAGAGAATTGCCATTGCAAGGGCGATTGTAAACGAACCGAAAGTACTGCTGCTGGATGAACCGCTGGGAGCGTTAGATTTAAAACTGCGGCAGGAAATGCAGTACGAGCTGATCCGGTTGAAAAATGAATTAGGTATTACGTTTATTTATGTAACCCATGACCAGGAAGAGGCGCTGACCATGTCGGATACCATTGTAGTTATGAACCAGGGATATATTCAGCAGATTGGTACGCCGGAGGATATTTACAATGAGCCGGAAAATGCTTTTGTGGCGGATTTTATCGGCGAGAGCAATATCATAGCGGCTACCATGATAGAAGATAAGGTGGTGGAGATTCTGGGAACCAGATTTCCATGTGTGGATACCGGCTTCGGAACTCACAAACCAGTGGATGCGGTCATACGTCCGGAAGACGTGGAACTGGTAGAGCCGGAACAGGGAATCCTTCAGGGAGCGGTTACCCACTTAATATTTAAAGGGGTACATTATGAAATGGAAGTCATGGCAAATGGTTTTGAATGGCTGGTACACAGTACCAAGTTAGTGCCGGTGGGAACGAAAGTGGGTATTAAAGTAGACCCGTTTAATATACAGATTATGCATAAGCCGGAATCCGAAGATGAGGAGGCGGTACCAATTGAAGAATAAAAAATATACATTGTTTGCAGGTCCCTATATTGTCTGGATGACCGCATTTATCGTTATACCGCTGTTGTTTGTGTGCTATTACGGCTTTACCGACGGGGAAGGTAATTTTACGTTTGATAATATAGCCGTGATAACGCAGAAAGAATATTACGGAGCGCTGGGGCTGTCCGTCCTGCTGGCAGTAATCTGCACGCTGGTCTGCCTGCTGCTGGCGTACCCGCTTGCCCTGATTCTGCGAAATATGAAAATGAAAAAGAGTTCTTTTATTGTATTTATTTTTATTCTGCCTATGTGGATGAATTTTCTGTTACGTACCTATGCATGGCAGGCAATACTGGATATCAACGGTGTATTGGATCATATACTGGCATACCTTCATCTGCCGGCTTTTAACATTATAAACACGCCGCAGGCAATTGTACTGGGTATGGTATATGATTTTCTTCCGTTTATGGTACTGCCGATTTACAATGTATTGATTAAAATCGATGATAATATCATAAATGCTGCCAGAGATCTGGGAGCAAATTACAGACAGACTCTGATAAAAGTTATTATTCCTTTAAGTTTTCCGGGAATTGCCAGCGGAATCATAATGGTATTTGTTCCGGCACTTACCACATTTGTGATTTCTGATATTTTAGGCGGAGGCAAACAATTATTGATTGGGAATCTGGTAGAAAATAAAGTGAAAGCCGACAACCTGAATCTGGGGGCCGGATTATCCCTGATTCTGATGATATTTATTGTATTGAATATGCTTTTCACTGCTAAATATGACAAAGGACAGGAAGGAGGCAGGGTATTATGATGAAGCGCCAGATAAAGAAAATATATCTCTTCCTGATTCTGCTGTTTTTGTATCTGCCAATTTTTGTATTGATTGTGGCATCCTTTAATGATTCCAGAATACTGGGAACCTGGAAAGGATTTACATTGAAATGGTATACGCAGCTGTTTGAAAATGATGCAATTATGACGGCATTGAAGTCTACACTGGTACTGGCAGTTATGGCAGCTTTTCTTGCCACCGTGATAGGAACGTTCGCCTGCCTGACTATTCATAAAATGAAAAAACTTCCAAAAGCGTTCATTATGAGTGTTACCAATATCCCTATGCTGAATGCAGAGATTGTTACGGGACTGGCGTTTATGCTGTTGTTTATCGGAATCGGAATGTCGCTGAGTTTTTCAACGGTACTAATCGCCCATGTAACTTTTTGTATTCCATATGTGGTACTGAGCGTTATGCCAAAGGTACAGCAGATGGATCATAGTATGTATGAAGCGGCGCTGGATCTGGGTGCTTCAAAAAGTTATGCATTTTTTAAAGTCACGCTGCCGGATATTCTTCCGGGGGTACTTTCGGGATTTTTTCTGTCCTTTACCATGTCTTTGGATGATTTTATCATCACCCACTTTACCAGAGGTTCGGGATTTGATACTCTGTCCACAAAGATTTATACGGAAGTCCGAAAAGGAATCAAGCCGGAAATGTATGCGTTATCCACCCTGCTATTTGTAACGGTATTTATATTATTGCTGTTGATTAACAAGGCGCCGGCGAAAAAAGAAATTATTACGAGGCAGGAGGAACGGCGGCAACGCATTTTGCGGCTGGCTGCAGGAATCATCTGTGTGACATTGATAACGGTAAGTATGGTTTATTCCATAAAAAATATATTTTTGAAACCGGTATCCGGAAATGAAATCTATGTCTATAACTGGGGCGAGTATATAGACCCGGAGGTAATCAGGCAGTTTGAAGAAGAAACCGGAATAACCGTACACTATGAAGAGTTTGAAACCAATGAAGAAATGTATACTATTGTTGCCAGCGGCGCCAGACAGTATGATGTTATCTGTCCGTCGGATTATATGATTGAAAAGATGATAAAAAACAGTCTGCTGGCTGAACTGGATTACGAAAATATACCGAATATTCAAAATATCGGAAAACAGTATCTGGAACGTGCGGAAGGGTTTGACCCGGAAAACCGGTACAGCGTTCCGTATTGCTGGGGAACTGTAGGAATTATGTATAATAAAAAAATGGTAACAGAACCGGTGACAAGCTGGGAGATTCTTTTTGATGAGACCTACCGGAAGCAGATTCTGATGCAGAACAGCGTCCGGGATGCCTATTGTGTGGCGTTGAGTTATCTGGGATATTCCATCAATACACTGGAAGAGGCAGAATTAAATGAAGCCACAAATCTGTTGCTTCGTCAGAAACCGCTGGTTCAGGCATATGTCATCGACCAGGTCCGGGATAAAATGATCCGGAATTCGGCTGCGCTGGGCGTGATTTATTCCGGTGAAGCCATTTTTATGCAGAAGGAAAATCCGGATTTGGAATATGTAATACCAAAGGAAGGTTCCAATGTATGGATTGACGGATGGGTAATTCCGAAAAACTGTAAAAACAAGGAAGGGGCGGAGGCATGGATTAATTTCATGTGCAGACCGGAAACAGCCTTAATGAATTTTGATTTTATTACTTATTCCACGCCAAATGAAGCGGCAAGGACATTAATAGAAGACGAGGAGATACGTAACAGCAAGATTGCGTTTCCGGATGCCGAAGATTTAAAGAGATGTGAAGTATATCACTATCTGGGCAGCGATGGGGACCTGTTGTATGATAAATATTGGACAAAAGTAGGTGCAGACTGATGACATATGCGGAAGCCAGAGATTATATAGAGAAGATTGGTAAAAAGGGCAGCATCCCTGGACTTGAAAATATTTGCGGTCTGATGCATATGCTTTCGGATATACAGGAGAAATTAAAAATAATCCACATAGCGGGAACCAACGGAAAAGGCTCCACATCCGCCTATATTTCCGGGATTCTGAAACAGGCCGGTTATAAAGTGGGACGATTTTCTTCTCCGGCGGTATTTGAATATTTAGAGATATTTACCATTAACGATGTTCCCATTTCGGAGCAGGAATATGCGGATTGTATGGAAAACGTCCGGGAGGCATCGGAGACCCTGACCGCCTCTGGAGGGGGAGAACCCACCGCTTTTGAAATGGAAACGGCGCTGGCATTTCTGTATTTTTATAGAAATGACTGTGATTTCGTCATACTGGAAACCGGTATGGGAGGGACTTTTGATTCTACCAATGTTATTTCCGCTCCGGTTTGTTCGGTTATTACATCCGTGAGTATGGACCATATGAATTTTCTGGGAAATACTTTATATGAAATAGCGGGACAGAAAGCAGGAATCATTAAACAGGGGCGTCCTGTCATTACGGCAGAGCAAAAAGAAGAGGTTCTGACTGTTATCCGGCAGCGGGCTCTACAGAAACGGGCAGAGTTCATCCGGGTGGAAAAACCCCGGCGGATTTTCTGTCATCCTGAGGGGACGGTTATGGATTATGTTTCATCCTCTGGCATTTTTTTGAAGGATATACATACCAGAATGCTGGGAACTTTTCAGGCAGAGAATATGGCGGTGGCCATAGAGACCGTATTATGGCTGAAGAAAGCAGGACTGCCAATCTTTGAGGAAGATATCAAAAAGGGAATTGCCAATGCCCGCTGGCCCGGAAGGTTTGAACGGGTATGCAGCAGGCCCGCTGTTTATCTTGACGGTGGCCATAATCCGGGAGCGGCAGAACGAATCAGAGAAACCATGGAAATTTATTTTACAAATTCTAAAATTATATATATAATGGGAGTATTAGCAGATAAGGATTACGAGACCGTATTATCTATTACTGCACCACTGGCTGACGAGATTATTACCATTACGCCGGACCATGTGAGAGGGCTGGACGGAAAAATTCTGGCAGAAGCCGCGAAAAAGTATAATAAAAATGTATTCTGTGCAGAACATCTGGAACAGGCCATTACACAGGCTGCAGCATCAGCGGGAACCGGAGGAGTTATACTGGTTTTTGGCTCCTTATCTTATCTGGCAAAAGCGAAGGAAGGCATGAGAAAGTATGTTGATTGGAAAGAAAGAATTTGATGTAAAAAACAAAACCTATGTAATGGGCATCCTGAATGTTACGCCCGACTCTTTTTCTGATGGAGGGAAATTTAATTCCATGGACCGGGCATTAAGTCATGTAGAACAGATGATACAGGAAGGAGCAGATATCATAGACGTGGGAGGAGAATCCACAAGACCGGGGTATACCCTGATATCTGATGACGAAGAAATCAGCCGGGTAGTACCGGTAATAGAGAGGATTAAAAAGAATTTTGATACGGTAATTTCCATTGATACATACAAAAGCAGGGTTGCCGAAGAAAGCGCGGCGGCGGGAGCCGATTTGATTAACGATATCTGGGGCTGCAGATATGATGACCGGATGGCGGACGTCATTGCGGAACACGGACTGGCCTGTTGCCTGATGCACAACCGGAATGTTCAAAAACAGCCGTATGAAAATCTAATGGAGGATGTGTGCAGGGATTTGCAGCAGAGTATAAATATCGCCTTGGCAGCAGGCGTTAAGCCGGAAAAAATCATTACGGATCCGGGTATTGGATTTGGAAAAAATCTGGAAGAAAATCTGTATGTCATGAATCATGTAGAACAGTTATTAGATCTGGGCTATCCGGTACTTTTAGGAACCTCCAGAAAGTCCATGATCGGACTGACGCTGAATCTTCCGGCAGACCAGAGGACAGAGGGAACATTGGTCACTACGGTAATGGGAGTCATGAAAGGCTGCGGATTTGTACGGGTCCATGATGTGCTGGCAAATAAACGGGCCATTGATATGACAGAAGCAATTTTAGGAAAGGGGTGTAACCATGGACAGAATAATAATTAAAGATTTGGAAGTATTTGCAAATCATGGTGTATTACAGGAAGAAAAAACATTAGGACAGAAATTTCTGATATGTCTGGAATTATATTTCAGTACCAGAAAAGCAGGTGTGACGGATGCCCTGCCTATGTCTGTAAATTATGCGGAGGTCTGCCAGTTTATCAATAAATTTCTTCAGAAAAATACCTTTAATCTGATAGAGGCAGCTGCGGAAAATCTGGCTCTCTCTCTGATGGTCAGATTTCCGCTGACCGATAGCCTGAAGATTACCATTGCAAAACCCTGGGCGCCGGTAGGACTGCCAGTGGATTATGTTGCAGTGGAAATAGAACGGAGCTGGCATACGGCATATATTGCTTTAGGTTCCAATATGGGAGATAAGCGGAAATATCTGGAGGATGCGGTACAAGCCATAGAGTCAGACCCGAACTGCCGGTTGCTGCAGACCTCGGATTTTATTGTAACGAAACCCTATGGTCCGGTGAAACAGGAGGATTTTTTAAACGGATGTGTGAAAATCAGAACTTTGTATACGCCGACGGAGTTGCTGCGGTTTCTGCAGAAACTGGAACAGGAGGCAAAGCGGATCAGAGAGGTTCATTGGGGACCCAGAACTTTGGACCTGGATATTCTGCTCTATGATAATATGGTCACATCGGAAGATGAACTGACGATACCCCATCCGGAAATGCATAAACGGAATTTTGTACTGGAACCGCTAAAGCAGATTGCACCTAATGCAGTGCATCCGATTCTGAATCAGAGAATCCGGGATATTGTAACAGAGTAGTCAGGAGAGAAGAGTAACATAGGGGGAATTGAATCAGTTGGAAACAGGAAATGAGGTAACAGCGTGGATAAGCAGTTGGATTTAAACGAGATAAGACAGGAAATAGATACCATAGATGCATCGATTGTGGAATTATTTGAAGACAGGCTTGCAGTCTGTAAAGATGTGGCGCAGTTTAAAATTGATAATGGGAAAAACGTACTGGATAAAGAGCGTGAGTTACAGAAAATACAGAAGGTGAAGTCCCAGGCAAAAAATAAATTTAACCAACAGGGAA
Organism: Lachnospiraceae bacterium; assembly: GCA_022794265.1. GTDB lineage: Bacteria > Bacillota > Clostridia > Lachnospirales > Lachnospiraceae > Bovifimicola. The sequence continues at coordinate 78,246 of JAAWEK010000007.1, forward strand.
TCGAAGAATTGTTTACCCAGATTATGGCCATCAGCAGAAAACTTCAGTACCGGATTCTGGCGGAGAACGGAAAAGGGCAGGAGATTGATTTTCAGAAAATAGAAACATTTAATCCCAAAAAGGAAGATATAACGGTGGTATACCAGGGAGTGCCGGGAGCATATAGTCATGAAGCCATGATGAATTATTTTGGTTCTGGAGTAAAAAACTTTCATGTTGCTACCTTTCGGAATGCTATGGAAGCCATTCGGGACGGAAAAGCAGACTATGGTGTTCTGCCGATTGAAAATACCACAGCAGGTATTGTAAATGATGTCTATGATTTACTGGTGGAATTTGATAATATCATTATTGACCAGACCGATGTAGTAGTCCGTCATGCCCTGCTGGGACTACCGGGGGCAAAACTGTCCGATATACAGGTAGTGTATTCTCATCCGCAGGGATTGATGCAGTGTTCGGAATTCTTGGAAGAACATTCGGACTGGCAGCAGATTTCTCAGGAAAATACGGCCGGAAGCGCAAAAAAAGTGGTGGAGGAGAACCGGAAGTCCCAGGCGGCAATTGCCAGTGTCAATGCGGCAAAGGAATACGGACTTCAGGTATTACAGGAAAATATCAATTATAACAGTAAAAACACCACCAGATTTATTATCATTGGAAAAAACAGAATCTATACCCCAAAAGCCTCCAAAGTGTGCGTATGCTTTGAACTGCCACATTCCAGTGGAACCCTGTATAATATGTTGTCCCATTTTATCTATAACGGATTAAACATGACAAAGATAGAATCCAGACCAATGAAAAACAAGAGCTGGGAATACCGGTTCTTTGTGGAATTTGAGGGCAGACTGGATGAACCGGGAACCATGAATGCAATCCGGGGAATCATGGAAGAGGCCAATGCATTTAAATTATTAGGTAACTATTAATATAATGGAGTGATATGTTATGTCAGAACGAATTAACGCCGGCAGGCTTATGCTGTATAAAAATTTTAAACATCAGGAATTGTTTGATAATTTTGTCTGGCTGATCAATCAGGCTGGCAATGATTATTATAACAATGAAGATAAAGCCGCCTTATTATACGACTGTGTCAATGAACTGCTGGAACTGGCGGATGCATACGGGTTTGAAGGGAATTTATTTCATTGTTTTCTGGGATTTCTTCTGGCAAACAATGAAAATGCCTTTTCTACTTCCTGTGAAATCGTCGGACCAGGGGACGGGACAATCAATCAGATTGCCATTCATGATTTAAAGATTTTTCAGGAGCTTTTTGAATACGATATGGGTATGGTGGACAGGGAGCTTCAGACGGATGCGTTTTCCCTGCTGCAGAATTATAAAAATGGCGGACGGACCAGCAAAGTATTTAACAAACGGGTGCGGGACAGAATCAATGAACTTACCGTTTCTCTGGAGCAGTCAGGAGATGTAACGGAATATTACCGCCATGTGACACAGTTTTATAAAGCAAACGGAGTGGGAAAATTCGGGCTTCATAAAGCATTTCGGGTGGTAAAACAGGAAACAGAGCCTCCACAGATTGTTCCGATTACCAGCGTAGAACATATATATTTAAACGACCTGGTAGGATATGAATTGCAAAAGAAAAAGCTTACCGATAATACAGAAGCTTTTGTGGAGGGCAGGAAAGCGAATAATGTATTATTGTTTGGCGACAGCGGAACCGGTAAATCCTCCAGTATAAAGGCTATATTAAATGAATACTATGATAAAGGTCTTCGGATGATAGAGGTGTATAAGCATCAGTTTGACTGTCTGTCGGAAATCATCGAGACTGTCAAAGACAGAAATTATAAATTTATAATTTATATGGATGATTTGTCCTTTGAAGATTTTGAGATTGAATATAAATATCTCAAGGCAATTATTGAGGGAGGTCTGGGAAAAAAGCCGGATAATGTACTAATTTATGCAACTTCTAACCGGAGGCATCTGGTCCGGGAGAAATTCAGTGACAAGGAAGACCGGGCAGAGGATTTACATACTTCTGATACGGTACAGGAAAAGTTATCCCTGGTAGCCCGGTTTGGCGTATCCATCTATTACATTGCACCGAATAAAAAGGAATTTCAGAACATTGTCAGAACTTTGGCGGAGAGGTATCATATCCATATGCCGGAAGAAAAACTATTTTTAGAGGCGAATAAGTGGGAATTAAGTCATGGAGGTTTGTCGGGAAGAACGGCACAGCAGTTTATCAATTACCTGCTGGGGTTTGAAACAGAGTAAAGGAGGGAATCGGTTATGACATACAGGATTATTGCGACGATTGATGTGGGTTCATATGAACTGGAACTGAAGATTTTTGAAATATCCCGGAAAAAAGGAATTGTCATTCTGAATCATGTGCGTCATGTCATTGAACTGGGAAAGGATACCTATACCACTGGAAAAATCCAGTTTTCCCATATCAATGAATTATGTGATATTTTATATGACTTTACTTCCATAATGAAGGAATATAAAGTTGAGGATTATCTGGCATATACCACAAGTTCTATCCGGGAGGCAGCAAACGGAGATATTGTGCTGGACCGGATTCGGGTGAAAACAGGACTGGTGGTACAGGTACTGAGCAATTCGGAGCAGAGATTTCTCTGTTATAAAGCCCTGGCAGCAAAACCGGAGTTTTCGGACCTGATTCAGGAAGGAACGGCTATTGTGGATGTAGGCGCCGGCAGTATTCAGATTTCCCTGTTTGATAAAGAGGCATTGGTCACTACCCAGAATATAAAACTTGGTTCTCTTCGGATCCGGGAACTGCTCTATAGCCTCAGCAACGACCGGCAGCATTTCAATATGCTGATTGAAGAATTGATTAACAATGATATTGCAACGTTTAAACGAATGTTTTTAAAGGACAGAAGTATTAAAAATATCATTGCTATCGGAGATTATATTGGATATTTTACGAAAAAGACCAGCCGGCAGATTGAAGCTATGACTGGTTCCCAGTTTATAGAGCGTTTTCATTCCATAATGGGAAAAAATATCTCCCAGTTGTCTAATAAGATTGGTATCTCCGAAGAACAGGCTTCTCTGTTGCTTCCATGTGTTCTTGTTTACAAGCGGCTGATTGAAGAAACGGAAACGGAAAACATCTGGTTCCCTCAGGTGGATTTGTGTGACGGAATGGCGGCTGAATATGCTTTTTCCCGTAATATAATAAAAGGACATCATGATTTTGAAGCGGATATCCTTCATGCTGCCAGAGTTATGGCGAAACGTTACCGGGCAAACATGGCACATACCCAGATACTGGAAAAGAATGTTCTGACTATATTTGATGCCATGAAAAAATTTCACGGATTCGGAAACCGGGAGCGTATACTGCTTCAGTTAGCTGCAATTCTTCATGATTGCGGAAAATATATCAGTATGAACCAGCCGGCCCAATCCTCCTATAATATAATTCTGTCAACGGAAATAATCGGAATTTCCCATTTTGAAAGAGAGATTATTGCAAATGTGGTCCGGTATAACACCATGGATATCTTTGAAGAGCATGATGATGTGTATGGAATTGATAATGATACCTATCTGACAATTGTCAAGCTGGTAGCCATGCTCCGGGTGGCGAATGCGCTGGACAGGAGCCATAAGCAGAAATTTTTGGACACCAGGGCTGTGGTGAAAGATTCCCAACTGCTGATCACTACCTATACAAATGAAGACATCACACTGGAGAAAGGATTGTTCCGGAGGAAGGCGGAATTCTTCGAAGAAGTATATGGAATCAGACCGGTGCTGAAACGGAATAAAGATATCCGTAAATAGAGAAAGGGAGGCGGAACTATGGCAAATACAACAGGAACGGATTTTAATAATCCGGAATATTATACCAACCGGGAATTAAGCTGGCTGCAGTTTAATATGCGTATCTTATTGGAAGCAAGAGACAAAAATAATCCGTTGTTTGAGCGGTTAAAATTTTTAAGTATAACCAGTTCCAATCTGGATGAGTTTTTCATGGTAAGGGTGGCTTCTCTAAAAGATATGGCGGAGGCAAAGTGTACGAAACCGGATCTGGCAGGAATGAAGCCGTCGGCCCAGTTAAAGGCTGTTATGGCAGAAACCCATGAATTTGTGGCGCTGCAGAGTTCCACGTTTAACCGTTCCCTGATGCCGGCGTTGGAAAAAGAAGGGCTTTCCATTCTGACGTCTTATGAGCAGATGAATGAGGAACAGTGCAGATATGCAGATGCTTTTTTTGATGAGGATGTTTATCCGGTGCTGACCCCCATGGCAGTGGATCCGGCCAGACCTTTTCCGTTGATTCGGAACAGATCCCTGAATCTTTGTGTATTGGTAAAAAGTGAGGAAAATGAAGAAGAACAGTTTGCAACGGTACAGGTACCCTCCGTTTTGAACCGGATTATCGAGTTGCCGTCCGACGGGAAGCGTACCGTAATCTTACTGGAAAAAATTATAGAGAGGAATCTTTTTAAATTATTTGAGAATCACAGAGTACTCTGTGCCCATCCATACAGAATTACCAGAAATGCGGACCTGTATATTGATGAGGACGATGCTTCGGACCTGCTGAAAGAGATTCAGAAACAGCTGAAACAGAGGCAGCGGGGGGAGGCCATACGGCTGGAGATTGAAGAAAAATCGGATAAGAGAATCCTGAAATTCTTAAAAAAACAGCTGAATGTGGAGCAGGAGGAAGTTTTTGACATTCAGGGACCCATTGACCTGACGTTTTTAATGAAATTATACGGATTGGAAGGGTTTGAACATTTAAAACAGGAAAAATATATTCCCAAGCCAAGTGTAATGATTCAGGAAGAAACGGATATTTTTACGCAAATCCGGAATCATGATATCCTGCTTCATCATCCCTATGAATCCTTTGAGCCAGTGATACGGTTTGTTGCAGAGGCGGCGGCCGATGAAAACGTGCTGGCCATTAAGCAGACCTTATACCGGGTGAGCGGTCATTCTCCTATCGTAGCGGCGCTGGAAAAGGCAGCGGAAAACGGGAAGCAGGTAACAGTACTGGTAGAGCTGAAAGCCAGATTTGATGAAGAGAATAATATCCAGTGGGCAAAGAAACTGGAGAAAGCCGGATGTCATGTGATTTACGGACTGATGGGACTGAAGACACACAGCAAGATTACGCTGGTAGTACGGAAGGAAGAGGATGGCATTAGGCGTTATGTTCATCTGGGAACCGGTAATTATAACGATGCCACTGCGAAATTATATACGGATATGGGACTTCTGACCTGCAATGAGTCCATCGGTGAAGACGCCACTGCTGCCTTTAATATGATATCAGGTTATAGCGAGCCGAAACAGTGGAATAAGCTAAGTCTTGCACCGTACTGGCTGAGAGACCGCTTTATGCGTCTGATTAAACGGGAAATCAAGCAGGTCAAAGAGGGGAACGAAGGGCTGATTATTGCAAAAATGAATTCCCTGTGTGACAGCGGAATCATTGCTGCACTGTATGAAGCATCTGCAGCGGGAGTGAATATTCATCTCATCGTCCGGGGAATCTGCTGTCTGAAGACCGGAATACCGGGGGTCAGTGATAACATTACAGTACGCTCTCTGGTAGGAACTTTTCTGGAGCACAGCCGGATTTTCTATTTCAGGAACGGCGGAAATGAAGAAGTATATATGGCTAGCGCCGACTGGATGCCGCGGAATCTGGATAAACGTGTGGAAATTATGTTTCCTGTAGAGGACGAGAACCTGAAGCAGGAAGTTCTTCAGGTGCTTGATATTCAGTTAAGGGATACCATGAAAGCCCATATTCTGAAAGGCGGTGTCTATGAAAAAGTAGACCGCAGGGGGAAAGAGCATCTGGAAGCCCAGAAATACTTCTGTACCCTTGCTGCAAGCCGTGCGGAGACAAAAAATGAAGGAGATCGGAGAACCTTTATTCCGATGAAAGGTTGAAAGTAATTGCATTTTGATTAAAATGTTATTATAATTGAGAATTATATCATTACGTAAGTATAGAATTGAGGCGAGAACATGGGTGAAGAAAACAGAATCGAATATGAAGTGAAAATAACAGAACATAATACTGAAAAACCTCAATACATGGATGGTCATATGGTAAAACAGGAATCGGATTTTGACGACCCGGGGGAATTATATGAAAGCCTGATACGGAAAATCCGTCAGTACCATCCGTCTACCGATATCACCATGATTGAGAAGGCATATAATCTTGCTTTCGAGGCTCATAAGGAACAGAAACGGAAATCGGGAGAGCCATATATTATCCATCCGGTAGCGGTTGCCATTATTCTGGCGGAACTGGAACTGGATAAGGAGACCATCGTGGCAGGTCTGCTGCATGATGTGGTGGAAGATACCGTTATGACCTATGAAGATGTAGAGCGGGAGTTCGGTTCTGAAGTTGCACTGTTGGTTGACGGTGTAACAAAACTTACCCAGTTATCATATTCTCAGGACAAGATAGAACTGCAGGCGGAGAATTTAAGAAAAATGTTTCTTGCCATGGCAAAGGATATCCGCGTAATTCTGATAAAACTGGCGGACCGGTTGCACAATATGCGGACCATGCAGTTTCAATTACCGGCAAAGCAGGTAGAGAAATCCAGGGAAACTATGGAAATATATGCGCCCATTGCCCACCGGCTTGGTATATCCAAAATTAAAATCGAACTGGATGATTTATCTCTGTGTTATCTGAAACCGGAGATTTATCAGGACCTGGTGGAAAAGATTGAGATTAAGAAATCTTCCAGAGAGCAGTTTATTCAGGATTTGGTGGATGAAGTGCGGACGCATATCGATAATGCGGGAATCCGTGCCAAAATAGACGGCAGGGTAAAGCATCTGTTCAGTATATACAGGAAGATGGTAAATCAGGATAAAACCTTAGACCAGATATATGATCTGTTTGCGGTGAGAATCGTTGTAGATACCGTAAAGGATTGTTATGCGGCGTTAGGCGTGATTCATGAAATGTATAAGCCGATTCCAGGAAGATTTAAAGATTATATTGCCATGCCGAAACCAAATATGTATCAGTCTCTGCATACTACACTGATTGGTCCAACAGGTTTGCCTTTTGAAATTCAGATACGGACATTTGAAATGCATAAAACGGCGGAATATGGTATTGCGGCTCATTGGAAATACAAGGAAAATGCAGACGGCAGGAATTCGGAAGAGACGGCGGAAGCTAAAATCAGCTGGCTGCGTCAGATTCTGGAATGGCAGAGGGATATGTCGGATAACCGGGAATTTATGAGTCTGTTAAAAAGTGATTTGGACATCTTTTCTGAAAACGTATTCTGTTTTACGCCTTCCGGGGATGTATTGAATCTGACCCACGGTTCCACGCCGATTGATTTTGCATATGCCATTCATAGTGCAGTGGGAAATAAAATGGTAGGCGCCAGAGTAAACGGCCGGATGGTTCCCATCGATTACAGGATTCAGAACGGAGACCGAATTGAAATTATTACTTCCCAGAATTCCAAGGGACCGAGTCTGGACTGGCTCAGCGTGGTAAAGACCACACAGGCCAAAAATAAGATTAATCAATGGTTTCGTGCGGAACTGAAGGAAGATAACATAGCCAAAGGCAGGGAACTGCTGGAAAAATACTGCAAATCCAAAAGCATTGTACTCAGTGATCTGCTGAAGCCGGAATATCTGGAAAAGGTTCTGCGAAAATACGGGTTCCGGGATTGGGATTCAGTGTTGGCGGCAGTGGGGCATGGAGGACTGAAGGAAGGCCAGATTGTCAATAAACTGCTGGAAGAATATCAGAAGAAACATAAAAAGACGCTGACGGATGCGGAGATTTTAGAGGCTGTGTCGGAGGCCAGGGAAGGAAAAGAGAGTCCTGCCGTATCCAAATCTAAGGGAGGTATTACGGTTAAAGGAATCCATGATGTAGCTGTACGTTTTTCCAAGTGCTGCAGTCCGGTGCCGGGAGATGAAATTGTGGGATTTATTACCAGAGGCCGGGGAATTTCCATTCACAGAACGGATTGTGTGAATATTATGTGTCTGCCAGAGATTGAACGAACCCGTCTCATAGAGGCGGAGTGGGAGCGGGAGGCTGTGAAAGACGGCGAAAAATATCTTGCGGAAATCAAGATTTATGCCAACAACAGAACCGGTATCCTGGCGGATTTATCCAAGATTACCACGGAACGCAGTATTGACGTTACCAGTATGAATGTCCGTACCAGCAAACAGGGACTGGCAACCATATCCATGGCGTTTGATATCCGGAGCGTGGAAGAATTAAACCGTCTGATTGATAAAATGCGCCAGGTGGAAAGTATTATTGATATAGAGCGAGGATAGTAAATATCCGGAAGGGATGGAATAGAACAATGAGTATCCGAGTAAAAAAAATTATAGTTGGTCCGGTACGGACCAATTGTTATATTGTATATCAGAAGGACAGAAGAGAAGCGGTTATTATTGACCCGGGAGACGAACCGGAGGAAATCAGCCGTAAAATCACGGAATACGGCGTTGTTCCCAAAGCCATACTGCTGACCCATGGTCATTTTGATCATATCGTCGCTGCAGAATCGCTGAAAGGCCAGTTTGACATTCCGGTATTTGCTTATGAAGCGGAGCGGGAAATCCTTACTACGGAACAGAATCTGGGCAGTATGGTGGGAATCAGGGGTCTGTTTCTGGAAGCGGATACGTATCTTACGGATAATCAGCTCATATCTTTGGGAGGTATGGATTTTAAGGTATTGTCCACACCAGGGCATACTGTGGGAAGCTGCTGTTATCTTCTGGAGGCAGAAGATGTATTGTTCAGTGGCGATACCTTATTTCATTATTCCCATGGCAGAACGGATTTTCCAACCGGAAGCCAGAGTGCCATTATCCGGTCCATCCGAGAACGGTTAATGACACTGAAGGATGATATCTTTGTATATCCGGGACACGAAGGAGAAACTACCATCGGGAACGAAAGGCAGCTGTATGATTATAATTAAATACACGGGCAGGGTCGATTTTGAATATGATATACAAGGGCTGTTAAGAACTTTTTTCCCTGGGGAACCCATGGTTACCAACCGGGAAACAGAAGCGGATCTCATTCTGGAAGCGGAGTTTTACGATTATTTTGAAAATAAACCCATGGTTCTCCGGCTGGAAGGAAAACCATATATGCAAGGTGAATTTAAAGGAGAAACGGAAAGAACGTTACGGCAGCAGGGCAGTTTTCTGCCGGGAAGCGTACCAGCTGGAGAAGAGGAGCAGGAAGGAAACGGTATCAGGCCGGGGGATGATTATGACCAGGTCAGAAAAGAGACAAAGAATCGTCTGAAACGTTTATTGTTCAATCTTTTAAAAGAATATACCGGAAAAACTCCGGTGTGGGGGACTCTTTCCGGAATCCGTCCCACTAAGATTACATCATCCTATCTGGAGCGGGGATATTCCGAGGCGGAAGCAAAACAAAGATTTATGCGGGAATACTATGTATCAGGGGAAAAGGCAGAGCAATGCGTGAAAATTTCCCGGAAGGAAGCAGAGATTTTAAAAGGCATTGATTATAAAAACGGATACAGTCTTTATATCGGTATCCCTTTTTGTCCAAGTACCTGTCTGTATTGTTCCTTTACTTCCTATCCGTTGTCAAAATACCGTACAAAGACAGACGCTTATCTTGAGGCACTGGGAAAGGAACTGAAATATATTGCGGAAGTATGTGCAATGCGGAAACCGGACACTATTTACATAGGAGGAGGAACACCAACAACTCTGGAACCGTATCAGCTTGACAACTTACTGGGAATTGTTCATAAGCTTTTTGATACAAAAGCAATAAGGGAATTTACTGTAGAAGCCGGACGTCCGGATAGCATAACCCGGGAAAAACTAAAAGTGCTGGGAAGGTACGATGTGAGCAGGATTTCCATCAATCCCCAGACTATGAATCAGAAGACTTTGGACATTATCGGACGGCATCATACCGTGGAAGATTTTCTGAATGCCTATGATATGGCAAGGAACTGTGGTTTTGATAATATTAATATGGATTTTATTCTGGGATTGCCGGATGAAACGGAAGAAGATGTGAGAAGAAGCATGGAATGGGTGGAGCGGTTAAAGCCTGACAGTCTGACCATACACTCTCTGGCCCTGAAACGGGCGGCCCGGTTAAATATACTGAAAGAGCAGTATCGGCAGTATACTATTGAAAACAGCGATGAGATTATGGAAATCACCCGGCAGACCGCAAAAAAACTGGATTTAACTCCTTATTATCTGTACCGGCAGAAGAATATGGCCGGTAATCTGGAAAATATCGGTTATGCGAAAGACGGTAGGGCAGGAATTTATAATATTTTAATTATGGAGGAGAAACAGACTATTCTGGCAGCAGGGGCAGGCTCTTCCACGAAGATGGTTCACCCGGACGGAAGGAAGATTACAAGAATTGAAAATGTAAAAGATGTGGATATATATATATCGGATATTGATAAGATGATAGAAAGAAAACGTTCGTTTTTTGAACAGACAGAATGTTGACAGAAAGGAATGGATTTGGGCAGTGTTATCGGAAGAAAATATTTGTGAATCCGTAAGGGAACCCATTATGCATGGCATCTGTGTCAGTAATCTGGCTTATATGCTTGCCATGGAGCTGGGAATGGAAGCATCCGGCTGCTATGAGCTTTCAGTAGCCGGGATGCTTCATGATATCGGTAAAATGAGACTGATTTCCTGCGTATACAGAGAGGAAGAGGAAACGCTGACTGTAGAACAAATGCGGTATATCCGGATGCATCCGAAACTTGGATTTGATATATTAAAGGACCGGGGATTTTCGGATTTTATATTGGAATCCATTTTATACCACCATGAGAATTATGACGGTTCTGGTTATCCGGAAAATCTGACCGGAGAGAATATACCGATGGGGGCAAGAATCTTAAGGGTTTGCGATGTATTTGCGGCATTGATTTCCGACCGTTCCTACCGAAGGGCATTTGACCGGGAAACGGCTGTTGAATTGATGATAGATGAAGTGAAAAATTTTGACATGGAGATATTTTTAGCATTTATGAAAATTATAAATGATGTGAATCTCGATGTTATATTGGGAAAGGAAGAGAGACGATGATTACACAGGCGCCAAGAGGCACACAGGACTGGTACGGAAAAGAAATGCATAAGCGTACCGTAATTGAGAAAATCTGCCGGGAGACGGCAAAGACATATAATATAAAGGAAATTATCACACCAGTATTTGAACATACAGTATTATTCCAGCGGGGGGTGGGAGAGACAACAGACGTGGTGCAGAAGGAAATGTATACGTTTTTAGACAAGGGTGACAGAAGTATTACATTAAAGCCGGAAGGAACTGCCGGTGCCATCCGGGCCTATCTGGAACATAATATGTATGCGGAACCGGGGCCGGCAAAGCTGTTTTATGTTACACCGGCCTTCCGCTATGAAAAGCCCCAGAGCGGAAGGCTGCGGCAGCATCATCAGTTCGGTGTGGAAATCGTCGGGTCGGAAAGTCCTATGGTAGAAGTAGAGCTGATAACTTTAATTTCTGATTTGATTAAAAAATTCGGACTGAAGGATGCAAAACTTCATATTAACAGTATCGGATGCACCGAATGCAGGAAGACTTATAATGAGGCGTTGTTGTCATATCTGCGGCAGCATGAGGAAGAACTGTGTCCGACCTGCCGGGAACGAATGTTAAAAAATCCGTTGCGTGTCATTGATTGTAAAGTGGATGCCTGCAAAAAAATCGTAGCCGGTGCGCCGCGGACCATCGAATATCTGGATGACGGATGCAGAGAGCATTTTGAAGAACTTAAGTCCGTACTGGAATCTTTAAATATACCGTTTGAAGTGGATACTGGAATCGTAAGAGGTCTGGATTATTATACCAGAACGGTCTTTGAATTTGTCAATTCCGAAGGATTTACCCTGTGCGGAGGCGGAAGATATGACGGACTGGTGCATGAAATCGATGAAAAGCAGAACATTCCGTCTGCCGGCTTTGGTATGGGACTGGAAAGAATACTATATTTTCTGGAAAAGGAAAGAGTAGAACTGCCGGAGGAGGATAAGGTGGATTTGTATGTAGGTATTCTCGGCAAAGAAGCAAAAGCCAGAGCATATCAGATTGTAAATCAGGTCCGGAACATGGGATTTATTGCAGAGACGGACTACATGGACCGGAGCGTAAAAGCCCAGATGAAATATGCCAATAAACTGGGAGCAAAATATACGGTTATTATTGGAGAAAATGAAATAAAGGAAAACCGGGTCATGGTAAAACGTATGGCAGACGGAGAGCAGACAAGCGTACTGCTGGATGAGATAGCAAGGCATTTGGTGTAAATCAAAACAGGATTATTGTTTGAACAATTCGGGTTTCATAATGACCTATGAAGCATGAAATAAAGGAAAGGATAGTTACGATTATGGCTGAATCAATGCAGGGACTGAAAAGAAGTCACAGATGTACAGAATTATCAAATCAAAATATTGGAGAAACCGTTACGGTTATGGGGTGGGTTGGCAGAAGAAGAAATCTTGGAAGTCTGATATTTGTGGATTTAAGAGACCGTTCTGGTATTCTGCAGATTATATTTGATGAGAAAGATGTGAAGGCAGAAGGGTTTGCCAAAGCGGAAACCCTTAGAAATGAATTTGTAATAGCTGTAGAGGGCAGGGTGCAGAAACGGGAAGGTGCCATAAATGAAAATCTGGAAACGGGAGATATTGAAATACGGGCGACCTCTCTGCGGATTCTTTCGGAAGCACTGACACCGCCGTTTCCAATTGAAGACGGCGTAGCGGTAAAGGATGATTTAAGATTAAAATACCGGTATCTGGATTTGAGAAAGCCGCGTCTGCAGAAAAATCTGAAACTAAGAAGCGATGTGACTACACTGGTGCGCTCGTTTTTGGCAGAAGAGGGATTTTTGGAAATTGAAACGCCGATGCTGACCAAAAGCACACCGGAGGGAGCCAGGGATTATCTGGTGCCAAGCCGTGTCCATCCGGGCAATTATTATGCGTTGCCCCAGTCGCCCCAGTTATTTAAGCAGTTATTGATGTGTTCGGGATATGACAGGTATATGCAGATTGCGAAATGTTTCCGGGATGAGGATTTAAGAGCGGACCGCCAGCCGGAGTTTACCCAGATAGACATGGAATTATCATTTGTCGACACTGATGACGTTATTGATGTAAATGAACGGTTACTGGCAAGGCTTTGGAAGGATATTCTGGGAATAGAGATTCAGACTCCGTTCCGGCGGATTACCTGGCAGGAAGCCATGGACCGGTATGGTTCCGATAAGCCGGATACCAGATTCGGAATGGAATTAAAAGATATTTCGGATGTGGTAAAGAACTGCGGATTTTCTGTATTTACCGGAGCCATAGAAACCGGCGGTTCCGTTCGTGCAATAAATGCAGAAGGACAGGGCAATATGCCGAGGAAGAAGATTGATGCACTGGTGGAATTTGCCAAAACTTATGGGGCGAAAGGACTGGCATATCTGGCAGTCAATGAGGACGGAACCTATAAATCTTCGTTTGCAAAGTTTATGACCGAAGAGGAATTGTCTGAGATTGTGCAGCGTTTGGAAGGAAAGCCGGGAGATTTGCTGTTATTTGCAGCGGATAAAAATAAAGTGGTTTATGATGTGCTGGGAGCCCTGCGCTGTGAACTGGCAAAGAATCTGGAACTGCTGGACAAGGATACCTGGCATTTCCTTTGGGTAACGGAATTTCCGTTGTTGGAGTATTCAGAGGAACAGGAGAGGTATGTGGCAATGCATCATCCGTTTACCATGCCGATGGAAGAGGATCTGGAACTGCTGGATACCAATCCGGGAGCAGTCAGGGCAAAAGCTTATGATATTGTCTTAAACGGTACGGAACTTGGAGGCGGCAGTGTAAGAATCCACCAGAGCGATGTTCAGGAAAAGATGTTTGAAGTTTTGGGATTTACAAAGGAAAGTGCATATGAGCGTTTTGGATTTCTGCTGAATGCATTTAAATACGGGGTACCGCCTCATGCCGGGCTGGCATTCGGACTGGACCGTCTGGTTATGCATATGACAAAAGAGGATAGTATCCGGGATACCATAGCATTCCCGAAGGTAAAAGATGCCTCCTGTCTGATGACGGATGCACCGAATTTGGTTGATGAAAAACAGTTGGAGGAACTGTATCTGCAGTCCACATACCATGAAGAGTGATTCATGGCATGAAAACAGGGGTTCTGGCAATCTGACCTGCCGGAACCTTTGTTTTTTTATCAAATAAAGATTAAAATTATATTAACATAAAAAGAAAAATCTTGTATTATGTCGAATTTTGTTGTAAAATTATTGTAGTTTTGTAAGAATAATTAACACTATATTCACATTTTTCCCTTTTTTCATTTGAGAGGTATGGTAGTAATATGATTACGGAAGATAAAAGTAAAGTTAAATCCGGCAGAATCTATGAATATCTTACATTGGATGCAGTATATGGGCTGATACCGATAAAATTAAGACTGCATATGCAGAGAGTTGTATCATATTGTGAGATTATGACCCAGTACATAGAGCGTGACATACGCTTTTTAAAAAGCATAGACAGAGAATTTTATCAGCATACCCATGAGGTATTCCGGTATCATGATCTGGGTTATGCTTTTGTTCCGTGGAAACTGTATGGAACGGATGAAGAAATCAGGGAGCATGTTGATCTGGCAGAAGAGGCTTTTGAACGGGTTATTTATCACGATTGTTCGGACTTCGTATATAAAAAAGCTATGGAATGTGCCATTTACCATCACGAAAACTATGATGGAAGCGGATACCCGAAGGGACTGAAAGGAGAATCGATTCCTTTTACCGCCAGAATATGTGCAGTTGCGGACAGCTATGATCATCTGGTGACAAGGTATCCTTATGGCAGAAGCGAAGGAAATTCGGAAATCATTAAAAGAATAGCAGAGGAATCCGGAAAACAGTTTCAGCCGGAGCTGGTAGAAGTACTGATAAACTGTGCCGGGAAATTCAGAAAACAGGACTGGCACAATGGTCTCTGCAGGAAGGAAGTTCTGCACAAATAAAATTTTAGACAGGAATGGGTGATATGATGGAGCAGGCGTTGACCATTCTGTTACGTATGAAATATTGGTTTAAGGAAGTGGGGTTGGGAATCCGGAACGTATTTCGGAGAAATTCCGTTAAGAAGATTATCCGGGTCTGTCTGGTGCTGATAGGAATATTATTTGTAATTGCAATTTTTTATCATCATTTAGGAAATTTTGTTGTTACTATAGACCCATCGCTTCAAAAGAAAGGGGTATATCTTTCCACTACGGAAAAATTTAATGATTTAAGAGTTAAACTTTTCGGTAGTGCATTGAAAGAATGCAACAATATTAATATAGCAGATATACCTTTGGATATTGACCAATATGAAGGAACGCATAACGGAAAGAATTATGTGGCTTATACATTTTACGTACGTAACGAAGGAAAAGAAACAATCAGTTATGAGTATAATCTGACTGTGGGAGATAGTAGCAAAGGGGTGGAGGAAGCAGCATGGATTATGATGTTCAAAAATGGAAAACAGCAGGTATATGCCAAGGAGCGGGCAGATAAAACACCGGAGCGGCAATATGCATATCTGAAGTATCCAATTATGGAGCAGGCGGATGAAACCATAAAACAAAGTGTTTTATTAAGCGAAGAGAACAGAGGATATCTGACAAATGCTGATATTGAGCGGCTGGGGATTCTGGATATTGACGGTTTGTATGAACTGCGGGCGAATCCGTTTATGTCTGATTCCCTGATTACCAGAGGAATCGTCACAGATGTAAAGCCAAAAGAATATGACCGTTATACGGTTGTCATATGGCTGGAAGGGGAAGACCCGGACTGTGTGGATGCTATTAAGGGCGGATTCATTGAACTGAGAATGAGCTTCAGTATTATCGATGTGGAAGAAGAAACGGAAGAATAAATAAATGGAAAGGAAATGCTTATGTTCAATCGAAAATTAAAAAATGAGAATAAGAAATCAAAGAGACAGAAAATTATTACCAGTATCGTTACGGTATTGTCCAGTGTGGCGTTATTCACAACCGCTACCTATGCATGGTTTGCGCTGACCAATTCACCGCAGGTAAGCCAGCTGACGTTAAAGGCAGGAACCAGTGGCAGTCTTCAGATATGCAATACACAGAATGGGAATTTTGGGGATACGATTACTTTGGATGTTCCGTCACAGAGTTGTCTGAAACCTATTACGACGCTGGACGGCACCCGGTTTTATAAACCGGTGTACGGACCGGACGGCATGGTGTCAGGCATTGAACCTTCTGCGCTGTCAGGAGCGGAATTAGCTAATATAAGCAATAAGACGGAGGCAAACGGCGGTTATGTGATTCAGAAAACTTTTTATTTAAGGGCAACAACGGAAGCATCCGTTGCTTTATCGGAGGTGGATGTAAGACTGGCAGCACCTCATGGAACCACACAGGGAACAAAGATAACAAATGCGGATTCCAGCCGGGCGGCAGAAGCGGTTCGGATTAGTTTTACCTGTAACGGAAAAACGGTTATTCTGGAACCAAATGCAGATGCACAGGTTCCGGGAAGAACGGCACAGACTGCTTTGACCGGATTTGCAAATGTTTCCACAATGAAACAGTCGTCCTCCAATTTTATGTTTGCGGCAGCCGGAAGCGGCACTTATGATAAGGTTGCATCAGATGAGTTATTCCGGATACCGGTAAATACGGCGGTGCCGGTAACCATGACCGTGTGGCTGGAGGGTGCGGACCCGGATTGTATCAATGCAATCATGGGAAATCTGATTAATGCACAGATACGGTTTATCAGCACGGATATGAGTTAAATTACCAAATAAATACTAAGAGAAAGCAGGACAAGATATGAACGCATTTTTTAATTACTATTATGATTTGATTTGTGCGATAGGCAGAAATATCTGGTCAATCATCAGGAATCTTCTGGTTGGAATTGTGGAATTATTCAATGTTTCATTCTATTACAAGATTTTTGTATCTTATAAAGAGAAATTTGGTGTTCCGGGATGGGTTATGTTTGTTATCGCTTCCCTGCTCATGCTTGTAGTTCTGGTTTTGCTGGGATACTTACTTTACAGGCTTATACGGAGATTTCTGAAATTTAAACAGCCGATTAAAGAAAATGAAGAATTAAAAGATGAAATTACCAGATTAAATCATGAAATGTATAAATTGAGTTATGAAAGAGATAAGATACTGGCATTACAGGTTTCCAATCTGGGAATGGAAGTGAACCGGGATTTATTACCGGTATCCGAAGAAGATATAAATTCCGAAAATTCTGATCCGGGTGACGGCGTACTGGTCAATCTGGATGACGATGATCCGATTAAAGTTGTGGTTGAAACTGCTGAAGATGACAGCAATATGAGATTTAACCGTCTGACGCTGGTGGATCGTTATTATCAGTCGGAGGCATATCAGAAGCCGGAGTATAATAATGATATCAGCCTGGAAGATATGTGTAAGGATTTCAGAAACTTTTCGGCATCCAAACTGGGATTATATTACGATCTGGACCTGATTAAGTTTTTTATAGCTGCATTGGGAGCCACAAAGATGATTATTCTACAGGGTATTTCCGGTACTGGTAAAACCTCCCTTGCATATGCGTTTGGACAATATATCTGCAGACCGTCTGTAATCTGTCCGGTTCAGCCGGCATGGAGAGACCGTACGGAGTTATTTGGATATTTTAATGAATTTACAAAAAAATTCAATGAAACCGAATTTTTAAAAACAATTTACGAAGCAAATTATTATGACGATATGCAGGTAATCGTACTGGATGAAATGAATATTGCCAGAGTGGAATATTACTTTGCGGAGATGCTGTCAATTTTGGAAATGCCCCGGGTGGAAGAGCGGGAAATCAGCATTGTTTCCTCTGTCTGGCCGAATGATCCGGAGAAACTGAGAGAAGGCAAACTTTTCATATCTCCGAACGTATGGTATATCGGAACTATTAATAATGATGATTCTACATTTGCTGTGGCAGATAAGGTATATGACAGAGCCATTCCGATTGATCTGGATACTAAAGCGGCAAGGTTTGATGCTCCGAATACGGAGCCGATGCGTGTAACATATCAGCATGTGGAAGAACTGTTTGAAAAAGCCAAAGTAAAATATTCAATGTCAGAGATTAACAAAGCAAAACTGGGAGAAGTGGACGACTATGTTATTAAACATTTCAGAATGACCTTTGGTAACCGTATCTTAAAACAGATCTATGATTTTGTTCCATGTTATGTTGCCTGCGGCGGTACGGAAATCGATGCTATTGATTTTATGCTGGCGAAAAAAATATTAAGGAAATTCAGTTCTCTGAATCTGGGATATATTAGAGATGAGGTTGACGGATTTATTGCGTTTTTAAATGACACATTCGGATATGAAAATATGAACATAAGCAAGGAATATTTACTGAGGCTGAAAAAACTGGTATAAGTGAGACCCCCGGGAACAGGCCGGAAGTGTTTGTGCCGGTTTGAAATACAGACACATATAGAAAGGCATGGAGATAGGCTTGGAAAATGTAACAGAAGAACTTTATAAAAGATTTCAAGAAAATTTTGTAGCTACTGCAAAAGATAATCCGTTTTATAAATATTATTATAATCTGTTGGATACCGGAACCGTATATAGTAAATTTTTCAATCGTAAATTACTGAAGGAAATTGATGAAGAATGGGTAACAGCAGTAGAAACGGCCCTTCCGCATATTCAGTATGTTATTGACCATCCGAGAACATTTATAGAGGAAGACAGACAGATTGTCAGTGTAGCGGTTGCTAAAAAGTTTACAGTTGAATCCATCCGGCATATGGCGCAGCATTCGGAGATGGTTGACCGGATAAAACCCGATGGGATGGTGGAGCCCAATAAGGTCCTGAATATATTTAAGGAAGAAAGTCTGAATACCTATGAAAACCGTTTTATCAATACGCTGTTGAAGGAATTAAGGGATTTTGTCAACAAACGTGCGGAGGTAATCTTTGAGCGGAGCAAAAATGAAGACGGTGTCAGACTGGATATTGACGGAACCATTGATAATTATTCGGAAGTTGTCACCTATAAGCTGGAGATGCGTATCCGGGAAAAGCAGACGGATATGTCCAATGATAAAGAAAACCTGAATATATTTAACCGGGTATCTTCTCTGCACAGGCAGGTGAACGATATGGCATCTTCAGGTTTTATGCTTTCCATGATGCCTTATCCCCTTGTAAAACATCCGGTGGTAAAAACCAATGCTATAGCCAAAAATATTCATTATAAAGAATGTTATAATTTGTGGAATTTTATTCATTCCTATGAGCGCATCGGATATAAGGTGGAACTCATCGAACAGGACCCGGTCATAAACAAAAAGTTTGAAGAAGACATTTATAATTTTATGCTTCTGAATTATGTAATTCTTCGGGAGCATATGACAAATAAGGATATTCTGAGGCTTGACAAAGGGCTGAAACCGAAGGAATATACGGTGAATTATATTCAGCAGTTTGTAAAGGAACTGGTGTATGAATATGATATATCTGAATCCGATTTAAAACAGCTGCTTCTGTCTGAGCTGGTAAAAGCCCAGTCCGAAAAGCGTGAGATTTTGAAAAAGGCAGAAGAGATTAAGACAAGGGCAGAGGGCAAGATTAAGGCAGCAGAAGAAAATTCCCTGGACAGCTGGAATACCTTCTTAAAGGCACAAAAGCAGGAAACTGATGTAAAGGAAGAAGCAGAGATTTCAAAGAGTACGCTGACAAAACGGGAAAAAGACAGACTACGGAAAGCAAAAAACCAGAAGAAGAAACAACAGCAGAAAGAGCAGGAAGAGCAGCGCAGACTGAAACAGCAGAAAGCGCAGGAGGAACGGATTGCGGCGGAAAAAGTTGAAGCAAAGGCTTCCGGACACGAAGAGAATGATACTGGAAACGGTGGAGCAGAAATTGAAACCGTAACGGCTCAGAATGACAGACCAGCTAAAAAAACGGGTTGGTTTGCAAGATTTAGAAATAAAACATGAAAAAAAATTCTTTAAAAATATTTCATTTGTTTGTTGACATATTATTTGTCGGATTTATGCTTACATTTGGTTATATCTTTTTTACGGTATATTATGGGCAGGTTCCGAATCTGTTTGGATATCATTTTTTAAGGGTTATCAGTACCAGTATGACACCGGTGATTGATGAAGGCGACTGTATTGTTGTAAAAAGCATAGCTGCCCACCGGCTGGAGGTGGGGGATATTATAACCTTTCATTCGGAAGACCCGTATATATACGGATATTTAAATACCCACAGAATTGTGAGTATTGAAACGGATGAGAATGATAATCTTGTATTTCATACCAAAGGGGATGCCAACAGCGGAGAAGATGTCTACACGGTAAAAGAAGAAAATATTATTGGAAAATACTGCGGGGAACTGGCATTTGGAGAACTTCTGACGAAAGGGCTTTCCTTATTATCCAACCAGAAAATATATTTCATGGTAGTTATGATGCCGATTTTGCTTTGTATGATAAGCAGTATTGTTTCCATCATCAGGATTCTGTTTGAAGATGAAACGGAAATAGAATCCATTGAGAATATAGAAGAGCAGGGAGGTCGGAAATGA
Source organism: Lachnospiraceae bacterium (assembly GCA_022794265.1). Taxonomy (GTDB): domain Bacteria; phylum Bacillota; class Clostridia; order Lachnospirales; family Lachnospiraceae; genus Bovifimicola. The sequence continues at coordinate 98,977 of JAAWEK010000007.1, forward strand.
TGCATTTAAAAGAAAAGGTAAAAAAAATATTTAACCAGAAGCATGTTATGATGCTGATATCCATGGCTATCCTTGTCATAATGTTAATTTCAGCAACGATTGCATGGTTTGTATTGTCAAGGACTGCTTCTGTGAAAAGTTTCGGCGGAAAAATATCGGAATGGGATTTTCTTATATCTAAGACATCCGGTGGTTCACCGATTCGTCCCAATGAAACGCTGGACTTTAAAGTAGATGATGTTTTAAATGTAAAAAAAGGAAAAATGGCGCCGGGAACTACCGGAACCATAGAATTTTACGTGAAAACCACAACGGACGTGGTAACAGCATACAAAGTTTATGTGGATAAATCAAAGCTATCCATGAAAGTAGACGATAAGCATGACTATTCCGATATCCTGAAAAAGCATATTGTGTTTTATACGGATGACACTTATCAGACGGAAATTTCAGAAAAGCAGCCCTTTACTGGAACATTGAAGCAGAATGAAGAAAAAAAGATTGTATTATACTGGAAATGGCCTTATGACGGCAGTGAGATTATGCCGGATACCATCGTGGATGATAAAGAAATTAAGGCATTTTTAAAACAATATGATGAAGAAGATAATCTGATCAGCAAAAATAGAAATTATATAACAGGAAATATCAGTATTACAGCATATGGTGTTCAAAAAGAACCGTAAAGCAGGTAACGGCATGTTTTGAAAGGTGGGAGAAATTATAACGATGACAAAGAAAAACGGTACTAAATCAAATAGACATCGGAAGATGCTGGCTGCGTCCTTCAGTGTTATGTTAATAATATCTTTTACAGTCATTGCTGTTGCTAAATTTTATAAGGAAGAAAATGTGAAAACGGTATTGAGTGGGGATAATATCGCATCTTATCATTTGGAACTGGTGGGAACCGGTAAAGAAACGACACTGACGCAGGAACTGTTATTGGCAGACTTAAATCCGGGGGATATCAGAACTGTAGAATTTTTTGTTACCAATGGTAATGAAGAGAAAAAGTTATACTCGGATGTGTCCATGGATTATACAATACAGATTGTACATACCAGCAATATTCCATTGATTTATGAACTTTATAATGGGGCAGGTAAGAAAATAAATCCTGTCAGTGTTACGGAAACAGGAGAAAAATATAACAATACCGGAGTTTATATTAATTATGAGAATGACAATTCGGGAAAACTGTTTACTTTAAAAACAGCTTCCGATGATTCGGACAAAGTCAGCAGTCATAAATATACATTAAAAATTATATGGCCGAAGAATGATGAATCAGCAGATTTTAAATATGTGAAGGAAATCGATTTTTTATCTATCAATATAAATGCTTACGAGCATAATCCATTAAAAAACAATTAGTCAGACTGTAAGGCGGGATTGCAATGTCAATGAAAGAAAGAATGAAGGATATTTATCACTTTATAAGAAAACATAAGAGGACAAGCATACGGATTTCGGCGGTATTTACTGCAGCTGTAGTTTTTGTGTGCATTTCGTGTTTTTATGTGGTGAATGCCAGATATGTTACAAGTGATAGTGCAGGAAATGTCATTGGTGCAAACAGTTTTTATTTTACCAGTGATTATTTGAATGAAGCCGCATATGACGGTACTGTTTCAGAATATGTCATGCATGGCTGGGATGGAATGTTAAAGAAAAGTTTTATGTTTAATATTAGAAATTATGATAATCCGCTGTTGTTTAATAACAAGGATCAGAAAGTTAAATATCATTTTTCGTATGAGATATTGGGAAACGACAGGAATCTGGTGGATGCCAGAGTCTACAAGATTGTAAACGGAACCGAGACCGCAGAACTGGATGGAGTGCTGGACGGAGGCGTGGATTCCTATATTGCAAATCAGTATAAGCTGTCTATCGTTAGCAGAAATCCGGCGGTTCCCATTACTCATGACGTTACGGTTCTGCTGAAGGTAAATACGGTGGAATCTCCGTATTATGCAGAATTATCCACAAAAGTGACCCTGCAGTATTCACCGTTTACGGATTTTATTGCCGAGCAGGGATTTCAGCCGGCTTCCGATGCAAATGCGGATAACAGCAGGGCATATGGTCTGATTTATTATATTAATACAGCAAACGAAATAAATAATGATGAATTTGAAAATACGGATATTGCATTGGCAACAGAGAAGATTCACCTGAGTTGGGATAATGCGAAACTGGAGATTAATGCGTTTGACAAAAAGCTGAAAGACAGTTTTGCAAAAAAAACGGTGGAAGAAGTATTGCAGGACTATGAGCGTATAGAGGACTGTAAAAATACTATTATTCTTGATGATAATAATACCGGACATATGTATTTTGAAGCATTGGCATATTCCTCTTTTGAAATTGTATTTCATAAGAGGAAGGGAATTGAGGCCGGTGACGACGTATGGAAAAATGCCAATGGTGTTTACCTTTGGGATTTAAATCCGGCGCCGCTGGAACACGGAAATCTGGTATTTGCAGAAGTAGTTGATTAGATGTTTGATTGTAGGAGTGAATGGATATGGTACAGAGAAGAAAAGAACAATTGAATCATTTTATTTTGAACCATGTGAAGGCGTTTATTTTACTGATGCTTATGTTGTCGGCTGTGGGTATTGTTCTGTTAAGTGACAACATCAAAGCGGAGGAAGAACCAATCAATCTGCAGTTATTGAAACCGGCGGAAGTGAATTCGGCCGATAATCCGTATATACTTGACAGTGAAGATGATTTTATCACGCTGCAGGAATATTCCAAAAATCACACCTGCGAAGGAATGTATTTCAGAGTAGGCGATACGATAACTGCCAATACCTTTTACTATTCGGAAGATGAGGAAGATGATGAAGAAGGTTCCGAGTCCGGGATTGCATATAATCTGTCACTGGTAGGAACCATTATTCTGAAGGATGAAAGCAGGACTGTATTTAAAGGTATAGGGCAGAATTTTGCTTATCCATTTAAAGGGGATATTGATTTTAAAGGTATTACCCTTCGAATGGATACTTCTTTATTTTGTTTTCTGGGCGATGGGGCAAATATTCATCAGGTGACTTTGGTTGGAAAGTTCGGTACGTCCAAAATTGCGGAAGTTATGGGCAGCAATATATCGCTGGGAGCCCTGGCTTCTGTGGTTTATCTGAATGAAGAGAACTCCGAAACCAATATAACAAACGTCAGCGTTCTGCATGCCAACATCAGCGGCGGCAATAAATCTGCGGCAGGTATCGTTGGAACGGTAGTAGGAAATAAGCAGAACGTAACTCTGAATGTCAATACCGTAACCGTGGATGCCGCAATTCAGGCGGAAGGATCAAGCGGTGCAAATTACGGAACGGCACTGGCCAACGGAAGGATTTTAACAAATTATCCGGGATACTCCGGCGGACTTATTGGTGATGTTGCTTCCCTGAATCAATCATTTTATATCAATGTGAATCTCAACGGAAATTGTAAAGTGGCTGGAACCATATCAAATGTCAAAATGGGATCCGGCGGACTTATTGGTCATACGACTCACAGAGTCAAGGTCCGCATGAGTGGTAATTTCAACCTGCTGGATTTAATAAAGCTTACCGGTTCCCACGCCAATTACTACAGAGGATATCTGGTTGGCTCGGCGGCATACAGTCTGATTTATGCGACTCCGTCTACCGTTATACAGAAGCCGACGGATGTTAATATGGTCAGCTGCTCCGACCTGGATAAGGATAATCAGATTGAATATGCAGCTCAGGTATACAAAAATACAGAGGACAGATTTTTTGAACCAGATGTTGTTATCAGCGGAAAAGGAACGGAAGCAGATCCCTATCTTCTGACAAGTGCAGAGGATTTTCAGAGATTATCCGTGTTATTAATGACTCAGGGGCTGTTTGGAACATGGAGCGACGGAGGTGATTACCAGTCATGGTTTGATGTTTCTGAGGCTCCGGAGAGAAAAACTATTGCCAATATTATGCAGTATATAAAAGGTGCATATTTTATGGTAACCAATGATGCGAATCTGGGAGAAAAGGGAATTCTGCGCTTAAACAGAGATACTACCTGTGCATTTTACGGTTGCATGGAAGGAAAAAAAGGTACTTATGCCAATGGTGAATATCCGACTATTACCCTGGAAACGGATACCAGACAGGGAGGAGTCGCCCTGTTTATTTATGCCACCGGCTATTTAAAAAATGGTGTTGCTCAGGAAAGAGTATTTAAAAATTTTAATTTATACGGAAATATAACGGCCAGAAGTGGTATTTCCGGTCTTATTTATGTAATCAAAGAAGATAACAACAGTTATTCTGATTATACATTTGAAAATATTCACATGAATCTGAATCTGGACGCAACAGACCGGAACAACGGGCTGGTGACCGGACTTGTGGGTGAGGCCCAGCTTCAGAATGTTACGGCAAATGCGACGCCAGTACAGTTAAATTTCAGGGATATTACATTCAATGGAAAGTTATCTGCCAATTGTAACGGGGCATATGGCGGAGCACTGGCAGGCCGTATTTATAATACCAGTAATAAGGCCGGGAATGCATGCGAGGTGAATATAGAAAATTTCCTGTTTGAGGGAAATATTGTAAATACGGGACAGGGGAACTGTATGCTATCTGCAATGATTGCTTATATAGCTAACGACAATAAAGCCTTGGATGCTTATTTGATTGACGGAATAAGCGTAAATTTTGTTAACTACTTAAAAATGAATGCAGATGGGATTACCATCCGAAATACCATGTTTGATAATTCCATTAATACTAATTATTCTGAAACAGGACTTTTAGGAAATACATGGGTATTGGAAGGCTCGTTGAAGAATATCATATTTGAAAATATAGAATATAATCTGGGAGGAGGTTATGGAGCGCTGTTTCTCTATCGTTCGGATGCTATCCTGGATTTTGACGGAATAACCTATAAAAATATTACGATGATAAAACCGTCTTCTCCAGCAAATACATGGATTTCCACAATGATGTATGAAAATTACGGACAGGTAAAAATCCGTAATTTTTCATCAGATAACTGTGTTATGAAACTGAATAAAAGTTATCCATGGGTAACGGAAGGCGCGGTTAACTTTATGTGGTATTATGATAACCGGACACAATATTATGGTTATCTGTGTTTTGAAGGAAATGACGAAGAAGGAAATCCATATTCAGCTGTAAATTCATATAAAAATAAGTTTAAATATACAAATCTTACCGGTACGGCCGATTATGGAATTTATCATGGAGCAAGATTATCTTATTCAACAGAAGATAATATGGGAAATTCCCTGATTCACGGAACGGGAACGGCAGCAGACCCGTTTATTATTGATTCTGAAGCGAAGCTGGATATTATGGCAGCTTTTTATAATACAATTTATGGCAGAAGGCATTACTGGCTGAAATATTTTGCCGATGTGGAGAGTACTCTGACGGAGGCAGAGAAAAACGGCCGTCCCGGATTACAACATTCCGCGCTGATACAGAGAGTTGGAGAAGGATATTTTGTTTTTGCAAAGAGTATGGATTTAACGGGATATTCTTATTATCCTGCAATCGTTAATAATGGAAAATATTACGGTTTTGATGTCTATCGGTATTATGCGGACAATGGCAACACAAAACCGACGGAAGCACAGATAAAAGCAGCCTGTGTAAATGCTGTTTCTGCTTTGTCCGGCGGTTCATCGTCAATCAGTCTGGAAACAGCCAATGCATATAAACCGCAGATACATTTTGCGGCGGATACCATAGCAAACGGTGCAATACATAAAGGAACATGGGATTCTCCGAACTATTACTATGGGCAGGCACACAGAAACATGCATGCCTCGCTGTTTGGCGGAATTACCGGAGGAACTTACAACGGTTACCGGAAGGGAAATGTAATCATTAATAATATAATGCTGGATGGTATTTTTTCTTCTGAAAGTTGGGGTGGTACCGGAGGAGGTGCGTTGATTTCCAGGTCGTATAGATATGAAGCTGTAGTGGATGCAACAGTGAGTATCAGTAATATTGATTATGGAGATACTAATATTATTGCCAGAGCCGCAACGGCAACCACTTCCACTTATGGCATCGGCTTAATGATAGAGTCTGCAACCGGCAGTGATATAAATATTAATAATGTACGGATTCTGCCGGGAAGCAAAGTCAGGTGTGATGCTTTAATCGGTTATCAGGCAGGAACGAATTCAAAAACGGTATTCCGCCATATTGATTTAAATGCCGCCATTGATAATGAACATCCGGAAAATGAAGTGGAAACCCAGTATCATGGAGATGGATATGGATTTAAGTATGGTTATTTTTTCTATTATCTGAAAGAGGGAATTGCCATATACTGGTATGACGAGGGTACCGATGTGGTGACACCGGGACTTCCGGACAGTGGAGGAGACCGCACAATGGCAAATCCTGAGGTACTGGAACATCAGAAATATGCCTATAAATTGCTGGCAGTTGATGTCAATCCTTTAACTTCCAATATTACCAAAGGAAAAGGTACAAAGGAAGACCCGTATATCATAGAAAATATTGGACAGCTTACGGCTTTGGGATTGTTTATCCGTTCCAAGGGAGATTATCCGTCATATAAGGAATGGTATGTGGGAGAAAGTACGGAGAATAATTATGTTTCATCTGACGGTTCTTTAAGCGGATATCAGGAGTATTATCCGGAGAGCTGGGCAGATAACAGTAATCTTCTATATAAAAACAGGGATAATGTTCTGAATTCATTGTCCATCCTTATGAAATCCTACTATAAATTAGAGGCAGATCTGGATTTTGCAAACCCGCCGAAAGGATATGAGCAGGCTGCGGGAGACTTTTTCGGACTTGGAATCGTGGATTATCCGTTTGCAGGCTCCATTGATGGAAACGGTCATACCATCACCTATGGCGACCGCAATTCCAGTTACATAAATATGTTCGGACTGATTGCTTACGGACAGGGATTTAAAGTAAGCGATATGACCATAAAATCAGGAGATAAACCATTATTAGTTAATAATACAGGTGAAGTCTATGTAGGAATGGTAGCGGCTTATGTATATGGCGGTGATAATGTCATTGATAATGTCACCATAGAAAATAATATCAGGCTGAGAACCAACAATGTAGGTAATAATGTGATGGTTGGCGGATATGTTGGATATTTGAGATATGGAACATTGACGGTTTCGGGAATGAAGGAAGATACGTTTAAAAATTTCCAGATTGGATACTCGGATGCTATGAGTATTCCGACTTATAATAATACCTATGGAAAAAATATCTCGGCAATTGCAGGAAATGTTGATGGTGCATTTATTATGTACCGGAATGAAGATAACACGGTGCCTGAAACTCAGGCATTGATTGATTCAACAGGAGTTAGAACTACAGAAGGAGATAAACAAATCTGCCGTGTGGAGGATTTGAATTATTATAACGAGTATGGAATTAGCGCCAGCAGAAACAGAGTTCTCTATAATCAGAAGTATTTTGACAGTGTCGGAAGAATAAAAGTGGTACCGGATGACGGAGACGGAGCATTAATCTGTGAACTGGAAAATGAAGGACAGCTGCTGTTATATTCTCTGGCGCTGGCCAGCGGATCCATGAGCAGTTATAATCAATATAGTACAACTGTACCATATAATATAAGAACAACATGTCAAAAGATAGACGAAGATTTTGCAGACTGGATGAAAAACGAAGGTGAAACAGTATTGTCGGATTTGTATAATTGTCCGTATGTATTCCGCTACTTTGATTTTACGGCGTTGCCAAACGGATATCTGGATACTGTACATTCCGGCTGCAGTATGTTAAATGGATTTGTTAATACAGTAAGGACATCAAGAAATTACAGGACTACATATAAGCTGACAAAAGATACGGATATATATGATATGACCCAATTTGGTGTAGGATTCAGAGGAATCGGTGATTCAACATCTTTAGGAACCAATACAAGATCTGCCTGCAATTTTGCAGCAGATTTAGATGGAAATAGTAAAACAATCCAAATAGATATGAATGTAACATGGGATGCAGGTCTTTTTAACAATCTCAATGCAGGAGGAAATGATAATTCTAAAGTACCGTTTATTATAAAAGATTTTACGGTTTCCGGATCTATTGAAAGTAATTATACCGGTCATCTTGGCAGTGTTGTTGGGTATTACACAAACGGATATTATACTTTTGACGGTATAAATATCAAAGATATGAAATTAACACAGAAGCATACCAGCGGCGGTCATGTGGGCGGAATTTTAGGATATGCAGTATGGAATAACGGTACAATGCTTTCTTATAAAAACTGTACGGTTGGTGATGAGACGGCATCGGATAATAAATCTGTATGTATCTATTCTGCAGGCTCTAATGCCATCGGTGGATTAGTAGGATACAGTTCCCAGATGACCTTTAATAACTGCAGAGTTATTCACACAACCATAGAGTCTCAAAAGGGAAGCGTGGGAGGCATGCTGGGGATAACTTCAGCGTCGTATGGTGTGAATATTGCAGCAGAAAATCTTACATCTTCAGACTGTACACTGATTTCCCACAGTACATCAGGCTCCGGAGTCGGAGGTATTATTGGAAATCTGGCTACACCGGGCAGCACAAGCAGTTATTATATTGCATTACATAATGTTACGGTAAAGGATAATGAATTTCTTGGAGAAGCTGCAAATATTAATTTGGGTAAAGTCTTTGGCATTCATTCCGGATTAAGTGAGACTACAGTTCTTGCTCTGGAGGACCAGGACAGCGAAGGCTTTACAGCTTCCACTACAGATAAAATATGGAATTGTGCAAACGGTTCTGGAAGATGTTTCTATATCTATTACAATGATTTTAAGGATTTGGAAGAGGCAGAGCAGAAATATGGAATTGACCGGGAGGAAGAAGATGAAACTGGAAGACTGATTGCCAGATATGCCGAATGTCTGGAGGAGGATGTATTCACCAGGGGAACCGGAATTATTGACAGTGAAACCGGAGAAGAAATCATGGAATCCATAGATTTGATTCCGGATACGCCGGAAATGGATAACACAATGGTAAAATGGTCCAGCGATGCGGGAAGTATTGAGGCTGTATTAAACAGCCTGTTATCTTCACTGACCAATGGAACCGGTAAACTGAATGACGATATCAATGATCATATATCTGTAAAAGTAACACAGATGCAGGTCAGCAATGGAGTAGTAACGGCAGTGCCGGATGCAATACCTTCCGTATCCATTGAATATAAGGGAGGAAACTTTATTGTTACCAATAATAACAAATATGATACTGTTGAGAAATATGATATCAATGGAAACTATGTACCAGGCACATATTCTTTGATTGAAGTTACCTATGGTATTGGAAAAAACAAATATACGGACACGATTCATATTCCGTTCTTTGTTAGTAATATGATAAATGTGGATGTTTATTCAAAACTGATAATCGGAGAAGAATATAATCTGGATATTATGCGGGCAATTGAAAGAACTTCCAGTGATGTATTAAGAACCACAAAGGATAGTTCTTACAGTGTATATGTAGAATATATGTATAGTTCAAACCGTATGGAATTTGAAGAAGATATCTATATGTATAAAGGTTTCCGGCTGTATGAATCTCCGGACCCGAATATTCCGATTGGAACCAGGCTGACGCTGCTGGATGTAACGGATGACAATAATCCAAGGGCATATTACTATGAAGTAAATTCAGTTATGGATTTTGTACCGTTAACAAGTTTTAAAGATGAGAATGGAAACAATTATAAGGAAAGAAATATCAGAAGTCTGAAGGAATTGCCGGAATATCGGACATATACTACCTTATATGTCAATGGCAGAAAATTTTTAAAATATAACAGAGGTGTGGAGCGGTATTTTATTTTTGTAGACTGTAGCGCTGTAGAGCAGATTGGTCCGGAAAGTCAGATGTCGCCGACTCTTATGAGTGGAGTGGAATCCGGCCAGACGGAGTTTGTGGAAAATAAGGAAGTATTTTATGTGAAATACAGATGTTTTAATACTCTGTCCACTTATAACGGACGTACCATAAAGTTTGTGGATGATTCTGTATCTACAACCGGTGAAATTAATAAAAACAGTCAGTTGTCTTTAACGGCATCCTTTAGTGACAGTGCATCCGACACTTATTGGTCCATTCTTCGTGAATTTGATTATATAAATCGTGATAAATTTTTGGAAGTAGCAATTTATCTGGAGAATGAAAACGGAGACAAAATAATGCTTCCTTCGGGAACCAGAATAAAGCTTGGTTCGGATGCAGATTCCGTATATGAGGCGGCTAAAAATCTGTCCTCTATTTACTATTACAAAGATGGTGCCAATACCGACGGTTTCCGTCTGATTGATATTAAGAAAAATACAATAACAGATGTAAATATGAGTTTAGACTTTACATTTGCCAAGATGGAACATATCCCGGAGGGCAGATACCGGATTTGTCTGGAACTGGTGAGAGCAAAAAATAAGGATTTTCCAATGGGTGATGATACTCTGGACCTGATTCGCTCAGACTATATACAGGTAACGCCTACCGCTGAATATGGATTTCGTCTGAATACAGATGGCATCGATACCCTGGCCTTTAACAAAAATAATCCGGATATCGTGGATGAGTCCGGCAATTTGATTGTAGATTTTGAAATCAATGCAAATTCTACACTAAGCGGCGCGCTGGCAGCGAATAAGCAGCCGGTTATAACTTTCCAACTCTATAAGAAGGATGAAGTACTGGGGGTATATCTGCCGATGGCTTCGGATTCGGTTTCTTATCCGGTATTAACGTTGCAGCAGAACGGAACGGAGAGTAGTCTGGTTTTAAATGATGCTTCTGCGGATTATACCATTGATAAGCTGACCGGAGCAGGAGAACCTTATATGGTAATACCGGCAAAGCTTTCCGTTCCAGGAGATTCGGATACTGTAAATTACAGATTAACGGCCTCTATGTATGTGGACGGAGAGCGTGTGGCAACCGACTATTTCATATTTACGGTTGCAGATATAAAATAAGGGAAGGATATTTATGAAATTATTTATTGTATATCTGATATTCATCAACGGAGTGGCGTTTTCCATGATGGGGATTGATAAGTATAAAGCGAAGCATAATAAATGGAGAATTTCCGAACGAAGTCTGTTTATGAGTGCCATACTGTTAGGCAGTGGGGGAGCCATACTGGGGATGAGATGTTTCAGGCATAAGACAAAGCATACAAGCTTTGTCTTAGGAATGCCGATTTTGTTAATAATACAAATTATGATTGCATGTTTCCTGTTGTGGCATTAAGCCATTAGGAATGAAAATGCGGTATATCAGCTAAAGGATGGTATATATGAAGATGGGCTTAAAGAAACAGAAAAAAAGAAACGAACATACAGATACGGGACTTAATTCCGCACAGGAATCTTTGGAGTTAAATGGTACAGAGCAGGCGGAAACAGAATTGTCGCCGGAAGAACAGATTAAGCAGTTAGAGCAGATTGCTTATTATGATACCATTACCAAGCTGCCAAATATGGCGAAATTTTCTGAGGACTGCCGGAGTATGATTCGGGAATTTCCGGAAGCATATTTTGGTGTGATTGTATTTGAAATTGAAAATCTGGATAAAATACGTATATTATACGGACTTCAGGAATGTGACAGGGTGCGGTGTTATGTGGCGGATTCCATGCAGGAGCTTTTAAAAATGGGATATATCTATGGACGTATTCATGAGGACCTGTTCGCAGTATTTGCCAATTTCGATGAAGAAGACGAATTAACTAATCTGGTAGATTTGCTGACCAACGGAATTCGGGAATACTCCAACAATGCCAAACTGTTTTTTTCATTCGGTATCTACAAGATAGAAGATAATTCCAAGGAAATATGGGAAATGGCCAACCTGGCAGAACTGGCAAAGAGAACTGTAAAATCGGATTCTGCCGTTAATTATGCATTTTATACGCCGGAACTGAATGCCAGACTGTTGGAAGACAAGCAGATGGGCGCGGAGATGGATTACGCTCTGGAACATCACCAGTTTGTAATGTTTCTGCAGCCCATGGTAAATCTTAGAACCCATGAAATCATCGGGGCAGAAGCTCTGGTTCGGTGGGATCATCCGGAAAAAGGTATTTTGTCGCCTTTTAAATTTATTCCGTTGTTTGAAGCCAATAATTTCATGATCAAACTGGATCATTATATCTGGCGGGAAGCCTTTAAGACCATCCGTCACTGGATTGACAATAAAATTGAACCGATTCCCATATCCATTAATATTTCACCGATTCACTTTGAGCATCCGAGATTTGTGGAAACCCTGTGTAATTATGCAGAACAGTTCCGGATTCCAAAGAATATGATTCAGTTGGAGATAGCGGAACGTTCCTTTTCAGATTCCAAGGAAAATATGAAAGATGTTCTTATGGAATTAAACGAAGAGGGATTCCGGTTGTGTATCGACAATTATGGAAGTTATCAGGCTCCTCTGAACGCCATAAAAGATTATCCTGTATCTGTTATCAAAATGGACCGCTTGTTCCTGAACAAGAATCTGGATAACGAAGAAGGTCTGACACTGGTACGATATATTCATGCCATGGCCAAGGAATTGAACCGGGATGTAATTGCCGAAGGTGTGGAAACCATTGAACAGGCCAGTAATCTCAGCGAACTTGGATGCGACTATGCCCAGGGTTTCTTTTTTGCAAAACCAATGGCATTGAGGGAATTTGACGCCTTTCATAAAAAAATACTAAAAGAAAAATATATACCGGCTGTGACGTATCCGACGTTTGAAGAGATAGAGAATGATTTGCTGCCGTAAAGCAGTTTATGGGAGTTGGCTGGCCGGACGCAGATGCGGAAGCCTTCGGGTATAGCTTGGTGACTCTCCAAAAGCCGGAAAGTTCTAAGTGTTCTGTGACAGGTGTTTTAAGACGGACGCTACCGTCAACAATTCGGCGTCCATGCCTCATTGTTGACTTTGCAAAAGTTACTCGTATGAACGAGTTACTTTTAACCTCGTGTCAGGCAATAGCTGTTTATTATAGCAGAACACTAAGAACTTCCATCTGCCTGTAGTGGAACATTCCGACCGCCTGCACCGCGCATACCTGCGTCCGCTTAGCCAAATTACAACCCAACTATAACAGTTCAGTCTAAACAGTTTATAAAAAACAGTTCCCTTTAGGATTTTATTATGGTATACTTATTTAGGAAAATTATAAAAATACATATATTGGAACGGAGGTACCATCATGTTTTCATTTGATGAAGTAAAATCCTTTGATGCTGAAGTAGCAGCAGCAATGGAACAGGAATTGGAAAGACAGAGAACCCATATTGAACTTATTGCTTCCGAGAATCTGGTCAGCAAGGCGGTTATGGCGGCTATGGGTAGTCATCTGACCAATAAATATGCGGAAGGATACTCAGGAAAACGTTATTACGGCGGTTGCGAATATGTAGATATTGTTGAAACGCTGGCAATTGAAAGAGCCAAGAAGCTGTTTGGCTGCGGATATGCAAATGTACAGCCTCATTCCGGCGCTCAGGCAAATCTGGCGGCATTCTTTGCAATGGTAAAGCCAGGAGATACGGTGATGGGTATGAATCTTGCCCATGGCGGACATCTGACCCATGGAAGTCCTGTTAATATTTCCGGTTCTTATTTTAATATAGTACCTTATGGCGTAAACGACGATGGATTTATAGATTATGACGAATTGAGAAAAATTGCACTGGAGTCCAGGCCGAAACTGATTGTGGCAGGCGCCAGCGCATATGCAAGAGAAATTGACTTTAAAAAGTTCAGGGAAGTTGCAGATGAGGTGGGTGCATATCTGATGGTGGATATGGCGCATATCGCAGGTCTGGTTGCAGCGGGACTTCATATGAATCCGGTTCCGTATGCGGATGTGGTTACCACCACCACACATAAGACACTGAGAGGTCCGCGTGGAGGTATGATTCTCTGCAGCGAAGAGAACGCCAAGAAGTTTAATTTCAATAAGGCAGTATTTCCGGGTATTCAGGGCGGACCGCTGATGCATGTAATCGCAGCGAAGGCCGTTTGCTTTAAAGAAGCACTGGATGACAGCTTTAAAGTATATATGCAGGGTGTGAAGGATAATGCCCAGGCGCTTTCCAAAGGATTGACGGACAGAGGATTTAAAATTGTATCCGGCGGTACCGACAATCATTTAATGCTTGTGGATTTAACACCGATGAATGTAACAGGCAAAGAATGCGAAAAATTACTGGATGCGGCAAATATTACATGTAATAAAAATACTATTCCGAATGATCCGGCATCTCCGTTTGTAACAAGCGGTATCCGTCTCGGAACACCGGCCGTTACTTCCAGAGGAATGAATACGGCAGATATGGAAATCATTGCGGAAGCGATTTCACTGCTTGTAAAAGATGTGGAAGCAAATAAAGGAGAAGCAATGAAACTGGTTAAGGAATTAACCGATAAGTATCCATTATACGAATAATAAAATGATGAATCACCAGGCCTTTTGAACACAAGGATTCTTGTGCTTAAAAGGCTTGATAATTCATAGGAGAGTTGGTGCAGATTATGTCAGGTTCGGTTTTTGGAACCATATTTAGAATCTCTACATGGGGAGAATCCCACGGAACAGGAGTGGGAGTTGTGGTTGACGGGTGTCCGGCAGGGCTGGAACTCAGTGAACAGGATATCCAGGTATATTTAAACCGCAGAAAACCAGGGCAGTCCAGGTTTTCCACACCCCGCAGCGAAGAGGATGCCGTGGAGATATTGTCCGGGGTGTTTGAAGGCAGAACCACCGGAACGCCTATATCCATGGTTGTATATAATAAAACCCAGCGTTCCGGGGATTATTCGGAGATTGCTTCCTATTACAGACCGGGACATGCCGATTATACCTTTGATAAGAAATACGGATTCCGGGATTACCGGGGAGGCGGCAGGTCTTCCGGACGGGAAACCATTGCACGTGTAGCGGCAGGGGCCGTTGCAGCTAAACTTTTAAAGGAACTGGGGGTTACGGTTCAGGCATATACCTATGCCATTGGCAATGTGGAAATTGATTATGGACATTTTGATGGAAATGAAATCTATAATAATATGCTATATATGCCGGATGCCGTAGCGGCAGAACGGGCCTCGGTGCTGTTGGATGAAAAACGAGGAGAAGGCGACAGTGTGGGAGGTGTGGTAGAATGTGTGATTTCCGGTCTGAAAGCGGGAATCGGAGAACCTGTTTTTGAAAAGCTGGATGCGAATCTGGCAAAAGCCGTGGTTTCTATCGGGGCGGTAAAAGCCGTGGAAATCGGGGATGGATGTCAGGCAGCAAAGATGCTGGGTTCCTGGAACAACGATTTTTTCCGGATTGGAGAAGACGGCCAGCCTGTGAAAGCCACCAATCACGCAGGCGGTATTCTGGGCGGTATCAGCGACGGTTCCGATGTGCTGCTGAAAGCATACTTTAAACCCACGCCTTCAATCTTTAAGAAGCAGCAGACCGTGAACAGAGCTGGAGAGAATATAGAGATTCAGATAAAAGGCAGACATGATCCCATCATTGTGCCAAGGGCTGTGGTGGTGGTGGAATCTATGGCAGCTCTGACGGTACTGGATCTGATGCTGATGAGCATGACCTCAGATCTGAATCATATCAGAACATTTTTTGACAGACTATAGTTTCTTAGTTTAGAATTTTTTCATATAACAGTCCCACTGCGAACCAGGCCGGTGCATAGTCAAGGCGTATCAGACCTTTGATGTTGTACCGGCTTTTACTGTAATCCCAGGGACACATTTCTTTCTTTTTCAGTGCATTGCCGGTGATAAATTCAATGGTAAAGATTAGAACAGTATAGATACTGCCGCGGAATAATACATTTCTTTTTGATAAAAGACGGCTAATTGGTTTGATAAAGGCAGCCATACCATAAATTGGAAACATTAGAATAGATGTATTAGAGGTCATTTTTTTGTCAAAATGGAGAAAATTCAGCATTCCGGTCCATATTACTTCCAGACACCATCCAGTGATACCGCATTTTAGAAAATCTGTTTCTGTAGTAACAATCTGATTTAATACCTTGTGTTCTTCCTGTAATTCATGCATATTGGTTACCATATCCTTTACTTTTTATATCAGGTGATGGATATAGTTTGTTCGGAAACAGAGCCGTTTATACGCAATAAAATAGAGAGAGGGATATTAAATGAATATTTTTACAAGAATATTATATCTGCCTTTTTTCGTATTATTTATCACAGAATCAAAAATAAATTTTCCCATTCCCCGTACCGTAATGGTATCTTCCGGTTTTACCATATAACTGCTATTTTCACAGAGCCGGCCGTTAACAAATACTTTCCGCTCTCTTATAATCTGCTGGCTTTGACTGCGGGAATGGGCATACACTTCACCGATTATTGCATCCAGACGGAGAGAGGCGGTATTCAGTTTTTTCTCTTTGATATTATAAAGTACGGTTTCGGGTATCTGCTCTGTTTTCTGGCATTTTATAACTGTGTGTCTGACCTTGTCCAGATTGTGGATGATAAAGTCTGTCATGGAATCCAGACAGAAGACGTAGGCCTCGTTTTCATAAACCAGAATATCTCCCAGTGTTTCCCGTTTAATGCCCAGATTAATCAGGGCGCCGAGAAAATCCCGGTGTGTTAGGGTGTCCGAAAATTTTTTTAATACCGGACTGATGTGGATACAATTGATCGGAAAGGGAAAGTTCCGGTTGCCGAAGCGGATAATCTTACGCTCACAGTACATGGCGCCGCCAAAGGTATCCGTATCTATATAGCTGAAAGAGTTTTCATGTTTATAAAATACATCCAGTTCGTTCAGATTTAAGAAATTAGTAAAAAGGCATATATCTCTTGCATATGCCTTTTCTGCCAATTCCTGAAAGCGTCTGGCTAATTGTTCCGTTTCATTCATAATTGATTGCTCCAGTCTGTACACTGGTTTCCGGCAGGATATATTCTGTCAGGCTTCCGCCAGTTTGTCAACCACACATTTGCCGCGCCATCCACCGTGAAGCCAGCGGATATGGACGATAATGGCACGGACGATTTCATCCAGAGCCATGGCAATCCAGATTCCGGTTAAGCCAAGATTGAACAGGATTCCCAGAATATATCCTAGCAGTACGGAGATTCCCCACATGGAAGCCATTCCAAGATAAGTTGGAAATTTAACGTCTCCAGCAGCTCTCATACTGTTAATGACCACCAGGTTTGTAGTACGTCCCATCTCCAGAAAAATGCAGATAAACATAATTTTTCGTCCCAGGCGTATGACTGCCTGTTGGCTGGTAAAGATACCAAGGGTCAGCGGACTGATTAAAAAACTGATACATGCAATGACAACCGATATTAACAGTGCACCTTTTAATGTTTTTAAAACTTTAGAATAAGCATATTCTTCTTCGTTTGCCCCTACGGCATGCCCAACAATGATGGCAGTTGCCATGGCGGCGGAAATGGAATACAGATATGCAAAATTACTTAATATATTACAATAGATTTTTGTGTTTGTAAATACGGTGGAATTGAAAGAATTAACGAATACCATTATAATAAGCTGCGCAATATTATAAGATATATTTTCTCCGGCTGTAGGGAGCCCCAGTTTTAACAGTTTTTTCAGTATTTCCTTTGGAAACGGTACCAGATATTTTGGTGAAACCGTTCCATCAATTTTCACGATAAAGAATATGATTGCTGCGATTACGGCAAAGACCCGGCTTAAAGTAGTGGAAACGGCAACGCCTTTGACACCGAAATCCAGAAATTTTAACGGACCATACAGAAAACAGTAATTACCGGCAATATTTACAAGATTCATGATGATAGCAATTATCATACCAATCTGGGTTTTGCCATTGCTTCTGAAAATCTGGGAAAATGTATCAAATATAGCCTGTAAGAACATGAATCCGCCAACAATCATCATATAGTCCCGGGCATAAGGAGCCATCGCATCCGGGACTCTCATAAGTTTTACAATGCCGTTGCATCCAAGCAGAATAATCAGGCTGATTACACCGCTTAACACCAGATTAAATGTAATGGAAACCGTATATATTTCACTGAGTTTTTCTTTTACCTTCGCACCGATATACTGGGCTACGATAACGCCGGTGGCGCTGGCAATTATGGAAAAGGCGAGAGTCAGGAACCCCATAATCTGATTGGCGTTGCCAATGCCGCCGACGGCCTCATCGGAAAATTTACTGAGCATTATGGTATCAATGTATCCCAGACACATTGACAGCAGGGACTGGACAAAAATCGGCCATCCCAGTTTAAATAAGGACATATTTTTTATTTCTGTATTTTGAGATATTGCTGCAGACATTATTATCCTTCCTCCTCAATATATATTCGATATTTTATATGGACTTTTTATACTGATAACATTATAATTAGTATAATATGAAATTTCTACCACTAAATTCATGGAAATATTGTACAATCTTGCTGTTTTTATATAATTTAAAAATTCAGGCGGCCTGCAGTTTGTTCAGAGGACTGGAAAAGCCGCCATTCAAAGGTCAGAAGCTTTTCAATTGTCTGACCTGATTTTGAAAAGAAAGGAAAATGCAGGATAAGAGAGAGCAGACATGTAATCGGAACATGGATGCCCGGACTGTATGAGGCGTTTAAATGAGAAAACAGAATATACAGCAATATGAAAAAAAGCAGCATGGTACGGAATTGCTGCCTTATGATATATATGGAACAAAGATTCCGGAATATTATACTGTTTATCCGGTTCACTGGCATGAGGAAATGGAAATTGTGGCTGCCGTCAGCGGAACCTGTCTGTACAATGTAGATTTTAAACAGTATGAGGTGAAAGAAGGGGATATCCTGATTATTCCTCCGGCTTCCCTGCATTCCTTTGAACAGCAGGGCGAAGCCTCATTTATTGGCTTTGTGATTTTGTTTCATGCAGCCATGATAAGCAATAATACTCTGGATATCTGTTCTGTCAGGTATATCAATCCGATTTTTAACAATGAAATGTATCTTCCCTGTCATATTCCTTTTGACAGTGAACACAATCAGCCGCTTCATGGAATCATCAGAGAAATCCTGAAAGGTCATTTCGAAAAAGCCGGGGGGTATGAACTGCAGATGAAGATTTCACTGATGAAATTCATTCATTATTTTATCGGAAACAATTTGTGGGTGAAAGGAGAACAGAAGGTTTCCACAGATAAAAGCATGTTGCAGATGAAAAAGATCATACATTATATTGAAGAGCACTACAATGAGAAAATCACACTGGAAATATTAGCGGACTATGCCGGGCTGAGCCAGTATCATCTGGCACATACATTTAAGAAATGCACAGGGCAGAGTCCAATTGAATTTATTAACCATTACAGGTTATCTGTGGCGGCTGCGCGACTAATCGAGACGGAAGAGCAGATTATAGATATTGCCATAGATACTGGGTTTAATAATATATCGTATTTTAACCGGATATTTAAAAAGAGATTTGGGGTAACACCGAAGGAATACAGGAATAAGTAAATATTCAGGCAGAGTGGTTGCGGGAGAGTTGTGATTTGGCAAACGGACGCAGCTTTGCCCGGTGAAATCGGTCAAAGCTGCTGTGCGTTGAAAGAATTTATAATAGACAATCGCAACAATCCACATCTGTGTCCGGTTGGCAAAATTCCAAAAAAAGAAAATTATTTGCATTCACTCTGCCTGGATTATTACAAACATTGTAATAATGGATAGTATTGCGCTTGTGATTCATAGTAATTTGTATTATACTGGACAGAGAATCTTAGAAAGGATAACAGGCAGCTCAGCCTGCGGTTTAATATAATGCTGGAAAAATTAAAACAGGAAGTGTACGAGGCAAATATGCTTCTTCCAAAATACGGTCTGGTTACATTTACATGGGGAAATGTCAGTGGAATTGATAGGGAACAGGGATTGTTTGTAATCAAACCCAGCGGAGTGGAGTATGACCAGCTGACGCCGGATGACATGGTGGTGGTTGATCTGGAAGGTAATCAGGTGGAAGGCAGATTTCGCCCTTCTTCGGATACAGCTACCCATAGGATACTCTATACCCGCTTTAAAAATATAGGAGGTATTGTCCATACACATTCTTCCTGGGCAACCAGCTGGGCGCAGGCAGGAAGAGATATTCCGTGCTATGGTACTACACATGCAGATTATATTTATGGAGCAGTGCCATGTACAGGAAATCTGACAAAAGAAGAAATTGATGAGGCATATGAGCGGAATACCGGGATACGGATTGCTGATGAATTTGATCATCGAAATCTGGATTATATGGCAACACCGGCGGTTCTGTGTAAGAATCATGGTCCGTTTACCTGGGGAAAGGATGCGGCAGAGGCCGTTCATAATTCGGTGGTGTTGGAGGAAGTTGCAAAAATGGCGGCAAGATGTGAATGGATAAATCCGGAGAATCAGCCGGCGCCAAAGAATCTGCAGGATAAACATTATTTCAGAAAACATGGGGCAAACGCATATTATGGTCAGCCGGATTAAGGTTAAATGACATAAATCATATATAACGGAATAGAATTATAATCAGAGGAGCAGGCAGTAATTAAGGGGGATATCATGAGCAGCCAGAAGTATGAAAATATGCTGAATCTTGCATTGGAAACACCAGAGGGGGAACGGGCCTTATCGGAAAGTCTGAATGTAGGTTATAATATAGATGAGGATACCTGGCAGGTAATTGTACGATATAACGGAAGCATTGAATTCTTAAAGGATTACGGTGCTTCCATTACTTATCTTATAGCTAATTATGCGATTCTTACAGTACCGGAGGGATTACTGGAACGGTTAAGTACATTTAATGAAATCATTTATGTGGAATTGCCTAAAAGTCTGTATCTTTCGGTGGTGAATGGCATACGGGTGTCCTGTATCAATCCGGTACAGGTAAGCTATTTTTCCGCAGGGGTCCAGTCGGGAGGGTTGTTTGGTTCCGGTGTGATTTGTGCGGTCATTGATTCCGGAATCGACTATGCCCACAGTGCGTTTCGTAATTTGGACGGTACCACCCGGATTCTGGAATTATGGGACCAGACAGTACCAGGAAATCCGCCGGAAGGATATGGGCTTGGAAGCGTATATACTTCAGATGTCATTAATGAAGCGCTGGCAGTGGAAAATGAGGCTGAGAGGTATGCAATCGTTCCCAGCAGAGATTTGTCGGGACACGGGACCCATGTGGCCGGAATAATGGCTGGAAATTTTGCCGTTAATAAGAATAATAATCTGGGTATTGCTACGAAAAGTCCGCTGCTTATTGTAAAACTTAATACAAATACCAACAATGGGTTTCCGAGGACCACGGAACTGATGCAGGCATTGGATTATATTTACCGGGCGGCTGTCCGGTATCAGATGCCGGTATCCGTGAATTTAAGCTTTGGAAATTCCTATGGTTCCCATGATGGCACTTCACTATTGGAAACCTTTATTGATGATATGGCAAATCTTTGGAAGATGAGTATCAGTATCGGCACTGGAAATGAAGGTAGCGGTTCTGGTCATTCGGAAGAATATTTTCTGAATGGGGAAACCAAAGATATAGAATTTAGCGTAGCCGGTTATGAATCTGCTTTGAATATCCAGATATGGAAGGCATATCAGGACACATTTGGCTTTGTTTTATATGCTCCGGGAAGCAATTACGGAATTGTTATCAATGACATTCTGGGAAAGCAGACGGCGGAGGCGGGAAATACCAGAATTCTGATTTATTATGGAGAACCCTCTCCTTACAGTATGTATCAGGAAATTTATTTTGAGTTTATACCAGTGTCGAAAGATATGCCTTATATCAATGATGGCATATGGAGGATAGAAGTGACTGCACGTAAGGTGGAAAGCGGTAGGATTGATATGTGGATGCCGGATTCGGCAGTGTTAAACAATAATACATTTTTTCTACGTCCAAGTCCCGAGGTAACACTGACCATTCCGTCCACCACAGTATCTGCTATATCCGTAGGAGGATACAATGCAGCAAATACGGCATATGCAGACTTTTCGGGAAGGGGATTTACCAGACTGACGAATCAGGTCCGGCCGGATATTGTGGCGCCGGCGGTGGATATATCATCGGCAGCCGTGGGAGGCGGAATGACCGTAAAGTCAGGAACATCCATGGCAACGCCGTTTGTTTCGGGAAGTGCGGCTTTACTGATGGAATGGGGGATTATAAGGGGGAATGACAGTTATCTGTATGGCGAGAAATTAAAGGCATATCTGATTAGGGGAGCGAAACCGATACCGGGAGAAAGCGTGCCTTCATCAAAGACGGGTTGGGGGGCGTTGTGTGTGAGGGACAGTTTGCCGGTTTAAGGATGAAGATCAATGGGGATTCTGTCCTTTTTAGTAAGAAAGCAAAAAGTGTTGTTTCGTAAAAAAATTACGGATAATATTGTTGTTTGGGAATAAAAATGGTATACTGAGTAAAAAAGAAGATTTAAGGAGAGAGTCTATTATGCTAAAACGATTTGAGGTAAGTAATTATAGGAATTTCAAAGATAAAGTAAAAGTTGATTTTAGTAAAGTAGGAGGATATCAATTTAATTCAGAGTGTATTACAAATAATAAGATAAGTAAAATGCTTATCTATGGAAGGAATGCGACCGGAAAAACAAATCTAGGGAAAGCATTACTTGATATTTCAAATAATATGGCAAGGATTCGTTTTTTTTCAAGTCAGGCGGTTGCATATTTAAATGCAGATTCAAATGAAAAGATGGCATTATTCAAGTATGTATTTCAATTTGATGATAATGAAATTGTATATATGTATCATAAAATATCTGAATATCAGTTATTTGACGAAGAATTGTTAGTTGATGGCAATAGGGTATTTTATTTTAATTTTGAAACAAAAGAGAATGATTTTGAGGGGCTTGAAGAGCTGGAAGCTGAAACTGTTATCACAGATCGTTTTTTGCAGGCAATGAATTCAAATAAAGGGGACGATGATGAAGCTCCAACATTACCATTTCTTCGATGGGTAATAAATAATACGGCTTTAAAAGAAAATTCAATACTTTTAAAATTAGATGATTTTATAAACCGCATGGCAATGGTCACTGTAGGAAGTGGTGGTGGAGTATACAGACCTCGAAAATTTTATGATACATTTTTTGATGCACTGGATGAAAAGGATAATTTAAAAGATTTTGAAGATTTCTTAAACATAATGGGAATAGAATGTAGTCTGGTAATGAAACATTTGCCTGATGGACAAAAAGAATTATATTTTCAACATGAAAAGTTGGTTCCTTTTATGGAAACAGCATCAAGCGGAACTATTTCCTTGTTGAATTTATATCGGCGCCTTTTTATGGGAAAAAACTCTTCGTTACTTTACATGGATGAATTTGATGCATTTTATCATTATGAAATGTCAGAAAATGTAATTCGTTTTTTGAAAGCCAAATATCCTGAATGTCAGATTATTATGACTACTCATAATACAAATTTAATGACTAATAGATTGATGAGGCCAGACTCTTTGTTTATTTTATCAAGAAGAGGTACACTTACTGCATTATGTGATGCAACAGAGAGGGAATTGCGCGAGGGACATAATTTAGAAAAGATGTATATAAGTGGGGAATTTGATAAATATGAATAATTATGATTGGTTAAAGCCAAGAAGGCGACGACGAAATCTGTTTATTGTAGAGGGAAACCATGAAAAAAATGAACTTATGAGCTTACTCTTGAAAATCTATCCAGAAGTAGACATAAAGTTAGAAGATATTATCATATATACCACAAATATATATCAGCTTTACAAAATGATAGCGGATAAGTATGGTGATGAGTGGTTTGATATAGATGTAGATTTACCATTTATCGTTGGTGAGAAGTTAAAGGTAGGAGAGGCTTTGCATAAAGTTGATTTTATGAATATCCTTCTTATTTTTGACTATGAAAGACACGATCCTCTTTTTTCGGAAGAAAAAATTAATCATCTCCAGCAATATTTTTGTGATCCAACCGATGTTGGAAAGCTTTATATTAATTATCCGATGGTTGAATCATATCAACACTTATTTTCGATTCCAGATTCAGGCTATGCAGAAAGAAGTATTTTGGTATCGTTACAGCCAGGTGATAAATATAAAAATTTGGTTAAAGATACGTTCATTGCGCATTTGATTGATTTGCCAAGGAAGATGGAAGAAATACTTTCAAAAAGATTTATGATACAAGATAAGGAAAAATGTGCAGAATATGTTGAGAAGATTTTATTCATCCACTCTGACGAAAATGATCTTGCAATACAGGTAAGAGAAATACTCTGTGGAGATCTTGATGAACAGGCTTTATTAACAGCGCAGTTTCAGATGAAGAATTTAATAGAGAAAAATCGGTATGCCAGTTTAGGAAAAACATATTATGAATACATGAGAGGTATTTTCAACGAAATTATTGCTCATAATATACGGAAAGGTAAGATGATTCAAAGTGGTGAATATAATTTCCCCAAATATGATTTGGAAAAATGTTATGAGGACCTTTCTTTTTTAGATATCTTGGATAGACAAAATATTAGAAGCAGAGATCTTGAGGCGGGGATGATTTGGGTAATAAATACAAGTGTGCTTTTTATTCCAGATTATAATTTCAATCTGATTGAAAGTGGAGAATAAGAAGATGAGAAGGTTTATTCGGGTTAAAACAACTTAGCAATAACTTCCCATCAATTTTCATGGTAATTAGCAATTATTTATCATCAGCGGTGAGGAGTTATGCGGGGTTGCGGGCTTTTGATATGAAAATAAGTGAAAAAAGTTCGTGACAATAACTTGACATCAACGGGTTGGGGGGCGTTGTGTGTGAGGGACAGTTTGCCGGTTTAAGGATGAAGATCAATTTCTTTATATCATAATTATGTTCATATTTTGCTCTTTTTTCTGGACGGAATAGTAATCATAACCTTTGACGGACATCATTCATTCATATTGCAAATAGCACATTTCAATGGTATAATGGTTGCTGAAAAAAACGGGAACATAAAGGATGGAATATATATGAGAAAAAGAATATATGGATTGTTTTTTAGCATTTTATGTACCGTAGCACTTACGGGATGTGGTGTAGCAGAGAAAACGGATATGGAGGAAACAGAACCCCAAAAAGTTGAACTGGTTGTCTGGGGAGCCGAGGAAGACACGGAACTGATGAACCGGATTATTCAGAGTTTTCAGATGAACTATCAGGGACAGGCAGATTTCCATATCATATTCGAGGTACAGGGAGAATCCCAGTGTAAAGATGTATTGATTAGCGGATTGGAGGATGGTGCGGATGTATTTACCTTTGCGGACGATCAGCTAAATGCTCTGGCAGCTGCCGGGGCATTGGATCCTATTGGGAATGAGGATGAAATCAGGAGTAAAAATCTTTCAAGTGCTGTGGAGGCAGCCACAGTAAATAATCGGCTATATGCATATCCATTGACTGCAGATAATGGATATTTCTTATATTATAATAAGCAATATATCACAGAAGAACAGGTGAAGACTCTGGATGGTATATTAGAAGCTGCCGATGCAAATGGCAGGTTATTTACCATGGACTGGTCTTCGGCATGGTATGTATATTCTTTTTTTGGAAATACAGGGCTTAAAGTTGGACTTAATGATGACGGCATTACTAACTACTGTACATGGAATCAGACAGACGGGGATATCCGGGGGATTGATGTAGCCCAGGCAATGTTGCAGATTGCGGGAAATTCAGGTTTTGCCAGTCGTACAGATGAAGAATTTATCGAAGGAGTAAGAAACGGATCGGTAATTGCAGGAGTTAGCGGTGCATGGAATTCCGTTTCGGTAAAGGAAGCATGGGGAGAGAATGCCGGAGCTGTCAAGCTGCCAACTTATAGCTGTAACGGCCGACAGGTACAGATGGCTTCTTTTTCTGGCTGTAAACTGATTGGTGTAAATGCTTATTCCAAACATCCGGAATGGGCAGCCAGGCTTGCCGAATGGATTACTGATGAAGAGAACCAGCGGCTCCGTTTCGAAATGCGTGGTCAGGGTCCGTCAAACATTGTGGTAGCGGATTCACCAGAAATCAAGCAATCACCAGAGATTACCGCTCTCATAGAACAGTCTGAATTTTCTCAGCTTCAGCGGGTAGGCGGTAAGTTTTGGGATCCTGTTTCAAAATTTGCAGGAAGTATGGCAGCAGGAAATCCTTCCGGCCAGAACTTACAGGAGCAGTTAGATGAGATGGCAGAAGGTGTTTCTGCCAGATAGATATATATGTCGAAAGGATTTGATAATGTATGATGAAGAAAAAACTTACCATACAGCAACGTCTGATTCTTCCAATCATCCTTTTGGGAGTTGTGGCTTTGATTTCAAATGTTCTGTCAGGCTTCAGTATTAACAACGTAAATTCCAATGCATCGAAAATTGTAGATAACTATATGGTAGGATCGGAAACACTACATAACATCCGTCGCACGACGACAAATATTCATAAGATGGCTCTGTCCCATATCGTCGCAACGGACTATAATACTATGATTACTGTGGTGGCACAGATTAAAGAAGAAGAAAAAACATTGGAATCGTATTTAAAAGAATATAAAAATTATGTCACGGAAGATGAAGAAGTAATATATGCGCAGCTTTTGGATAACTATGATTCTTTTAAGCATGCTTTGGTCTATCTTGTATGTGCGAGTGCGGACAGCAAGACTCAGGATGCCTATACTTATGCCAATGGTGATGTTGCACGCTTTGGCTCTGCAATAGAAAGTAATACCGATGAATTATATGCAGCAATAAGCACAAGGACAACCGGTGCAAGACAGAAGCTTTCATTTGTCTATATTATTTCGCTGATTATTGCTGTCGTATCTATTACATTATGTTTGATATTAGTACCTGCAGCCATTCGGATTATCAAAAAATATGTGATAACACCAATCAAGGGTACAGTGGATACGCTTCAGGAGAGTTCACAAAAGCTTGATGAGGTGACAGGAGAAGTGTTGAAACGCACCCATACATCAGGAGAAAGTGCCAAAGCTCTTTCCACGCTTGCAGGTTCTCTTTCCATGACAATCCAGAAGGTGGCAAACAATGCAGCAATTATAAACAGTAGTGCGGCAGACATCAAAGATGATGTCCATGATATGGCAGAAGAATGTAGTGCTATCATGGATTATTCCTCTGCAATGAAGATACGGGCAAATGAGATGGAGGCATCGGCACAGACAAACACAGAAGTAATTCAAAAGAAGGCGGCTGATATTCTGGTTGTACTTGAGGAGGCGATTGAAAACAGTAAAAGCGTAGATCAGGTAAACAAATTGACAAAAGATATTGTAGAAATCTCATCAACCACTAATTTGATTGCCTTTAATGCTTCTATAGAAGCTATGCGTGCCGGTGAAGCTGGAAAAGGTTTTGCTGTTGTTGCATCAGAGATTAAATCTTTAGCAAATTCCTGCAGTGAAACGGCAGGGCGTATTCAGGAGGTCAATCAGATTGTAACAAATGCAGTACATAACCTGTCAAAACATTCCCAGGACATGGCAGATTATCTGAGTGAGACTATTTTGAAGGAATTCTTGGAATTCGTTGGTTCTGGAAGAAAGTACAAAGAGGATGCCGATTATGTAAAGGAAATGATTGACGCATTTAACAGCAGGACCGACCGTCTTAGAAATTCCATGATTGAGATAGCCGATTCTATTGAAAGCATTACAAAAGCCATTGATGTTGGCGCTAACGGAATTACCGGAGTTGCAGACAGTACGAAGAGCCTGGTTGGGGATATGACAGATATTAAGGGTCGTATGGATATCAACCGGGAGATTGTAGAAGAATTGAAAAAACAGATGGAAGTATTTGCAGAGTTTTAGGAAGGAATAATAATTTCCAAATATGATTTTTATATACAAACAGTACAACGAAAGGAATAATAATCTATGAAAAAAAGAGGTAAAATAATTAAAAATATATGTCTGGCAGCAGCATTCTCTTTATGTCTGACAGGCTGTGGAAATAAGAGTCCGCTGGACCCTAGTAATCCGGTATCACTGACCGTTTGGCACTATTATAATGGTTCCCAGCAGGTTGCCTTTGATTCTCTGGTGGAGGAGTTTAACGATACTGTGGGTAAAAAGAAGGGAATTTATATACAGAGCTATAGTCAGGGTTCGGTTTCGGATTTGGAAATGGCAGTGAGGGATTCCATCAATGGGAAAGTAGGAGCGGATACAATGCCGGATATTTTCGCATCCTATGCGGATACGGCTTATGAGGTAGAACAGGCCGGAGCGCTGGCAAATTTGTCAGATTATATGGATAAAGAAGAATTGGATAAGTATGTGGATTCCTATATTGAAGAAGGTCGGATTGCTGCTGATAATACACTCAGGATTTTTCCGACAGCAAAGTCAACAGAAATAATGATGCTGAATAAGACGGATTGGGAACCTTTTGCAGAGGCTGTGGGGGTTTCACTGGAAAGTTTGAAGACTATAGAAGGAGTAACAGCTGTAGCACAGAAATATTATGAGTGGACCGACAGTCTGACCCCGGATATACCAGAAGACGGAAAGGCATTTTACGGCAGGGATGCGGTTGCAAATTATTTTATTATAGGAATGCGGCAGCTTGGAACGGAGATTTTTCAGGTAGAAAATGGTGAAACGACAATAAATGTACCTAAGGAAAAACTGCACCGTCTTTGGGAGAATTATTATGTACCGATGGTAAAGGGATATTTTGGAGCCTATGGTTCGTTCCGTTCCGATGATGTGAAGACCGGAGAATTACTGGCATATACGGGTTCCACTTCTTCAGCGATGTATTTTCCTGATCAGGTGGAACTGGACGACAACAGCTATGCCATTGATTACCTTGTGATGACTGCGCCGATGTTTGAAGGCGGAGAATCCTATGCCGTACAGCAGGGGGCGGGAATGGTAGTCACCAGGTCTGATAAAAAACATGAGTATGCCGCTGTAGAATTTTTAAAATGGTTTACGGAGGCAGACAATAATCTGCAGTTCGGCAGTATATCCGGCTATCTTCCTGTGCTGAAGGAAGCAGGCAGCATCGAAAAACTGGATCAGGTGATTGCGGAACAGGAGATAACGGTGGCACCAAAGACATATGACTGTATGGCTGCTATTTTCAAAGAGATGGACGGAATAACACTGTATACAAATAAAAGTTTTAAAAATGGTTCCAAAGCAAGAAAAGTGCTGGAATATAACCTTTCGGATAAAGCAGCCGAAGATCGCGCAAAAGTGGTTGCAGCGCTGGAACAGGGAAAGACTTTGGAAGAAGCTTCTGCGGAATTTGTGACAGAAGAAGCTTTTGAATCATGGTATTCTTCCTTTTGTAAGGAACTGAATAATGCAGTAAACAGGTAGGGATAAGATGAAAGTCAAAAGTAGAAAAAGAAAAAAGTCAACCATATTTAGGATATTTCTGCTTCCTTTAATTGCAATAATGCTGATACAAAGCGCTATAACTTTTGGAACATTAGTAGTCAGAAGAACCGCAGAAATGCTGGAAGAATATTCTGGCGGAATGATGAACCGTCTGGTGGAAAACAGAAAATTAATTTTGCAAAATGATATGAATCAGCGCTGGGCCTCTGTTTATGAGCGGGAAGCATCTATAAATGCCAGTTTGGAGCAATTTCTCAAAAGCAATAATATGAAATTGGAAGAAGTTCTCGGTTCAGATGAAATGAAAAATGAACTGTTGAAACTGGTTTTTCCGGAATGTCTGAATATATTGCAAAACAGTTCGACTACAGGAGTTTTTCTTATTCTGACAGGGGCTGACATACAGGCAGCCGGAGAGTTTGACGGTTTTTTTGTCAGAGATTCTGATCCAAATACAAATCCTGCAAATTATACGGATTTATTATTGGAGCGGGGAAGCAAGCATCTCTCCAGAGAGTGGAATATCCCGTTGGATACAGGCTGGACCACACGGTTTCATATGGACGGCCAGGGAAACAATACATCAGACAACTATTTTTATGAGCCATGGAGAGCAGGAGCGGAGTACGAAGAGGCAAATACCAGCGATCTGGGCTATTGGTCTTTGCCGTTTTCTTTGGAAAAGGGTAAGGCCGACCCATATGAAATGATTACATATTCCCTGCCCCTTAGATATGAAGGCAGGGTCTATGGCGTGTTAGGAGTGGAGATTTCCAGTAAAAGTCTGAATGATTACTTTCCGGTAGAAGAATTAAATGACTCGTTGCAGTCGGGATATATGCTGGCAGTAAAAGAAAAGGACGGCGGTTATAACGCTTTGGTGGGAAAAGGCGTATTATATAATCAGATTTATTCCGGGGATAGTTCCTTTACCTTGCAGGAAACGGATTATGAGAATCTATTACTGGTAGAAAATGTTCAAATGAACGGTCAGAACATATATGCAGCAGTTTTTCCGTTAAAGTTGTATAGTAATAATGTGCCTTATGAGAATACAGAATGGGTGTTTCTGGGGCTGAACATGGAAAAAGATTTGTTTGGAATGAGCCGGCAGCTTTATTTCTGGATGGTGGTTGCTATTTTAATTGGCCTGGTATTCGGGGTATTTGGTATTTATTTTATGGTCAGACATCTGACCAGACCGGTTCAGCGTCTGATGAATTGTATCAGCAGAGGAAGCGTGGGTCTTCAGGAATTTAGACCCTCTAATATTTTGGAAGTGGATGCCCTTTATGATGTGGTAAATGAACTGACAGAGAAACAGAAAGAGGCAGAAAACATTCTTTTGGAAGAAAAGGAACGCTACAGAGTGGCGTTGGAATCTTCAAAAGATATCTTTTTTTCCTATAATCTTCAGAACCATATACTGGATATTGTAAATCATAAGACAATGAGTGGACAGTGGCAGTGTGAAGAATATGAGAGCAGTTTTATTAATCCGGAGTATATTTATGATATGGACCGGGAAGAGACTATTAAAGCACTGCAGAGCAGAAAAGACAAGCTCTATGCGGAGTTTCGTCTGAAATGGCCGGAGGATTCCGATTATAACTGGGTAGCGCTTGCGGGGAATACGGTTTATGACACTGACGGCAGACGTTGGAAGCTGGTAGGAAGCATTCGCAACATTCAGGAGCAAAAAGAGCGGGAAGCCATGCAGCACAGGAAGAATACAACGGATGGAGTTACTGGCCTGCATGTTTTCAGCGCAGGCATGGAGCGATTGGAAAAGTATCGGCATAACCGCCCGGACGGAGTCATGCTTAACCTGCATTTAAAACAGCTGAAGGAAACAAACGAGAAAAACGGTATTGTGTTTGGAGACATGATTCTTGAAGAAATCGGTGGTCTGATTCGCAGTAAATGCCGGGAATTTACCCAAAAGACAAAGTGCCGTACAGTGTCAATGCGTCTGAACAGGGAAGAGTTCATTATATGGCTGGAACATCAGACCGAAAACCAGGCAGTAGAATTTACAGAAGGATTGCTGGAAACGATTTCCACAGCTATTAATGCAGAAACATTTAATGTTCATATGTGTGCAGGTCTGGCCCGGGGGGAACAGAATCAAAATTCTGAATTATTGATACGTATGGCAAAACAGGCCTGCAGTCATGTAGTTTCCGGAAACGCTAGAAAATATATGATTTATGAGAATATACCAGAAGAAAAACGTACAGAGTTGCCGGCTTTACATGGCCGGGAGATTAACACCCTTGGATACGGCGATGATGTGAGTCTGGTATCTTTAGCTCTGAATTTGTTTGGCAAGGGAGCCGATTTTCCAGCACAAATGCAGTTGATGATTCGTAAGATTGGCAGGTTTTATCAGGCCTCCGGCGTGCTGGTATCTATATTGCGGACAGACTTTAATTCTAATTATCTGAATTATCAGTGGCATGAATGTGGGGAAATGATTACGGAATGTGTGAGAAAGTATAAAGAAGAGGAAAAAGATGTCTTTCATAACTGGCTGGGTAAAGAAGAAGTGCGGTATTTTTCGGAAGAGGACAGCCATCAGAAGGAAATCCGTTGCTTTTTAAGTATTGAACCAGGGCAGCATGGTATATTGCTTCCTATGTATGACAGCGGCAGATATATGGGCAATGTCTGTATACTTGGATTGCAGAAGCAAATGCTGGAGAATCAGGAAGAGTATCAGAATCTTGCGGAACTTGGAAGCGTGATTCAGAGTCAGTTAAACCAGCAGCAATATGATATTGCCAGCAGAGCAAAATCGGAATTCCTCTCCCGTATGAGTCACGAAATACGAACGCCAATGAACGGAATCATCGGTATGACAGCCATTGCCCTGCAGCAGGATCAAAGTCAGGACAGAATTATGGACTGCCTGCAGAAAATTCAGTCATCTTCGGATTATCTGCTGGGATTGATTAATGATATTCTGGATATGTCTAAGATTGAAAGCGGTAAGATGAAGCTGGAACCTGTTAATTTTAATATGCATGAAATGCTGGATACCATCCGGGAACTGATAACACCTCAGGCTGCGGCAAAAGAAATTGATTTTGTACATCAGGTGGAATTGGATCATGACTGGTATCTGGCCGACAGCATTAGAATCAGTCAGGTACTCATTAATCTTTTGGGAAATGCGGTGAAGTTTACCCCGGAGAAAGGAAAAGTGGTTCTGACAGTACAGGAGGTCAGAAGTTCCGATGAAGATGCGGTTGTTTATTTTACGGTGAGAGATACGGGAATTGGCATTGCCAAAGACGATCAGGAAAGGGTATTCCGCTCCTTTGAGCAGGCATCTGCAAATCCGTCCAAGCAACAGGGAACAGGTCTGGGTCTTTCCATCAGCAATCGTTTGATTCAGATGATGGGAAGCAGCATTGAACTGGATAGCAAACAGGGAACAGGCAGCACATTCAGTTTTTCACTTACAATAGATTTGGGTGAGAATATGAAGACCGAGGAGCAGAAAAAAGAGATTTCTTTTGATGGCTGCCGGGTACTGGTAGTAGAGGATAATGATATCAATATTGAGATTGCAAAATGTCTGCTGGAAGACCGGAATTTTAAGGTGGACTGCGTCTTTGACGGATCCCAGGCCGTAGAGCGTATCCGCAATACGGAACCGGGAACTTATGATGTAATATTGATGGATATCATGATGCCGGTAATGAACGGGCTGGATGCCACCCGTGCAATCCGGAGCATGGAACGGGAAGATTGTCATACAATACCAATTGTTGCCATGTCGGCCAATGCTTTTGATGACGATCTGAAGAAGTCCGTGGAATGTGGTATGAACGGACATTTATCAAAGCCTGTAGATGTAGATAAATTGTATCAGACTTTGGATGAGGTGATTCGTGAAAGCAGGAAATAAAGTATTTGTTATCGGATACAAAATGCAAAATATCCATTTCCTTCGGTACTGAATAAAAGACTGTAATCAGGATATGTTTTATCGAAGGTACGAAGGAACTGGTCAAAGGTCAGCAAGTCGTTTTTTTCAAGGGTATACCCGTTTTTAAGATTAAAATGGGTTCCTACCCGTTCGACAAATTGCTGGGACAAAATTTTTATGGCATAAAGGACGGTTTTATCCGCCCTTTTTATTTGTCTGTCCAGCATTTGGCTGAGTGTATGAAGAGCCAGGCGTTCTTCGTATACCAGAAAGACTTGCAACCGTGTTTTTTCTTTTGAAAGAAAGTTTAAACGAAAGCAGATTTTATTCTCATCCGAAAAATCTTCTCCGCTGTAGTGTTCGCTGACAACCTGTGCATTTCTGCGAAACAGTTCCTGCATTCCCTGAATAATGGACTTTTCCAGAGATACCAGTTCATCTTCTGAGGGCTGGTGCATCCATTTGTGGGAAGTTCGTCCCGTAATCGCATAATCTTCAACCATAATATGTCCATTCAGCCAGCCTACACAGATACCAAGAAAATGACGGACGGATTCCACGGAATAGTTTTGTGCCTCCAATTCATCTTCAAGTGCAGGAAGGGTTTTATCCCGCATATTTTCATGAAGGCTTTTATGTATGGTATAACCTTCGTATTGGATGGACTGCATATATTTTTCTTCTTCTTCAAAATGTTTTATTGTATAATTTTTTAAGTATTTAATGCCTTCCCGGCAGGCATGTTGCTGTTTGGCAGTGTCTTCATTGAGAGCAATCAGTTTTCCTATGATTGAAAAAAGCCGTTGATGTGCTTTGTCAATGATATCCACACCTAAATTAAACCGGTCATTCCATTTAACTTCATTCATTGTTCAGGTTCCTTTCACAAAATATTCTTCCTTCTTTTTATCGATCTACCAGTTTGATTAATTCCTCCATTTTTGAAGCAATGGTTTCCAGAATTTCCGCATTATCTTCTTCTGCAGTCATGGTTTCACTGGCATGTGCAGATACTTCTTCGGAAATGGCAGAAATGGTCTGAATGGAGTCTACAATTACCAGATTTGCATCTTTTAATTCCGTAATACTGCTGGTAAGGGTTTCAATGCTGTCCCGGATAGAAAAAGTATTTGTCTGAATAGAATTAAAACTGTCGGCGGTATTTACAGTGGTTTGTTTTTCTTCATTGATACCGGAAATCATTTGGTAAATAACGCCCACCACTTCGCTGATGGAGGAAGAAATATTGTGAATTAATTCTGTAATATGTAAGGTAGCTTCATCCGTCTGGGTAGCCATTTTTGAAATTTCCGTTGCAACTACAGCAAAGCCTTTGCCGCTTTCTCCGGCTCTGGCGGCTTCAATGCTTGCATTTAATGCCAGCAGACCGGTCTGGGAGGTAATGCCGCTGATTAACTCCACAATGGAATTCATTTCTTCTATATATTTATTCAACGTTTCCAGTTTTTTTGCTACATCAGCGCCGTTCTGTACAGAGACATCAACTTTCCGAACCAGCAAATCTACATCACGGCTTCCGTTTTTAAGCACGATTAATGTTTTCTGCATATTTTCAGCAATCCGGTTTGCTGCATCATTTACCATATCAACTTTATTTTGAATGGATTCGGTCTGCAGAATCTGATTCTGGACAGCTTCGGCAGTATCCGTTGCACCAGTGGAAACTTCCTGCATGGCTTCTTTTGTGATTTTGGATGCCGAATTCAGTTTTTCCAGTTCCGAGTATAGGGCTTTGATTTCCGTTTTCATTTTTGAAGACAGCTGGGAAATATCATTTAATACAAGTTCGGTCTTATTCTGTGCCTCTGTAACCTTTTCAACTTTATGATTCATGTTTTTGTTTAATGTTCTTGCAACGAAGAAAGAATAGAGAGTAATCAGAATCATTATTACAATCTGTATGACTGCAGAATCCCGGCCTGTATAGCCAAATTTTCCGGTGCTGGCTCCGGCAATGACGATTCCTACGCTTTCCAAAACAGTTATGGTATTAATCAGAAGAGAATATCTTACATCATTGTAGAGGGAGGCCACAAGAATCATCGGAATTACAAATACAAATATCATGTTATTGGTGGCTGTTATCAAGATAAAAAGATAAAAAATGCCAAATCCGTTTGCAGCAAGATGTTTAATCGCAAGTGTTTCATGATTTTTTCTCCAGAAAATAAATTCCGTCGCCACCGGTAAAAATCCGAGAGCGGCAGCAATTGCTGCATACAGCCAGTCCAGTGAACCGGAAACAGCCTGAAGAACGCACAACGTTGTTACCACGGCTACATCAATAATATGTGCAATCATTACGGTTTTGTTATTTCGTTCTAAATCGGAGATAATTTTTTTATCCATATGTTTATCCTTCCTTTCACTTTTCTTTATTGAAAATTACTTTAATTTTACTATAAATACACAGTTTTTTCAAGGAAAAGTATGTTGCCGGGAATAGATGTTTGCAATTATTTATGATATAATCATAATAAAAATGAATCAGAGGAGTGAATGGTATGGCGAAAAAATTTTATGCGGTGAAAGAGGGGAGAATTCCCGGAATATATCTGAGCTGGGAAGACTGTAAGGTTCAGGTAAACGGATATTCCGGCGCTGTTTATAAAAGTTTCAGCTCAGAAAGTGAGGCCCGGAGTTTTATGGAAAATCATGCGGATACCGCCGATATGAATACCTGTCCGGAGTCTGATCCTGGTACGGTTTTGGCCTATGTGGATGGCAGTTACGGCAGCAGCTCTGATGAGTTTTCTTATGGAATGGTAATACTGGACCATGGAAGAGAGTATAAATTTTCTGAAAAGATTGTTGATAAAGAACTGGCAGCCATGAATAATGTGGCAGGAGAAATCAAGGGAGCGGAAGCTGCCATGAAATATGCACTGGAAAAAGGGTTTCAGAAGCTTATCATTTACCATGATTATGAAGGGATTGCCCGATGGTGTCTGGGGGAGTGGAAGACTAATCGGAAGGGTACAAGGGACTATAAGGCGTTTTATGACAGCATCAAAGACAGGCTGCAGGTTCACTTTGTAAAAGTTGCCGGTCATTCGGGGGATAAATACAACGATATGGCAGATGAACTGGCAAAACAGGCATTGGGAATTGCTTGACAGCGGTTTTTCAGTGTGTTAGACTTATCGGAGTTTCAATATAAAATTTCATAGGACAGTTTATTTGTACCATCCTGTCCCTAAACAAAACTAGGACTGCAGTATGGAACTCAAAAGATTTTCCTATACAGAAAGCAGCCAGGTTTAGCGGCTGTTTTTTTAATATACAGAAAGGTATGATAGCTCATGTATAGTTTAACGATAGAACAGAGTTTTGATTCGGCTCATTTTCTGGCCGGATACGAAGGAAAATGCGGGAATATACACGGTCACCGGTGGAGGGTAATCGTGGAGGTAAAATCAGAGGAACTTCGGGAGGATAAGCAGCAGAGAGGTATGTGCGTGGATTTTGCGGAGTTAAAGAAAGATTTGAAATCAGAGGTAGAACATCTGGACCATACGTTTATTATAGAACGGAATTCACTGAAGGAACAGACGCTGGCCGCCCTGACAGACGAAGGGTTTCGAATTATACAGATGGAATTCCGGCCAACAGCTGAGAATTTTGCACGATTTTTTTATGAACGGATGCTGGAAAAGGGGTATCAGATAGAAGCCGTGCATGTGTATGAAACGCCAAATAACTGTGCTTCTTTCCGATGTGTGTAAACCCCATGGTCACAGTTGTAAAAGATGATTTCGGAATCATCCATATAGTAACAGAATAGAAAAGAGGTTGGGAATGGCGGAATTTAAAGTTGCAGAAATATTCACCAGTATAAACGGAGAGGGGATGCGCGCTGGAGAACTGGCGGTATTTATAAGGCTGCAGGGCTGTAATCTCCGGTGCGGATATTGTGATACCATGTGGGCAAATGAAGCGGGGGCGTTATGTACAAAAATGACAACAGAAGAAATCCTGCAGAGGATAAAAGCTGCAGGAGTCCGGAACATTACCCTGACCGGAGGAGAACCTCTGGACCGGCCGGATATCGGAGAATTGATTGAAAGTATTACATCTGACCCATGGCTGCGGTTGGAAATTGAAACTAACGGAAGCATTCCTTTAAAGCCTTTTACCGGTTATTTCAATCCGCCGGTGTTTACTATGGATTATAAACTTCCGGGCAGCGGAATGGAATCAGCCATGAATCAGGAAAATTTTAAATGGCTGAAACCGGAGGATACGGTGAAATTTGTTGTCTCAGACCGGAAGGATTTAATCCGTGCAAAGGAGATTATTGAGGGATATGCACTGGCAGAACGGTGTCATGTGATACTCAGTCCGGTTTTTGGAAGCATTGAGCCGGAAAATATAGCAGAGTTTATGAAAGAACAGAAGCTGAATGATATAAGAATGCAGATTCAGATGCATAAAGTAATCTGGGACCCGGAACAGCGAGGGGTCTAGAAAGGTATGGCTATGGTATGGCAATTGATACAGAAGCAATAAAAGAACATATACGCGGAATTTTAACTGCACTGGGGGACAATCCTGACCGGGAGGGATTAAAGGATACGCCCGACCGGGTAGCAAGAATGTATGAAGAAGTGTTTGAGGGGATGAATTATACCAATCATGAGATTGCAGAGATGTTTAATAAGACATTTTCGGACGAGCTTCAATATGAAGATGCGGGGCAAGATATGGTCATGGTAAAAGATATTGATATTTTCAGCTATTGCGAACATCATCTGGCACTGATGTACGATATGAGGGTAACAGTGGCATATATTCCTAATGGAAAAGTTATCGGTCTGAGTAAGATTGCCCGGATTGCAGATATGGTAGGTAAACGTCTGCAGTTACAGGAGCGTATCGGTTCGGATATAGCGGAAATCCTGCAGGAAATTCTGGGCAGCGAAGATGTGGCGGTTATCATAGAAGGTACTCATAGTTGTATGAGTGCCAGAGGAATTAAGAAGTCATCGGCCACTACAAGAACCTATACATTGCGGGGGAAATTTAACGAAGACAGGCTGCTGCAGATGCGTCTGCTGCAGTAAGATGAAGGATGGAAATGAGGGAAAGGTTGAAAGAAATTATCAAAAGAAAGGTAAGTTGCAAAATGCCCGTGGCAGAAAGCAATTTTCTGACACACTCCAGGGCAGCATCACAGGCAGGACTGTGATATGCATAGGTATTAAAAATGAAAGTTTTAGTATTATTCAGCGGCGGAGTGGACAGCACCACCTGTCTGGGAATGGCAGTTGCGCAATACGGAAAGGAAAATGTAACAGCATTGTCGGTTTCCTATGGACAGAAACATACAAAGGAGATAGAAGCTTCCCGTAAGATTGCAGAATATTATGGCATAGAACATTTGTATCTGAATCTGGCGGAAATCTTTACGTACAGCAACTGTTCCCTGCTTTCCCATTCAGAGAGAGAGATTCCACAGGAATCCTATGCCAGACAGCTTGCAATGACTGGTGGAAAACCGGTATCCACCTATGTTCCGTTCCGAAACGGACTGTTTTTGGCATCGGCTGCCAGTATAGCAATTTCAAAAGGCTGCGAAGTTATCTATTATGGTGCCCATGCCGATGATGCGGCAGGAAATGCATATCCGGACTGTAGCGATGCGTTTAACCGGGCAATGAATGATGCCATATTTATTGGGAGCGGCCGCCAGTGTAAAGTGGAAGCACCCTTTGTAGGGCTGACAAAAGCCCAGGTAGTGAAAATCGGACTGGATTTAAAGGTACCTTATGAGCTGACCTGGAGCTGCTATGAAGGACAGGAAAATCCCTGTGGCAAATGCGGTACCTGTATTGACCGGGCAGAAGCTTTCCGCTTAAACGGTGTAGTGGATCCCGGAACAGTAAAAGAGTTATAAGGTGAAAGGAACGGATATGAGCGAAAGAGATCAGGAAAAATCAATATCATTACTTGGAAACCAGGGAACAAAGTATCCCACAGATTATGCTCCGGAAGTATTGGAAACTTTTATAAATAAACATCCGGACAATGACTATTTT
This sequence comes from Lachnospiraceae bacterium, assembly GCA_022794265.1. GTDB lineage: Bacteria > Bacillota > Clostridia > Lachnospirales > Lachnospiraceae > Bovifimicola. The sequence continues at coordinate 138,503 of JAAWEK010000007.1, forward strand.
GTAAAGTTTAATTGTCCGGAATTTACCAGCCTGTGTCCGATTACAGGACAGCCGGATTTTGCCACGATTACTATTTCTTATATTCCGGCAGAGCGGATGGTGGAAAGCAAATCCTTAAAATTATATTTGTTCAGTTTTCGAAATCATGGGGATTTTCATGAGGATTGTGTTAATATAATCATGAAGGATCTGATTCGGCTGATGGAGCCAAAGTTTATTGAAGTATGGGGAAAATTTACACCCCGCGGCGGAATTTCCATTGATCCCTACTGTAATTATGGAAAACCGGGAACCAGGTGGGAACAAATGGCAAAAGACCGGCTGTTTCAGCACGATATGTATCCGGAGAAAGTGGACAACCGTTAGAGTATCTTTGAAACGGATAATATGAGGAACGATAGCGTGAGAGATGGAGGATCTATGTTACCGCAGGATTTTACGAAGAGAATAAAGTATATGCTGGGAGAGGAATATGAAGCTTTCAGGGAAAGTTACAAGTATGAAAAATATCAGGCGTTTCGGATTAACGGATTAAAGGGGAGTCCTGAACGGTTTCTGCAGCATTACGGTGATATCTTCCGGCAGGCCGGACAGGCAGAAGAGAGTTTTGTGCCAGTGCCATGGTGCAGTACCGGCTGGTATTATCCGGCAGATATACGTATGGGGAAATATCCTTACCATGAGGCCGGTGTTTATTATATTCAGGAACCCAGTGCCATGGCGCCAGCGGAATATCTGGCGGCAAAACCCGGGGAACGGGTACTGGATCTGTGCGGAGCTCCCGGCGGGAAAAGCACACAGATTGCGGCTTCCATGCAGGGGCAGGGAGTTCTGGTCTGTAATGAAATTCATCCTGCCCGGGCAAAGATACTATCTGAGAACATAGAAAGAATGGGAGTGCGCAATGCCATCGTGACAAATGAGTCTCCGGATGCTCTTTCCCGGATTTTTGTAAACTATTTTGATAAAATTATGGTAGATGCACCCTGTTCCGGAGAGGGGATGTTTCGAAAAAATCCGGAAGCCCGGCAGGAATGGAGTACGGAAAATGTCGGACTGTGTGCAGAGAGGCAGGCAGAGATTCTGGAGGCAGCGGCAGGAATGTTAAAACCCGGCGGTCGTATGGTTTATTCTACCTGTACGTTTTCACCGGAGGAAAATGAAGACAGTATATCCCGGTTTTTACACCGGCATGAAGAATTTTATATTGAAGAAGTACCGATGTTTGACGGAATGGTACCGGGAAATCCGGAGTGGTGTTCCAGGCCGGCAGAACATATAGAGAGAACTATACGGCTGTGGCCTCACAAGGTTCGGGGAGAAGGCCATTTTCTTGCGGTTTTGTGTAAAAGGGGAAGTGCGCCGGAGGAATCTTCTGGAAGCAGATACGGGGAGGAGAAAGGTATTTCTCTGAGAGAGTGCAGAGAATGCATGGAATTTTGCGAAACATATTTAAAAGAACTACCAGAGGGAATTCCGGTACGGTTTGGAGATAAGATAAATCTGCTGCCAGTCGGAGCGCCTTCTCTGCATAAATTAAAGGTTCTGCGGGCGGGACTTCAGCTTGGAACCGTGATGAAAAAACGGCTGGAACCTTCCCATTCCCTGGCGCTGGCTCTGAAACCGGAAGAAGTGGTATACAGTGTGAGCCTGCCTGCAGAGGACGGGAGAATTATTGATTACATTAACGGGCAGACCTTTGAACAGCAGGGGGAAAAGGGATGGTATCTGGTGTGTGCAGATGGATATAGTCTGGGGTTTGGAAAACTGGCCGGCGGAATTATGAAGAATCACTATCCAAAGGGACTGAGAAAGATGTTGAGATAAAGATTTTAAAAGAACAATGGAGGACAATTATGGAATTACCAAAAGAGAGAAATCCACTGGGCGAAGAGCCTGTGGGAAGTCTTCTGAAACAGTTTGCTGTACCCAGTATCATTGCCATGCTGGTAAGTTCCCTGTATAATATTGTGGATCAGTTTTTTATCGGTCAGAAATTGAAGGAGCTGGGAAATGCAGCTACCAATATTTCGTTTCCGTTATCCATATCCTGTGTGGCGATTGCACTTTTATTTGGAATCGGTGGTGCTTCTGCTTTTAATCTGGCAATGGGAAAGGGAAAAAAAGAAGAGGCCGTGTATTATCTGGGGAATGCTGCGGTATGTATGTTTAGCTGCGGATTGCTCCTGTGCCTGGTAACGGAACTGTTTCTGGAGCCGATGTTACGGTTTTTCGGCTCTCCTGAGGATGTTCTGGGTTATGCGGTAACGTATACGAGAATTGTGGGATTTGGATTTCCGTTTCTGATTTTTGCTACTGGAGGAGGTCATCTCATCCGGGCAGATGGTGCACCGAAATTTACCATGCTTTGTAATCTGGCAGGAGCCGTGATTAATACGGTACTGGATGCGTTGTTTATTTTCGGATTCGACTGGGGAATGGCAGGAGCGGCATGGGCTACTGTCATCGGACAGGTGGTTTCTTTTCTTATGGCGGCATGGTATCTGTGCCATTGTCAAACTGTTACCATAGAGCGGAAGCATTTGGCAATCCGCAGGAAATACGTGGGGAAGATATCGGCGCTGGGAGCGGCGCCCTGCAGTAATCAGCTGGCTATGATGGCAGTACAGATTGTAATGAATAAATCACTGAAATACTACGGCGCCAGATCTGTTTATGGAGAAGCAGTGCCGATTGCCTGTGTGGGCATCATTACAAAAGTCAATCAGGTGTTTATGTCCTTTATGATTGGTATCTCCCAGGGATTACAGCCGATTGTGAGTTTTAATTATGGGGCCGGTAAATATGGCAGAGTAAAGGAAGCGTTTCAGAAGGCTGTTATTTCCTGCTTTGTTTTATCCATGATAGCGTTTCTGGCATTCCAGTTTCTTCCAAGACAGATTATTTCGGTGTTTGGCGATGGTTCTGAGGAATATTACCGGTTCGCCATTAATTATTTCCGGATTTTCCTGTTATTTACATTTATAAATTTTTTGCAGCCCATTGCATCAAATTTTTTGACATCCATTGGAAAACCAAAGAGGGGAATTTTTCTGTCACTTACCAGACAGATTATCTTCCTGCTGCCGCTGCTGCTGTTGTTCCCATTGTTTACGGGAATTGATGGAATAGTTTATGCAGGTCCGGCTGCCGATTTGATGGCGGCGCTGACATCTATTGTAATGGTAACGGCAGAATTCAGAAGGAGTGAATACAAATGACTTTATTATTGAAACTTGCTTTTTTATTTTTAATCGGAAGCGTTACCGGCTGGATTTTGGAATTGTTGTACAGACGGTTTTTATCCGATACCAATCCGGAACGGAAATGGATTAATCCGGGATTTCTGGCCGGTCCGTATCTTCCTCTGTATGGATTCAGTCTGTGTGCATTATATCTGACTGCCAATATAAATGTGGATTTTATATCTAATAAAATATTGAGGCAGATTGGATTGTTTCTGATTATGGCAGCAATAGTTACATTGATTGAATATATTGCCGGTCTGATTTTTATTAAGGGAATGAAGATTAAATTATGGGATTATACCAATGACTGGGCAAATATTCAGGGAATTATCTGTCCGAAGTATACATGTTACTGGATACTGTTAAGTGCTGTTTATTATTTTGTAATTCATCAGAGTATGCAGCTTTCCGTAAACTGGCTAACGGAACATCTGGCTTTTTCTTTTGTCATGGGATTTTTTTATGGTGTATTTGCCATGGATTTATGTTATTCTCTGGACATTGTTTCAAAAATCCACAGGTTTGCAAAGGATAATCATATCATCATACAATATGAAGCTTTAAAAGAGGCGATTCGTAAGAAAAACGAAGAGGCAAAAGAAGAGAGACGTTTTCTGTTTTTTATGACATCAGACAGTATTTCTTTTGCGGAACAGTTAAAAAATTATGCCATAAAAGAACAGAAGAGGTTTAAAGGAGCGGTAATGAGAAATATTCAGGAGACTGCGAAAAAATTTAGAAAAAACTAAAAAGCCTGTATGAAAAATGAGTTTTTTTAACAATGCTGCATATTATATCTTATCGGAAGTATTGAAGAGTTCTGTGCTGTCCGGTAGAATGAATGTAGAGGAGATGTAGCGTAAATTATGCAGAGTTTTAATCCGTTTGAGGAAAAACCGATACCTTTTGATAAAATTTATATGGATTGGAACATCATGTATCCGAAAGCATATAACAAAAATACCACAGACCCATATACAAAGACCAGAATAGTATTAATGAATGGTACGGAATTTGAAGCCCAATGGTTTTCCAGAAATTTTTCCAGACATTGTCCGGATAATGATTTGAGAAGAGAACTGGCTTGTCTGAGAAGAAGCGAACAACAGCAGCAGAAACGGATTTCCTGTCTGAAACCGAAGGATGAAACCATATTGGAGCATACCATTTCTTATGAACAGCTTGCCGTAGACCTTACAGCGGTTCTGGCGCAGAACGAGCCTGACTGCAATGTAAAGAATGCACTGGATTTTGCCCTTCTGGAAGATTTTGACCATTTATACCGGTATTCCAATTTACTGGATTTGGAATACGGTGTGTGTCCGGAGAAACTGGTTGGAGGATATACGGAAATCATGCCGGCCAGACCGACCATATCTGAACATCGGGCTCCGGCGGACAGTATTTTTAAGTGTATCAATAATCACACGGCAGATATGCGTACAAAACTTCATGTCAATATCATAACGGCAGCAGAGCAGCAGACCATGAATTATTATATGAATGTGGCACCGTTATATTGTAAATCAGATATAGGCAGAAGATTATATCAGGAAATCGGAATGATTGAAGAAGAGCATGTCAGCCAGTACGAAAGCCTGATAGACACCAGGGCCACATGGCTGGAGAGTCTGCTTATGCATGAGTATACCGAATGTTATCTGTATTATTCCTGTATGTTGACAGAATGTGACAGCAGAATACGTACCATCTGGGAAGAGTGTCTGATTCAGGAGATTGCCCATCTTCACAAGGCCAAGGAATTGCTGGAATGTTATGAGCATAAGGATTGGCAGCAGGTGATTCCATGCGGTACCTTCCCGGAGATTCTGAGACTGAAGCCAAACATTGAATATGTACGGAATATCATTAAGACCACTACCGGAAATACCCAGAAGAAGGAATGTATCGTACCGCTTCACAGCCTGCCACGGGATGATGCATTTTTCTGGTATCAGAGAGTGGTAAACCATGATGTGGAAAGTGTGGCAAGCCACAGAATTATTGAAAAATATATCCGTCATAAAGGAATGGATTACCGGTTTGAAGTGGCGCCGAATCCTTTGGAGGTTCTGCGGAACAGAAGATGTGATAATACGTCACTGGCAAGAATACCGGATGCAACTCCGGTTTCTACTACCACAGCTGGAAAAACATCTGATTGTAAATGTTCCATGTAGAATTGTGAATAAATGATGAACATCGGAAAAAGTATATAAAATACACCCATTCGATATATAACATATATTGAATGGGTGTATTTGAATTAAAAGTGTACTGGAAAAAAGTGCTTTTGTTAATAGTTTGTTAACAGTTTATTAAAAATACATATTAATTATATTTTTTTATATTTTTTATGCGGAAATTATGATATAATCTACTACATTAATTGAAATGAAAAAATTTAATGGAGTATTTTAAAATTCATTTCAATAAGAAATACAAAAATGGAAAGGATGAAAGCAATGTTTAAAGGAAAAAGCAAACAAAGCGGAAAGAAAAAAATTGCATTTCTGTTATCTGCCACAACATTGTTATCAACTGTCTTTGTCGGATGGCAGAGATTTGATAATCCTAATGTTTATGCAGGTCCGGCAGATGAAGAAAAGACCTATTATTTTGCTGAAGGTTTTGGAACAGGAGTTGATTTTTCAGAAGATAACTGGAAGATTAATACAGCCTTCCGAAGCGGCACACCGGATTCTATTTTAAATAATCCAGTGAAATATGCAGCAATTGTTGAAAACGAACATTCAGGAGACAACGAAAAAATCATAAGACTGATTAATGGTGTCCGTGGAGCGGATTTAAACAGAACAGATACCGATTACCGTGTGGGTACGGCCCTTGTGAAAGACAGGGTATCTTTGAAAGACAGCAGTGAATTTTCTGCGAAATTTACCATATCCATGCCGGATGCATGTGTAAATATGGCACAGACAGGCGGCACACAGTTTGCAAGAGAAGTGGGAGGCGACGGAATAGCGTTTATTATTACACCTACTGAAACGATTAATGGACAGGCCGGTGCCGGTATGGGCTATTATGGAGTAAAAGACAGTCTGGTTATAGAAATGGATTCTTATTTTAACGGTGCTTACTGTACCTTTGAGTCATCAGGTACCGCATATGTTAACTGGGCATATGATAATCAGATTTTTGCAAATCGAAGTCTTGGCTATTTACAGGCTTTGGCTGACGATACAAGAAATAAAGGTCTTGATTATGACTGGGCCGACGGAAGTTATTGGACATATTTAAATAATCAGGGATATGAACAGCTTCCTGCCAGTCAGACCAGGAGATTTGATCATGTGGGGGTTATGCTGGACGGCGTAACCAGAAATCATATCGGAATTTCTTATTTGAACGGAGTGCAGCCGGATGTGGTGGTAAACGGAAGATATGAAAATATCAATAATCCGTCAGCAAGTACTCCAAGCAGTTCCAAGGATTGTGCCACACGTTTTGCCGATGCAGGTGACATAAATGTGACAGGCGAAGAAGTGGACAACAGACTGTTTACATTCTGGATTGAATATGATGGAGAAAACCTGTATGTCAGATATGCAAACGGAAACTTTACTGAAGCAGTAAGACCGGCAGATCCTCAGATTGAACTGGAAGGTATGTTCCAGCTTGCCCATAAATTTGCAAATGATGATGTTCAGATTGGGTTTACATCATCCATCGGTTCATCAAAAGCAAACCATACGGTACATAGCGTAGCATTTGCCAATAAATATTTTGAAAACGGAATCCAGACAGAATATACAGAAAAGTATTATGTTGAGAATCCGGATGCCACAGCAGATTTTATTACTGTAAATTCAAAGAAATATGTTCTGACAGACAGTGCGGTTGTGGAAAATGTCGATATAGGTTCTGAGGCTGAAATCAGGGATAAATCTAATGAAGCAAAGTATCAGCCGTATATTAAAAAAGATTATTCCGCCAATCCGTTATATCCAGATTCCACAACAGCCGTGAAAGGCGACGGTACCACGGTTTTGTATCAGTTCTATGACTTACCATCCTATAAGGTTGAATATTATCTGGAAAAAGAAGCTGGTACAGCAGGAGCCGTACAGGTAGGCGATAAATATTATGTAAAAGAAGAAGCGCTTATAAAAACTGCTACAGGCGGAAGCAGTGTTGTCAGCAATCAGAATACCGACAAAAAAGCCGGTGTAACGGTTAATGGTACGGCAGCAGCAGATACTTATAAGAGTTATACGGATTATGAATTTAATCCTGGAGCAACCCGGACAGCAGGACACGCCGAAGGTACGGTAGCAAAAGATAATTCTCTGGTAATACAGTTATACTATGACAAGAAGACAGAACAGAGAACAGAATATAAAGAACAGTACTGGGTGGAAGATCCTGAAGCAGACCGTGATTTTGTTGAAATAGAAGTAAATGGGGAAGTTAAGAAGTTTGTTTTGAAAGAAACAAATGATGTTACGGATGTAAATATCGGTATCGGTGCAACCGTTACGGATAAGTCAGAAAACTATGAAAATTATGATTTGGTGGAAGTTGAGATACCGGGTTATCCGTCTTCTGTGGGCCAGATAAATCCGGATGGAACTACTATTGTACATCAGATTTATGTATTGAAGCCGACTTATCAGATTGAATACTGGCTGGAAGTTCCGGAAGCAACAGAGGATGCGATTGAAGTAGACGGAAAGTATTATGTGATTAAGTCTGAAGAGACAATGAATAAATATGCTTCAGCCGGAACCGGAATTATCTCATCTGAAAATGCAAACGGTGCCGGTGTAAAAGCGAATGATACGGATGTGGAAGATACCTTTAAGCAGTTTACCGGATATGTATATAACCAGACGGCAACTGACGCTCATGGAAAGAATATCGGTGATGTTACTCCGGACAACAGCCTTGTAATCAGACTGTTATATGATTTGGAAGAGGAACCGGAAGAGCCGACCACACCAGAGGAAACAACCACACCGGAGGAAACAACTACACCAGAAGAAATAACTACAACGGAGGAGCCGACTACACCAGAAGAAATAACCACAACAGAAGAACCTGCAACTCCGGAAGTTACCACACCAGAACCAACTACAAAGAAAGAGCCGGAACCAACAAAGACCGGAGACAGTATGAATATGACATTTGTTATGCTTCTGCTGCTTTCAGGCTGTACGGTATTTGTAGTAATCATAAGTAAAAGAAAACATAATGATTAATGATTTATAAGTTTTAGGTTTTGGACACTGCATTTGTGAAATTTGTCACAGATATGCAGTGTCCGTTTTTTATTTATGTATATTTTTGCTACAGAGGGTGGAAGGAGGAGAATAAAGTATTTGTTTGCATAATTGGTGGGATAACGTGAATATATATAGAAGCGGGAGGGTTGCTGTTTTGGGGCTTGTACCCGAAGGTTTCCTCATTTGCTGCTCTTAGTCAGTTTCGCAGAATCAGCAAGTTAGAAAATTTACAATCCACCCGCAACAATTCTTCCTGAATATCAACATTGTATTCGGATAAATGCAGTCTCAAAGTTTACAACCCCGGAAAAATATGATAAAATATTTCATTAGTAGGGTCAATATGACTTTTTTAAACAAAATTCTAAGGAGGATATATTAATGTCTAGAGCAAAACAGTCAATGGACGGTAACACAGCAGCCGCACACGTAGCGTATGCCTTTACAGATGTTGCCGCTATTTATCCAATCACACCATCCAGTCCGATGGCGGATTTTGTTGACCAGTGGTCGGCAGCAGGTCAGGAAAACATTTTTGGTAATCAGGTAAAAGTAGTAGAAATGCAGTCAGAAGCAGGTGCTGCGGGAACGGTTCACGGTTCTCTTGCAACAGGTGCTATCACCACTACGTTTACGGCTTCCCAGGGTCTTTTACTTATGATTCCGAATATGTACAAGATTGCAGGTGAGCAGCTTCCATGTGTATTCCATGTATCTGCCCGTACCGTTGCTACACAGTCTTTGAATATCTTTGGTGATCATAGCGATGTTTATGCCTGCAGACAGACCGGTTTCGCAATGCTGGCAGAGACAAACCCACAGGAAGTTATGGACTTAAGTCCGGTTGCTCATTTGGCAGCCATTGAAGGAAAAGTTCCGTTTATCAATTTCTTTGACGGTTTCCGTACTTCTCATGAGATTCAGAAGATTGAAAAATGGGATTATGCAGATTTAAAAGAAATGTGCAATATGGATTCCGTAAAAGAGTTCCGTGCACATGCTTTAAATCCGGAACATCCGGCAATGCGTGGTTCTCACGAAAACGGAGATGTATTCTTCCAGCATAGAGAAGCTTGTAATGAAACATATGATGCATTACCAGCTGTTGTTAAGAAATACATGGGCAAGATTAATGAAAAGCTTGGCACAAATTATGATTTATTCAATTACTATGGAGCACCGGATGCTGACCGTGTGATTATTGCTATGGGCTCTATCTGTGACGTTGCAGAAGAAGTAATTGATTATTTAACTGCAGCCGGAGAAAAAGTCGGTCTTGTAAAAGTTCGTCTCTACCGTCCATGGGTATCTCAGGCACTTGTAGATGTAATTCCTAAGACTGCCAGAAAAATAGCTGTTCTTGACCGTACAAAAGAACCGGGTTCTCTTGGCGAGCCGCTTTATCTGGATGTTATTACAACACTCCATGAAGCAGGAATGAATGATATCGTTGTAACCGGAGGACGTTATGGTCTTGGTTCCAAGGATACACCACCTTCTTCCGTATTTGCTGTATACAAGGAATTGGAAAAGGATGCTCCAAAGGCACGTTTCACAATCGGTATTGTGGATGATGTTACTAACTTAAGTTTACCGGAAGTGAAACCGGCTCCGATTACATCTGCAAAGGGTACAGTAGAATGTAAGTTCTGGGGACTTGGCGGCGATGGTACTGTTGGTGCAAACAAGAACTCCACAAAGATTATCGGTGACCATACGGATAAGTATATCCAGGCATATTTCCAGTATGATTCAAAGAAGACAGGCGGTATCACAATTTCTCACTTAAGATTTGGTGATAACCCAATTAAGAGTCCTTATTATATCAATCAGGCAGATTTTGTGGCATGTCATAATCCGTCCTATGTTACAAACGGTTACAAGATGGTTCAGGATGTAAAACCGGGCGGTGTATTTATGATTAACTGCCAGTGGTCAGATGAAGAATTAGATAAGCATATGCCTGCAGCATCTAAGAAATATATTGCAGATAACAATATTCAGTTATATACCATCAATGCCATTGATAAGGCCATTGAAATCGGTATGGGCAAGCGTACCAATACCATTCTTCAGTCTGCATTCTTTAAATTAGCCAATGTAATGCCTATCGAAGAGGCAGTGGAATACATGAAGGCAGCAGCTAAGAAGTCCTACAGCAAAAAAGGTGACGCAGTTGTTGAAATGAACTATAAGGCAATTGATGCAGGTCTTGATGCGGTACATAAAGTAGAAGTTCCGGCTTCCTGGGCTAATCCGGAAGCAGATGCACCGGCAAAAGAACTTTCCGGTCGTGCAGCTACCGTTAAGATGGTAAAAGAACTTCTTCAGCCGATTTCATTAATGGATGGTGACAGTCTTCCGGTATCTGCATTCAAGGATATTGCAGACGGTCAGTTTGAGACTGGTGCTTCCGCATATGAGAAACGTGGTACAGCAGTTATGGTTCCTGAATGGGATCCGGAACTCTGTAAACAGTGTAATCAGTGTGCGTTTGTATGTTCTCATGCAACTATCCGTCCGTTTATGCTGGATGAGGATGAGATAAAGGCAGCACCTTCCAATATTAAGCTGGCTGACAGTAAGCTGGCAGGCGGAAAGTACAAGTTTACAATGAGCGTATCTCCGTTAGACTGTATGGGATGTGGCGAATGTATCACGGTATGTCCTGCAGAGGGTGCGATTAAGATGGTTCCTCAGGATACACAGGCAGATGAGCAGCCGGTATTTGACTATTTAGTTGCCAGTGTAGGCAAGAAACCTGGTATGCCAGCAGATAATACTCCGCTTGGTTCCCAGTTTAACCAGCCGTTGCTTGAGTTCTCCGGAAGTTGTGCAGGCTGTGCGGAAACGTCATATGCTAGATTGGTTACACAGTTATTTGGTGAGCAGATGTATATTTCTAATGCAACCGGTTGTTCTTCTATCTGGGGCGGCCCTGCAGCAACATCACCATATACGGTAAATAAAGATTCCTTAAAGGGACCGGCTTGGTCAAATTCATTATTTGAGGATAATGCAGAACATGGATTTGGTATGTTCATCGGACAGAAGACACTTCGTGAGCAGGCAATTGCTTCCATTCAGGAAATGGTTGCTTCTGACAAGGCTCCTGCTGAATTAAAAGCTGCATTTGACACCTTTATGGAAACCAAAGAAGATACAAAGGCAAATACACCTGCAACAGAGGCATTGGTAGCTGAGTTAGAGAAGGCTGCTGCAGCAGGTTGTGAGAAATCGAAAGAAGTTCTGGAGAAGAAGCAGTATCTTGCCAAGAAGTCTATCTGGATCTTCGGTGGAGACGGCTGGGCTTATGACATTGGATTTGGCGGTCTTGACCATGTACTTGCTTCCGGTGAGAATGTAAACGTTATGGTATTCGATACCGAGATGTACTCTAATACAGGCGGTCAGGCTTCTAAGGCTTCCAATATCGGTGAGGTTTGTCAGTTTGCTGCTGCCGGTAAGGAAATCGGTAAGAAGAGCCTTGCTGAAATTGCTATGAGCTATGGTTATGTTTATGTGGCACAGATAGCCCTTGGTGCAAATCCTGCTCAGGCAGTTAAGGCTATTACAGAAGCTGAAAAATACAATGGACCTTCCCTGATTATTGGTTATGCGCCATGTGAACTTCATGGTATTGCCAAGGGTGGTATGAACCACTGCCAGGATGAAATGAAGAAGGCAGTTAAGGCCGGATACTGGAATCTGTTCTCATTCAACCCACAGTTGAAGGCAGAAGGAAAGAATCCGTTTACACTGACTTCTAAAGAAGGCGATGGAAGCTATCAGGAATTCCTGAACAATGAGGCTCGTTATACACGTCTGATTAAGCCGTTCCCTGAAAGAGCAGAAAGACTCTTCAGCGAATCAGAGAAGGCTGCAAAAGAGCGTTATGAGCATTTGATGAGACTGGTTGAGCTTTATAAATAATAGTGGTTTTATTCTTCCAGCTATAATTAAATAAAGTATGTCAGAAAAACCTTGGAAATTTTTATTTCCAAGGTTTTTTGACGATAAAATTGTGATTTTTTTTCAAAAAAATTGACATAGTAATTAAAAATGGGTATCTTATATAGAAAGGAGGTGCTTGGTAATGTTAGTACAGTTTATGTTGAAAAATGTTTTATCTTTTAAAGAAGAAACAATATTAGATTTGACAGCAATTAATGCATATAAAGAACATCAGTGTAATTTAATAGATATTGGAACAAAAGAAAAGTTTTTAAGGGTTGCGGCAATCTATGGAGCGAATGCAAGTGGTAAATCAAATTTAAATATCGCAATGCAGTTGTTTCAGTTAATTATTAAGGAATCGTTTAATAATGCAGATAAAGATGGCAGGGTTGCAATTGAAAAATATTATCATCCGTTCCGGTTTGATAATAATGACGAAAATTCGGAATTTCAGATTGTAGAAATTATAGGAGAATATGAATATAAATATGGATTTGAGTACAATTCGGAAAGTATTGTTAGTGAATGGATGTATCGTAAAAATATAAATACAAAAAGAAATACTGTAATTTTAGAAAGGATGGGTAACGCGATTCAGTTGGGTGCGTCTGTTCGAAAAGAATGTGAAGTGTATCAGGAGCAAATTCCTACGGAAACACTGGCTTTATCTTTTTTTAATAAATTAAATTTAAAAACAGACATTTTTAATGTAATGTATAATGGGATAATGGATACACTCGTGGCAGATGCGGATTTTTATGAGGATTCAAAAATAATTGATACTTTTCTACCGGAAGTTATTAATGAAGAAAAAGAAAAATTACTTAATTTTTTGGAAGCAATTGATACAGGAATTAAGGATATTCAGTACATGAAAGATGGAGATGAATTTAAGTTTCTGACTACTCATTTAGGAAAAGATGAAAAGAGATATAATATTAATTTATATGATGAGTCAGCAGGGACAGTGAAAAGTATCATTATATATATGTATGCAAGAGTGGCTATTGTGATGAATGCATCAATGTTTATTGATGAATTGAATGTAAAATTACATCCGTTGTTACTAAAGTTTATTGTTGATTTATTTTATGAAAATAATACCACTGCACAATTGATTTATACTACACATGATACAACATTGATGGATAAAAAGTTTTTTAGAAGAGATCAAATCTGGTTTGTTCAGAAAGATGAATATGGATATTCAGAATTGTCAGCATTGTCGGATTTTAAAGTCAGATCAGATGCTTCCTTTGAAAAGGATTATCTGGCCGGTGTATATGGAGGAATACCATTTCTTAAGGAGTTTGATATGAAAGAAGGTGAATAGATGGGGTCAGATGATTTATTTAAAAAACGAAGAAAAGCGAGAAAGCAAAGGTAGCACGAATACAAAATTCCGAAAGCAAATTCATTTTTAATAGTAACGGAAGGTAAATGTACGGAACCTTTATACTTTAAAGGACTCCAAAAACTGATTAAAACAAAAAATTGCCTGGAGTAATCAGTCTTTTGAATATTGGTTATATTTACACTTTTATTATAGTGATTCTGCGCTTCATAGGGAGGAATGGAGCGTAAAGTTAGATGAAATTTTTAAAGAATATAATTTAGGAGACGGTACTTATCAAAAGAATTATAAAGATATTTACAATATGGTAAATAGTTATAATGGGGTTAATATTGCGATAAAAAATGCAAAACGAAGAATGGCGGATTTTGAAAAGAGGGAGGGAAACCATCCGAATATAATCCAGGTACAACAGTGTATAAATTAGTGGAAAAATTAAAAAATTATTTAAATGAATAAATATATAATATAAAAAAATATCGCATAAGCGACAACTCTCGCTTATGCGGTATTTTTTTATTATCTTTTTTTGGCGTCTGTTAATTGGTCCAATTCTCTTAATATTCTGTGTATATGATGTAGCTGTTCGGGAGTAAAAGTTTCCAGCAGCATAATAATATCTGTTACTTCTGAAATACATTCAATGGACGGATAGACGGTATGGTCAAATTCATTAAAAAGTTCAGAAAATGTAATGCCCAGTGCAGAGGCAATGTTTTCTAAAATAGAGAGGGTAGGATTTCTCTGACCGCGTTCAATCTGTCCAATATAGTTAGTGGTAATGTCGGCGGCCTCGGCCAGTTCTTCCTGACTGATGCCTTTTTCGGTCCGGATGTATTTAATCCGTTTTCCGATGATTTCGTTTAATTTCATTTGTAAGTTCACCTCTGATAAAATTGTATGATAGGGTGGAAAAACAAACAAGATAACTATAATATGTTAAAAGACAAATATGATAACTATAGTATTGACATTTTGTAAAAAAATAACTATAATAGTAAAAAATTATAAGAAAATGGAGGAAGGATATGGGAAAAGTGGTGTTAAAAAAGATATTGGGCAAAAAATGGGAAATGTATAGGATAATGAAAAAGGCAGTGGCATTATTAATATCCGTAGTTATGATAATAGTGAATATTAATAATGAAATGATTATGGGCTTTGCGGAGGATTCTGCAGAAGCAGTTGTGAATATTGGGGATAGGTTTACTGTTGAAGGATTGGAATATGAAGTTATTGGAGATGAGGAAGTAGCAGTAATCAGGTTAGAGGATCAGAATATAACGGATTTAGTTATTCCGGAAAAAGTTGCTTATGATGAAAGGAAATTTGGAGTGACGGATATAAAGATTTATGCATTTGACAATTGTAGTAGTTTAACAAGTATAATGATACCAGACAGTATAATAAATGTAGATGGTTATGATGTATTTTGTCGAGGGTGTAGTAATTTACAAGAAATAAATGTGTCAAAAAATAATCTTCAATATACATCAGAAAATGGGGTGTTATTTGATAAAAATAAATCAAAGTTAATTCGTTATCCAGAAGGAAAAAAAGGAGAATATGAGATTCCAGAAGGAGTGACAACTATAAGATATGCTTTCAATAATTGTGATAGTTTAACAAGTATAGTGATACCTGGTAGTATGATAGATATGGAAAATTATCCATTTAGCGGTTGTAGTAATTTAAATGAAATAAAGGTATCAGATGAAAATGAAGAATATACGTCAGAAAAGGGAGTTTTGTTTAATAAAGATAAAACTATATTAATTAAATTTCCAGCGAAAAAAAAAGGAGAATATAAAATACCAAAAGGAGTGACATTCATAGGGCATATAGCATTTGAAGATTGTAGCAATTTAACAGATGTAGTAGTACCAGATAGTGTGATGACCATAGGGGATATGGCATTTTGTAACTGTATTAATTTAACAAGTATAATAATACCAGATAGTGTGACAACTATATCAATGTATATTGAACCTTATCTAATATTTCATGGTTGTAATAATTTAACTATCTACAGCACCGAAAATTCTTATGCCCATTCTTTTGCATTAGAATATGAAATACCATGGGCGCCATTAACAGCTATTATACCTGTGACCATCAAAATATTAGAAGGTAAAGATATGCAATACAGTGGCTCTGGGGATTACATTCTTCGTTTAGATAAAGAATCGGACAAGTTTATTGATGTATTAATGGATGGTATACCTGTTGACCCAGCAAATTATACAGTTACAGAAGGTTTAACCATTATTGCATTTTTTGAGAATTATTTAAGAACACTTCAAGAAGGTGAACATATAATCAAAGTGAATTTTAATAACGGTTATGCAGATACTACGTTGACAATTTTATCATCAGAGTTGCAATCAAATAAGGAGTTAGCAATTTCTGAAAATAATAAGGTAGCAGCAAAAACTGGTGATGGTATTCCTCACATTCTATTGGGAGTCTTGTTTGCAAGTGCAGCAACAGTCGGAATTGTATATGCAAAGAAAAGAATATCAAATTAAACATCTTGTGGCTCAAACAGATAAGGTAAAGACGCAGTTCTTTCAATTTTTATAACTACAGAACGTTGACACAGTATGGTGTAATTATGTCTGTTAAAACATAATTCCATCATATTGCTGTTTATATAAAGAATTAATATGGAAAACGGAGGAGAATTGTGTGAAAGAACGTCGGTTAAAAAAGAAAAACAAATTTTTATTATCACTGATAACAATAGAATTTCTTTTTATTCTGATAGTAGAATTATATGGAATAGTAAAGGCTTCTGATAAAATTGAATTAAAGATTGGGGATACGATATCAGTTGACGGATTAAACTATAAGATTACACAAAATGGGGAAGTAGAAGTTTCAGGTGTAACAAATTCAGACATAACAGTAGTGAATATTCCTGATGTCTTTACATATAGGGGAAACAATTTAAGAGTAAAAAGTATTGGGAAAGGAGCATTTGGCGACTGCAGTGATTTGAAAAGTGTAGTCTTGCCAAATGGTCTGACAAGCATTGACGGCTATGCATTTTATAAATGCAGCAGTCTGCCCAATATTACAATACCCGAGAGCGTAACAAATATAGAATGGACAGCGTTTTATGGATGTAATGGTCTGGTAGAAATAAAAGTATCTGATAATAATCCGAATTATGTATCAGATAGTGGTGCTGTTTTTGATAAAAGGAAATTAAATTTACTTTATTTTTCAAAAGGAAGAAGCGGAGAATATGAAGTTCCCTTTGGTGTCAGGAGTATAAAAGCTTATGCTTTTTATGGATGTAAAAATTTAACCAGTATAAAAATACCGGAAAGTGTAGTTCTGATAGGGGAGCAGGCATTTTCCTGCTGTGGCAGTCTAAGTAGTATACTGATACCAGAAAGCGTGACACGTATTGGAAGGTTAGCATTTAATGAATGTAATAATCTGGTTATTTATAGTACGGATAAAGCTTATGCTCATGCATGTGCAACAAAAAATAAGATAAAATGGAGTCCTTCTGTTGAGTTGTCTGAAACTGGTATTTTCTTGGAATATCATAATTGTATTTATGATGGTACATATAAAACACCTTCCATAACTGTGAAAGACGGAAATAAAAATCTGATATTAGATACAGATTATACAGTGTCTTATGAAAATAATATCAGTGCCGGAACAGCTTTAATTACTGTTACAGGAAAAAGGATTTTAGGAACTGTTACAAAAGAATTTGTTATAGAGGCGAAATCTTTCAGTGATGTTAAGGCAGAGCTGGCAGCCAGATATTATTCTTATAACGGGAAACCCATAACACCGGAAATTACTGTAAATGATAATGGAAAATTATTGGTTAAGGATGTAGATTATACACTTTTGTATGAAAATAATAAATCAATTGGAACAGCCACGGTTACCATTACAGGGAAAGGAAATTATAAGGGAAGTAAAAAATTAACATTTACAATTAGTCTGCCGAAAATTGAATCTTTTCGGCAGTCAACCGTATATTCTTCAACAAGCATTAAGATGACATGGCAAAGCATTCCCGATATAGAGGGATATGCAGTATATCGTGGAACCAGTCAGAATGGAGATTATTGGCTGTTAAAAACAGTCACTGCAAATTTCTATACCGATTTAGGGTTGGAAGCAGGAAAGGAATATTATTATAAAGTGCGGGCTTACAAAACCGTAAATGGGAAGAAAGTCTATGGAGCGTACACTGATAGTTTGTGTATGGTTACCAAACCTAAGAGTCCGGCCGGAGTAATTCTAAAGGCCGGAAATCAAAAGGCAAGGGTAGTTTGGGAAAAGTCTGCAGGAGCAGACGGATATGAAGTACATATGTCACATTTTGAGTATGGAATTTACATGAATATGAAAAACCGGAATGCTGATACATTATCTTATACACAGGAAAATCTTATAACAGGGAGGACATATTATTTTAAGATAAAGGCATATAAACTGAACGGAAACGGTGAGAAGGTGTATTCAGATTGGAGCAGTATAGAATTGGTTACAGTGAAATAGAAAAATTGGAGGAGCATAGTTGTATGAATATAATAAAAAAAGTAGTTACAGTATTTTTGTTTGTAATTATGATGATGACAATGTCTGTTATGGTTTTTGCAGATACGGAGGTTACATTTCATTTTTATAATGCAAGAAACTGGGAAAATGTTGGTGGTTGGATTTATGAAGGAACCTCTTTTAATAAGAATGTTTCACCAACGGATCAGTCAGTGCTTAATGCTTCCGGAGGGGTATTATGGCCGGGGGCAAAGTGTGAAGATGAGGGAAACGGATGGTTTAAAGTTACGGCTAAGTTTACATCTAAGGAATCCGGTGCAGTGCTTATTTTTAATAACTGGACTGCAGGTAGTGAAATTAATGATACTGCTACACAGGAAGATTTAAATCAGTTAGCAGAGGCAGGCGTACGCTTAGAGTCAGAGGCGATAGAACAGTCACCGAATATTTATATTGGTAGATATGTTGCATTTAATGCTGCTGAGTACTGGATTTCGTGGGATGGTATGTCAACAACGTTGATTGCAGAAGAGGGAAACGGTTTGGCAAAGACAGCTCCGCTTGTTTATAGTGAGAAATGGAAATGCTTTTCAGTTGAAAAACTGATATATAGAGTTATTGGAGATGGAGAAGTAGAAGTAGAGGACACTGTTGGAACAGAGTTAAAAGAAATTAATATTCCAGAGAGTATTTCGTATGTGGGAAAAAAATGGAAGGTGACAGGTATAGGGAGTGGTGCCTTTAGGAACTGTAATAGTTTAAAGAGTATAAAGATACCGGATACTGTAACAAGTATAGGCCATTGTGCATTTCAGGAGTGCAGAAACCTGACAGGATTAACAATACCGGAAAAAGTAATAAAGATAGGTTGTAAGGCATTTGATAGTTGTAGCAGTTTAAAGAGTATAAAGATACCAAAAGGTGTGGTTTGTGTAGAGCGTGAAGTATTTAATGGGTGTAATAGTTTAAGCAATGTAACAATAGCAGAAAATGTGACAAAAATATCGGAGTATGCCTTTAATAAATGTAGTAATTTGAGGAGTATAACTATACCGGAAAGCGTAATAAAAATATCGTGGAATACGTTTAATAAATGTAGCAATTTGGTAATATGTAGTACAGATAGAGCATATGCTCATACATATGCGATAGAAAATAATATAAAGTGGAGTATAAAACCTAAGGCAATCAGCAGCACAAAAGGAAAATTATCCGCAACCGCCTATACCTATAACGGAACAGCCAAAACTCCGTCCGTGACCATAACCGATAATGGTAAAACTTTGAAAAAGAATACAGATTACACTGTATCTTATATAAATAATAATTCCATCGGCACAGCCTCAGTTACTGTAACAGGAAAAGGAAATTATACAGGAATAAAAACATTAACCTTTAAAATCAATCCGGCAAAGACTACATCTTTGAAGCAGTCAGCAACCTATACATCTGCAAGCATAAAGATGTCCTGGGCAAAAGTAGCAGGGGCAGCCGGATACGAAGTATACCGATCAGATTCTAAAAACGGAACCTATAAACTGTTAAAAACCGTAACTACAAATTCCTGGACCAATTCCGGCTTAAAAGCAGGAAGTAAATATTACTATAAAGTACGGGCTTACAAAACTGTCAATGGCAAAAAGGTTTATGGAGCATATTCTGATGTCAAAAGCATGATTACCAAGCCGTCCGCTCCACCAAAGGTCTCTGCAATTGCAGGTAGTCAGCAGGCAAAGATAACTTGGGGAAAATCATCGGGAGCCAATGGATATGAAGTGTATATGTCAACTTCTAAAAAAGGAACCTATCAGAAGATAAAAACTGTAAATTTATCAACCGTGAGTTATACAAAGACCGGATTAAAAAAGGGTCAGAAGTATTATTTTAAGGTAAGAGCATATAAAACAACCGGAACAGGAAGCAAGGTATACTCTGGGTGGAGCAGTATAAAATCAATTGTATTAAATAAATAAAAACAAAGGAAAGGATTAATATGAAACAACAGTTATCAAAAAAAGAACATTTTATTTTATTGATACAAAAGATAACAATTTTTTTACTTTTGATGATAATAACCGAAATATTATTTCAAAGTATAGCAGAAGCAGCAGAGAAATCAAAGCCAAAGGAAGGAGAAAAATTTACAGTTGTAGAAACAGAATATTATGGCAAAGACAATGCTGGTAATTCTGTACATGCAACAGGAAATCCGTCCTCATCCAGTCAAAAAAACAAAGCAATCAACAGTATAAAAGCCAGACTGGCAGCCACAGTCTATTCCTATAACGGAGTTCCCAGAACTCCGGCAGTAATTATAACTGATAATGGGAAAACATTAAAAAAGGGTACTGATTATACTGTATCCTATAAAGATAATATAAATGCGGGGACGGCTAAAGTAATCATAAAAGGTAAAGGAATCTACACAGGAACGGTTACCAGAACATTTACCATAAAGCCAAAGGCCGTCAGCGGTATAAAAATCAGATTGGCCGCCACTACATATTCCTATAATGGAACTTCCAAAACGCCTGCCGTCAAAATAACACATAATAAAAATACACTAAAAAAGGATACCGATTATACGATATCTTATAAAAATAACAAAGAAATTGGAACCGCTACAGTTACAATTACCGGAAAAGGAAATTACACTGGAATGAGAACTTTAACCTTTAAAATTAATCCGGCAAGAGTAACATCTTTTAAGCAGTCAGCAGTATATTCTACTTCAACAATAAAAATGTCCTGGAAAAAGGTATCAGGAGCCGCCGGGTATGTAGTATACCGGGGAACGTCAAAAGGAGGAACCTACAAGCTGTTAAAGACAGTTACCACAAATTCTTGCAGCAATGCCGGTTTAAAAGCAGGAAGTAAATATTATTACAAGGTTCGTGCGTATAAAACAGTAAACGGTAAGAAAGTATATGGTGATTATTCGGAAAGTATAGGTATGAGTACTAAACCGGCAGCGCCTGCAAATCTATCTTTGGCTGCAGAAGGGACGAAGGTAAAGATAAGCTGGACGAGAGCTCAGGGACCAGCCGGATATGAAGTGTATATGTCTGCCAGCAGGGATACGGGATATAAAACCATTCAGACAGTAAACCCATCGGTTAATGGTATTGTTAAGAATGGGTTTGAAAAAGGGAAGAAGTATTATTTTAAGATTCGTGCATATGCAACATTAGCAGATGGAACAAAGATATATTCCGGATACAGTAGTGTAAAATCCATTACAATAGAAAAACCAATAGAAATAGAATGGGAAACGGAAGAGGAAGAAGAGGAGGGATTAACTGCAAAAGGATTATTAAATTACTGTAAAAATGCGGTAAAGAATAATGTACAGTATGTTTATGGCTGCAAAATGGAAATTTTAACTGCAAGTAAATATCAAATGCTGAGAAATATGTATGGTCCCAGTATGGTAATGAATATGGATAAAGCAAAAATCGGTAAAATGTGCTGCGACTGTTCCGGTTTAATCAGTAGCTATACTGGTATTCTTCGAAATTCTGCCCATTACTATGATCTGGCAACAGAACGGGCCACTATCAGTCAGTTAAAAGCAAACTGGCAGAAATATGTGGGCTGGGCAATCTGGATGAGGGGACATATTGGTATTGTGTCTGATACAGAAGGCTATTATTATGCCATGGATGGAAGCGCCAGAAATGCAGCTCATCTGCCGATTGAAATGTGGGACTGGAAGTGTGTGATAAAGCTCAGTGATATAAAATATGGTTCCGGGGAATTCACAGTAAAACAAAATCCAACTGTTAATCCTGTAAAATCGGATATAAACGTATATTATCAGGTATATGCGAATTCAAAATGGTATGGAGAGGTAAAGAATTACAGTAATACTGTCTCTTCCGGCGGATTTGCCGGAGTGGAGGGAAAACCGGTGCATTGTATTATGGCAAGACTGAGCCGGGGGAAAATAAAGAGCCGGGTACATATAACAGGCGGTGACTGGTCGGACTGGGTGGATGGTTATGATTCCTCTGACCCCTACAACGGATATGCAGGGAAGGGAAATAAAGAAATAGACGGTGTACAGTTCTGTTTAGAGGGATTGGAGGATTATGATGTATATTACAGGGTATCTACAACAGCCTCTACGGATTATCTTCCCTGGGTGAGAAATGCGGAGGATTATGCGGGGGTATATGGAAGACAGATTGATAAGGTGCAGATATGTATCAGCAAAAAGTAATAAAAGCTATTATTTAAATGATAGCGTAATATGAATTTTGTCTCTGGAGAGGGGCAATAAAAAATACTACGATTGAATAAAGAGAGGTTAGATTTATGAAGAAAATTCTGGCAGTGATGATGGCGGCGGTTCTGGCTGTGGTGGGAACGGTACCTGCCATGACTGCACGGGCAGGGGATTCAGATGAGAATTATGATGTTACGAAACCGGTGATTAATTCCATTGAAATTGATAAGCAAGGGGAAACACTGACTGTAGGGGATACGGTAACAATTTATGTTGATGCTTATGATGTGGGGGTTGGAATTGATTATGTAGAAATAATGTTGTGGTGGGAAAATAAATCTGGTGGTAGTGAAAGATTATATTGGAATGAAAATGTAATGAAATATGAGAGAGTTATCGACATAGATTCTAATTCTTCAGCAGGAAAATATTATATAACCGGTGTTTTGGCAAAAGATATTAATGGCAATTATATGGAAAAAGATGTATTTTATTGGTACAATGTTGAAAGAGACGATATAAAAGATAAAGAAGCACCTGTGGTGGAATCGATTCATCTGACAAAAAATGGAATTGATATAAGTCCAGGTGATGTATTTTCTAAGGGAGATATAATACATATATCAATAAAAGCAATAGATAATGTGGAATTAGCTAATACTGCTGAAATAAACTTTAGACTGATTGATAAGTTGGAAGGTTATTATTCTCAATATGATTATAAATATATACGTTTACCCTATTTAGAAGATACTCAATGCTATGAAGGGAGTTTTGAAATTAATGACTGGCTCTATCCTGGAACATGGAAATTGTCAGATGTTGATGTCGAGGATACTTCTAAAAATAGAACATGCTTAGCAAATTCAAAAGATAAAATAATGGATATAGAGTTTAAAATACAGAATGATGACTTTGATACAGAACCGCCAATACTTCACTCTTTTTCTATAGATAGGGCAGGAGAGTTTGTACGTTCCGGAGATTGTGTAAAAATAACAGCAGAAATAACAGATAACAGAGGAATAAATTATGCAAGAGCCAATTTATGTAAATTAATAGGAATTGATGAATTTGAGGGTGTAATTTATTTAGAACAAATTGGTGATACGAATATCTATGAAGGAATTTTTGAGATTAAGGATAATACAGATCCTTGTGAATGGTATTTACACAGTATAGAGATAGATGATAGCAGTCGTAATTGCAGAGATTATTTCAATTCTGATATGAATCAATGTGTATATGTAGTTCAGGGAAAAGATACATTTGTAAATCCAACTTATAAAGTTGATTTAAGATATGAAGAAAACGGTCAATCGCATACAAAAAAGCTTGAAGTTCCGCGCAGAACCACAGCAAAAGAACTGGCTCAATACTTTACACCACAAAATTCAAAATTTATAGGCTGGGATGTACCTGGTTATGGTGTGTTGGACAATGGATCAATTTACGCCCTGTATGACGAAACTCTGGAAGACCCCTCCAATTGCGATGAAACAGAATCTACAGAAGAAACCACATCAGAAAAAACCACGTTAGAGGAAGCTGCGTCAGAAGAAACAACTTTAGAGGAAACAACATCAAACGAAGCCGACAATACAGAGGAAATAATTAATAAGGGTGATATATTTACAATCGGAGAATTACAATACAGGGTTATAGAAAACGGAGAAGTGAGTGTCTATAGTACGCTGAATAAAATGATAATAGATATAAACATTCCCAAAATGGTTATTTATGGTGGAAAAGAGTGGAAGGTAATCAATATAGGAAGTTCTGCATTGAAAAATTGTAATAATCTGATTCGTATCACGATACCGGAAGGCATAACCAGTATTGAAGATTCTGCCTTTAAGAATTGTAAAAGTCTGACAGATATAAAGATACCGGAAGGAGTAACCAGTATAGGTAATTCTGCCTTTAAAAATTGTAAAAACCTGGCTGGTGTAACAATACCGGAAAGTGTTATAAGTATTGCAGATGATGCATTTACTAATACAGCGGCAGTCATCTATAGCACGGATAATGCATATGCCCGTACATATGCGAAAGAACATAAACTGGAATGGAAGTCTTTAAAAACTGAAGAACCAACCAATACAGAAGATATCCCATCGGACGAATCTGGCAGTATGGAAGAAACCGCTCCAATGGAATCAGACGATGCTGAAGAAGAAACAACAATGGAAATACCAACAGCCTCTGCTGTTTTATCAGAGCAGCAGATTGTAGAAGCCGTTTCAAAAGTAACAGCAACAGAAGCCGGTTCCACCATTAAAATCTCCATGGGCAGGGCGACCGTAGTGCCAAAGGATATTTTAGAAGCAGCAAGAGGAAAAGATGTGAATATTGTTCTTGAAATGGAGGGTTATACCTGGACAATCAACGGAACCACCGTTTTAAGCAAAAATCTGGAGGATATCAATCTGGAAGTAACCAGGCATACCAATTATATTCCAAACAGAATCGTATCTGCTTTAGCGGGCAGTAATCCGGTAGAACAGATTTCACTTACTCATAACGGTCATTTTGGTTTTACAGCGAATCTGACCCTGAATGTTGGTAATCAGTATGCCGGACAGGATGGGAATCTTTATTACTATGACAGCGACGGAAAAATGGTATTTATAAACGCAGGCACCATAGACAACAACGGAAATGTTTCATTAGCCTTCAGTCATGCTTCTGATTATGCGATTGTAATTACCAAAAAACAAGTATCGGTTATGGATGGAACAGATACAGCGACATTACCTGAAACAGGTGATACAGTTCCAATGAAATTGTTCGCTCTGCTGGTAGTTTCTGTTGGAACAATCGTCTTCGTTAACATCATGGGAAAGAAGAATAAAATTAAACAATAATACATTTATGATTATACAGGAAATAAAGAAAATGTTATAGACATATCAAAATCTTGAACAAGATGTGGCTGCTGCACGAATGAAACCGTGCAGCAGCCATATCTTATTTAAGACAAAATATCTGTGTCCTTTAAATATTTTTTTGCTTCCTTTTCCGTCAAATGGAATTTATCCTGTATCTTTTTTAAATCACGTCTTCCGGTAAATCTAAATCCCGGTACATAGAAATTGCGCAATATATTTTTCCTTTTTGTAGACCCTTCTTCATACCTTTTTCCACATTTTCCTGATCACGCATTAACAGTGTCATATATTCATGTCTCTATTCTCTATTTTGCTTTGCCTCCTTTACCGCATCATCTAATTTTTTATAAAAGAATCCTCAGGTTTTTTGTCTGCTACATAGTCAAGAAATGCTTTTAATTCCTTACTGATATCATTCAGCCATCCATTTGTATTCAAAAATATCTTTGTTATACCATCACCCATATAAAGAGAATTGTCTTATTTTATTTTGTATTATATTCCCCATTTTCCTCTTGTATTGTTTAAAAGCCATATTTATCCTGTTGGGGATTTCTTTACTATTATTCAACGAAAAACCAGTAATATTTCAATCAAATGTATACATTTTGTAAACGCATTGTGATAGAAATATTAATGTGATATAATAAAAGAAGCAAATAAATCAGATGACCTCGCATTGATATCAGCAGAAAAATGGACGGCTGAAAACCATATTATAAGAAAAGTATGTGATACAAAAAAGGAGGCTGTGGCAATGAATATAGCATATACAGAACAATACAAATCCGTGCGGAAAAAATATGATAATATTTTCAGACCGGAACATCGAAGCACATATCAATCAGAGGAATATATTTATCCGTTGAGCGAAGAATTTTTGATTCGTACCTGTTACTATGAGGAAGAAACGGATGGATTTCATATCCATGCAAGTGAAAACATTTTGCAGAATCATTTGGGACAAACACTTTATACATGGAGAAATTTAAATGATGATGGGGAGTTTTCTGAGCTGATTTGCCATTCCAATGGCAGGCACTATCTGGTTTTTCGTCGGGATTTGTATGGCTATAGTGTTTTGGAGATAGAAACACTGCAGGAATTTCACTATATACCTCATCAGGCCTATCCGGCGGAGGATGAGACGTTTAGTGAAACATTTATCTGGACAGGGGTGAAATATGATGCCTGCACAAATCTGCTGGCAGTTGAGGGGTGTTACT
This sequence comes from Lachnospiraceae bacterium, assembly GCA_022794265.1. GTDB lineage: Bacteria > Bacillota > Clostridia > Lachnospirales > Lachnospiraceae > Bovifimicola. Next base: position 165,189 of record JAAWEK010000007.1, read on the forward strand.
GGGCATGTCCGTCTTCTGTTGTTCTTTTAGATTTTACCAATCCGTTGGGAGAACATGGCTGTGAAGAATGGATAGACCTTCAGGAGTTAATAGATGCAGACTATACCACTTATGAAGAACTTGCAGTTTCCAAATGGGATGGAGTGCAGGGAAGACTGCATATTACGGCATACAACAGCATAACGGATACAAAAGACAGCCTGCTTTTAAACATTTCGAAACAGACGCAGGATATGGAACACATTATCACGATTGGCGAGTGGAACATAGAAAAGGCAGAATCATAAAAAGAAATCATGAAGAAATTATCAAAAGAAAGGAAAAATTGCAGAATGCCCTTTTTCAGACAGCAGAATATTTGCGTTTGATGGGGCAGTATCACAAAAATGTTTGCGATATGCAGGGTGTAATATTATGAAGAAAAAAATTTTAAGTACCATATTGGCAATTCTTTTGATTTTTGGCGCAGGCATTTTGCCGGATACTTTATTTGAGTCTTTACCAGTGTCTTTGGAGGTTTCGGCAGCGAATATTAATCAAACCCAAAGTGCCGTTAAACTCAGCACCGATACAATCAGTTATTCAAGTTTAAGCAATGCCCCGAAAATAATACCCTGTGAAGCGCTGGGCGGCATATATTTTCTAAACGGTGGGAAACTTGTGTTTTATAATACGGGTACCGGAAGTTCAGCTATTGTCAGCGAATTTAAAAACAGTGGATACACATTATCGGACGCATATGCTTCCGGCGGTTTGCTATACATACTAGAATACAGTAATAACAGCACAAACAAAGGGAGCATTATAACGGTTTACAATCTGATTTCCCAAAAGACGGAACAAACCATAAATTTTGATAAAACTGCAAAGGTGATTGGCGTAGATGCAACTGGAAGGATATATTTATCCGGTTATGAAAATGACAGTTATTCCATCTATCTGCTGTCAAAGTCCGGAACAATGTTATCAACAGTAAAATCAGAACAGATAATCTATGATTTTGCCGGATTTGACAGTACAAACGGAAATTTTTATGTTGTGGGATATATGAACTGGGTATACTGGGGATATGACCACGATATGCATGTTCTTCGGGCAGGTAATGTCAAAGATAATAAAATTACATTTAATGAGACCTATATTAAAATGATATGCCAGAGCTATTGGTACGAGCGTGCGGAGCAGGCAGATGTGCTTGAAAACAAATATATATGCATTGATAATACATACCAATCCCAACTCCAGATATTAGATTCCAATACTTGTTCCATTAGTAATTCAACAATTAATTCGGTTTTTAGTCTTGACAGAGATAATACTGCAGATGGAAATTTTGATATTTACGCAAGTGCAGGGGTACGTACCGTATACCACAGCAACAGTAATTCCATTATTACTTTTAAAGATAATTCAGCAATTGCAGAATATGATTTATCTACAGGGAGTGAAAATGCCTCAGCCATTACCGCTTATCCGGTATTTGCACTGATGGAGTACAAAGGCGGTATTGCGGCCATTGAAAAAAACGGAGATGACTTTTATTATGAATACTTTCCGTGGACCGATGCGACTTATGTAAAAATCAATGGGAATGCAGTAAATATGCAGGTTGGCAGTACCACAGTGCTTACAGCAGAAACCAATGGAACACTCAGCCAGAATTTTACATGGGAGAGCAGCAATCCCAAAATAGCAAGTGTAAATTCCTCCGGTGAAGTCTATGCATGGAAAAAAGGTAGTGCAGTGATAACGGCTACAACACAAAAAGGATTGAAAGGTACTTATACGGTTAAGGTAACCGGAGATTTTTCTGTGAAAAATCCTGCGGAAAATTCGGTTTCCATGAAAGGACAATCAGTTTCCAACGCTTCTGCAAATAATTATAGTACCTATGGGAAGGTTATTCGTTCCTATCTTGTAGAAAATTCAGACGGAACACTTTCCAGAGTTGAATCTGGTGGCAGCAATGTTATTGTTGAAACATATTCTTCGGACGGCAGAACTCTGAAAAACAGTAAAAAACTCAATGCAGAGCTGGAACTTTTTGGAGGTTTTTACAGCGGAGAAGATTATAATTATCTGGTATTCGGTCAATCCAATGATTCGGAAAGTGATAACAGGGAAGTTATTCGGGTTGTAAAATATTCCAAAAACTGGAGCAGGGTTGCAGCCGCTTCCATCAAGGGAATAAATACATATATGCCATTTGATGCCGGTTCCTTACGAATGACGGAAACAGATGGAAAATTATATATTTATACCTGTCATGAAATGTATACCAGTCAGGACGGTTATCATCATCAGGCAAACATGACATTTGTAATAAATGAAGAAGATTTGGCAATATTGCAATCCTATTGTGATGTTATGAATATTGCCCAGGCAGGATATGTAAGCCATTCATTTAATCAGTTTATACAGACAGACGGAAAACATATATACAGAGTGGATCATGGCGATGCCAATCCACGGGCGGTATCCATAACCAAATGCGATGTAAACGGCCGGATTACAGATGTATCCTATACACTTCCGGTTTCATTATCAAACGTAACAGGATATAATGCAACAGGTGCGTCCATAGGCGGATTTGAGCTTTCTTCCAATGACTGTCTGATTGCCGGAAATGCTGTGGATTATACCAAATCAAATGTAGAATATAGTGAAAAACGAAATATTTTTGTAAGCATTACAAGAAAAGATTTAAAAAAGAATAATGTGGTATGGCTTACAAAGTATACTAACAGCAGCAATGTTACGGTTTATACGCCTCAGCTTGTCAAACGGAACCAAGACCAGTTTATGGTGATGTGGGAGGAATATAATAAAAGTACCAACCGGCTGTTTACAAAAATAGTCACAATTGATAGCAGCGGAAATTTGACCTCGAATATAATTAAAAGTGAAATGCGTCTTTCTGACTGTGAGCCGGTGCTATGTAAAGACGGTTTGATAAGATGGTATGCGGGCTCCGGAAGCGCACCTGTAATGTATGCAGTTCATCCGTTTCATCTGGAAGCGGCAGCTTTTCAACCAAAATCAATCAGTGGTACAAAGGCAAAACTGGCATCCACCGCTTATTCCTATAACGGGACGGCTAAGACACCGTCAGTAACAGTGACAGATAACGGAATAACACTGAAAAAGAATACGGATTACACGGTATCCTATAAAAACAATAATGCAATCGGAACCGCTACGGTAACCATTACGGGCAAAGGGAATTATACAGGAGTCAAAACGCTGACTTTTAAAATCAATCCGGCGAAAGTGACATCTTTGAAACAGTCAACCTCATATTCAACTGCAAATATAAAAATGTCCTGGACAAAGGTAGCGGGTGCAGCTGGATATGAAGTATACCGGGGAGATAGCAAGAATGGAAGCTATAAGCTGCTAAAGACCGTTACCACAAATTCATGTACGAATTCCGGTTTAAAAGCCGGAAGTAAATATTACTATAAGGTGCGGGCATATAAAACAGTAAATGGGAAAAAGGTTTACGGCGCATATTCGGATGCCAAAAGTATGCTTACCAAGCCGGCATCTCCGTCAAAAATATCCTTATCTGCAGGAAGCCGGCAGGTAAAGATAAGCTGGGAAAAATCTGGGGGAGCCAATGGTTATGAAGTTTATATGTCGACTGCTAAAGACGGAACCTATACAAAGATTAAAACCGCAAACTCATCAACCGTTAGTTATACAAAGACAGGGCTTGTAAAGGGACAGAAGTTTTACTTTAAGGTAAAAGCATATAAAACCACCGGAACAAATGAAAAGGTTTATTCCGGCTGGAGTACTGTGAAAACGGTAACAGTAAAATAGATAATTATAAAAACTTTAATTCTTCAAAATACATTACATGCTATTTTTCTGATATGTATATAATAAAAGAAAGAGTAGTATACAGAAAAGGGAGGATTAAATATGTGCACAGCACTGACGTATAAAACCCGGAATCATTATTTTGGCCGGAATCTTGATATTGAAAGCTGTAATAATGAAAAAGTGATCATTGTTCCCCGGAATTTCAGACTGAGCTTTCGGCAGGAGAAAGATTTATACAACCATTATGCCATGATTGGAATCGGTATCATCCGGGACGGATATCCGCTTTATTATGATGGTACCAATGAAAAAGGACTGAGCATGGCGGGGCTGAATTTTCCGGATAATGCAGAGTATAAGCCCATAGAAGAAGGAAGAAGCAATATAACGCCTTATGAATTCATACCGTGGATTCTGGGACAATGTGCCACGATTTCAGAAGTAAGGGAAAAACTGAAACATATGAATCTGGTAAATATCAATTTTAGTGAGGAACTTTTATTATCGCCGCTGCACTGGATGATTTCCGACCGGGAAGAATCTATTACGGTGGAGGTGGTTAAAAACGGATTACATGTTTATGATAACCCAGTGGGAATACTTACCAATAATCCTGTCTTTGATGTTCAGATGTTTAATCTGAATAATTATATGCATATAACAACTTCGGCTCCGGAAAACTCTTTTTCAGATATGCTGAATTTAAAACCCTATAGCTGCGGAATGGGAGCATTGGGGCTTCCAGGAGATTATTCCTCGGCGTCCCGTTTTGTAAAAGCCTCATTTATAAAAATGAATTCCGTTTCCGGAGATTCGGAGTCAGAAAGTATCAGCCAGTTTTTCCACATTCTTGGGGCGGTGGCTTTTCCGAAAGGCTGCGTATGCCTGGGAGAAGGAAAGTATGAGATGACGGTTTACAGCTCCTGCTGTAACGTTGATAAGGGTATTTATTATTATGTAACATATGAAAACAGCCGGATAACCGGAGTGGATATGTATAAGGAAGACTTATCGGGAAACCAGTTGGTCATTTATCCGATGTTAACGGAACAGCAGGTTTGGATGCAAAATTAAAATTCCTGTATAATAAAATAAATTAAATGAAATTAATGGAATATATCACCAGAATATGTTACAATGGATAAACATTAAAACTATAGAAAGCGACAGAATGGCATGAGTAAACATTACAGATTAATAAATAAAGACGGACATGCAAAACGTGGTGAATTTACGACCGTACATGGTGTGATTCAGACCCCGGTATTTATGAATGTGGGAACTGCGGCTGCCATAAAAGGGGCGGTGTCTACCATGGATCTGCAGCAGATAAAGACTCAGGTGGAATTGTCCAATACGTATCATCTTCATGTGAGACCGGGAGATGAAGTGGTAAAGAAAATGGGAGGGCTTCACCGGTTTATGGTCTGGGATAAGCCGATTCTTACGGATTCCGGCGGATTTCAGGTATTTTCCCTGGCAGGGCTTCGAAAGATTAAAGAAGAGGGAGTATATTTTAATTCTCATGTAGACGGCAGAAAGATATTTATGGGGCCGGAGCAGAGTATGCAGATACAGTCCAATCTCGGGTCTACCATCGCCATGGCGTTTGATGAATGTATACCCAATCCTTCCACCAGGGAATACGTCAGAAATTCCGTAGAGAGGACTACAAGATGGCTGGCAAGATGTAAGGCAGAACTGGCAAGGCTTAACAGTCTGGAGGACACCATCAATAAACAACAGATGCTGTTTGGAATTAATCAGGGGGGGACCTATGATGACATCCGGGCAGAACATGCGGAAATCATTTCGGAATTTGATTTGGACGGTTATGCTATCGGGGGTCTTGCAGTGGGAGAGTCCCATGAGGAAATGTACCGGATTATTGAGGCGGTAGTACCTCACCTGCCGGAGGATAAGCCAACTTATCTGATGGGAGTGGGAACGCCGGCCAATATTTTAGAGGCAGTGGACAGAGGTGTGGACTTCTTTGACTGTGTATATCCTACCAGAAACGGCCGGCACGGTCATTTATATACCAATCGCGGAAAGATTAATTTATTTAATGCAAAATATGAAACCGATGCCCGTCCCATTGAAGAGGGATGCGGCTGTCCGGTATGCAGGACTTACAGCCGGGCTTATATCAGACATCTGTTAAAAGCAAAAGAAATGCTGGGCATGCGTCTATGCGTACTTCACAATCTTTATTTTTATAATACCATGATGGAGGAGATTCGGGAAGCCATTGAAGAAAACCGCTATCAGGAATATAAAAAGAATAAACTGGCAGGTTTGCAGTGCGGGCAGGACTAGAGCGTGCTTGAAAAATCATTCCTGCCATCTGCACGCTCCACTTTGCGCGAAATTCGCGTCAAATTCAGTCAACGTAGCCCGCTACGCCTCCTTTATTTGGCACAAATCTCTCACAAATTGTAACGCACATCTGGCAGAAAGCATTTTTCAACCACACTCTGGAGCGTGTTTGAAAAGTTTAGAGAATTTTTATTGAAATATTTTCCGTTTTATACTACAATAACCAAGGAAAAATATTTAGGAGGCACTGTGAATGAATGAATTTATATCATTTTTAGCGGAAGAGACCACAGCCGCATCCGGCAAATCAAGTCCAATGTCGGGAATTGCAATGATTTTAGTGTATGTTGTTATATTTGGCGGGTTTATTTACTTTTTTATGATTCGTCCGCAGAAAAAGCAGCAGAATCAGATTAATACCCTGTTATCGTCATTGGAGACCGGAGACAGCATTCTGACCACAAGCGGATTTTATGGTGTTGTTATAGACATTAATGATGATGTTGTTATCGTAGAGTTTGGAAATAATAAGAACTGCAGAATACCAATGCAGAAATCAGCCATTGTGGATGTTGAGAAAGCTGCAGACGGATTTGAAAAATAAGGATTCCGTAAATCAAAGGTTTTTTGTAAAATTGAATAAAGTCTTCAGGGCATGGTGGAATTCCATACCGGCGGTAAAGCCCGCGAGCTGTTCCGGATTTCGTATCCGGCAGCGGCTGATTCGGTGAGATACAGATTCAATTCCGAAGCCGACAGTTACATACCGGAACAGATAAACGACAGCTTCCGGTAATTACAGTCTGGATGAAAGAAGCAGAGAATATATGACAGAAATAGTCCGGGACAGGCAGACCCGTTTTGTGATACAAAACTTTTTTTGCAATTCCGGATTACTGTTTCATATTGTAATGAAATCCTGGCGGCTTTTACGTTGGGATTTTTTGTTTATCCTGTATTTATACCAAAAGGGAATAAGGAGGCTGAAATGAGAACGGAAAGAAATGATGATATGGAAGAATCAAAAATCAGATATATGAAACGGGCCATAGAGCTGGCGCTTTCCGCCAAAGGCCATACCTCTCCCAATCCGATGGTGGGTTGTGTGGTGGTAAAACAGGGAAGAATTATCAGTGAAGCTTGTCATGAAAAATATGGAGAATATCATGCCGAACGAAACGCATTGCTGCGCTGTAAAGAGGATACCAAAGGCGCAGACCTTTATGTGACTCTGGAGCCTTGCTGCCACTATGGAAAAACACCCCCCTGTACCGGGATTATTATTGAGAAGGGCATCCGCAGGGTATATGTGGGCAGTCTGGACAGTAATCCGCTGGTGGCAGGAAAAGGGGTTGAAATACTGCAGCAGGCAGGCATTCAGGTAGAATATGGAATTTTAGAAGAAGAATGCCGGAAAATGAATGAGATTTTTTATCATTATATTTCCCGGAATACACCGTTTACTGCTTTAAAATATGCCATGACACTGGATGGAAAGATATCCTCATACACCGGTGATTCCAAATGGGTTACGTCGGAGGAAGCCAGAAATCATGTGCAGCAGCTTCGTAAAGAATATTCCGGTATAATGGTGGGAATCGGGACGGTGCTGGCAGACAATCCCATGTTAAACTGCAGGATAGAAGAAGGAGTTGACCCGGTCCGGATTATCTGTGATTCCAATTTGCGGATTTCCATGGATTCCAATATTGTAAAAACCGCTAAAGATATTAAAACCATAGTGGCATATTCCGAGGCAGGTATTCTGGCAGCAGAGGATTGTGCCGGAACTATACGGGAGAAGCAAAAACGGCTGCAGGAATGCGGGATCACGCTTATCGGTACCGGCAGGGAACCGCAGGTCAATCTGAAGGTTTTAATACAGAAACTTGGAGAAATGAAAATTGACAGTGTGCTCATTGAAGGCGGAGGAGTGGTCAATGCCTCTGCATTGCGGGCCGGAATCGTAAATAAGGTTTATGCATACATTGCTCCCAAATTTATTATGGGGGAAAATGCCAGGTCCCCGGTGGAGGGGAGTGGCATTGAATTAATGAAAGATGCCCTTTGCTTAAAACGTATGCAGTCGGAATGGATTGGTCCGGATTTGCTGGTAACCGGATATATAGATGAAAAGCCTATGGAATGAGAAAAGTTGAGATAAAAGAAAAAGACGGAGAAAGGGGATAGATATATGTTTACCGGACTAATAGAAGAAATCGGAACCGTAAATTCTGTTCAGATGGGAAATGTATCCGGATGTATTTCCATAAATTCATCGGTGGTCATTAGCGGGACGAAAATCGGCGACAGTATTGCAGTGAATGGAGTGTGTCTGACAGTGACAGGAATCAGGGGAAATGTGTTTGAAGCGGATGTTATGGCGGAAACCTTCCGGCGCAGTTCTCTCGGAAGTTTGAAAAGCAGGTCCCATGTAAATCTGGAGCGGGCCATGTCGGCGGCCGGCAGGTTCGGTGGACATATCGTTTCCGGCCATATAGACGGAACCGGAAGGATAACGGAAATTCGTACCGAGGAAAATGCCGTCTGGTATACCATACGGGCAGAAAAAGATATATTACGGTATATCGTGGAAAAGGGTTCCGTTGCCGTCGACGGCATCAGCCTGACGGTGGCTTATGTGGATGATATCTGTTTTCGGGTTTCCATAATCCCGCATACTGGACAGGAAACTATTTTACAGTATAAGAACTTGGGAGACCAGGTTAATCTGGAGTGTGATGTGATAGGAAAATATGTAGAAAAACTTTTGAGAACAGAGCAGACGCAGGCGGGTTCCGGTTCTGGCGGAAGGATTACTCCGGAATTTTTAAGGGAACATGGATTTTAAGAAAATACAATAAATATTGGAGGTGTATTTTTATTATGAAAGAAATCGGAACGATTGAACAGGCATTGGAAGATTTAAAAGCCGGTAAGGTGATTCTGGTAATTGATGATCCGGACCGGGAGAATGAAGGCGATTTAATCTGTGCGGCTGAATTTGCCACCACAGAAAATGTAAATCTGATGGCAAGCCAGGCAAAAGGATTAATTTGTATGCCCATGAGTAAAGAGTGGTGTGCGAAGCTGGGACTGGAACAGATGGTAACTGTCAATACGGATAATCATGCCACTGCGTTTACCGTATCCATTGACCATGTGGATACCACAACAGGAATATCCGCAGTGGAGCGGTCCCTGACGGCAATGAAGACTGTAGAAGAGGGGGCGGGGCCGGAGGATTTTCGCAGGCCGGGTCATATGTTTCCTTTGGAAGCCAGAGAGGGCGGCGTGTTAAAACGTACCGGTCATACAGAGGCTACTGTAGATTTGGTAATGCTGGCCGGATTAAAGCCAGTGGGATTGTGTTGTGAGATTATGAGGGAAGACGGAACCATGATGCGTACCACGGAACTGTTGCAGTTTGCGGAACGACTGGGTATTACGGTCATTACTATTGCCGACCTGGTAAAGTACAGACTGGAACGGGAGAGTCTGATAGAAAAGGAGGCGTTGGCAAAACTGCCGACAAAATACGGAGAATTTCAGATTCATGGTTATGTTAATAAATTAAACGGTGAGCATCATGTGGCTTTAACCATGGGTGATGTGGCAGACGGTGCGCCGGTATTGTGCCGGGTACATTCGGAATGTCTGACCGGAGACGTGTTTGGATCTGCCAGATGTGATTGCGGAGAGCAGCTGGAGGAGGCGATGAAAATGATTGCTTCGGAAGGCAGGGGGATTTTGCTTTATATGCGTCAGGAAGGCAGGGGAATTGGTCTGATCAACAAGCTGAAGGCATATGAATTACAAGAGCAGGGATATGATACGGTAGAGGCAAATGTGAAACTGGGATTTGCACCGGATTTGCGCGATTACGGCATCGGGGCGCAGATATTGTATGATTTAGGAGCCAGAAAACTGAGGCTGCTGACCAATAATCCGCAGAAGATTTCGGGCCTTTCCGGTTATGGTATTACCATTGAAGAGCGGATACCGATTCAAATTAAAGCGCAGAAATATGATTTGTTTTATCTGAAGACAAAACAGGAAAAAATGGATCATATGACAGATTATTAATCTGGTATTCTATATAAACATATCATCAAACCAATAAAAAACAAAATTAACAGGTGATTGTGAGACTATGAGTTTCACAATCGTCTAAAACAAGATTAAAGAAGAAAGGAAATGTGGACATATGAAAGTTTTAGAAGGAAATGTAGTTGGAACAGGAGCAAGAGTGGGTATCGTAGCAGCAAGATTTAATGAGTTTATCGTATCAAAACTGGTAAGCGGAGCAGAGGATGCCCTGGTTCGTCATGGCGTGGAGGAGGATTGTATTACTCTGGCATGGGTACCGGGCGCATTTGAAATACCAATGATTGCAAAGAAAATGGCCAAAAGCGGACGTTATGATGCGGTCATCTGTCTGGGAGCGGTTATCAGAGGCGCCACCAGCCATTATGATTACGTATGTGCGGAAGTAAGCAAGGGGATTGCTGCTGTCGGACTTGAGACAGGGGTTCCGACAATCTTCGGTGTAGTAACCACGGATAATATCGAGCAGGCCATCGAACGGGCTGGCACGAAAGCAGGAAATAAAGGATATGATGCGGCATGTACGGCAATTGAAATGATAAACCTTGGAAAGAAGATTATGTAAGGAATACTTAGGATTCGGAGACAGAAAAGCGGAACCGTTCAGGAAAATATAATGGTTCCGCCTTTTTCTGTATCTGTGAATTTCTATGCAGAGATAAGTGACAGTATATTCTCGGCTTTCTCAATGCTTATATTTGGAAAAGTTGATATTGTATTGATACATAAGAAAGGAAAACAGAAATGAAATCGCAACATAATAAAAATCAAAAGAATCTGTTGTTTATCAGTATTTTCACCAGCATAATACTACTTGGCAGTATTGCCGGAATATATATGTGGAACTGGAATTCATCCGATACAGATACCAATAAAAAAGATATACAGTTTCAAACCGAAGAATCTTCCACAAGTGAAAGTGGTACAGAGACACTGATACAGACGGTTCCGGTTACAGAACCGGAGCCGGTAACAGAAACACCGGAACTGGTAACAGAAACACCGGAGCCGGCAACAGAAACACCAGAGCCGGCAACAGAAACATCGGAGCTGGTCACATCAGTTTATACCGGTGACGGTAGCCATGAAGGGAAGTTAATTGCAATCGATGCAGGGCATCAGCAGCATGGAAATTCAGAAAAGGAGCCGGTGGGACCGGGAGCTTCCGAGTGGAAAGCTAAAGTAGCTTCCGGTACGGCAGGGGTTAGTTCCGGCCTTGCGGAATATGAACTGAATCTTTTGGTGGCATTAAAATTAAAGGCGGAACTGGAGAGAAGAAATTACAGGGTATTGATGATACGGGAGACACATGACGTCAATATCAGCAATGCAGAACGGGCGGAGATTGCCAACCAGGCCAATGCAGATGCGTTCATACGAATACATGCGGACGGCTCAGAAAATCCATCGGCAGAGGGAATGATGACGATTTGTCCGACGTCGGGAAATCCCTATTGCAGTGAAATTTATGGGGCAAGCAGACAGCTGTCCGAATCAGTTCTGAACGGAATGGTGAATATTACCGGGGCAAAAAGCAGAGGCGTATGGGAGACTGATACAATGAGCGGAATTAACTGGTGCCGGGTGCCGGTGACGATTGTTGAAATGGGGTTTATGTCAAATCCTGAAGAGGATAGAAAGCTGGCTTCGGAAGATTATCAGAACCGGATTGTACAGGGAATTGCCAACGGCCTGGACGTCTGGTTTAATTAATGGTTGACAAAATATTTACCGGGGTATATGATAGGTAGGGCAATTTGAAACTGAGTTTCAAATTCGGACTGGAAATAAAGGTTGAAAGAAATAATGACGGAAAGGAATATTTGCAGACTGCCCTACTTACAGCCTGCTGATTCGGGCAGTATCACAGACAGGTCTGTGATATGCATGGGTATAAAAATGTATAAAAAAAAGAATCGACTGGAAACAGTGGGAATTCGTAGATTAACAGCAATTTTTTTAGTAATTGGCATAATGATATCTGTTTCAGGCATCTTGACCGGATGCGGAACGGTGAAACAAGAAGACGGAAAGATAACGGTGGTTACCACTTTATTTCCGCAGTATGATTTTGTCAGGCAGATTGCGGGAGATAAAGTGAATGTTAAACTGTTGCTGCAGCCGGGGATAGAAGCCCATAGCTATGATCCGTCTCCCTCTGATTTGGTTGCCATAAATGAAAGCGACCTGTTTATCTATACCGGAAAATATATGGAGACATGGGCGGCGGATATGATTTCATCGCTGGAGCGGGATGTAACGGTTCTGGATTTATCAAAAGATATAAAATTGGTGGAAGAAGAACACGGAATGGAAGAAGAGGCAGACAATTCTTCCGGAGAATCCGGAGGACATGAGCATATCTATGATCCGCATATCTGGACAAGTCTGGAGAACGCCTGTATCATGGTATCCAATATAGCCGAAACTTTGTCGGAACTGGATCCGGAAAATAAAAAATATTATCTGGAAAACAGTGACAAATATATCGGTGAATTGCGTTTGCTGGAATCACAGTTTCAAGAGATTGTGGAAAATGCAGATTATAAGACCATTTATTTTGGCGGGAAATTTGCCATGTATTATTTTACTGAAGAATTGGGACTGGATTATATCTCAGCGTTTGATTCCTGTACGTCAGAAACGGAGCCAAGCGCCAGGCTGGTGGCAAAAATCGTAGATGCGGTAAAGGAGAACCGGGCGCCTGTGGTATACTATGAAGAATTATCCAATCATAAGGCGGCAGATGCCATATGCTCGGAAACAGGGGCAGAAGCATTGCTTTTACATTCCTGCCACAACATCTCGAAGGCGGAATATCAGGCCGGCGTTACTTATCTGAGTCTTATGAAACAGAATCGTGATAACCTGATGGAAGGATTATTTTCGGAAGAAAAACAGGAGTATTGGAGAAAATTATATCATGATAAATGAAACTAGTCTTCAGCTGGAAGCGGAACATATTACAATTGCATATGAGAAAATGACGGTAGTGGAAAATGTGAGTATATCCATAGAAGCCGGGGATTATGTCAGTATTGTGGGTGAAAACGGTTCGGGAAAAAGTTCACTGCTGAAAGGGATTCTGGGACTGGTTCCGCTGAAATCGGGAACAGTTCGTTTTTTAAACGGAATTTCCAAAAAAAATATCGGATATCTTCCCCAGCAGACACTGGCACAAAAGGAATTTCCGGCTTCCGTCCGTGAAGTAGTGTTGTCCGGCTGTCTGACACGGAGAGAGTTTCATCCGTTTTATAGTCCGGCGGAAAAGCGCATGGCAAAACATAATATGGAAAAACTGGGAATTATGGATTTACAGAAAAAGACATTCGGAAATCTGTCCGGCGGACAGAAACAGAGAGTGTTGTTAGCCAGGGCCCTGTGCGCCACAGATAAAATATTATTTCTGGATGAGCCTATTGCGGGACTTGACCCTATTGTAACCAATGAATTTTATGAAATCATTGAGGGACTGAACAAAGATGACCATCTGACTATCGTCATGGTATCCCATGATATAGAAAATGCACTGAAATATTCCAATAAAATACTGCATATGAAGGATTTCGAATATTTTTACGGCAGCAGGGAGGATTATGTGCAGAGTGAAATGGGAAAGGCTTTTTTGAAAGAGAGTGAATAGTGTAAAAAATGGTTTCTCAAACATTAACGTTTTCGGAATGGAGATTAAGATGAACGGACTGGCAGACGAAATTATAACAATGTTTCAATATGAATTTATGCAGAAGGCAATACTGGTAGGCGGTATCGTAGCATTGTGCGCTTCCCTGCTGGGGGTAATCCTTGTATTAAAACGCTATTCCATGATTGGCGACGGATTATCCCATGTGGGATTTGGCGCATTGTCTCTGGCCGTTGCCCTGAATGCGGCGCCCATGTCAGTGGCTATGCCTGTTGTGGTTATAGCGGCGTTTTTTTTGTTAAGACTTAGTGAAAATGGAAAACTGAAAGGAGATTCGGCAATCGCACTGATATCCAGCAGTTCCATTGCCCTGGGGGTGATTATTAATGCCGCATCTGGCGGTACCAATATGGATTTAAACAGTTATATGTTTGGAAGCGTACTGTCTATGACCGACAGTGATGTATATCTGAGTCTTGTACTTTCGGTTGTGGTTTTAGGTTTATTTGTTATTTTTTATAACAGAATTTTTGCCATTACCTTTGATGAAAGTTTTGCAAAGGCCACCGGAATACATACGGGATTTTACAATACCCTGCTGGCAGTTCTGACAGCGGTAACCATTGTGGTAGGAATGCGCATCATGGGTACCATGCTGATTTCCAGTCTGATTATTTTTCCGGCGCTGTCTTCCATGCGGATTTTTAAAAATTTTAAAACAGTAATCATCAGTTCGGCAGTTGTATCGGTGATTTGCTTTGTTGCCGGCCTCATTGCTTCTTATTTATATTCCATGCCTACCGGGGCCTGTATTGTAGTTACCAATCTGATGGTTTTCATTTTGTTTGCCATTATGGGAAAAGTGGTTGAATAGTACATGAAGATGTTATAAAATAAAGATTGTTTGTAATTGTGTGACTATACATTTTTTGGGAAAGCATCGAAAATAAGAATAGTAATTTGCATGGACCAGGAATAAGAATGAATAGGAATGACGAGACAGAAGAAAATATAACAGAGCGGACCCACATGGTTGAAGAGGAACAGATTTAAGAGACAGGATAGGAGATGATAATAATATGTTATCCGGAAATGATACGAATAACAGAGAGCGTCTGATAAACCGCATTATGGCAGGCGGCGGTATTTTAATCGCAGGATTTACGATTTTTTATGCTATTACTTTTTATGGGCTGTTTTCTGGCGGTAAGGAGGCAAATGCTTCTGAGACCACAGAAGTAATGGAAACCCAGCCGGAGACCACCACGGAAGATGATACAAATTATACTTTGTTTGAGTCTCCGTATTCGGATGAACAGATACCAGAGGCTGTGAAAACACTGCTGAATCAGGCGGTTCTGGGGGAATCTGTGGTTACCGGAATCATGCCTGTGGATAATAAAATTTCATCCGTTTTCCGTTCCACAATGGGAAAAAATATGACACAGTATGAGAAGGTAAGAAATGCATATGATTATATGTTGTATAATTTTCGTCTGAATGATGATTCGGGCAGTCCGGACGAAGAGGAAATAAATGCTTTATGTGAAGGGATTTCTTTTAAATCCAGATTTGATATGCAGACGGCATACCGGACCCAACGGCTTTTACAGAATTTTTCAGGACCTTCCGGTGACTATGGGGCTGCATTTGCCCTGCTTCTTCGGAAAATGGGATTGGAAGCCTATTATATAGATGACGTAACAGAAATTTCCGATGGGTCCCGGGAGCATGGATATACTGCGGTTCTGATTGATGGGGAATATTATATCTTTGACGTGTATGCGGAGAAAAAACAAATGGAAAATAGTACAGGGGGAGAGAAGGAAAATCCGGATTACACATATTTTTGTGCCGGAGTAAGGACTTTGGGAAATGGGTATGTTCTTGCAGATGTTAAGGCGGCTGTAGCGAAATTCGAAAGCTTTGCCACCCTGCCACTCATGAACTTTGAGGCAATGATATCCAATAAATCCCATTCGGTTTACGGCAGTGTGGAACATCATTCTTCTTCTTATTCGGATGGAAATTCGGATATGGCGGAAGGGGAACTTTATGTATCGTCAGGAGATACCGTTAATCTGGCAGGAACTGTCAGTTCTACCGGCGCAGAGAATGTCTGGAAGCTGACGGCTAAAATCTTTGACAGCAATATGAATTATCTGGATGAGAAGGAAATCTACAATCAGACCACTTCCTCAGCTTATAACGAGGTATCCTATACGGCATCGGAGGGAAGGTATGTACAACTGTATTACTCCGTAACAGATATCTATGGAAGAACCTGTGTGATTACACATATATTTAAAATTTGGACGGCAGATGATTATACCACGAGACCGGAGACGGAACCTGCTACTGATGAGCCGGCAACGGAACCGCAGACAGAACCATTTTCCGGGGATGTAACGGAACCGACGGTCCGGCCAGAACCAGAACAGACAACAGAACCAGAAACAGAGAAGCAGACAACAACCAAAGAACCGGAACCGGAAACTTCTTCCAGTGAGGAAGAAACCACGGAAGAACAAACAGAATCCATAACAGATGAGACAGTGGATGGGGAAGAAACCGAGACGACTTCCCAGGATGGTTCGGAGCCTGGGGAAGAAAGGTCAACGGAGTCAGAAGAGTAGAAAGGATAAAATACGGAGATGATATTAAATGTAACAAATCTGAGTCATGGGTTTGGTGACAGAGCTATATTTAATCATGTATCCTTCCGGCTGTTAAAAGGAGAGCATATCGGTTTAGTCGGAGCAAACGGAGAAGGAAAATCCACGTTTATGAATATCGTGACTGGAAATTTAATGCCAGACGAAGGAACCGTGGAGTGGAATAAAAATGTAAGAGTCGGCTATCTGGACCAGCATGCAGTGCTGGAACAGGGAATGACCATCGGCAGTGTGCTGAAATCGGCATTTGCCAGTCTGTTTGATATGGAACAGCGTATGAATGAAATCTGTGATAAGCTGGGTGAGGCCGGAGAATCGGAAATGACAGAAATGATGGAGGAACTTGGAACTATTCAGGATATTCTGACCAACCATGATTTTTACATTATCGATGCAAAAGTGGAAGAAGTGGCGAGAGCGCTGGGACTGCTGGAACTATCGTTAGACCATGATGTCATGGATTTAAGCGGTGGACAGAGAACCAAGGTACTGCTTGGAAAACTTCTGCTGGAAAAACCGGATATCCTGTTACTGGACGAGCCTACCAACTATCTGGATGCCAGTCATATTGAATGGCTGAAACGTTATCTGCAGGAATACGAAAATGCATTTATTTTGATTTCCCATGATATTCCGTTTTTAAATAGTGTAGTCAACATTATTTATCATATGGATAATCAGGAATTGAACCGTTATGTGGGAGATTACGATAAGTTTCTGGAAGTATATGAAATGAAAAAAGCCCAGCTGGAGGCGGCATATAAGCGGCAGCAGCAGGAAATAGATGACTTGAAAGACTTTGTGGCAAGGAATAAGGCAAGGGTATCTACCAGAAACATGGCGATGTCCAGACAAAAGAAACTGGATAAAATGGATGTCATTGAACTGAAACGGGAGAAGCCGAAGCCGGAATTTCATTTTATTAACGCCAGAGCCGCCGGAAAGGTTTTATTTGAAACAACAGATCTGGTAATCGGTTATGACCGGAATGTCCCATTGTCCAAACCTATTAATCTTCGCATGGAGCGGGGAGAAAAGATTGCTCTGGTGGGGACAAACGGAATTGGAAAAACCACATTTTTAAAGAGTGTTCTGGGGCTGATTCCTGCTCTGGAGGGAAAAGTGAATCTGGGGGATTACTTAAGCATTGGGTATTTTGAACAGGAAATACAGCCGGGAAACAATACCTGTATTGAGGAAATCTGGGAGGAGTTTCCTTCCATGTCCCAGTATGAAGTGCGTTCTGCACTGGCGAAATGCGGACTTACCACCAAACATATCGAGAGTATGGTTCGGGTATTAAGCGGCGGAGAACAGGCGAAGGTGCGGTTGTGTAAACTTTTAAACCGGGAAACCAATATTCTGCTGTTAGACGAACCTACCAATCATTTGGATGTGGATGCCAAGGAAGAATTAAAACGGGCATTGCAGGAATATAAGGGAGCTGTGCTTTTAGTCTGTCATGAGCCTGAGTTCTATGAAGGTCTGGCAGATAAGGTTTGGAATCTGGAGGAATTTTCAAGGCTGACGTTATAAAAGGAATGAAACAGTGTTATGATGGAACGATGCAATCTCTGTCCCAGAAACTGTAATGCGGACAGAACGAGTACAACCGGATACTGCAAGGCCGGTACCGGAATCAGGGTGGCGAGAGCCGCCCTTCATTTTATGGAAGAACCCTGTATCAGCGGTAAGACAGGCAGCGGAACGGTGTTTTTCAGCGGCTGTAATCTGAGATGCGTGTATTGTCAGAATTATACCATATCCCACGAAAATTTTGGAAAAGAGATATCTGTGGAAAGACTGGCAGAGATTTTTCTGGAACTACAGGAACAGGGGGCTGTGAATATAAATCTGGTGACGGGAGTTATGTATGTGCCCTGGATTCTTCGGGCTCTTGACAGGGTAAAGGGGCAGCTTCGGATACCTGTGGTCTACAACAGCGGCGGCTATGAGTCAACGGAAACCCTGCGTATGCTGGAAGGATATGTGGACATCTATCTTACGGATATAAAATATTATCAGGAGGATTTGGCAATCCGGTATTCGGCAGCACCTGGATATTTTTTCCATGGGTTTGCGGCGGCAGAGGAAATGATACGGCAGAGGGGAAAACCAGAGTTTTATGATAATGCTTCTTTTGATGATGAAACGGCAGTATTAAAATCGGGAGTTATTATCAGACATTTGGTGCTTCCGGGAATGAGACAGGATTCCATTGCATTGTTGCAGCATCTGTCAAGGAATTTAAACCGGGAGGATTATATCCTGAGTCTGATGAGCCAGTTTACACCCTGTTACAGATGTACGGAATATAAAGAAATTAACCGGAGGGTGACCAGTTTTGAATATGATTCGGTAATAAACAAGGCATTAGAGCTGGGACTTGACAGGACCTATATTCAGGATAGAAACAGCGCAGGAGAGGAATATACGCCGTCTTTTTGCCTGGAGGGCTGTTAAATACTTGACAAATTGGATATAATATATTAGAACTGCATTATACGGAATTTAGATATGGAAATTTTGTATGACCCTACTGGTGAAAAGTATTACTACATAAAATCGGGGTATCTGTGGAAAAGTGTTTTTGATTGCAGCAGGAGATTAAGCGATAAGAAATGAAATAAGAAAGGTGGTTACGTCTATGGAACGAAAAAACGTTTGGACATCATATTCGGAGAAAGAGCTGGAGGAACTGGAGCAGTTAAATTCTGAGTATAAGGAATTTCTGAACAGAGGTAAAACAGAGCGGGAATGTGCGGCTGTCACCATTGAGATGGCAAAGGCAGCAGGATATAAGGATTTAGCGGATATTATTCAGAAAGATAAAAAATTAAAAGCAGGCGATAAAGTGTATGCGGTTTGCATGAATAAAACCCTTGCTTTATTTATAATCGGAAAAAAGAAAATTGAAAACGGAATGAATATTTTAGGTGCCCATATCGATTCCCCGCGTCTGGATATTAAACAGAATCCTTTGTTTGAAGACAGTGAGCTTGCATATCTGGATACTCATTATTACGGCGGAATCAAGAAATACCAGTGGGTAACCATTCCGCTTGCTATTCATGGTGTGGTGGCGAAGAAAAACGGAGAGATTGTGGAAGTTGTAATTGGAGAAGATGAGAAGGATCCTGTGGTATTTATTTCCGACCTGCTGATACATCTGGCGGGAGGGCAGCTTGAAAAAAAAGGCGCAAAACTTATCGAAGGTGAGGATTTAAATATTATCGTTGGAAACCGTCCGTTGGAAGGCGAAGAAAAGAATGCGGTCACAGCCAATATTTTAAAGCTTCTGAAAGCAAAATATGATATAGAGGAAGAAGATTTTATATCGGCAGAATTGGAGGTGGTACCGGCTGGGAAAGCCAGGGATGCCGGACTGGATTCCAGTATGGTGCTGTCTTACGGTCACGATGACCGGGTGTGTGCATTTACTTCCCTGGCAGCATTTTTAAGTTTAAAAAAGGCGGATACCACGGCATGTCTGCTTCTGGTGGATAAAGAGGAAATCGGCAGTGTGGGTGCAACGGGTATGCAGTCTAAGTTTTTTGAAAACACTGTGGCGGAAGTGCTGGACCGGATGGGCGTCTATTCCGAACTGACGCTGAGAAGAACTCTGGCAAATTCCAGAATGTTATCTTCAGATGTAAGTGCCGCTTTTGACCCAACCTTTGCCGCTTCTTTTGAGAAGAAAAACGCCGCTTATTTTTCCAAAGGAATTGTGCTGAACAAGTTTACCGGCAGCCGGGGAAAATCCGGATCCAATGATGCCAATGCGGAATACATTGCGGAACTGAGAAAGATTTTTGATGAGCATAAAGTGAATTATCAGACCGCCGAGCTGGGCAAAGTGGATGAAGGCGGTGGCGGTACCATTGCTTATATTCTTGCATTGTATGGAATGAATGTGATAGATAGCGGCGTAGCGGTGCTGAATATGCATGCGCCGTACGAAGTGGTAAGCAAAGCAGATGTGTATGAGGCATTAAAAGGGTATCGGGCATTTTTGAAATAAGGAATCATAATACTATATCAGGATAAAAAAGAGATTGCTGCAGTTTTGTGGCAGCTCTTTTTTTGATATCAATTATGTTCTATAGTGCAAGGAAATGAAGTGAAAATCGTACTAATTATATGAAACCGGTTAAGAGTTATTTTAAAGATTGATTGTATGATACACGGACTGTCTGTGTGATTTGGAGGTGTATAAATGGAAGACAGCAATATTATTGCATTATTTTTTGAACGTTCGGAACATGCAATAAAAGAAACAGAAATCAAGTATGGAAAACTGATTCGGAGCATAGCCTTTCGAATTTTAAAACATCCGGCGGATACGGAAGAATGTGAAAATGACACTTATATGGGAATGTGGACTTCCATTCCTCCTGTCTGTCCCGGAAATCTGAAAGCTTATGCCGCAAAGACCGCACGGAATCAGGCGTTAAAGAAATACAGGTTCCAGCATGCAGAGAAAAGGAATCCGGAGGTAACAGTATCTCTCAGTGAACTGGAGGAACAGCTGTCAGATGGAATGAACAGCCTGGAAAAATCTTTGTTTGAAGACAGGGAACTTGCCGATATCATTAATTCCTTTCTGGCAGATTTAAAACCGGGAACAAGACAGGTATTTATGTTACGGTACTGGTACTTCTTATCCATAAAGGAAATTATGTCTGAGTGTGGTATGAGTAAAAGCAAAGTGGAATCCATATTATTTCGGACCAGATGCAGATTAAAAGAGTATCTGGAGAGGGTATGGAGAGTAAAATAAGGAATCAGCAATTAATTTTTAAAAGATTGCGAAACTTCTGACCTGTAACCATAAGTTTCGCAATTGCCTACGATTATTTTAAAAAGAAAGGAAAAATGCGGCACACCGGTAGGAATGGTGCAGGCATGGGAAAAGATTATGAATAAAAATGATATTAACCGTATGCTGGAGTTGATAGATGAAAAATATATAATTGAAACAGAGCCGGGAAAAAAACATATGAAAACAGGATGGACAGGAGGCATGAAAAGTGTTTTGGCGGCTGCCCTTCTGTTTCTGGTATTTGGAGCGACCTGTCTGGCAGCAGACCGTTTGTTTCTGACTCAGAAGGAGGAGAAAGAACCGGGAAGTGATTTGGAACAGATTGTAAAAGAGGAAAGGGAGACAACGGAAGAATCTGACCAAAAGGAAACGGAACATCAGGATATGAACCAGAAGTATGCATCTATTTTTAAAACGGCAGAAAAAAAGGAAACCCTCAGTCAGGATATTACACTGCAGGCCGGCGGTGTGGAATACCGGTTTGATACAATTAAAGATTTAACGGAACTGCCCTTTGAAAGCTGGGGGTTTCAGGAGGGAAGAGCATGTGTATATTGTAACGAAACAGGAACACCGGAAAATATGTTTTTTTGTCTGAATGATAATGAAAAGTATAAAAGTATATTGATTACTGTATTCGGAAGCGGTAATTTTTATTCCTGTTATAAAATAGATGAGGGTGATTCGGTTGACTGGAACGGAATTCAGGTGTTTGGATATGAATCTGCTGTGGAGACAGATAATGGAACATTACCAGAGCTATCCCTGTATTTCAGGGTAAACGGAACCGGATACAGTATAGAATGTTCAGGTATGGATTACGGGGAAGCAGGCAGAATCCTGGATGAAATTATAGGAGGTGCACTGTCACCGGATGGCTTTGATATTTCCAAAGGAATAAAGGTTAAAAAGGAGTATAAAGATATTTCCCTTGCAGAGGCAGGAAAACTGCCGGCTTTTCAGGATTTCATGACAGACTTAACCAAAATAAACGATATGGCGCTGAGGGACTATCAATGTAACTATTCAATAGGATATGAAAATGATATGGCTGTATGGGAAAATCTGTGGATGGAATACTGGAACGGTGCATATGACTATATTGACATAACATATGGGACAGTTGATTTCGTTGGCAAAACGAATACAGTAAGAGTGTCGGAACTGACACCGGAGTGTGTGGGGAAATATAAATATCCGTCGGATGTAGAGGGAAATCACTGGTATTCGTTTACAGTGGATTTAGGAAACGGATATATCAGTATTTCGGCTAACTGCAGGGAAGAGGAGCTGTGGGAGTTTCTTGAGAGTATAAAGAGATAAGGTGAAATCTGGAGGAATGGTTACAATAGAACAAGTAATATATGTGCTGGAATGAAAAGTTTACTGAGAATAATCTGGAACATTATGTGGATATGCAATGAATGCTGTATCCACATTTTTATTTTATGAATATAAGGAATCTGAAACACATATATAGGATGAAAAATTAATGCTTTATACTGTTTTGAGAACTCAAAGGTTTTAATTGCAAACAGGAAAAACGGATGATATAATTATTCTTTAGAAAAAAGAACTATTTGACATGCTGAATTGAGGAAAGAACATGTCAGAAAATCAGATGAAAATATCTTATAAGTCCCTATGGAAGCTATTGGACGATTGGAGAGGTATATGAGCGAATGTTATAAAGAGAGAAGAATTTGTACATAGGGATAAAATGTAATCCTTTGGCGGTGAGCCGGATGAAAGGGGAAGCAGGCAGAGTTTCAGATAGTTTCATATTTGTAATAAAAACCTGGAAAGGAGTCATTTTGCAATGGATAAAATACTTGTGATAGAAGACGATGAAATCATTAAAAATGAATTATGTACCCTCCTCCAATCCAACGGATACAAAACCGTAGAATCTCTTCCTTGTGATTTAGCCTTATTGGACATCAATCTTCCAGGGGACAGCGGTTATGAAATCTGCCGGAAACTCCGTCTGAAATCAGATATTCCGGTAATATTTTTAACGGCCAGGGACAGTGCGGAAGATGAGCTGATTGCCTTTGGCGTAGGAGCGGACGATTTTATCAGAAAGCCATATAATTCCTCCGTACTGCTGGCCAGAATTTCCCGATTGCTGAAAAGAAAAAATAATACGTTAAAGCAGGTCCGGGGCCTGACCCTGAATCTGGAGGATATGACCGTAGCCTTTGGAGAAAATTATACCGAACTGACAAAAAATGAAACCCGGATTCTGGCGTGTCTGATGAACAAGGATTTATGCTCGAAAGAAGAAATCATAGAAGATTTGTGGAGCAACAATATGTATGTGGATGAAAATACATTGTATGTCAATATTAACCGTCTGAGAGGAAAACTAAGCCGGTTAGGGGCTGGGGGCTTTATACGTACAGTGCGTGGAGTGGGGTACCGTCTATGAAAATAAGAGATTATCTGTATTCAAAGGCTGTCACTCTGTGTTTTTTGGGAATCGGACTGATTTTTGTGACCCTGTTTATGCGGGCGGCAGGAATGGATATCAAACTGACGGCTGTGTCAGGAATTTTTTATGTTCTGCTGGTAGTTCTCTGGCTATCCGTTTCCTTTTGGCGGGACAACAGACGGTTAAAGAATTTGCGGAAATTAGTGGAAGGAATGGAAGAAAAATATTTGCTGGGGGAGGTACTAAGCCGCCCGGTAAATGCATTGGAAAAAGAATATTATCATATTATGAAAATTGTATCCCGTTCGGCTATTGGAATTGCGGAGCAGGCCATGCGGGAGAAAGAGGAATATTGTGAATATGTGGAAAGCTGGATACATGAAATTAAAACGCCATTGACGGCCTGTTCCCTGATTATATCCAATGATGGGGATATTAAAAAATTAAAACGAAAGATAAAACAGGCGGATAATCTGACGGAAAGCATACTCTATTATGCACGTCTTCGTACCCTGCAGAAAGATATACTGATTGACTGTTTCCAGGCGGCCCAGGTAATCAATGATGCCATTAAAAGCCAGATGGAACTTCTGATTGCAGCAGGAATCAGCGTTGAAACCGATGGTGATTTTACAGTCTGTTCGGATGCAAAGTCTTTATTGTTTATGTTAAAACAATTATTGATTAATTGTGCAAAGTATTGCCCTGGATGCCAAATATGGATAACAGCGGATAGCGGAAGGATTCTGGTAGAAGATAATGGTATTGGGATTCCTGCCCATGAAATATCAAGGGTGACGGAACGGGGATTTTCGGGTACCAATGGCAGAAACGCCGGAGGAAGCACTGGCATGGGGCTTTATATTGTCAGGGAGTTATGCAGCCGACTGGATATAACGCTGCAGATTGAATCAAAACAGCATGAATATACCCGGATTATACTGGAATTTAATGTTATGGCCGACAGGAAAATTTAAATATAGTTTTGAATATTAAAAAACCTTACGAAACTGTAAGGAAAACCATAGGAATGAGTTAGAACGAAAAACTCTGCTTCATGTTATATTAATACCGAACAAATTATTCTGACTGGAGGATTAATATGAATCAGATTTTAGAAGTGAAAAATGTAACCAAATATTACGGTAACGGAAGTATAGTGACAAAAGCGTTGGACGGCATATCATTTTCTGTGGAAGAGGAAGACTTTACGGCAATCATGGGAGCTTCTGGTTCCGGTAAAAGTACGCTGTTAAATGTCATTGCCACTATTGACAGGGTCAGCGCAGGGAACATTCTGGTGGAAGGAAGAAATCTTGCGGATATGAAAGAAGAACATCTCTCCGAATTTCGCCGGGATAAACTGGGATTTATATTTCAGGAATATAATCTTCTGGATACATTAACCATAGGGGAAAATATAACATTGCCGCTGAATCTGAAAAGGGTGGATGCAAAAAACACTGCCGCTGAATTAAGCAGAGTGGCGGAAGCGCTGGGGGTAGGGGATCAGGTTGATAAATTTCCTTATGAACTTTCCGGAGGACAGAGACAGAGAGCTGCCTGTGCCAGAGCCATTATAACCAATCCGGCGCTGATACTGGCAGATGAGCCTACGGGAGCTTTGGATTCCGCTAATTCAAAGAATCTGATGAAGACCTTTGTGCAGATGAACCAGTCCTTTGGCTCAACCATACTGATGGTAACCCATGATGCAGCGGTGGGTTCTTATGCAAAAAGAGTATTGTTTTTAAAAGACGGAAAAATATGGAGTGAGATACTCCGGGGGGAAAGAACCAGACAGGATATGTATCAGGAAATACTATCGGTCATGTCCGCATTAGGAGGTGATACCGATGTTTGCTAGACTGGCTTTTCGAAATGTAAAACGGCAGATTGGAAATTACATGATATACTTTTTAACAGTAACCCTTACAGTGGCTCTTATGTTTGCAGTAAACAATCTGATTTTTAGCAGTGAACTGAAACGGTTTTCGGATATGAATCAAAGTTTAAAAGACGGTCTGATTGTGATGTCCATGTTTATTGCACTGATTGTATCCTTTGTTTTGGGATATGCAACATCTTTTATGCTGAAACTCCGGAAACGGGAATTTGGAACTTATCTGACCATGGGCATGACCAGAAAAAACATACTTTTCATATTTGTTTTGGAAACCATGATTATGAGTGTCGCGGCTCTGATTATCGGAATCTTCCTTGGATTGTTTATCTATCAGGGAATCATGGCTGTATTTGCAAACCTTTTAGAAATAGATTTTGAATTTTCCGCATATTCTTCCGGGGGGCTGTTATTTACTATTGCTCTGGTGTGTATCATGTTTTTATTGGCTTCGGTAACATCAGCCATCTATTTGAAGAGGGTCAGTATTTACAATCTGATACATGGTGAGAAAAAGGTTGAAAAAGGTGTCAGGTATCCTGCATTGTGGCAGATGGTTTCCATTCTTTCCTTTGCCGGCCTGATTCTCTGTCTGTATTATTTTAATGATGGACTTGATTTGGCATATACGAATGTGGACCGGTCATCAAGAGAGATTTTTGGCAGTCTGGCCGGAGCTGCAGTCTGTCTGGTTTTGTTTCATATTGGTCTGGCAAGAAGCGCCGTTCATTTCTTTATGAGAAATAAGAAGTTCTGTTGCCGCGGAACGAATACATTTACCATCAGACAATTATCCGGAAAGTTAAGTTCCAATTCCGTTATAATCGGAATACTGGCATTTTTGATTGGATTTGCGGTGATTTTAGTAAATGTGACCTTTGTTCAAAAAGTATCGGAACGGGTGGGATTGGATAAAAGCTATCCGTTTGATATCAATGCGGCAGTGGGTCGGGAAAATAAACAGGCAATCTCAATTCCGGACGGAATCAGGATTATAGAAAAATACCAGAAGATTAAAACACGTATTGAATATCAGATATATGATAGCGGAAGCGATTATTTTTATGGTTTTACACCCTGGTCAGGAAAAGGTTATGAAGGAATTACGGATGCTTATATGAAAGAAAGCGATTATAACATCCTGATGGAGGCATTGGGGCGTGAGAGGATAGAATGCAAAGATGGATTTTATCTGCTGGCAGCTTCTCCTCATATTGCACAATTTGACTTTTCAAAGGCGGTTTTAGAGCAGGAAGGAAAGGAATATCATTATCTGGGAATCATAGAAGACGTCCCGTTCCGATTTTGGGGATATTTTATTATTCTGGTTCCGGACCGGCTGGTATCTTCCATGGATGTAGAATCAGATTGTGTATCTATAGATTTGGAAAAAGGCTCTTTTGATGTCCGTTCAATGCAGGATGAGTTATCGTATGTATATGATCAGACAGGAACGGATGATTTTGCTTATTTTAGAAGCGATTTTGATATTAAGGAATATGCCCGGGTATCCCGAAATGAGACATCTGCAGTTTTAGTGGTGGGAGCAATATATATGGCGGTAATCTTTGTGTTCCTGGCAATGGCGGTTCTGGCATTAAAGACACTGGCCGGTTTGTCAGAGGATAAGCGGAAATATGAAGTGCTGTTCCGTCTAGGAACCAGTGAGCGGCAGCAGGAGAAAACATTGTTTTATCAGATTTTCAGTTTTTTCTTTTTACCCTTTGCACTGCCGTTGCTTTTAAGTATACCCACGGGCTGGTTTTGTGTCAGGATAATGCGGATGACTGGGCTTGGACATTTAAAAGAAATATATTTTAATACCGGAATGATAGCTGTAGTTCTTACAGCTGTTTATGTACTCTATTTCTTTACAACGTATCTGATTTCAAAGAGGAACACGGTTTACAGGATTTAGTTGTAATTCAGGAGGGGTGCTATGTTAAGCACTCCTTTTCTGAATGTAAAAATCAGGAAGAAATTTCTTCCAGAGTTTTATCTGCCAGTTTCTTTAAAATATAGTTAATATCCTCCCGTTTATAGATATTATTTTCAAAACAGAATCGTATTATCAAATCGGTTTCACTGGAATTGGTTAAGGCATATCCGGCAGTTTCCAACAATGCTTTTGTATGCTCCATATTTAAATGCAGACCAAAGCATATGGCTATGGCTTCCCATTTTTCAATGGAATGAAAAGAATTTTTATGTATAGTAAAACAGGAGGAAATCAGATCATATTCCTGTAAAATATATTCCATGGAAATATTGAATTCTTTCATATATAAACGGGCAATTTCCTGAAAGTTGTCAGGATTTCCGTGACTGGCATACCAGTCCTTACATTTTTCCCTGTCAGGGTCTGATTTTAGCTTTAATGTATTAAATGCATACTTTCCTTTGCTTTTTTCCCGTACATAATGGACCTGAATAAAAATTCTGGCATCTGAACAGAATTGTTCCAGTTGTTTCTTTGACGTTTTTTTAGATAATTTTGAAAAAATAGACATTAAAATCACCGCTTCCCTGCTGTTTTTAAGAATACTCAATAATATATTTTACAAACATATACTCTTATATAATACCACAAATTTAATTAGCATAGAATAATAAATTGAAAGAAACGGCGCCTTATGCTATAATGCAGATACTATTCAGAATGGAAAAGGTTTAGGAAGGTGGCACATAGATGGCTTTAATAAATCAAAATAATATAAGGAATTTTTGTATCATTGCCCATATTGACCATGGAAAGTCAACACTGGCAGACAGAATCATTGAGAAAACAGGACTGCTGACCAGCAGGGAAATGCAGGCCCAGGTTTTGGATAATATGGATTTGGAACGGGAACGGGGAATTACCATAAAAGCCCAGGCGGTCAGAACCGTATATCAGGCAGCGGATGGTCAGGAATATATTTTTAATCTGATTGATACACCGGGACATGTGGATTTTAATTATGAGGTTTCCAGAAGTCTGGCGGCCTGTGACGGTGCCATACTGGTGGTAGATGCCGCCCAGGGGGTAGAGGCCCAGACACTTGCGAATGTTTATATGGCTTTGGACCATGATCTGGATGTGGTTCCGGTCATTAATAAGATAGATTTACCTAGTGCGGAGCCTCAGCGTGTGATGGATGAGATTGAGGATGTCATAGGAATTGAGGCACAGGATGCGCCTTTAATTTCAGCAAAAAACGGGATTAACATTGAAGAAGTACTGGAACAGATAGTATCTAAAATTCCAGCGCCGAAAGGGGATGCGGCAGCACCATTAAAGGCATTGATTTTTGACAGTATTTACGATTCTTATAAGGGAGTTATTGTATTCTGCCGGATTATGGAGGGAATCGTCCGTGTAGGCACTCCAATAAAAATGATGGCAACCGGAGCCATGGCAAATGTAGTGGAAGTAGGATATTTTGGTGCAGGCCAGTTTATCCCATGTGATGAATTAAGTGCGGGAATGGTTGGTTATATAACTGCAAGCATTAAAAATGTAAAGGATACCAGTGTGGGCGATACAATTACAAATGCAGAACAGCCATGTGATGAAGCATTACCTGGTTATAAGAAAGTGAATTCCATGGTATACTGCGGTATGTATCCGGCTGATGGCGCAAAGTATCCGGATTTACGGGATGCATTGGAAAAACTGCAGCTAAATGATGCGGCGCTGAATTTTGAGGCTGAAACGTCCATTGCTTTAGGATTTGGATTTCGCTGCGGATTCCTTGGACTACTCCATTTGGAAATCATTCAGGAACGGCTGGAGCGGGAATATAATCTGGACATTGTAACGACGGCGCCGGGGGTTATCTATAAAGTATATAAAACTGACGGCAGTATTGTGGAGTTAACCAATCCGTCTAACCTTCCGCCTGCTGCAGAAATTGACTATATGGAAGAGCCGATTGTAAAAGCTGAGATAATGGTAACCACGGAGTTTATCGGACCGATTATGGAATTGTGCCAGGAACGCCGGGGGTCCTATAAAGGCATGGATTATATAGAAGGAACCCGTGCATTATTAAAGTATGATTTGCCATTGAATGAGATTATATATGACTTTTTTGATGCATTAAAATCCCGTTCCAGAGGGTATGCATCGTTTGATTATGAAATAAAGGGATACGAGCGGTCTGAGCTGGTGAAATTGGATATCCTGATAAATAAAGAAGAAGTGGATGCATTATCATTTATTGTACATGCTTCCACTGCCTATGAGCGGGGCAGAAAAATGTGCGAAAAACTTAAGGAAGAAATACCGAGACAGTTGTTTGAGATTCCGATACAGGCAGCAATTGGCAGTAAAGTAATCGCCAGGGAAACGGTAAAAGCCATGCGGAAGGATGTATTAGCCAAGTGTTACGGTGGCGATATAACCCGTAAGAAAAAATTGTTGGAAAAACAGAAAGAGGGTAAAAAACGTATGCGTCAGGTGGGCAATGTAGAAATTCCGCAGAAAGCATTTATGAGTGTTCTGAAACTGGATGATAAGTAGGTGGTATCGGTATGACTGCAGGCATATATGTGCATATCCCTTTTTGCAGTAAAAAATGTCTCTATTGTGATTTTGTTTCAGGAGTGGCGGATGAACAAAGAATACTGCAATATCATAAGGCACTTTTATTTGAAATTACACATACAAATATGAAAGAGGAAAGTGCGGATACTTTATTTTTCGGAGGCGGAACGCCGTCCATTTATCCGGTATCCCTGATGGAAGAGCTGATGTCCGCGCTGAGGCCTTTTTTGCAGAAAGATAATGCGGAAATAACATTGGAAGCAAATCCTGGAACCCTGACATTTGAAAATCTGCAAAAGTACCGAAGCATGGGATTCGGGCGCATAAGCATGGGATTACAGTCGGCGGACAACAGGGAATTAAGAACTCTTGGACGGATACATACCTATGAAGAGTTCGAGCAGTCCTATGCTCTGGCAAGAAAAGCCGGATTTACCAATATTAATATTGATATTATTTCCGCAGTTCCGGGTCAGACCTTTGCGTCTTTTAGGAACACATTACAACGGGTGACGGCATTAAATCCGGAACATATTTCTGCATATAGTCTGATTGTGGAAGAAGGAACTCCTTTTCATGAAAAATATGGAGAAGGAAAACCTTATGAGAATCTGCTTCCCAATGAAGAAACGGACCGGAAGATGTATCATTTTACCGGAAGATTTTTAAAATCGAAAGGGTTTGGCAGATATGAGATATCCAATTATGCAAGACCAGGTTATGAATGCAGGCATAATCTGAAATACTGGTCTATGGATGAGTATTACGGATTTGGACTGTCAGCAGCTTCCAAAAAGGGAAACAAACGGTATGTCAACACCCCGGATATGGAATGTTATTGTATGTTGCCGGAACACGGCAGGATAGCGGATATCCGGGAAGATGACCATACACAGACCAGACAGGATGAAATGGAAGAATTTATGTTTTTGGGATTGCGGAAAACAGACGGAATATCAGGGGAAGAATTTACAGAGAAATTTGGAGTATCCTACAGACAGATATATGGAGATGTGATTGACCGGTTTGTCAGAGAAGGGCTGTTAAGAGAATCCGAGAATCGGCTGATGTTGACGGAGAAAGGGATAGATGTCAGTAATGTGGTGTTTGCGGAATTTATTTTAAGATAGTAATTTTTATATCCTGTTAATGCACAGCAGCCGTTTCGGCAGTCTTCGCCCGAAACGGCTGCGTTTGGTTAACCACATAAATTCACACATACAATTACCTAAAAAAAATATAAAGTCCTTGTTACTTTTTGTTGGATTTAGTATAATTAATTCAGTCAATTTTTATGAAACATTATTGCCTGTGGAATAGAGGCAGAAAAGGAGGCTCCGAAATGGGAGACGTATATCATGAATATTTAATAAAACAGAAAATGACTGTTGTTGGAATAATGTTAAGGGTATTCAGCATTGCTGTATGTATTGGAGGATTTTGTACATTATTTTTAATCGGTTCTCTGGGAGCATTGTTAGAGTGTCTGCTGGTTTATTTAACCATATGGGTATTTAAAAGAACAGATGTTGAAATTGAATATTGCTATCTCAGCGGAGAATGTCAGTTTGATAAAATATTCGGACGCAGTAAACGAAAAGGATGCGGTAAATTAGACATAAATCAGATGGAGATTATGGCACTGGAGGGTTCGCCGGAACTGGAATCCTTTGAGAGGGAAAATTACAGGGTACGGGATTTTTCCACGCTGGTAAAAGGTGCCAGAAGATATGTGGCATTTGTCAGGAAAGATTCGGAACTGATTAAGGTGATTTTTGAGCCGAATGATGATATTCTGGAATCCATGCAGATGGCAGCTCCGAGAAAAGTATTGATACCGAGGGAGATATCGTCATAAAGAAATAATATATTTGAAAGTGTCAGAAGAATAAAAAAGAGTTTGACATCCCCACCTAATTTTGATAAAATTGATAAAATTTAGAGAAAGTGAGGACAAGAGAAAATGGGACAAATTGTTGGCGATGGAATAACATTTGATGACGTGTTATTGGTACCGGGTTATTCAGAAGTTACTCCGAATATGGTTGATTTATCAACATATCTTACTAAAAGTATTAAGCTTAACATTCCGATGATGAGTGCAGGTATGGACACAGTAACAGAACATAGAATGGCGATTGCAATGGCCAGACAGGGTGGTATCGGAATTATTCATAAGAATATGTCCATTGAAGCACAGGCAGAAGAAGTAGATAAAGTAAAACGTTCAGAAAACGGAGTAATCACCGATCCGTTTTATTTATCACCGGAACATACATTAGAGGATGCTAACAACCTGATGGCGAAATTCAGAATCTCAGGTGTTCCTATTACAACAGAGAATAAAAAACTGGTAGGTATTATTACAAACCGTGATTTGAAGTTTGAAACGGATTTCAGTAAAAAGATTAAAGATTCCATGACATCAGAAGGTCTTGTAACCGCAAAGGAAGGAATCACACTGGAGGAAGCCAAGGCAATTCTTGCAAAAGCCAGAAAAGAGAAGCTTCCGATTGTGGATGATAATTATGTGTTAAAAGGCCTTATAACTATAAAGGATATTGAAAAGCAGATTAAGTATCCATTATCTGCAAAGGATTCCCAGGGCAGACTGCTCTGCGGTGCGGCAGTAGGTATTACAAAGAATATTATGGAACGTGTGGATGCACTGGTAAAAGTTAAGGTTGATGTAATCGTAATCGATTCTGCCCACGGGCATTCCAAAAATATTATAGATACTGTAAAGATGGTAAAACAGACGTATCCGGATTTACAGGTAATTGCAGGGAATATTGCTACAGGTGCTGCTGCAAAGGCATTGATTGAGGCAGGCGTGGATGCCGTTAAAGTCGGTATCGGACCGGGGTCCATCTGTACTACCCGTGTGGTTGCAGGTATTGGAGTACCGCAGATTACGGCTATTATGGATTGTTATGAAGTGGCAAAAGAGCATGGCATACCTGTAATTGCAGATGGCGGTATTAAGTTCTCCGGAGATATGACAAAGGCAATTGCGGCCGGAGCCAATGTCTGCATGATGGGAAGTATTTTTGCCGGATGTGATGAAAGTCCGGGATCATTTGAACTGTATCAGGGACGAAAATATAAGGTTTATCGCGGTATGGGCTCTATTGCGGCAATGGAAAACGGAAGCAAAGACAGATATTTCCAGACCGATGCAAAGAAGCTGGTTCCGGAAGGCGTGGAAGGACGTGTGGCATACAAGGGAACCGTGGAAGATACCGTATTCCAGCTTGTAGGCGGTATCCGTTCCGGAATGGGATACTGCGGCGCTAAGGATATCGAGACGCTGAAGAAAGAAGGCAAGTTTGTTAAAATTTCGTCTGCATCATTAAAAGAGAGTCATCCGCATGATATTCATATTACAAAAGAGGCTCCGAACTATAGTATTGATGTATAAAATATCCTCTATTGGGAGAAAAATTAACAAAAATTAAAGAAAATATCAGTTCATATTATTGTATGGACTGATATTTTTTTGTATAATGGAAAAGATAGAAAGCATAAAATATTTAGGTGGGAGAAGATGAACATGGTCAGCAAAATCAGATTTGGAAACCCGGTTCCGACAGGAGCGGTGGTAAATGGAACAGCAAATGTAAATGGGGAAGCAAACCTCCGGTATTTTGAAAAAACGGAACAGGGGTTCCGGTTCCGGATGGGTAAGAAAGATGCAGTTTATGGTCTCGGGGAGGCAAATCGGGGCATAAATAAACGAGGATATCAGTATGTGAGTTATTGTACCGACGACCCTAATCATACAGAAGAAAAACTGTCACTGTATGGAGCGCATAATTTTATTGTTATAGATGGAGCCTGCACTTTTGGGGTATTTATTGATAATCCGGGCAGAGTTACATTTGATATCGGTTATGAAAAGATGGATGAACTGAATATTATACCGGAATATGAGGATTTGGATTTTTATATAATAGAAGGGGATGGAATTAAGGATATTGTCAGACAGTTCCGGACATTGATCGGACAATCTTATATTCCGCCGAGATGGGCATTTGGATACCAGCAGTGCAGATGGAGTTATATGGATGCCGATGCTGTCTGGGAAGTGGTGGACGGATATGAAAACTGCGGGATACCGTTATCTGCGGTTTATCTGGATATTGATTATATGGAATCTTACAAGGATTTTACAATTAATGAAGAGAGATTTCCGGACTTTGGAAACTTTGTAAAGGAAATGAGGGAAAAGAATATTCATTTGGTTCCCATTATCGATGCCGGTGTTAAAATGGAAGAGGGATATGACGTTTATGAAGAAGGAGTAGCAAAAGGTTATTTTGTGAAAGACAAAGAGGGCAGGGATTATGTGACTGCGGTATGGCCTGGACTTACGCATTTTCCCGATTTTTTGAATTCGGAAGCCAGACGCTGGTTCGGTTTAAAATACAAGGCGCTGACAGACAAAGGAATTGACGGATTCTGGAACGATATGAACGAGCCGGCAATTTTTTATACGGAAAGAGGTATTGATGAGGTAAAGGAACTTTTAAAGCCGGAAGCCGGAAGAAAAGAAGATATTTCCACAGATAAACTGATGGAGTTAAAATGGAAATTAAATGAGTTAGCCAATAATGACAGTGACTATAAAGCAATGTATCATAATATGGACGGTCAGCTGGTGAATCATGACAGGGTACACAATCTGTATGGGTATAACATGACAAAAGCGGCTGCGGAAGGACTGGAAGAACTGCGGCCGGGAGAACGGACGCTGCTGTTTTCACGCTCTTCTTATATCGGTATGCACCGGTATGGGGGAATCTGGATGGGGGATAATCAGGCATGGTGGTCCCATATTCTTTTAAATTTGAAAATGCTGCCATCCTTAAATATGTGCGGATTTCTGTATACCGGAGCGGATATCGGTGGATTTGGAAGCAATACTACAAGAGAATTGTTGCTTCGCTGGCTGGCGCTGGGAGTCTTTACGCCGTTAATGCGAAATCATGCGGCACTGGGAACCAGACTGCAGGAGTGTTTCCGGTTTGAACATACCGAAGATTTTAAGTCTGTAATCAGTTGCAGATATCGTCTGCTGCCGTATCTGTACAGTGAGTATTTAAAATCCGTATATGAAAATGAAATGATGTTCCGTCCGCTGGCATTTGATTACAGCGGAGATGAAATTGCAGGAAATGTGGAAGATCAGCTTATGCTGGGAAATGAGGTTATGATAGCTCCCGTATATACCCAGAATGCTGCCGGAAGATATGTGTATCTGCCGGAACCTATGACTATGATTGTCATGCATGAAAATGGTGAAGAAGAAAAAGTAATGGAAAAGGGTGTTCATTTTGTTGAAATGCCGTTGAACAGGGTTGTATTTTTTATAAAAGAAGATGCAAAAATTCCAGTGGTAAGTACGGAATACGGCAGGAAGGTGTGCAATGATACAACGGAAGGTATTGCGGATTCTGAGATGGTATGGCTGGGTAATAAAAATAAAAAATACCAGATGTATACGGATAACGGGCATTCCAAAAATAAAAAGGATGATGTTTCGGTTATGGAACTTTAAAGGATGGTAACAGAATGTCAAATGATTTAACAAAAAATGATATCAAAAAAATAGAAGAAGAGATAGAGTATAGAAAAACAGTGGTACGGAAAGAGGCTATTGAAGCTGTAAAAGAAGCAAGAGCCCATGGGGATTTGAGTGAAAATTTTGAATACTATGCGGCAAAACGGGATAAGAACAAGAACGAAAGCAGAATCCGTTATCTGGAGCGTATGATTAAAACGGCCCATATTATCGAAGATAC
Source organism: Lachnospiraceae bacterium (assembly GCA_022794265.1). GTDB lineage: Bacteria > Bacillota > Clostridia > Lachnospirales > Lachnospiraceae > Bovifimicola. The sequence continues at coordinate 201,252 of JAAWEK010000007.1, forward strand.
ATCGGCAGAAGATGAAATCGGCCTGTATAGCAAAGTGATATTATATTTTGAAGAAGAGGATGAAACGGAGGAATATAAAATTGTAACCTCCATTCGGGGGGATTCACTGAAAAATCTCATTAGTATAGAATCACCGCTGGGAAAAGCATTGCTGGGGCATAAGGCAGGAGACCGGGTATATATTCCGCTGAATGCTGCCGACGGATATTACGTTGTGGTTCAGGCGATGGAAAAGACCGTGGATGATGGAACAGATGCGATACGAAGTTATTAGGGGAGGTAGTATTTACAGATAAGCTTAAGTGCGGACACAGCACAGATGGGAGAAGATATGAAAATTGAACACAAAGAATGTATTGAAAAGCTGATTGAGGAACTGTCAATGAATCGGAAGGATACAAAAAAGTGTTTTTTTAAACACTACAGTTCCTTTGAGTTATATGAAAATGAAATTCAGGCGCTGCTCCAAAAATATCCGGCTGAATATGATTTTGTGTTTTATGAATTTGCCGGAACTATTATGCAGGATGCGTACTGTCCCTTTTTAAATCTAATCCGGGACTTATACTATAAACATTATGCGGATACAGATATCAGTCAGATATTAAAGGAGTGCGGCGTTTATCCGCTGCAGAGAGTTTTATTTGAGAACTATATCAGACATGGGGTATGCAGACGGGAGGAAGACATTATACCAAGGGAAGTTGGTTATGAGCATGAGCGGTTTATCCAGTCTGTTTGCAATATTCTGGAATATATGACACAGAGTCATAAGCTGGTATTGATTTTAAACAAGCTGCATTTGGCACAAATGTCTACCCTGCGGCTGCTGCGGGAACTGGTGTGGCATCGGGACATACAAAATGTCGTATTGGTAGGAACGTATAATGAATCTTTTAACGTTAGCACATATATGCTAAAAGACTGGCTGAAGTTTAAAGAGAAGCTGGATGGGAGTGACTACATTGTCAAATGCGATGATGAAGAAGAATCTGGTACCAATAATGATATTACTGCAGGATTTGAACCAGATATTTCCGAAATCCATACATATATAAAAAAAATAAACGATATGATATATACGCTGGCATTCCGGGAAGCAGACTATTATCTGGAGATTATATATCATTCCATTGAAATTAATAAAATGGATGTGGAAAAGAAGACCAGGATTCGTATTTTACTGATGTATGCCGCTGTGGCTGTATATAACAGACAGAGTAAACATGCCTATGTGTTATGCAAAAAAGTACAGGATTCAGATTATTTATACCAGGATATTGATTCCCAGTATAATTATTATTGTGTTCTTGCCCTTGTCCTGTTATATTCGGGCCAGCGGAACCAGGCATTATCCGCAGTGGAAAATGCCAGGGCCATGGCCAGAAGTATGGACAACAAAGAAAAAATGATTCAGATTGATATGCTGGATATACTGGTCTTGTTAAATGGATGTCAGGATACATTTGTATGGGATGTTTCCATGGAAATCCCAAAGGCAATTTTAAACGTTGCGGAGCAGAACAATCAGAAAAATCATCTGGCATATGCGTATCTGTTTGGCTATATTGATATGGAAACCATGAAATCTGACCATTCTGATTATTTTATAAAAGGAATTCAGATTGCAAAAGAGATTGACAATATTGAACTTCAGCTGCTTGCATGGCAGAAAAATGCAGTAGTGGCGTCTGCCTCCGGCCGGTTTGAAGATATTATCCGGTATTATAACAAATGTATGGAGATTATTGAGGGGCTGGAACGGCCCTGGGATGAAATACAGATTTATAACGGAGTCGGTTACAGTTGCATCTTAAATGAAAAGTATGATATGGCAAATGATTATTTTAAAAAGGCGCTGCAGATTTCATTGGAGATGGAAAATTCCATGATGATAATAGAAGCGATATATAATATGTCAGTTAACGGTATCGCCATGGGAGATTATGAAGCTGTTGTTCATTATATAACAACAGAACTGAAAGCAATGGAAATCCTGCGGATAGAGCGAATCCGAACCTGTAATAAATCAAAGCTGTATGGAATGTTAATATTTGCATATATTAAACTTGAAATGCTGTATGATGCAAAATTGTATTTTGATAAAATGAAGACCACATTGACACCGTTTCTGGAAGATGAGAGTATGAACTGTGACGGATGGGAAGATGATATTTTCCTGTTCTATCTGGTACGGGGAATGCTTTATAAAGCAGACGGACATTACAGGGAGGCCAATGATTCTTATGTTCAGGGAAGATTTATCTGGAATAAGGCACGAAGCAAACAGGAATATGTATATGCCAGATTTGTTGAAGAAGAAGCCGGAATCCATGAATTATTCGGAGAAGAAGAGAAACGGAAAAATATTCTGGAAAATGGTATTGTTTTCTGCACGAAAAACAAACTGCTGAACAATGCAGAACGGCTCCGTTGCCTGTTGGAAAACAAACCTCTGAAGCAGGAGGAATATAGGAGCGCTTTGACAGAAAAGGATTTACAGCTTGTAATGAAAGCTATTTCTGTATCCGGTTTGAAACAGGAATTAAAAAACAGAAATAAAATGCTGGATTTCTTTGAATCCTGGGTAGAAGTTCTGAATCAGACCTGCGAATCTGTGGAGGAGCTGATTTACGATTCCCTGAATATGCTGCAGAATAATTTTAACATTGATAATCTGATTTATATAGATGTGGTAAATGAAAATCCGGTCATCCGGTTTAAAGATAAAAATATGGATTTCAATCCGGTACAGGCCAGGTTTTTACTGGATTATATGAAACGGAACCGGAAAAAGATTATAGTTTCCAGATTTGAAAAATCATTTTCCATCCATGAGGAACTGATTTCAATTTTTGCAAAAAACAGTATTGCGTCCATGATTGTGATACCTTTTTTGAAAAACGATAAAATAAGCGGAATATTTGTTACCATAAGCGGCAGATATGCCAATTTTACTGAAAATGTAAACGTTTTTTCCGAGGAAGATGCCAATGCGTTCCGAACCGCATTCCGGGAACTGTTGGAAGCCGTTAACAGGGAAGAAATCAAGAAACAGTTAAAATGCAGTTCTATAACGGATACACTGACAGGTCTGAACAACCGGCAGGGACTGAAACAATATTTTGAGAAACAGTTTAATACACCGGAGGAGTTCATAATCCGGCCGGAAGAGAAACAGTTTACCATCCTATATATGGATTTGGATAATTTTAAATATTGCAATGATCATTTCGGACACGATGCAGGAGATGCGGTTATTGTTGCATTCTCCCGGCTGTTGGAAACTTCTGTCAGTAAGGAAGACTGTGTGGTGCGGTATGGAGGAGATGAATTTCTTATCATTCTGAATAACCGGACGGAAGACTACGGTGTTCATATTGCACAGAAAATTTTGGAAAGCGTTGATAAAAATCGGGGATTTAAGTCAACGATAGAAGCCGTCTATGAAAAAGAAGTTGATATTCCGAAGGTTCACCAGATCAGTTGTTCCATTGGCATTGCAGCCGGAAAAACAGGTTCTTTTTCGGGAATATCAAAAATATTGAAACATGCGGACGAAGCTTTATACCATGTTAAGAAGTCAACAAAACATGATTATTTTGTATGGAGGAAAACGAATTGAAGGAAGTAATTGGAGGAAAAATTAATCTGGAAGAAAATATCAAGCGTTCAGTTTCTCCGTATCATACAGTGGAAAATGTAGCGGCTCTTTACCGGAACGAAGGATTTAAGGAATTAGAGGCGGGTGAAGCTTTTTTGCTTCAACCAGGCGGAAAATATATTGTGTCTGTTTACGGTTCAACTTTGGCGGCGTTTGTTATCCGTCTGCCGGATGAAAGCGGGGAACGGCCGAATCTCAGGATTGCCTGCTCCCATACGGATATTCCGACGTTCAGATTAAAACCCAGTTGCGGAATTTTCACGGATATCGGAAGAAACAGGGGATATTTAAAATTAAATACCGAAGTATATGGTGGTCCAATTCTGAACACATGGATGGATCGCCCTTTGTCCATAGCGGGACGGGTGGCAGTCAGAGGCAGGAATTGTTTCACTCCCGTAATGATATCTGTGGATTTTAAGGAACCGGTACTTACGATACCGAATCTGGCAATTCATATGAACCGGGAAGTTAATAAAGGAATCGAACTGAACCGGCAGAAAGACATGCTGCCTCTGGCGGCGGCTCAGGAACATATAAAAGAGAGCCTGTGTCAGGAATTGTTTTATGAAAAATTGCTGGAAGCTGTAAACCATCAGGCAGCCGTTTACCGGAACAGCGGTATGGTGTTGGAGAAGGAAAGTTTTGAACGGGAAGATCTTCTGGATTATGAATTATTTTTATATCAATGGGAATCCGGCTGTCATATCGGGCTGGATTCTTCCATGTATTCTTCTCCTCGTCTGGATAATATGACGTCCGTATACGGAATTACGGCGGGACTGTTAAATGCGTCGGCGGCTGCCACGGAGCGGACCGGGGATGCAGAACCGGAGCAGTGCGGTCTTGACATTGCACTGTATTTTGACAATGAGGAAATCGGCAGCCGTACCAAACAGGGAGCTGGTTCCAATGTGCTGCTTCTGCTACTGGAAAAGATATATGGGGCTTTGGGAAAAAGCAGGCAAAAAATGATTAATGATATTTTTAACGGATTTATGTTATCGGTGGATGTGGCCCATGCCGCACATCCCAATGCTATGGAAAAATCAGATATTACCAACCGGGTAATGCTGAACTCCGGCATTGTCATCAAGGAATCTGCAAATCAGGCGTATGCAGGAGACGTGGCCGCCGTTTCCACAATAAAACAAATGTGCCGGGAACAGGACATTCCGTATCAGGTGTTTGTGAACCGTTCCGACATGGCAGGCGGTCAGACCCTGGGATCCATTTTATCTTCCTCGGTTCCCGTTAGAACCATAGATATCGGGGTTCCGGTGCTTGCCATGCATTCTGCCAGAGAGCTGATGGGTGCGGAGGATCAAAAAAATTTAGAAAAACTTTTGACAGTATTCTACTCTTAGAGTATTATAGTAGTATTAGCTTTTGAATGAAAGGATTTACAAAAATGGAAAACGAAGTGATTTCAAAGAACTTTATTGAGCAAATCATAGATAAAGATTTGGCAGAAGGACATTCTGACCATGTACAGACAAGATTTCCGCCAGAACCCAACGGATACCTTCATATTGGTCATGCAAAGTCTATTTTGCTGAATTACGGACTGGCAAAAAAATATAACGGCAGATTTAACATGAGATTTGACGATACAAATCCTACAAAAGAAAAATCAGAGTTTGTGGAATCTATATTGGCAGATATCAAATGGCTGGGGGCGGATTGGGAAGACCGGTTATTTTTTGCATCCAATTATTTTCAGCAGATGTACGAAGCTGCAGTGAAGCTGATAAAAAAGGGAAAAGCCTATGTCTGTGATCTGACAGCAGACGAAATCAGGGAATACAGGGGAACGCTGCAGGAGCCGGGAAAGAACAGTCCTTACAGAGATAGGACTATAGAAGAAAATCTGGAATTATTTGAGAAAATGAAAAACGGGATGTATCAGGACGGAGAAAAAGTATTGCGTGCCAAAATAGATATGGCCTCTCCGAACATCAACATGAGAGACCCGGTTATTTACCGGGTAGCCCATATCACCCATCACAATACAGGCGATACATGGTGCATTTATCCGATGTATGATTTTGCACATCCCATTGAGGATGCCATTGAAGGCATAACACATTCTATCTGTACACTGGAGTTTGAAGACCACAGACCTCTGTATGACTGGGTGGTAAAAGAACTGGAATACCCGCAGCCGCCGAAACAGATTGAGTTTGCAAAATTGTATCTGACTAATGTAGTAACCGGCAAACGTTATATCAAGAAGCTGGTGGAAGACGGTATTGTGGATGGATGGGATGATCCGCGGCTGGTGACCATAGCTGCATTGAGAAGAAGAGGGTTTACACCGGAATCCATTCAGATGTTTATTGAACTGGTAGGCGTATCCAAGAGCAACAGTTCCGTGGATTATGCCATGCTGGAATATTGTATCCGTGAAGATTTGAAAAATAAGGCGCCAAGAGTGATGGCTGTTCTGGATCCTGTCAAACTGGTTATTGACAACTATCCAGAGGATAAAGTAGAATACTTTGATGTGGTGAATAATCCGGAGGATGAATCTCTGGGAAGCAGAAAAGTTCCGTTTTGCAGGGAATTATATATCGAGCGGGAAGACTTTATGGAAATTCCGCCGAAAAAATATTTCAGACTGTTTCCGGGCAATGAAGTCAGACTGATGAACGCTTATTTTGTAAAGTGTGAAAGCTTTGTAAAGGATGAAAACGGAAATATCACAGAGGTACATTGTACATATGATGAAGAAACCAGAAGCGGAAGCGGGTTTGACGGAAGAAAAGTAAAAGGTACCATCCACTGGGTAAGCGCAAGACATGGGATTCCAGCTGTTGTGCGATTATATGAAAATATAGTGGATGAAGAAAAAGGAAAACTGAATGAGGATGGAACACTAAATCTGAATCCAAATTCTTTAAAAGTATTAGAAGGCTGCTATCTGGAAGAAAGTATGGCAGATGCAAAAAAAATGGATAAATTTCAGTTCGTCAGACAGGGATATTTTTGCGTGGACGCCAAAGATACCACTGATGAACAACTGGTATTTAACAGAATCGTATCTTTAAAGAGCTCATTTAAACTGCCTCAGCAGTAAGCTGCGGCTTGGTTTTTTAATATAATAAAAGGAATAAAAGAAAGCAGGTGCTCATATGGGTTTATTTTCAGGATTAGACAAATTGGGTCTTGGAAACATGTCAAATATGGATGTATTTGAAGCAGAGGAAAAGGAAAAAAAGGATACTGAGGAAAAAACGGTGCATACCCTTACCGAAGAGGAAGTTTTATATGATAAATCGTATAAATGTCCGGTATGTGAACATGAATTTAAAAGCAAATCGATTCGGACTGGTAAGGTAAAGCTGCTTTCGGTGGATTCCGACCTGCGTCCGAAGTATCAGACTACAGATTGTATCAAGTATGACTGTGTAGTATGCGAAAAGTGCGGATATGCGGCTTTGACCAGGTATTTTACTACCATCACATCTGCCCAGGCGAAACTAATCAGTCAGAACATCACGCCTTCGTTTAAAGGAATTGATTCCAATGCGGCTACATATTCTTATGAGGAAGCCGTTTTAAGATATCAGCTTGCTCTGGCTAATGCTGTTGTAAAAAAGGCAAAGGTCAGCGAGCGGGCATATATCTGTCTGAAACTGGCCTGGCTGGTGAGAGGTATGTCGGAAAGTCTTTTGGAATCCGACAGCGATTATATGGAAAAGAAGGAAGAACTGGAGAAACAGGAGCAGCAGTTTATTTCCAATGCGTATGAGGGATTTAAAAATTCCATGAGCAAAGAGATGTTTCCAATCTGCGGTATGGATGAATATACATTTATTTATGTTACTGCGGATCTTGCAAGGAGATGCAAGGATTACACCACGTCTTTGCGGTTCGTGTCTGAAATCATAACTTCCCGTACAGCCAGCAGTAAGGTAAAGGACAGGGCAAGGGAATTAAAAGAGCTTATCAAACAGGAGACACAGTCAGGAGTTTAAAGTTGTTTGAATTAACCATTAATTTAAAACTAACACCAAAAACTCCGTTATATGAGCAGATTTATGAATATATAAAAGAAGAAATTAAAAAAGGAAGAATCGGGTGTAAGACAAAACTGCCGTCTACCAGGGCATTGGCAAAGCATCTGCAGGTGAGCAGAAGCACGGTTGATTTGGCTTACACCCAGCTTGTATCGGAAGGATATATAGAGTCAAGGCCGAACCGGGGATATTTTGTATCTGATATTTCACTGCTATATCAATCCGGAACTGCCAGTATTTTGGAAGAGGAGAAAGAAGAATCCGGGGATTCCGATTTTACAGTGGATTTTTCTCCCTGGGGTATTGAGCTGGATTCTTTTCCGTTTAATACATGGAGAAAGATTTCAAAGAATCTTCTGAGTGCGGATAATAAAGAACTTTTTTCTGCCGGACATCCCAAGGGGGATATAGAACTGCGAAGGTCTCTTTGTGAATATCTCTATGAGGCCAGAGGCGTACACTGCACTCCGGAGCGTATCGTTATCGGGGCTGGAAATGAACACCTGCTTATGCTGCTGAATCATATGCTGAGAGACAAACCGAAGATAGCCATGGAGAATCCTACTTATATGCAGGCATACCGGCTGTTTGTACAGAACGGAAATACGGTTATTCCAGTACAAATGGACAGGCATGGTATGAAGATAAAGGAACTGAATGAATCCGGAGCCTCTCTGGCATATGTTATGCCGTCTCATCAGTTTCCCATGGGAATCGTTATGCCCATTAAACGGAGATTGGAATTGCTGAACTGGGCAAATCAGGAGTATTCCAGGTTTGTTATCGAGGATGATTATGACAGTGAATTCCGGTATAGGGGAAAACCCATTCCGGCTCTTCGAAGTGTGGACGGAAATGAAAAAGTGATTTATCTGGGAACCTTTTCCAAGTCCATTGCCCCGGCAATCCGAATGAGTTATATGGTGCTGCCAAAACCGTTGATGCAATTATATGAGAGTCATTCCTGTTATTCCCAGACGGTTTCCAGAATTGATCAGATGGTTGTAAATGAGTTTTTGCAGGGAGGCTATTTTGAACGGCATTTGAACCGGATGCGTTCCATATACAAGTTTAAACATGATGTTTTGCTCAATGAACTTAGATCCTGGGGAGATACCGTTAGCGTATTTGGTGAAAATTCCGGCCTTCATGTGCTTCTGGTGGTGGATAACGGCATGACGGAAGAAAAATTAGTCATATCTGCTGCAAAAGCTGGTGTAAAAGTATTCGGAATTTCGGAGTATTATATTAACCGTTTGGAGAATTATTATAAGCCTACTATTTTATTAGGCTTTGCAAATTTGTCAGAAGGGGATATACGGACCGGACTGGCATTATTAAAAAAGGCATGGAGGATATAGGCTGATGAAGGAGCAATTATATACAATACCAGTTAACGACGCATTTGCGGTGGACTGTGAATGTCCCATCTGTGTTATGTATCAGGAACTGGAAAAGAATGCGGTGGAGTTTACCATGGGACCCAGTTATATGGAGGATGATATCCGGGAGGTTACGGATCAGACTGGTTTTTGTACGGAGCATATCCGTCAGATTCTGGGGATGGAAAACAAATTGGGTGTCTCTCTGGTACTTCATTCCCATATGGTGAAAACCAATAAGGATATTGCTGCTCTGGCACAGGCGGCCACCGGAAAGAGCGGATTGTTTAAGAAGAAAGATATTTCACCCCTGACCGGTTATCTGGAGAAACTGAATCATTCCTGTTTTGTATGCAATCGTATTGAAGACACGTTTCAGAGGTATATACGGACCATTCATTATCTGTGGGAAAAAGAAGAGGGATTCCGAAGAAAATATGCTTCATCCAAAGGTTTTTGTACCCGTCATTACCAGGCACTGATTACACAGGCTTCCAATAATTTAAGCGGTCAGTCACTGGACGATTATCTGACCGAAACCAACCGGATTTATCTGGAAAACATGGAACGGGTGGCTTCGGAACTGGAATGGTTTATTGATAAATTTGATTACCGGCATAAGGACGAGCCTTGGGGAAATTCCAAGGATGCGCTGCCAAGAGCGGTGGTTAAGACTAATACTGTGGAAGGAAACCGGACAGATTTTAAGAAAAAATAAAAGTTTCATTGAAACATTAAAAAAACAGTTGAAAGATTTTTCAACTGTTTTTATTTGAAAAATAATATTTGCCAATACCATCGGCATAAAATAGACAGGCTGATGATTATACTGTTTTAGCAGTGTCTGATGAGGCAGATATATCGTCATTTGTTTCAGATGAATCATCGGACTGGATGGTAACTTCTACATTGACAGGGCGTTCATCTGTTTTGGCACTGTCTTCCGATTCGCGGGGAATGGAGACATATTCTCTGTCAGAATCTTTCGTATCTTCTTCATCTGCGATATCATCAAAATCATCATCGTCATCATCGAAATCGAAAGAATCATCGTCAAAATCGTCACCGGATGACTTATACTTGTTATATAATGCCATGCCTCCTGCAACGGCTGAACCGATAAGTGCGGTGCAGAGCAATACCTTACCTAATTTTTTTGCCATAGTAAAATACTCCTTTCAAGTCATAATTAAGTGCAATGAAAAATTTTCCATTTTTCTGCGATATCTATATTGTAATACGAAACCCTTGAAAAATAAAGTATAATTGTATAAATTTTCTTAAAATTTTATATTGTTCTGAATTTATTATATTCCATTTCAGAAATTTAGTATGAGCAGGTCTTCAATATTTTATGCATAAGAAAAATAAATAATGAAAAAAATTGACATATGTTGTACATATGTAATATAATTTTTTATAAAAAAGATACAGCGGATTTTATGCAGGGGAGGAATAAATAATGAACAATTCCAGAAAGAATAATGTGCAATGTACAACATCTACTTTGAGGGATAGCCTAAGGACAGCAAAAACAGCAGGCACTTCTTCCAATGGTGGGAATATTCCCGGACAGTCAAAAAATGAAGAACAGCAGACTGGGAAAGAGTCGGAAAAACAGCCGGTGAAATCCAAAAACGACATCGGAGCAGCAGAAGCGGAGCCTCTGAAGGGCAGTGATGCCAATAGCCGGCAGCTTGTGAAAGATCCGATTAACATGGCAACGGGTGCATTTGTGTATGAAGACAATGACTTTGCACTGCCGGATATGGCCGGTGATTTTCTTCTTATCCGAAGATATGTTTCTGGTGCTGGAGCAGGAAAACGCAGAAGTCTTGGAAAACGCTGGACATTCAGTGCGGATAGCGATATCACCCGGTACGGGGATGTCACAACCGTGACACTGCCGGACGGAACCAGTGCGGAGTTTGTCTATCGGGAAGGAACCTATAGAAACAAAAGGGGAGGTACACAAAAGTATACCCTGATAAGACCAAATGATAATTTCATCTTTACGGATAATGAAAAAGAGTTAGTATACCAATATGGCAAGGATGGAAAAATCCTGCAGATTACAGACAGAAACGGAAATACTGCCACATATATGTATAATAGTTATGGTTTGGAAAAAATCCAACTGGCTTCCGGTTTCAGTCTTACATTTACATGGAAAGACATGAAAGTGGCAACAGTGACGGATAATACAGACAGAACCGTGAAATATGATTATCAGAAAGGACTGTTAACCAGAGTTACCCGGTGTGACGGAAGCGAACTGCTTTATACATACGATGAGGCGGAAAATCTCATATCCCTTACAGATTCCCTGGGATGTGAGTATATAAAAAACCAATATGATGAAACGGGCAGAGTGATAAGGCAGCAGCAGGCAGACGGGGGAATCTGTACCATTTGCTATCAGGACGGGGAACGGACGAATATACTGAAGGACTTGCTCACGGGAACGGAAGTCCGTTATATATATGATGAACGGATGGACATTATATGTGTTTCCTATCCGGACGGAAGCAGTTGCAGGACAGAGCTGGATATATATGGAAACATTGTCCGAAAGACAGACCGATGCGGGGCAACCACGGAGTATGTTTATGATATTCATGGGCATCTGCTGAAAACGCGATATCCCTCAGGACTTACGGAATGGCAGGAATATGTCGGAAACAACAGGATAAAAGCCTGGGATAATACCGGAAGGCAGACCATTTGCAAATATGATGAGCGGGGAAATGTGATTGAGGTCCGAATTCTGCTGGATAGGGAACAGGGACTGGAATCCGTTACCGCCTATGAATATGACAGCATGGGAAGAATCATAAAAATCACGGAAAATGATATGGCAGTTTATGAGTACCGATATGCAGGCTGCCTGCCATATCCGGTAAAAGAAATTCTACCAGATGGAACCCATGCCGATATGAAATATGATTCGGCAGGACGGCTGGCGGAAAAGAGTACCGGGGAAATAACGGAGAGATATACCTATACCGCATACAACAAACGAAAGACCTATACGGACGGGGAAGGGGGAATTACAACATACAGCTATGATGTTGCCTGGAGGCTGGTAAAAAAGACGGGACCGGGCGACGGGGAAGTGGCAGGGGAATGTTATGACTATGACAGTTTTGATCGTCTGATCGCCCGGACAGATGCCTGTGGAAGAACTGTATCCTATCAATGGAATCCGGATGGTGATGTTACGGAAATCCGAAAGCATGGCGGCAGAGAGGAAGCAGAGGAAAGTATCCGCTATGAATATGACAGCCACCGAAATCCTATCCGAATCCATATCGGAACTTATGGATGCCATCGGTATTTTTATGACAAATGTGGAAGAATCATAAAAAAAGTGCCGGCTGTATGCTATGACAAAACTTTGGATGACGGAGCCGGATATACATATGAGAGAGATGGGAGCGGTCGTATCATTACTGCCCGGGATCCGTATGGAAACCGGACGGACCATTATACTTATGACTTACATGGGAATGTAACCTGCCACCGGCATTATTTTCCGCAGGATTTGAACCGGCAGAAACAGGAAGGACAGCCGACAGTGCTGCCGGAAACAAGGAGGATTCCGGGAGATATCTATATCTATAATACTATTGGCTGGCTGACAGCGAAAAAAGAATTTTTGACCGTCAGCCGGGAGGGAACCCCTCTGTATGCCATTACCATGTTTTATTATGACAGAGCCGGAAATCTTATCCGGGAGCGGGCCTATGCAGAGGCACAGCCGGATACTCATGCCCCGTCCGGGTCCTGCAGGATTATTGATCGGACCTATGATTTGCAGGGAAATCTCATTCGGGTATCAGACAATACCGGAGCCTGTGTAATCTATGAATATGATATTCATGGACGTATGGTTAAAGAGAAGAAGCAAACAGATGATGCACAGGGTACTATAACAGAGTACCAATATGATAAATGCGGCAGACTGACAGCAAAACGAATACTGAAGCAGGATTCTCAGGAGCAGAAAACCGGATGTTATCAAAAATTGATAGAAGATTCGGATACTAATCCGGCAAAGGGTGTTCGGAAGGGCAGGAACCGTTTTATCAGTTTTCCGAAAAAAGAAAAGGCAGAGCAGGAGTATCAGAAATATGCAGAAACCGGAATTACCTATGATGTATCCGGGAATCCGGTGGAAATCCGTCATCCGGAGGGGCTTTTGACCCGCTGTTTCTATGATGCATCCGGAAAAAGAATCTCCTGTATCTTTTCGGATGGAACTGTGGCGGACCCAACGGAACATCCGGGTCTGGCTAACACTCTTGTGGTGGAATATGAATATGACGCATATGGATTTATAAGCGGAATCCAAAAAAACGGAATTGCGGTCCGGCGGGAAAATGATGCCTTTGGAAACTGTCTCTCGGAAATTTATCCAGACGGCGGAACAGCAATGTTCCGATATGACTGTGAGGGACACTGTCTACTGACTGTTTCTCCCAAGGAATATGCGACCGCAGGGGAGAAGGCAGCCGGCACCGTCACGGAATATGATTTCTGTGGCAGACCGGTAAGGATTCTTTCACCACAGGGAATTCCGGTAAAGGAAATCGTTTATGACAGCCGGGGTCTGGTTCTGACAGAAACGGATGCAGACGGAGGTTGCATCCGTTACACCTATAATGCGGGAGGCAGACGGATGGCCGTGGAGACCGCCGGGGGTGTCAGGGAGGAATATTCTTATAATGCCTTTGGAGATATACAGGCTTCGGCATCCGGAAAGGAAATTACCACCTATGAAACTGATTTGTGGGGCAGAATTACCAGTATCCATGCCCCGGAGCAGATTTGGGAGAGATATGCTTATGACTATATGGGACAGGTGGTTCTTGCCGTGGACGGGGAAGGCAGACAGAGGGAATATAACAGGGATGCTCTGGGACAAATCCGGCAGATTGTATATGCAGACGGAATCCGTGAGTTTCTGGAATATGACCGGGCAGGACGATTGATTTTTCATCGGGCCCGTTCCGGTAATTGTATAGAATATACCTATGATGTGTTTGGAAATATTCTGGAGGAGCGTGCCGGAATAAGGATGGAAACCGGCAGGGAAGAAAACTGCTGCGGAACTATTGGTGCGGAACCGGACAGAGACCCGGAAGAGCGGGAAAAAAAGAAACAGGTGGAATTCCATTCCTACCGGTATACTCCGGATGGAAGGCTGATACAGGCAAGGGGCGGTGGCATCTGCTACCGTTATGAATATGATGTCTGTGGGCGTCTGGTTTCCAAAGCGGCCGGCGGCAGAGAACTGCTTCGTTATACCTATGATTTCAATGGAAATGTCCGCACCATAACCGATGGAACCGGAAAAACAACAAACCGGCTCTATGACTGCTGTGACCGGCTGCTGTCCATTCAGGAAGATGGGAAGACGCTGGCAGAGTATTCTTATACCAGGGGCGGAAAGGTATCAGAGATTGTCTGTGGGGATATTGTGACTTCTTATGGGTATGACCCGGACGGCAATATTACGGAAATTCGGGTTCTTATGGCAGGGACAACAGTCTCCCATATCGGATATGCCTATGATGACAGAGGAAACTGTATTCGGAAGGATACGCTGGCAGACGGTTTCCGGCTTCTGTCGGCTGATGGGGTAACATCCATGCAGTCAGAGGAGTCTGAAAGTAGTAAATATCTAAAAACAACGAATAGTATCTGTTATACTTATGATGGAGTCAACCGGCTGACAAAGGTTACTGCCGGGAACATTGGGAAGCAACAGCAGAATAATACATGGGATAATCCGGCTTCCGTCGTTTTTCAGACGTTGGAAACTTATGAATATGACAAAGCCGGTAACCGGATTCGTCGTGTTCTGGGGGACGGAACCACGGAGACCTATGCATATGGCATATTAAATGAGTTGCAATCCATTAATCGGATGGGACCGGGAAACCGGGCCGGGACAGTTTCCTATACTTATGACATGGATGGAAACATGATTTCGGACGGCAGGGGAATGTACCGGTATGACGGATTCGGGCACATGACTGAGGCTGTGATGGAGGAAGGCGGAACTATGGTCTGCCGGTATGATGCCGAAGGGCTCCGCCATGAGATGGAGGAGAACGGAAGGCTGATCCGGCTGGTATACAGCGGCAGGGATGTGGCGAATGAGGAAGAAGAGGAGCGGGGAATTACCCGTTATATCCGTGGAAACGGAAGACTGGTGGCTTCAGACTGTGAAAGTGCCAGAACATATTATCATTATGCCAGTGACCGGCTAGGCAGTATTACCCATGTGCTGGCGGGAAATGAGTATGAAACTCCGGGAACACTGGAAGAGAGAATTCTGTGCTGGTACAGATATGACTCTTTTGGGAATACGACGGATTTGTCGGAGCAGGCGGCGAACCGTTACCGGTTTACCGGGGAGATGTATGACGGTGTAACGGGGCAGTATTATTTACGTGCACGGTATTATAATCCAGTGATTGGAAGATTTACCCAGATGGACGGGTATCATGGGGACGGGTTGAATCTGTACGCGTATGTGGGGAATAATCCGGTGAAGTATGTGGATCCCAATGGGCAGAATAGGTGTATGGGGGTTGAGAGTGGTAGTAATACCAATAAATTGTTTAAAAATCAATCCTTGTTGGATGAGCATTATGACAAGCATGGTCAAGAAATTGCAGATGTTTTAGGTGATTCCAACTATTCTATTGATAAATACTTAGATGATGCAAATTACATAATAAACAACGGAACATATGCACCAGAGTTAAATGGTTATGTGAGTTTTATGAGTGGAAAAAAATATGGTTTTGTAGGTCTTAACCGTACTACAGGAGATATAACCACATTCCATGTAAAAAACATCTCTGAGTTAATTAAGAAAGCACCAAGTTTAGGATTTGAAAGGTAGGTATAATATATGCGTATTGAAGAAATTAACTGGTTAGATATAGGGGGAGAAGAAGCAGTTTTAAAGGTTGTAAGTGATGCAGATTGTTTAGTTTGTTTTGCATGCCCATGTTCATATGATGTTGGAGATGTATTAGCAGAACCGTTAGAATGTCTTGATACAGACAATATTATATTGTGTGCAACAAGGGAAAATATTATTAAAAAAATGGAGGGCGAATTTAAGTATAAGTTAAGAGGTGAATTAAAAGATATGCAAAATGGGATTGTTGAGGTAAAAGGTTTTAGTTTGCATATTGATGAAGACAAAATCCCGAAAGATATGGTAAATGGGATGTGTATTCAGTTTGAAGTATCTAGAATTGATATTTGGTAACATGTGACTTGTGTTACTAAATATCGGAGGAAATACAATTATTATAAAAAGAAAGACACAAATTAGTGTTGCTGTTAAATAAACTAAATGTATTTCATGACAAAAAGTCAGTAGACCTAAAAATTTACTGGCTTTTTCTATGCCCCCCAATTTGCTACAATCACTTCTGAAAAATCTCTAAATCTATTTTTAAAACTTCATATCAATCTACTTTTGTAGTGTGTTGTTATAAGGCATTGGAAAATGATTATCAGGACAGCAGGGATAGGATAATCCGGAGTCTTGTAAGGGATTTAAAGCATTATGAGGAATGATGTTGTATCATTTTAGTTGACACCTTATACACAAGGATTTGATGTATAATCAAAGAGAACAAAGGAGGCAACTATAATGGCAAAAAAACAACGGAAGTATGACATGGAATACAAAATCCAAGCTGTCAAACTGGCA
>JAAWEK010000016.1 GCA_022794265.1 Lachnospiraceae bacterium
TAGGCTCAAGAACTTTGCTATGCGCTTCCTTCATCCATGTCATTACTGACACCAACTTGCGCTCCGCTACACTTGGCGGTAAATACCCGTGGTCAGACTTTCACTGACTAGATTAGTGCCATGCTTGGCACACCAGAAAAATTGAAAGGCGGAACTATAAACTGCTCCGCCTTTCAATAATATTTTCCCCTGCGTTTCTCCGGGGTCTTCTCCCTACATAAAAAGAAATTTCTTCAGTATTCTTCGAAAGGAATACCGCATATCAATTTTTCTGACACTTCCCCGGGTACAGATATCAAACCGTTGGAATTCTTCTCCATTAATCAGTATTTTGACCCGGCCGATTACCTGATTTTCCTGTACCGGTGCCTCCAGTATTTCTCCCGGAGGTAATTCATATACATATTCCACCACATCTTTATCTGATAACAGTGTTGAAACATTTCCCTTTATGTAAGTCTGAACATATTTTCTTTGTCCGTTTATAACTTCTATGCTTTTATAATCATTGATATCATTAAAAATAACACGGTAATTATAATTATCAATTCCATAATTCATTAATTTTATTGTATCTTTCCACTTCAAAGACTTATTCGGCGGCCATCCGCTGGCAAGCACTACCGATATAAATGTCCGGTTGTCTCGTTTTAACGCTCCCACAAAACAATATCCGGCATTTCCGGTAAAACCGGTTTTAATACCAATAGCCCCGTTCATCATAGATAAAAATGCATCTTTATTTCCTGCCGCATACTGACGATTTCCTTCTATATCCCGAAAACTGTGTGACGGAGTATTTACAATCTTTAAAAATTCCTCATTTTTAATCGCTTCTGCAGCAATCAGGGCCAGATCATATGCCGTCGTATAATGTTGTTCTGCATCCAGTCCATTGGGTGTAACAAAATTCGTGTTTTTTGCTCCTATCTGCTTTGCCCTCTCGTTCATCATATTTGCAAAAGACATGGTATCTCCGGCAACACTTTCTGCTATGGCCACAGCAGTATCATTATGGGATTCCAGCATTAGGGAATAGAGCATATCCCCCATATAGAATTTTGTTCCTTTCGGCGCTCCCAAATGAACTTTCGGCATAGAAGCCGCATTTGCAGAAAATTCTACCACATCCTGCATATCTGCCTGTTCCAGCGCCAGCAGACAAGTCATTATTTTTGTGGTACTGGCCATAGGCATCTGCTGATATCCGTTTTTTTCATACAAAACACGCCTGCTGTCAGCATCCATGAGCAATGCTGATTTTGCACTCAGATTGTTTTCCGCCAGTTCCGCAGCCTGAATATTTATGGGTATATGCGGACACAGAAGCGGCACCGCAATTCCTATAATCATTATGATTTTTATTATGTATTTAAATATACGCTGTATCCTCTTATTCAAAAGGTTCTCCCAATACTTTTTCTTATTTTATTCATATGATTATACCTTCCGTTTCATTCTATAATTTTTATTTAAACAATTGTTTTTATGGAATCTAATAAGAAAGACGAACAAAAACATTGCCGGACGGCAATATCCATCCGGCAACAGTTCTTCCGTTTTCAGTGTATCTCTATATATTTTCTTTTATCTTCGATTGACTTGTCTGGTAAATCAATCATAATTTTTAGAATACCATGTTTATACGAAGCATGGACATCTTTCTGATTCACATTTGTTCCCACATAGTATTTTCTTTTACAGCCACCAATATGACGTTCACGTTTAATATATCCCCGTTTGTCCTCCCCGGATTCAATCTTCTTTGTTTTGGATGCCAGTATGGTCAGATATCCGTCCGTTAAGTCTGCACTGATATTCGGTATCTCATAGCCAGGCAGTTCTACCTCAAACAGAATCTTTCCATCCAGTTCATAAATATCCGTTCTCATGATATCCGGTATATTCATTTTTGCAAATAAATCTTCATCAAAATTATCAAACAGATTCAAAACTTCATTTTCCATAAACATGGGTACCACTCCCTTCCTATAGATTTATTTTATCACCTTACTTACTCGTCTGCAATATATATATATTTCCTGTCATTCTGTTCCCTGGTCTTCGGTTTCTTCGGAATCTCCAGCTTTAAAAGTCCGTTTTCAAAACTAGCATAAACTTTCTCTGGTGTAATATTCTCTCCCAGATAGAAATTATCATTACTTAAACAAGCAGTACTCCCCCACTCCGGTATCATAAAAAATCATATATGACTTTTTCCTGTTTTTTTACATTTCTACTTCATATTTTGCAGCCAGTTCTTTCATTTCATCAACCGACAGTAAAACCAGAATATTATCTGCATCATAATGTTCTCTTTCCCCAACAAAATCTATAAGATCCTCATACATTATCGTATGAATCTCTTCTTCTGCAATAACCAGACTCACATTCCAGACATCTACCTTAACATCCTCATTAAGCATCATTCCTGCACGGGGTATTAGGGGTATCACTGATGGTACATCAGCAGACAGAGCATATGCGCCCAGTATTTTTCCATCCTTCATCTGATAAAAACGGGGTGCTGCATAATAAATATCCATATTCTGCAGCCGGTCCATAAAATCTCCAAATCTGGTTAAATCACCTGAAATCTGCCTGATTTCATTTTTTCCAATATCTATTGGATTCATAACACCAAATATCGTCATACATTTATATTTGTCATTCTCAATATTTTCTTCAATTGATTTCAATGCACCAAGACTCGCATCTATATCCATGTTTATACAGGATTCAATCGTTTCCAAATCATCCGCCCTGATTTTTTCATCCTCCCTATAAAAATATTGAACCTTACACAATTGGCATATTCTCTGAACAACTCCATAAAATAGCCGAATATCATACTGACTATTGGGCAACGGAAGCCTTAGGTTAATATCCTTTTTCTCAAAACTAATCTCCATTCCTCTGCATAAATGTCCAGAATCATAAACAACCGTATAATCTCCTGTCTGGTCTGGTACAAGACGAAATGCCCCATCCATTATCCCATACTTTAAATCGTCTGCCACAATATCCTGAATACTGATTTCTTTTTTAAACAGACCACTTTGTCTGATTACAACATCAACTGCCATAAAAATGCAATCTCCTTTCTAACTATTCCTCATAATTTCTGGTTCCGGAAGCATATTGATTCATACAGATATCCAACACACTTCTGGCTGGTTGAATCAATGCATCTTCATAATGACACTGCCATTGAACTGTCTGATTCATACTTCCATCTATAACACCATCAACGGTTTCATGATTCTCTATCGGATTATTATTATCATATATATAAGAAAGTAGATTATATGCATGATTCACTACCCAGTTTGGCTCCATTCCATGAAAATGATATTGAAGATCCGGCAAAAACAAAGTACTCATTCCCAAAGTATCTACCAGCATATCTTCTGTTCCCTCAATTGTAAAAAAACGGACATTAACCGCAAAATAAATAAAACGGCTTTCCCGGGGTATTCTATGATTACGAATATTCTCTGCAGTGAACATTTTTCCAGAAGTCTGAAAATAAACTGCTTCACATTCGGGATACATTTCAACCAGTGCTTCCAAATAATCCATCAGCATATCTGCCCGGTTCGGATATTCCATATTTCCGGCAAGCATATCCGTAGCAATGACCTGATAGCCGCATTCAGATAAAATCCGATCTCTGTCCTCCTGACAGTCCCACATCTGGCTTCTGGTAAAATCGTCAATTCTATCTGCTGGAAATTTTATACATTCCGTAATCATAAGCTGCGGAGGAATACTTCCTTGTTCAAATTCTACCCTATAGTTTTCGGCAGTAAATCCAGCCATATTTTCTTCATGAACAAAGCATCTCACTTTCCCCAGATGTTTTTGCATTATTTCGGTCATATTCTCCTGTTTTGGCATTTCGCACTTATTTTTCATCAAAAGCTGCATTACAAAAACAAGTCCTGGTTGTTCCTTTTTACTTAAATCCTGTTCAAAATTATTCATTAATATCATTTTTCTCCTTTATCTAATGAATGATAAAACACTGGTCTTTATAACCAGTGTCTATCATTATAACATAACCCAACTATTATATTTATCTCTGTTATTCTTTTTCTTTCTTTTTACTGACTGTCAGTATAACTCCAGCACTTATAAATAACAAACCAAACAATTCTACCTGAAAAGAATCCCCGGTATTTACAGCTGCTCCTCTGTCAGAATCTGTTGTCAAATCTGCTTCTGATTCATTTTTTGATGTATTAACTTCTGTTGAAGCATAATTGTTTGTTGTATTTTTTTCCGTCGTAACTTCCGGTTCAGTTGTGATATCTTCTGCTTCTGAACTTTCTTCTGTCGTACTATCCTCTTCTGTCGTGCTGTCTTCTCCGGTTATACTTTCTTCTGTTGTACTGTCCTCTTCCGTTGTACTTTCTTCTTCTGTTATACTTTCTTCTTCTGTTGTACTTTCTTCTTCTGTTATACTTTCTTCTTCTGTTGTACTTTCCTCTTCCGTTGTAGTCTCTTCTTCAGCTGTACTCTGTTCTTCTGTTGTACTTTCCTCTTCCGTTATCGTCTCTTCTTCGGATGTGCTCTCTTCTTTTGTTGTATCCTCTTCCTCTATATCCTGCCAGACAGCATATACTGTAGTATTTTCACTAAAAATATATCCTTCTCCAGCATTTATTGCTGTTCCGTCTATACTGCCGATTGCCCATTCTTTGAATTCTTTTCCTATTGGTGCAGTAAATCCGCAATCCGGAAGAATATAATTTTCTCCTACTCCTGCTTTCACGGACTGCATTTGACCGCTTCCGCCATTTGGATCAAAATTAATTGTATAAGTTAGCGGTATATCCACCAGTACTGGATTACTGACATAATTTGTCCTTTTGCCGCCATTTGCCTGTTCAGCTAAAAGATAAACTTTATCCGAGTCTGCATTAAAATCTTCTGGTAGTACAAAAGATACTTCACCTTCTATATTTATACCTTCGTCACCAGATACCCTGCCATAAGCTTTTATTGCTGTATCATTATTTGTAGTATAATCTTTATCTGTTATCATCACTGATATCTGATTCGCAGACCTGGCACCCGTATTTTCATTATATATGTATGGTATCGTTATGGTTGTTCTGCCGTCTTTGTCACTTCTCGAACTTTCCTTTTGCAAATTAACCTCTGCTGACTTATTCGTATCCAATAATGTCAATTTCCACTCTCTGCTGGTATTAATTCCTTTGGTTGAAACAAGGGATGAGAAATCTGTTTCTGATGCGGCTATAAAAAAGATATCATCAAATTTAATATTTAAGGCTGGTACTATATCCGCTTCATTTGATGGGGTTATCTGTCTCAACTCATCATTATTAACAATAGCAATATATGTTCCAAAAAGCGCCAATGAACGCAGCCAAAATTTAGCATTTAAATTGGTATTTGTTGCATAAAATTTATCCGTGGCAAGATAGTATCCATAATTTGAATTGCTTATATCTGCAATATCCAGCAAAAAAACAGTATCATTCAATAACGCCACACTTTCATAAATATTAACATCTGAACCTTTATCTTTAGTAGTATTCATTATCAAAAATCTCTCTGCTGAAGAAAAACCTTTCAGAAATTCATTTTCTCCCTGAAGCCATGAACGTACGTCACTTGTCTGCCAGTCTGTATCTGGTATCGCACCATTCTGATGCTCATTATTCAAATCCTCTCCATCTTCAAATTTCAATGTTTTAATAGAATTATCTGCCTGAAGCAGCATACCGCCATCCATAGAACTGATTCCTGTTCCTCTTGCACCGCTTTTATCCAATACACGCCATTTGATTGGATTGTCTTCATGGCTTCCAAACCACACGTAATCCCCTGACCATATTGTATCTTCCGTAAGATTTTCCCTATTTGGATTACGGATTCCTTCTATTCCGAAACTAACCATATAATCTTCAGAAGCTGCCTGTAATGTTAACACATTGTTCCAAAAGACTGAAAAGATTCCTGCCATCAGGCATATAATAAGAGTACATGCTATTTTTTTCTTGTTTTTTCTTCTGATTTTCATCTGTTCCTCCCTTCTGCCAATATTCCCTTAAGTCATTGGCATTCGTAGAAATATTCTTTCTTTATATTTTATTATGTCTATCTCTTATGTATTCTATAAGTATTCCTAAAATAACCTTTATCTGTAGCATATTATGTATTCAATTTATCTATTTGAATAATCTTCTGTCATTTTTCTATTCTATCAGCTCCTTTGTAAAAAATATATAAAATTATATTAACATAAATTTTATCTTTTGTATATCTGTATTTTATCCTTCCGCTTTTCTCCGGTAATATTCCAAACGGCTGCCTGCTTCCTTTTCTGCTTTGGCAAATAACTCTTCTGCCTGCTGTGGAA
>JAAWEK010000027.1 GCA_022794265.1 Lachnospiraceae bacterium
CTTAAGAATTTCAGCTATTGTCTGACACGAGGTCAGACAAAATCAGCAGTGAGGCATGGACGCCGAATTGCTGATGGTAGCGTTCGCATGAGAATATCTGTCGCAGAACACTTAGAACTTTCTGGCTTTTGGAGAGGAGCCCGCCTGTGCCCGAAGGATTCCGTTTCTGCGTCCTGCCAGCCTAAATCATCAATACGCCCGCAATGATTCTGCCCGAACAGTTCTAACCACTGATTTTTATCACCACCGTAACACTCATACCGTCATCATCCCCCTCCGCATATATATCCCCCTTCATTTTTAACATGATTTCCCTGCAGATATATAATCCCAGACCGTTTCCCGGTTTCCCTTCCGCATTGGCTCCCCGGTAAAAGCTCTCAAACAGATGGGGCATTTCACTTTCTTCCAACGGTTCTCCTGTATTATATACGGTAAGCAGAAGATAACTCTCTTCTTCCGCAAACTGGATTCCGATTTCTATACCATCTCCATACTTAAATGCATTTTCCATCAGATTTCCTACCGCTTCATATGTTTTATCCAGATCTCCATATAATAAATAATTATCATAATCACCGATAAGCAGTTTTATATGATTTAAACTGCATTTCTCCCCATAGCCGCTCTGAATTTTTTCTACCAGTTCTTTCAGATAAAATTCTTTATTTTCCACTTCAATTGATATAATATCTTCGGTAGACGATTTTATGATATCCCTTACAAATCCATCAATTTCTGCAGTTTTTTCCTGTATCTTAACGGCGGCTTCCTGTTGTTCTTCCTGTGTCCGGTACATTCCCCGTTCCAATGCCTTTGCATAAAGCCGGATGGTATGAAGAGGTGTTTTAATATCATGGGAAATTGCCAGCAAAATCATTTTCTTATCTTTTGCCAGCTTTAATTCTCTCTGTTTATGGAATTCCAGTGAATCCTTTAACATACCGATTCCCCATAAAAATTTCCCAAAATACCGGCTCTTTTCTTCTTTAATATCATGTCTTAAATTTCCTTTGGACAATTCATAGGGAATCTCGCTTAAAACATGAAACGGATGAATAATCTTTCTATACACATACAACAAAATGCAGAATTGAACAACAAATACAACAAATACTCCAAAATTAAATACCAGGTAGATTCCATTTCCCGCCTTGGATTTTAAACAGTCAAATCTCAGATATCCCCTGATTTTCTGCTGCTCAAATACCGGTTTTATAACGGAATAATAATGATTGTTCTGCCTGTAAAATTCCAATATTTCATTCATCTGTTTCTGACTGTCTGCTTTATCTCCGGCAAAATCCGTGTATACCGGAAGATAGGACACCCGTCTGATAAAACGATATTCCTTCGTCTCAACAGGAATATTCTGTTGAGATGTTATTTCCTGAAACAATTCCGGGTTATGAAGATATGACTCATACATACGGTTTACTTCAACCAGATAGAATGAATCCCTGCCAGAAGATTCTATATCTTTATATTGATTATATATGATTCGGTTTCCGAAAATGGTAATTCCAAGATAAAGTATTATAATCAGAATAATGATTATTTTATATTTCTTCATAGCGGTATCCCACACCCCATACTGTTTTTATTTTTTGAGGATTTTTCGAATCTTCTTCTATTTTATCACGCAGCATTTTTATATGAACTGTTAACGTCTGGGGTTCACTGTCACTTTCCGGCCCCCATATGGAATTAAATATCCTGTCTTTAGCCAGGGTTTTTCCTTTATTATCCACCAGCATAAGTAATAAATCATATTCTTTTATGGTAAGAGTTAAAGGATTGCCCTTATAAAATACTGTCATGGTATCCTGATGTATTTCAATGTCACCGGAAACAATCTTCGTTCCGCCTACCGGTTCCTCATAACATCGCTTCATTAACGCAGCAATCTTCATGCACAAAATATCAATATCCACCGGTTTTTCCAGATAATCATCCGCTCCCAGATTAAAGCCGTTTAATTTATCTTCTTTATTAATTCGGGCACTCAGTATAAGGATAGGAATATTTCCTTTCTTGCGGACCGAGTGGCATACTGCAAATCCGTCTATCCCCGGAAGCATAATATCCAGAATCAGCAGTTTGGGCAGCTCCTGCCGTATCAATTCCAGCGCTTCTTCTCCACTGACGGCACGATATATACTATATCCTTCTGCTGTCAGAAACTGAGCCATTAAGCATGATAATTCATCATTGTCTTCTACAAGTAATATATCTACCATATATGTTCCTTTCAAAATACTATGGGCTGTTTTATTACCAGCCCATTTCTATCAGCCATGTACTAACCGTTTTTTCACGTTCCCTTGCCGCTTCTCCTTCCCGGCATTTGCCGATTTGAATTTCATCTTTAATAGTTCCATCTTCAATATAGATTACACGTTCACATTTTGCCGCAACTTTAATGTCATGTGTCACCATCATAATACTGGTTCCGTCTTCATTTATTTTATTAAATATCCGCATAACCTCTTCAGAAGACTGTCGGTTCAGAGAACCGGTGGGTTCATCGGCAAACAAAATTCCCGGTTTATTAATCAGACTTCTGCAAATACATGCCCTCTGCAACTGCCCGCCGGATACTTCATTTATATCATTATCTGCCACTTCGGAAATCCCAAGTTTATGCATTAATGCAACGGCATATTCATTAATTTCTTTCTTGCTGCGTTCTTTTAATCCGGCCTGATACGCCGGCAAAATAATATTATCATATATGGAAAGATTTTTCAGCATATACATATTTTGAAATACGAATCCCATTTCTTTTAATCGAATTTCGCTAAGCTGATTATCCGATAAACTATTTAATTCTTTGCCACAAAATTCTATATTGCCTGCCGTACAATTATCCATTCCGCTTACAGTATAAAGCAGGGTCGTTTTCCCGGAGCCGGAGGGTCCCATAATGCCCACCATTTCTCCCTGCTGAATTTCAAAACTTACATTTCTCAGTACATTATTCTGCTGTTTATTTGTTATATATGTTTTGCATAGATTTTTTACTTTTAATACTTCCATCATTTTTTCCTTCTTTCTTTAATCTGCTAATTATTCCAAACTATTCGATATTATTAATTTCCATAATTTTCAGCCGTTTTATCTTTCCTAAACTGATATATGCCGCCAAAGCAATTATCACAAATAATAAGAATGGATAAAGACAATAGGATTCCAGTATATTCACCTGTATTTTCATATGAGCTGCTCCCATTATGGCAAAAACCGGTTTCAGCAACAGATTGTTTAGAAAGGTGGAACATATAATTCCCAATATACTGGAAATAATCAATAAAATTCCTATTCGGATTACCTGCCATTGTTTTAGTTGTTTAATTGAAAATCCCAATGCCCGCAGCATTGCAATCTGTCCCTTTTCCCCAATAACAAATATCTTAATCATCAGAATTGTAATCATTATATTAATACCGCAGACCAACAGAATAATTATGATTTTTATAGCTTCAAAAGTGTCCATGGTACCGCCCAGCTGACTGGATACAACCTGCTGCATATTGTTAAATTTATATTCCGGAAATCTCTTACTGATATTTTCTAATGCAGTATCTTTATCCTGTACTCCCATCAGCTTTACTTGAAGAAAAAACAAACCTGACAATGTAACATCTTGTATGTCCAATTGAGAATTTAACATTACACTTTCACCTGTTTGTAAATAATTTGCATAAGATGCAGTTATTATCATATCCATTACTTTATCTCCAACCTTCATGCAAACGGTATCCCCTATCTTTGCATTTAACTTCTTCATGGCCTGCTCAGACATTGCTATTTCATTTTCCAAAACAGGCGTATATCCTTTCACCAGTTCCACATGACTGCCATCGGCTCCAACCATCTGACAAGTCATAAAACGAATTACCTCATCCGAATCTTCCATATAATATCCAAGGGAATAATATACCAATACTGAAATTTCCGTTTCATACCCGATTTCTTTTATATCAGATTTCAGACCCGCAAGTATCTTTTCTATAAATGTTTTTCCCTCCAGGAGTCCTTCCTGCAAACCATCTACTGTATCCACACTGATATACGTATCTGCTTTTGTATCTAATGCAAAATTCTTTGCCATTTCTTCACTTGTAAGAGATTCCAATGTATTTACGGATAATACGATTAATATAGTTCCCATAGCAAATGTCAGAATTAAAACCAAATACTTTTTTATTTCTGACAGAATATCATTAATTGCTAAAAATAATACCGGTATGGTATGCCCCATTTTTCCCAATGACAATACGGACTTACGATTAAAACGTTCTCCTGTTGTACCGTTTCGTATTGCCTGAATAGCCGAAATTCGTCTTACCCTGTTTGTGCTTAACAGACAAAGCAACATAACAACTGCCATCACAACAAAAGCGCAGATTACATTAATACCTGAACTTTCCCTGCTGTTCGGAAGCATTAAATTGCCCGCTACCAATTTTATACTGCTCTTACTAACCGGAATACTAATCGCACATCCTATTATAGCCGCCACACTAATCAGCATGAAATATTTAATTAAATAAATTTTTTTTATTGTTAAATTTTTAATACCAATTGCTTTCATAACGCCAATTTCTTTGTATTCCTCAGAAAGCGTAAATACAATAGTAAATCTTAAAACTAAAAATGATATAATAATGAGACATACTCCCAACACAATTAAAATAATTGCTGTAATCATTTGCATAACATACAAAAATTCAAACATACTTTTTTCTATAGTTACCATGGTATCAAATCCCATTTTATTAAAATTCTTCAGAAATTCCGAATTATTAGTTGTGTTCACCCCATAGTTTAATACAATCTGATTGCAATTTTTTTCAATCTCCTGAAAATCAGAGTCATTTATAAGATATCTGCTCAATCCTGCATAATCACTTCCAACTGACGGATCCTGAATCGGCTTCGAAATTATAAAAGTTTTCTGATAGTTTCCAAACTGAATCGAAAAAGAATCTCCTTCTTTCAGATGATTTCGTTTCATTTCTTTTTTCGTCATTGCAAGCTCTCCAGGTTTCAGCTCCGGCAAATCACCATTTTGATCAAATATCAGCATATGCTGTTTCCAGTTACTCTGAAGCATAATGGTATTATTGATATCATAATCTTCGCCATTCTTTCCACTAAATTCAACAATATTATTACCCATCAGGAAAATACCTTTGTTTTCAGAGAAATCCTTAACTGATTCTGTTTCCTCCAGCCATTCCTTAATTTTACCATTTCCATTATCGTAGCTGCATATGTAAATATCCGGTATTTTTCCTTTCTCCATACAATAATCCGTGGCACTTAAAACGACAAAAATATTATTGACACTGCTGGCAACAAACAATGTTGCCATAATCATAAATAGAAATACTATAAAGTTTACACCTTTTTTTCGCTTTAAATCTTTTTTCAGTATTCGAAAAAACATGATATGAGCTCCTCTCTGAATGATGATACCAATATTATAAAGGATGAATTATTAAAAAATCCTTAAACCGGCAGATATTATTTTTCACATTATTTTCGTGATGGTTCCCATGATACACTCTATTATTGCAGCTGCTGAATACAAAAAAATAGCCGTCCCGCTTTGATAAGCTGACAACTATTTATATTGGTACACCCATATAATTATCCCATGTCCACATGGAGCATATTGGAAAACACTGAAATTTCTGTTTTCGGGAGTAGTCAACTCCCCTTATGCCTTCCTGGGTTTTTTCGGTTTTGGCTCCGGCAGTTCTAAATAAGTTGCCGTAACAAGCTTCGTCAGAATTTCACGATTCTCCACGTCTTCAACAAGGAAGTAGTTTTTTGCCCCTTTGTATGGCGGTGCTTCCTGAAGTTCAGGACATACCTTCCGTCCAGCCTCAGTTATCTTGATAAAAAGCCGGTTGTCACAAATAACTGCAAATATTTTTCCATTACAGTAAAGTCCATACTCTCCAAACATTTTTTTATATGTAATTGTTCCGGCTTCCCGCATCTGGTCCGCCATAAATTCCACAAATTCAATTTTAGATGCCATAATTCGTTCCCTCCTCCAGCATTTACATTGTTTTGGTATTCTCCAACATCCATCGCCTGTCTTCCGTTTACGGTTTCGATTTTCCGATATACACGGCTCTGATGATTTCATATATTATCAATATCAGACATCCCACCCCATAACAGATAATATCCTTCACATCCCCCACAGTTCCCAGCAATACGTTAAAAAATTCAACATCTCCAAGCCCCAGTTTGTCTGCAATATTTATATATTGCAATGCTTCTGCCAGACATGCAAACAGAAGAATAATTATCGGAAGAGATACAAATCCATGTGGAATCATCATTCGGATAAATGTATAGATTACAAACATAATAATAATATCCCCGCCGTAAGGCCGTATCCACTCATCATGTACAAACAAAGCAATCAGAACTTCCATGGCCGCCAATACCAAAAAACAAATTCCATAGACTAATCTGGCATAATCTTTTTTTTCGTTAATTTTTGCCAGATATCTTTCATTTTCCGTAGAACGATAAAAATCAGGCTCTATTGCTTTGCTTTTTCTTCTGATAATAGTTCCTTTAATTCTGTTTTTCTTCGTATCTCTCATTCGAACCATGCCTTTCTGTTTTTTATTCACTGTATTTTAATATGGCAATACAAATTCCTTATAAATCGTGTAAAATTTCAGACAGCCTTTGAAAATCATTGTTAAAAATTATTCCCCTCATACCGGCTGCCTCCGCCCCTTCCACATTGTTTTTTCTGTCGTCAATAAAGAGACATTCTTCCGGTTTTCGATGGAATTGCTCCAGAAACGTTTTATAAATCCGGATATCCGGTTTTATCAAATGTACATCGGCTGAAATCATCACTCCGTCAAAAAAATCCAACGGTAAAAACTTTGGAAAATATTCATAAAATGTATCACTGGCATTGGATAATACATAGATATTAAACCCTTTTTCTTTCATGGAAAAAACAAAATTTCTGGCGCCTGGTAATGGTCTCATACAAATCTGCCACTGGTATACACAATCTTTCAGTCCCGGGTGAAGATGTTCCGGTATCCTTTTTTTTATTGTTTCATACCGGGTCCCGTTGTCCATCCAGCCCAGGTCTCCCTGTATCCATTCCGGTCCTTCGAATAGTTCTTTTCTTATAATCTTCCGGTCTTCTTCATTATCAAAAAAAAGCCGCAACGAAACTTCCGGATTATAATCCAGTAGAACATTTCCCATATCGAATATTATATTTTTAATCACAAAAATTCACCAATCCTCATCTGATGTTTTTCGTAAAACGGCATTTCGGAAAGTTACCACATCCGTAAAATTCTCCATACATTCCAGTTCTTCGCACCAGCTCTCCGCCGCACTTCGGACAAAGTATTATCGTCATATGTTTCTGCAGTTTTCCCATTTCCTCATAACACTGCTGATTCATAATGCAATCCTGCAACGCCCTATGGGCTCCATTGGTGTTCAATCCGAAGTATGCCGCAATATCTACCAGTTTATGACCGGGCAGTTGGGGAAGGCATTTTTTTGACATTGCCAGAGTATCAATATAATCATTCCGGAATTCTTTTCCATATAACCGCATAACCGCATCATAAATAAAGTTTAAATCAAAATTATGTATATTATGTCCAACCAGTATATGATTGCCCGTAAATTCCAGAAAGCTTTGAATCCCCCATGCGATATCCGGCGCATTTCGAACCATTTCATCCGTTATGTGATTCACCCTGGTTGCCTGATATGGTATCGGTCTGCCAGGATTGATTAATGAGGAAAATTCTTCCACTACCCTTCCGTTAATCACTTTCAGCGCTGAAATCTCAATAATATCATCGGACACCGGATTGATTCCGGTGGTTTCCAAATCAAAAACTACATAATCCGGAACATATTTTGTCAATCGGTTTCCTTTATTTCTTTCGTTCATTCCATCCACCCATAAACTGCCGCTTATCAATCTACAATACGGTTTATTCCTTTCATCAATATTAAATTTTCAATTATCACTATGGCATATATTATATCAGATTCTATTTTGTATTGCTATGTATTTCTTTCTCATAGTAAACTATATTTTTGTATGGTCAGACATTGCCATCTGTGTCTCCCATCAGAAACTATATTTCAAAGTGTAACAGGAATAAAAAAGACAAGCAAAAAGCAATCGCTTTTGCCTGTCCTTTTCTATGTCCTGTATAACCGCCGCCCTGTTTCCAGTTCATTGGTAATTACATTTCTTCCGTGATTATTTTTTCCAGCTTCTCCGCAATATCCAGTTCCTGCTCTGTTTCCAGACGGCTCTCCCTGCAGTCATATCCGAAATAACGGAGCAGACGCAATAATACCTTCAGCTTTATATGATTCTCTGAATTCTGCAACAGCAGCCAGATATCATCATATTCCTTTCCTTCCCCGAACATCATAAAATCAATGGATACACCTGTGGTTTCCCGAAGCTTCCGCAAAGTTTTTACCGAGATGTTATAGCTTCCGCCTTCCATCTTTTTATACAATGTAACCGATATTCCCAATATCTCTGAAAATTTCTCCTGTGTATACCCTAAACTTTCTCTCAGCTGTTTCAGACGTTCGCCTGTCTTTTTCTTGGCTGTCGCAGTATCCATATGTTTTCTCCAATATATTCTTTTATATACAATATTTAACTGTCCGTAATTTTATCAATTTATTTATATTTCAAACAGTAATAAATTATGCACATTAAGTATATATTAGTTTTTTACCTTTAATACTAACATTAATCAATATGATATTGCGTTCGTTCTTTTTCTGATAATTTTGTATTTCCAAACTGTTTTTCCGCTTCCTGAATCAGCATTTTCATATTCATAAACGGAAAACGGTATAAAATATTCTGAGACACACTGAAAACAAGGGCATGCTCCGGCATATACATCTGACCGTTTTCAATAACTGCCAACAGTTCATAATCTGATTCATTTAAAATCAACATCTCTGTATCGGTCCTAAAACAAATTGTTTCAGAGACATCATTATAAATCACTTCCCGTATCAAATTATGCTGTGTTTTTGAAATATGAAGATACTCCCGTCTTTTTAAATCATAAACCCGGTAATAATATGTATCCCCCTGCATGATTAAATGATTATTGTCAGCCATAAATGAAATAAAGCAGAAATTCCGGCCGGAAAATTCAATTTCATCCACTGTTTTCATCTTTTTTGTATCTAAAATGCGAATCCGGTTATCCAGACAGCCCGTTGCCAGTAATCTTCCGTCGGAACTGACTGCCAACGGAATTTTCTCATCATTGCTGCCCGCTAACCGATAGCCGTCATCATTAATAAGTTCCCGGTTTCCGTCGGCCGTATACATACGAAACAAAGAGGTATCTTCTATTCCATAAAAGATTCTTCCATCATCCGTAATAATGCCACCATTTATAACAGTACCATCAAATCCGTCTCTGAACGCAATAATCTCCTGACTCCATAAATCCGCAACATAGTATTCATCCCATCCGTAAGCAAAAACAAACCGATTATTTTGTGAAAAACAACATTGAACAATTTCCATTTCAGTTTCAGGTTTCATTGTATTAGTTTTTCCATTTTCCAAATCAAACAGCTGAATACTTCCATCATCTTTTACTATGGCATAAACAGTGTCATCTGCAAATCCGGAACCCACAGCCTTACCTCTCCACTCCTCTGTCTGATTACCTGTCTCTGTATTATAAAAATAATATATCTTCTCAAAATCCTCGAAATCTTCCGCAAAAGTTTCTGCCACGTAGTACGACTCATCTCTGGAATATTTCATTTCCAGAACATCGTTTTCCAACCGGCCGGCCTCTTCCATGCCATAACCCATATGATATTTCATCAGCAGAATATCCGGTGAAAATGATATCTGACCAGCAAATACCCTGTTATTTATCTGAACATCCCTGAGCTGCCTTCCGGTATCCAGTATGGAACTGCTGTCACTCCACCCTTCCGTCAGCTGAAAAAGAGTCATCCTGCCATCATTTTCTACGACATATCCATAACCTGATACCTGGGAAATCAGCATTGATGAAATCCCATTGGTTACTTTCACTTCCGAGATACTGCCACCCCCGGCTGCATCCCATGTTAATACCGTACTGTCTACGGATAACAACACTTCATCGTGAACTTTTCCGTTATCCTCGTCTGTATATTTTCTGCATTTTAAAATAGCAGAGGGCGTATCAATTCCCATATTCATTTTTATTGTATTACACCAAATGTTCTTATTTGTAACCAAATCCGCCTTTTCAACATATCCTGTTTTTGTAACACCGCTTTGTTCCTGTATGTTTCCGCTTAAAACAGCCAGATTCCCATCTGCACAAAATGCCAGTTCCAGAATATTAACTTCTTTTGTTTCATAATCCGTCACTTTTAATGTATTAAAATCAAAGATAGCGACAGCTCCATTTGATTCATTTTTATCCGATGGTATATAAGCAACCGCAAATTTATTATGCTCCATGTCAAATACCGCTTCCGATGTAAAATACCGTTTCTCTTCAAATGTATTAACCATGCGGTGAATCCTGCTACCATCTCTTGTATCAATAAAATTAACTTCGTCACCGGATATACATGCCGCAATTTCTGCTTCCGGATTAAATATACAGTCAATAAAATCATTCCCAAGATCCATCTGCCAGATTTCATTTCCCTTGAAATCCACACTATAAATCCTCCGCTCCGTTGCAATTATCAGATTATCTTTTTCCGTGACCGCCGCTGCCATTGTACTCAAAGGATATCCGTCATAACTGCTGTCCGGATTCAGTTTTATCAGCAAATCCCCACTGTCGGCTTCCCATACATAAACTGAATTTCCCTGGTCTATGGATACGATTTTTTTCCCATCCATACTGTATGTAAAACTCCTGACCGGCAACTCATGTTTTAACAGACAATCGTTTTCCAGACGGTTTCCGGTTTTATAGGAATGTAATGTCTCACTTAATGCATACTGTGCAGCAGGTACATAAGGTCTGTTGTGTCCTGCAGCCGGAAGAGCTTCCAGTGCAATTAGTCCTGCTGTAATACGGTCCCCCTGCTCCAGCAAAGAAAGGGAGGTATCCGCCAGATATTTAGACTGGTTAATCAGTTTGCCGTTATAATTCTTCCGGATCTGTATGGAATTATAATAACTGTACCCCCCAAATGCCATGGCTGACACTGCCGCCCCCGCTGAAGCCAGAATGGCTTTTTTCAGCCTGTGTTCCCTGCGCCGCCGGCGTAAATCATCAAAATTACATCCAATCAGAGTTGCCGCCAGCCGCATGATTTCTGTCTTCATTTTTTTATCAATTTCCTTATTATTTTTCCCTCTGACATCCGCTGCCAGAGGCTCCACTGCTTCTCCGTTATCCCGGAACAGTATTTTTTCAGGAAAAGACTCCGCCGGCTCTCCCTCTGCTAATACTGCCAGTATATGTTCCCTCCCATGCATGGCAATAAAAGTATCGATTTCCTTTTGCACCCAATAAGATTCCGGAGTTCTCGGCGAACAGATAACAATTAAAAATTCCGACTCTGCCAGCGCCTGTTTAATGTTATCTGCCAGATCACTTCCAATCGGCAGTTCTTCCTGGTCACGAAATACCCTCTCAATCTTCTTTTTACCTGATTTTCCGGCCACAGCCCGGGGAATCCTAAATGACTCTAATTTTCTATGAATTTTTTTTGCAACATACATATCCAGTTCCGAATGTCTATAACTGATAAATGCATCATATCTCATGACTTTTCTCCTTAAACATTAATTTTATTTTTCCTTCCGTTCTGTCTGCCCTGTTCTTATTTTCTCACTATAACAACAATAAAGAAATGAAAAAAGTTGCAAAAAATTCACATTTGACATAAAAATCCGCCATATCAACACTGCTGTTAATATGACGGATATCCCATCTGATTATCATGACAAAGCCATAAACTGGCACTGTCTGCTATATATGTACAATTATTCTTCTACTATCTGCAGTATTTTTTCCAAATCAGAAATTAATTCACCAGAATAAACTTCCGCTTCATAATAAATCTTTTTCGCTTTTGAATATTCTCCATAATTTATGGAATGTATAACATCTTCTCCAAACTTATGGAATTTTTTATGTTTAAATCCAAGTTCTCCCCAGATTTTCATTGCTCCCGGTATCTTTGGAGTCATGGCATAGTAAAAATGTCCGAACCCGCACTTGGAAGAATCCAGCTGCAATGGAATAACTGTTTGTTCATCCACCATTTTCTTCAGATTTGCCAGCCATGTACGATGTGCAGAAATCGCATTATTAACATATTTGGCAAAATCCGTATTACCCAAATGAAAAAATGCATCCTCGGACATACTTCCCATTTGCTTTACCGTATCATCCAGTATTTTTTCTATACCTACCACCGGCTCTACCGCTTTCTTTAAATCCTGACTGACCTGACGCATGATATCTGTACTGTTTTTTAACTGGTTTTCCATTTGATTCATGGAAGCGCTGATTTCCTTGCTGACACTGGCAATGGAACTAATGGATTCATTTACCTTAGAAACATGCTGCTGGCTTTCATCATTTAATTCCCAGACATTTTTTATTTTCTCCGTCATGGTATCCAACGCTTCAATCGTACTATTTGTACTTTGAATACTTTTCTGAGATGCATTCTTTATCTCTTCAACAAAACTACCCATACTGCCGGTAAGTTTCTGAGTCTCTTCTGCCAGTCCCCGAATTTCGCCTGCCACTACTGCAAATCCTTTGCCTGCTGTTCCTGCCCGTGCTGCCTCTATGGAAGCGTTCAGTGCCAGCAAATTGGTCTGCAACGAAATAGAATCAATGCCGGCTATAACTCCGCTCATCCGATCAATCGTTTTAAAAAGTTCATCCATATCTTTTTGTAGTTCTTTGGATATCTCAATCGTTTGTGAAGAAAGTTCTTTAATAAGCGTCAGTTCGTTTTGTCCGGATTCGATTTTCCGGTATACTTCCTCGGATGCCGAAGAAACTTCAATAATCGTACTTGTCAGTTGCTCATGCTGGTTGTTAGACCTTCCTGTCATCATCTGATTGTCCATGGAAGTACCGAAAATAGTTTCCGTAGCTTTTGTCACATCACGGGTTATTTCTACAATTTTTTCTGTCTGATGCTGCATTGTCAAATCCAAAGAACTTATCTGCATAACTGCTTTGAAATTCTTCTCCAAAATTTCCCCAAACTGTTTTCTTCCCTTTGACAATCTTCGATAAATACTGTTTAATTCCGGTTCTTTCGAATAATCCGTCTCTTTTAACTCTGAAACCGCTTTTATCAGTTCTGCTTTTTTTCTTCTAATCACCATCTGGATAACTCCTTTACTTTAATCGATCAAATCGGTTAACATTCTAAAAACTCAACAGAACCACTGTCAATATGATAAACAGCCCCACATACTTTCAAACCGTCATTTTCATCCGTTTCCTGAATTCCAAGACTGTCCCTGATCACCGATACACTTCGCTCTACGTTTAAACAGCTTGCCCGGAGTTCATCCTTTTCATCGCCAATCGCCTTACGAATCTCATCTGTAATCGTTTTAACAAAACCTGCTGGTTCATGATGAATTGCCGCATTTACCGCACCGCAATGCTCATGTCCTAATACAACTACCAACTTGCATCCGAGATGGTCCGCCGCATATTCTATGCTTCCCAGCTGATGATTATCCATTACATTTCCGGCCACACGAATAACAAATAATTCACCGATTCCGGCCATAAATATACTTTCAGGTATAACTCTTGAATCCGAACAGGCCACGATGACTGCATACGGATTCTGCCCATCTTT
The DNA here is from genome assembly GCA_022794265.1 of Lachnospiraceae bacterium. Lineage (GTDB taxonomy): Bacteria > Bacillota > Clostridia > Lachnospirales > Lachnospiraceae > Bovifimicola. The sequence goes on from JAAWEK010000027.1 coordinate 13,891, forward strand.
ACAGGTGAGCTGACGGATTTGCGGCGATATGTCCCCCATATTTGCCGTGGCAGATAAATACTTCTGATTTCCTTCTTTTAACTTTTCCAATGCTTCTGCTGCAGATAAACTTTTTTGCATCATTTCCTCCATTTCTGTCTTTTCACCCTGCACGGCATAATCCCGACAGTCATTCAAAACTAAGGTTAATTCTATATGCCATAACAGAACTTACAGACTGTTTCGTTTTTTATAAAGTATATCATAGTCCATGTAAAATTTCATCTATTTTATTATACTTTGTTTCAAGCAAAGAGACAAGATATTTCATATGAATTTCAGAATGAAGCTACCGAAAAGACATATTACTATTTTAATGAAAATATATCTTGTTAAAAAAAAGTCTGCCACAGCTGTTAATCACTGCGGCAGATTTCTATTATTTTATTAATTTGTAACTGCTTTTGAAATATCTTTAAACTAATTCTGCAATCCTTGTTACTCCTACATATATCTGGGATATCTTATACCAGGTTCTGAAATCTATGACTCCCGTCTGGGGAAGATTAAATGTTTTCTGAAACTGCCGGACTGCCTCTGCCGTCCGCTCTCCATAAATTCCATCTGCAGTGATTCTCGGAATGCTGGAATAAACCTCTGCAATCCGGTCCAACTGCTCCTGCACCAGTCTGACTTTTTCTCCGGTAGATCCGATATCCAGCGGCGTTCCCGGATATGAAATCGGAATACCGGATATTTGTTCAGCGGTATTGATATACATATTATCACCATAGAAATTTCTCAATATCTCTATGGCGTTATACCCGCTTTCTCCAAGGTCTTTGGAGCCCCACTGGGTCAACCAGATAGCAATAGCGTATTAACAGTTTGTTAAGTAAATATTATAATAACCATCATTTGTCAAAATACTTATCCTTATAAAATTATCTATGACTTCTTACTTTACTGGTCTTTTACTTTTACCTAAACGTTCAATTCCTCTTCAAAATCGCAAGCAGCAATTACACCCTTACAATAAGTTTTCAAATATCTTAACAAATCAGAAATTTTTTTAATATATTCGCCCTCTCCAACTTCCAAAGCTTCTATATCTAAATAATATTTCCAATATACAAAATCATCAGTGTCCAATAAATATTGTTCAACATTATATTCTTTATTTTTCTGAATACTAACTTCGCACCAATCTGCAATTATATAAGTTAATGCTTCTTTTTTTCCACCAATATATTTTACTACTATTGAAAATATTTCTTCATATGTAAGACTTGTATCAAGATATACTTTACAATATAAATCCTCATGCATGAGGCACTCACCTCCTAATTAAATGAAATAAATGGAGGATTATCGCCCCTCCTTGTTTAATTATTGAGGCATCTACTTCCATTCCAAATATGTCTTGAAGTTGTTTTCTCAAACTACTTAACTTAGCTTCTCCTGTTTGAATCTTACCCGTTTCTATGGCATGTAGCATAGTACACTCCTTTGCAGAGCCTAGATTAGGTGTTTTGAAGTATTTACTAATAAGTTCGTTAAATTTATCAGATGGAACCCTTATTGCAATATCTATATCAGATGTAGATTTCGCTGTTCCATTTGCTCTGCTTCCTTGAACGACTATATCATTGCTTATCACAACACCAAACAAGCAAAAAATCAACTCACAGGTATCACTGCGTATCCAACCGGAACACAATTACTTCAAAACGTTTGTAATAAGCCACATTCATTTGAACAGTACCAAAAGTTACATTTTTAACTCGTGTAGAAATATCATTCATTCCCCCTCTATACTTCATCAGGTGCTTGCCCGTCATGTGCAAGCCATTTGCATTCAGTCATTTCCATATGGCTAAATATAGCTTTAAAAGATGAATTCTCAGGACTACAGGCATAAATGCCAAATTTAATTGCACCAGTGGCTTTCCACATATGACATATTCTCATCTGCTGAAACTTTTTTCCATCCACAGAACATTCTATGCAAAAATCATCCACTCTTCGGCTTAATCTATACCACATAGATTTTATGGATGCATTTATTTCTGTAGTTGCCCAGTCAGAATATCCCTTATTTGTCACAACACTGCCCAAATGTTGAAACTCATCGTTTTCGTATTCTATTGAACCTTTTAGCCAGTTTTCACTGTCTAAGTACATAACAATTCCACATTGATCAAAACGATGGTTACTCTGTTTAAATTCCGTTTTTACAACAAATGAAAAATATTTCTCTTCCGTTTCCATTTGCAACACAGGGGCATTATCGTTTCGAAAATGATAATATGTGCGTTGCCACAAATCTGTATGTGGCTTTGTTTCAATTTCAATTTTATCAAGCGTGATGATATACGATTCTGGCTCTCTCGTCCATTGTAATTGATTCATATCAAATTTCATTTTCATTCCTCCAGTAATTTTTTTATCAGCATTTGTAATTTGACGGATATCACGGCATGGAACTTCAGCTACAATAACACCAGATTGATTATCATGCTTTACGACACTTCCCACACGATTGCTGTATCACTTCCTAATGGTGACACCGGGCAGAACGGTGACACTTACACCAATCCATACATTATCTCCGAATGTTACCTTTGCCCCATCTTTTCTTTTTCTGTCATCATACATTGTCTCTACTAAATGCTGATTTACACCTAAGTTGTCTTCCCAAGCATATTAGAATTATACTTTCAAATCTACTATTCTTCAACAGATTTCTGCCTGCTGCTTTAGCTACTTCTTGATTATATCTTGTAAGATTTATTGTTCCTTCTTTTGTCATTCTGCAATACTTTGCATATTTCATGAATATATTATAGTTAATCATTAAATGTGCTAAAACATTTTTAATATACATTATATTTAAACACACCGATCAAATATAATATATTTTTAAAACAACTATCAATCAGTATGGTTTATTAATTATGGCCGATTACTAAAAAACCGGTGCACTCTACATCCGTGTCAGTACCGACAAGCAAGAAGAACTTTCCCCCGACGCCCAAAATCGTCTTCTTCTGAATTATCCCCAGAAGAATAATATCATCATAAGCAAAGATTTCATATTCTTGGAAAACGGGCAGATAAACAGCTAGAATTTCAGAAAATGATTGGATATACCATATCAAAGGAGCATCCCATCGATGTAATCCTAATTTGGAAGTTTTCACGTTTTGCACGAAATCAGGAAGAAAGCATCGTACACAAGCCTCTTCTCAAGAAAAACAATGTGGACGTAATTAGTGTATCAGAACCGCTGGTTGACGAACCCTTTGTTGGTGGTCCACCACCCTTTCTCATCCGTTTACGATTTTCTTTACCCGATGATTCCGATTTCCTCGTTTGTTTTCTTTCATTTAAATTAAGACTTTTTTCCATTTGCCATATTGGAAGATACTTGTATCCAGTTATGAAAATCATTTTATTGTAATAAATATGCCAAAAATAACTGTGGTAGTGGTATAAGTAAAGCCGAAACACAGGCGATTCAGAGTTGCATAAGCCATGATTGTTTTTCAAAAGAACATTGTGTAAAACCAATAATCATCTGACACAATAGATAACACTGCCTTTAGCCGTAGATTTTAATCCATCAATTTCGTTGCATATCTTAACCTGACCATCAGTTTCCACAATCATTCTTGTATGTACCTGTGATGTAAGAGCATATACGGGTGCAACAGGTCTGCCATAAACATTGTCAATTGTAAATAATGTCTGAGTTAACTTAGAGGCTGATGTAGCAAACTGCCCATTAAAGCATACCATTCTCATATGCTCATTTATTTTATATAATTCATATATTGCACCATACATAAATTTTCCTGACATCAATAATTCAAATTCTGATGTATCAGCTTTTTCCTGAATTTCGTTTTTTTGTGTCTGCATATTTTTTTCCTCCTAACTTTTCCGTTATTTCATAGGCATTTGTAATACTTCCAAGAATATCATAATCCGATACAAACAAACACCCAGTATAGACAAATAATCCAATTAAATATTTCCTATACATTAAAATATTTCTCTACCCACTCATCCAGAAACCCGGAAAATTCCTCTTCCTGTTTTCTGCCTACAAAACAATCACTGCTTTCTGTTCCAAAATAAGCTATTAGCCGAAACAGCAATTTCATTTTTGTAAAATGGTCGACTGCCTGTAGCTGCATCCAAATATCATCGTATGCCTTTTGTTCTCCAAACATGAGATAATCGATTGATATACTGGTAAATCCTTTTAACTTACGTAATGTTTTTACAGATATATTATAACTTCCACCCTCCATCTTTTTGTACAAAGTTACAGATACATCCAATACTTCTGCCATCCCTTCCTGAGTATATCCAAGAGCCTCTCTCAGGTTCCTTAATCGTTTTCCTGTTTCCCTTTTTACTATTGTTTTTTCCATATTAATCTCAATATACACCTTTCATATTTATTTTGTATTGTATATTGAGTAATTGTAATCATATTACGTTTTTTTAACATAAACATTTTATATCTGTAAGGTTAATATATTTTTGATTTTTTTTATTTTACAAAGCGATAATCAATAAAATTTTAGAAATTATTTATCTCTCTACTTATATTTTCCTTCTTATACACCGCTCGAAACCTTGATGTTTCAAGCAATAATATATTCTTTAACTTTCTGTCTCAATCCACTCATTTCCACAACTTTCCGTAATGCTCCATTTAATTCTATGGGATTCCATTTAATATTTTTCTACCCACTCATCCAAAAACCCAGAAAACACCTCTTCCTTCTTTCTGTCTACAAAAAAATCACTGCTATCTGTTCCAAAATAAGCTATCAGTCGAAACAGAAGTTTCATTTTTACGGAATGTTCTACAGTCTGCAACTGTATCCAGATATCTTCATATGTTTTTTGTTCTCCAAACATGAGATAATCAATTGAAACACTGGTAAATCCTTTTAGTTTGCGCATAGTTTTAACTGATATGTTATATCTTCCACTTTCCATTTTTTGGTACAAAGCTTCAGATACATCCAATACTTCCGCCATCCGTTTCTGAGTATATCCCAATGCTTCTCTTAATTTGCTTAATCGTTTTCCAGTTTCAATTTTTTCCATTGTCTTATTCATCATTTATATACCTTTTGTGTTTATTTTATTTACATATCAATTAATTATATCATTATTACGTTTTTTTACAAGTATTTTTTTGTATTCTTATTGTTTATTTTCATCAAGTATCTTTTTCTATACCAATTTTCTTTATTATTTTATCAGCTGTGAATATCGCAGCTGGTAAAAACTAAAAATATTCACTAAAACAGCTTTACAAAAGAAAAGCCATCTTTTTGCCTGCCTGATTCGATGCTATGCCTAACCATTCAGACGGAAAGATAGCTTTTCTTTTGGCAAGATACGCATTTGTGGGTACAAATGCAACTTGTTAGGGGACACCCCTAAGACCCTGGCAAATAAAAAAACAATTTTTAAAAAATACTAAATAAATATTTTATAAAAACATAATATTATTGATTTACTTAATTTGACAAATTAAGTAGAAAATTCTTGTTTTTTAGGATATTTAATAGTAAAATATATTATGATTAATTAATAATTACTAAGGAGGTCCTATGAGTATAGAATTAACAAAAGAATACGTAATCTCACATAAAAAAAGTTCAATTAAAACTTTAAACAAAATGCTTGAATTTTATATTAATTCTAGCAATCCAAAGCATTTAAAAAAAGCAAATTTACTTTCTTATTGGCTTGAATCATTTTCAAACTATATATTGAAAGAAGAAAACTATTCTCCACTTAAACAAATCAGTTACAAACGTGGAAATGTTTTAAAAGTAAATTTTGGATTTAATGTAGGTAAAGAATATGGAGGTTTACATTATGCAATTGTTCTTGATAAAAAAAATGACCACAGTTCTCATGTTGTTACTGTTATTCCTCTAACCTCTGGAACAGAAAATGACACTCATAAAAATGATGTATTCCTTGGTACAGAATTATTCAGCAAACTATACAACAGACATTCTTTAGTTCTTGAAAAATCACAAAAAGAAATGGATGAGTTAGAATCTATAAATGAAACTCTATCTTTAATTTCTAAAATGCTATCTAGTGAATTAGCTGAGTCAGATAATAAGACTATTAAATTATCACCAGAAATAACTAATAAACTCGATAGGTTTTTTGAAAAAAAGAATGAACAAGATGATAAAGTAAAACAAACAAAGAATGATATCGATTTTATTAAAAAAAGTCAACGTGAATTAGATAAAATTAAAGAAGGAAGCATTGCATTAATTGGTCAAATTACGACAATTGATAAAGCCAGAATTTATACTCCAAGAAAATCCATAGATGTTTTATATAAAATATCTTTTTCAGAAGATAAAATGAATTTAATTAATGAAGCTATAAAAGAACAATATATTTTTTGAATATTTTCTTGACTAATCGCATATTATATTATATAATAACTGAACAGAAAGAATAATCTTTCACAATCTAATTGCGCCTATAGGGCATTAAAGAAGATTGAAGTTATTATGGCAAGGCCTCACATTTTTGTGAGGCCTTATACGTTATTTAGATTTCTATAAATATCAAATGGTCCAGATGTGATTACCAGAACATCTTCTAAAGAAGATATGAAATAATTGTCTGGTCTTCTCATATTCTTAGATATAGTCAAAACCAATGTTCAAATATTGTATCTTTGCACCAAAGTAATACTCTGTTTTTCTATTTTCTTTTATTTTTCTAAATCAATAACTTATAAACATACATGAAAATTACTAACAGAATATAATCAATCTATAAAGCAACAAGCAACTAACACATAAATCAAAAAGCGCTTGGGAAATCCAAGCACTTTCGTTACTCCTTCTTCCTATAAGTGGTAGATGAGCTTTATGTGTACACACTAAATAGTATGCACTGAAGTAGAATAAAATACTTTATTTTCTCATATTTGTCAAGTATTATTTTTTCATAACTTGAAATGTACCATTTTGACCATTATTCCTTCTGGCTACTCGTGGTCCGCCATGTTTTAAATACCAGTTATACTGCTCATCGGATATTGGCGCCCCGGAAGTTAATGCAGTGAACGTTTCAGCTACAAATTCTCTTACAGACTCATGCATTGCTGCATAATACCATCTATAAGAGTTTTGATCTCCTCTTGCATCCAAAATCTGATCTAAAGATTCTGATGACCTGTGTGTATTATGCATAGAATCTAATACAGAGGACAATCTAAAATTTGCCGGATTCAATATTGCATGAAGGATATGTCCAAATTCATGTTTAACAATGGCTTTACCCTCTTCTTCCTCTCCTTTTGTCTTTTTAATATATCCTGGCATTGAAAGCTCATTTCTTGATGATGTTAAAAATATATCACCTGTATGTAAGTTTCTTACTTGATCAAACTGCCACGTACTTTGTTGTTCTACTTTTGTTCCTAATGCATTATGAACAAAAATATTAGTTCTTGTACTTCTTAGCTTTCTTTTTTCACTATCATCCAATTCCATTAGTGCTTCAGTTATAGCATCAACAATTTGTGATACCTCCGGAAGATTACATGCTACACACAATGTAATATTATAATCGATAAATTCTCCTTTAAGTATCGGAACCATTGTCATATTTGTGACTGCAGGAAGAGCCCTATAAAATCCTTCTTTTTGATCAAACGAGAATTGTTCCATAAAATCATCATCCACTTTGTCTTCACTTTTTGGCAATTGCCCATATAACTGGTTTGCCTTATCAATTATCTGTTGTTCCTGCTCCATGACAAAATATGGATCTATTACGTTAATTGCTTCTAATAATTCTCCTGATATCTGATTCGTTCCCCCTTCTACAAACCCGATTATTGTTTGATACATATGCTTCAATAATTCATCTGAATTTGGTTCTAGAGGCGGTATTACTTCATCAAGTGGTAATACACCTCTTGTTAATATTGGAAGACTGGAATCAGAAGAAAATATACTATCATTTGAAGTTGAATGCTCCTCTATTGATGTTGAATCTAATGATTCTTCTAACAAGGCAGGATCCATAGGATTGACATCTCCTTTATATTTAATGTAAATATTATATTCTGCCTTAATCTTTCTTGTAAATAATTCATCATTTATCTTTAGAAAACTTTAAAAAATAAGGACATTATTTAAAATGTCCCTATTTTATAATTTCTAATATACTTTTTTCTTTCTTCCTATTACATATCCACCTCCAATTACAAATGCTGCCAGTAACAACAGATACAGCTGATTCTGTTTCCACGGTTCTGTCTCATCTCCGGTAACCGGAGCTTTATGGTTTTTAATCACGCTCTGGATGGTTAATACTGGTGTCTGGTCATCCAGATACTCAAAGGTATATTTATGTTTTGCAGAATCAATTGCATATCCTTCCGGAGCCCTGACTTCCACCAGATAATAAGAAATCATGTCCTGATATTCCCCTGTGGAATTATCATAGGTGCA
>JAAWEK010000029.1 GCA_022794265.1 Lachnospiraceae bacterium
GGCACGCCGCCAGCGTTCATCCTGAGCCAGGATCAAACTCTCGTTAAAAAGTTTTCCCGGATCCAGAACGACGTTAGCCATTCTTATCCGACACATCTTCATGTGTTCTGCTGTTCTTTTTGGATACTGTCTTCCGACAGTGTTCGCATTTGATGTCTTACATCTTGAAAAATTTGGAATTTTTCAGGGATGGTTGATACTGTTTAGTTTTCAATGTTCATGGTTTTTCTCTGCCGCTCTTTCCCAGCAGCAACTTTGGTAGTTTACCATAACGCCAGGATTCTGTCAACTGTTTTTTTTGACTTTTTTCTCAGTTCCCTGATTTTTTTATCGTTTTTTGTTGACCGTCTCACAAGCGACTTGAATATGATATCACCCGGATTACCTTTTGTCAACTGTTTTTTGTAGATTTTTTGAATTTTGAATCAAGAGAAATTATTCCCTTCTCTTTGAATATTTCCATATAACGCCACATATCATAACATAAAGAATCCCGTTAGTTACTTGAAAGGATATTACAATGAACGATATAAAAAGACTCCGGCAGCTTGAAATCATCGGTATTCTATTTGTCATTACCACCGGCACACTGGCACATTTTGTATATGACTGGAGTGGCAGGCAGAATATCATCGGACTGTTTTTTGCTCAAAACGAATCTACCTTTGAACATCTGAAACTGCTGTTCTATCCATACCTGTTATATTCCGTATTGGAATACTGCCTTTTATTACACAGCTCTCTGACGGATTATGCCCAGAAACTCTCCTGTGGAAAATTCTTTGGTCTTCTTGCTGGTCTTTTATCCATCATAACCCTTTTTTATACCTATACTGGTGTATTTGGAAACAGTATTCTCGCAGTTGATATTTCTATATTTATTCTCTCAGTAATTATAAGTTTTATGGTCAGTTATTATCTGATCTCTCAGGAAACCTGCCTGTGCAGAGCAAATCCCGGAGTTTACCTGACATTAACCGGAATATTAATTTTTTACTTTCTGTTATTCAGTATCCGCCCGCCGGAAATTCCTTTATTCTCTCCGCCGAAGGACTAAAAATCCAGTAATTCCATTAATTCTGCCCTGTCAAGTCTATTATTTGTCATACCTTCACCGGAAACCACACGGTTGGCAAGTTCCGTCTTTTTCTCCTGAAGCCTGATAATTTTTTCTTCAATACTGTCCTTTGTTACTAGCTTCATAACCGACAGGGTCCGAATCTGTCCAATCCGGTATGCACGGTCTGTCGCCTGATTTTCAATAGCTCCGTTCCACCAAGGATCAACATGAATCACCACATCTGCCGCTGTGAGATTCAATCCTGTTCCGCCTGCTTTCAAAGAAATTAAAAATACTGGTACCTGTTCTTTTTGAAATTCTTCCACCATTCTGCGCCGTTCTTCTTTAGTGTTTTTTCCGCTAAGAAATAAAAAAGATATATTTCTTATCTTTAACTCTTGTTCAATCTTTTTTAAAACGGTAACAAACTGGGAAAAAACCAGAATCCGGTGTTCACCTTCCACTGCCTCTTCTATCAGTTCCATGCAGGTATCCATTTTACCAGAACCGCCATCATAATTTTCATAACATATATCCGGTGCACAGCAAATTTGCCGCAGTCTGGTCAGCTCCGCCAGAATTTTCAGCCGGTCCTCCTTCCATTCTTTCTCTGTTTTCTTTGCCAGCTCCATACGGAGCAAATCCAGTCTGGCATTATATAATTCCCTTTGTTTTTCGGTCATCCTTACATATACAATATGCTCCATCTTCGGCGGCAAATCTTTTAATACTTCCTCCTTTTTGCGTCTCAATATAAAAGGATGTACAAGTCTTTGTAATCTTTCCAGTATTGTTTCATCCTGATACCGGACGACAGGTATTTCATAATCCGCTTTAAAGCTTTCATAATCTTTCAGATATCCTGGCATAACGAAGTCAAAAATACTGTATAAATCGCTTAACCGGTTTTCAATAGGGGTTCCGGTCAATGCAAACCTTACTTTTGCCTGGATTCTTTTTACCGCCCAGGACACCCGGGTTGTCAGATTTTTTATGTATTGAGCCTCATCGGCAATACAATACTGAAATCTGCAGAATTCATATAACTCAATATCCCGTTTCAGCAAATCATATGAAGTGATAATGATATGATAATTTTCATATTCTTTTAACAGCTCTTCCCGTTTCTTCTGTTCCCCGACTACTGCAAGTACCGATAAATCCGGTGCGAAACGGTTCACCTCACTTTCCCAGTTATAGACCAGGGAAGCTGGACAAATAATCAGGCTACTCTCTTTTTTTGCTTCCAGAAGAGTAATAATTTGTAATGTTTTTCCCAATCCCATATCATCTGCCAAAATTCCGCCGAATCCGAATTCAGACAGCATGGAGAGAAAGCGATATCCTGTTTTCTGATAACTCCGCAGTTTTGCATTTAATTCTTCCGGAACTTCATAATCCGTATCTGATATTTCTTTCATATCTCTGGCAAGTTTTTTAAACTCTTTATTTCTCCGAACCGAATCGTCTACGGCTTTATCCCGTATGGTACCGTCTATATATCCTGCGAAATATCCGGGAATATGGATCGTACCAGTTACAAATGCACCTCTGTCAAATCCCGGCCCGTTTTTAAGTTCTGCCAGCAGGGCAATATTTCCGTCCTCCAATCTGAAAAATTCTCCGCTTTTCAAACGGTAATACTTCTTTTTATTGCGATAAGCTTCCAGAATATTATATATCTCATCTAAATTTAATTCTCCCGGCTGCACGGTGATATCAATCAAATCCCCATGCAGTCCTACACCAACCGACAGTTTCGGAGGTTCTGCTATTTTAAACACACTAAAATTATCTGCTGCATATACGGTTCCTACAGTATTTAATTCCGTGATTCCTTCACTTAAAAATCCAAACAGCTTTTCTTCTTCCGTGATTTTCCATTGTCTTCCTTCTTCTCCCCATATGATATTAAAATATTTCCCCACAATTTTCAGAACTTCTCTTTCTTTTGCAATATCCCTGTATTCCCCCTCTGTTTCACGAATTTCATACAGTTCAAATATATCGTTTCCATATAACACATCTAACCTTAAAGTCAGAATTCCTCCTGTACCATCCAGATAGATATGAAATTTCGGTTCTGTGGGCATATAATCTTCTAAATTTATTCCCTCACAGACGATACCGATATGTTTTTGCAAACGGGTAATAACAGCGCCACAAAAAGCACGATAATCCGACCGGTTAATAAAATAAAAATTCCGGTCGGAATAGATTGCGCGCCTGCTCTTTTCTTTCATACTGTTCATGGTTCGGACAAACGGAATAACATCTTTAGAAAACTCCTGACTACAACGGAAAATCCCTTCTGTACACTGTACATAATCATGGCGGTCACCATTTATGAGGCGGATTTCTTCCATATTTAATGATATTCCCATATCTGATTCATTCCGAATCATCAGACAAAGCTTCGGATTTTGTTCAGAAATCAGATATGGCCTGCCATCGATTATAAGTTCCTGATTCATATAAACCTGAAACAGCCGCTCCATAAAATACGGATAGACTGGTAGAAAACGATAATTACCAGAAATCACTACCATTTCCTCAAAATTCGGAAAGCTTCCCTTAATCAGCTCCATTAAAAAATCCAGCTTTGGTAAGGATTCCTCCGCAAACGATGCTCTGTCATGATACACCACACAGTTTTTTCCATACTCTGCCTGCTTCTTCGCCGTCATATCCTGTGCCAGTTTCACCAGATTCCGCACAACATATTTCTTTGTAATTCCTATTTTTGCCTGAACAAGAAAACCATTCGCTCCGTTATTTGTAAGACTCAAATCCAAAAACACCTGACCACGGTCAGGTATCGTATCAGCAGTAACGGAATATTTGCGGATTGCCGCCTGAATATCTCTGGAGGTTGGACGTTGCATTGTTACCGGAATCACCTCTTTTTTCAGTTCCTGGGATTTCCGGAATTTTACAAAGGAAAAGGCAACGGCCACATCATGTCTGCACATCTCGAATCCGTCTTTTTCACAAGTACAAGTATAATTGTATATTTTGCGTTCCTTGCTCTTTTCATCAATCCACAATCTTACCTGATAAAGTTTCCCGTTTGGTTCATCACTTTCTTTAATCTCCGCAGTTACTTCATAGCGACCGGAATCCAGAAGCGGAATGACATTTAAACCATACACTCTCTGGCAGCCGTATAATTCCCGTCCCTGTTCATATTCCCGGTATTTGCTTATTTCCAGTATATCTTTGATTTCCAGCACGATTTTGCCTCCCTGTCCCACAGAATCCACAAATATTTTGCAAAAAACTCCACACGTTTTAAATCACATTGAATGACTTCAATATAAATATCCATCCGGTAATTGTAAATGCAGAACACAATGTGGTCAGCATTATAATACTGGAGGATAAAGTGCCTTCATGACCCATGTTTTTTGACATTACGTAACTGGTTGCCGTTGTGGGTGCTCCTAACATTACCAGGGCAGCGGCAATTTTATCGGCTGAAAATCCATACCATATGGCAACCGGAAGAAATACCAGCGGTTGAATGACAAGTTTAATCAGAGAAGCTGCAACGGCAGGTTTTATGTTTTTAAGCGCTTTTCTTCCCTCAAATCCTACGCCTATTACAATCAATGCCAGCGGTGTGGTAAGAGAACCGATACTGCTTATGGTTTTATCAAGAATCACCGGAAAACCCACATCAAAAAAAGATAATAACATTCCGCCTAAAATACTTATTATTATAGGATTCTTACAAATTCCCTGAACAGAACTGATTATCTTTTTCTTCCTATGCCCGGTACTAATATGATTGCTTTCCATCTGTTGCCCATTCTCAAAGATTAGTACGATAACCGCAAAAATATTATAAAGCGGCACAGAGCCCAGCATCATTAACGGAGCCATCGTAGTATTTCCGCTGATGTTCTGGACAAGGGCAATACCCAGAATCGCTGCGCTTCCCCGGTATGCGCCCTGAACAAATTCTCCCACTATGGATTTGTCTTTTAAAACAATCCTGCTGCTTCCCCAAACAATCAGTATCCCTGTTAAAGTCACTGCCCCGCAATACAGGACATAGGCGCCGTCAAACGTATGGCGGATATCACATGCCATCATATTGTTCAATAGCATGGCCGGCAACGTAATTTTATAAACAAAGCTGTTTGCCGTTTTTGCAAATTCATCATTCAGCATACCCGTCCGTTTTAAAACATATCCCACTACAATAATTAAAAAAACAGGTATGACTGCATTAAGGCTGTATAGTAAATTCTCCATGTAACACCTGTGCATATCGCCCTCCATCTGCGATAATGCCCTTCTTCACTCTATCTTGCAAACTGACTGTTATACAGGTCTGCATAAAAACCGCCGCGCTTTAGTAATTCTTTATGGTTACCCTGTTCAATAATACTTCCATCTTTCATTACCAGAATAATATCTGCTTCTTTAATAGTAGAAAGTCTGTGGGCAACGATAAAACTGGTCCTTCCCTTCATCATGGCAGCAAATGCGCTCTGAATCTTCTGTTCTGTTCTGGTATCAATGGAAGAGGTGGCTTCATCCAGAATCAGCATCGGAGGCAGACACAGCATGACTCTGGCAATACATAATAACTGTTTCTGTCCCTGGGACAGATTTCCGCCGTCCTCCGTAATTACCGTATCATACCCTTGCGGAAGCCGTTTTATAAAGCCATGAGCATGGGAGGCCTTTGCTGCGGCAATGATTTCTTCATCCGTGGCTTCCGGTTTTCCCATTGCCAGATTTTCGCGAATCGTTCCTCCCTTCAGCCAGGTCTCCTGAAGTACCATGCCGTAAGAGGTTCTTAAACTGTCTCTGGTAATCCGCCGGATATCTGTTCCCTCCACTTTTATGGAGCCGCTGTTTACATCATAAAACCGCATTAGCAGATTAATTATTGTGGATTTTCCACAGCCGGTAGGTCCTACGATTGCCACCCGCTGTCCCGGCCTTACTGCCAGATTAAAATCTTCAATCAGTTTTTTCTCCGGAACATAAGAAAAACATACGTGTTCCAGATCAATCTTTCCCGAAGCATTTTCTAATACTGTCGCATCCGGTGCATCGGGTATCTGCGGTTCCTCCCCAATCAGTTCAAAGATTCTTGCCGCACAGGCCAGCGCATTCTGCAGTTCCGTTATAACACCAGATATCTCGTTAAATGGTTTGGTGTACTGATTGGCATAACTCAGAAAGCAGGAAAGCTGTCCCACACTGATTCCCCCATGCATGGCGGAAATGGCTCCTGCCAGTCCCACGCCGGTATATACCAGACTGTTTACAAAACGGGTCGCCGGATTGGTGATGGATGAAAAAAATACAGCCCGTAAGGAATATTTTTCCAAATCATTATTAATCTTATCGAATTTTTTCAGGACTTCCGCTTCCTGTCCGTATGCCTGAACTACCTTTTGATTTCCAATCATTTCATCAATCAGCGCAGTCTGTTTCCCCCTGGTCTCCGACTGTTTCTGAAACATGGAATATGTCCGTTTTGCAATAAAACTGGCCACAAACAAGGACACCGGAGTAATCACCACCACTACCAGAGTGATTTTAAAACTAATGGATAACATAAAACACAGTGTACCGAAAATGGTAATTACACCAGTAAACAGCTGTGTAAATCCCATCAGCAGACCATCCGCAAACTGGTCCACATCTGCAATTACCCGGCTTACTATATCCCCATGGGAATTTCCGTCAATATATTTTAAAGGTACGATTTCCAGTTTTTTAAAAGCCTTATCCCGAATATCCCGGATAACTCCATAGGTAATCTTATTGTTACAGATATTCATAACCCACTGGGCCAGAGCTGTCAGCAGCATAATGATAATAATTCGGATTAAAATCTTATATATTCCTTCAAAGTCCACGAACCCCTTTCCCAGAATCAAATCCACTGCATCTCCGGTAAGAATAGGAATATACAGGGTGAATGCCACCGTTGCTACCGCAAACAAAAGAGACAGCACTACATAAACAGAATATTTTTTAATATATTCCAGGACTTTTTTCAATGTCTGCATCTGCGTCTTTTTATTTTTCATTTATTCCGCCTCCTCTGCAGATGTATTTTCCTTTGCTGGTTCTTCCGGAATCTGGGTATGGTGAATTTCCTTATACGTTTCACACCGTTTCAGTAATTCTTCATGGGTTCCTATGTCCAGCATCTCGCCGTCCTCCAACACAATGATTTTATCTGCATGCTGAATGGAGGAGGTTCTCTGGGATACAATAAACGTAGTAAGCGTATGACTCATTTTTTCATTCATGTCTTTTAATGCCTTCCGCAATCTGGCATCCGTTGCGAAATCCAATGCAGAAGCACTGTCATCCAATATTAATATCTGCGGTTTTCGAACCAGAGCCCTGGCTATGGTCAGCCTTTGCTTCTGTCCTCCCGACAGATTTTTTCCTCCCTGTTCCACAGGTTCATCTAATTTCAGTGGCTTATTTTCCACAAATTCCCTGGACTGGGAAATATCCAGAGCCTCATATATCTCTTCATCTCTGGCATCCTTCTTTCCCCATTGCATATTTTCACGAATGGTTCCTTTAAACAATACTGCTTTCTGCATGACCATCCCCACCATCTGACGCACATTTGAAAGTTTCATCTGCTTCACGTTCACTCCCTGTATCAGGACTTCTCCATCCGTGGCGTCGTAATATCTTGGTATCAGACTGACAATTGTTGATTTTCCACATCCGGTACCTCCGATAATGCCAATAGTTTCTCCCCGGTTCACCGTAAAACTGATATTTGATATGGCATTTTCTCCAGCTCCACTGTATGCAAAAGAAACATTTTTAAACTCAATAAAAGGACTTTCTTCAACTGCACCGGCGATTTGTTCCTCTTCCGTAATTGCAGATTCTATATCAAATACATTCTCAATACGTTTGGCACAGGCCAGTGCTTTTGTTACCGTAATAATCAGATTTGCCATTTTCACCAGCTCCACAAGAATCTGGGACATATAATTGACCAGCGCCACAACTTCTCCCTGGGTAAGGGCGCCGCTGTCCACCCGGATGGCTCCGATATAAATCAGTGCAGCAATGGCTCCATTGATGATAATATAAGTTACCGGATTCATAAGTGCGGAAATCCGCCCTACAAACATTTGTAATTTTGTTAATCCATGGTTTTCTTCTTCAAAAATATCTATTTCATCCTGCTCTTTGTTAAATGCCCGAATAACCCTGGCTCCAGTAAGATTTTCCCTGGTCAGCATCAGCACCCTGTCCAGGCTGCCCTGTACTTTCTTATACAACGGTATGCTGAAATACATAATCAGAAATACCACGGCACTCAGCAGTGGTATCGCCACCACGAATACCAGCGCCGCTTTTACATCGATGGTAAATGCCATTATCATGGCGCCAAAAACGATAAACGGCGAACGCAACAGCAGACGCAGCGTCAGATTTACGCCGTTCTGTACCTGATTCACATCACTGGTCATTCTGGTAATCAATGTTGAAGTTCCCAGCGTATCGATTTCACTGAAAGAAAGACTTTGTATATGGTCATATAATGAATGGCGCAGTTTTGCAGCAAAGCCTACGGCTGCCTTTGCTGCAAAAAATTGTGCGGTAATGGAACACACCAGTCCGATTACTCCCAACGCCACCAGTACCAGGCACATCTGCAGAATATATCCTTTCTCTCCGCTTCCTATACCCTTATCAATGATAGAAGCCATTACCAGAGGCACAAACAGTTCAAAGGTTGCCTCCAGTAATTTAAACAACGGACTTAATACAGTTTCTTTTTTATAATCTCTTAAATATTTTACCAATGATTTCATACCAGTCTCCATGTCTTCGTATTTCTTATTTACATTTTTCCCAAATGCCGGATTCATTCGATATCTTTTCCGGATGTTCCGAAATTTCACCTGTTATTTTCAGCTTCTCCGAATTTCCTTCTTTCATTTTTAATTCTGGATTTTTCACACTGACTTTCGTATTAGCGGGAATGGACTGTGTTATAAACGCATTTCCTCCGATTACCGTAGATTCTCCGATTACGGTTTCTCCGCCTAAAATCGTGGCTCCCGAATAAATCGTCACATTATCCTCTATGGTAGGATGCCGCTTCACTTCCCGAAGCTGCTGACCGCTTCTGGTAGAAAGAGCTCCCAGTGTAACGCCCTGATATAATTTTACATTATTTCCAATAACGGTAGTTTCACCGATTACCACTCCGGTACCATGGTCAATAAAAAAATATTCTCCTATCTCTGCTCCGGAATTGATATCTATTCCTGTTTTACCATGGGCATATTCTGTCATTATACGCGGAATAAACGGGACATCCTGAACATACAGTTCATGGGCCAGACGGTATACATAAATTGCAAAAAATCCCGGATAGCAAAAAATGATTTCTTCTTTGCTTTTTGCTGCCGGGTCCCCGTCAAATCCTGCCTGTACATCTTTTAATAACATTTCCTGTATATAAGGAATCTTCTCAATCCAGTTCTGGCAGATTTCATTTGCCTTTTCTAAAATGAGGGGCTCCTGCATTTTTTCCTGTTCCATATAACGAATAGCTAACAGCACCTGCTGTTTTAACCGTTCCTGTATATCTACCAGCATTTTTCCCACATAATATTCTGCATATGAATAGCTTAAACGAACATCCTCAAAATATCCGGGAAAAATGATTTTTCTTAAATCTTTTATTATACCAATGACTTCATTCCTATTGGGAAGATGCATGGTTTTATTCAGACACAGCAGGTCCGAGTTCTGATAATTGAAAGTGATTTCAGAGACGGTTTCTTTAATGTTCATCTCTTCTTCCGTCACAACAACATCCCCGCAGGATGTGTGTACCTTTTCCATTCGATAAATCTCCTTCCTAATCTGCAATACGAATTACCGTATATATGTTATAAAGCTTCTCATCTGTATAATATGCATCAAAAAATTCCTGGACAGAATTTCCTATAATATTTTCGTAAGTTTTTATCTATTTGTAATCTTTGCCATTATAACCCAAAATAAAAAGAATCACAAGTATTGCTTCCCGCATACTTGTGATTCTTTTTATTTTTATACTGCAATCGTCAGTCCAATCAGACGGTTGATATATATTTTATTTAAAAATCAATCGCCTCATCATAGTAACATGCCTTCAGCAGCTTTTCCATTTCCTCCTGAGACGGAGTTCTCGGATTGGAACCGGTACATGCATCGGATATGGCCAGTGCCGCAACATCCGGCAGCTTTTCCATAAATTCCTTCTCATCTATGATTCCACCTTCATAATCTTTAATGCAGGCCGGAATATCCAGTGATCTGTTCATTGCCTGAATCTCCTGAATCAATGCCTCTACCAGTGCATCGTCCGAATCACCCTTTAATCCGATAAAGGAAGCTATCTGGCCGTATCTCTGTTTTGCCTCTTCATTTTTGGAATTATACTTAATCACCTTTGGAAGATACATGGCATTGGCACAGCCGTGCACAATATGTCCGCCTGAAAAAGCAGCCCCCGTCTTATGGGCCATGGAGTGTACGATACCAAGCAATGCATTGGAGAATGCCATTCCTGCCAGACACTGCGCATTATGCATACGGTCTCTGGCTTCCATATCTCCGTCATAGGACTTCTTTAAGTCTTCATGTATCATCTTGATAGCATGGAGTGCAAGCGGATCCGTGTAATCACAGTGCAGTGTGGAAACATATGCTTCAATCGCATGGGTAAGGGCATCCATACCGGTATGAGCCGTCAGTTTCTTCGGCATGGTCTCTGCCAGTGCCGGGTCTACGATGGCAACATCCGGTGTAATATTAAAATCTGCCAGAGGATATTTAATTCCCTTCTGATAGTCTGTTATTACGCTGAATGCGGTAACTTCGGTAGCCGTTCCAGAAGTAGAAGGTATCGCGCAGAACTGCGCCTTTGTCCGAAGTGTCGGAAAATTAAATGGAACAATCAAATCTTCAAATGTGGTATCCGGATATTCATAAAATGCCCACATTGCTTTCGCCGCATCTATCGGCGAACCACCGCCCATTGAAATAATCCAGTCCGGTTCAAATTCCCGCATCATTTCTGCGCCCTTCATAACGGTTTCCACACTTGGGTCCGGCTCCACATTTTCAAAAAGCTTTACTTCCATGCCTGCTTCTTCCAGATAGCCTACTGCTTTATCAAGAAAACCAAACCGCTTCATAGAGCCGCCGCCCACAACGATAATGGCTTTCCTGCCTTTCAGGTTCTTCAATTCCTCCAAAGAACCCTTGCCATGATATAAATCTCTCGGTAAAGTAAAACGTCCCATAATAGAATACCTCCTAATCTGATTTAATGTATAAGGCTATTATACTACATTTTCATAATAAAATGCCACTAAAATAACTATAAATTTCAATAAAACTTTTTCAAAAAATGCTTGATTAATGAAACCTTTTTTGTGTATAATTGCAACTATGTAAATTTAGGCGATTGCGAAACTCATTGTCACAGGTCAGAAGTTTCAGCGACTTGCGACTTTGGTCGGACAATTTCAGTTTATTTGTCCGTTATAGGCGAACAAATGAGACGAAATTGTCCGTTCAACGGAGTGAAAGCGAAACTTCTGACCTGTGACAATGAGTTTGAAAATCGCCTAACTATGTAAATTACAAGAAAGGAAACGTACCATGATTAAAGTTGTAAAATTCGGCGGCAGTTCCCTTGCCAATGCAGAACAGTTCAGAAAGGTGGCCGACATCATTCAATCTGATGACAGCCGCAGATATATCGTTCCTTCTGCTCCGGGAAAAAGATTTTCGGAGGATACCAAGGTTACGGATATGCTATATGAATGTTATTCCGCTGCCGCAAAAGGTAAAGATTATAAACCATTATTGGAGAATATTAAAAAGAGATATTATGAAATCATCAACGAACTGGGGCTTACGCTTTCTCTTGAGGCAGAATTCAGTATTATGGAAGCCTGCTTTATCGGTAAAGCAGGAAGAGATTATGCAGCTTCCCGCGGAGAGTATCTAAACGGTATCGTTCTGGCAAATTTTCTGGGATATGAATTTGTAGATGCCGCTGAAGTTATATTCTTTGACGATAACGGTGCCTTTGATGCTGACAGAACCAACCAGATTCTTTCCCAACGTCTGGCAGACATTGAGCGTGCAGTTGTTCCTGGTTTTTATGGCTCCATGCCAAATGATACCATCAAGACGTTCTCCAGAGGCGGTTCCGATGTCACCGGTTCCATAGTTGCAAAAGCCGTAAAAGCGGATTTATATGAAAACTGGACGGATGTTTCCGGCTTTCTGGTGGCAGACCCAAGGGTAATCGACAATCCAAAGGTAATCACTACCATTACCTATAAAGAACTGCGTGAGCTTTCCTATATGGGTGCTACAGTTCTGCATGAAGATGCCATTTTCCCAGTCCGCAAAGAAGGAATTCCTATTAACATCAAGAATACCAACGCACCGGAAGACAGCGGTACCATGATTGTTGAAAGCACTTCAAAGAAACCGGAATATACTATCACTGGTATTGCCGGAAAGAAAGGGTTTACCGCAGTCAGTATTGAAAAAGATATGATGAATTTGGAACTGGGATTCGGCAGAAAGATTCTGGAGGTATTTGAAAAAAACGGTATTTCTTTTGAACATATGCCTTCTGGTATCGATACCATGAGCATTATTGTCCAGCAGTCTGAATTTGAAGCAAAAGAACAGGAAGTTCTGGCCGGAATTCACAGAAACGTATCGCCGGATTCCATTGAAATAGAATCGGATATCGCATTGATTGCAGTGGTTGGCCGTGGTATGAAATCTACCAGAGGTACGGCCGGAAGAATCTTTTCCGCACTGGCCCATGCCCATGTCAATGT
Organism: Lachnospiraceae bacterium; assembly: GCA_022794265.1. Lineage (GTDB taxonomy): Bacteria > Bacillota > Clostridia > Lachnospirales > Lachnospiraceae > Bovifimicola. The sequence goes on from JAAWEK010000029.1 coordinate 12,943, forward strand.
AAAAATGATTGACCAGGGTTCCAGCGAGTTAAATATTATCATCGGTGTTAATGATGCCGATTTTGAAAAAGCATTAAAAGCCATTTATGATATATTTGTTTCTTCTGTTTTATAGAAAACCTGTATATATAATAAAAAGCCAGCGGCATTCAGGATTGAGAGCTTCTTTCTGAATGCCGCTTTTTTATTCTCATTTTCAGCCGGTTAGGTTAAATGTTCTGCCATTTTCCGGTCCCCTGCACCCAAGCATACTGACCATAAGCACAAACAACGGTGTGGTAACACACTGATTGATATCTACCAGAGACTGCAGGAGATAACCCAGAACACCAAATACTGCCGCTGCCATTATCACACTGTTTTCCCGTATCATATACCGGATTCCCTGACGCAGTTTAATAAACAATATAATAATATAGCAAAACAGTCCCAGGATTCCCGTGGTTATCAGATACTGCAAAAATTCATTATGGGCGTTATCATAATATGCACCGGTTGTAACATACATCTCATTGCTATAAAATTCCATCAGAAATGGCTGTAATGTATCACAGCCCACACCAAATAATTTATTAATAAGTGGAAGTCTCCCATATTCACTTACCACCAGTTTCCAGATGTAACCCCTGTAACTTCCGAATTTTTCATTAAATCGCAGCATATTTTCCAGTCTGCCAAGAGGAATATTTTTTCCAACAGTACTAAAAAATATGATAACACCAACAAATATCAGAATAAAGAGAATTGCTGTTATCAGTATGCCCCTGATATAGGATTTTTGAATACAGATTCCGTTTTCCCTCTGTCTGCTGCTGTTCCGGCACTGCCAAAAAGACAAGGCTGATAGGATTAGAAGAAACAGAACCAATACTATAAATATTGTTTTATCCCCAAGGATTTTCTGGAATGTCTCCAGCGACCTGGGCATCTGTTTTTCCTCATTAATTAGTAAAAGGATTTTACAGACTGCCAGTACCGGCAAGGAAATCATAAATATTCTGTAAATCTTCCGATTATCCCTGATTGCCACAAAGCCTGCCAGAAACATTGCTCCTGCAATAATGGCCCCGCTTTCACATCCGGTAGCAAACAGTCCCGCTGCAGATATTACCAGCGTACTGCCATAGAAAATTCTGTCTCCCCATGCTTCGGCGTTTACATAGAATACCATAACCACAGGAAGTACCAAACCATAAAAACTTGCCACCACATTAGCATGTCCCATGGTAGAGAGATACATTGCCTTTTCTCCAGTACCCAGTCCGTCATAAAATCCCAGAAAATCGATATCCAGAAAATGCAGGGAACCTATGACCGATGCTACTATGGATGATATGCAAAGCAATCGGAAGGTCCAAACAGACGGTGTATAAAACCTTGTAATCATAAAATAGACAGCCACATAACAGGTAATGGTAATCAGCCCGGAACTTCTGCCGGGAGTACCCACAATAGCCGTCTGCATATGGTCAGAAAGCAGAACGGATATCAGGTTGATTCCCCACAGCACCAGAACTATCCAGTCCGCTCCCCATATTATTTCTTTCTTTTCCGCAGAATCTTTTCCCCCGCCTTCCACAAAATAAGCCGTCAGGCAAAGCAATACCGTAATCCCGGTCATTATTACAAACAGATAAAACCGACAGGTTACGATATCATAATAGTAGTTCTGATAATATAAAGGATAAACCAGAAACATAACTGTAACATAAAGAAATACAAACCCGGAAGTAATCGGATATAAATTATGCTTCATTCTACAATCTTCCTCCGCCGCAACAGCAAAGATTGCAGAGCAGATTTGCAAGACACAGCTTCATACAACAGTCATTTCCCATATATATGGCAGAACCGTAGGGATTCTGCATTCCCTGATACCAGTTTCCGCCGGATTCCATCTGATACACCAGATTCTGATAATCCCTGTTATTCGGCTCCATGGCGGCCGCTTGTTTCGCATACTGCAAGGCAAGCACATTATTTCCGATACCTGCATTGGCAATAGCACTGAGATAATACCATCCTGCCGTCTTATTACCAATGCCATTCAGCACATTCAGGGCTTCCCTGTAATGACCAGAACGTATGAAATTTGCCGCAGCTCTCATATGTATTGTATACTCGTCTTCCGAGGCTCCCTGGGCGCTGCCGAATCCTCCGAAACTACCTTGTCCAAAGCCGCCGAAACCGCCGGCATTACCGTTACCATAATTTCCAGAATATCCACCGCCGTTATATCCGCTTCCCATTTCTCTTTCCCGCATGATCTGCTGATAAGCCTGCTGAATTTCTTTAAATTTCTCTTCTGCTTTGTCTCTATTGGGATTATTCACATTTGCATCCGGATGATATTTTCTGCTAAGAGCACGATATGCTTTCTTAACTTCATCTTCCGAGGCATTTCGTGATAATCCAAGGACACTATAGGGATCCAACATTTTTCTCACGCCTCTTTCTTCTGATTATATCGTACTTTGCAAATACTCCAGAATACAATATATTTCGTATTATATCAATATTTTCCACAACTGGCAACCGTTCAAATGCACGGCAGCACTCCCCCATCATCATTGTCAGTATTTTATGGACGTTTTCTTCAAACTCTTCTTCCGCATACAATACCTTAAACGGATTATAATTTCCAGTGCGTATATCATCTTCTATATCTTCATAGGCATCCATCAGATAAATAAATTTCCCCAGATAGAAACCCATTTTCCTTAAATCTTCTTCCCATTCATCCTTTCTGTAAACAAATATTTCACCCATTATCTCTCCAAAATACCCTGCTGCCAGATCTATGGTTAAATCATTTATTTTTTCCACCATGTGAATCTGATTCATCTTCTCCAGAATAAATTCTATTTTTTCCTCATACCGCTTCCTGCAGTTCCGGTTCTTCCCTTTCATCAAAAGGGTTCCAATCCCCCCTGCCAGTTTTCTCTCATCCTTCCAGTCGTCCAGACATTTTTCATAGGATAAAATAATATTCATATCCGCCGCATATCCGGAAAATTCATTGACCACTGCCCTGTGCTTTTTAACAGGATGGGTCAGACAGCGGGCCTGCAGGTGTCTGGTTTCGGTCTCATATAATCCGGTCAGTACCATAGCTAAAAAAGTCATATCATAACTAAGGGTAATTCGACCAATATTCCCATACCGCTCCCTGAGGGAATGACAGAGTCCGCAATAAAAGGATCTGTATACATCAAATTCCTTAAATTTCATTTCCGGCTGGTTTACCGTAATATATCCAAACAACTTTTTTCTTCCTTTCCTAGAGCATGTTTGAAAAATGCTTTCTGGCAGATGGCTGGAATGATTTTTCAAACACGCTCTAATACCTATTAACTTTTTTTGATAAATTCAGTATAGCATTTCGGACACCGAATGGATATTCGTCCTTTTCCTTTCGGAATTCTGATTCTTTGTCTGCAATTGGGACAAGTATAAATATGATGGGTCTTTCTTGTTTTCATATCTCTGTGGATTTTAGAAAAAAAAACTTTTACACGATTTTTATATTCAAGAAACTTCATATTTTCGGAATATCTCTTCTGGATGTTTCTGGAAAACATTCTGAAATACAGATATGCCATCATAACAACTGCCAGCAGATACAGCAACGGAATACCGATTATTCCGGAAATCAGCAGGAAAACGGCTCCCAGAATCAGCATAAACTTTGATAAATCGTCTACTCCGTACCTGCCATACATAAATCTAATAAATCGATCTCTCATAATCTTTCACTATCCAACCTTTCAATCCTAAAACTGCGTTTCTAATCTGTTCTCATATAATGCTACAACTTTTTGGTAATATTGCAATAAAATGAATCTAAAAAGTTATAAATTAAATATAAAAATCACACCGGATATCAGTTTTCCGGTGTGATATATGTAATTTTCCGTCTATTTTAAACTTCCGCCGCCACTCATTTCTTTGTCATATTCCACTCTGTTTCTTTTCAGAAAAGTTTTGTCATTTCCGTATCTTAATGCCAGTTCTTCATCATTTTCCAGAAAAAGCCGGTATTCCTCCGGCGGAATCCGGTTTGGTTTCTTTCTTTCATATACCGTCAGATTTAACGAATGCTTGCATTTTTCACACCGGTAAATCAGCCAGACATCTATTTTGTTTCCGTTGGCATTCACCCTGAATTTTCCTGTGTTTAAAAAATACATTTTCTTTCTGCATCCTGAACATTTATGTAGAATTTTTATTGAATTGATATAGCTCACATTATCTCCTTTTATTTTTCGGATTATGCGCAAGCTATTACGGTATTTGGTTTTATTGTATTTGCAATAGCTGCGCTATGCAAAATAATAAGGTGTAAGCATAAACTGACCTCCTGTATTTATAAAAGCTGATATCCTGTTCCTTTAAAAGATATCAGCTTTTCATTAATTTTTATAATTCCTGATGATTCTTTGTACGCTTTTTTCCGTCAGAAAATACTTTTGTGACAGTTCCCTGACCGTTATACCGAATTGATATTCCTCATACATCTGGCGGTTCCGAATCATCAGCGCTTTCTTCGTATCCGTTCCTGCACCCCAGGGTTTATGACTTTCCGATTTTCTGGGAATATAAATCGTCTGCCCGTCTACATACTGCTGAATCAGCTCCAAAACTTCCTTTGGCAGAATATCCTCTGCCCGAATATAGCTCATAGTTGCCCTCCTAATATTTATTTCTTTAGGATTCGCAATGGCTATAACAATCAATTGTTTCTTTTTTCTGCAATAGCCATTACTATGCTATTCCAATATATCGTTTCATATGCATTTCCTCCGTATTTCTTTATACGTTGTATTGTATCAAATGAGCTTTGCAGAAGCAAGTCCATATATTGTTAGAATTATTTATGTTCCATTTGGCAACTTTATATCTCCAAGCATAAATCTGCCTTCGATACCTCCCTGACAGAGAAAAAATATTAAACTGCAAAAAACTACACCTGTTCATTCAACATTTGTCCTTTGAATTTCACAAGTGTAGTTTTTGTTTATCCTCTGTAAATAAATACTATACCTTATTCTAACATTGTCATATTTTGTATGTCAACGTATTTATTTACCGGTTATTAAATTGTTTTCTAAAAATCTCTACGCAATATCCTCAAACTGGGAATTATACAGCGAAGCATAAAATCCGCCTTTTGCAATCAATTCTTCATGATTTCCCTGTTCAATAATATCTCCGTCCTTCATTACCAGAATTACATCTGCATCCTTAATGGTAGATAATCTGTGGGCAATCACAAAACTGGTTCTTCCACGCATCAAATTGTCCATTGCCCGCTGAATTCTGGCTTCAGTTCTGGTATCCACTGAACTGGTTGCCTCATCCAGAATCAAAATCTTCTTATCAGCAAGAATGGCTCTGGCAATGGTAAGAAGCTGTTTCTGGCCCTGAGAAACATTGCTGGCATCCTCATTTAATTCCATCTGATAGCCCTCTGGCAATGTCTGTATAAAATGATGGGCATGAGCTGCCTTTGCTGCAGCAATTACTTCTTCATCCGTGGCATCGATTCGTCCGTACCGGATATTTTCCATAATAGTTCCCTTAAACAACCAGGTTTCCTGAAGAACCATACCAAAATTATCTCTTAAATCACTTCGGTTAAAATCACGGATATCATTACCTTCTATTTTAATAGATCCGCTGTTTACATCATAAAAACGCATTAATAATTTTACCATGGTGGTCTTGCCGGCACCGGTAGGTCCTACTATGGCAACGGTTTGTCCCGGCTCTACCTTACAACTGAAATCATTAATAATAATTTTATCCGGATTGTATCCGAAATGAACATTTTCAAAGGATACATTTCCTTCTACTTTATCCAGCTTTACAGGCTTCTCGGCAATCAGTTCCTCCTCCTGTTCATCTAATAATTCAAAGACACGTTCTGCTGCTGCAACCATGGACTGGAACATATTGGATACCTGGGCAATCTGCTGGATTGGCTGGGTGAAACTCTTAACATACTGAATAAAAGACTGGATATCGCCAATCTGAATGGTTCCATTGACCGCAAGGAAGGCTCCCACAATGGCAACCGCCACATACCCCAGATTTCCCACAAATGTCATAATCGGCATCATCATACCGGATAAAAACTGGGATTTCCATGCGGATTTAAATAAGATATCATTGGTTCTGTCAAATTCCTCCAGTACAATTTCTTCCCGGTTAAAGGATTTTACAATATTATGACCACTGTATATTTCCTCTATCTGCCCATTGATTCTTCCCAGATATTTCTGCTGCGCCACAAAGTATTTTTGTGAATGTTTCACCACGACACCAATCAAGATACCTGAAACCGGAAGAATAACCAAAGCAATCAACGTCATAATCGGACTGATGCTCAGCATCATTGCCAGGATACCGATTACCATGGTCACAGAGGTAATCATCTGCGTAATACACTGATTCAGACTCATCTGAAGAGTATCCACATCGTTTGTAATTCTGGATAAAATTTCTCCCACCGTTCTGGATTCATAATAATTAATCGGCAGGCGGTTCAGTTTTTTCGAAATCTTATCCCGCAGATTAAAACATAACTTTTGGGATACACCTGTCATCAGCCAGCCCTGTATAAAGGAAAACAACGCACTGACTGCATACAGACCGATTAATATCAATAAAATCATTCCAATTTTATCAAAATTAATTCCTCCGGTTCCACCAATCATCCGCATTAATCCTTTGCTCAGTTCCGTAGTAGCTTTACCAAGTATCTTTGGTCCTACAATACTGAATATGGTACTGCCTATGGCAAATATTAATACAAAAACAACCGCTATCTTAAATGGTTTTATTTCACTGACCAATTTTTTGACGGTTCCTTTAAAATCTTTCGCTTTCTCAGCTGGCACGCCAGGTCCCCCGCCCATGGGACCCCTCGGCCTGTGATGGGAACGTCCGCTTTTCTGTTCTTCACTCATTATGCACGGCCTCCTTTCAGTTCTGCCTCTGATAACTGGGATTTGGCAATTTCCTGATATGATTCGCAATTCCTCAATAATTCCTCATGAGTGCCTATTCCTGCAATCTTACCTTCATCCAGTACAATAATCTGGTCTGCATGAAGAATTGTGCTAATACGCTGTGCCACTATGATTACGGTGGCATCCGATATGTTTTCATTCAGGGCTTTTCTCAGAATCACATCAGTTTTGTAATCCAGAGCAGAAAAACTATCGTCAAACAGGAACACTTTCGGCTTCTTTGCTATGGCCCTGGCAATGGACAGTCTCTGCTTCTGTCCGCCGGATACATTGGTACCGCCCTGGGAAATTTCAGAAGTATAACCATCCGGTTTTCCTTCAATAAATTCCGTGGCCTGTGCAATCTGCGCCGCAAGTTTCATATCCTCATCAGTAATAAAATCTCCACCAAATTTAATGTTGGATTCTATATCACCAGAAAATAATACTCCCTTCTGTGGTACAAAGCCCAACAGACTTCTCAGCTTATGCTGTGATAACTCCCGGATATCCACGCCATCAATGGTAATCTTCCCTTCCGTTACATCATAAAACCTTGGAATCAGATGAATCAGCGTAGATTTACCGCAGCCGGTACTTCCTATAATGGCCGTAGTCTTTCCAGGACATGCTGTAAAACTCAGCCCCTCCAGAGCATTTTCCTCTGCTCCCGGATATTTAAAGGATACATTATCAAACTGTACGATTCCAGTTGCATTCTGCAATTTTCCGTCTGCTTCTGCAGCATTCTCAGCATCCGATATGGCGGCTTTCGTCTGAATCACTTCATCAATACGGGAAGCTGCCACGCCGGCTCTCGGAAGCATGATGGAAATCATGGTGAGCATCAGGAAAGACATAATAATCATCATTGCATAGGTTATAAACGCCATCATATCTCCCACCTGAAGATTTCCCTTGTCAATTCCTTTCGCTCCCATCCATACAATCAAAACCGTTATACCATTCATAATAAACATCATACATGGCATCATGAAAGTCATAACACGATTGGTAAACAGCTGGGTTTTCATTAATTCCTTATTAGCATCGTCAAACCGTTCTTCTTCCTGTTTTTCCCTTCCAAATGCCCGGATTACCAGCACACCAGTGAGTATTTCCCTGGATACCAGATTCAGTTTATCCATCAGAGTCTGCATAACCTTAAATTTCGGCAGCGCAATAGCCATTAACAACAATACCACACCCATTATAAGCAAAACAGCCAATACAATAATCCAGTCCAGACCCGTCCGGGTGCTTAATACCTTAATGATACCGCCTATTGCCAGAACCGGCGCATACATCACCATACGAAGCATCATTACGGTAACCATCTGAACCTGCTGAATATCGTTGGTACTCCTGGTAATCAGAGAGGCTGTGGAAAATTTATCCATTTCTCCATTTGAAAAGGATACTACTTTTTTAAACACTCCTTCTCTTAAGTCCATACCGATTTTCGCTGCCACCACGGAGGATATCAGTCCCGCCAGTATAGAGGCCGCCATGGCTACTACTGCAAATCCTAACATCATCAGACCTTTTTTTATCAGGTAATCGGTCTGAATCTTATCGGTATCCATACCGATTTGTTTATATTCCTGCTTTACAAATGCAACAGCCTGGCCTTCCACCAGCATATCGCTGTAATCTCCCATTTCCTGCTGCATCTGTTCCTTCATAGCAAGCAATTCCTCTTTGCTGATGGCGCCTGCTTCATATCCCTGTTTCATCTGCTGCAGGGAGGAGGCATCCTGGGAAAGCATATTGGATATCAGTACAACCGGTATTCCGATTATAGAATCAATTTCATCGATTTTTTTCCGGCTGTCAGTATTTCTGCTGTAAATCTCACCCTCTTTTAAATCATAACAGGAAGAAAAGATTTCCATCTCCTCCTTTGTTAGAAACAAACAGATATTATCAAAAGTTTCCCTGCTGATCTTTTCAGGCGCAATATGCTCAATACCCCCGCCGGTAATGCCCACATCTACAATATCTGCCGTATAGGACGGTAATTCCAGGTCACAGTACGCCTGAACAATCAAAAGCATGATTATAACCAAAATCATTCCTATATGGCTTTTCCAGTACTTAAATAATTTAGACATTCGGATTCTCCTTTCGTTTTAATAATTCTTCTTCCATAATATCGGTTGACATATTAAATAATTCTATTAATTTTTTTACATTGTCCACACCCATACGGATAATCACACTATCAACAAAGGCATCCATCTCCTGTTGTGCCTGAATCCGTACTTCTTTCCCCTTTTCCGTGGCATATACAAACGTATTCCTGCGATTATTCTCATCAATTTCCCGTCTGATATACCCTTTTTCTTCCATATTTTTTAACATTCTGGATGCCTGCGGCATGGAGACATGAATCATATCGGCCAGTACCGATACATACATTCCGCTTCCGTATTTCAGCCCCTTTGTATTTAATACCTCTAAAACAAAATATTCTCTTTGAGTAATTCCGCCACACAATAAACTTTTAACGATTTTTTTCATTCTGACAGATGACAGAATCAGTTCTTCCTTCAACTGTTCTCTGTCAATATGACCTGTGGCAGTTCTACCCGTCTCTGAATCCAATTTTATGCCACCACCTTTATACTATATTTAACAGTGTTAATAATTAACATCGCCAATTATAATTCCATTAATAGGAATAGTCAACATTCGTTTTATTAACTTTTTATAAATATAATTAATATTTTTGTTCAATATTTACAAATTTATTGTTTCTTGTTATGATTATCAGCGAATAATTATCCATTTTACGGCAAATTGTAAAAAATTTCTAAAAAATGACAATTGTCACTACAAAAATGGAAATAAAAACAATATAATCTAAAATCAAAAACAGGTAATAAAAAAGAAAAGAGGAAATAATATGCTTAAACTACAGGATATTGTTAAAGAGTATTCGTCCGGCGACACTGTCGTACATGCTCTGAAAGGAATCAATCTGGAATTCCGGGAACATGAATTTGTTTCTATCCTCGGCCAGTCCGGCTGTGGAAAAACCACTATGCTCAATATTATCGGTGGACTGGACCGCTATACCAGCGGCGACCTGACCATTGACGGAATATCCACAAAAAAATATAAGGATAAGGACTGGGATGCCTACCGGAATCACAAGATTGGTTTTGTCTTCCAGAATTACAATCTGATTCCTCATCAAACCGTGCTGTCAAATGTCGAACTGGCCCTGACCCTTTCCGGTGTTTCAAAAGCCGAACGCAGACGGCGTGCCATCGATGTGCTGAATCAGGTTGGATTGGGTGATCAGTTACATAAAAAGCCGAATCAGATGTCCGGTGGTCAGATGCAGCGTGTTGCCATTGCCAGGGCCCTGATTAACAACCCTGAAATCTTACTGGCAGATGAACCTACCGGCGCTTTGGATTCCGAAACCAGTGTTCAGATTATGGAAATCTTAAAAAATATTTCCAAAGATAAACTGATTATCATGGTCACCCATAATCCGGAACTGGCAGCAAAATATTCATCCAGAATCATCCGTTTGCTGGACGGAACGGTCATCGATGACAGTAATCCTTTTAAGTCTTCTGAATCCGAACCGGAAACGAAAGAAAAAACTGCAACTGCCGAAAAGAAACCGAAAAACAGCAAAAATAAATTAAAAACTTCCATGTCTATGCTGACAGCACTTTCTCTAAGTCTGAACAACCTGATGACCAAGAAAGCCAGAACTTTTATGACTGCATTTGCCGGCAGTATCGGTATCATAGGTATTGCCCTGATACTTTCCCTGTCCAGCGGTATGCAAAATTATATTGACAGTGTGGAGCAGGATACCCTATCCAGTTATCCTCTTACGATTGAGAAAACCACTATGGATTTAAGCTTTTTTTTCACCAATCCACACAAGAAAGACGATGGAATCATTTATGAACCGGACCGGATTTACTCAAATAATATGATGAGTTCCATGATGGATTCCATGCTGAATTCTATCAGTGTCAATGATTTAAAAGGCTTTAAAACTTTTCTTGATAACCCGGAAAACAAAGTTCTGGAATTGAGTAATGACATTCAATATGGTTATGACATAGACTTGATGGTTTACCGAAATGATATGGAAAAGGGTATTTTCCAGGTAAATCCAAGCAGCGTTATGGCTGAGCTTTATGGCAGTGAAGAAATGGGTTCTCAGATATCTTCCATGATGCAGACAGATATCTGGACCGAAATGCTGAACAATGAAAAACTTATTTCTTCCCAGTATGATGTGGTAGCCGGCCGTATGCCTCAGAATTATGACGAAGTGGTAGTTGTGGTGAACGAAGATAATACCATTTCCGAATATTCCTTATATGCTCTGGGTCTGCTGGACCTTACGGAATTCAAAAAAATGTTTGCCCAAATGCAGCAGGGCGAATTGCCGGATAATACATTGTCAAAGGAACAAATCAGTTATTCTTATGATGATTTATTATCCCAGCATTATAAGCTTATTATAAATACGGATATTTACACAGAAGAAAACGGTATCTGGACGAACCGTTCCACTGATAATGATTATATGAAGAATCTGCTTCAGAATTCCATTGATATTAAAGTGGTGGGTATTATCCGTCCAAATAAGGATGCATCTGTGACTTCCATCAACGGAACCATTGCTTATACCAACGAACTGACCAACTACGTAATTGGTAAAATAAATGAAAGCGCCATTGTAAAACAGCAGACTGCAAATCCGCAGATTAATGTATTTACCGGACAGGCGTTTACTGATACCACATATGAAAATAATCTTTTAACCCTGGGTGCAGCTGATTTATCAAATCCTTCCACTATCAACATTTATGCCAAAGATTTTGAATCCAAAGAAAAACTGACGGATATCATTGACAAATATAATGACGATATGGAAGCCGCCGGACAGGAGGATAAGGTTATCCAATATACGGATTATGTAGGTCTTATGATGTCTTCTGTCAGCGATGTTATCAATGCCATTAGTTACGTATTGATTGCTTTTGTGGCAATATCCCTGGTAGTTTCTTCTATTATGATTGGTATCATTACTTACATCTCTGTACTGGAAAGAACAAAAGAAATTGGTATCTTACGAAGCATTGGCGCTTCCAAACGTGATATTTCCCACGTATTTAATGCCGAAACCTTAATCGTGGGCTTTGTTGCTGGCGCTTTGGGAATTATCATAACCATACTGCTGAATATTCCTATTAATATTATTATTGAATCCATTGCAGATATCTCGGGAGTTGCCTCCCTGCCGGCAGGTGGTGCCGTCATTCTGGTAATCATCAGTATGCTGCTTACCTTTATCGCCGGATTAATTCCGTCCCGGGTAGCTGCAAAGAAAGATCCGGTGATTGCACTTCGCTCGGAATAGACTGTCAATTGAGAACAGATGATAATATATTTTTAAATATTAACTCCGTAAATCTGGGAATTCCCGGATTTGCGGAGTTATTTATTATAAATGCAGTCTGTTTCTATTCAATAGAGTCTTTGAAACTTTTTCTGTAAATTAGAGAAATAGATGGTCTTTTAATTTAAAAAATCATAGGAGACCTTTTATTATGGCAAGAGAAAATTCATCCATTTGTCAAAATGAAAATGGACACTATCATATTCCCAGCAGATATCTCATCTGCGTTTGCCGGAACGGTATAAATCTACCAGCTGCTGTTTGATTATCAGTATACTTGTGTGGTTTTCTTCTCTGTTTTGTTTCGGTCATATTCATTCTGTTTTCTCTTCTTTCTCCAACAAATGTTGGTATGTCATATCAATGCCAAATGCGCCTAATGGAGCTGTAATTATGATTGACAATACGGCTACCGATAACACAAGATTTCCGCAAGGCAGACCTAAAGACAATGGTACTGAACCAATAGCGGCTTGAACTGTTGCCTTTGGCAGATAGGCAATGACACAAAATATCTTTTCTTTTAAGTTGAGTTTTGTACCTATTAAGCACAGACAAACACCAACAGAACGAAATATAAGTGCAATAATAATTATGAGAACGGCACCAAATCCGGCTTCCAAAGTATAACGTATATCAACTGCCGCCCCTACAAGCACAAATAGAATAACTTCAGCGGCAATCCACAGTTTGCCAAATTTTTCAGAAAGACGAGCCGAAACCGAAACAACACTCTTTAACCGTAACATACAAGCCATACTCATAACTGCAAGAAGTCCCGAAACAGGAATAACATTTTTTAACCATTCTTCTAAAGCAATCAACAGAAAAGCTGTTCCCAAAACAATAATAACTTTCATACTGTTGCGTACATAATGCCTGTTTGCATATTTTGCTTCAAAATAAGCAGATAGAAAAACCCCCACAACTGCCCCTATGAATATGCCTAAAATAATCGAAATGGGAATGGTGATAAAGTCCATAATATTTATTGAGTTTCCTTGTGCCATTCCGATAAAAGTTGAGAACAGTACAATGACAAAGACATCATCTAAGGAGGCTCCTGTTAAAATAAGCTGCGGAATACCTTTTTTTGTTCCATATTTTGTTTCCATAAGCTGCACCATTCTAGGCACAATAACTGCCGGAGATACGGCAGCAAGAACAGCCCCCATAATAGCTGCATCAATCAGTGTTATTTTAAAAATAGATGGTGCAAACAAGACAAATGCCAGTATCTCAAAAACTGCGGGTAAAAAGGACATTAGTATTACCGGACATCCTACTTTTTTAAGTCACTGATATTTAGGGATAATCCGGCTTTAATCAAAATAATTACTAATGCCATTTGCCGCAAATCAGCAGATATACCCAAAATGGAAGCGTCTAAAAGATTAAGTGCATACTGTCCTAAAATAATTCCCGTAACCAACATACCAATAATACGGGGAAATTTCATTTTTTGACAAATGGAAGCCATAGCAAGACCAACGAGAAAAATTAATGCAAATGATGTCAACATAAATAATCCTCATTTTAAACATAAAAAAGCTAATGCCTTTCTGCGATAATGATAATCACAGAAATCATCAGCTTAAAAAAGCAATTTTGATTTCCTATGGGAGAACTTCATTCCCTTTCTTGCACTTTAACAAAAAAACAGAAAAATGTCAATGCTTGTAATGGTAATTCTACAGATGCTGAAAAAGTCCTTAACAAATTGCAACAGATGTTGGATTTAAATACATCTTATGTTTCTATTCAATGTATTCATCCAGCTTTTCTCTAGCAGCAATCATTCATTTAAATACATCTTAACAAAGTAATTCTAACAAAGCCTCATTTTACAGGTATTTCAGCAATTTATTGTCACTATATTGTTGCTAATTATATATAACTATCTACTACTTTTTAATACTTATTACTATTACAAAGCAATAATAACTAAATAAAAAAATGAAAACCCACAAAAAGCAGCAATGAGGAAATAATGCGTGATTATCTAAAAAATTATGATATCAGCATCAAAAGCGGAACCGATGTCAATTCCGTCATGCGTGACATGATGTCCATCCTTTTAGAAGGTGCATTAGATGGAGGAGCCGGATGAAGAACTCGGTTATTCCAAATATAATTACCAGAACTCCGTTCCTGCTGTCATCGTTTTTTTTATTTCTATAGTCATACTTGGAGCAACCCAGCTCTTCATCCAAAGCACCTTCCAGAATGATGATGGACATCTTCTCTCTAAATGCCTTTTTGTGGACTTTCGTTTTTCTTGTCATAATAAAATCTCCAAACTGAGCAATATTTCTTACATCAGTTTGGAGATTTTAGACTTTCAAAGTGTTATATTCTTCTTAATTATACAAAATATAAATACGGTAGTCAAGAAAAAAATAAAATTTATTACATATCCTCACACAGACATACCCGCAAATCTCAACTTACTCAAAGCATTCATTCAAAAGAGATTTTCTATAATAGATAAGTCAATTTTTTTCATATTCTATTTGACATATTTTATCGAATTTAAATCGAAGTTCATTTCCTGATTCATCATTACTATAACCCAATTTCCTTTTTTAGATATCCTTTCATTTAAAACTCTATCCAGTTTTGTTCCATCCTGGAAGAAAAAAGAAACATATTTCAATTCATAAGAACTTTGATTTTCTAATACTATTATAGCAATAATTAAACATATTAAAATTGATAATAAATTAATCACTTTAAAGAATGAACCTATCAAAATTTCCAATGCATTAGTTATAATTGGCAAATATATAATTATTTTCCTAATTTTTTTGTAATTTATAAATTTTTGTTTCATCTTTAAAATTTCATTCTCTTTATCACTTTCATATATATTTTTTAGAAAATATATGCATATGCCAACAAATATAATATAAATAAGTAATTTCCTTATTTGATATGTAATTGTTGTGTCCGATATACTATATACTATATACTATATACTCGATACATAGTATACCAAAAAATCCAACAATAATTGTCATAATATATATATAAATCCAAATGCGAAGTTGCAAAGTAATGTATCTGTCAAAGGAACCTTTTTTAACAGTTCCTCTCCATCCATTTTCTAATTTTAACGGATGAAAAAAATTATGCAAATATGGTATTATAAAAATCAATAAAGGTATAATACCATAATATATATCCTCCCTATTTAAATTCCTTATTAATTCAATCATTTATCATTTTCCTTTCTCTGTATTTTTTTTCATTTTTCTGGATACGTTTCGGAATACCATGCCAGAAAATCACCAAATATATTTTTTTCAGCTTCATTTCTGGCAGCTATCGCCTCTTTTTTTTCAGAAAACCTTCCCAAATGATAATTTCTACCTTTAAAACAAATTTGAGCTCTCCATTTATTTCTTGCTGAATCCCATGTTACACCTTTAATACCAGACGTGTTATTTTTTGGTATCTTTGCAGTTAAATTCTTAACATTTGTGCCTTCCACACAAAAATTTTCTGCAACATTCTTCCCTGCGATTTTACCATTATTAGAAGAAGTTTCTGCTGCAAAACATCCGCAGCTACGGACTGCTTTTTTTATCAAATTGCTTGCTGATACATATGCTATATTCCCACAAGAACATTCACATTTCCAAACAACTGAACCATTGATATTATCTCTCTGCTCTGTAGCTTCTATAGCTTTTAAGCGACCAAATTCACAATTTGTTAAATCTTTTCCTTTTTTTAAATTATATTTCGCATTATAACAACCGCAACTTACACATCTGCCGGAAGTTACGTCCTCTACCCGCATCCATTTTTTTTCTTCACAATACGGACAAATTATATATAAATAAGTCCGCCCATTTTCTCTTTTTGAATCCAAAATCTTAAACCCATTAACAGTGGTTCCTACCCGTTCTGTAGCTTTTACATATGGCATTTTTTAATCTCCCCTTCCCTGGTTATATCACTTTTGTATCCTATCAATATTGTTCCTATCCACATTGACTGTCAAAAAAATCATTTTCTTTTCTCAATTCTTTAATTAATTCACTACACTACTTTAACTTTATATACAACACTTTTATTATTTTTAATATATATTATGTCACCAATTTTGGTGATTTTCAAGAATAATATTATTTATTTTCGCAATTTTACATCATTTTTCACTTTGTTTCTTTTATGTACTGTTGACACCTTCTAAGATAAAAGGCAAGAGCAATCCACCCCTGCCTTTATGTATTATTTATTTTTCTTTTTGTACCTGTACTTTCTATATGGTTGAGCTGTATCGCGTTTTTCGGTTTTATTATACTTCTGCTGTTCCTTTTTAGATGACTTGGATTTTGATAACGAAAATGATATCTCATAATCTTTGATTATATTAGCCATCTTATTCTTAATAACATCAGAATCAAATTCTATTCGCCCTTCAAATACTGTAATCGGCCTATCAAAAACCTTTTCTGTTTTCTCCACAAACTCCACCAGAATATTAGGATAAAAACATACAAATTGTTCATTCGCTTCTTTTCTTTTTGATACAGACACTTCTTTTCTCTTTATTTTATCTCCAAACAGTTGTTCAAATATTTTTTCAATATTATACTCTCTTTCCTCATATAATACCCAAATCTTCTTTTTAGTTATCTGATCTAATGCAGACACCATTCCAGAGGTCAAGAATTTTCTTAATCTTTCACACGAAATAATTATTCCTTCATAATCGAATTCTTTATTATATGAAAATAACACCTCTAATTCCGTCTGGTCAATCAAAGCTCTAGTATGCATATATTCATCTAATAATTCATCTGAAACTATTTCGGTTCCACTAAGTTTTCCTATCAAATCTTTTGTGTATTTCCTATTATCCTGATTGAGGATCATCTTATCATAGTGATCTTGTGCAAAATTCCAATTTCTTTCAAAAAAGTTTTCCATTCCAGGAAATACTACATCTCGAACTTGATTATAAAAACTATTTTGATATTTTTCTCCTATATCTCCTTTTATAACAAACTCATAATCCTCTGTCTCATCATTTTTATAAATGAGAAGTTCATCTTTCACAAAATACAGTTTTTCATAAGCAATATCTAGAATCTTATACAATTCTCTCTGTAAAACCCTTGTATTAAAAACATTGGCTTCTATCTGATTCCGTTGATATATTCCATTTATAGTTACATAATTACTTTCCAAAAAATCTTTTGTAATTGTTTGTTCTTGACTTAAACAAATTTCACTTTTGGAAGGATGTACAATTACATTTTTTCCACTTTCTTCAATGCTTCCTGTAATCATATTAACGGAAAGTTCATTTAAATTTTTTTTACGAATAGTAACTAACTTTCTATCTGCTAATGCCTTTTTCCCTTCAGGTGTCATAATCAACTTATTTTCTGAAGTAATTATATATTTTTGCTCAATCATATCAACTATGGTTTCTTTTAAAAGTTTAAACTTCACGCCCATAATTGAAGAAATTTCATATACATCAGATACTTCAATATCAATTAATCTTAATATTGTTTCAAAAAATAAATTAATTTCAGTTACTTCCTTCGTCAAACAAGTAATACCAATTTCACAAAAAGGAATATAGATATCCTGTCTTTTAATCAAATGAAAATTTTTTAATTGCCGGGGAAGCTTTCCCGCTACGGCTTCTACTACCGGTTTCATCCTTTTCCTCCTACTCCTCTATAATGCGACATCCTTCTGATTCTTTAATATATTTAATGATTTCAGGAAATTTATTTCCCCTAATTCTATAATTATCAAGGAAATTCATATCCCCAACAATAATCAACAAACATCTTGCTCTAGAAAATGCAACATTAATTCTGGCTTCCAATTTCAAAAATCCAATGCCATATTTATTTGCACTACTTCGAACAGTTGAATAAAGAATAATATCTTTCTGGCTTCCTTGAAATGCATCTACAGTATCTACATCAATTTCAAGATTCTTGTAAGAATGCTGTTTCATCATTGTCTGTAAAATGTATTTTTGCGGTCCATATCCTGTGATCACTGCAACTTTAGTCCTTTGGGTAAGTTTAGAATCTAATTCCAACAATTTCTTTTCAATAATATTCCGTTCAAGATAATTTTGATATGATTTTTTTCCATTATTATCAAACTCCTTTTCATATCGTTCTTTGTTGGAATATTTTGATGTACTGATCCATTCAATTGCAGTACCCTCATACCCTTCTATACACAACTCTCTATCCTGTGCTTCTACACCATTCTGAATTTCATCTTTGTAAAACACATGGCTAATTAGTGTACCAATGGTCGGATGCATCCTGTATTGAATCGTAAGACGATGTTTATTATCATCTGGAAACATATTATACATTTTTTCAAAAATTCCTTGTGCCAAACTCTCTTCATCAAGTTTTTCTCTATTATTTTTTATTATTTCGTTATCCAAAACTGGCGGTAATTGCTGATGATCACCCACCAGTATAATTTTATGCGCTTTATTTAATGAAACAGCTAATTCTGGAAAAGTTGCCTTGGCAGCTTCATCTACGATCACATAGTCAAAATCTACATCACGTATAATTCTGTTTGATACAAATCCGGTACATGTTCCAGCAATAATTACTGTGCTTTTAATAATATATAATTCAATTTCATCACATTTTTTTAATTGCTCTGTCCACTCCCTTTGAATCTCTAAAATTTTTCTTGTTCTTTCTGATTTTATTCCTTTTGTTTTTTCTTTAAATCTATCAATAAGTTTCTGGTCTTCTTTTGAAAATTGTATATTTTCAATCTTTGAATTTTCTAATTTTGAAAAATACTGTTCAAATTCCTCTTCTTGTATTCCTATTTCTTCAAGTGCATTCCTAGCATATTCATTGCATAATTGTCTGACAGTTTGATACCACTTCTCTTTTACATCATTAATAGAATACTCTTCTTTTATTTCCTCATTTAATTTATCATCTCTTCCTATACGGAGTAAATCCGGTCTTTTGTCACTTTCTCTGATCAAGTCTTCTAACATTTTATCCACTGCAGGATGTGATTGTGATACCAGCAAAACCTTCTTAGGCTCAATATCTGGATTCTGCTTATTCGATTTCAGTATTTGCAAAATTATTTCAATAATAACATTTGTTTTTCCTGTTCCAGGAGGACCTTGAATAATTGCTATTGAATCGGCATCTAACACTTTTTTAATTGCAGTCCTTTGAGACAAGTCCAATTTCTTATTAAAGAAATGTATAGGTTTTGAGATGACACTAACTGAAGGAGATTCTACCCCTGAAATAATTCTTTTCAAATTAAAAGAACACTGATAATCTTCTTTTTCTAAAACATTTAGTGCATCTAACTGTCTTTCAACATTGATCTTATCTTTTCTATAGTCTAAACAAATATAACCACTTACTGGCAGCCCTATCGTTCCCTGCTTATTTATTTCTAAAACAACATGTCCTTTTTCATAAAGATCGTTCTCATAAATACCTATTGGTAAGGTCTTTATTCGGTCTTTTTTCCGCCCCTCTTTCTTCTCGTAAATAAACATTTGTTCCTTATTTAATCGTTCTTCATCTATAAATGTTCCCTTTTTAAGCCTGAATCTTAAAAGATTCTCTTTCACTTCATAAGAATCATAAGGCAATCTCACAACATTTTTCTCAATATCTTCCCTTATTAACTCTAATAAATCTCGCCATACTCCATATTTTTCCTTATACTCACAATCGACATTATTATTGGATATATAATTTTCATAATAGTCAATAATAATGTTTTTGATTTCAAAACTATTATTTTTTTGTTCCCAGTGTGCAAACTTTTTATCTACAAATCTTATTTTTCCTTCAAGTTTAGCATACCTTTTCCTCAATCTATCTCGCTCAATAGGTGATACCTTTTTAAACTTCACAACATCAAATACACTTTGCTCATCGTCAAACACACATTCTGCCAGAAAATTAAATCCTATAAAAATATAAACCATTGTTTCCACTTTCTCGTCAGATTCTTTCCTACAAAACGCATATAAATCTAAAAAGTTTTCTGGTATACAAGTTTCAGAAACCATTTTAATATCTGCCGACTGTGGCAACAGCTTAAGACTTCTCAATTCTTTTATTCGTTCATACGCCGCAGTCATAATTATTGTTTTATCCAAATCTAAGAAACGTGCAAATAACCTTGTAAAGTCGGATCTTAATTCAAAAATATCTTCATACCTATCATTAGGATCTTCTGCTACCAGTTTCTTCAAAATGGGCTTTAATAAAACATCCATTCCTCGTGTTCTATCCAATACATTCTGAAACTGTACTGCCAATGGAGGCTGCTTTCCTGTAAACAAATAATAAACCACTGCACCAAGTGAATACAAATCACTTTTTTCAGTCGCATTTTCACTGTGCTGATGAACCTCTGGTGCAGAATAGGCATTTGTTCCTAATTTATATACTGTTGCGGAATTAATCATATCATTGATTTTGCATATGCCAAAATCAATCAATTTTACATTCTTATCCTCAGTAAGCATAATATTATTAGGGTTGATATCTCTATGAATGATACCATTAGAATGCGAAATTTCAATGGCATCTAATAATTGTTTTATAATTGAAAATCTTTCTTTCGCACTAAAATTTTCAATGGGTGTTTTTCCTAATTCAATACCATTTATATACTCTAGATAAATCACACCAACCTTTTCTTTTGTTGTCGATGTACGCAAATAATCTTCTCCTAAAATATTCACAATGTTTGAACATTTATTTAATTTATGTAAGGCTCTCATTTCTCTTGTAAATATAGCCTGATATAAAGGTTGTTCAATGCCAAAGATAATTTTTCTGACAATTAAATCTCCATTATCCTTATTTTTCAATACATCCACCACAGAATTTGTATCTCCGCGTTCTTTCAGTCTTTTATATTCTTCCCAATCTTTAAATGTACTCATCCCATATGCTCCTTAAAATAAAATAGTAACCATATCTATTATACCACTTTCATTCCTAAAAACATACAAAAAACAAAAGCATTATTCTGTCTCCCAACCACTAGCAGACATATCCTTCACTCCCCTGCCAACAGCTGATTATTTTTTTCTCCATTAAAAATTATTAATCAAATTCAAATCTCTCTTATTCAACGCCTTGTGCATTGCTTCATTTTCTTTCTATAATGTTTCGTTCTCTCTTTTCAGCTTTGCCAACAGTTGTTCCAATTGCAAAAAAACTGATATAAGACTTATGAATAGTTACTTAAGGGCAAAGCTGATTTTAATTAGTTCTATCCTTACCTGTATTATACAGAACTTTTTCTGTATGTCAATAAAACCTGACGAAACAGGATGTTTTACAGCCTTCCTCTATACCACGATTTCTGAGTTCGTTCATGATGGACATCATGTCACGCATGACGGAGTTGCTAAAAGGCATTTAAAAAATCTTTTTTATAGATTCGACTGAAGACTTCTAGATATGTTTCCAACCGAATCTATATTTGCAATATCGCATATTTGGGTGCATATCAAAAATAAAGATACGTCTTAGTTTGTTTTAATGCACTTTGTTTCGTTTTATTTCGTCTTAGTTCGTTTTATTACTTCTTAATTTCATTGTCATGTACCCATTTTTCTTTACTATTTAATTGGCTGTGAGTATCACAGCTGATTAAACTATTTACTACAACCGCCTTACAAAAGAAAAGCCATCTGTTCGACTATCTGGTACGATGCTGATGCTTAACCATTCAAAAGAAAAGATGGCTTTTCTTTTGGCAAGATACGCATTTGTATATACAAATGCAACTTGTTAGGGGACACCCCCTAAGACCCTGGCAGAAATACTTAGCAATTTAAAACCTTTATTATATTAAATCTTTATTCGACAAATATCCTCTTTTATGGTAAAATTTAATTATTAAAAACTAAAGGGAGGAAAAAATATGTATAAAAATGAAAGGATAATAGTTGCCATAATTGGATTAATTGGACTTATAGTGTCTGCAATTATTGGCGCAAAATGGAGCAAAGAAAATGTATCAGTAACAGTAAATATTGGTGGAGAAAGCGTTATACTAAAAGATAATGATATACAAGACATGGCAAATGATAATGAAGAATTAAAGAATAAGATTTCTGATTATGAACAGCAGATAAATGACTTTAAGAATAAAGTTTCTGATTACGAAAAGCAGATAGACGAATTAACCAAAACAAAAGAAAGTTTGTCAAAAAAATTAGGACTAGCAAATGGGGCATTAGAAGATGTTCCAGTAATTGAATATCAAAATTATGGTTTGTCCATAGATGGAGATGAAAAGACAATTAACACAGATAAATCATCAGTATCAATAAACGGAAGGCGATATTATTCTAAAGATTTTGTCGATAATTTATTACCTGACAATAAGTCAGCAATTGAAAAAAATAATATACTTTATATTGGAACTGTAATAAAAGAAAAGACAAATTTATTTGATAGACAAATAATAGACAAGTCAGATAACGTATCTATTAGTACAGATGTGAAGGATACATTTGGAAATATGCATAGTAAGGCAGTTGTATTTACACATGAAGGAACTGATATTACAATTAATGCAAATAGAGAATATTCCCATTTAAAATTCAAAATTGCTGTATTAGACGAATATAAGGGTGGAGGAATTATACAAATTGAAACAGAACAAGGAATTATATATACATCAAATGAAATATTAAATACAACTGAACCAACAGAAATTATTCGTCCGATAAATCAAGCTTCAAAAATTATCATAAGATATTTAGGAAGTGACCATTGGAATTACACTATGGTTACAGATGCCTTTTTATATAATGAGGAATAACTATCTAATATCTAAAATAACGAGACTGTTTCACGTTTTGTGTAAACTAAAAAACTGATATAAGATGTGTAAATAGTTACAATGGGCAGAGCCGGGTTTTCTGGTTCTGCCCTTGTCTGTATTATACAAAGATTTTTGGAACTATCAATACAGGCCGGAAAGCTTTCTGTATTCTGGTATTTTTTGATAAGCTGTGGCTCATAGTCTCCGTTCCGGTCACGAGGGATTGAGACATCCATATCTCCATAACTGGTATGCATTGTCTTTTTTGAGTGTCCGTTGCGGCTGTTGTCCGTTTTCTTGTTGCGGTAATCATACTTTGAGTAGCCGAGCTCTTCGTCCAGTTCCTCATCCAGTACGCCTTCGAGAAGGACGGACATCATGTCACGCATGACGGAATTTACATCGGTGCCATCTTTGATGCGGATATCGTTATCTTTCTGATAATCACGCATCATTTCTCTCATTGCTGCTTTTTGTGGACTGTCATTTTTTCTTCTTGCCATAAATAAAACCTCCAAACTGTGTAATCTTATCTTACATCAATTTGGAAGTTTACACAAACTTTGAGATAGTCCCAAAATACCTTATTGAGATACTTTAAGGGCAGAAAATCGCAAATACGACGCCTGCCCTTATATGTCATAAAACAACTATCTTATTTCGTATCTATATTTTAAAACCTTTTCGTTTTCCAATTATATATCCACCTCCAATTACAAATGCTGCCAGTAACAACAAATACAGCTGATTCTGTTTCCACGGTTCTGTCTCATCTCCGGTAACCGGAGCTTTATGGTTTTTAATCACGCTCTGGATGGTTACTACTGGTGTCTGGTCATCCAGATACTCAAAGGTATATTTATGTTTTGCAGAATCAATTGCATATCCTTCCGGAGCCCTGACTTCCACCAGATAATAAGAAATCATGTCCTGATATTCCCCTGTGGAATTATCATAGGTGCA
>JAAWEK010000006.1 GCA_022794265.1 Lachnospiraceae bacterium
ACATGAATTAAAATCTCTGTGCCATCTTCGGATTGGAGTCCTACCGCATGGAGTGTTTCTGCCAAATTGGAGACTGTACCATTGAAAGGAGCATACAGTTTGCCCTCGGAGGGATCAATTACCACACCCTTGCCCAACGTCTCAGAAGCAAAAACCTCGTCCTTACACTCGGTAATGGGCTTGGCAGAACCGGCTACAGGAGAATAAACCACCGCGGGGCCGGCAGGAACAGCATCCTCATCCGCAAAGGCGTCAGGCTCCTGATCCTTCTTTTTCTTAGGAACAGTATCCTGCCAAACAATCATGGTGCCAACAAAGGAAATGACCATAGCGACCAGGATAGCAATACAGGCAATGATAAGGTTGCGCATCCCGACGCCGCCCTCATTAGGATCGATGAAGCAGGGAAGTGCAAACAGCCCCATGCCGCCAGTCATATACTTTACTACACCCATAGAACCCATGATTATGCCGCCGATTGCGCTTGCAACACAAGTGATGTAAAAAGGTTTCTTCTTGGGCAATGTAATACCATAGATAGCAGGCTCTGTAACACCAAAGAAAGCCGAGATAAATGCCGGGACCGTGATCTTTTTCATCTTCTCGTCTTTGCTCTTTACCAATACTGCGCCCAAAGCGGCGAACTGCGTCCAGGAGCAGGCAATGTTGGCCGTCAGCACATAGTCAAAACCCATAGTTGCCAAGTTGATGTACATCAGTGGCGTCAGCCCCCAATGTACGCCAAAGATGATGCAAATTTGCCAGATAAAGCCCACAAATGCAGCCGCCAAAGCACCACCAATGACAGGGAGGTTGTAAACCAGGTTAAAGACCCATTGCAGCACACCGCATAGCAGTCCGGATACTGGACCTATAATCAAATAGGTCAAAGGCATCATAACCAGGATAACAAGCAGCGGAAGCAGGAACATCTGCAACACATCGGGGATCACTTTCCGTCCCCATTTATAAAGTTTGGAACCCAGCAGACAGGCCAGAATAATGGGAATAACCGAGCTGGTGTAACCCGCAGCGGGGAAGAATACAGGAAATCCCAAAAAAGTAGTTGTATAGCTCATCTCAAATGCGGTCCCCGCAAACGCGGTCCCCAAAGCCTCTGCCCCTTTGAGAGCTACCATATTGGGATAAACCAGACTTGCGCCCAAAGCCATGCCAATAAATTCATTCATTTTGAACTTTTTAGCAGCGGTATAGCCCAAAAAGATGGGAAGGAAGTAGAAGAAGCCGTCAGCAAACGCGTACAGCACTTGGTAGGTGCCGCTGGAACTCTCCAGAAGATGGAAGTATGTCAGGCAGGCCAGAAGACCTTTGACAATACCGGAGGCACCCAACACGCCCAAAGTGGGCTGGATTACCGCAGAGACTACGTCGATGAACATATTCAGCAGGTTGCGTTTCTTGCCGTCGCCGTCGTCATCAGCTGCGGTATCATCCTGATCTGCTCCCGCGGTTGCGGACTGCAAATGTCCCACATCAATAACCGCATCATATACATAGTCCACATAACTGCCAATGACCACTTGGTACTGGCCTCCGGCCTGGAGGACCGTTACAACGCCATCCGTATTTTTCAAAATGTCTGTGTTGGCCAGACTTTCATCTTTCAGTGTAAAACGCAGCCGCGTGACACAGTGCTTCAGTGCGATAATATTTCCCTTGCCGCCTACATTTTGTATGATAATGCGTGCAAGGCCATCGTATTTACTTGCCATAAAAGGTACCTCCTCATTCTGTTCTTCTTGCAGAGTTTCGCCCATTGTGAGCCGAACGCGATTGCGGTTAATCTCAGCGGCCGCAACCCCTTCAA
This sequence comes from Lachnospiraceae bacterium, assembly GCA_022794265.1. Taxonomy (GTDB): domain Bacteria; phylum Bacillota; class Clostridia; order Lachnospirales; family Lachnospiraceae; genus Bovifimicola. Next base: position 1,829 of record JAAWEK010000006.1, read on the forward strand.
CCTCACGCAGAGCAACGAGGTCAGTCAGACTGCGATCCTTCACAAAGACTAACAGCGTTCTATCTGTCAACTCACTGTGGGAGACATTTTCTTTGCCGCCCAAAGCCGGCAGCAGTTGTTCAAGAATTTGTGAATGATCCACCATAATCCTCATTTCTGTAATATATAATGATCCACCAACTCGCGCGCCGCTGATGAAAGCATTATCCGGTTAACCGAAGGAGATCCTCCGGATTCTGAAATCTGAGAAACTATGTCCCATAGCGGCCTCGGTCAGGAACCTCGATCATTTTGTTCCTTCACCCGATTAACATGTAACATCAGATACAGAATTTCGTCTTTGGTGCATACCCAGCCATGTTCCTTTTTCAGATAGTTGCATATCTTTTGTACACAACCATATACTTCGGGATATTCCAGAATAAAGGAACGCAAAAAGGTGTTCGTATTTGTTTCATGCTCTAATTGCCCTGTCATTAGTCGCTGAACAAGATATCTCAGGTGCATGATAAATCGGGAATAATGATAACTGTCCTTGTCCATATGAAAATGAAGTTCTTCTTCCACGATTTTGTTGATGTTCTCAATTACCCGCAAAGACAACATTGTGGTATGGATATCTCCATAACTTGTCTCAGCGTTGATAATATGCATTGCCACATTGACCGCTTCACAGGCAGGCAAATCCACACCTGTATGTTCCTTTAGAATAATCAATGCTCGATTGCCTAACGCACTTTCCTTGGGATAAAGATGCTTAATATCGTAAGCCAGCGGTTCCGCAAAAGCCAGGCCTTTCCGCACACGCTGAATGGCAAAATTCAGATGATCAGCAAGTGTAACTGGAAGATTGGGGTTTAGTTCACAGTCTAACTGGCTTTCCGCCAGTTCCGCAATAATTGCACTTGACAGCAATACGGACCGTGGCAGCCGTTTAATCATCTCATAATATTGGGGATCGATATCATAAAAGGTTCGCTCTACCTTGTTCAAGTCTGTAAGCTCGTAAGGAACTTTGGGAAAGCCTACACCAGAGCCTAAGATTATCATCTCTACGCCGTTAGAATCCTTTGCCATCGCGACGTTTGTATTTAAGCGTTTGACAACCCGCACAATGACTCTCCTCTCAGCATAATAAACGAAAAAAGACGCACAAGTATAAAACCAAATCACGATAAATGTGCCAACACACATATCATGGGTCTTATACAAGTAGCGCCTTCTAAGAAGTAACACCTTGCTTTTCAGTTTTCATTACCTTATCACAACTTGTTCACAATTGCTATTGACAAATTGCATGAATTTCAACAGAAATTTTATTCATTTTGGAGAATCTGCGCCTTATTTCAAACATCTGCGCAATCTTCTCGCAGATATAAGCAAAAGAGGACCACACATTATGCGGTCCAAGTGAGTAACTATTGAGATGTGTGGTAGGTATATTCAAGTACATTTGCTCTCTTTTTCTGAGGTCCAAGTGTTCACACTGCTATCAGTGTAGGGGACGCTTTCAGGGTAGCGGGTCCAGACCTCCAGGTGGTGAC